>CAUPMJ010000021.1:0-18808 GCA_963512455.1 uncultured Hylemonella sp. | reverse complement strand
AGGTGGTGAGGGCAACGATCGCCTGGATGGCGGAGCTGGAGCCGACCAACTGGCAGGTGGTGCAGGCAACGACGTCTACGTGGTCGATGAAGCTGGTGATGCAGTGACCGAACTGGCTGACGAAGGCACGGACACCGTGCAGTCGCTGGTGGACTACACCCTAGGCGCCAATCTGGAGAACCTGGCCTTGACCGGCACGGCCGCGACCAGCGGCACGGGCAACGAGCTCAACAACGTCATCACGGGCAATGTCGCTGGCAACACGCTGCATGGTTTGGGCGGCAACGACACACTGCGTGGTGGCCTGGAGGCGGACACCTTGGAGGGTGGTGCGGGTAACGACCGGCTTGAAGGTGGCGCCGGCGCTGACACCTATCTCTTCGCGCGCGGCGAAGGCCAGGACGTGTTGGTAGAGACCGACGCCACGGCTGGCGTCGAGGATGTCCTGCAATTCGGCCATGACATCACGGCGGAACAGATCTGGTTGCGACAAGTGGGTAATAGCCTGGAGATCTCTTTGATAGGCAGCAGTGACAAAGTGACTGTTGCCAATTGGTATCTGGGCACAGATCGCCATGTGGAAGCGCTGCAACTCTCAGACGGCCGGCAACTGCTAGACAGCCAAGTGCAAAACCTGGTGCAAGCCATGGCGGCCTTCACGCCGCCACCCGCTGGCCAGACCACCTTGCCGGAAAGCTACGCTGCAACCCTGACCCCGGTGATTGCGGCGAACTGGCAATAGAAGTCCTTCGACTCAGGCAGATCCCAAGGGCGTCCGGCCACCAGCCGGGAGCCCTTGTTTTTTTTGGCTGAAATAAGCCAAAAAGTCTCACAAAGACTGGAAGGGCGACATTCCATGGGGTTTTGGAGCGCCCAAACCCCAAGTTTTTTGAAAATAGGCCTAAATAAGCCCCCATTTCTGCCGTTAACCAATGTACGTAACAGGATAAAAGCCTCCCGCTTCCGGGCCGAGGTGAATAGCCATCATGCAACTACCTAACTTAGAGCGAACTGCCATCCGGCCGGCCGGCTCGGAGGTAGTTGTACCCGCCGCTGCCAGGGTGATCCCGGTGGCGCCGGTGAATCCGCCGGCGCCCGTGCAGGAATCCGTCAGCGTGGTGAACGACATCAACCCCGTGGTGCAGGCCCAGGCCAACCAAGCGGCCGCCAAGGCTGACCCGTTGCAGGGCGGCAGCCAGGCTGACAACTCGTCCAAGGACTGGACGCAGCGCAAGGAGACCGTGGCGCGGCAGGAAGAAGCGCCGCCCAAGGAGCCCTTGTCCAAGATGCTGATCGACCACATGCACGCGGTCTGGAGCGCAAGCGCGCGCGTGGTCGAGATCTGGATGCAGAACAACCCGGGGCAGAACCCGAGCGTGAACCAGCAGATCCAGGCGCAGAGCCAGGCGGCCAACCGGAACGTCGATCCTATGGCCACGCCGGGGGTGATCTCCAAGGAAGTGCTGACTTACTCGCCGAGCCGGATCAAGAAGACCGAGAAGCCGGAATAGACGCCAGCCGTCAGCAGCCCGGGGCGGGGCGATAACATTGGGGCATGCTGCACAAGACCGCCCTCGTCCTTTTCTCCGGCGGGCAGGATTCCACCACCTGCCTGGCCCACGCCCTCAAGTCCTACGAGCGCGTCGAAACCATCGCCTTTGATTACCGCCAGCGCCACCATGTGGAGCTGGAAGCCCGTGTGCAGGTGCTGGCCGAGATCCGTCGCCAGTTTCCGCACTGGGCGCCCAGGCTGGGCCAGGACCACATGCTGGACCTGGCCGTGCTGGGGGCGGTGAGCGAGACCTCGCTCACGCGTGAGACGGCCTTCAAGATGGAATCCAGCGGCCTGCCCAACACCTTCGTGCCCGGGCGCAACCTGCTGTTCCTCACGCTGGCTGCGGCCGTGGCCTACCGGCGCGACCTGCAGGTCATCGTGACCGGTGTGTGCGAAACCGATTTCTCGGGTTACCCCGATTGCCGCGACGACACCATGAAGGCCATGCAACTGGCGCTGTCGCTGGGCATGGACAAGCGCTACCTGATCGAGACGCCGCTGATGTGGATCGACAAGGCCGATACGTGGCGCATGGCCGAGGCCCTGGGCGGCACCGCGCTGGTGGACCTGATCGTCGAGCACACCCACACCTGCTACTTGGGCGACCGCACCCACCGCCACGCCTGGGGGTATGGCTGCGGCACCTGCCCGGCCTGTGAGCTGCGCGCGCGCGGCTGGGAGCGCTACCGCGCGGCGCCCGCGGCCGCTTGACCCGAGGCTGGAGAACGGCCGGCCCGGCCCCGTGCTTGAAACTGCGCAATTTCTCGCTAATCTTTTGAGGGGAAGGTCGTTCACTTCAGATGAGCGCGCCACGGGTAATGCCTATGGAGGGATCATGCAACGCATCCTCGCCGCTCTCCTGTGCAGTCTGCTTGCAGGGGTGGCAATCGCACAAAACACCGACTTGGGAGGGGCCAAGGCCATGAAGACACTTGTCGTGTATTACTCCTTGACGGGAAAGACGGAGGTCGTGGCGCAAGCCCTGGCCCGTGAACTGGGCGCAGACCTGCGGCGCGTGGAAGACGCCGAGTCGCGTGCGCCCACCTGGTGGCTCATGGTGAGCGGCTCGATGGGGGCGCTGCGGGGGGCGCAAGCCCCGATCAAGCCCATCGACACCAGCCTGCAGGCTTACGAGCGGGTCTTCGTCGGCTCGCCGGTCTGGGCGGGCAGTCCGTCGACGCCGATCAATGCCTTCATCGGCCAGGCCGACTTCAGCGGCAAGCAGGTGGTTCCCTTCATGACGATGGGGGGCAAGGACGCTGCCGGTGCGTTGCGCAAGATGAGCGAGCGCATCGAAAAGAAGGGCGGCCGGGTCACCGGTTCGTTCGCGCTGTCTTCCGGGGACGTGACGAACGAAGCTCTGGCAAACCAGGTTCGCGAGATCGCCCAGCGTTACCGCTAGGGGCCTCTGGGGGCGGGCTGCCGTGCCTCAGGCCTGCTGGAGTTCGAAGCGCGCCACGGTCTCGTCGCTGCGCCGGGTCAAGGTCCAGGTGTGGCTGTGGTAAGTCGCCACGCTCTGCCGGTGTGCTATTGAAACGATAGCGCCGTTGCCCGTCTTCACCATTTCCATCAACCTGCGGTAGAGCGTTTCCTCGGCCTCCGCGTCCAGCGCGCTGGTGGCTTCGTCTGCAAAGACCCAGGCGGGTTTCTTCAAGAACACGCGCGCCAGCGCCAGGCGCTGCAGCTCGCCACCCGAAAGTTTCTGGCTCCAGGCGTCCACCTCGTCGAGCTGGTCCACCAGCTGCGGCAGCAGCGCGTCGCACAGGGCTTGCTTCAGCGTGGCCTCGTCGTAGTTGGCTGCGGGCTCGGGGTAGGCCAGTGCGTCGCGCAGGCTGGCGTTGGGGAAGTAGGGGTGTTGCGGGATGAACATGCTGGAGGCCGGCAACTCGACACGCCCAGAGGCCAGTGGCCAGATGCCGGCCAGCGCGCGGAACAGCGTCGACTTGCCGCTGCCCGACGGCCCGTTGAGCAGGATGCTGTCGCCCGGCTGCACCTGCAGCGTGGTGTGCGCGAGCAGGCGGCTGCCGGTGGGCAGATCCAGGCTCAGGTTGCTGATCTGCAGGCCGGCGCCATTGCCGGTTTCATGCTGCAGCGGAGGATGGCGGCTGGCAACCCGGATGGCGTTTTCGAAGTGCGTCAGGCGGTCGGTGGTGGCGCGCCAGGCGGCCAGGTTGTCGTAGTTGTCGATGAACCAGGACAGCGAATCCTGTACGCGGCTGAAGGCCGAGGCGATCTGCATCATGGCGCCGAGCTGGATGGCGCCGCTGAAGAAGCGCGGCGCCGCCACCAGGAAGGGGAACACGGACGAGGCCTGGTAGAAGGTGGAGGTGAACATGGTCAGGCGCTTCTTGGCGTCGATCAGCTGCAGGTAGTTGCGCAGCACGTGGTCGAAGCGCAGGTTGAGCTGCTGGTTCTCCACCGTCTCGCCGCGGTCCAGGGCAATGGCCTCGCTGTATTCGCGCACGCGCACCAGGTGGTGGCGGAAATCGGCCTCGCGGCGCTGCTGCTCGTAGTTCAGCGGGATCAGTTTGCGGCCCACGTAGTGGGTGAGCACGGTGCCCACGGCGCAGTAGAGGATGGCCACCCACAGCATGAAGCCGGGGATGGCGAATTCCGTGCCGCCCCAGTTGAAGGTGAATTCGCCGCTCAGAGCCCACAGGATGCCGACGAAGCTGATGAAGGTCACGATCGCGTTGAGCAGCTCCATGCTCAGGCCCACGGTGCGGCTGGTGAAGAGGTTGAGGTCTTCCTGCATGCGCTGGTCCGGGTTGTCGGGCGACTGGTCGGGTGCCAGCTGGGCGTAACGCGTGAGTTCGAGGTGGTAATAGACCTGATGGCTGAGCCAGCGCTTCACGTAGTGACGCGTCATCCAGGCGCGCCAGCGGATTTCCAGTTGCTGGGTCAGGTAGAACTTGTAGACCGCGATGATGATGTAGAGGAAGGCCAGCAGCGTGTAGCGCAGCAGCTGCTCCAGGAACACGGGGTAGTTTTTTTCCTGCAGCGCGTCGTAGAAGAAGCGGTTCCATTCGTTGAACAGCACCAGCGTGTAGACGAAGCCGAGGTTGAGTCCGATGATGGCCGCGAGCAGGGCGCGTGCTTTCCATTTTTCCTCGGACTTGAAGTAGGGCAGCGACAGCGCCCAGGTCCGTACGAGGAAGGTCTTGAAGAGGGCCGCTTTGTGGAGCATGGACATTGGAGGACTCGCTCAAAATGGGTGGCGTGAGAAGTCAGCAGAGTGACGCAGAACTTGTGCAGAAATCGTAGCGAGCGACCCGAGGGCAAGGCGGACGGAGCGCAGCCACCGGAACGTACTTGATGTACGTGAGGATGGCGAGCACCGCCCAACGCCGCCATCGGGTTGCGCAGTAGATTTATGCACAAGTTCTCAGGGGTTGGAGACGCCGCTGGCCACATGCCCCGAAGGCACATGCTGTGCGGCCGATTCGATGTGGCCGGTCTGGTCGTCGAAGAAGAAGTCGGGTTCGAATTCGCGCAGGAACTCACCCTTGGGCAGGCCGCCCAGGAACATGGCTTCGTCCACTTCGATGTGCCAGTCCATCAGGGTGCGGATGGCGCGCTCGTGCGCCGGTGCGCTGCGCGCCGTCACCAGCGCGGTGCGGATGCGCATGCTGGGCGTGCCTTCCTGCTGCAGGCGGTGCAGCGCAGCCAGCAGGGGCTTGAAGGGGCCGGCCAGCAGGGGCTGGTGGGCCTTGTCGCGCTCGTGCTGCTGGAAGGCGTTCAGGCCTTCGGCCTGGAACACGCGTTCGGCTTCGTCGCTGAAGAGCACGGCGTCGCCGTCGAAGGCGATGCGCACTTCATGCGGGTGGTTGTCCTGGGCGCGCACCGAATGCGTGGCCACCGTGGCGGCCGGGAAACCCTGAGCCAGCGCGGCGCGCACGTCGTCGGGGTTGGCCGAGAGGAAGAGGTTGGTGTGCAGGGGCTTGAGGTAACGCCAGGGCGACTGGCCGCGCGTGAAGCTGCCGCGCTCGATGGGCAGGCCGTAGTGCTGGGCCGAGCGGAACACGCGCATGCCCGAGACCGGGTCGTTGCGCGAGAGGATCACCACCTCCACGCGCTGGGCTTCCTGGTCGTTGAAGGCCAGCAACTTCTTGACCATGGAGAAGGCCACGCCGGGCTTGGCCGGAACGTCCAGCTTGTCCAGCTGCAGTTTCATGTAGGCGCGGTCCTTGTGCGGGCCGTGGCCGTGCTCGAAGACCTTGTTCTCTTCCTCGAAGTCGAACAGGGCCCGCGAGGAAATGGCGACGACCAGCTTGCCGTCCAGTGATGCACCCATGTGTCTCCCCTTGTATTTTTGTCGCTCAGGCGGCCCAGCGTGCCAGCAGTTCCACGTCTTCCGGGAAGAGCTGGCCTTTTTCGCCCTGCAGCACGCGGCCGTCGCGTCCGCGGATCAGGGTGATGGGCAGGCCCCTGGGCTTCGGGAGAACGCGATGGATCTCCGGCGTGACGAAGCCTGCAGGGAAGGTATAGCCTTTTTTCTGCAGATAGGCCAATGCGTCTTCGGGTCGGCGGTCGATCGACAGGGTGAGCAGCTGCAGGCCTTTGCCACCCAGGGCGCGCTGCGACTCCCAGAGCTTCTGCATCTCGGGGCTTTGCAGCGCGCAGAAGGGGCAGGTGCTGGCCCACCAGTAGACCGCGAGCACCTGCCCTTCGGCCTGGGTCGGGCGGAACACCGTGCCATCGAACAGCGCGACCTCGGGCAGGCGCAATGGCGTGCCCGGTGCGGGCAGGGGACCGGCCTTGGCCTCGACGCCGGGGGAGGAGGGGGCGGCGACAGCTTGCCCCAGTGCGGACCGGCCCAGGGCCAGGCTGCCGGCGAAAAGCGCGCTGCCGGCGACCAAGTGTCTGCGTTGCGGGTTCATGCCGATGATCTTAGCGCCTGACCAGGGCAGCGCCATCGGGGTGATCCTCAGGTCCGGCGGCGTGCCAGCAACTCACCGCCGCGCACGGCCACGGTTTCGCCTTCGGCCAGCGCCTGCCAGGGTTCCTTGCTCAGCGGTACGCTGGCCAGCAGCAGCACCTGCTGGTAGCCGCAGCCCACGCAGACGCCATCGGCCTGCAGCGGCTCGCTCTCCTGTGCGCAGCTGCGCTGCAGCCAGTGCAGGCCGGGCGGCGCGATGCGTCCGTCGGCCTGGATGCGACGGTGACCGTGGGCAAACAAGGCATCTCCGTCGGCGTAGAGGAAATTGGCCGGCCCGTAAGCATGCAGCTCGGCCGCCAGGCCTGCGACGGTGTCGAGCCGCTCCTGCAGTCCGGGCGTGCCTTGCTGCCACAGGGGGGCCAGACGCGCCAGCAGGGCGCAAAAAGCCTGTTCGGAGTCGGTGTCGCCGACGGGTTGGAAATGTCCGGGGGTGTAGCGCGGGTCAGCGGCCAGGCCGGGCAGATCGCCATTGTGGGCAAAGACATGGCTGCGACCGCCGAGTTCGCGCACGAAGGGCTGGGTGTTGGCCAGCGTGCGGGCGCCGCGCGTGGCATGCCGGATGTATGCGATGGCCAGTGTGGTGGGCGGCCCTGCGCTGGCGAGTTGCCTGGCCAGGGCGCTGTCGCTGGCCGGGCCTGTTTCCCGGTGCAGCACCACCTTGCGGTCTTCGTACCATGCCACACCCCAGCCGTCGCGCGCGCTGTGGCCGGGCGTGCTGTGTCCGGCCAGCGCCGTGAGCGAGAAGCTCAGGCGGGTGGCCTGCCGGCTGGAGATGGCAAGCAGTTCACACATGCGGTGTCGGGTTCTGGCGGCGATCCAGACAGGAAGGGAAGGTCCACTATACACTTGGGGGTATCCTGGGGCGACCCCATCCACGATGCAGCCATGATTCCGATCAAGACCGAATCCGCCTGGCGCGGCACCTCCGATTGCCGCAGCTGCGGCATCCGCGACATGGTGCTGTTCGCCGACCTGAACGAGCAGGATTTCGGCATGATCCATGCGCCGATCGACGATCTCGAATTCGCAGCGGGCGAGGCGCTGTACAACGAGGGATCGCGGGCACAGGGGATCTACACGCTGCGCCGCGGCATGATCAAGCTGGTGCGGGTGACGGCTGACGGGCGCCAGCGCATCGTGCGCGTGCTGCGGCCGGGCGACGTGGCGGGGCTGGAGGCGCTGGGCGGCGGGCATTTCGACTGTGATGCCGTGGCACTGACCGGGATCGCCGTCTGTCGCATTCCGCTGGAAGTGATCCACACCCTCGGCGCGAGCAGTCCGCGTCTGCACCTGCGCCTGATGCAGAAGTGGCAGGCGGCGCTCAAGGATGCCGATGACTGGCTGGCCGACCTGAACTTCGGCACGGCACGCCAGCGTGTTTCCAACTTCATCCTCAAGATGCGCAGCCCGAGCGACGGCCACACCGTCACCCTGTTCGCGCGCGACGATATGGGCGCCATGCTGGACCTGAAGCTGGAAACCGTGAGCCGCGAGGTCAGCCGCCTGGTGCGTGAAGCGGTGATCGAGCCGCTGGACAAGCACGGCCGCGTCTACCGCCTGCACGAACCGCAACGCCTGTCGCAGGCCGCCTGAGCGGCGGGCGCAACGCAGCTGTTCAGGCCCAGGAGTCGATCAGCGGCTCGGCCTGCTCGATCAGGAATTTCTTGAACGATTGCGCCGCGGGCGAGAGTTTTTTCTGGCTCAGGTGGGTGACGTACCACTTGCCGACGATGGGCATGCCGCTGATGTCCAGCAGGGCCAGGTGGCCAGCCGCCAGTTCGTGGCGCACCGTGCGCATGGAGAGGAAGGCCAGGCCCATGCCGGCCATGACGGCCTGCTTGATGGTTTCGTTGCTGGGCATCTCCATGGCCACCTTGATCGGCATCTCGTACTGCTCGAACAGGCGTTCCATGGCCGCACGCGTGCCCGAACCCTGCTCGCGCACGACAAAGGGGTGGTCCTTGAGGATGTCGAAAGCCATGCGCTTGCGGCGCACCAGCGGGTGGTCCGGCGGGGCCACGATGCCCAGCGGGTTGCTGGCGAAAGGCGTGGCCTCGCAGTCCAGGTTGGCCGGGGCGCGGCCCATGACCACCAGGTCCAGCTCGTTGCGCGAGAGCATGCCCAGGATGTTGTCGCGGTTGTCGATGTGCAGGGCAATGTCGATGCCCGGCATCAGCTTGGTGAAGCGCACCAGCAACATGGGCACGAAGTACTTGGCGGTGCTGACGATGCCCAGCTCGATGCGGCCTTTCTTGGCGCCCACATGCTCGGCCATGCTGGCTTCCAGGTCCTTGAGCTTGCCCAGGGCGGCGATGGCATGGGTCAGGAACTCCAGGCCGGCATGTGTGAGCTGGATGTTACGGCCGACCGGTTCTATCAGCGAAAGGCCGAAGGCCTCTTCCAGCTGGCGGATCTGCATGGACACGGCGGGCTGCGTGACAAACAGGCGTTCGGCCGCTCGGGAGACGGACTTTTCGCGGGCGACCTCGATGAAGGTCTGCAGTTGCTTAAGCGTGTAGTTGCGCATGAGATCAAATCAGCAAATGCTGATATTTGCTTAAGCAAACATTATATTTGTTGATGAATCGGGTTCAGCTGGCGCCCAGCGGTGCCATGCGGATGTGGCGGCCGTATTGCTCGGCCAGGAAGACTTCGCCGCGTTCCAGGATGAAGTAGCGGAAGGCCTCGGCCGGCGGCGACAGCAGCTTGGACAGGGTGTGCACCACGTTCCAGGCGCGTACCACCGGGGCGCCCTGGACGTCGAGGATGGCCACCAGCTGGTTGTCCAGCTCCAGGCCGATGGTGTGCAGCGAGAGAAAGCTCAGGCCCATGCCGGCCATGACGGCCTGCTTGATGGTTTCGTTGCTCGACATCTCCATCGTGACCTTGGGCTCGAAGTTCGCATCGCCGAAAAACTTCTCCATGGCCGCGCGCGTGCCCGAGCCCTGCTCGCGCACGATGAAGCTGTAGGGCTGCAGCGATGGCACATCCAGGTGGCCGCGCTTGAGCAGCGGGTGGTCTACCGGCGCCACGAAGACGTGCGGATGCGCGGCAAAGGGCTCGGCGCGCGTGGCCATCTCCTTCGGGGGACGGCCCATGATGGCGATGTCCACCTCGTTGCCCTGCAGCATCTTGATCAGTTGCTCCCGGTTGCCGACGATCAGGCGCACCTCGATGCCTTCGTGCTCGCGCTGGAACTCGGCCAGCAGGCGCGGCAGGAAGTATTTGGCCGTGCTGACCATGCCGATGGTCAGCGTGCCGATCTCCAGCTTCTGCAGGCGTGCGGCGGCGTCTTCGGCGTCCTTGAGCGTGGCCAGGATCTTGCGCGCGTAGACCAGCATGTACTCGCCCGCCGTGGTCAGCGCCACCTGGCGGCCGCTGCGTTCGAACAGGGGCAGGCCCACGTGGCTCTCGAGCTCCTTGATCTGCATGGTCACGGCCGGCGGGGTCAGGTGCATGGCCAGCGCGGCCTTGCTGAAACTGAGCTGGCGGGCGACCTCGCTGAACACCCGGAGTTGGCGAAAGGTGGCGTTCTTCATTAAGCAATCACTTAATCAAAAGCAAATAAAGTTTGAATTTACCTTATTTCGCTAAATTCTTATATTTCACCCATCAGGAATTTCATCCCCAGGAGCGATAGATGAGCGACTCGACCCAGATCACCGATGCCAAGAAGCGCTACAGCGCAGGCGTCCTGAAATACAAGCAGATGGGCTATTGGATGCCCGACTACGTGCCCAAGGAGACGGACACGATCTGCCTGTTCCGCATCACGCCGCAGGAGGGTGTCGATCCGGAAGAGGCCGCGGCCGCCGTGGCCGGCGAATCGTCCACCGCCACCTGGACGGTGGTATGGACCGACCGCCTGACCGCCTGCGACAGCTACCGCGCCAAGGCCTACCGCGTGCAGCCGGTGCCCAACAACCCGGGCCAGTATTTCGCCTGGGTGGCCTATGACCTGATCCTGTTCGAAGAGGGCTCGATCTCCAACATGACGGCCAGCCTGATCGGCAACGTGTTCTCCTTCAAGCCGCTCAAGGCAGCGCGCCTGGAAGACATCCGCATCCCGGTGGCCTACCTCAAGACCTTCAAGGGCCCGCCGACCGGTCTGGTGGTTGAGCGCGAGCGCCTGGACAAGTTCGGCCGCCCGCTGCTGGGCGCCACCACCAAGCCCAAGCTGGGCCTGTCGGGTCGCAACTACGGCCGCGTGATCTATGAAGGTCTCAAGGGTGGTCTGGACTTCATGAAGGACGACGAGAACATCAACTCGCAGCCTTTCATGCACTGGCGTGACCGTTTCCTCTACGTGATGGACGGTGTCAACAAGGCCCAGGCCGTGACCGGTGAGGTCAAGGGCAGCTACCTGAACGTGACCGGCGCCACGATGGAAGACATCTACGAGCGCGCCGAGTTCGCCAAGGAGCTGGGCTCCGTCGTGATCATGCTGGACCTGGTGATCGGCTGGTCCGCCATCCAGTCCATGGCCAACTGGGCCCGCAAGAACGACATGATCGTGCACATGCACCGTGCTGGTCATGGCACCTACACCCGCCAGAAGAACCATGGCGTGTCCTTCCGCGTCATCGCCAAGTGGCTGCGCATGGCCGGTGTCGACCACCTGCACACCGGCACCGCCGTGGGCAAGCTCGAGGGCGACCCGATGACCGTGCAGGGTTACTACAACGTCTGCCGCGACAGCTACACCAAGGCCGACCTGCCGCGTGGCCTGTTCTTCGACCAGGACTGGGCCGACACCAAGAAGGTGATGCCGGTGGCCTCCGGCGGCATCCACGCCGGCCAGATGCACCAGCTGATCGACCTCTTCGGTGACGACGTGATCCTGCAGTTCGGCGGCGGCACCATCGGCCACCCGCAGGGCATCCAGGCCGGCGCCGTGGCCAACCGCGTGGCGCTCGAATGCATGGTCAAGGCACGCAACGAAGGCAAGGACATCAAGAACGAAGGTCCGGAGATCCTCAAGAAAGCCGCCCAGACCTGCGGCCCGCTGAAGGCGGCGCTGGACACCTGGGGCGACATCAGCTTCAACTACCAGTCCACCGACAGCAGCGACTTCGCCGTCACGCCCGCCGTGGCCTGAGCCCGAATACAGGAGAACCGAACCATGATGACCAACCCCACCGGCCGCCTGACCCAGGGCCAGTTCAGCTTCCTGCCCGACCTGACGGACGCCGAGATCACGCTGCAGATCGAATACGGCCTCAAGAAGGGCTACGCCTGGAGCGTGGAATACACCGACGATCCGCACCCGCGCAACACCTACTGGGAAATGTTCGGCATGCCCATGTTCGATCTGCAGGATGCTGCCGGCGTGTTGATGGAAGTGAAGAACTGCCGCAAGTCCTTCCCCAGCCACTACATCCGCCTGATGGCCTTCGACTCCACCCGTGGCGTCGAATCCATCGTGATGAGCTTCATCGTGAACCGGCCCAAGGACGAACCCGGCTTCATGCTGGAGCGCCAGGAGATGCAGGGCCGCTCGCTGCGTTACACCACGCGCGGCTACGGTGCCGACAAGCCAGAAGGCAAGCGCTATTGATTCAGTAGCAAATCAGCCCGGGCGTCACAAGCGCCAGGGCTGACGCGACAGGACAGCTTCGAACCATGAGTGCCCCCAGCTATTCCATCCCCGGCGTCGTGTCGGCCGCCCCCACGGGCCCGGCCGAGAGCGTTGCCGACGCGGCTGCCTCCATGGCCCTGGTGGACAGCGGGGCGCGCAGCGTGGCGCAGGTGCTGGCGCAATCGCAGGTCGAGGACGTGCTGGCCGAGCTGGACCGCGACCTGGTTGGCCTGGCGCCGGTCAAGGCGCGCATCCGCGACATCGCGGCGCTGCTGGTGATCGACAAGCTGCGCATCAACCTGGGCCTGACCAGCCAGGCGCCCAGCCTGCACATGAGTTTCACCGGCAACCCGGGCACCGGCAAGACCACGGTGGCCATGCGCATGGCGCAGATCCTGCACCGGCTGGGTTATGTGCGCAAAGGCCATCTGGTGGCCGTTACGCGCGACGACCTGGTGGGCCAGTACATCGGCCACACCGCGCCCAAGACCAAGGAAGTGCTCAAGAAGGCCATGGGCGGCGTGCTCTTCATCGACGAGGCTTATTACCTCTACCGCCCGGAGAACGAGCGCGACTACGGGCAGGAGGCCATCGAGATCCTGCTGCAGGTGATGGAAAACCAGCGTGACGATCTGGTGGTGATCCTGGCCGGCTACAAGGACCGCATGGACACCTTCTTCCAGTCCAACCCCGGCATGTCCTCGCGCGTCGCCCACCATCTGGACTTTCCCGACTACTCTGTGGGCGAGCTGATGCAGATTTCCGGGAAAATGCTGGGGACGCAGAATTACCGCTTCGGCCCCGGTGCGGCCGAGGCCTTCGATCGGTACCTGCAATTGCGCATCGGTCAGCCGCATTTCGCCAACGCACGCAGCGTGCGCAACGCGCTGGACCGGGCCCGTCTGCGCCAGGCCAGCCGCCTGTTTGCCGAGCGCGACCGCGAACTGACCCGGGACGACCTGACGACCATCGAGGCGCAGGACATCCTGGCCAGCCGATTGTTTAAAACCGAGTGAGGTTCACCATGACCCAGCCCACGCTACAAGCCTTGATCTTCGACGTCGACGGCACCATTGCCGACACCGAGAGCCTGCACCTGGAGGCCTTCAACTACGCCTTCAATGAGCTGGACCTAGGCTGGCACTGGGACGCTGCTCTGTACACCGAACTGCTGGAGGTTTCCGGCGGCAAGGAGCGCGTGCAGCATTACTGGAAGCAGATCAACCCCGACATCAAGGCCATTGATGCCCAGGGCGTTCAGGACACGGTGAATCGCATCCACGAACTCAAGACCGCCTATTACGAGGGTGCCATCAACGCCGGTGCCGTGGGCCTGCGCCCGGGCATCCTCGAGCTGTTCGATGAAGCCGCCGGCGCCGGCGTGCAGCTGGCCATTGCCACCACCACCTCGCCGGTCAACATCGCGGCCCTGTTGCGCCGGGCCATGGGGCCGGGCTGGCGCCACGCCTTTGCGGCCATCGGGGATGGCTCCACGGCACCGCTGAAGAAGCCGCACCCCATGGTGTACGTACAGATCCTGCAGACCCTGCAACTTGACCCGCGGGCCTGCCTGGCCTTCGAGGACTCGGGCAACGGCCTGAAGGCTGCCACCCTGGCCGGCCTGGCCACCGTGATCACGCCCACCCAGTACACGCGTCACCACGACTTCAGCCGCGCCATGCACGTGCTGCCCGATCTGGGCAAGGTGCACCTGGCCGATCTGCGGTTATGGCACCAGGCGCACTGGTCCGGCGAACGCCTACTGACCGTCGATCAATAAAGAGACCCATCCATCATGCCGCTGTCCAAACGCACCACCCTGACCCAGTTCCTGATCGAGGAGCGCCGTCGTTTCCCGGATGCCCGGGGCGACTTCAATGCGCTGATCCTCGACGTGGCATTGGCCTGCAAGGCCATCGCGCGCGCCGTGGCCTTCGGCGAGCTCGGCGGCGTGATGGGCAACCACAACGGTGAGGGCGGTGGTTCCGTCAACGTGCAGGGTGAGACGCAAAAGAAGCTCGACGTGTTGAGCAACGATCTTTTCATCCGCACCACCGAGTGGGGTGGCCACCTGGCCGGTATGGCCTCCGAGGAGATGGACCTGCCCTACCAGATCCCGGGCAAGCATCCGCGGGGCAAGTACCTGCTGGTGTTCGATCCGCTCGATGGCTCCAGCAACATCGACGTTAACGTCTCGGTGGGCAGCATCTTCTCCGTCCTGCGGGCACCGCAGGAGGTGGTGGCCTCGGGCCGCGACGTGGTCGAGGCCGACTTCCTGCAGCCCGGTACCCAGCAGGTGGCGGCAGGCTATGCGCTTTATGGCCCCACCACCATGCTGGTGCTGACCGTGGGCAACGGCGTTTACGGTTTCACGCTCGACCCCAACCTGGGCGAGTTCATGCTGACGCATTCGAAGATGCAGATTCCGGTCGATACGCAGGAGTTCGCCATCAACGCCTCCAACAGCCGTTTCTGGGAGGCCCCGATCCGGCGCTACGTGGACGAGTGCCTGGCTGGCAAGACCGGTCCTCGGGTCAAGGACTTCAACATGCGCTGGATCGCCTCCATGGTGGCCGAGGCGCACCGCATCCTGATGCGCGGCGGCGTTTTCATGTACCCCAAGGACAGCAAGGAACCGGCCAAGAACGGTCGCCTGCGCCTGCTGTACGAGGCCAACCCCGTGGGTTTCATCATGGAGCAGGCGGGTGGCCGCGCCAGCACGGGGCGCCAGCCGATGCTGACGGTGCAGCCGAGCTCGCTGCACCAGCGCATCGGCCTCATCTTCGGCTCGAAGAACGAGGTCGAGCGCATCGAGCGCTACCACGCCGAGCCCGTCGCGATCGAGAACGAAAGCCCCTTGTTCCACGAGCGCGGCCTGTTCCGCGTCTGAACCTCGTTGCCGCGCAAAGAATTCTTAGCTCCAGGAGACCTCCGTGTCTGAACGTCATCCCATCATTGCGATCACCGGCTCATCGGGGGCCGGTACGTCCACCGTGACGCGCACCTTCGCCAACATCTTCCGCCGCGAAGGCGTGAAGGCCGCCATCATCGAGGGCGACAGCTTCCACCGTTTCGACCGCAAGGAGATGAAACGCAAGGCGGCCGAGGCCGAGAAGACGGGCAACAAGCACTTCAGCCACTTCGGCTCCGACAACAACCTGTTCGGCGAGCTCGAGAGCCTGTTCGCCACCTATGCCAGATCCGGAACCGGGAAGGCGCGCAAGTACCTGCACAACGAGGAGGAAGCTGCTCCCTACAAGCAGGAGCCGGGCACTTTCACGCCTTGGGAGGACCTGCCGGCCGAAACCGACATGCTGTTCTACGAAGGCCTGCACGGGGCCGTGGTCACGCCCGAGCACAACATCGCCCAGCACCCGGACCTGCGCATCGGCGTGGTGCCGGTGATCAACCTGGAGTGGATCCAGAAGCTCTGGCGCGACAAGCACCAGCGCGGCTACAGCACCGAAGCGGTGACCGACACCATCCTGCGCCGCATGCCCGACTACGTGAACTACATCGTGCCGCAGTTCGCGCACACGCACGTGAACTTCCAGCGCGTGCCCATGGTGGACACCTCCAACCCCTTCATCTCGCGCGACATCCCCTCGGCCGACGAGAGCATGGTGGTGATCCGTTTCGCCAACCCCAAGGGCATCGACTTCCCCTACCTGCTGGGCATGATCGACAACTCCTGGATGAGCCGCGCCAACACCATCTGCGTGCCCGGCGGCAAGATGGAACTGGCCATGCAACTGATCTTCACGCCCTTCGTCTGGCGCATGATGGAACGGCGCAAGCGCGCGCTGGGAGCCAACTGAGATGAGCGCACCCATGACCTCTCCTGCCCCCGAACTCGCGCGCCGGATGGCCAACGCCATCCGCATGCTCTCCGTCGACGCCGTCGAACAGGCCAAGTCCGGCCACCCCGGCGCGCCCATGGGCATGGCCGACATTGCCGAAGTGCTGTGGAACCGCCACCTGCGCCACAACCCGGTCAACCCGCAATGGGCCGACCGCGACCGTTTCGTGCTCTCCAACGGCCATGGCTCCATGCTGCTGTACGCCTTGCTGCATCTCACCGGTTATGACCTGCCGATGGAGGAGATCAAACGCTTCCGCCAGCTGCACAGCAAGACCGCCGGTCACCCCGAAGTGGGTGTGACGCCCGGCGTGGAAACCACCACCGGCCCGCTGGGCCAGGGCATTGCCAATGCCGTGGGCATGGCGCTGGCCGAGAAACTGCTGGCCGCGGAATTCAACCGCGACGAGCTGACCATCGTCGATCACCACACCTACACCTTCCTCGGTGACGGTTGCATGATGGAAGGCATCAGCCACGAAGCCTGCTCGCTGGCCGGCACGCTACGCCTGTCCAAGCTCATCGCGCTCTACGACGACAACGGCATCTCCATCGACGGCCATGTTGAAGGCTGGTTCACCGACGACACGCCGGCGCGTTTCCGCGCCTATGGCTGGCACGTGATCCCCGATGTCGACGGCCACGACCCTGCCGCCATCGACCGCGCGATTGCCCAGGCGCGCGCGCAGGCGCAGCGCCCCGACGGCAAGCCCACGCTGATCTGCTGCAAGACCGTGATCGGTCAGGGCTCACCCAACAAGGCCGGCACGCACGACGTGCACGGTGCGGCGCTTGGAGCGGCTGAAGTGGCCGCCACGCGTGAGGCGCTGGGCTGGACGGCCGCGCCCTTCGAGATTCCCGCCGATGTGGCCCAGGCCTGGAATGCCGTGGCACGTGGGCAGGCGGCCCAGGGCCAGTGGCAACTGCGTTTCGAGCGCTATCGCACGCTCTACCCGGCCGAGGCGGCCGAGTTCGAGCGCCGCATGCAGGGCGAGTTGCTGCCCGAGTTCAGTGCGCGCCTGCCGCAGATTTTCGAGACCATCGCTGCGCGCACGGATGCCATCGCCACGCGCAAGGCCAGCCAGAATGCGCTGGACCTGCTGGCGCCGCTGCTGCCCGAGTTTTTCGGCGGCTCGGCGGACCTGACCGGCTCCAACCTGACCAACTTCAAGAACTGTACGCTGGCCGGCCGCGACGTCTGGGGCAACCATCTGTCCTACGGTGTGCGCGAATTCGGCATGGCCGCCATCATGAACGGCATCGGCCTGCATGGGGGTTACATCCCCTACGGCGGTACCTTCCTGACCTTCAGCGACTACAGCCGCAACGCCATCCGCATGGCCGCGCTGATGAGGCAGCGTGTGGTGCACGTGTTCACGCATGATTCCATCGGCTTGGGCGAGGACGGCCCGACGCACCAGTCGGTCGAGCACGTGCCATCGTTGCGCATCATTCCCAACCTCGACGTCTGGCGCCCGGCCGACGGCCTGGAGACGGCCGTGGCTTGGGCCTGTGCCGTGGAGCGGCATGACGGCCCCAGCGCGCTGGCGCTCTCGCGCCAGAACCTGCCACGCTTGGCGGATCGCGCTGAGCTGGCTGCCCACATCCGTCGCGGCGGCTACATCCTGGCCGAGCAGGACGGACCCGAGGCCGTGATCATCGCCACCGGTTCCGAGACCATGCTGGCCATGCAGGCGTACGAGCAGCTGACCAAGGAGGGGATCGCCACGCGTGTGGTCTCCATGCCCTGCACCAATGTGTTCGACCGCCAGCCCCCGTCCTACCAGGACGCCGTGCTGCCGCTGGACCTGCCCGCTGTGGCGGTGGAGGCCGCACACCCGGATTTCTGGCGCAAGTACGTCGGGCGCCGCGGTCACGTGGTGGGCATCGCCAGCTTCGGCGAGTCCGCGCCAGCCAAGGACCTGTACCCGCACTTCGGCATCACGGTGCAAGCCATCGTGCAGGCCGTGCGGGGGCTGGTGCGCGAACGTGCCGCAGCGGCCGCCTGATTTTTTTCGGATTTACTTCCATGAATAAGCAAGTAAGCGCGCCTTTCGATCTGGTGATGTTCGACCTGGACGGCACGCTGATCGAGACCGCGCCCGAAATCTGCGACGCCGTCAACGACACGCTGAAGCACTTTGGCTTGGCGCAAGTGCAGCAGGACCAGGTGGACCGCTGGATCGGCCACGGCACGCGCGAGCTGCTGGTGCAGGCGCTGGCCCAGGTGCGCCGGCTCACGGTGGAGGAGGTTCGCCGTTGTGATGACCTGCCCCTGATCGCCGCTGAATTCGATCGCCATTACCAGCGCCGCTGCGGCACCCGCAGCCATCTTTATCCGCATGTACGCGAGGTGCTGCAGACCTTGCGTGGGCAGGGGGTGCGCCTGGCCGTGGTGACCAACAAGGAGGCGCGGTACACGCGCACCGTGCTGGCCGCGCACAACCTGGAGCCGATGTTCGACCGCGTGGTCAGCGGTGACACCTTGCCCACCAAGAAACCCGATCCGGCCGGTATCCAGAGCTGCCTGGCGCAGTTCCAGGTGGACGGCGCGCGCGCGCTTTTCGTCGGCGACTCGTCGATCGACGTGGCCAGCGCGCGTAATGCCGGCGTGCCGGTCTGGGCGCTGCCCTATGGCTACAACATGGGCCAGCCTATCGAGGCCTGCGAGCCCGACCGCGTGATTCCCGACTTCCGCCAGCTAGTGAATTGACAACGTACCAGAGGAGAGTTTTGTGACGATCAAGGTAGGCATCAACGGCTTCGGCCGCATCGGTCGCAACGTGCTGCGTTCGGCCGTGGCGAACTTCAAGGACATCGAGATCGTTGCCATCAACGACCTGCTGGAGCCCGACTACCTGGCCTACATGCTCAAGT
>CAUPMJ010000020.1:0-24983 GCA_963512455.1 uncultured Hylemonella sp. | reverse complement strand
CGTTATCCCCCACGACTGGGCACGTTCCGATATATTACTCACCCGTTCGCCACTCGCCACCAGGATTGCTCCCGTGCTGCCGTTCGACTTGCATGTGTAAGGCATGCCGCCAGCGTTCAATCTGAGCCAGGATCAAACTCTATAGTTCGATCTTGAATTTTTCGCTCTTTCGAGCAACTCATAAAAACGGAATTGAAGTGAACTTCACTTCTATTCTCATGAGCGTTTTTAAGTGACTTGCACTTAGTTCCGAAGAACTTGGCAATCGCCTTCAAACGCCCACGCTTATCGGCTGTATATTTTTAAGGAACCACCGCAAAACTCTTCGTTTTGCACCTGCTTAGCTGCGATCAGCTGAGCCTTGAATTCTAGCACTATTTTTTCCATCCCGTCAACTTATCGGCGAGATTTTTTGAGTTGCTTGCCATTTTCTTGGCGAGCCCCGCGGGGCAGTGCGTCAACTCAAATTCGTTCTTTTCAGAAGCGAAGCCCGCAACTATAGCACATATTTTCGAGGACTGAAGCTTTCGCTCATGCCCGCACGCAGGGCCAAGAGCTGGCGGCCCCTGGCAGGGATAATCCCCAACACTTATGGCTCTGCTCACCCTACTCAACGCCCAGCTGGCCTACGGCCACGTCGCCCTACTTGATCATGCGGACTTCGCCCTTGAGTCCAACGAGCGAGTCGGACTGATAGGCCGCAACGGCACCGGAAAATCCTCGCTGCTCAAAATTCTCGCCGGCTTCGAAAAGCCGGATGACGGCAGTCTGCAACTGCAACAGAACCTGCGGCTGGCCTATGTTGCACAGGAGCCGTTGCTTACAGCAGAGCACACCGTCTTCGAGGCGGTGCGTGCCGGGCTGAGCGCCGTTATCGATCTCATCGAATGCTACATGCAGGGCGATGGCAACCTCGGCCAACTGCAGGACGCCATCGAGGCACAGGATGGCTGGAACTGGGAGCAGCGCGTGAATGAAACCTTGCACCGCCTGCATCTGGACCCGGACGCGCAGATCAAGACGCTCTCGGGCGGCACCCGCAAGCGGGTGGCACTGGCCCAGGCCTTGGTGACTCAGCCTGACGTACTGCTGCTGGATGAGCCCACCAATCACCTCGATCTGGACTCGATCATGTGGCTGGAGACCCTGCTGCTGGAGTTCAAGGGGAGCATAGTCACGATCACCCATGACCGCACCTTCCTCGACCGGGTGGCCACACGCATCGTCGAACTAGATCGGGGCCGGTTGAGTTCCTATCCCGGCAATTTCACCACCTATCTAACGCTGAAAGAAGAGCAGCTCGCGCAGGAGGCTGTGATCAGTGCCAAGGCCGACAAGCTGCTGGCCCAGGAAGAAGTCTGGGTCCGCAAGGGAGTCGAAGCCCGACGCACACGCAGCCAGAGCCGCATCACCCGCCTGCAGCAACTGCGCGCCCAGCGCTCGGCCCGGCGCGAAGCCGTGGGCAGCGTCAGGATGGATATCGCATCCGGCGCCCCGAGTGGCAAGCTGGTGGCCGAGCTCACCGATGTCAGCAAGTCCTTTGGAGATCGAACGGTTGTCCGGGACTTCAGTGCCACCATCCTGCGCGGCGACAAGATCGGCCTGATCGGGGCAAACGGTGCCGGCAAGACGACCCTATTGAAGCTGATCCTGGGCGAACTGATGCCCGACAGCGGCAAGGTTCGCCAGGGCGCCAACCTGCAGGTGGCCTACTTCGACCAGATGCGCAACGCACTCGATCTGGATGCCACGCTGGAAGATTTCATCAGCCCCGGCAGTGAATGGATCGAGATCGGGAACAAGCGACAGCACGTCAAGAGCTACCTCGGCGACTTCCTGTTCTCTCCGGCCCGGGCCAACTCGCCCGTGCGCTCCCTCTCTGGCGGCGAGCGCAACCGGCTGCTGCTGGCGCGCCTGTTTGCACGGCCCGCCAATGTGCTGGTCCTGGACGAACCGACCAACGACCTGGACATTGACACGCTGGACTTGCTCGAGGAACTGCTGCAGGACTACCCCGGCACGGTTTTTCTCGTCAGCCATGACCGCACGTTCCTGGACAATGTGGTGACCAGCACCATTGCGCACGAGGGGGATGGCGTCTGGCGGGAGTACGAGGGCGGCGTTGAGGACTGGTTGACCCAGTCGCGGCGCAGCCAGGCGATCAAATCAGCCGCGGAGCCAGCCGCAGGCAGGACGCCCGCAGTCGAGGCGCCAGCATCCCCGACAGCATCGCCCGCCCAGACGCGCCCTGCTGGCAGCAGCAAGCTCAGCTACAAGGAACGCCGAGAGCTGGAAGCGCTTCCCGACCTGATTGACGCCCTGGAGCTGGAGCAGGGCAGCTTGCGCAAGGAACTCGCCGATGGCAGCCTCTACATCAAGGATGCACAACGCGCCACCGCCCTGAGCCAGCGCGATACTGCGATCGAAGCTGAATTGATGGCGGCCCTGAGCCGATGGGAAGCGCTGTCGGCGCGCGCCTGAGCTGCGGCGTCAAACGCGGTAGCGGTCGCCACCACTGCTGCTGAGGCGGGCCAGCAAGGCCGGCGCAATGGCCGTCAGGGGCAGCACCTCGTCAGCGGCGCCATGCAGGATGGCCTCGCGCGGCATACCGAACACCACGCAGCTGGCTTCGTCCTGCACGTAGTTGTAGCTGCCGGCGTCCTTCATTTCACGCATGGCCTTGGCGCCATCATTGCCCATGCCGGTCAGCATGATGCCGAAGGCGTTGGGACCCACGACCTGGGCGCAGGAATGAAACAGCACCTCCACCGAAGGCATGTGCCGGTTGACCGGCTGCCCGTCCTCCACGACCGCCACATAGTTGGCGCCGCTGCGGTCGACACGAAACTGCTTGCCACCCGGCGCAATATAGGCATGCCCCGGCAGGATGCGCTCACCATGGACGGCCTCCTTCACCGTGATCTGGCACAGCCCGTTCAAGCGCTGCGCAAAGCTGGTGGTGAAACCCGGCGGCATGTGCTGGGTAATGACGATGCCGGGAGAGTCGGCGGGCATACGCGTCAGGACTTCCTTGACCGCTTCGGTGCCTCCGGTCGAAGAACCGATACAGATCATCTTCTCGGTCGACAGTCGGCCCAGCAGCTTCGGCGGCGAAGCCACCCCGCTTGGGCTGGGGCCAGCGGCCGCGCCGGAAGCCGGTGTCGGCGCACGCCGGATATGCGCAGCGGCCGCGATGCGGATCTTCTCGACGATCTGATCGGACAAATCCTTGATGCCATCGGCCAGGCCGATGCGGGGTTTGGCCACAAAATCGACGGCTCCGAGCTCCAGGGCCCGCATGGTGACCTCGGCACCGCGCTCGGTCAACGTGGAAATCATGAGCACGGGCATGGGACGCAGGCGCATGAGGCGTCCGAGGAATTCAATGCCATCCATCCGCGGCATCTCGACATCCAGCGTGATCACGTCCGGATTCAATTCGCGGATCATTTCGCGCGCGATCAGCGGGTCATTGGCCGTGCCGACGCACTCCATGTCGCGTTGACGGTTGATGATCTCGGCCAGGAGACTGCGTACCAGCGCCGAGTCGTCCACCACTACCACTCGAATCTTCTTCAACCTAGCCTCTCTAGAACAGATCCACAGAACCGCCGGCGGTGGACTTGGCCACCGTGGCCGCATTGCCCTTGCGCTCCTCGACCGCCAGAGCTTCGGGATGCGCATGGGCAAGGCGCTTGACCAGCGCCTTGCCCGTGACCGGGAAAAAGCATACTTTGCGCGGATGGATGTCGAGCACGTCCTGTGACACCACCGGGATGCGCTCCGTGGCCAGATAGTCCAGCACGAACTTGGTATTGCGCTCCCCCACATTCATGGTCGTGAAGCCGGCCATCACGGCCCCGCCCCCGAAAACCTTGGCTTGCATGGTTTCCCGACGAGCACCCATCTTGATCATCTCGTTGAGCAAGAGCTCCATCGCATAGGAACCATAGCGCCCGGAACCGTCTTCGCCCTCGGGCAACATGAAGTGATTCATGCCGCCGATACGGGCCTTGCCATCCCAGACACAAGCCGCGATGCAGGAGCCCAGCACCGTCATGATGAGCACATCCTCACCGGACACGAAATACTCACCCGGCAGTACCTTGACGGCGTCGTACTGGAAATGGTGGTCTGCGTAGAAAAAGGAGGCTTCCCCCGGCTTGCGCGGCTGGGCCCGAAGTTCGTCAACCCGCGAAATCCGCCCGCCCGCCAGCGCCTTGGGGGCACCCGAGGTCACAGGACGCAGCGGCGCCCCACGCAAGGAGAGCTCAGATGGGTTCATGCCGCTCCTGCAAGGAACACAGCCGACACTGGGGAGCGTACCTTTCAGCGGCGTTCATACACCGTCTTTCCGCGCAGGACAAACAGATCGCGCGATTCGTTGAAATTCTCCGAATGGCCAACAAACAGCAGGCTGCCGGGCTTCATGACCCGGTGGATGCGCTCCAGCACGCTGCGCTGGGTCGGGGCATCGAAATAGATCATGACGTTGCGGCAAAACACGATGTCGAAAGGCTCGCGAAAAGGCCAGTCATCGCGTATCAGGTTGACGCTCAGAAACTCCACCATGCGCTGCAACTCGGGTTTGACGCGCAGGAAGCCCTCGTTGTTTCCTTTGCCGCGCAGGAAGAAGCGCTGCAGGCGGACCATGTCCACGCCCTTGATGGAGTCCTGCCGGTAGACCCCCCGTGCCGCTGTGGCCAGGACCTTGGAGTCGATATCGCTGGCCCACAGCTTGAAATTCGCCTGGGACCCCAGGGCATCCAAGGCCGTCATGATGATGGAGTAGGGCTCCTCGCCGGTCGAAGCTGCATTGCACCAGACGCGCCAGGGCGTGTTTGACGGGCGAGACTTCAGATGTTCGGCCAGAATCTCGAAGTGATGCTGCTCGCGAAAGAAGGAGGTCAGGTTGGTCGTCAACGCGTTGACGAATTCCTGCCACTCGGGTCCGTCGTGGGACTCCAGCCAACCCAGGTAGTCGCGAAAATTCTGGTACCCGGTGTCGCGCAACCGGCGCGACAGGCGGCTGTACACCATGGCATGCTTGCCGTCGTGCAGGCTGATGCCGGCACGCTGGTAGATCAGCGCCTGGACGCGAGTGAAGTCGGCTTGCGTCCAGCTGAACTCCCTGGCCTGCACGTCGCCTCCCGCGATCTCCGCCGCACCATCCCGGTCTGCGCCCGCCTTTGAACTCCTGGCGGCTTTGTCTGTGCTCAGCATCGTCAGGGCACTTGAATAAAGAGAGGAAGCACTAACGGCAAAAGATCAGGCCTCGACAGAAACCAGGCCCATGTCGACACTGGTCATGAGCTTCTCGATGTCCAGCAGGATCAACATGCGGTCCCCCACCGAGCCCAGACCGACCACGGCCGAATTTTCGATCGAACTGTCGATGTCAGGTGCGGCCTTAAGGTTCTCCGGCGCCAACTCCATCACATCACTGACCGAGTCCACCACGATACCGACGATACGGTTGCGCAGATTCAGGATGATGACCACCGTGAAACTGTTGTACTCGGCCTTCGCGCAGTTGAACTTCAGGCGCATGTCGATGATGGGCACGATGGTGCCACGCAGATTGACCACGCCCTTGATGAACTCGGGCGCATTGGCGATGCGCGTCGGCTTTTCATACCCCCGGATTTCCTGAACCTTCAGGATGTCGATGCCGTACTCTTCCTGGTCCAGCCGAAACGTCAGGTATTCGCGCGGACCCGACGCCATTGTTCCGCTCTCATCTGTCTCACTCATACCGATCTTCTCCTTGGAGTGCATCAATGCCGTGAACGCCGCACGAGGGTGCTGGTATCCAGAATGAGCGCCACCTTGCCATCGCCCAGGATGGTGGCGCCCGAAACGTTGGGAACCTTGCGGTAATTGGTTTCCAGATTCTTCACAACGACCTGCTGCTGGCCCAGCAGTTCATCGACCAGCAAGGCCACCCGACTACCCTCGGCTTCCACCACCACCATGATGTCGCCAGACTTGCCGCCATCGTAGCGTGGCACCTGGAAAACCTTCTCCAATTCAATCACGGGCATGTACTCGTCGCGCACCTTGACCAGGCGCGAGCCCTGGGCCACGGTGTTGACGGCATCGTCCTTGACCTGGAAGGATTCAACCACCGAGGACAAGGGCAGGATGTAGACCTCGTCGCCCACGCCCACCGACATACCGTCCATGATGGCCAGGGTCAATGGCAGGCGGACCGAGACCCGCATGCCGTAGCCTTCGGACGAATCGATCTCGACCGTGCCGTTGAGCGCCGCGATGTTCTTCTTGACCACGTCCATGCCGACACCGCGGCCGGACACGTCGGTCACGACCTCGGCCGTCGAGAAACCCGGCGCGAAGATCAGCTGCCAGACATCACCATCGGACATCTGGTCGGAAACGTCCAGGCCTCGCTCGCGTGCCTTGTTGAGGATCTTCTCGCGCGACAGACCACGGCCGTCGTCGCGCACCTCGATCACGATGGAGCCGCCCTGATGGGCCGCCGACAGGGTGATGGTGCCGGTTTCAGGCTTGCCCGCCGCGATACGATCAGCCGGCATCTCGATGCCATGGTCACAGCTGTTACGCACCAGGTGTGTCAGCGGATCGGTGATCTTCTCGACCAGGCCCTTGTCAAGCTCGGTCGCCTCGCCCTGGGTCACGAACTCCACTTTCTTGCCCAGCTTGCTGGCCAGATCTCGCAGCATGCGCGGGAAGCGGCTGAACACGATAGACATCGGGATCATGCGGATCGACATCACCGATTCCTGCAGATCGCGTGTGTTGCGATCCAGGTCGGCCAGCCCCGCCATGAGCTGCTGGTTGGCCGCCGGGTCCAGCGTCTGGCTGTTCTGGGCCAGCATGGCCTGGGTGATGACCAGTTCGCCCACCAGGTTGATCAGCTGGTCGACCTTGCTGATGGCCACGCGGATGGTGGCGGCTTCCGGCTGGGCCGCAACCGGGCTGGCGGCCGGCTTGGCCACACTCGCCTTGGTAGCAGGCCTGGCCTCGGTCACCTCGACCGGCCCGGCGGCGGCGGCGCCAGTGGGCACCCCCGGAGCGCCCTCGAAAAAGCCAAAGCCCGGCGCCGGCGCCACAGGCGCGCCTGGCGGCGGATCTTCCCGGTCCGTCCAGGACGTCGCGGCGGCACTCATTTCACGGATATTGACCTGCTCACGCGACACGTGAAAGGCAAACAGGTCCAGCAGATCATCATTGCTGGAAGACGTCGAGGCATGAAACACCCGCGTGTCCGCACGGTCGCTGGCCACCTCGGTGACCGAACCGAGACCCACGATGTCGCGGAACAGGTCCTTGATCCCATCCACTTGGTCAGGACGCTCCAGCGGGCCCATGCGGATCTCCAGCTGGCGCGCGCCTGGCGTGGCCGGAGCGGACGCGGGCGCCGCCACGGGGGCTGGTGCCGGGGCAGCAACCACAGGCGCGGGGGCCGGCGACGCTGCCGTGGGGGCCGGTGTGCCACCCGCCGCCAGCTCGCTGATACGACGCACCAGATCGGCGTTAGAGGGTGGCGCGCTGGTATCGCCGGTCTGATGACGGGCGAGCAGCACGCGCGAGGCATCGGCGGATTCAAGCAGGACATCCACCATCATGGGGTTGGGCTGCAACTCATGCCGGCGCAGACGGTCCAGCAAGGACTCCATCTGGTGCGTCAGCTCGGCCACATCCGCGAAGCCGAAAGTGGCCGCCCCACCCTTGACAGAGTGCGCGCAACGGAAGATGCCATTGAGCTCCTCGTCGTCAGCGGTCTCCAGATTCAGGTTGAGCAGCATCTGCTCCATGAGGTCGAGGTTTTCGCCCGCCTCCTCGAAGAAGATCTGGTAGAACTGACTCAGGTCGAATGAGTCACCTCCGCCGGCTTCCTGGTGTCCCTCGGTCATGCCTATCTCCTATTGTGATCCCGCGCTGGCGGACCGTGTTACTTGATGACTTTCTTGATGACCTCGAGCAGTCGCGCCGGGTCGAAGGGCTTGACCAGCCAGCCGGTGGCGCCAGCGGCGCGACCGGCCTGCTTCATCAGGTCACTGGATTCGGTGGTGAGCATCAGAATCGGTGTGGTCTTGAAATTGGGGTGCTCGCGCAGCTTGCGCGTCAGCCCCAGGCCGTCCAGCCGGGGCATGTTCTGGTCGGTCAGCACCAGATCGAAGGTCTGGGCCTGGGCTTTTTCATAGGCATCCTGCCCGTCAACGGCCTCGACCACCTGGTAGCCCGCTCCCGCCAAGGTGAATGAGACCATCTTGCGCATCGAGGGTGAATCGTCAACAGCGAGTATCAGTGGCATGTCTGAGCTCCGGGGAAATTGGGTCTTTGGTTATTCAAGTGTTCAACGGTTCAAAACAATTCGATCGAGCCGGCATCCATCTCGTCCTGGGTCACCGGGTTGGGACGTTCCGGCACCTCCTCGACAAAGGGAACCGCCTCACCGTCTTCCAGCCCCATGGACTCGGAAGCCAGCCGGTAGGCACAACCTTGAAGCACCTTGGAAGTATGGACTATCAGCTGCGAGGCCAGATCCTGGAACTGCAGCTCGGTCACGGCCGCGCGCAGGGCGTTGCGCGCTTCATCCAGGGCCGCCGATTCCGCCAGCGCTGGATCGGCGAGACTGCCGATGGCCGTGGTGAAGCGCTGCATCAGGTTGTCCATGGTGTGTGCCAGCAGCCCATCGAGCCGGGCCAAGTCATGCACGACCACCAGGAGAGAATCCTGCACCTCGGCCACCAGCATCACCGGCAATTGCACGGCGGGCTGGTCCGCAGGCGGTGTGTTGGGGGCTTGCATGGTCATTCTGTTCGGACATCCGGATGCTAGATGGTTCACCGCTCCAGCAAGTCCAGCATTAGAATTTTCCTGGATATAGCGTAGCAGGATTCCTCGGAAATGGGAGGGAATTCATCAATATTTCGGGGCGTTCAGGTCGTCTCCCGACACACACACCAGGGTTTTCATCATATCGTCTACCCCATGCAGCCAGAAGTCCACCCCGCCCCCCTGCGCATCCTGCATCTCGAGGATTCGGAACTAGATCACGACATCGTGCGAAAGACGCTGCGCCGTGCCGGTCTGCCCTGCGAGCTGGTACGGGTCGAAAGCCTGGACGACTTCGTGCGCGTGGTGCAGGGCAGCCGTTTCGATGCCGTTCTTGCCGACTATCGCCTCCCTGGTTTCACGGCCCTGGATGCATGGAAGTCCCTCCAGGCCATCCCGCAGCATCCGCCGTTCATCCTGCTGTCAGGGGCCATCGGCGAGACGGCCGCCGTCGACGCCATCAAGCTCGGCATGAGCGACTACCTGCTCAAGGACGACCTGGGCAAGCTGGCCCACGTGATCCAGCGCGCCATCGAGGTCCAGCAGGCCAAACGCGAACGCGAACGCGCCGTCGAGGAGCTGGCCGCCTCGGAGCAGCGCCTGGCGCGCTTTGCCGAACACCTGCAGACGTCCATTGAGCAGGAGCGCGCCGCGATCGCACGCGAGATCCATGACGATATCGGCGGCTCGCTGGCGGCCATCCAGTTCGACCTCTCATGGATCAGCCGTCACCATCCCGACGCCGACACGCAGGGCCATGTACAAGCCGCCACCGGCATGCTGCAGCATGCGGTCGGCGCCAGCCAGCGCATCATGATGAACCTGCGCCCCGCCATCCTGGACCAGGGCCTGGAAGCCGCCATCGACTGGCTGGCCGGCGAATTCGAGCGCCGCACCGGCATGCGCACCACGGTGCGCACCACCCTGCGCCAGCCCACGCTGTCCAAGAACATTCAGCTGACCGCCTATCGCACGGCGCAGGAGGCGTTGACCAATATCTCCAAACACGCCCGCTGCAACGAAGTCCGGATCGAGCTGTCGGACGCCGAAAGTGTGCTGACGCTGGAGATCACCGACAATGGACAAGGTATCCAGCCGCCGGAGCGCAACAAAACCACGGCTTTCGGTCTCAAAGGACTGCAGGAGCGAGCGCGCACCGCTGGCGGCTGGCTGGATGTGAGCAGCCGCGAGGACGAGGGCACATCCATCACGCTGTCGATTCCCCTCACAATCGAGGCAAAAGGTTAGATCGATGATTCGAGTGATACTTTGTGACGACCATGCCGTCGTGCGGCGCGGCATCCGCGACACCCTGTCCGAGGCCGTCGACATCAAGGTCGTGGGTGAGGCCGGCAGTTACTCGGAGGTGCGGGAGCTGTTGCGTTCCACGCCCTGCGACATCCTGGTGCTGGACCTGAACCTGCCCGGCCGCGGCGGCCTGGAGGTGCTGGCTTCGCTGCGTGAAGCGGATACGCCCACAAAAGTCCTGGTCGTTTCGATGTTCCCCGAAGACCAGTACGCCATCCGCTGCCTGCGTGCCGGCGCCCAGGGCTACCTGAACAAGGCCGGCAATCCGGCCGACCTGATCACCGCGGTACGCACCATCGCCCAGGGGCGCAAGTACGTCACGTCCGACGTGGCCCAGATGCTGGTCGACAACCTGGCCACGCCGACCAGCGAGGCGCTCCACGATGCGCTCTCGGAACGCGAACTGCAGACCCTGCTCAAGATCGCCTCGGGCAAGCGCCTCTCCGACATCGCCGAGGAATTGATGCTCAGCCCCAAGACAGTCAGTGTCTACCGCTCACGCGTGCTGGAAAAACTCAAGCTCTCGAACAACGCGGAGCTGACGGTCTACGCCATCCGCAACGGACTGGTGTAAGGGACCGGGCGGTTTTCAACCGGTGAAGATCTCGATGGCCCGTTCCAGCAAGGACTGGAAGGGCCGGTCCAGCATGGGCAGCGTGGCCGCCATGCCCACTAGGCCCACACTGAGCGTGATGGGGAACCCGACCGCGTAGATGTTCATCTGCGGCGCCACGCGCGAGATGATGCCCAGCGCCAGGTTGGTGAAGAGCAGCAGGGCCAGCATGGGCAGGGCAATCCACAGGGCGCTGGCAAACAGCTCGCCGCCCAGGGTATAGAGCTGCATCAGCCGCAGGGCCTCCAGAAAGTTCTGCGTCACGGGGAAGACCTCGAAGCTGCGCGTCACGGCCATCAGCACCATCAGGTGGCCATTGAGCACCACGAAAAGCAGGGACGCCATGTAGCCGAAGAAGCGTGCCACGGCGCTGGCCTGGGTGTTGAGCGAGGGGTCGAAGAAGGCGGCGAAGTTCAAGCCCATCTGGAAACCCACCACCTCGCCGGCCAGTTCGAACGCCGCGAACACCAGCCGCACGACAAACCCGATGGACAAGCCGATGCCCACCTGCTGGATTACCACCCCCAGGACCGCCGGGCTGTTGAAGTCGATCACCGGCATGGGCGGCAGGGTGGCCTGGCAGGCCACCGTCACCAGCAAGGCCAGCCCGACGCGGGCGCGCACCGGAATGGCCCGCGAGGAGAAGATCGGGGCCGCCGTGAAGACACCCAGCACCCGCAGAAAAGGCCACAGCAGCGGCGACAGCCACGCCATGATCTGAGCTTCGCTGAAAGTGATCATGGCAAGAGCGCCGGACTCAGAGAACGATGCCGGGGATCGCCTCGATGGTGCGGCGGATGTACTCGACCAGGATGTTGAGCATCCAGGGGCCGGCCCAGGCAAACACGGCCATGGCGGCCACCAGCTTGGGTACGAAGGACAACGTGGCCTCGTGGATCTGGGTGATGGCCTGGAACAGGCTGACCAGCAGCCCCACCAGTAGCACCACGCCCAGCAGCGGCGCCGACACCATCAGCAGTGTCAGCAGCGCCTCCTGCCCGATGGTCAGGACCATTTGTGCGTTCATGGCAGGCCTCTCATGTCACGAAACTCGCGGCCAACGAGCCGATCAGCAGGTTCCAGCCGTCGGCCAGCACGAAGAGCATGAGCTTGAAAGGCAATGCCACCAGCACGGGCGACAACATCATCATGCCCAGCGACATCAGCACGCTGGCCACCACGATGTCGATCACCAGGAAAGGGATGAAGATCAGGAAGCCGATCTGGAACGCCGTCTTGAGTTCGCTGGTGACGAAAGCTGGGATCAGCACGCGCATGGGTGCGGTGTCGATCTTGGTGGCGGGATCGAGTTTGGCCAGCTTGGCAAACAGCGCATAGTCGGACTGGCGGGTCTGCTTGGTCATGAACTGGCGCATCGGCGCCTCACCGCGGGCAAGCGCCTGCTCGAAGTTGATGACGTTCTGCGTGTAGGGCAGGTAGGCATCGGCGTAGACGCGGTCGAAGGTCGGCCCCATGACAAAGAAAGTCAGGAACAGCGACAGGCCGATGATGACCTGGTTGGGGGGGGACGACTGCGTACCCAGCGCCTGGCGCAGCAGGGACAGCACGATGACGATGCGGGTGAAGCCGGTCATCATCAGCAGGATGGCCGGCAGGAAGGACAGTGCGGTGAAAAACAGCAGGGTCTGGATCGGCACCGAATAGCTCGTGCCCGACGCGTCGCCGCCCACGATCAGGGGCAGCTGGGTGGCGTTGATCTGGGCGGCGGCCAGGGGCGCGTTCTCCTGCGCCAAGGCCGGCACCGCCAGCAGCAACAGCGTAGCAACCAGCCCCGACACCGTACGCAGGGTGGGCCAGAGCGTGAGCTGGCGCATCAGGCCGGCTCTCCGCCGTCCGCCGGCGCCTTGGCGACCGCTGCAAAAACGGAGCCGCGCGCGGACACCGACCCAGCCGGCATGCTGTGCAGGCAGCTGATGTTCTGTGACGTGACACCCAGCACCAGCCAGGTACGCGCGCCTTCCGGGCCGACCTCGACCGTCACGATTCTTTGCTGCGGGCCGACGGCCAGCGTGGAGACGATGCGGGACGCGGCGGCATTCGATGTGCCGCCCGGGGCGCGCTGCTGGAACCACCGCACCGCTGGCGGCAGCAGGGCAAGGATGACAAGGAACAGGACGACAGAAACAATGGTTTGCGTCATGCCGTCAGTTTAAGGCAATGCTGAGCGCCTCGGGGAGTATGCAAGGCGCAAATCCTCGCTCCAGCCCGAGCCACGCGAGGATTTGCAACACCGCAGACCGGCCGAGCCGGGGATGCGACACACGCCCGGGGCTGGCTCGGCATGCTCTCAACCCCTGCTGATGCGGCGCAGCCGTTCAGACGGGGTGACGACGTCGGTGAGACGGATGCCGAACTTGTCGTTCACCACGACCACCTCGCCCTGGGCGATCAGGTAGCCGTTGACCAGCACGTCCATGGGTTCACCGGCCATCGCATCGAGCTCGACCACCGAGCCCTGGCCCAGCTGCAGGATGTGCTTGATCGGCACCTTGGTGCGCCCGAGCTCGACCGAGAGCTGGACCGGGATGTCCAGCACCATGTTGATATCACTGGCGGGGGCATCGCTGGAGGAGAAGCTGCGCGCGGCTCCGCCGCTCAACACGCCGCCGGGTTCCACCTCGGGGCCCTTGTCACTGCTCTTCTGCTCCTGCAGGGCCTCGGCCCAGTCGGCCATGCCGTCGTCTTCAGGCTTCTGATCCGGTGTGTCGTCAACCGCCATAGCGTTCCCCTAACCAGTTGGTGTCATTGCCGCGCAGGCACTTGTCGATGCGCAGGGCGTATTTGGCGTTGTGCGTGCCGTACTGGCACTCGAACACCGGCACACCATCGACCGAGGCCTCGATGCGGGACTGTCGTCCGAGCTCGATGAAATCCCCCGGCTTCATGGCCAGCAGCTCCTCCACCGTCGCGTCGGCGCGGGCCAGCTCGGCCACCAGGGTCACCTCGGCAGCCTGGATCTCGCGCGTCAGCACGGTGACCCAGCGGCGATCCACCTCGATCGAGTCGCCCTGGGTGGATGAGTACAGCACGTCGCGGATAGGTTCCATCGTCGCGTACGGCATGCAGAAATGGATGGAGCCGGTGATTTCGGCGATCTCCAGCTGGAAGGAGGTGGAGATCACGATCTCGCTGGGCGTGGCGATGTTGGCGAACTGCGGCTGCATCTCGCTGCGCTGGTAGTCCAGCTCGATCGGGTAGATCCCGCGCCAGGCCTTCTTGTATTCCTCGGAGATCACGTCGACCAGGCGGTTGATGACGCGCTGCTCGGTGGCCGAGAAGTCCCGGCCTTCGATGCGGGTCTGGAACTTGCCGATGCCGCCGTAGAGCGTGTCGATCACGCCGAACACCAGGGCCGGCTCGCAAACGATCAGGCCGCTGCCGCGCAGCGGGCGGATGGCCACGATGTTGAAATTGGTGGGCACGGCCAGCTCGCGCAGGAAGGCGCTGTAGCGCTGCACCTGCACCGGACCGACGGAAATCTCGGGGCTGCGGCGGATGAAATTGAACAGGCCGATGCGCAGGTTGCGGGCGAAACGCTCGTTGACGATTTCCATCGTCGGCATGCGCCCGCGGACGATCCGCTCCTGGCTGGACATGTTGTAGGAGCGGATCTCCCCGGCCTCGGCAACTTCCTCGACCGATTTCTGGCTTTCGCCGGTGACCCCTTCCAGCAGGGCATCGACTTCTTCCTGGGAAAGAAACGATTCACTCATGGCTGTAAGTCCTCATGTCGCCTCATTGAACGATGAAGCTGGAGAACAGCACGCCCCGCACGGGGTTGCCGTTGGCGCCACCCTTGGCGGCCGCTTTCTTGTCTTTCTTGCCCGCCGGCGCAGCCGGCTTGTTGAAGTGCCGGGAAGAGGAGGCGAGGATGTCCTCGGCCAGCTTTTCCTTGCCTTCGCGGCTGAGCAGCTCGTCCGCCGTGCGTTGCGACACCAGCAGCAGCACATCGCTGCGGATCGTGGGCAGATAGGCCTTGACCTTTTCGACTTCCAGGACGCCGGTCAGCTCCAGCGTGATACCGATCTGGGCAACACGCTCGCCCCCCGGATCGGCCAGGTTGACCACCATATTGTCCAGCGGCAGGTAAGTCGGCGGGCCGGTGGGTTCGGCCACAACCGTGGCGACCTCTTCCTCTTCCTCGTCGTCCAAGGCTGCGGCATTTTTCTTGCTGAGGAACATCCAGCCCCCGGCCGCAGCCAGGGCCAGCACCACGACCCCGATCACCACCATCAACAGCAACTTCTTGCTCTTGGGCGGCGGTGCGGCTTCAGCATCGGGGGTTTTGGTGGCCACGATCTAGTCCTCTACAACATTGCTTGTTTCATAACGGCGGCACGCCGCGCACCGTGCGGGCACGCAGATCCGCACGCTTAGGCAAATTATTCTCGACATCCCGCCCTACGATACCCGGATTAAGGGCAAAAAACCATGCCATTCCGGGGCGCTGGGCCGGGCTGTCCTGCACCCTCACACGAAAAGATCCACCGAGCGGCCCGACAGCGGCGCTGCACGGTTGGCAGCTGCCGCCAGCGCGGCAACCGGCAATTCGGGCACACCGGCCTGCCCCTCGCGACCGCCCCGCCGTCCCTGGCCGGACTGACCAGCATCACCACGCTCCGAACCCGAGGTGCCGACCGACATGCCGGACAGCACCAGGCCTTCGCGCTCCAGCAGTTCACGCAGATGCGGCATGGCGTCCTGCAAGACCTGGCGCGTCTGCGCCTGATCGGCACGGAACTCGACACGCGCCTCCTGGCCCTGCAATTCGATGCTGACCTTGACCGGGCCTTCGCCCAATCCTTCGACCTCCAGCTCGGCGTTCTGTGCGCCGCGACCTATCCAGTAGCTGACCTGCTCGGCCACGCGCATCTCCGTCGTCAGTCCGCCGTCCGGCGCCACCGCCGGCACGTCCATGCGCGCGCCCTCGGGCTGGGCCACGCCGCTCCAGCCACCGGCCTCGCTGCCGCCGATACGCGGGCCGTTCCTTTCGCTGCGGCGCTCCAAAGGCCGCAGCCCGGACTCCCCCGGCCCCACCGTGAGAAACGGGCTGCCCGCCGGAGCGAGCTGTTCGCTGATGCGCCAGCCCAGCCGGGCGGCCATGTCATCACCACGCCGCTCCTTGCCAGCCTGCGCCTCCAGCTCAGCGGCCTGGCTCCTGTGTTGCGCCATGCGCTGGGCCAGCACCGCCTGGCGCAACAAGGGCTGGACCTCGTCGGCCGTCGTGTGGGCCGGCGCTGCGGCGTCGGCCAGGGCCGAAGCATCAGACAGCCGGGACGATGCCTCGGCTGCCGCCGACAACTCTCCCGCCGTCGTACGCGATTCGGCACGACCAGCCGCCACCGGCGGCAAGGCCGATGTGCCATCGCCGGCCAAGGGTGCGCCCAAAGCCTGGCCTTGCAGCGGCCCTTCCGCCACAACGGTGGCTGGCATCGCCGGCTGCAGCAAGCCCGCCGCAGGCAGACCGGGGTCGAGTGGCTGCGCCGCCGGATCCAAAGCTGCTGCCTCGGTCGCGCCGGCCTCTGCGCCGGACAGCGTCTCCTGGGGCACCAGCTCCTCGGCATCCAGGCCCATCAGCAGAGAGGCAAAGTCACCCGGGGTCGCGGCCTGGGCCTTGCCGGCGCCATGCCCGCTCCCGCCCGCCTGGGCCGTCTTGGCAGCCGGCTTGGGGGCCGTCGTCGTCACACTGTGTTCCATGCTCATGATCCTTCTCCATTCAACTGGCCGCCGACACCGCCGGCGCCACGGGCGTATTTGAGGACGGCCAGTTCGTCCATCTGTTTCTGTTCGCGCCTGGCTTCGAGCTGGGCGCGGGCACTGAGTTTTTTCTTCACCAACAGCTGCAAGGCGGTCAGGCGCACTTCCTCCTGCACCTTACGCTGGCGGGCCATCTCGACCTTGCGCTGCAGGTCGGCCATCACACCGCTCTGCATGCCGACGGCCTGGCGCAGGCGCTGCAGGAACTGCTGGTGATGCTGCATCAGCTCGGCGCTGACGGTGACCGCAGAAGCCGTCGCCCAGCGTGACTCGGTATCGGCGGCATAGCTCTCCAGCTGGTCCAGCTGGCCTTGCGCCTGCTGGACGGCACGGCGCGCCTGCATCAGGGCCTGGTCGGCCTGGTCACGCGCACGCGTGGCGACCTCGATGGCCAGGGCCAGGCTTTTCAGGGCTGACATGGCAGCCTCCTGTCCATACGGGCGCTCACGGGAAAGCCTCCTCGCGCTGGATGGTGGTCGCCATGGCCTTGACGCTTTCCTCGAAGCCGGCACCGGCGTACATGTCCTGGCGCAGGAAATCGCTCATGGGGCCGCTCAGGCGGATCGCCTCGTCCAGCCCAGGGTCGGAGCCGTGCACATAGGCGCCGATCTGCACCAGGTCACGCCCGCGCTCGTAGCGCGAGGCGATGGCGCGGAACTGCCGCGCCAGTTCGAAATGTTCGCGCGAGACCACGTTATGCATCACACGCGAGGCCGACTGCGCGATGTCGATGGCCGGGTAATGCCCGGCCTCGGCCAGTGCACGCGTGAGCACGATGTGGCCGTCCAGGATGGCGCGGGCCGCATCGGCAATCGGGTCCTGCTGGTCGTCGCCCTCGCTCAGCACGGTGTAGAAGGCCGTGATGGAGCCCACGCCATTGAGGCCATTGCCGCTGCGCTCGACGAGTTGCGGCAAGCGGGCGAAGCAGGACGGCGGGTACCCCTTGGTCGCGGGCGGCTCGCCCACGGCCAGCGCGATCTCGCGCTGCGCCATGGCGTAACGCGTGAGCGAATCCATGAGCAGCAGCACGTGCTGCCCCTGGTCGCGGAAATATTCGGCCACACCGGTGGCATAAGAAGCCGCCTGCATGCGCAGCAAGGGCGGGGAGTCGGCCGGCGCCGCCACCACGACGGAGCGCGCGCGCCCCTCTTCGCCCAGGATGTCCTCGATGAATTCCTTCACCTCTCGACCGCGTTCGCCGATCAGGCCCACGACGATGACGTCGGCCTTGGTGTAACGCGCCATCATGCCCAGCAGCACGCTCTTGCCCACACCGGCCCCGGCGAACAGGCCCAGGCGCTGGCCACGTCCCACCGACAGCAGGGCGTTGATGGCGCGTACGCCGGTGTCCAACGACTCGCGTATCGGTGCACGGTCCATGGCATTGATGGGGGTACGGTCCAGCGGGCGCGACAGCACGTTCACGACCGGCCCGCGGCGATCCAGCGGTTCGCCATGGGCGTCCACCACACGACCCAGCAGGCCCGGGCCCAGCGGCAGGCGCAACTGGCCCTGGGCGTAACTCGCGACCTGCGCCTGGGCGGCATCACCCAAGCGCGGTGTGGCCACATACGGCGCCGTAGGCACCACGCTGGCACCACTGGAGAGGCCCTGTACATCGCCGGCGGGCATCAGGAAGGCCCGGTCACCGGAAAAGCCCACGACCTCGGCCAGCACCGGCGGCTGCGCCGGCTGGCTGACCAGGCACTGCGAGCCTACCGGCGCGCGGATGCCCACGGCCTCCAGCACCAGGCCCGTCAGACGCGTGAGCGTGCCGCCGGCCTCCAGGGTGCTTTGCGGCGCGCCGGCCTGCTGGCGTGCGCTGTCCAGAAACTCCTGCCAACGGGCACCGGGGTCAGGCGTCGTCACCGGGCACCTCCTCCCAGGGCAGGTTCTGCCCCAGCCGGCCGATGGCGCGCGCCCAGCGCTTTTCCAGCCGGCCATCGATCACGGTGCCACCGGACTCGACCAGGCAACCGCCACGTGTGATGGCCGCATCGGGCTGGAGCGTGAGCGGCAGGTTGGGGTATTCCTCGCGCAGGATGTCCTGCAGGACGTCCAGGTCCAGCGGATTGAGCTTGAGCTGCACCGCCTTGCTGTCGGTGAACAACATGCCCAGGGCCTCGCGGATCACCGGCAGCAGCACATTGGGGTTGCTCGAAATCTCATGGCGCAGCACCTGGCGCGCCATCTCGCAAGCCAGCTCCAGCACCGCCTGGCCGGCCATCTGCTCGGCGCCTTCAAGCTGGGTCTTGGCCGATTCGATCAGGTCGCCAAGCTGTTGCGCCGCATCGCGCCCCTGCTTGGCGATGTAGTCGCTGACCTGCTTCTGCGCCTCCTGCAGGGTCTGGTCGCGACCCTGCTGGAAACCGTCGGCATAACCCTCGGCGTGGAACTGCTGGCGCACGGTGGCGAGCTGCTCATTGAGTTCGCGTTCGCGGGCCTGCTCCTCGAGGAGCATGGCAGCAGCATCGACGTCGCCAAAACTCCAACGGGAGACGGCGCCGATTTCCTCGCCGGGAATGAAACGGGTGGTGGGGCGCATGGATCAGTCCTGGTGTGCTTGTCTCAGACCATGGCGTCGTCGGCGCCGCCGCCGATGACGATCTGACCCTCGTCGGCCAGCCGGCGGACGATCTTGAGGATTTCCTTCTGCTGCGTCTCGACCTCGGACAGGCGCATCGGCCCGCGCGACTCCAGGTCCTCGCGCAGCGTTTCGGCTGCACGCGAGGACATGTTGGAGAGGAACTTCTCCTTGAGCTCGGGCTGGGCGCCCTTGAGCGCCACGATGAGCGACTCGGACGCCACTTCCTTGAGGATCATCTGGATGGCCTTGTCGTCGAGCTTCAGGACGTCGTCGAACACGAACATCTTGTCCATGATCTTCTGCGCCAGCTCGGGGTCGTGGCCGCGGATCGATTCGAGCACCGTGCCCTCGATCACCGTGCCCATCAGGTTGATCATCTCGGCCGCGGTCTTGATGCCGCCCAGCGACGCCTTGCGGATCTTGTCGCCGCCGGCCAGCACCTTGAACAGCACCTCGTTGAGGTCCTTCAGCGCGGTCGGCTGGATGCCTTCCATGGTGGCAATGCGCAGCATCACCTCGTTGCGCTGGCGCTCGGTCAGGTATTTGAGGATGTCGGCCGACTGGTCGTAATCCAGGTGCACCAGGATGGCCGCCACGATCTGCGGGTGTTCGTTGCGCAGCAGCTCGGCCACCGACATCGGGTCCATCCACTTCAGGCTCTCGATGCCCGAAACGTCGCCGCCCTGCAGGATGCGGTCGATCAGCAGGGCCGCCTTGTCGTCACCCAGGGCGCGCTTGAGCACGGAGCGCACATAGTCGCCCGAGTCGGACACCAGCAGGCTTTGCGCCGCGGCAATGTTGGTGAACTTGGTCACCACGTCGTCGACGCGTTCGCGCGTGATGGACTTGGTCTTGGCAATGGCCTCGCCCAGCTTCTGCACCTCCTTGGGTGACAGATGCTTGAAGACCTCGGCCGCCTCCTCTTCCCCCAGGGACATGAGGAGGACCGCGGCGTCCTGGAGTCCGTCTTCCTGCGTGGCCATGGTCTTATCCCATCGTCAGGGCGTTGCCCTGACCTTCGCCGTTGACCCAGCCCTTGACGATGCCGGCCACGGCCGCCGGGTTGTCGCGTGTGAGCTTGCGCGCATCCTCCAGCGCCCTCTCGCCCGGCGTCGGTCCAGCCGGCGCTTCAGCCGCCGAGGGACCGGCGAGCTGCGGACGATCCGGCTCCTCGGACAGCATGGCGTCGAGTTGCGGACGGCGCGGGGTCGGGGTGCTGAGGGATTTGAGGGCCGGACGGATGACGCCGAACAGCACCAGGACGGCCAGCAACAGGGTGCCCAGCGGCCACGCAAAGCTGCGCGCCAGCTCCTGCATTTCAGGCTGCTTCCACAGGGGCACCTCGGACAAGGTGATTTTTTCCTGGGCAAAGGGGGCATTCAAGAGGTTCACGGAGTCACCTCGATCCTGGCTGAAACCGATTGTCTCACGCACCAGCGCCGTCATCTTCTCCAGCTGCTGCTCGGTCAACGCCACCGTCGTGGTCTTGCCCTTGGCATCGGTCTCGGTCTTGTGGTTCACCACCACGGCCGCACTCAGGCGCTTGATCACGCCGCTGCCGGCACGCACCACCTTGACGGTCTTGTCGACCTCGTAATTGATGATCGATTCGCGGCGTGTGCTGGGCGGCGTTGCGGCAGCGGCAGCGCCGGGCGCACCAGGCGCGAGCGCCTGCGCCGGGCCGTTGATGGGTGCCGTGGACGGCGCGGGGGGCTGGTTGCTGGTGGCGCCGGGCACACCGGCCGGGCCGGCCGGGCCGGGGTTGCTGCTCTCCAGCAGCTGCTGGCTGCGGATGCTGCCGGAATCGGGCGTCTGGTTGGGCTTGTGCGTCTCCGAGGTCTGCTCGGTCTGCGAGAAATCGACCTCGGCCGTTACCTGGGCCTTGACGTTCTGGCGGCCCACCACGGGCTCCAGGATATCCAGGATGCGCTGGCGGTACAGCGTCTCGAGCTGTTGCACGTACTGCAGCTGCTGCGCGTCCACGCCGCCGGCCGCACCGTCGGGGCCATTGGTGGGCTGCGACAAGAGCTTGCCGGTGTCATCCAGCACGCTGACCGCCTCGGGTTTCATCTCGGGCACGCTGGAAGCGACCAGGTGCACGATGCCGGCGATCTGGCTGCGGTCCAGCGGGCGACCGGGGCTCAGGCTGAGCAACACGGAAGCCGAGGGCTTCTGCTGCTCGCGGAAGAAACCGTTCTGATTGGGCATGGCCAGGTGCACGCGTGCACTTTGCACCGAGGACAAGGCCTGGATGGAGCGCGTGAGCTCGCCTTCGAGACCGCGCTGGAAGCTGACGCGCTCCTGAAACTGGGTGACGCCGAAGCGGTTGGCCTCCATCAGTTCGAAACCGGCCACCGAGCCCTTGGGCAGGCCCTGGGAAGCCAGGCGCAGGCGGGTGTCGTGCACCTTGTCGGCCGGCACCAGGATGGCGTGGCCGCCCTCGGCATGCTTGTAGGGCACGTTCATCTGGGACAGCTGGGCGATGATGGCGCCGCCGTCCTTGTCCGACAGGTTGGCGTAGAGCACGCGCCATTCGGCCTGGCGGCCCATCATGAGACCGACGATGGCAATCACCACAAACAGGGCCACGCCCACGGCCAGACGCATGATCTGCCCCTGGTTGAGCGTGGAAAAACGCTGGCCCAAGGTCGGGTTCAAGGGGATAGCAACAGCTTCAGCCATGGTGTGTTCCGGTACATCCTGGCGCGGTTCTCTGCGCCTGTGCATCGGATTATTCGGGCTGCGCCCCAAAACTATAGGAGGAAAAGACCAGGGTTTCCCTGCCTTTTCAAACTAAAGATCCGCAGAGTGGCCGCTAGCATCAGTTCCAACATCTACCCTCGGGGCTGACTTATGGATATGCGACTCACACCCACCACGATGCCGGTCACGGTACGGCCGGGCACAGCCGCCAAGGCGGGCGTGGCCGCCAATGGTTTTCCCGGCGAATTCAAGGCCGCCCTGCAGTCGGTCAGCGAGGCCCAGAACTTTGCCAGCACCCTGCAGAAGCAGGTCCAGATGGAAAACCCCAAGGTCAGCCTGGAAGAGACCATGGTGGCCATCCAGAAGGCCCAGATCGGCTTCCAGGCCACGCTGCACGTGCGCAACCGGATGGTGCAGGCCTACACCGACATCATGAACATGCAGGTTTAGCCTACTGCGCAAGCCGATTGCGGCGTTGGGCGGTGCTCGCCATCCTCACGTACAGGAAATACGTTCCGGTGGCTGCGCTCCGGCCGCCTTGCACTCGGCTCGCTCGCTACGGCTAAACCGCCGTTCTCCCCGTCAATGCAACACGCGCTTGCCGCCGCCGTCCATGATCTCTTCCAGATGGGTGAGCCAGGGTTCGGTCAGGTGGCGGATCTCGGCGTCGTTGCGCAGGATGCGCTGCATGATGCGCGCCTTCTCGCTGCGCTCCTCGGGCCGCAACTCTTCCTCGCGTGAGCGGTAGCGCAGCTGCTCGATCAGCACGGCGCACACACCCTCGTAACGCATCACGGATTCCAGGTCCTTAACCCGGGCGGCCTCCAGCATGCGGGTGCTGCTGTCCTCGATGGCCTTGTAATAATCGATCAGCATCTGCGGCATGGTTCAGGCTCCCGCGCTCACGGGCGCAGCCGGTTCGGCTGCTGCCCCTTGTTTCATGCCCTTCCAGCCCTGGGCGACTGTTTCGATCAGGCGCTGGATCTCCTGCAGGATGGCGTCGTCGTTCTGGGCATTGGCCAGGATCAGGCGGCGGGTGCAGTAGTCGTACAGGGCGGCCAGGTTCTCGGCCAGCTCGCCGCCGTCAATGCGGTCCAGCCCGGTGCTCAGGCCTTCTTCCAGGATGCGCAGGGCCCGTGCGATGGCCTCGCACTTGGCCAGCACGTCGCCCCGGGCGAGCGCGCCACGCGCGGTCGCCAGCGACTGCAACATGCCGTCAAACAGCAGGCTGACGATCTGGTACTGGTCGATGGTGTGCATGCTGGTCTCGACGTTGATACGTCGATAGGCATCGGCCGAGCGGGGGCTTGCGGTGCGAAACATGCGTTGGGGTCCTCTGGTGCAGCTTGGGGTACTGTCTATTTATCGGCTGATCCATCCGAAAAATGAAGGCGGCCTATCTCAGGAAGTGGTCTTGTTCCACTGGGTAATTTGCTGCGTCAGATAGCTGTTGAGCGAATTCAGGCTGGTGAGCTGCACATCCAGCGCGCTGTAGCGCCGGGTCAGCGCGGCTTCCACGCGGCTGACCTTCTCGTTCACCCGCACCTGATCCTTGGCGTTGTTGTCCAGGGAGCGCTTGAGATTGTCGTCCTTGCTCTTGAAGTAGCCATCGCTGGCCAGCAGGGTCTTGGTCAGCCCCTTCAGGCGCACGGCGATGCCCTCGGCGTTGCCTGGGGTGGCACTGCTGAACAAGGTCTTGAGCTCGTCCATATTCTCCAGGGCCTTGCCCAGCTTGGTGCTGTCCACCTCCAGGTTGCCACCGCGCAAGGCGCTGACCCCGATGTCGCTCAGGCGGCCATACATGCTGGAGCCCGTGCTCATGGACTGCACGGCAGCGCGCAAGGCGTTCTGCAGCGCGAGGGTGGTGCTGTCCCCCTGCAGCAGGCCGCCGGTCTTGGTGGCCTGGTCGTATTTGGTCGCTTCGTTGAGCACCCCGTTGATTTCGTTGTAGGCCTTGACGAAATCCTCGATGTTCTTCTTGACGGCCGAGGTGTCCTTGGAGATGGCGAGGGTCACCGGCGCCGTCGTTTCCTTGACGGCCGTGAAAGTCACGCCCGCCACCGAGTTGGCAAAGACATTGGTCGCCGAGCTCACCGAAATACCATTGATGGTGGCCGTGGCATTGGTCGCGGCCTGGTTGGTGACGCTGCCGTTGACCAGGCGCGACAGGCCCAGCGCGTCGGCCGGGTCGCCGTCCGTGTCGCTGGTCACACTGAGCTTGAAGCCGGCCGCCAAGCCCGTGTTCTTGCCGCTGAGCAGCAGGCGATCGCCCGAGGCGTCGCTCAGCACCGTGGCGGTGACACCGGCATTGGCGCCGTTGATCTTGCTGGCGATGTCGGCCACCGTGTCGGTGGCGCTGATGGTCAGGTCCACTGGGGTGCCGCTGCCAGGCGTGAAGACGGCGCCGGCCCACTGGCCGATCTCCAGGCGCAGCGTGCCTTCGCCGATGGCCCCGCCCACAGGCAGCAGGGGCATGGTGTAGCTGGACTGCGCCTTGGCCAGACCCTGCACCTCGACACTGAAGGAGGTGGGCTGGGTGCCGCCGATCGCGCTGACCGTGACCGCGGACGTGTCCGAGGAAGATGCCGACACGCCGTTCCAGCCCGTCACACTGGTGAGCTTGCCCACGGAATCGTTCAGAGAGGACACCAAGGACTTGATCTGGCCGAAAACGGAAATCTTGGTCTGCACTGTGGCCGCAGCCAGCTGCAGTTTCTCCAGCGGCTTTTTCTCCAGAGCCACCAGTTGCGAAATGATGCTCTTCACATCCAAACCGCTGCTGCCGATGCCCGGCGATGAAATCGTAGCCATGTCCAACTCCTGACTGGCATGGGCGCCAGCATTGCTTGCAGAATTATCTGCCCCGCCCCCGGATCTGTCACTTTGATTTGGGGCGAGAAAAGACCATATTTCCACCTCTCTCGGTTATCGGCTGATTCCCATGTAACTTGAGCCCGAGCAACATTCGAAGGCTGAATAAAAAAACAGCCCGGCGTGGAAACCACGCCGGGCTGAGGCTAGAGGCTAAGAGGTTTAGCGCAGCAGGGCCAGCACGCCCTGGGGCAGCTGGTTGGCCTGGGCCACCATGGCGGTCGCAGCCTGCTGCAGGATCTGGGCACGCGACAGGGCAGCGGTTTCCGCGGCGAAGTCAGCATCCAGAATCCGGCTGCG
>CAUPMJ010000019.1:0-26374 GCA_963512455.1 uncultured Hylemonella sp. | reverse complement strand
GAATGAATCTCTCAGGCTTGTCGCAGACTCAACTCAATGCGATTGCGAGACAATTGAATCAAAGGCCGCGCAAGACGCTCGGCTTCCAAACGCCCGCTGAGATGTTCAGCGAATGTGTTGCATCGACCGGTTGAATCCGCCAGCGATTGCCGCCTGTCACTTCGGAATCCTGACCGTCCTGTTGCGGCCACATAGCGGTCGCTTAGTGCAAAGAAAGGCAGCCCCTCAACGTGTAAGTAACAGGCGCACAAGCAGAGGTGCGACCGAAGGGAGCAGCCGCACTTGTGCGTCCGTGTTGACTGTCATGTTAGGTTCTCCGGTCATACAGTTGGCCTCCAACTAGTGAAGCCGCAACGGGAATGACAAACGTTAACGCCGTGAACCAGCCGGGCAGGAGCTGACTCATCGGGTTGATGTACATCGATACGACAAAAAACAGGAAAAGAAGCCCTGCGAGGAGAGAGTGAACAATTGGGCGTTGGCCGGCCCGTGCGGCGACATAGCCCCCAATGCCACCCGCAATCACCTGGGGAAGCATGGCGAGCCACGAGCCGATCGACCCCGAGCTCGCCATGAGTTCTGCGTACGCGTCGTGAACGCTTGTGCCTTCCCAGACCGCTATTCGCAGCCACGAACCTACCAAAACTGAACCGCTCAGGCAGGAGATTCCAATGGCGCAAAAGCCTCCTAACAGAACGGCTTGGATAGGAGTGAGGGCACCTGGCGATTTCTGCATCTGTGTGACCGGTAAGAGAATCTAACTTGATATAGACGTCAAACCTGTCTGTATAACAAGGTCGTAGCTCATCAAATTTCCTCCCGTGATTTGTTCTAAGTGACTGATTTATATCAGCCTTTTCCATCTCAGCCTACTTGCCTGGACCATGAACAAAGTCCACAAACCCAGCAAACCTGTCTTACTAACAAGTCCGACTGACGGATAACAAAGTAAGTGGGATTCGGAGAAAACCCTTGAAAATCAGCGCGTTGGGTTGATCTAACTGCAGATCAAGGGTCATAACAAAACGGACAAACCCGTCACGCCGTGTCTGCTTTGCGACTTCCGGGCCACCGTCCGCTTCTGGTCGAAACCTCCCCGCCAAGAGGGTTGCGGACACGACCGCAACCAGCCTTGATCTGCCATCGCCACCACGTCCGACCAGTGTGCAGTGAAAACGGATGGTGGAGGGGTAGGTCCTATGCGTGGCGATACCCAGTATTTGTGGGGCCAAACTTCAAAGCGTCAGCCGGCCTCGATGGACGCCGTCATCTGCCCCCCTTGATGGCGGCCAGCTGTTCGCGGATGATGCGCTCGGCATCTTCGGGTGGCATGTCGATGCCTCCCATCAGCGGACGCACCTCGATGCAACAGGGCTGACCAGGGAAGGGCGCCGGAAAGCGCTGCGCCCAAGCCAGCGCTTCATCGTGAGAGCGCACGTCGATCAGCGTGTAGCCGGCAATCAGCTCCTTGGCCTCGGCGAAAGGACCATCCATGACGCGCCCGCTGCCAGCGGCGTCGTACAACACGCGAAATCCCTGACTGCTGGGCTGCAGACCGGCACCATCGAGCAGCACGCCAGCCTTGGCCATCTCGTCATGGAAGGCGATCATGCGCGACACGAGTGTTGGGTCATCAGGGAAGACACCAGCCTCGCTCGTTGCCGTGGCGCGGACTTGGATCATGTATCGGGGCATGGAAATCTCCTAAAGTGGTTACCCTACACGACGAACGATGACAGCGCATTTCGACAAGCACGTCCGTTTTCGGGATTCCGGCTGGCTGCTTGGCAGCCAAGAGATCAGTGAAGAGAAGTCTCTTTCTGGCTGAAAGCTGACATGCGGAGCGCTTGGGCTGAGCGACGGAAACCAGCCTAAAGCCGACTTCATCGCAGCGTTGGCTGCAGCGGAGCTGCCAGGCGGCCACGTCTGCGAACAGCCGGAACTGGCCTCAATAGGATCCACACGTTTTTCCTTTACCAGGGCGTCGCGTCACCGACACGTGAGCCTCTCGGTGACGGTCAATGCATCGGCCGGCCGAGCCGTTTGCTTGCCCTCGATATCGTGTAATTCACGAGGCAGTAAAGCGCTGCCACAACGAGATACACGGGTACCAGCGAGTGGTAGTTGGCGATGAGCACCTTGGCGTTCTGCATGAGTTCACCATAGGTGACGATGTAGCCGAAGGTGGTGTCCTTGACCACGATGACCAGTTGCGCAACCAGTGCCGGGACAATGTAACGTAGGGCCTGGGGAAAAACGACGGAGAAGAAAACCTGGGCTTCGGTCAGCCCCAGGCTTCGCGCAGCGTCGGTCTGACCGCGGGGAACGGCGAGTACGCCAGCGCGGTAGACCTCGGCCACCACGGCGGCGGTGCTGAGACCGACGGGCAGCGTCAACATCCAGTAGGTGCTCAGCTTGATTCCGACCTGCGGCAACACCAGAAAACACACATAGATGAGCAGCAGCGTCGGCGTGCCACGCAGGAACTCGATGACCGCGATGCTCGGCCAACGCAGGAGACGCGGTTGCGCCAGGCGCCCTAGCAACAGCACCAGCCCGAGGGTCAGCGCGATGACGGCGGCCATCGCCGCCGATGCCAGCGTGCCGAGCAGGCCCTTGCCCAGGAAGGCCCAAGTCGTCGGCCAGGCAAAGAACTTCCAGAATTGGGCGTCGAGCTGTCCTGCGGAATGGAAGCGGGACACGATACCCGCGGCCAGCAGAAGCAGCACAATCGCCGCGATCACGCTCGCCGCCCGCGTGATGGCCTGGGCCCTGGGGCCAGGCGCAGCAAACAGAATGTCTTCCAGCGGGCGGCTCATCGCAGTATCCGCGCTTTCTTTTCCAGGGCGGCACCCGCCCAGGCGATGAGCAAGCCAGTGGTCACGTACATCGCGGCCGCCACGGCGAACGCGGCCATGCCGGCAGCGGAGTCGGTGGCGATCTTGGACACGAGCGCCGTGAGTTCCCGGCCTGGCAACGGCACCTGTGACGCCAGCGAAGTTGACAACATCAGCGCAATGAGCAGTGAGGTCATGGGCTGCACCACCGCGCGCAGCGCCTGCGGCAATATCACCGCGAGGATGATCTGCAGCGGCCGCATGCCCAGGCTGAGTGCGGCCTCGATTTGGCCACCGGCGATGGTGTTGATGCCCGAGCGCAGGTAGTCCGCCGTGAACGCAGAGCAGACCAGCGTCAATGTCAGGATCACGCTGGGCTCATAGTCGATCACGAGCTCGAGATCGGGCAGCGCGAACACGATGAAGATCAGCAGTGCCACGCTGGGAATGTTGCGGAAGATCTCGATGTAGACGGTCAAGACGAAGCGCAGTGGCGGCAGCGGCAGCAGCCGAAGCACCGTCGCGATCACGCCCAGCAAGAAGCCGGGAACGAACGACACGACCGTGAGCTTCCATGTCAGAAAAAGGGCTTGCCCGAAGGCCGGCCCATAGTCGGCCAGGAGCCTGGCAACATCGCCCATGGTTCAAGGGATTGCGGGCGGCGTCGGAACGACCGTGCTGCCGGTGCGCTGTCCGATGGAAATCGTCCAGAGTTTGGCCCAGGTGCCGTCGGCTTCCAGCTTCTTCAGGAAGTCATTGATGAAGGCAACGCCGTCCGAGCCCTTGGGAAGTCCGACACCATAGGGGTCCTGCGTACCAAAGGGGGCGCCTGCCAGCTTCGCGCCGCCGGTTCCGAGACTCAGGGCGTTGAGGAGCAGCGTGTAGTCGGTCACGTAGGCATCCACGCGCCCCTGGCGCAGTGCGTCGAGCGCTTCCTGGTGCGTCTGAAACTCTTGCACGACCGCCTTGGGCGCGTACTGCGCCAAGATCGCCGGCCCCGTGGAGCCAGCTTGCGTGGCGACCTTCTTGCCGGCCAGATCGTTGTACGACTGGACCGTCTTGTTGTTGGCCTTAACCAGCACACCGGCCTGCGAGGTGTAGTAGGGCCCTGCGAACGAAATCTTCTCTGTGCGGGCGGGGGTGATGGAGTAGGTGGCGAACACCATATCCACCTGATCGTTGATGAGTACCTGCTCGCGCGTGGACGAGGTTACTTGCGTGAACTGGTACTTGGACCCGTCGCCCAGGATGTAGCGAGTGATGAGTTGGGCCAGACCTGCGTCGAAGCCGCGGATCTTGCCGTCTTTCTCGTTGAGCAGCGAGAAGAGATTCGAGGTTTGTGTGCCGCCCAGGCGCAGCGTGCCGGTCTGCTTGATCTTGCTGGCCCAGGTGCTCGATGTGATGGTCGCAGCGCTGGCCACGGGACCCTGCGCCACCAGCGCGTCAAACGCTGCTGCATCGATCGGTTTGCCCTGTGCGAAAAGCGACCCGCCGGTGACGATCGCCAGTGTCACCACGGTGGATTTCAGAATGGATTTGATCGACATGCGATCCTCTTGAATGGTGTGTTGCGTAAATCAATATACAGCAGCTATGGAATGCGCGGGTTGCCCGCAGGGTCTGTCCACCGTTGTGTATGTAACGTAGACCGCCAAGTCTGAACGGCAGCAGGCAGCTGCCTAAAGCGGTCACTCCGCCGATTGGCCGCAGTGTCCGCTATTGGCCGCGAGCCGTCTCGCGCTTGACGCGGTCGAATCAGCTCAGCTCACCCCCGCACTCGTCGCCAGCACCGCCGCCTGCACCCGCGTGCTCACCGCCAGCTTGCGCAGCACGTGCTGCACGTGGATCTTGACCGTGGTCTCGGCGATGCCGAGTTCGGTGCCGATCTCCTTGTTGCTGGCGCCGCGTGCGATGCCGCGCAGGATGTCGCGTTCGCGCGGTGAGAGCTGCCCCAGCAGGGCTTGGGCCGGGCTGGGGGCGGGCGTGGCCGCTTGCGCTGTGGCCCCGCCATTCTGGAAGGCGGCCACCAGCTTGCTGGTCATCTCGGGCGCCACCACGCTTTCGCCGCGCATGACACGGGCGATGGCCGTGGCCAGCGCGTCGCCTTCGATGGTCTTGAGCAGGTAGCCGGCCGCGCCGGCCTTGAGCGCGGTGCCCAGGTCCTGCTCGTCCTCGCTGACGGTGAGCATGAGCACGCGGGCCTTGGGCGCGGCTTCGCGCAGCGCGGGCAGGGCGTCGACGCCGCGCACGCCGGGCAGGTGGTTGTCCAGCAGGATCAGGTCGGGCTGCAGCTCCTGCGCGCGGCGCTGCGCCTCGCCGGCGTCGGCGGCGTCGCCCACGATCTCGAAGTGGGGCTCGCGCGAGAGCAGGGCAATGAGGCCGCGGCGGAACAGGGTGTGGTCGTCGACCACCAGGATGCGGATGCGCTCAGGCAACATGTTCAAGGGGGCCGGTTGCCGGCAGGGTAGGGGCGGGCGCGCGGGCGGCGACCAGCTGGGCCGGCAGGGTCAGCACCATGGAGGTGCCGGCGCCCGGGGTGGAGATGACCTCGACGCGCGCGCCGATGCGCTCGGCGCGCTCACGCATGATGCGCAGGCCCACGTGGCTGTCGTCGATGCTGTTGTCGCGGGTGTCGAAGCCGCTGCCATCGTCGCGCACCTCGAAACGCCATTCGGGCTGCTGCTGGACATCGAGCCAGACCTGCGAGGCGCGGGCGTGCTTGCGTACGTTGGAGAGCGCTTCCTGCACGATGTGCAGCACCTGGATCTGCAGGTCGGGCGCCAGCGGCAGGCCCTGGCCCTGCATCTGCAGGTGGGCCTTCAGGCCGCTTTGCAGCTCGAACTTGTGCAGTGTGGTGGTGAGCGCGGTCGCTATGTCTTCGGTGTTGGTGCGGGTGCGGAAGTGCATCAGCAGCTCGCGCACGTCGCCATAACTTTCGCGCACGCCGGCGTCGATCTCCTCCAGCACCTTGGCCATGTCCTGCGCGTCTCCCGCGGCCAATGCGTCGCGCATGAGCTGCACCTGGATCTTGAGGAAGGCGAGCGACTGGGCGATGGAGTCGTGCAGTTCGCGCGCCAGCAGGTGGCGTTCCTGGGACACCGCGGCTTCCATGTCCAGGGCGTTCAGGCGCAGGTTCTCCATGGCGCCGGCCAGGTGGCTGGCCAGGGCTTCGAGCAGGGAGCGCTCGGCGGCCGAGGGCTCGGTGCGGGCGTGGAAGAACAGGTCCACCTCGCCCATGAGGCGCTCGTGCAGGCGCACCGGGATGTTGACCAGCGACTCGAAGCCGGCCTGCCCGCACAGGCGGTCGCGCGTGTCGCCCAGCGTGTGGATGGGAATCACGCGCAGGCTGGCATCGGCCGCCATGCCGGCGCCGCAGTCGCAGTCGCCCTTGTGGATGCAATGCTCAGCCTCCACCATCTCGGCGGGCAGGCCCTGGGCGGCCAGCATGAGGTAGCGCTGGTTGGACTGGTCGGACCAGCGCAGGGCCACGCCGTCGGCGTGTGCGATGCGCTGGATGCTGCGCACGAAACCCTGGGCCAGCTCGTCCAGCGAGGTGCTGCGCGCCACCAGCGCGGTGACCTCGTAGAGGCTGGCCAGGCGTTCGCGTTTTTCTTCCAGCTCGGCGGTTTTCTCGGCCACCTTGGCTTCGAGGTTGCGGTACATGGACTGCAGGTGCGCGGCCATGTCGTTGAAGCCGTCGGCCAGGGTGCCGAACTCGTCGCTGCTGACGCGCTCGACGCGCGCGTCGAAGTCGCCGCCCTGGATCTTCTCGATGGCCCGCTTGAGCAGGCCCACGGGTTCGAGCACCAGTAGCTGGCCGACATAGAGCAGCACCACCGCCCCCAGGACGACCAGCGCCATCAGCGTGGTCTGCAGCAGGTGCAGGATGGCCGTCCAGCGCGAGATATGGGTTTCGATGCCATGCACGAAAGCGTCGATGTGGGCAACGAAGGCGATGGTCAGTTCACGCAGCTGCTGCGGCTGCGCGGGCGTGATCGGGCCGACCAGCAGTTGGCGAAAACCGGACCAGTCCTGCTCGATCACGGCAAAGTGTGCCTGCACGGTCTCGTCCCAGGGCACGAAAAGCGGGCGCTCGGGATCGCCATGGCGCAGCACCGCCAGGCTGCTTTCGAATTCCTGCACCAGGGGTGGCACTTCGCTGGCCTGGCCGGTGCTCAGCGTGAGCGACATGCGGTAGGCTTGCATGCGCATGCGCCCGGCCTCGTTGACGGCGGCGGCGCCGCCGTCGAGCTGCCAGGACACCCACAGCGTGGCCGCCGTGGCCAGCAGGGCCAGCAGCAGGAAGGGGGTGGCGGCCAGTGTGAGTTTGGCGGCCAGGCTGCGTTGCGTGGGGGGCGTCATGGTGGTCGCGTTGCGGGGTTCCAGTGTGCGGTCAAAGCGCTCGCGCGGGCGGACCTGAATCTTGATACGGATCAAGCCGGCGCGCAATAGCCGGTCTAAAGTGAGGCGGTACTCGCTTCGACCAGGAGGTTTCCATGTTCCAGCATATCCTGCTGCCTACCGATGGTTCCGAGCCGGCCATGCGCGCGGTGGCGCGCGGCGTCGAGCTGGCCCAGCGCCTGGGGGCCCGGGTCACGGTGATGACCGCACTCGAACACTTTCCGGCCGGCATCATGGCCAGCGGCTACCGGCCCCATGACGAACCCCAGGAGGTGCCCGGCCTGCAGGCCGCCAACGACTGGCTGGAGCAGGCCGAGGCCGTGGCGCGTGCCGCCGGCGTGCCCTGCGAACGCCTGCTCATGCGCGAGCAGAAGATCGTCTACCGCGCCATCCTCGATGCGGCACAACAATGCGGCGCCGATCTCATCGTCATGGGCACGCACGGCATGGGGCTGATGGAGCGCCTCTTCGTGGGCAGCCAGACGCAGCGGGTGCTGGCGCACACCACCATCCCCGTGCTGACGCTGCATTAGCCGCGGATATCCGCAACCGGCTCACTGCCGAAGTCCGGCCGGTTCAGATACGCCAGCACCTTGCGCGCGGCGGCTTCGGGGCTGTCGAGCTGGCCGCCGCTCTTGAGCTGCTCAAAACGTGCGCGGTCGGGGAAGGCCGCGGCATCGGCGCCGCGCAGCTGGACTTGCATGTCGGTGTCGATCACGCCGGGCGCCAGCGAGCAGACCTTGGCGCCCTGCGGCTTGAGCGCTTCTTCCAGCGCCAGGCAGCGTGTGTAGTGGTCCATGCCGGCCTTGGCCGCGCAGTAGACGGCCTGCGAGGCCATGGGCCGGCGGCCCAGGCCCGAGGAGATGTTGAGGACGCGGCGCGGCACGCCCCAGTTTTCGGTGGCGGCGAGAAAGGCTGCGCAAAGCGTCATGGGCGCTTCCAGGTCCACACGCAGGGCCTGGGCCAGGTCATCGGGGTCGATCTCCGACAGCGGTGCAATGCGCGGGATCGTGCCGGCGTTGTTGATCAGCGTGGCGCCGGCCGGGCGCGGCCCGGGCCGGCCCAGCCACTGGTGCAGCATGGCGGCGGCTTCGACGCTGTGCGCGAGGTCCAGCGGCCACTGTTCCAATCGGCAGCCGGCTTGTGCCGCCTGCACTGCCAGCGCCGCGTTTTCCTGGCGCGAGATGCACAGCAGCGCGTGGCCGGGTGCCAGCAGCTGCTGGGCCATGGCCAGACCCATGCCGCGCGAGGCGCCGGTGAGGATGTAGAGATGGGTATCGGGCATGAAGGGCTCCTTGGACATCAGAAGGGGGGCGGGCTGTACCAGTGCAGGGTCTCACCCGTGACGGGGTGCGTGAGCGCCAGCTCGCTGGCGTGCAGTTGCAGGCGCGGGTGACGCGCCTGGGTGTCGGCATCAGCATAGAGTGTGTCGCCCAGGATGGGGTGGCCGATGGCCTGCAGGTGCACGCGCAGCTGGTGCGTGCGGCCTGTGACCGGTTCCAGTTCCAGCCGGGTCTGCGGCCGGCCCTGGGCATCGTGCTCGTGCGCCAGCACGCGCCAGCGCGTCTGGCTGGGTTTGCCGCCGGCGTCCACCCTCTGGCGGGGCCGGTTCGGCCAGTCGCTCATGAGCGGCAGGTCGATCTTCCCCCCTTCGGCGGGCGGCGGCGGCACGTGGCCGGCGACCAGCGCCACGTAGCGTTTGCGGACCGAGCGTGATTCGAAGGCCATGCTCAGCGTGCGTTGCATCGCGCTGCCGCGCGCCATCAGCAGCAGGCCCGAGGTGGCCATGTCGAGCCGGTGCACGATCAGCGCGTCGGGCCACAGCGCCTGGGCGCGGGCGCTGGCGCAGTCCTGTTTGTCGGCGCCGCGTCCGGGCACGGAGAGCAGGCCGGCGGGTTTGTCCAACACCAGCAACGCGTCGTCGGCGTGCAGGCAGGCAATACCGGCGGGTTCAGCGCTGGGGCTCACCCTGGATCAAGCGCTGCACGGTGTCGCACAGCTCCGAGACGTCGTTGGGCTTGTGGATCAGGGCGCGGGCACCGGCTTCCAGCGCGCTGGCCTCGATCTCGGGCGTGATGTAGCCGGATGCAAGCGCCATGGGCAGCTTGGGACGGATGCGGTGCGCGTCCTTGAGCAGCTCGACGCCGCTGTAGCCGGGCATGTTGTAGTCGGTCACCAGCAGGTCGTAGTCGTCGGGATGCACGCGCAAGGCGGCCAGCGCGGCCTGCGGGTCGGTGTAGGCGCTGACCTTGAAACCGCGCCGCACCAGCACACGCTCGACCAGGAAGGACAGGGCCTGGTCGTCATCGACGTACATCACGTGGCGGCCGAAACCCATGGCGGTCTGCAGGCGCGTGGGCTCGGCCGGCGCGGGAACGCTGTCGCTCTCGGCCTCGGCCGCGGGGAAATAGAGCGTGAATTCGCTGCCGCTGCCGGGCGAGCTGCTCACGTCCACCGTCCCCAGGTGGGTGCGCATCACGCCGTGCACCACGGCCAGGCCCAGGCCCGTGCCCTGGCCCACCGGCTTGGTGGTGAAGAAGGGCTCGAAGATGCGCTGCAGGGTCTCGGCTTCCATGCCGCTGCCGCTGTCACGCACGGCCAGGGTCACGTAGCGGCCCTCGGCCAGGCCCAGGCGCTGGCACTCCAGCATGTCGGGGTGGGTACTGTCCAGTTCGATGCAGACCGTGCCGCGCGTGCTGCCGATGGCGTGGATGGCGTTGGTGCACAGGTTGATCAGGGCCTGCTCGACCTGGGTCGCATCGGCCAGCACGGACGGCGTCTCGCGCAGGCGCACCTGCAGGTCCACCGTGGGCGGCAGGGTGACCTTCATGAGGCGCACCGATTCCTGCACCACCTCGACCAGCTGGATCGGGTGGCGTTTGGGCGGCTCGTTGCGGCTGAAGGTCAGGATCTGGCGCACCAGGTCACGACCGCGGCGGCCGGCCTTTTCGATTTCGGTCAGGCAGACCTGTACCGGCGAGTCGGCACTGGCGTCCTGGCGCGCCAGCGTGACGTTGCCCAGGATGGCGCCCAGGATGTTGTTGAAGTCGTGCGCGATGCCGCCGGCCATGGTGCCGATGGCCTGCATCTTGTGCGCCTCGCGCAGCTGGGCTTCGAGGATGTTGCGCTGCACCTCCATCTCGCGGCGTGCCGTCAGGTCGCGTGCGAAGACGGTGGTGATGTCGCCGTCGCCTTCGGGTTGGCGCTCGCGCGAGACACTTACCTCCAATGCCAGGGGCAGGCCTTCGGCGGTGCGTCCGCTGACTTCACCCAGCGTGGCCTGGGTGGAGAGGCGGGTGGCGGCGATCGCTTCGATGGCTTCGGGCAGGAAGCGCCCCAGCGAGGTTTTGAGTGCCTGTTCGGGCGGGCACTGGAAGAGCGCGGCGGCAGCCGGGTTGAAGACGGTGATGCGCTGCTCGCCGTCGACGCAGATGATGGCGTCGAGCGAGGAGTTGATGATGGCGGCCAGGCGGTTCTCGCTCAGTCGCAGCTCCTCGTTGCGCTGCTGCAGGGCCAGCGCGCTTTCCTGCAGCGCGCGGCGGCGTTCCTGCAGCGCGCGCCGCTCGGTCAGCAGCGGGCCCTGGTCGATCACGGCGCAGATGAAGTGGGTCAGGTCGCGGTTCTGCGAATACTGGATGCGCGCGATGTGCAGGTCGCCGGTGAAGCGGGCCTCCAGGCCACTGGAGAACACCACCTCGTTGGTGTCGCTATGGCCATGGATCTTGGCCTCGTCCAGCGAATGCTGCACACGTTCGATGTGGTCGGGCGTGACCAGGGGCAGCAGGAAGTTCAGCGGCGGGTCGGATTCCTTGGGCCGGAACAGCTTGAGCGCCATGGCATTGCTTTGCTCCACCATGCCGAACTCGTCGACCACCATGAGGCCCAGCGGAACGTTGGAGAACAGGGACTCGAAGCGCTCCGACGCGCCCTCGGCCGCAATGCGGCTGAATTCGAGCACGCTGTTCTGCGCTTCCAGTTCGGCCTGGTAGGCGCGCAGATCGTCGATCAGTTTGGGGAGGGCCCGGCGGGTCATGGCGAGGACTGGCCGACGCAGTTCAGTTGTTCTTGTTGGTGAACCAGAAGCTGACGATGGGGGCGGTCGGGTCGTCGAAGGAGGCGCCCAGCGCCATCTCGCCCTTGTCCAGCAGCACGCATTCCTGGCGGCGCAGGGAGATCACGGCCGAGGAGCCGGCAAAACGCACCCAGGTGCCGTAGCTGCTGATGTCCGAGAGGACGAAGAGTTCTCCGCGGCGGTCCAGGCGGGCGTGCAGGCGCGAGACGCGCGGGTCGAGCACGGCGAACTGGGCGTCGTTGCCGCGGCCCAGGAAAACCGGCATGTCCATGGCCTCGAACAGGATGTTGTGCTCGCGCCAGGTCAGCTCGATGGTGCTGGGCAGGCGGCTGCTGGGAGCGCCGACCGTCTCCAGGCCGGCCTGCATGGTCATGATCTCGGAGGTGGTCTCGCGCTGCCAGTCGATGCGGTAGACGGTGATGGGCTCGCTCTTGCCCCGGATGTCCATGGGCCCGAGGTTGCGGTAATTGATGTCGCCGTCGTTGTAGAGCGCCTCGATGACGCTCTCGGACGCGAAGATCTGCTCGGCGCCCGACAGGTCGCTCAGGCGCGAGGCCATGTTGACGGCGTCGCCGAAGCAGTCGCCGTCCTGCTCCACCACCTCGCCGCGGGCCAGGCCCACCTTGACCTGCATCTTGCTCATGCCCGGCAGGCTGCTGCTGCGCTCGCGCTGCATGCGCTGCATCTCGACCATGGACAGCACGGCGGCCTGGTTGTCGGAAAAGGAGGCCAGCACCCCGTCGCCCAGGTACTTGATGACACGTCCGCCACGTGCCTGGAAGGACTTGCCTATCCAGTGGGTGGTGCGGGTTACCAATTCAGCCGCCCTGGCATTGCCCAATGCCTCGAACAGGCCGGTACTTCCGGTCAGGTCGGCAAAGACGATGGTGAGGACTGCCATGCGATCGGGATGATGGAGAGTATGAGTATGCTTATTATGCCGGCCCCGCCACGGGGCGGGACGCTGCCATGGAGGCCAAGCTGATGGGCGTGAAGTATACGGGCCGTCCGGTTTCAGGACGGCCGAGCGGCACCTGGCACAGGTGTTGCTGGTTCAGCGGCGCGGGGCGTGGGAGGCGCTGCCATCGTGCACAAAATGCCACGCCGGGGCGTGCCGCTGTCGCCTGCGCTGTGTAAGATGTGCGACGTACCGCCAACAGGCGCTGCACCACACGGGACACAAGAACATGGGCATCAATCCTGCCATCGTCCAGAACATCGCCGAGCGGGTGCGTGCGGAGGTATTGCCCCAGCGCGCGGCATCGGCGCTCAAGCTCGACCCGGCCATCATCCAGAAGATTGCGCAGAAGGTCCCGATCTTCGCCGGCATGAGCCAGCCCTGCCTGCTGGACACGCTGGCTACCGGCGAACACTTCACGGTCCAGGCCGGCGAAGCGGTGTTCCGCGAAGGCGACATGGGCAACTCCTTTTATGTCCTGATCGCCGGCGACGTGGTGGTCGAAAAGATACGCGACGGCAAACCGGTCGAGCTGACGCGCCTGGGCCCGGGCGAGTGCTTCGGCGAGATGGCCCTGGTCGGCAACGATGTGCGTTCGGCCACGGTGCGCGCCACCGGCCCGCTGGTGGCCATGCGCTTCTACCGCGAACTCATCGATGCCAACCCCGAGAGCGCGTCGGCCATCTACCGCAACATTGCCCGCATCCTGGCGGGCCGCCTGGGCGAGTCCAGCGTCATGCTGGCCGACCTGAAAAAGCGCGACAGCGCAGCCTGAGCTCCTCATGCAGACGGGGTCGGCTAGGGCTGGCCTGCGCTCCACAAGGCCAGCAGACGGCTGATGTCTTCCAGACGGGGTACCGGGGTCACGCCCTCGGGGGGGCGGCGTTGCAGCACCGGGTGGCTGCCGCCGGCCCAGATCTCGATCCCGGCCGGCAGCCGGCTGCGCAGATCCTGCAGGCCGCGCTGCAGCAGCTGCGCATTGAAGACCGGGCTGAAGCTCAGGCCCACGATCTGTGCGCGGTTGGCCTGCGCCGCGCGCACGATCTCGGCCACCGGCGTCTGCGCACCCAGTGACACGCATTCGCAGCCTTCCAGAACCAGGGTGATCTCGGCCATCAGCAGGCCCAGCATGTGGGATTCCTGCGGAAAGGTCGCCAGCAGCACCCGCGGGCGGCCCGGGCGCGGCATGGAGGCCATGCTGCCCAGGGCGCTGCGCAGCACGGCGGTCACGCTCTCCGTATACATATGTTCCTCGAACACCTGGATCTCGCCGCGCACCCAGGCTTCGCCCACCTGAACGTTCAGCGGCGCCAACAACTCGGTCAGGAAGCGGCCCAGGCCCAGTCGTAGCACGGCCTGGTTGAGGGTGCGGCGCAAGGCCATCACCTCGTGGCGGCGCACCAGGTCCAGGACGGCCTGCAACTCCGGGGTGAGGGGGGCATTCGTCGCGGCCGGGGCCGAGTCCAGCAGCAGTTGCTGCAACTCGGCCAGCGACAGGGGCACCACGCGTCCGGGGCGCTGACCGGCGCCCAGCAGGCGTGCGATCAGGCGCAGGCGCTCGACCTGCTCGGACGGGTAGAGGCGCTCGTCGAAGGCGTCGCGCACGGGCTGCGGAAAGCCGTAACGGCGTTCCCAGACGCGCAGCGTGTCCTTGGAAAGACCCGTGTCGCGCTCCACCGCGGCAATGGGCAGATCGTTGCCGGCCGCCGCCCCTGTCATTCCTGACTCATCTGTAAGGTCTTTCACTGTAAATCTTTTTGTCTAGGACAAACGAAGATAATCTTCCAAAACAACGCGATATTAACTGTTTAATCTAGGTTTTGTCCATGTCAAAAGTTCTTTTCAACTTATCGAACAAGTCTGGCGGCCCTACCGTCCAGGGCGCCACGGGCCCGTGCAAGCGAGTCTGGGCATGAAGGTCGCCATCGTCGGCTCCGGCATCTCCGGCCTGGCCGTGGCCCACGCTTTGCAGGGCCATGCCGAGCTGACCCTGTTCGAGGCAGGTGACTATTTTGGCGGCCACACCCACACGGTGGACGTGACCCTGCCCACCAACCATGGGCCCGTCACCTGGGGCGTGGACACCGGTTTCCTGGTCTTCAACGAGCGCACCTACCCCAACCTGATCTGCCTGTTCGGGGAGCTGGACATTGCTACCGCCAAGACCGACATGTCCTTCTCGGTCCAGGCCGGTGTGGCCGGCCGCCGGCTGGAATGGAACGGTGCGAGCCTCAACAGCGTTTTCGCCCAGCGCAGCAATCTCCTGAACTGGCGCTTCCTGCGCATGTTGCGCGAGGTGCTGCGTTTCAACCGCCTGGCCACGACCCTGGCCGAAGCCGGGGCCGATGCGCAGCTGGCCCAGCCCCTGGGCGAGTGGCTGGACGCGCAGCGCTTCAGCGCCGAGTTCCGTGACTGGTACTTCCTGCCCATGATGGCCTGCATCTGGAGCTGTCCGACGGCGCAGATGCTCGAGTTCCCCGTGGCCACCATGATCCGTTTCTGCCACAACCACGGCCTGGTCCAGGTGAGCGATCGCCCGCAGTGGTGGACGGTGACGGGCGGCGCGCGCCGCTACGTCGAAAAGATCGTCGCCCGCATCCCCGACAAGCGCCTCAACACGCCGGTGCGCGCCATCGAACGCGACGACCACGGCGTGACGATCACAACCGACCACGGCGCCCAGCGTTTCGACCAGGTCGTGCTGGCCACCCATTCCGACCAGGCCCTGGCCCTGCTGAGCCGGCCCTCGGCCGAAGAAGGCCGCGTGCTGGGCGCCATCCGCTACCAGGACAACCGCGCCGTGCTGCACACCGATGCCTCCGTGCTGCCCGAGCGTCGCCTGGCCTGGGCCGCTTGGAACTACGAACGCGCCCCCGCCACCGGGCAGGAAAGCAGCCGCGTCTGCCTGCACTATCTGTTGAATCAGCTGCAGCCGCTGCCTTTCCAGCAGCCGGTGGTCGTCAGCCTCAACCCGCTGCGCGAGATCGCGCCGCAGCATGTGCTGGGCGACTACGCGTACGCGCACCCGGTGTTCGACCTGGGGGCCATTGCCGCGCAGAAGGAACTGCCCAGGCTGCAGGGCCGCCAGCGCACCTGGTACGCCGGGGCCTGGACCGGTTACGGCTTTCATGAAGACGGCCTCAAGTCCGGGCTGTCGGTGGCGCAGCAACTGCTGGCGCGCATGGCCGATCGGGAAGCGGCATGAGCCAGCCCGACGTGCCCCTGATCGGCCGCGGCCAGGTCCGCCACACGCGCCTGCGCCCGATGCGGCACGCTTTTGCCTACCCCACCTTCTTTCTCATGCTGCCACTGCGCAGCATGCGCCGCTATGGCAGCGGCGAGCTGGCGCACAACCGTGCCGGCTGGCTCAGCTTCCATGACAGCGACCACGGCGACGGCCGCAGCGCTGCGCAGGGCGGGGCGCTGGGCTGGATGGAGGAGTTGCTGCGGCGCGAAGGCATAGCGGATGCCGACGGCGAGATCTGGCTGCACTCCTACCCGCGGGTGCTGGGTTACGCCTTCAAGCCGGTGAGTTTCTGGTATTGCCATCGCGCCGACGGCACCTTGCGTGCCATCGTGGCCGAGGTCAACAACACCTTCGGCGAGCGCCACTGCTACCTGCTCGATGCGCCGCGCTACGGCCAGGAGCAGCGCGCCAGCAAGGTCTTCCACGTCTCGCCCTTCTGCCGCGTGGAAGGCGAGTACCGCTTCCGTTTCATGCGCACCGAGCGCGCCGGCATGGAGCGCACCGTCGCCTGCGTCGACCTGATGGATGCCCAGGGCCTGCTGCTGCAGACCAGCGTCAGCGGCGTGCTGCAGCCCTATACCGCGCGCAGCGCGCGCCGTGTGCTGTGGCGCCAGCCGGCCATGACGCTGGCGCTGATTGCCCACATCCATTGGCAGGCCGTGCGCCTGTGGCTCAAGCGCGTGCCCATTTTCGCCAAGCCGGTGCCACCCGCCGAATTCGTCACCCGTTCCATCCCTCCAGCCTCCACGCCATGAACACCACCACGGCTTCCCGCCTCGTGCTGCCGCGCAGCGCACCCGCCAGTGCCCGCTCCGTCCTGCGCCTGCTCGAACGACTGCAGCATGGCACGCTCTCCCTGCAACTGCCCGATGGCACCCAGCTGCGCTACGGCAACGGCGAGCAGCCGGCCGCCAGCCTGGTGCTGCACGATTGGGCCGTGTTCGGCGCCACGCTGAAGTCCGGCGACATCGGCTTCGCCGAGAGTTATATGGCCGGCCACTGGACGACCTCCGACCTGGCCGCATTGCTGCGCCTGTTCATCCGCAACCGCCACGCGCTGGAGGAGGTGATCTACGGCAGCTGGCTGGGCAGCCTGTTCTACCGCCTGCGCCACCTCTTCCACCGCAACACCAGGACCAACAGCCGCAAGAACATCCACGCCCATTACGACCTGGGCAATGCCTTCTACCGCCTGTGGCTGGACGGCACCATGAACTATTCATCGGCCTGGTTCGAGGGCAACCTGGCGGGTGACATGGTCGCCGCGCAGCAGGCCAAGGTGCGGCGCGCGCTGCGCCTGGTGGGCGTGCAGCCGGGCGACCGCGTGCTGGAGATCGGCTGTGGCTGGGGTGCGCTGGCCGAGATGGCCGTCACCGAATTCCAGGCCTCGCTGACCGGCGTCACGCTGAGCACCGAGCAGCTGGGCTGGGGCCAGGAACGCATGAGCAATCTGGGTGCCGAGGCGGCCGCGCGCGCCGACCTGCGCCTGCAGGACTACCGTGACATCAACGACGGCCCGTATGACGCGATCTGCTCCATCGAGATGGTCGAGGCCGTGGGCCAGGAATACTGGCCCACCTATTTCCAGAGCGTGGCGCGCCTGCTCAAGAGCGGCGGGCGGGCCTGCATCCAGAGCATCGTGATCGAGGACCGCCTGTTCGAGCGTTACCTCCACTCGACCGATTTCATCCAGCAGTACATCTTCCCCGGCGGCTGCCTGCCGTGCCCGGCCGAGTTCCGCCGCCAGGCGCAGGCGGCCGGCCTGAAGGTGGTGGACGAACTGTCCTTCGGTCCTGACTATGCCGAAACCCTGCGTCGCTGGCGCCGCCAGTTCCTGGCGGAGCGCAGCCGCATCCTGCAACTCGGATTTGACGAAAGGTTCATGCACCTATGGGAGTTCTACCTCGCCTACTGCGAAGCGGCCTTCGACGAAGCCAATATCGACGTGATGCAGTTCACGCTACAAAAAGAGTAGCAACTGCCGTCGGACTCGTCCTGCTGCTGGCCGCCGCGCCGGCGCTGGCCGAGATCGTGCCGCAGCCGACGCGCGTCGCCTCGCCCCTGCTGACGCAGCCGCGCCAGGCCGGCAGTGGCCTGTACACCTGGTGGGGCTTCGACGTCTACCAGGCCAGCCTGTGGGTCGAGCCCGGTTTCGATGCCGCGGCCCTGCCGCGCCAGCGTTATGCGCTGGAGTTGCATTACCGGCGCGACTTCAAGGGGCGCGACATCGCCCAGCGTTCCATCGACGAGATGCGTCGCGTCGGCCCCTTCAGCGACGCGCAGGCGCAGGCCTGGCTGCAGGCCATGGTGGCGGTCTTTCCGGACGTGGCCAACGGCGACAGCCTGACCGGCGTGAACCTGCCGGGCCGCGGCGCGCAGTTCTACGCCAACGGCAAGCCCACGGGGGACATCGCCGACCCCGAGTTCGCCCGCCTGTTCTTCGGCATCTGGCTGTCGGAGCAGACCTCGGCACCCAAGTTGAGACTGGCCCTGCTGGGCCAGTCCGCCAGCGCCCGTTGAACGGCATGCCTGCATGACGACCGCCTCCACACTCTCGGTCGCGCAAGCCTGGCGTTACGGCCTCATGGGCCTGCCGCTGGCGTTCGTGGCCTTGCCGCTGTATGTGCTGCTGCCCAACCACTACGCGCGCGAGTTCGGTGTGCCGCTGGCCACGCTGGGCGTCCTGCTGCTGGCCACGCGTCTGGCCGATGCGCTGATCGATCCGCTGCTGGGCCGCGTGAGCGACCGGCTCTACCGCCGATCGCCCTCGACGCTGCTGGCCTGGGCCTCGGCGGCCTGCCTGGTGATGGGCGCGGGTTTTGCGCTGCTCTTCTTTCCCCCGTTGCGCAGCGGGGACGGCCTGCTTGTCGTCAGCGCCGTGCTGTTGATGCTCACCTACGCCAGCTTCAGCGCGGTGACCCTCTCGCACCAGGCCTGGGGTGCCCTGCTCGGGGGTGACGCCCTGCGCCAGAGCCGCCTGGTGGCCTGGCGCGAGGGCCTGGGTCTGGTCGGTGTGCTGCTGGCGTCGGTGGCGCCCGTGCTGTGGGGGCTGGACGTCATGGTCGGCCTGTTCTGGGCAGCCTTGCTGCTGGGCTGGCTGGCCTGGCGCGCGGCGCCGCGCCCTGCGGCCGATGCGGTCACGGGCACAGTGGCCGAAGCCGGCGATCTCTGGCAACCCTGGCGGCGCGCGCCCTTTCGCCGCCTGCTCGCGGTCTTCATGCTCAACGGCATCGCCAGCGCGGTGCCGGCCACGCTGGTGCTCTTTTTCGTGCAGGACCGGCTGCAGGCGTCGGCGTCCATGGAGCCGCTCTTTCTTGGCAGCTACTTCCTGAGCGCGGCCTTGTCCATGCCCCTGTGGCTGGTCGCCGTGCGCCGCTTCGGCCTGGCCCGCAGCTGGCTGGGCGGCATGGGGCTGGCGGTGGCCGTTTTCGTCTGGGCCAGCACCCTGGGCAGCGGGGATGCCTGGCTCTTCATCGCCATCTGCGTGCTCTCGGGCGCCGCCTTGGGGGCAGATCTCGTGATGCCCGGCGCCATGCTGGCCGGCCTTATTGCGCGCGCCGGCGACCTGGGCCGCACCCAAGGCGCCTACTACGGCTGGTGGAACTTCGCCACCAAACTCAACCTCGCCCTGGCCGCCGGCCTGGCCCTGCCGCTGCTGGGCTTCTACGGTTATGCGCCCGGCGCGCGCGCGCCCCAGGCCCTGCAGGCGCTCACCGTCGCCTACTGCCTGCTGCCCTGCGTGCTCAAGCTGGCGGCGGGTGCTCTGCTCTATTCCTCCTTCATACATCGCAAAGGCTCATCATGAAACGTCGTCTCCTGCTTACTGGTGTCACCGCGCTTGGCGTCACCACCCTCGCCGGCTGCGCCTCACCCACCGTGGCCGACTACGCGCAGGAGAAACCCGAACTCGACCTGCGTCGTTATTTCAACGGCACGGTGGATGCCTACGGCGTCTTCACCGATCGCTCGGGCAAGGTCGTCAAGCGTTTCACGGTGGTCATGAACTGCAGCTGGAGCGGCGAGAGCGGCCGCGAGGTGGGCGTGCTCGACGAAGACTTCACCTACTCCGATGGCACGACACAGAAGCGCATCTGGACGCTGCATCGCCGGCCCGGCGTGGGCAAGCAGGGGCTCTATGTCGGCACCGCCGGCGACGTGGTGGGCGAGGCCCATGGCGAGGAACGCGGCAACGCCTTCTACTGGGCCTACAACCTGGACCTGCCGGTGGACGGGCGCAACATCGTCGTATATTTCGAGGACTGGATGTACCAGATGAACGACCGCGTCATGCTCAACCGCGCCACCATGAGCAAATGGGGTGTGCGCCTGGGTGAAGTCACCCTGTCCTTTAGCAAGCGCTGACCATGTCCCTCAATCCTCCCCTGCGCAACTGGGCCGGCAAGACGGTCTGGCTGGTCGGTGCCTCCAGCGGCATCGGCCAGGCCTGCGCCGACCTGCTGCACGCACAAGGTGCCACGGTGTTTGTGTCCGCCCGCAAGGCGGATCAGCTCGATGCCTGGGTGGCCGCGCATCCGGGCGCCGATGCCCAGGGCCGGCCGCGCGCCGTGGCCCTGGCGCTGGACGTCACGGACCGTCGCGCCCTGCAGCTGGCCAGCGACGCTGTTGCCGAGCGCGGCCCGCTGGATCTGGTGGTGTACTGCGCCGGTTATTACCTGCCCGTCGACGCCCGTGCCTACAGCCTGGAGGAAATGCTGCGCCACGAGCAGGTGAACTACGTGGGCGCCCTCTACCTGCTGGAGGCGGTGTTGCCCCAGCTGAAGCAGCAGGCCGCGGCAGGGCAGGGCGGGCACCTGAGCCTGGTCAGCAGCGTGGCGGGTTTTCGGGGCCTGCCCAAGAGCCTGGCCTACGGGCCGACCAAGGCCGCCCTCATCAACCTGGCCGAAGCCCTCTACCTGGACCTGAGCGCCCTGGGGCTGGGGGTGAGCGTGGTCAACCCCGGTTTCGTCGAGACACCGCTGACCGCGCAGAACGATTTCAAGATGCCCGCACTCATCACGCCCGAAGTCGCGGCGCGTGAGATGCTGGCCGGCTGGGCACGCGGCGACTTCGAGTTGCACTTCCCCAAACGCTTCACGCGCTGGCTCAAGTTCATGCGCCTGCTGCCCTACCGTCTCTACTTTCCCCTGGTTAGAAAGGCCACCGGAGCATGAGCCACGCCGTCGAAAAGATCGCCGTCTTCTTTGAAACGCTGACGCCGCAGAGTGTCGAACGTTTTCCCGAGTTCTATACCGAAGACGCGTATTTCAAGGACCCCTTCAACGAGGTGCGCGGCATCCTGCCCATCCAGCGCATCTTCCGCCACATGTACGTGAACCTGCACGAGCCACGTTTTGTCGTCACCGGCCGCGTGGTCGAGGGCGAGCAGGTCCTGCTGACCTGGGATTTCCATTTCCGCTTCCGCAAGTTCAGCCCCGAGCAGCCGCAACTCATCCGCGGCGCCACGCACCTGCGCCTGGCGCCCGACGGGCGCATCCGCTCGCACCGCGACTACTGGGACGCGGCCGAGGAGCTCTACGAGAAGCTGCCGCTGGTGGGCGGGCTGATGCGCTGGCTCAAACGCCGCGCCAATTCCTGAGTCAGAGAAAGAGCGTCTCGAAGCCGCCCTCGGGCTGGAAGCGCTTGCTGCTGTAGCGCAGCCGCGTGGGGCCGGGCAGGGCGCGCTCGCGCACGCTGTGGCGCGGGTCACCGGGGTAACACAGCACGCGCACGCCGTTCTCGTCGTCATAGGGTTCGGGCTGCACCAGGGCCGGGCTCTTGCTGCGGGCCTCGGCCAGCACGCCGGCCACACTGTTGTGCCGCGCCAGGTGCGCCAGGCTCATGATCTGCGGGGGCGCCAGCTCGATGAGGCTGTCGCGGTACTGCTCCAGCGCAGCGCGTGGTGCCACCCACACGCTTTCGGTGGCTTCATGGTTGTCGTGGCTTGCCGTCTGCACCGCCGGCACGGCTGCCACGAAAAAGCGCGTGTCGAAGCGCTTGGAACTCACCGAAGCCATCTTGGGTGTGACCCAGCGCGACCAGGGCAGCACGCTGCGGGTATCGAGCTTCAGGCCCAGGCGTGTGAGCATTTCCGCAAAACCATGGCCCTCGCGCAGCAGCGCAGTGGCCTGGGCCACCTGATCGGCGCTGGCGCCATGCGCGTACAGCACACCCGATTCCTCGAAGGCCTCGCGCAGCGCCGCCACGTAACAGCTCGCGGCCAGCTCGGCCGCCGTGTCGGGTTCGCCCAGCGCGCCGTGCAGCGCAGCCAGGGGCTGGTCCAGCTGAGGGATCAGCGCGGCGTCTTGCGCGTCGATCTTGCCGCCGGGGAACACATAGGCCCCGCCCAGCACGTCCGAGGCGCCGTGGCGCTTGAGCAGGAAGACCTCCAGCCCGGTGGGCGCGTCGCGCAGCATGACCACGGTGGCCGCGTCGCGCGGCGGGGTGTCGATGAGGGTGCGGTTCAGTTCCATGGTGTCGTGTGCAGGACTCGGCGGGTTTTATTCGTCCATTAAGATTTGACCATACGCTGACAAACACAGAGGAGACAGCATGATCGACTTCAAGGGCCGGGTGGCCATCGTGACCGGGGCCGGTGGGGGCCTGGGCCGTCAGCATGCGCTGGCTTTGGCCCAACGCGGAGCGAAGGTGGTGGTCAACGACCTGGGCGGCGCCCGTGACGGCTCGGGCGGCTCGGCCAGTGCCGCGCAACAGGTGGTGGACGAGATTCGCGCCGCCGGCGGCGAGGCGATCGCGAACGCCGCTTCCGTCACCGACTTCGAGGCCGTGTTGGCCATGGTGCAGCAGGCGGTGGAGACCTGGGGCCGCGTGGACATCCTGGTCAACAACGCCGGCATCCTGCGCGACAAGACCTTTGCCAAGATGGAGCTGGCCGACTTCCGCCTGGTGCTGGACGTGCACCTCATGGGCGCCGTGCACTGCTGCAAGGCCGTGTGGCCCCACATGAACGCGCAGAAATACGGCCGCATTGTGATGACCACCTCTTCCAGCGGTCTCTACGGCAACTTCGGCCAGTCCAACTACGGCGCGGCCAAGCTGGCCCTGGTGGGGTTGATGCAGACCCTTGCGCTTGAAGGCGCCAAGAACGACATTCGCGTCAACTGCCTGGCCCCGACGGCTGCCACGCGCATGACCGAAGATCTGATGCCCGCCGAAGTGCTGCGTGCCCTGCAGCCCGAGGCCGTGGTGCCCGCCATGCTGGTACTGGCCAGCGCCGATGCGCCCACGCGCACGACCTTGTGCGCCGGCGCCGGTAGCGTGGAGGCCGCGCACATCACCATGACCCAGGGCGCGTGGATCGGCATCGACGAGAACGCCGACGTGCGCCTGCAGCAGCACCTGGCCGAGGTGCTGGACCGCACCCACGAAACGGTGCCCGGCAGCGGTAGCGCCCAGGGCACGCACGAGGTGGGTCGGGCGATGGCCATGCTGGGCAAGGGCTGAGCGCGGGGTACGCTAGGCCTGCTTCTGGGCGAGCTGCGCTCCAAGCGCCATGTCGATGGCCTTGGCCGCCAGGTAGGCCGGGCGCTGCGTGAGCCGCGCGGCGTAGTCCTCGAATTCGGCGCGTTTGGTGATGGTGCCGAACTGCATGCCCCAGATGAGCTGGGCGCCCACGTAGAGATCGGCGGCGCTGAAGGCCGGGCCGCCGAGCCAGGTCGTACGCGCCAGCGTGCCGGCCAGCGTGTCCATGACCTTGTCGTAGTTGCCGTAGCCGACCATGCGCTCCTGCTTTGCCTCGATCTTCACGCCCAGGGTGCGGTCGACCACGGAGGCTTCCAGCGGGCCGGCCGCGAAGAACAGCCAGCGGTAGTAGGCGGCGCGTTGTGCCGGCGCAGGCGCCAGGCCGGCCGCCGGGAAGGCGTCGGCCAGGTAGGCGCAGATGGCGGCGCATTCGGTCACGACCTGCCGGCCGTGCACGACGGTCGGTACCTTGCCCATGGGGTTGATCGCCAGGTAGTCCGGGGCCTTCATGGTGGTGCCGAAGTCGAGCACGATCTGGCGATAGGGGGCGCCGGTTTCCTCCAGCATCCAGCGCGCGATCTGGCCGCGGGACCAGGGGTGCGTGTAGAGCACCAGGTCGCAGTTCGGCGTGTCGGTCATGGGCATGGGCGGCCTCTCTTTCTGGCGTGTGACAGGGGTAGGCCGGATTCTAGGGCGGCAGTTGCCACAGCAGCAGCATGAGCAGCACGCCGTTGAGCAGCACCGTGAGCCAGAACACCAGCAGGAAAGCGGTCTTGCCCGATTTGTGGCGCAGCCGCTGCTGCGCCAGCAGCGCGCCCGGCCAGCCGCCCAGCAAGGCCAGCAGGTGCAGCGTGCGCTCGGGCACGCGCCGGCGCTTGCGGCGCGCGGCCGATTTGTCCAGCGCATAGACGGCATAGGTGACGAGGCTCATGAAGCCACCCACCAGGCCGATGATGAGGAGATTCATGGGTTGTTCCGTTCCTCTAGCCGCAGTTCAGCTTCCTCCTGCCAGTAGACCACCGCCGCATAAAACCCCTCCCACACGCAGCCGTTGCAGCCGCGCCCGCAGCAGCCCGTGGGCAGGGGCGGCGGGCTGCGCAGGCTCACGCCGGCGACTTGGGCGCGCTGCTGCAGCGCGGCGACCCTGGCCTGGGTGTCGGCCAGCGGGCCTTGGGTGATGAGGGGGGTGGGATGGTCGCTCATTCGGGGAAAAGGAGGGGTCTTGGCCCCGCGCAGCAGGGTTTATCCCGGCATGGTAACTTCCGGGTCCGATTACAAATAGAACAGACGCAGGATCTTCCGCATGAGCAGCCCCGCCGCCCACCCTCTCCTGGCCTCCGAGCGCCTGCTGGGCATCCGGCGTGGCATCGAGAAGGAGAGCCTGCGCGCGCTGCCCGACGGCAAGCTGGCGCTCACCCCGCACCCGGCCGCGCTGGGCTCGGCGCTCACGCACCCGCACATCACCACCGACTATTCCGAGTCCCAGCTCGAGCTCATCACCGGCGTGCATGCCGGTGTGCAGGCCTGCCTGGACGAACTCACCGAGACCCACCAGTACACCTACCGCACCCTGCGCGAGGCGGGGGAGGAGATGCTCTGGGTCTCCAGCATGCCCTGCGGCCTGCCCACCGACGAGACGATTCCCCTGGGGCGCTACGGCTCCTCCAACATCGGGCGCGCCAAGAGCGTCTACCGCATGGGCCTGGGCCATCGTTATGGCCGGCGCATGCAGACCATCTCGGGCATCCACTACAACTGGTCGCTGCCCGGTGTGAGCAACGCGGAGTACTTCGCGCTGATCCGCAATTTCCGCCGCCACGCCTTCCTGCTGCTGTATCTCTTCGGCGCCTCGCCCGCCCTGTGCCCCACCTTCGTCGAAGGCCGTCAGCACGAGCTGCAGTCCCTGAACGGTAATGCGCTGTATATGCCGCACGGCACGTCGCTGCGCATGGGGCGCCTGGGTTACCAGAGCGACGCGCAGGCTTCGCTGGCCGTCAGCTACAACAGCCTGGAAGGCTACGCCTCTTCGCTGCACGAGGCGCTGACCCGGCCCTGGCCGGCCTACGAGGCCCTGGGCGTGCTGAACCCCGGCGGCGACTACATCCAGCTCGCCACCAGCCTGCTGCAGATCGAGAACGAGTTCTACGGCACCATCCGCCCCAAGCGCACGATCTTCCAGGGCGAGCGCCCCTTGCACGCCCTGCGCGAACGCGGCGTGGAGTACGTGGAAGTGCGCCTCATGGACCTGGACCCCTTCGAGCCCGTGGGCATCAACGCGCAGACCATGCGTTTTCTGGATGTCTTCCTGCTGCACTGCCTGCAAAGCGAAAGCCCCAATGACACGCCGCAGGAGATCACCGAACTCGCACGCAACCAGCACCTCACGGCGGCACGCGGGCGCGAGCCGGGCCTGCAACTGCTGCGCGGTGGCCAGGCGGTGACGTTGAAGGACTGGGGCAGCGAACTGGTGCAGGCCTGCGAACCCATCGCGCGCGCGCTGGACGCCGCGCATGGGTGCACCGACTACAGCGCGGCCCTGGCCTCGGCCCGTGCCGGCCTGGACCATCCCTCGCTCCTGCCTTCGGCGCGTGTGCTGGCCGAAATGGCCAGCGGGCATGACAACTCTTTCCTGCGGTTTGTGCGCGCCCGTTCGCAGCAGACGCGCGAGCACCTGCTGGCCCGCCCGTGGACACCGCAGCAGCAGTTGCGTTACGAGCTGATGGCACGCAAGTCCCTCGAAGACCAGAAGGCCATCGAAGCGGCCGACACCATGCCTTTCGAGATCTTCCGCCAGCAGTACGTCTCGCCGGCTCGGCTCGGCTTACCTTCTCGCGCGGCGACGCAGGAAGTACTGGCCTAGAAAGGCCAGGCCCAGCACCAGGGCGAACCAGCCCACGATCTGGCCACCGGTCAGCAGCTCCTGTACCGCTGGCGAACGCGCGAAGTAGGGCCCCAGCAGGATGACCACGCCGATCAACGCGATGGCGATGCCTTTGAAGAGGAGTTCCTGGTCGGCTTTTTTGAGTTGAGCTTCTTGCTTGTCGGCGGGGGTGGTCATTGGATGATTATCGTCGTCTGCTTTTCTACTTTGCGTCTATTTCGCTTGCGTGGCATTGCCGGGATGTGCGCCCGGCAGCGCACTCACTTTCTCTTGCTTCGCCAAGAGAAAGTAAGCAAAGAGAAGGCGAGCCGAAGTCAGGGCCCCTGCGGGGTACCTTGCGCTGCTCGCATCGGTCGGGGTCGGGCTAAACTCGCTGCGCTCAGACAACGCCCGCCCTGATCCGCCCGCTGCTGCGCTGCTCAGCCCTGCCACACGGCATAGGGGACCAAACAGCCGACAGCCAAAATCCAACAGCCAGACCTCACAAGGACGCGCCATG
>CAUPMJ010000018.1:0-45798 GCA_963512455.1 uncultured Hylemonella sp. | reverse complement strand
TCAGGGCGGGCGTTGTTTGAGCGCAGCGAGTTTAGCCCGACCCCGCTCGATGCGAGCAGCGCAAGGTACCCCGCAGGGGCCCTGACTTCGGCTCGCCTTCTCTTTGCTTACTTTCTCTTGGCGAAGCAAGAGAAAGTGAGTCGCCCGCCGGGGCGAGACCCGGCAAGCCACGAAAGCCAACCCTTCACAAGAACAGAAAACCAAGCCTCTTTACAATCAAACCCATCCCCCAAAAGAGACAAGAACATGGCAATCTACGAACTAGACGGTCAATCCCCCAAACTAGGCAAAAACGCCTACGTCGCCGACAGCGCCCAGGTCATCGGCAAGGTGACCCTGGAAGAAAACGTCAGCGTCTGGTTCGGTACCGTCATCCGCGGTGACAGCGAACACATCCACATCGGCCGCAACTCCAACATCCAGGACGCCAGCGTGCTGCATGCCGACGAGGGCGTGCCGCTGGTCCTGGGCGAGAACGTGTCGGTGGGCCACCAGGTCATGCTGCACGGCTGCACCGTGGGCGACGGTTCGCTGATCGGCATCGGGGCCGTGGTCTTGAACCACGCGAAGATCGGCAAGAACTGCCTGGTCGGTGCCGGCTCGCTGGTGACCGAGGGCAAGGAGTTTCCGGATGGCTCCATGATCCTGGGCAGCCCGGCCAAGGCCGTCAAGCAGCTCAGCCCCGAGCAGATCGCCGGCCTGCAACGCATTGCCCAGCACTACGTCGATAACGCCGAGCGCTTCCGCAAGGGCTTGAAGAAAATCGGCTGAGCCCCAAATCCTTGCATGTCCGAACTCCATAAATTCCTCTTCGAAGGCCTGCCGGTGCGCGGCATGGTCGTACGCCTGACCGATGCCTGGACCGAGATCCTGAAACGCCGCGCGCAGAGCAGCACCGGGGCCTATGCACCGCCGGTGCAGGCCTTGCTGGGCGAGATGGTGGCGGCCGGGACGCTGATGCAGTCCAACATCAAATTCGACGGCGCGCTGGTCCTGCAGGTGTTCGGCGACGGGCCGGTCAAGCTGGCCGTGACCGAAGTGCAGTCCGACCTCAGCCTGCGCGCCACGGCCACCGTGCCGGGCCCGGTGCCCGATGACGCGGGTCTGCGGGCCATGCTGAATGTGAATGGCCTGGGCCGCTTCGCGGTCACGCTCGACCCCAAGGACCGCCAGCCCGGCCAGCAGCCCTACCAGGGCGTGGTCCCGCTTTCCGGTGCCGATGGCAAATCCGTGCACAACCTGGCCGAGGCCCTGCAGCTCTATATGCGCCAGAGTGAACAGCTCGACACGGTGCTGGTGCTGGCCGCCGACGACAAGGTGGCTGCCGGCCTGCTGATCCAGCGCCTGCCGATCGAGGGCATGGGCAACCTGGCCGGCCAGCAGCCGGCCGAGGCCGAACTGTACGAAGCGGAGATGTACGAGCATTACAACCGCATCGCCACGCTGGCCTCCAGCCTCAAGCGCGAGGAGCTGCTGACGCTGGACGTGGAGACCATCCTGCGCCGCCTGTTCTGGGAGGAGAAGCTGCAACGTTTCATGCCGCATGCCGGCGAGACGGCGCCGCGTTTTGCCTGCACCTGCAGCCGCGAGCGCGTGGGCCGCATGATCCAGGGGCTGGGCGAGACCGAGGCCCGCGAGATCCTGGCCGAGCGCGGCGTGATCATGGTGGACTGCGAGTTCTGCGGTGCCAACTACCGCTTCGACACCATCGACACCACCCAGTTGTTCACGACGGCAGGCGACCAGCCGCCTTCGAGTTCATCAATCCAGTAAAGAGTTTGAATTCGCAATCCGGGTCGGCGCAGCGCTCGCACGGCCCGGTCCAGCGCGGGGGTGGGCCGTCTTGCGGGGTGATCAGGCGCAAGGCGCCAAGCAGGCGTTGCGGGCCGCGCCCGTAGACCACGCCATAGGCCACGCCGCCTGCGGCCAGTTGCGCACGCAGGCGGGTATCGGCTTCCTCTTGTGCGGCCGTGCTGCCCGGCAGGTCCAGGCCCATGAGCAGGACGTGCGCGTAGGCGCCGGGTTTCAGAACGTCGGGGGCGGGGGCGTCGCTGACCTGCAGCTCGGGCAGGTGCTGGGCCAGGGCCTGAGCCAGGCGGGTTTTGCCGGTCGTGGGCGCACCGACGACGGCGATCTTCATCACGGCCTTATTTGGTGATCTGGACGTAGATCTCGTTGGGCTTGACCATGCCCAGTTCCAGCCGCGCCTTCTCTTCCACCATCTCCAGGCCCTCGCGCAGATCCTGCACGTCGGCCAACAGCCGGTCGTTGACCAGCTGGGCCTGGGCGTTCTTCTGTTTCTGCGCTTCGAGTTCGCCAGCCATGCGGTTCACATTGGGCACGCTGCCCCGGCCAAACCACAGCTGCGCGTGCAGGACCACGAGCAGGGTGATCAGGATGGCCGGGACGAAGCGAGTTCCCAATGCTTACCTTTCTGAGGCCCGTTTTGCCGCCGGGCCGTCCCAAGGCAAAATGCGGCCCCCTCGGGGGGCAGGGAGCCACATGCAATGGGCGACCGTGGGGGTCATTTACTTGAGGTTGTAGAAGGCGCTACGACCGGGGTAGACGGCGACTTCGCCCAGGTCTTCCTCGATGCGCAGCAGCTGGTTGTACTTGGCCATGCGGTCCGAGCGGCTGAGCGAGCCGGTCTTGATCTGGCCGGCGTTGGTGCCCACGGCGATGTCGGCAATGGTGCTGTCTTCGGTCTCGCCCGAGCGGTGGCTGATGACGGCGGTGTAGCCGGCGCGCTTGGCCATCTCGATGGCGGCGAAGGTCTCGGTCAGGGTGCCGATCTGGTTGATCTTGATCAGGATGGAGTTGGCAATGTTCTTGTCGATGCCTTCCTTCAGGATCTTGGTGTTGGTGACGAAGAGGTCGTCGCCGACGATCTGCACCTTCTTGCCCAGACGATCCGTGAGGATCTTCCAGCCGTCCCAGTCGCCTTCGGCCATGCCGTCCTCAATGCTGATGATGGGGTACTTGTCGCACCAGGTGGCCAGCATGTCGGTCCATTCGGCAGCGCTCAACACCAGGCCTTCGCCTTCGAGGTGGTACTTGCCGTCCTTGTAGAACTCGCTGGCGGCGCAGTCCAGGCCCAGGGCGATCTGTTCACCGGCGGTGTAGCCTGCCTTGTCGATGGCTTCCAGGATGAGCTGGATGGCGGCCTCGTGGTTGGCCACGCTGGGGGCGAAACCGCCCTCGTCACCGACCGAGGTGGGCATGCCCTTGTCGTGCAGGATCTTCTTGAGCGCGTGGAAGACCTCGGCGCCATAGCGCAGGGCTTCGCGGAAGCTGGGCGCGCCGATGGGCAGCAGCATGAACTCCTGCAGGTCCAGGTTGTTGTTGGCGTGTGCGCCGCCGTTGATGACGTTCATCATGGGCACGGGCATCTGCACGGCGCTCATGCCACCGAAATAGCGGTACAGGGGCAGGCCGGCTTCTTCGGCTGCGGCGCGGGCCACGGCCATGGAGACGGCCAGCATGGCGTTGGCGCCCAGGCGGCTCTTGTTCTCGGTGCCGTCCAGGTCGATCAGGGTCTTGTCCAGGAAGGCCTGTTCGGAGGCGTCCAGGCCCAGCACGGCTTCGCTGATCTCGGTGTTGATGTGCTCGACGGCCTTGAGCACGCCCTTGCCCAGGTAACGGTTCTTGTCGCCGTCGCGCAGCTCGATGGCTTCGCGCGAACCGGTGGAAGCGCCCGAGGGCACGGCGGCGCGGCCCATGGTGCCGGATTCCAACAGGACGTCGCATTCGACGGTGGGGTTGCCTCGGCTGTCCAGGACTTCGCGGCCGACGATATCAACAATAGCGCTCATGCTTACCTTTCGATTTGGATTTCTTGAGAGTGGTGTTCAAACGATGGGGGCGGCCACGCCCTCCACCAGGATCATGTTGAAGAACTGCGTGGCACCGGCGCGCTTGGCGCGGGCCTGGGTGTACATCTCGCCGTCGTAGAAGGCCTTGGCCTGCTCGAAGCTCGGAAAGCGCAGCATGGCCACACGGGCCGGCTGCCAGCTGCCTTCCATCACCTCGAAGCGGCCGCCGCGCACCAGGTACTCGCCGCCCGCTGCCTTCACCGCCGCCGGGGCCTCGGCCATGTACTGCTTGTACTGCTCCATGTCGGAGATCTGCATGTCGACGATGATGTAGGCGGGTGTCATGGCGGTCTGGATCGGGTCAGGCGTTGAAACTGTTTTCGAGGAAGCCGTTGCGCTTGGTCACGTCGTCCAGCGCCACCAGGGTTTCCAGCAGGGCCTTCATGTGCTTGAGCGGCACGGCGTTGGGGCCGTCGGACCAGGCCTGGTCGGGGTTGGGGTGGGTTTCCATGAAGAAGCCTGCGATGCCCACGGCAGCACCGGCGCGGGCCAGCACGGGCACCATCTCGCGTGCGCCGCCGCTGGTGGTGCCCTGGCCGCCGGGCTTTTGCACGGAGTGGGTGACGTCAAACACCACGGGCGCGCCTGACTTGCGCATTTCGGCCAGGCTGGTCATGTCGGCCACGAGGTTGTTGTAGCCGAAGCTGACGCCGCGCTCGCAGGCCAGAAAGCGATCCGGGTCCAGGCCCGCTTCAACGGCCGCCGCGCGGGCCTTGTCGATCACGTTCTTCATGTCCCAGGGCGCGAGAAACTGGCCCTTCTTGATGTTCACCGGCTTGCCCGACTTGGCCACGGCGTGGATGAAGTCGGTCTGGCGGCACAGGAAGGCCGGGGTCTGAAGCACGTCGACCACGCTGGCAACCTCGGCTACTTGCGACTCGTCGTGCACGTCGGTGAGGACGGGCAGACCAGTTTGACGGCGCACCTCGTCCAGGATCTTCAGGCCGGCCTCCAGGCCCATGCCGCGCCGGGTGTTACCCGAAGAACGGTTGGCCTTGTCGAACGAACCCTTGTAGATCAGGGGGATGCCCAGGGACGTGCAGGCTTCCTTGAGCTGGCCTGCTACGTCGATGGACATCTGCAGTCCTTCGATGGAGCAGGTGCCGGCGATCAGGAAAAAGCGCTGGTCGAGACCGACGTCGAAGCCGCAGAGTTTCATGGTCCTTGCTCCGGCCTCAGGCCACGACCTTCAGGTTCTTCTTGCCGGCGCCCTGGTGCTCGAGAGCCGCCTTGACGAAGGCATTGAACAGGGGGTGGCCGTCCCAGGGAGTGGACTTGAACTCGGGGTGAAACTGCACGCCGACGAACCAGGGGTGAACGGCCTGCGGCAGCTCGACGATCTCGGTCAGTTGCTCACGCTGGGTCAGGGCCGAGATCACCAAGCCGGACTTGCGCAGGGTGTCCAGGTAGTTGACGTTGGCCTCGTAGCGGTGGCGGTGGCGCTCGGTGACCACGTCGCCATAGATCTTGTTGGCCAGCGTGCCCTTGGCCACGTCGGAGCTTTGCGCGCCCAGGCGCATGGTGCCGCCCAGGTCGGAATTGGCGTCGCGCGTCTTGATGCTGCCGTCCGCGTCCTTCCACTCGGTGATCAGCGCGATCACGGGGTGCTGGCAATGGGGTTCGAACTCGGTGCTGTTGGCGTCCTTGAGGCCGGCCACATGGCGCGCAAACTCGATGGTGGCGACCTGCATGCCCAGGCAGATGCCGAGATACGGCACCTTGTGCTCGCGGGCGTAGCGGGCGGTGCTGATCTTGCCCTCGATGCCGCGCTTGCCGAAACCGCCGGGCACCAGGATGGCGTCGTACTTGGACAGGCGCTGGAGGGTCTCGTCGGTGATGGTCTCCGAATCGACATGCTCGATCTTCACGCGCACGTGGTTTTTCATGCCGGCGTGGCGCAGGGCCTCGTTGACGGACTTGTAGCTGTCCGACAGTTCCACGTACTTGCCGACCATGGCAATGGTGACCTCACCCTGGGGGTGCTCGGTCTCGTAGACCAGCGAATCCCAGCGCTTGAGGTTGGCCGGCGGGGTGTTCAGGCGCAGCTTGTCGCAGATCAGGCCGTCCAGGCCCTGCTCGTGCAGCACGCGCGGCACCTTGTAGATGGTGTCCACGTCGGGCATGGAGATCACACCCCACTCCGGCACGTTGGTGAAAAGCGAAATCTTGTCGCGCTCGTCGTCGGGAATCGGGCGGTCGGCGCGGCACAGCAGCGCGTCTGGCTGGATACCGATTTCGCGCAGCTTCTGCACGGTGTGCTGGGTGGGTTTGGTCTTGAGCTCGCCGGCAGCCGCGATCCAGGGCACATAAGTCAGGTGGACGAAGGCCGCGTTGTTTGGCCCTAAGCGCAGGCTGAGCTGGCGCACGGCTTCCAGGAAGGGCAGGGACTCGATGTCGCCCACGGTGCCGCCGATTTCGACGATGGCCACGTCCACGGCCTCGGGGGTGTCGTAGCCGGCGCCGCGCTTGATGTATTCCTGGATTTCGTTGGTGACGTGCGGGATGACCTGCACGGTCTTGCCCAGGTAGTCGCCGCGGCGCTCTTTCTCGAGCACGCTCTTATAGATCTGGCCGGTGGTGAAGTTGTTGGTCTTCTTCATGCGCGTTTCGACGAAACGCTCATAGTGGCCCAGGTCCAGGTCGGTCTCCGCGCCATCATCGGTCACGAACACCTCGCCGTGCTGGAAGGGCGACATCGTTCCCGGATCGACGTTCAGATAGGGATCGAGCTTGATGAGGGTGACTTTGAGGCCCCGCGATTCCAGGATCGCGGCCAAGGACGCTGAGGCGATTCCCTTGCCCAGGGAGGACACCACACCGCCGGTGACGAAGACGAATTTGGTCATGTCAGGTTCGAACGCGGGGGTTCGAGGAGGTGGTAAAGCGAGATTATAGGCGTCGGGGCGTGACAGCCCTGCCATGGGACGGAAAGTTCTTGCCAAACTGTTACATTGCGGGCCATGAATGATCTGGCTGGAAAACACATCGTCCTGGGCCTGACCGGGGGCATCGCCTGCTACAAGGCGGCCGAGCTTTGCCGCGCCCTGGTCAAGGAGGGTGCCACGGTGCAGGTGGTGATGACCGAGGCCGCCGGCCAGTTCATCACGCCGGTGACGATGCAGGCCCTCTCGAACCGGCCGGTCTACCACTCGCAGTGGGACCCGCGCGAAACCAACAACATGGCGCACATCAACCTCAGCCGTGAAGCCGACGCCATCCTGATCGCCCCGGCCAGCGCCGACTTCATGGCCAAGCTGCTGCACGGGCGCGCCGACGACTTGCTCAGCCTGATGTGCCTGGCGCGCCCCATCGACCAGGTGCCGCTGCTGATTGCTCCCGCCATGAACCGCGAGATGTGGGCCAACCCGGCCACCCAGCGCAATGTGGCCCAGCTCCAGGCCGATGGTGCCTATGTGTTCGCCGTGGGCAGCGGTGACCAGGCCTGCGGCGAAACGGGCGACGGCCGCATGCTGGAGCCGCAGGAACTGCTGGAAGAGACGATCGCCTTCTTCCAGCCCAAGCGTCTGGTCGGCCAGCGCGTGCTGGTGACGGCCGGCCCGACCTACGAGGCCATCGACCCGGTGCGCGGCATCACCAACCGCTCCAGTGGCAAGATGGGCTTTGCCATCGCGCGGGCGGCGCGCGAGGCTGGTGCCGAGGTGGTCCTCGTTGCCGGCCCCGTGCACCTGCCCACGCCGCGCGGTGTGCGTCGCGTCGATGTGCGCTCAGCGCTGGACATGCAGCAGGCGGTGGACGCCGAGGTGACGAATGCTACTGTTTTTGTAGCTACAGCTGCTGTGGCTGACTGGCGTCCGGCGAATACTGCCGACCAGAAGATCAAGAAGGACGGTTCCGGCCAGCCGCCGGCGCTGGCATTTGTCGAGAACCCCGACATCCTGGCTGGCGTGGCACAAGGCGCGCGCGCAAAAAGCGGTGCGCTTTATTGCGTGGGCTTTGCGGCCGAAAGCCATGACCTGCTGGCCAATGCCCAGGCCAAGCTCGCGCGCAAGGGCGTGCCCCTGCTGGTGGGCAATATCGGACCGGCCACCTTCGGCCAGGACGACAACGCCCTGTTGCTGGTCGATGCCCAGGGCACGACCGAATTGCCGCGTGCAAGCAAGGTCGATCTGGCGCGCCAGCTGGTGGCCGAGATCGCGCGCAGGCTGGGCAAGAAGACCTGATTCCCCCTGAACGACACCATGAACATCGACGTCAAGATTCTCGATCCGCGCATGGCGGATCAGCTGCCCGCCTATGCGACCCCCGGTAGCGCCGGCCTGGACCTGCGCGCCTGCCTCAACGAGGCCGTGACCCTGCTGCCCAATGCCTGGCAGCTGATCCCCACGGGCATTGCCATCCACCTGGCCGATCCGGGTTATGCCGCGCTGATCCTGCCGCGCTCGGGCCTGGGCCACAAACACGGCATCGTGCTGGGCAATCTGGTGGGCCTGATCGACAGCGACTACCAGGGCCAGCTCATGGTCAGCGCCTGGAACCGCAGCCCCACGGCCTTCACCATCGAGCCCATGGAGCGCATTGCACAGCTGGTCGTGGTGCCCGTGGTGCAGGCGCAGTTCAATGTGGTCAGCGAATTTCCTGCCGCCACCGAACGCGGCGCTGGCGGTTACGGCTCCACGGGGAAAAGTTGAACCCCCTGTTGGGGCTCACTGCGTGTAGCCCCCTCTCCCCCTGAGGGGGACAACCCCAGCGGCCTGGCAAAGCCAGTTCCGCGGGGTTCCCCGGTTTTTCGGGGTTTGCGCGCAAACAGTTTCGAGTTTTAGTGGAGATGTTCGCCGCCGGGGCCTTGCTCGTGCAGCGGAGCCATGCGGAAGAAGCCGGTGCCGGCCGAGCCGCGGCCGATCTCCTCTTCCGTGGCTTCGCGCACGCCCTCGACCTTGAGCGTCAGGCGCAGGGCGATGCCGGCCAGCGGGTGGTTGCCGTCCAGCACCACATGTTCGGGGTAGATCTCGGTGACCGTGTAGAGCACGTCCTTGGGGGCTTCGGGGTTGCAGCCAGCCGGCAGGGCCGAGCCTTCGATGGTCATGCCCTCTTCGAGTTCAGCCGGAAACAGGGCGCGCGGCTCCAGGAAGACAAAGTCTTCCTTGTAGTCGCCGAAGGCCTCCTCAGGTTCCAGTTGCAGGGCCACGGTGGCACCCATGCGATGGCCTTGCAGGGCGTCTTCGATCTTCTTGAACAGGTCCTGCCCGCCGATCAGGAATTCCACCGGCTCGTCGAGCACGTCGAGTTCCTCGTTCAAGGTGTCCTTGAGCGTCCAGGTCAGGGCGACCACGCATTGCTGATTGATGTCCATAGGGCAGAATTGTCGCAGTTAAACAGGAACACTGAATCGTCATGGATGTCAAAAAGCCGCTGCCCCTGCTGGGCGGCATCAGCCCCGAAGTTTTCATGAAGCGCTACTGGCACAAGAAGCCGCTGCTGGTGCGCCAGGCCATCCCTGGCTTTGCGCCGCTGCTGGCGCGCAGCGAACTATTCGAGCTGGCAGGGCGCGAGGAGGTGGAATCGCGCCTGGTCGCGCTTGAGCGCCGCCGCGGCAAGGAGCACTGGACCTTGCAGCGCGGGCCGTTTGCGCGTCGTGCGCTGCCGGCGCTGAAGACGCCCGAATGGACCCTGCTGGTGCAGGGTGTGGACTTGCACACCGATGCCATCCACGAGCTGATGAACCGTTTCCGTTTCATTCCCGACGCCCGGCTGGACGATCTGATGATCAGCTACGCCAGCGACGGCGGCGGGGTGGGGCCGCATTTCGACAACTACGACGTCTTTCTGCTGCAGGCCCACGGCCGGCGCCGCTGGCGCATCGGTCGCCAGCACGACCTGAGCCTCAAGCCCAACATGCCGGTCAAGATCCTGGCGAACTTCGAGCCCGAGCAGGAGTTCGTGCTGGAGCCGGGTGACATGCTGTACCTGCCGCCGCACTATGCGCACGATGGGGTCGCCGTGGGGGGGGACTGCATGACCTATTCCATCGGCTTTCGCTCGCCCAAGGCGGGTGAGCTGGCGCAGGAGCTGCTGCAGCGCCTGGCTGAGGATGCGTCCGAGGTCGTGGGAGACGATTTCTATCGCGATCCGGGGCAGGCTGCCGTGGCTACGCCGGCAGCCTTGCCGACCGAACTCGGGCGTTTCGCCCGTCAGGCCGTGCAGCAGGCGCTCAAGGACCCGCTGGCGTTGATGCGTGCCCTGGGCGAGACCCTGAGCGACCCCAAGGCGCATGTCTGGTTCGAGGCAGGCGCCACGCCTGGTGGGCGCTGGGGCGTGACGCTGGACCGGCGCACGCGCATGCTCTACGACGAGCAGCATGTGTTCATCAATGGCGAGAGCTACCGCGCTGCCGGTCGCGATGCCGTGCTGATGCGTCGGCTGGCCGACCAGCGTTGCCTGAGCGCAGCCGAAGTGGCGCGTGCCAGCAAGGCGGCGCGCGAACTGTTGCGGGCCTGGTGCGAGGATGGCTGGGCCCATGCCTGCTGAAGAAAACCCGCTGCCACAGGGCCGCCTGAACGGGCGCAGCGTCTTTGTGCAGGCGGTGCGCGATGCGCTGCAGGCTGCCGCGCGCGAGGGCTGGAACGAGTTGATCCTGTGCGACGCCAATTACGCGGACTGGCCCCTGGGTGAGCGCGCCGTGGTCGAGTCGCTGCAGGCGTGGTCACGCGGCGGGCGCCGGTTGCACATGCTGGCCATGGACTACTCGGGTGTGACGCGCCAGCATGCGCGTTTCGTGAAATGGCGCCAGACCTGGGACCACATCATCGAGTGTCGTGTCTGCCGCAGCCGTGATGCCCTGGCTTTTCCGAGCGCCTTGTGGACCCCAGCCTGGGTGATGCAGCGCATCGATCCCGAGCGCGACGTGCTGGTGTGTGACAGCGCGGCGTCCAGGCGTGTGGAATTGCGGCAGGTGCTGGACGAATGGCGGCGTGACAGCACACCCGGGTTTCCGGCCTCGGTGCTGGGCCTCTAGGCCTTCTTCGGTTATCCCTTAAGGGTTAGCCCTATTTTTTTCGCAATATGGCATGAAATCCGCCATATAATTTTCCGCCAAGCAAGCTTTGTGTAAGCGAGCCTGCTTGGTCAGTGCGGCATACCGCGCTGGCAATTTCCGGAAATTGTCATCAACTTTTACTTTTAACTAGATAACTCAACATGAACAAGACCCTCGTTCTGGCCGCCGTGATCGCCGCCGCTGCCCTGGCCGCTTGCGGCAAGAAGGAAGAAGCTGCTGCTCCCGCCGCCGCTCCCGCCGCTGCTGCTCCCGCTGCTGCGCCCGCTCCGGCTGCCGATGCTTCGGCTCCCGCTGCTGCTCCGGCCGCCGCTCCCGCTGCTGAGCCGGCCAAGAAGTAATTCTTGTCTCGCCAGTAAAAAAGCCACCTCGCGGTGGCTTTTTTTATGCCCGCGCAGGGCGCAGCCCCTGCGAGACCGTGAACAGGCTGCTCAACGCAGATCGTCGGTGATGACCTGCAGGATGCGCTGGGCGTTGTCCGACACTTCGGGCGTGCCTTCGTCATTGAGCACGGACACGGTACTGCTGTCACCCTGGCCGCGTACCGTGATGCGGTATTTCTGCGGGGTCTTGTCCTTCGGCGTGCTGCTGAACATGCGTGCGAAGAAGCCGGGCTCTTCCTCGCCGGGTTTCCTGGGCTCCACATAACGCACGAAATAGACACCCTGGCTGCGGTCGCGGTCCTCGACGGTGAAGCCGGTGCGGTCCAGCGTCAGGCCCACACGGCGCCAGGCGCGGTCGAAACCTTCGCTGACCAGCACCACGGGCTGACCGTCGCGTGTGTCCAGACGAGACGTACGGCGAGGCGCGACAGCGGCCTGCTGGTCGGCTTGCTGGCTGGGTGCCCCAAGCTTGATCATCAGACGGCGCAGCATCTCCACTTCCATCTCGGGGTCGGAAGCGCGCGGCTGCCAGACGAGCTTTTCCTTGCTGGCGTCGGTGTAGACCTCTTCCAGGCCGCGCTGGCTGATGTAGATCTCGGTGCCGCCGGCGGCATTGCGCTCCAGCCGGGTGCGGTACTTGTCCAGCATATTGGTGGAAAACAGGCTGCCGATGATCTTGCCCAGCGTGCGGCGCATGAAGTCCTGCGGCAGCTTGGCACGGTTCTCGGCCCAGTCGGTTTCCATGATGCCCAGCTGGGCCTGTTCCAAGATGAGGGTCATGCCGGTTTCCTGCCAGAACTCCTTGACCAGGGGCCAGAGCTTCTCGGCGGGCTGGTCGACCACCAGCCAGCGCTGCCCACCGACACCGTCGATGCGCATGCCAGGGTAGGCGGCCACCGCGATCGCGTTGGCCGTGACGCCTTGCGCAGCGGTCTGGTAGCCGGTGGCGCTGACCGTGCCGCCCGGCGTGTTGTAACGGGTGTCACGCGGTAGCTGCGTCAGGTCGGGCGGGATCGACAGCGAGGGTGCCTTGGTGGCAGCCTTGTAGTCGACCTTGTCACCATCCAGCGTGGAGCAGGCGACCAGCGCCAGCGGCAGGCCCAGCAGGGCCAGTTTCAAAACAAGCTTCACCGGCGATTTCCTTGGGGAACAGTTGGGTTCAGATCAGACCGGTCGCGCGCAGCGCTGCTTCGACCACGGGCTGGTTGGTCGCCGTCAGCGGCGTCATGGGCAGGCGCAGCGTGCCGCCGCAACGGCCCAGACGCTGCATGGCCCACTTGACCGGGATGGGGTTGGGTTCGACGAAGAGCTGCTTGTGCAGCGGCATCAGCTTGAACTGGATCTCCATGGCGCGCTTGACGTCGCCGGCCATGGCGGCCACGCACAGCTCATGCATCTGGCTCGGGGCTACGTTGGCCGTCACGCTGATGTTGCCCTGACCGCCGCACAGCATCAGGGCCACGGCGGTCGGGTCGTCACCCGAGTAGATGGCGAAGCTCTTGGGCACTTCGCGGATCAGCCATTGGGCGCGCTCGATGTTGCCGGTGGCTTCCTTGATGCCGACGATGCCCGGCACCTGGGTCAGGCGCAGCACGGTGTCGTGCGCCATATCGGCCACGGTGCGGCCGGGCACGTTGTAGAGCACCATGGGCAGGTCGCCGACGGCTTCGGCGATCGCCTTGAAGTGCAGGTACTGGCCTTCCTGCGTGGGCTTGTTGTAGTAGGGCACGACCTGCAGCTGGCAGTCGGCACCGACCTTCTTTGCGAACTTCGCCAGTTCGACGGCCTCGGCCGTGGAGTTGGCACCGCAGCCGGCCATGATGGGGACCCTGCCCTTGGCCTGTTCGACCGAGACGCGGATGATTTCGCAGTGTTCGTCCACGTTGACGGTGGGCGATTCGCCGGTGGTGCCGACCACGCCGATGCAGTCCGTTCCTTCGGCGACGTGCCAGTCGATCAGTTTGCGCAGCGTGGGGTAGTCGACGCTACCGTCCTCGTGCAGGGGGGTGACGAGGGCGACGATGCTGCCGGTGATCTGGCGATGGGAGGAGGTCATGTCCGCAGAGAGTTAAATTCAGGCCAAAGAGGCATTCTACCGAGGGTGGGCTCCGGCCCCGCAGGGCAGGGCCTCAGAGTGGATAACGCGCCGGCGCGCTGGCCGTGGACAGGCCTGTTTCCTGCACGGCCGCGATGCGCTGCACATAACGCTGCGGTGCGGCCAGATAACCGTCTTCATAGGCCACGACGCGCAGGGTGCGGCAGACGTCCAGCAGCTCGCCCGGTTGCAGCAGGAAGTCCGGACGCGAGGGCTTGCCCACGGTTTCATTGCCCGCGGCAAAGGTTTCGTAAATCAGCACCCCACCCGGCGCCAGGCTTTGCAGCAGCACCGGGAACAGGGCCCGCCAGAGGTAGTTGGTGACCACCACGGCGTCGAAAGCCTGGGGCTGGCCGTCCTGCAGCAGGGGCCAGGGGCCGTTCTCGATATCGGCCTGCAGCATGACGCCCAGGGGCGCTACGGCCGCGATGGCGTCGGATGAGCGGTCCACGCCTGTGACCGGGTGGCCGTGCTGGGCGAACCAGCGCAGATGCCGGCCATGGCCGCAAGCCACGTCCAGCACGGTGCCGCCCGGTCGTACCAGATGCGACCAGCGCTGGACCCAGGCCGAAGGCGCCTCCGTGCCGTGCACGGCCGTGACGCTCATTGCGGCTTGACCTCGTCCTTGAGCGCGGCCAGGGCCATGCGTTCCACCAAGCCGGGGGCCAGCAGCTTGAGGTAACGCCCCAGCTTGCCCTTGGTGCTCATCACGACTTCGCGCTGGCGGCGGTTCATGCCATCGAGGATGAGGCGGGCGCAGACCTCCACGGGCATGGCGTCGTCTTCCTTCAGGCCGCTGGAGCCGGCGGCCACACCGGCCGCGTTAAGCCCGCGGTAGCGGATCTGCGTGGCCACCACGCCGGGGTAGGCCGTGGTGACACTGACGCCGGCGGGCTTGAGTTCGGCGCGCAGCGCCTCGAAAAAGCCCGTCATGGCGAACTTGCTGGCACTGTAGGCCGTGCGTCCCGGCACGCCCACCAGGCCGGCCAGGGAGGAGACGGCCACCACCTGGCCGCGGCTGGCCTTGAGGTGAGGCAGGGCGGCGTGTGTGCACCAGACCGAGCCCCAGAGGTTCACCCGCATCAGGTCCTCGTACCAGCCCAGGTCGTCGGGCTGGACCTGCTCGAACAGGGCCTGGGCCGAGACGCCGGCGTTGTTGACGAGGGCGTCCAGCCAGCCGAAGCGCTCTACGCTGCGCTCGATCAGGGCGCGGCATTGGGCCGGATCGGTCACATCGGTGGGCACGACCAGCACCTCGCTGCCGTGGCTGCGGCATGCGCTGGCCACTTCCTCGAGTTGGGTTTCCTTGCGTGCGGCCAGAGCGAGGCCGGCCTCGGCGCCATGCCGTCGTGCCAGTTGACGCGCCAGTTCGGCGCCGATGCCGTCGGAGGCGCCGGTGATGATGAAGGTCTTCATGGTCATGGCACAGCAGTGTGCCACGCCGTCATGACCGGGGGATGCTGGATATCCCTAGAAGCAGGCCCAGAGCTGGTCGGCAAGGGTCAGCAGGAAGTCCGGTCGTGTGTAAAGCGCGAAAACGGCCAGCAGCACGGCCAGGGCCAGGCCCCAGGCCAGCAACTGGCGCGGCCACTTTTTCATGCCCGGGCTGCCTGGGGCTGGCGCCGGATCGCCGCTTCGCGCACCGGCAGGTTGACCAGGGCCGCGGCCACACCCAGGCCGATGGCGATGTACCAGACGATGTCGTAGCTGCCGGTCTTGTCGTACAGATAACCCCCCAACCAGACGCCCATGAAGGAGCCGACCTGGTGGCTGAAGAAGACGAAACCCCCGAGCATGGACAGATGGGCCACACCGAAGATCTGGGCCACGATGGCATTGGTGGGCGGCACCGTGGACAGCCACAGCACACCCATGACGGCCGAGAAGATATAGACGCTCATGGGGGTGAGCGGCACCAGCAGGAAGACCGTGATGGCGATGGAGCGGGCGAAGTAGATGAAGGCCAGGATGTTTTTCTTGGCCAGGCGCTGGCCCAGGGTGCCGGCGATGTAGGTGCCGAAGACATTGAAGAGGCCGATCAGCGCCAGCGAGTAACTGGCCACCTGGGGCGAGAGTCCGTGGTCTTTCAGGTAGCTGGGCATGTGCACACCGATGAAGACCACCTGGAAGCCGCAGACGAAATAACCGGCCATCAGCAGCTGGAAGCTCGGGTAGGCGAAGGCCTCGCGCAGGGCCTGCAGGATGGACTGCTCGCGCTTCGGAACCGCGCCGGCGGCAAAGCTCGGCTCATGCAGGCCCCAGGCCAGCGGGATGATGAGCAGGGCCGCCATGCCCAGCGCCATCAGGGCCTGTTGCCAGCCCAGGCTGCTGATGAGGAAGCCTTCGACCGGCACCATGAGGAACTGGCCGAAAGAGCCGGCTGCAGCGGCCACGCCCATGGCCCAGGAGCGTTTGTCCAGGCTCACGTTGCGGCCGATCACGCCGTAGATCACGGCGTAGGTGGTGCCGGCCTGGGCGATGCCGATCAGGACCCCGCAGCTCAGGGCGAACAGCAGGGGGGTAGGCGCGTTGGCCATGCCGATTAAGCCCAGCGCGTAGAGGATGGCGCCGACGATGATGACCTTGAAGGCGCCGAACTTGTCGGCCAGCATGCCGGCGAAGATGCCAGCGATGCCCCAGGTCAGGTTCTGGATGGCCATGGCCAGCGCGAACGTCTCGCGCGTCCAGCCCTGGGTCTGGGTGATGGGCTGCAGCCAGAGACCGAAGCCGTGGCGTATGCCCATGGAGAGGGTGACGATGGCGGCGCCGCAGATCAGCACCTGGGCCATGGAGAGAGTCTTGTTGCTATGTGTGCTCATCGTTGAAATGTAGCGAATTCGGTCCTGGCTTGCCGGGAGGGTCCAAGTTGTAACTGTATGTTCATCCAGTGAACTGCGCGACTGGGTCTACAATTCCGCGCCATGGCTGTCAAACCCACCCCCGAATACTCCGAAGGCTCCATCCGCGTCCTCAAGGGACTGGAGCCGGTCAAGCAGCGTCCAGGCATGTACACCCGGACGGACAACCCGCTGCACATCATCCAGGAAGTGCTGGACAACGCGGCGGACGAGGCCCTGGCCGGCCACGGCAAGAAGATGGCCGTGACCCTGCACGCAGACGGCTCGGTCAGCGTCGAGGACGACGGGCGCGGCATCCCCTTTGGTCTGCACCCCGAGGAAAAGGCCCCGGTGATCGAGCTGGTCTACACGCGACTGCACGCCGGCGGCAAGTTCGACAAGGGGCAGGGTGGGGCCTACAGCTTCTCGGGCGGCCTGCATGGCGTGGGCGTGTCCGTCACCAATGCCCTGTCCAAGCGTCTGCAGGTCACTACCTACCGCGAGGGCAAGGTGGCGACGCTGGCCTTCTCGGGTGGCGACGTGGTGGAAAAGCTCAGCACCCGGGCCCAAGCGACAGGTGACCGCAAGCAAGGCACGACGGTGCGCGCCTGGCCCGATGCCAAGTACTTCGAATCGGCCGCCCTGCCCATGGGCGAACTCACCCACCTGCTGCGCAGCAAGGCCGTGCTCATGCCGGGCGTCACGGTGACACTGACGGTCGAGAAGACCAAAGAGACCCAGACCTGGCTCTACAAGGGCGGTCTGCGCGACTATCTGATGCAATCGCTGAGTGCCGATCCGGTGATCCCGATGTTCGAGGGCGAAGGTTATGCCGAGAACAACGACAGCTTCGCCGAAGGCGAGGGCGCGGCCTGGGCCGTGGCCTTCACCGAAGACGGTGCGCCGGTGCGCGAGAGCTACGTCAACCTGATTCCCACCAGCGCCGGCGGCACCCACGACAGCGGCCTGCGCGACGGACTGTTCACCGCGGTCAAGAGTTTCATCGAACTGCACAGCCTGCTGCCCAAGGGCGTCAAGCTGTTGCCGGAGGACGTGTTCGCCCGTGCCAGTTATGTGCTCAGTGCCAAGGTGCTGGACCCGCAGTTCCAGGGCCAGATCAAGGAGCGCCTCAATTCACGCGATGCCGTGCGCCTGGTCTCCAGCTTCGTGCGCCCGACGCTGGAGCTCTGGCTCAATCAGCACGTGGAGTACGGCAAGAAGCTGGCCGAACTCGCTATCAAGGCGGCGCAGACGCGCCAGCGCGCAGGTCAGAAGGTCGAGAAGCGCAAGGGCTCGGGTGTGGCCGTGCTGCCGGGCAAGCTGACCGACTGCGAGAGCCGCGACCTGAACCACAACGAACTCTTCCTGGTCGAGGGCGATTCGGCCGGCGGCAGCGCCAAGATGGGCCGCGACAAGGAAAGCCAGGCCATCCTGCCCCTGCGCGGCAAGGTGCTCAACACCTGGGAGGTCGAGCGCGACCGCCTGTTCGCCAACACCGAAATCCACGACATTTCGGTCGCCATCGGGGTCGACCCGCACGGCCCCGACGACACGCCGGATCTGAGTGGTCTGCGCTACGGCAAGGTCTGCATCCTCAGTGATGCCGACGTGGACGGCTCGCACATCCAGGTGCTGCTGCTCACGCTGTTCTTTCGCCACTTTCCCAAACTCATCGACTCCGGCAATGTCTACGTGGCCCGTCCGCCGCTGTTTCGGGTGGATGTGCCGGCACGCGGCAAGAAGGCGGCCAGCAAGGCCTATGCCCTGGACGAGGGCGAGCTCACTGCCATCCTGGACAAATGCGCCAAGGAAGGCGTGGCCAAGGAACGTTGCCAGATCAGCCGTTTCAAGGGTCTGGGCGAGATGAACGCCGAGCAGCTGTGGGAAACCACGCTGAACCCCGACACGCGCCGCCTGCTGCAGGTGCGCCTGGGCACTTTCGACAACGCGCAGACCGAGACCGAGATCACCAAGCTCATGGGCAAGGGCGAGGCCGCGGCCCGGCGTGAGTTGATGGAACTGCATGGCGATTCGGTGGAGGTGGACATCTGATGTCTTCTTCGGCATACCGGCCTCTCGTTGCGCTCCTGGGCCTGCTGGCGCTGCTGTGGCAGCCGGCAGCCTGGGCCGACGTCTGGGCCTATGTCGACGACAAGGGTGTACCGCACTTTGCAGCCGAGCAGCTGGACGAGCGCTACGCGCTCTATTTCACGGACCAGGCGCCCGCGGACGTCACCCGTGCCGGTGCTGTGCCCATGGCCCCCACGCGCCTGCATGCCTTCTTCGAGATCTCGCCGGACTACAAGGCAGTGCGCCACCTGCTGCGCGAGGCGGCACGCGAGCACGACATCGACTACGCGCTGCTGCAGGCCCTGATCGCCACCGAATCCGGCTTCGACGCCGCAGCCGTCTCGCCCAAGGGGGCTGTCGGCCTTATGCAGGTCATGCCGGCCACAGCGCGCGGCTACGGCCTGGAGGACCAGCGGCGCCGGCCGGTGGCGCGCCAGTTGGCCGATGCGCGCATCAACATCCAGGTGGGCAGCCAGCACCTGCGCCGCCTGCTGAAAAAATTCCCGGATCGGGTCGATCTGGCGCTGGCGGCGTACAACGCCGGCCTGAAGACCGTGCGCCGGGCCGGCAACCAGGTGCCGCCTTATCCCGAGACGCAGAACTACGTGCGCACCGTGCTGGCGCTGTATGCCGTGCTCAAGCCGGCGGCCGACAAGACCTTGCCCCGACCCTACCCACAGCGTGAACGTGACGATTTCGCCCGCCTGGACGACCTCGCTGAGCCCGGCGCTGCCCTGAAACGCGACAAGAGCTACTGAAGAAACCGATGGATCAACCTACCCTCGATTTAGCCGCCGATCCCGCGGGCGACGACGCCCTGACCCTGGCCCATTACGCGCAGCGTGCCTACCTGGAATACGCGCTCAGCGTGGTCAAGGGCCGGGCCCTGCCCGATGTGTGCGACGGCCAGAAGCCGGTGCAGCGCCGCATCATGTACTCGATGTCGCGCATGGGCCTGGGTTACAGCGGCCCCAACAGCAACACGGCGGCCAAACCGGTCAAGAGCGCACGCGTGGTCGGCGACGTGCTGGGCCGTTTCCACCCGCACGGTGACCAGGCGGCCTACGACGCGCTGGTGCGCATGGCGCAGGACTTCGCGCAGCGTTATCCGCTGATCGACGGCCAGGGCAACTTCGGCAGCCGCGACGGTGACGGTGCCGCGGCCATGCGTTACACCGAAGCGCGGCTGGCGAAGATCAGCACCCTGCTGCTCGATGAGATCGACGAAGGCACGGTCGACTTCCAGCCCAATTACGACGGCTCCACCGAGGAACCGAAGCAGTTGCCGGCGCGCCTGCCCTTCACCCTGCTCAATGGCGCCAGTGGTATTGCCGTGGGCCTGGCCACCGAGATCCCCAGCCACAACCTGGGCGAGGTCGCGGCGGCCTGCGTGGCCCTGATCAAAAACCCGAAGCTGGCCGATGGCGAGCTGCTCGACTTGCTGCCGGGCCCCGACTATCCTGGTGGCGGCCAGATCATCAGCCCGGCGACCGACATTGCCGAGGCCTACCGCACCGGACGCGGTTCGCTCAAGGTGCGTGCGCGCTGGAAGATCGAGGAACTCGCGCGCGGCCAGTGGCAGCTGGTGGTGACCGAACTGCCGCCGGGTGTGAGCACGCAGAAGGTGCTTGAGGAAATCGAGGAACTGACCAACCCCAAGGTCAAGGCCGGCAAAAAGGCGCTGACGCCCGAGCAGAACCTGCTCAAGGCCACCGTGCTGGCGGTGCTCGACGTCGTGCGCGACGAATCGAGCAAGGATGCGCCGGTGCGCCTGGTCTGCGAGCCCAAGACCAGCCGCATCGAGCAGCAGGAACTGATCACGACCCTGCTGGCGCACACCAGCCTGGAGACCTCGGCGCCGATCAACATGACCCTGGTGGGGCTGGACGGGCGGCCCACGCAGAAGACCCTGCGCCAGATGCTGGAGGAGTGGATCGCTTTCCGCCAGACCACCATCGAGCGGCGTTCGCAGCACCGGCTGGACAAGGTGTTGGCGCGCATCCATATCCTCGAAGGCCGGCAGTTGGTGCTGCTCAAGATCGACGAGGTCATCGCCCTCATCCGCAACTCGGACGAGCCCAAGCCCGCGCTGATCGCACGCTTCAGGCTGTCCGAGCGCCAGGCCGAGGACATCCTTGAAATCCGCCTGCGCCAGCTGGCCCGGCTTGAAGCCATCAAGATCGAGCAGGAGCTGAAAGAACTGCGCGAAGAGCAGAAGAAACTCGAAGACATCCTGGGCAGTCCGGCCGCGCTGCGCCGCCTCATGGTCAAGGAGATCGAGGCCGACGCCAAGGTCTTCGGCGATGCACGCCGCACCTTGATCCAGGCCGAGAAGAAGGCCGTGGCCGAGGTGAAGGTGGTGGACGAACCGGTGACCGTGATCGTCTCGCAAAAAGGCTGGGTCCGTGCGCGCCAGGGCCACGGCCATGACGCGGCGAGTTTCGCCTTCAAGGCCGGTGATGGCCTGTACAGTACCTTCGAATGCCGCACGGTGGACACGCTGCTGGCCTTCGGCAACAAGGGGCGCGTCTACTCCGTGCCGGTGGCCAGCCTGCCCGGTGCGCGGGGCGACGGCCAGCCGGTGACCACCCTCGTCGAACTCGAAGCTGGGACCCAGCTGGTGCACTACTTTGCCGGCGCACCTGCGGCCTGGCTGCTGCTATCCACCTCCTCGGGTTACGGTTTCCTGGCCACGGTGGAAAACATGAGCTCGCGCCAGAAGGGCGGCAAGTCCTTCATCAACTGCGGCGAGGACGACGCCGTGTGCCGGCCATCGCCGGCCAACGTGGCGCCGCAGCCACCTGCCACGCACGTGATCTGTGCCTCGAGCGGCGGGCGCATCCTGACCTTCGAGATCAGCGAACTCAAGCCCATGCCCAATGGCGGGCGCGGCCTGATGCTGATCGACCTGGAGCCCAAGGACACCCTGGCCGGCGCCGCTGCCTACACGCGCAGCGTGAAGATCGAGGGCCTGGGCCGTGGTGGCAAGGAACGCGATGAGACGCTGGAGATCCGCAGTCTCAACAACGCGCGTGCTGCACGTGGCCGCAAGGGCAAGGCGGCCGATCTGGGCTTCAAGCCGACCTCGGTGGTCCGCGTCGAGTAAGCCGGCTTTGGCGCTTGGGGCAGAATCAGACCCCGATGCATACCGATGTACTGATTGCCGGCGGCGGCATCGGCGGCCTGGCCGCCGGGCTGGCCTGCTCAAAGGCCGGCTGCCATGTCCGCCTCTATGAACGCGCCGAGACCTTTGGCGAGGTGGGGGCGGGCATCCAGATGGGGCCCAATGTCGTGCGCGTGCTGCAGGGCTGGGGGCTGGACACGGCGCTGCGGCAGGTGGCGGCTTTCCCCGAACGGCTGCAGGTGCGGCACGCTCTCAGCGGGTCTGAACTGGGCGTGCTGCGCTTGGGGCAAGCCACGGTGCAGCGTTACGGCGCACCCTATGCCACCATCCATCGGGCCGATCTGCAGCAACTGCTGCTTCAGGCCCTGCAGCAGCGCGACGCCGTCTGGCTGCACACCGGCAAGACCGTGAGCCGTTATGTTGAAACCAACGGTGCTGTCGGGCTGAGCCTGGATGACGGCCTGGACGTGGAGGGTGATGCCCTGATCGCAGCCGATGGTCTGTGGAGCCGGGTGCGCCAGCAACTCCTGAACGACGGCTCGCCGCGTGTGGCCGGGCACCTAGCCTATCGCGCCATGGTGCCGCAGGCCAGCCTGCCGGCCGTACAACGCAGCCAGCAGGTGACGGCCTGGCTGGGGCCGCGTCTGCACGTGGTGCAGTACCCCGTGCGCGGCGGCGAGTGGCTCAATGTCGTGGCCATCGTGCACGGGCATGTGCAGGGTGGGCTGGAAGATTGGGACCATGGGGCCAATGCGGCCGACCTGCAGGCCGCGCTGGGACACACCTGCACCGCCTTGCGCGACCTGATCGCGGCCGTGCCGGACTGGCGCCTCTGGGTGCTGTGCGACCGTTCGCCTGTGAGTTCAGCCGACCAGATGGCGCGTGGCCATGTGGCCCTGCTGGGGGATGCCGCCCACCCCATGCGCCCCTATCTCGCCCAGGGTGCCGGCATGGCCATCGAGGACGCCGCCGAGCTGGCGCGCCAGGTGGCACTGGTCGATGGCGTGCTGGACGTGCCCACGCTGCTGCAGCGTTATGCGCTCAACCGCTGGCAGCGTTGTGCGCGGGTGCAGGCCCGCTCCATCCGCAATGGCGAGATCTTCCATCTGGAGGGACCCATGGCCTGGGCGCGTGATGCGTCGCTGCGCCTGCTGGGCGAACGCCTGCTGGACGTGCCCTGGCTCTACCAGGGCCCCTGAAACTCAGGATTCAGGCAGGGGCGGCAGGCCCACCTTGGCGCGGGCCCGGTGGCAGCCCTCGCTGCCTTCCTCGAACTCGCGGCAGGGCGAGGGGCGCCACTCATAGATGCCGCAGGCCACCTTCTCGCCGAGCTTGCCGGTCAACGCGGCACAACGCGGTGGCCAATGGTCGGTGCCGCGCATGCGGGCGGTGTTGCCGTTGACTTCGACGGTCAGGCCCACCGGCACGTGACCGCCGTTCTCATCGAGTTCGTAGCTGGAGAAATCGACGCGGCACCAGGAACAGCAGGCGCCGCAACTGGTACACGCAGACATCAGAGCCGGCCCAGCAAAAGATATTCCATCAAGGCCTTCTGCACGTGCAGCCGGTTCTCGGCCTCATCCCAGACGACCGATTGCGGGCCGTCGATGACCTCGGCCTCGACTTCCTCGCCGCGGTGCGCGGGCAGGCAGTGCATGAAAAGTGCATCGGACTTGGCGGCACGCATCATGTCGGCGTCGACGCACCAGTCGGCGAAAGCCTTTTTGCGGGCCTCGTTTTCGGCCTCGTAGCCCATGCTGGTCCAGACGTCGGTGGTCACCAGATCGGCCCCCGCGCTGGCCTGCATGGGGTCCTTGAAGACCTTGTAGCAGGAGCTCGTCACGCCGGCCACGGCCGGATCGATCTCGTAGCCGCTAGGGGTGCTCACGTGCACGGTGAAGCCCAGCAGTTCGGCCGCCTGCAGCCAGGTGTTGGCCATGTTGTTGCCGTCACCGACCCAGGCCACGGTCTTACCGGCGATCGAACCGCGGTGTTCGATGTAGGTGAAGATGTCGGCCAGGATCTGGCAGGGGTGGTATTCGTTGGTCAGGCCGTTGATGACCGGCACGCGCGAGTACTCGGCGAAGCGCGCGATCTTGTCCTGCCCGAAGGTGCGGATCATGACCAGATCGACCATGCGGCTGATCACGCGCGCGCTGTCCTCGATGGGCTCGGCGCGGCCCAGCTGGCTGTCGCCTGTGGTCAGGTGCACCACGCTGCCGCCGAGCTGGTACATGCCGGCCTCGAAGCTTACGCGCGTGCGCGTGGAGGCTTTCTCGAAGATCATGGCCAGGGTTCGGTCCACCAGGGGTTGGTGCTTCTCGTAGGCCTTGAACTTCTTCTTGATCAGCGCGGCGCGCTCGAACAGGTAGGCGTATTCCTCGCGCGTCAAATCGGTGAACTGCAGGTAATGCTTGAGTTTCGTCGCTGTCATCGCGCGGTCCTCAGGCTTCGGCCAGGAAAGATTTCACCAGGGGCACCAGCAGGCCCACCACTTCGTCGGCCTCGGCCGTCGTCATGATGAGCGCAGGCACCAGGCGGATCACGCTATCGGCCGTCACGCTGATGAGCAGGCCGGCGTCGGCCGCACGGGTGAGCAGCACGCCGCAGGGCTTGGCCAGTTCCACGCCGATCATCAGGCCCTGGCCGCGGATGTCCTTGACGCCGGGCAGCTGGCCCAGTTCACGCTCCAGTGCCGCCTTGAGGTGGGCGCCGACCTTGGCGGCGTTTTCCAGCAGACGGTCCTCTTCCATGATGCGGATGGTCTCGATGCCGGCGCGCATGGCCAGCGGGTTGCCGCCGAAGGTGGTGCCATGGTTGCCGGGCTGGAAGATGTTGGCCGCCTTGGGGCCGGCCACCACCGCGCCGATGGGCACGCCCGAACCCAGGCCCTTGGCCAGGGGCATGACGTCAGGCTGGATGCCAGCCCACTGGTGGGCGAACCACTTGCCGGTGCGGCCCATGCCGCACTGCACCTCGTCGATCATCAGCAGCCAGTCCTGCTGGTCGCAGAGCTTGCGCACCTGCTGCAGGTATTCGGCGCGCATGGCATTGATGCCGCCTTCGCCCTGGATGGTCTCGAAGAACACGGCCACCACATTGGGGTTGCCGGCCGTGGCCTTCTTCAGTGCCTCGATGTCGTTGAGGGGCACGCGGATGAAACCTTCCACCAGCGGGCCGAAGCCCTTTTGCACCTTCTCATTGCCGGTGGCGCTCAGCGTGGCGATGGAGCGGCCATGGAAGGCCTTCTCGTAGACCACGATCTGGGGTTTGTCGATGCCCTTGTCATGGCCGAACTTGCGCGCCAGCTTCAGGGCGGCTTCGTTCGCTTCCAGCCCCGTGGAGCAGAAGAACACATTGCTCATGCCCGACAGTTCCACCAGCTTTTTCGCCAGCTGTTCCTGGCCGGTGACGTGGTAATAGTTCGAGGTGTGGATGAGCTTGGTCAGCTGGTCCTGCAGGGCCGGCACCAAGCGGGGGTGGTTGTGGCCCAGGGTGTTGACGGCGATGCCGGCCAGTGCATCCAGGTATTCCTTGCCGTTGATGTCCCAGACGCGGCAGCCCTGGCCGTGCGACAGCGCGATCGGCACGCGGCCGTAGGTGTTCATCACGTGGGGGGACGCGGCTTCGACAGGCTTGGCGGCGGGGGCGTTCATGGCTACACACTCCGGAGAGATCACAAAACAAGGCGGCCCAACGCAGGTTGGGCCGTTGAGACATGATTTTAGGGCCTGTTCCAGCACTTTTTGCAAGTGTGCCCCAGTGGTTCGGCGCGGACGACCGCTGCGCTGCGGGTGGGGGAACCAAGTCTTATATAAGATACAATACTCGCAACCCACCCGCTGCCGGACCAGCCGCTGTACCCAGCCCGCGTCCGGCGCCCGAGTCCCAACCCATGGTCTCCAACGCCGCCAAGGAAGTCTTCATTCTCGGTCTCACCCGGACCGGCAAGGCTTTTCGTCCCAGTGACTGGGCCGAGCGCCTGGCCGGCGTGATGAGCCCCTTCCGCCCGGGCGGCCCGCAGCCTGGCAGCCACCTGCGTTATTCCCCCTGGTGCATCCCTAGCTCGCTCGACGGCATCAAGTGCGTGATCGTGAACCGCGAGCTGCGCGATGCCGAGCCCATGGCCTGGGACTTCTGCATCAATTTCGCACGTGACAACAATCTGCAGGTGCGCGAAACCGATGGGCAAGGCAGGCCTATCGCCTGAATCATCCCTTGCGCCCACAAAAAAGCCGCTCAAAGAGCGGCTTTTTTGCTTTGCTGACAGCGCACCCGTTACAAACGGCAGACCCTTTTCAGGATCCGTGCGATTTGCCTGAGATTCAGGCGGCGGCCAGGGCCTTGACCTTGGTCGACAGGCGGCTCTTGTCGCGAGCAGCCTTGTTCTTGTGGAAGATGCCCTTGTCGGCCACGGTGTCCACCACGGCCTGCATCTTGCCAAACAGCTCGGTGGCTTTGGCTTTGTCGCCAGCGAGAACGGCTTTTTCAACGTTCTTCACGGCGGTGCGGTATTTGGAGCGCAGGGACGTGTTGGCTGCATTCAGCTTGACGTCCTGACGTGCGCGTTTGCGGCCCGACGCCAGGCGCGGGTTCTTTTTCTTGGGCTTTCCAGATGCCATATCAATAGTTCCTTGTGTCTGTGGATGATGTCAGCAAAGCCGGCTATTGTAGCAGCTTGTGGCGGGGAATGTAAGTGAGCGCTCAGGGGATGGGGAGCCCGGCTACACTCGCTCTCAATGAGCCTCTTCAAAGCCGCCTCGACGGTCTCCTTGCTGACCCTGGCCTCGCGGATCACGGGCCTCGCGCGTGAACTGCTGATCGCCGCCACCTTTGGCGCCAGCGCCCTGACCGACGCCTTCAACGTCGCCTTCCGCATCCCCAATCTGTTCCGCCGCCTGTTTGCCGAGGGGGCTTTCAGCCAGGCCTTCGTGCCGGTGCTGGCCACGGTCAAGGAACAACAGGGCGAGGAGGCCACGCGCCAGCTGGTCGACCGCGTGGCCACGGTGCTGGCCTGGGTGCTGCTGGGCGTGAGCGTGCTGGGGGTGCTGGTCTCGCCGCTGCTGGTCTGGCTAATGGCCGCGGGCCTGCGCAAGATGGAGGCGGGCAACGCCTTTGACGCGGCCGTCGTCATGACGCGCTGGATGTTCCCCTACATCGCCTGCATGTCGCTGGTGGCGTTGGGCGCCGGCGTGCTCAACACCTGGAAGCGCTTTGCCGTGCCGGCCGCTACGCCGGTGCTGCTCAACGTCGCGATGATCGCTGCCGCCTGGCTCGGCGCGCCCTGGTTCCAGACCCTGGGCATCGAGCCCATCTACGCGCTGGCGGCTGGCGTTTTGGCAGGCGGACTGCTGCAACTGGGCGCGCAGCTGCTGGCCCTGCGTCGCATCGGCCTGCTGCCATCCATTGGCCTGACCCGCACGGCGCTGCGTGCCGCCTGGGCCGACGAGGGGACACAACGCGTGCTCAAGCTCATGGCGCCGGCCCTGCTGGGGGTGAGCGTGGCCCAGGTCTCGCTGCTGATCAACACGCAGATCGCCTCGCATCTGGCGCCGGGCAGCGTGAGCTGGCTCAGCTACGCCGACCGCCTGATGGAATTCCCGGTGGCCCTGCTGGGCGTGGCCCTGGGGGTGGTGCTGATGCCGCAGTTGGCGGCGGCCAAGGCCGACGACGATGCAGCGCGTTATTCGGCCATGCTGGACTGGGGCTTGCGTTTGGTCGTGTTGCTGGCCGTGCCCTGCGCGCTGGCCTTGCTGACCTTTTCGACCCCTCTGGTGTCCGTGCTCTACCACTACGGGGCCTTCAGCGAACGTGATGTGCAGATGACGTCCCTGGCCCTGATGGGCTGGGGCGTGGGCCTGCTGGGGGTAGTGGCGATCAAGGTGCTGGCACCCGGTTATTACGCCAGCCAGGACATCCGCACGCCGGTGCGCATCGCCATCGTGGTGCTGGTCTTCACGCAACTGCTCAACATCGTTCTGGTGCCGCTGTTGCAGCATGCGGCGCTGGCCTTGTCCATCGGCATCGGCGCCATGGTCAATGCCGTCTGGCTGCTGGTCGGCCTGCTGCGCCGCGGCAGCTACAAGCCCTTGCCAGGCTGGGGCGTGTTCGCGCTGCAGGTGCTGGCCGCCTCGGCGCTGCTAACCGTGTTCCTGATGTGGGCCGCCAGTGCCTTCGACTGGACACGCCTTCAGGCCCAGGTGGGCTTGCGTATCGGTCTGCTGGCGCTGCTGGTGCTCGGCGCCGCTGCCATCTACCTGGGGGCCGTCTGGGCCGCGGGTCTGCGTTTCCGGCAATTCTTAAAGCGCTAGGGGCTTGGGCCGCCATGAATCTGTCCTTCAAGCTGCCCACGCCGCTGGACTACTTTGGCACCCTGGTTCAGAGCGACGCGCAGTTCCATCTGCTCGAAGTCGCCGTGAGCCTGGGACAGGACGACTACCCGCAGCTGGACGTGCAGCAGGTGTTGGCCGAGGTGGATGCCCTGCTGGTACGCCTACACCGGCGCCTGCCAGCCGACGCGCCCGCCATGCACCGGCTGCGCTTGCTCAACCATTTCTTCTTCCACGAGTTGCATTTCGGTGGCAACCTCAACCACTACTACGACCCGGATAACAGCTACGTGCACCGTGTGCTGGAGCGCCGGCGCGGCATTCCGGTCTCGCTGGCCGTGCTGTGGCTGGAGCTGGCGCAAGGCCTGGGCCTGCCAGCGCGTGGGGTGGGTTTCCCAGGGCACTTTCTGGTCAAGGTCAACCTGCCGCATGCCCAGGTGGTGATCGATCCTTTCAGTGGCCAGTCCCTGAGTCGCGAGGACTTGCAGGCGCGCCTGGAGGCCTGGCGCAGCAGCCATGGTCTGCCCGCTGCCTCTGATCTGCCGCTGGGCCACTACCTGCAGGCCATGCCGGCGCGTGAGATCGTTGCGCGCATGCTGCGCAACCTCAAGGAAATCCATCGCATGCAGCAGGACTGGGTGCGACTGGTGGCGGTGGAAGACCGGCTGCTGGTACTGCTGCCACAGGCCTGGGAGGAATACCGCGACCGCGGCCTCGCGCGGGTCGAACTGGGGCAACTGGAGCCGGCGCTACGGGATCTGGATATCTACCTGGGGCAGGCCGGGGAGGGTGACGATGCGGTCGCCATCACGCTACGCATGGCCGAACTGCGCCGCGCGCTCGACTGAGGCCGTCAGGGCCTCAGCACTTCACCAGTTTCAGGAAGGATGGGATGGGGGGCGCTTCCTGCGCCTGGGCCGTCTCGACCGCGCGCATGGGGGTGGGCGGGGTGCGCAGCGGGGCGTTGCCGGCCACCCGGTCCAGCACGCGCGTGTTGTTCAGGCGTGTGACAGCCGGTTGCGGCCGTGAGGCCAGCATGCGTGGCACAGGTGCAGACGTTTCACGCGCCTGCGGGCTTGGTGCGGGGCGGGCGGCGGGTGCCGGGATCGGGTTGGGTTGCACTGTGGTGCTGGCCGGCGGGACGTTGTGTGTCGCCAGCAGCCGACTGGGCAGAGGCGCGGGCGCCATGGGCTGGCGGGCGGGCAAGGGGGAAGGCGCGGCCGCGTGCGTCTGGGCCGGGCGGCCGGAGGTCGCCGCCGGTGCTGTGGCCAACTGGGGTTCGAGCCAGCCCAGAATGGGTTCCCACTGGCGCAGATCCGTGGTGACACGATCGGGCGACAGATCGAACAGGGTCATGCCGCGTTCCAGGCACTGCACATAGGCTTGACTTTCACGCAGCACGCCCAGGAAGGGCATGCCCAGGCCGGTGGCCCAGTCCTTGAGGACCTGGGGGGTGCGGGTGCGGGTGTCGATGCGCATGCCGATGCAGGCGACCTTGCAACGGCCGGTGGCCACGCGCGGCAGGGCCATGAGTTCGGCGTGGCAGTCGGCGGCCGATTCACGGTCGAAGGCCGAGCCGCACACGGGCATGAGGATGATGTCAGCGAACATGACCATGCGCGCCAGGTCGAAGCCGTGCAGGCCTCCCGGTGTATCCAGCACCACGTGGGTGATGCCGGTGGGCACGCGCAGGATGTTCTGGTCCACGGTCCAGGGCGCGATGGCTGGCAGGGCGTCGCTGCGCTTGCGCAGCCAGGAGCGGGTCGATTGCTGCCGGTCCACATCGCCGAGCATGACCGCGCTGCCCTGATGGGCACACCAAGCCGCGAGGTGGGCTGCGAGCGTGCTTTTACCGCTTCCCCCCTTGCGATTGACTATGGCGATCACAGGCATGAATGCTCCTGGCGGTGAACCAAAAACTGCAGTGTGACCTGAAATAATCTGAAAGTCCAGTGTCAGCGGGTGTAGGTAGCTAGGGATTCTGTAGCGAAAAGCAACACTCAGCCGGACGAACCTGGCCCTCAGGCCGTGCGGTCCAGCGGCGGGGCCAGCCGCCGCAGCGTCAGCAGCACGAGCGCGGCGACGCCAAACGCGGCGCCAGCGGCAAAGGTGCTGGGCGCGCCCCACTGGTCCCACAGCAGCCCGGCCAGGGCGCTGGCCAGCAGCATGGACAGGCCGCCGACCAGGTTGAACATACCGAAGGCCGTGCCGCGCAGATCGGCCGGCGCGGTGTCGGCCACCATGGTGGCCAGCAGGCCCTGGGTCATGGCCATGTGCAGGCCCCAGAGCACGACGCCGCCCCAGACAAACAGACCGCGGTCGCTCCAGGCCAGCAGTCCGTCGGCGCCGATCAGCAGCACCAGGCCCCAGACCAGCAGCTTGCGGTGGTTGACCCGGTCGGCCAGCTTGCCCAGGGGGTAGGCCCCCAGGGCATAGATCAGGTTCATGACAATCAATACCAGCGGCACCCAGGCCAGTGGCAGGCCACCCTGCTGCGCGCGCAGCACCAGGAAGGCTTCAGAAAAGCGCGCCAGCGTGAAGACGGCTCCGATGCCCACCACCCACCAATAGGCCGGTGCCAGCCGGCGCAGGTTCTCGCGCCGGATCGGGTTGGTGCGGGGGGTGCCGGCCGGGCGCTCGGGCTCCTGCACGCCGAACACGAGCAAGGCGACGCAGAGGAAGGCCGGGATCACGGCCACCCAGAACACAGCGTGGAAGTCATTGGCCCAGAGCAGCATCAGGCCCACGGCCAGCAGCGGGCCGAGGAAGGCACCCACGGTGTCGAGCGACTGGCGCAGGCCGAAGGCGGCGCCGCGCAGCGCGGGCGGCGCGATGTCGGCCACCAGCGCATCGCGCGGGGCGCCACGGATGCCTTTGCCCACGCGGTCCAGCAGCCGGGCGGCGATCACGGGCTCCATCGTGGTGGCCAGGGCGAACAGCGGTTTGCTCACGGCACCCAGGCTGTAACCCAGCACGGCCAGTGGCTTGCGCCGGCCCCACCAGTCACTCAGGGCGCCCGAGAAGACCTTGACGATCAGGGCCGTGGCCTCGGCCGCGCCTTCGAGCAGGCCGACCACCAGCATGCTGGCACCCAGGCCGGTGACCAGGAAAACGGGCAGCAGGCTGTGGATCAGCTCGGACGAGATGTCCATCAGCAGGCTGACGAAGCCCAGCGCCCAGATGCTGGCGGGCATGCGTGGGGGCGGGGATTTCTCAGGCATGGAGGCCTGACTGGAAGAGGGTCAGGCGACGACCACCGGCGCGCCAGTACCGCGCGTGGCGATGATCCCGATCTCATGGACCTGTTCACCCAGGCCGCGCAGGGTCTGGGCGGTGGCAGCAGCGCTGGTCGCGTCGACCACCACCACCATGCCGATGCCGTTGTTGAAGGTGCGGTTCATCTCGAAATCGTCGATGCCCGCAGTCTTCTGCAGCCAGGCGAAGAGCTCGGTCTGCGGCCAGCTGCCCTTCTTGAGGTGGGCGGCCGTGCCCTCGGGCAGCACGCGCGGGATGTTCTCCAGCAGGCCACCGCCGGTGATGTGGGCCAGCGCCTTGATCGGGTGCTTCTGCAACGCAGCCAGCACGTTCTTCACGTACAGGCGGGTCGGCTCCATGACGGCCTGCTTGAAAGGCTTGCCGTCCAGTGTGGCCGGGGTATTGGCGCCGGCGCGCTCGATGCACTTGCGCACCAGCGAGAAGCCGTTGGAGTGCACGCCGCTGGAGGCCAGGCCCAGCACCACGTCGCCGGGTTTGACGCTCTGGCCGGTCAGGATCTTCGACTTTTCGACCGCGCCGACGCAGAAACCGGCCAGGTCATACTCACCGTCCGGGTACATGCCGGGCATTTCGGCGGTTTCGCCGCCGATCAGGGCGCAACCCGAGAGTTCACAACCTTTGGCGATGCCGCCGACCACGGCGGCGGCCGTGTCCACGTGCAGCTTGCCGCAGGCGAAGTAGTCCAGGAAAAACAGGGGCTCGGCGCCCTGCACCAGCACGTCGTTGACGCTCATGGCCACTAGGTCGATGCCGACGGTGTCGTGCATATTCCACTCGAAAGCCAGCTTGAGCTTGGTGCCCACGCCGTCAGTGCCGGAGACCAGCACCGGCTCCTTGTAGCGCTTGGGCACCTCGAACAGGGCGCCGAAGCCGCCGATGCCGGCCAGCACGCCCTCGCGCATGGTTTTCTTGGCCAGGGGCTTGATGCGCTCGACCAGCGCGTCACCGGCGTCGATGTCGACACCAGCGTCTTTGTAGCTCAGGGGAGAGGTGGAGGAATGGGTCATGCTGGGGGCTCTGGTAGGGCGGGTCGGCGGGCGGCTGTGTTTTAGTCCGGGCGCCAGCAGGCAAGCCCGATAGAATTCAGCACTAGATTCTAAGGGTTCACCCCAGTCTGTCTCCATGCAATTCACGCCTACCCAAAAACGCACCCTGACCTGGGGCCTGATCGCCGCCCTGGTGATGCTGGCCTTGTGGTTGCTGGCGCCGGTGTTGACGCCTTTTGTAGTGGCGGCCGTGCTGGCCTATGTGCTGACGCCGGTGGTGGACAGGCTGGACCACCTGGGACGGGGTCGGATGCCGCGCGTGTTGGCGGTCCTGATCGTGGAAACCCTGTTCATCCTGATCCTGGTATCCATCGTGCTGCTGGTCGTGCCGATCTTCGCCAAGGAGTTGCCCTTGCTGCGCGAGCAACTGCCCCTGCTGGCCGACCGGGTCAACAGCGTGCTGAGCCCCTGGCTGGCGCAGTTCGGCATCAAGGTGTCCCTGGACGGCAAAAGCATCCATGCTTTTGTCGTCAAGTACCTCAACGCCAATGTCGAAGAAACCTTTGGTTCGGTGATTTCCTCCCTGAAACTGGGCGGCAGCGTGGCGCTGGCGATCATCGGCAATGTCGTGCTGATTCCCGTGGTGCTTTTCCTGCTGCTCAACGACTGGGAGCGTTTCGTGACTCGTGCAGTCGCGCTGGTGCCGCCGAAGATGCGCCCTGCCTATGACAGCTTCGTGGCGGAAGCCGACGATGTGCTCGGCCAGTACCTGCGTGGCCAGTTTCTTGTGATGGGGGTGCTGGCGATCTATTTCAGCGTGGCGCTGGCCCTCTTCGGGTTTGACCTGGCCGTGCCGCTGGGGGTGTTCACCGGCCTCGCTTTTTTCATCCCCTACTTGGGTTTCGGCCTGGGGCTGATTCTGGCCTTGCTGGCCGGCATGTTGCAGTTCGGCGGCCTGTACGGCGTGCTGGTGGTCGCGGGGGTGTATGGCGCCGGGCAGCTGGTCGAGAGTTTCTACCTCACGCCGCGTCTGGTGGGCGAGCGCATCGGCCTGCATCCGCTGGCTGTGATTTTTGCACTGATGGCCTTTGGTCAGGTCTTCGGCTTTGTCGGCGTGTTGATCGCCTTGCCGGCCAGTGCCGTGCTGCTCGTGGCCATCCGCCGTGTGCGGGCCAGCTACCTGGCCAGCAAGCTGTACCTGGGCTGACGATGGCAGCGCCGGCATGAAGCAGATCGCGCTGGACATCGGGCTGGGCAGCGGCCCGACCCTGGCCAATTTCATGGCCGGCCCCAACGAAGCGGTGTTGAGTCATCTCAGGCTTTGGGTGGGGGATGGCTCCAGCGCGGCGATGCGCTCACCGGTGCCGACCTATCTCTGGGGCGCCTCGGGCTGCGGCAAGACCCACCTGCTCAAGGCCGTGCGCGAGGCCTTGCGCGAGCAGGGGGCGACGGTGGGCTGGCTCGATGCTTCGCTGGCCGAGCCACCGCCCTTCGACGAACGCTGGGCTGCCGTGCTGCTGGACGATACACACCTCTACACCGCCGTGCAGCAGCACGCCGCCTTCAACTGGTTTGTGCATGCGCAGACCGGCCACCAGTGGGTGCTGGCTGCCGGGGCGACGCCGCCCGCCGATCTCAAGCTGCGCGAAGACCTGCGCACCCGCCTGGGCTGGGGCCATGTCTACGGCCTGCAGGTGCTCAGCGAGGCCGAGCGCCGCGCCGTGCTGCGCCAGGCGGCCGACGCACGCGGTATCTTCCTGGGCGATGACATCATGGATTTCATGCTCACGCGTTTCAGCCGCGATCTGGGCAGCCTGATGCAACTGCTCGACCACCTGGACGGCTACGCCCTGCAGACCCAGCGCGCCATCACGATCCCGCTGATCAAGGCGATGCTTCAAGAGATATGACCCACAAGACCAAGCTGGCCCTGTTCGACCTGGACCACACCCTGCTGCCCATCGATTCGGACTACTCCTGGGGCACCTTCACCACCACCATCGGCTGGACCGACCCGGTCGAGTTTGCGCGGCGCAACGACGAGTTCTACGCCCATTACCAGGCCGGCACGCTGGATGTGCACGACTACGTGCGCTTTGCCACCGAGGCGGCCCGCCTGAAAGGTCCCGAGTTGGCGCTGACAGCGCGCAGGCGTTTCATGGCGGAGGTCATCACACCGGTCATCCGTCCACCGGCGCTGGAACTGGTGCGACAGCACCAGGCGGCGGGCGACGAAGTGCTCATCATCACCGCCACCAACGAGTTCGTCACACGTCCGATCGCCGAGGCCTTCGGTGTGGCGCAGCTGATCGCCGTCGAGCTCGAGCGCGACGCCAGCGGCTGGATCACCGGCGAGATCCGCGGTACACCGTCCTTTCGGGAAGGCAAAGTCCGGCGTTTCGGCGAGTGGCTGGCCGCGCGCGGGCTGCATCGCCATGAAACCGAAGTTACTTTCTACTCGGATTCGATCAACGACCTGCCCCTGATGGACAATGTGGACCATCCGGTGGCCACCAACCCCGACGACCGCCTGCGCGCCCTGGCTCTGGAGCGCGGCTGGCGGGTACTGGAACTCTTCAAGCAATGATCAAGAAAATCATCAACAAGCTGCTGGGCAAGTCGAACGCAGCCCTTCCCGCCTTCGGCAAACGCCAGGAAATCGGCGCAGCCGAGCACGGCATCGATCCGGCCCTGGTCGATAAACGTGCGCTGGACGTGGTGCAGACCCTTCAGGATGCCGGATTCGAGGCCTACATCGTGGGCGGCGCGGTGCGCGACCTGCTGGTCGGCCTGCGGCCCAAGGACTTCGATGTCGCCACCGATGCCACCCCCGAGCAGGTCAAGGGCCTGTTTCGTCGCGCCTTCATCATCGGGCGACGCTTTCGTATCGTGCACGTGGTCTACGGCCGCGGGCGTGAACACGAGGTGATCGAGGTCTCCACCTTCCGCGCCTACATGGACAACGCCGCCGCCGAGCAGGTGGCCGGCAACGAGCGCACCAGCAAGAGCGAACTGGCTGGCATGAAGCATGCCGTGGATTCGACGGGGCGCGTGCTGCGCGACAACGTCTGGGGGCCGCAGGATGAGGACGCCACGCGCCGCGACTTCACCATCAACGCCATGTATTACGACCCGGAAACGCAGATCGTGGTCGACTACCACGGCGGCCTCAAGGATGCGAAGAAGCGCGTGCTGCGCATGATCGGCGACCCGGTGGCGCGCTACCGCGAGGACCCGGTGCGCATCATCCGCGCTGTGCGTTTCGCCGCCAAGCTCAGCCCCCTGGGCTTCAAGCTGGAAGCCAAGACGGCCAAGCCGCTGACCCAGTCCAAGGCCCTGCTGGCCGATGTGCCGCAGAGCCGCCTGTTCGACGAGATGCTCAAGCTGCTGCAGACCGGCCATGCCCTGGCAACGGTGGAGCAGCTCAAGATCCTGGGCCTGTCGCGCGGCATCTACCCGCTGCTGGACCTGGTGGTCGAGCGCGCTGCCGAGCCTTTTGTGAAGGCCGCCCTGGAAGACACCGACCGCCGTGTGGGCGAGGGCAAGCCGGTGGCGCCGAGTTTCCTGCTGGCCTGCGTGCTCTGGTCCGACGTGCGCGAAGGCTGGGCCGAACGCATCAAGCAACGCCAGCATGCGCACCCCGCGCTGCAGGACGCCATCGACGACGTCTTCAATGCCCGCATCGGTGACGTCTCAGGCCGCGGCAAGCTGGCCGCCGACATGCGCGAGATCTGGATGATGCAGCCGCGCTTCGACAAGCGTGTGGGCAGCGCGGCCTACGGCCTGGTCGAGCAGCCGCGCTTCCGTGCAGGCTTCGACTTCATGCGTCTGCGCGCCGACGTCGGCGAGATCGACGTGGTGCTGGCCGACTGGTGGCAGGAGTTCAGTACTGGCGATGACAACCTGCGCCAGGATCTGATCGACCAGGTGCGCGAGGAGCAGACGCGTCAGCGCGCGCAGGCACCGCGTCAGCCGGCAGCACGCACGGCCAGCGCCGAACGCCAGCCCAATGCGCCACGCGCTGCCGAGGCCGAGTCGTCCGCTGAGGACGGCGCCGCGCCCAAGAAGCGCCGCCGGCGTCGTCGTTCCGGCGCGAAGAAATCCGGTGACGGCGCGCCGGACGCCGGGACGTGAACACGGCCCCCGGCGCTCCGGTGACGGCCTATGTCGCACTGGGCGCCAATCTGGGGGACGCACCGGCCGCCTTGCGCCAGGCGCTGACCGACCTGGGAACCTTGCCGCATACGCGGCTGGTGCGCGCCTCGTCCTTGTACTGCAGCGCGCCGGTCGATTCCTCGGGGCCGGACTATGTCAATGCCGTGGCCGAGTTGTCCACGGCGCTGGGCCCCTACGAGCTGTTGGCCGAGTTGCAAGGCTTGGAGCAGGGAGCCGGACGCCAGCGCCCCTGGCGCAACGCCCCGCGCACGCTGGACCTGGACATCCTGCTTTACGGTGAACTTGAGCTCGACGACCCGGTGCTGACCGTGCCGCATCCGCGCATGTTGGAACGTGCCTTTGTGCTTCTGCCCCTGGCAGAAATCGCTCCGAGCCTCGTTAGTCCGGAGCAACTGCTAAAGGTCGAAAAGCAGGTGATTTCGCGCCTGGCCGACCGGTGAAGCAGTGGGATCGCCGCACTAGAATGGGGCGATCATTCATCAGGATATAGCGATGAACTTCAGAAACATGCACGTGGCGACCAAGCTCTGGCTGGCGGTCGCCGTCATCATCATTTCCCTCACCGTCTTGATCGCTTTTGCCGCCTTGCGCTCGGCCCGCCTGCAGGCGGAAAGCGAAAGCACCGTGCGTGCGCTCAATAGCCGGGTCAATCTGGCCAGTAGCTGGGCGGGCCTGACCGAAGCCAATGCGGCGCGGACGGTGGCCATGATCCTGACCTTCGACCCGGGCGTCGAAAGCCGCATGGGCGAGGACATCAAGTCCACCACGGCCCGCATTTCCAAGGTGCAGCAATCCATCGAAGCCATGGATCTGAGCGCCGAGGAAAAGGCGCAGATGAGCAAGATTGCGAACCATCGCAAGTCCATGATCGACGTGCGCAACCAGGCCCAGAAAGCCAAGGCGGCAGGCGACAGCGAAGGCGCGCAGAAGATCGTGAACGAACAGTACACGCCGGCGGTCAACGCCTACGTCGCCACGCTGAACGAACTGGTGGCGCTGGAGGAGCGTGCCGAAAAGAGTTACGCGGAAGAGGTCGCCCTGGCCCGTGGCCTCACCATCAAGATTGCCGGAATTGCCGTCGCGGTCATCCTGGCGGCTATCCTGGCCGGGGCGATGCTGCTGATCCGCTCCATCCGCGAGCCCCTGCGCGAGGCCAACGAACTGGCCTCGCGGATCGCCCAGGGCGACCTGAGCGCGCGCATCGACACCTCGCGCGGTGACGAATTCGGCGACCTCATGAAATCGCTCGCACGCATGAACGATTCGCTGGCGCAGATGGTGCAGCAGGTGCGCCAGAGCACCGACAGCATCGCCACGGCCAGTGCCGAGATCGCCACCGGCAACCACGACCTGTCGGTGCGTACCGAGCAGACCTCCAGCAACCTGCAGTCCACGGCCTCGGCCATGGAGGAGCTGACCAGCACGGTCTCCCACAGCGCCGACAACGCGCGCCAGGCCTCGCAGCTGGCCTCCAGTGCCTCCACCGTGGCGCAAAAAGGCGGGACGGTGGTGCAGGAAGTGGTCGCCACCATGGGCGAGATCAACGCCAGCAGCAAGAAGATTTCCGACATCATCGGCGTGATCGACGGCATCGCCTTCCAGACCAACATACTGGCGCTGAACGCGGCGGTAGAAGCCGCGCGCGCCGGCGAGCAGGGGCGTGGTTTTGCCGTGGTGGCCGGCGAGGTGCGCTCGCTGGCCGGACGCAGCGCCGAGGCGGCCAAGGAGATCAAGGCGCTGATCAACACCTCGGTGCAGAAGGTGGACTCTGGCGCCCGGCTGGTCGGCCAGGCCGGCGACACCATGAACGAGATCGTGCAGTCGGTGCGTCGTGTGGCCGATGTGATCAGCGAGATCACCGCCGCCGCCGGCGAGCAGAGCACCGGCATCGCCCAGGTCAACACCTCGATCGCCAACCTCGACCAGATGACCCAGCAGAACGCCGCCCTGGTGGAGCAGAGCGCCGCCGCCGCGCAAAGCCTGCGTGAACAGGCCGACCAGTTGGCCCAGGTCGTGGCGGTGTTCAAGCTGACGGGTGCTCAGACGGCCATGGCAGCAGCGCAGCGCTCTGTGCCGGACAGCCGCCCGAAGCCGCAAGCCCTGGCCCGTTCCTCGCCCGTTGCAGCCAAGCCGACAGCGGTCAAGTTGCCTGCTTTGACGGGCGCCAGGCCGGCAGCTTCAGCCGTCCCGGCCAAGACGGGCAGCGACGAGGAGTGGGAAACCTTCTGACGGGTGTCGTCCGGCGCCTTCATCAGGGGCCTGCGCTGCAGGCCCCTGGCGTTTTCAGTCCACCTCGGCGATCAGTTCGATCTCCACGCAGGCGCCCAGCGGAATCTGCGCCACGCCAAAGGCGCTGCGAGCGTGCGCCCCCTGCTCGCCGAAGACCTGACCTAGCAGTTCGCTGGCGCCATTGGTCACCAGATGCTGCTCGGTATAGTCCGGCGTGGAGTTGACCAGGGACATGAGCTTGACGATGCGCTTGACGCGCTGGAGATCACCCACGGCCGCCTGCAGCGTGCCCAGGAGGTCGATGGCCACGGCGCGCGCGGCGGCCTTGCCTTCTTCGGTGTTCATGGTCTTGCCGAACTGGCCGACCCAGGGCTTGCCGTCCTTCTTGGCGATGTGGCCGCTCAGGAAGACCAGCTTGCCGGTCTGCACATAGGGAACATAGGCGGCCGCCGGCGTGGCCACCGGGGGCAGGGTGATGCCGAGCTGCTTGAGTTTGTCGTTGATGCTCATGGGGACTCCAGGGGGATGAAAGCAAAGCGCGTCATTGTCGGTTATTGTTGCTGGCGGGTCTGCCGCCCACATGAATTGCACGCATGACGAACCCGTTTGCCAACCTCCCGCGTGACAGCCGCGACACTCTGTTCCTGCTGGCCGTGATCGCCTGGGTCCTGCTGCCGCATGCCGATCACCTGCCCTGGTGGTGCAGCGCCATGGCTGCGGGCATGCTGGCGTGGCGTGGCTGGCTGGCCTTCACTTTGCGCCCTCTGCCGGGCCGCTGGTGGCTGCTGGCGGCCCTGGTGTTGACCGTGGGCGCGACCTGGGCCACCCACCGCACGCTGCTGGGCCGCGACGCCGGTGTGACGCTGATCGTGGTGCTGCTGGCGCTCAAGACCCTGGAGCTGCGCGCGCGGCGCGATGCCTTCGTGGTCTTTTTCCTCGGCTTCTTCACGATGCTGACGAATTTCTTCTACTCGCAGTCGCTGCCCACGGCCGCCGCCATGCTGCTCGGGCTGATGGGCCTGCTGACCGCGCTGGTCAACAGCCACATGCCGGCGGGCCGGCCCTCGCTGTGGCAGTCGGCGCGCATGGCCACGCGCATGACGCTGCTGGGCGCGCCCATCATGGTGCTGCTGTTCCTGCTGTTTCCACGCCTGTCGCCGCTGTGGGGCACGCCGGGTGATGCCCTGAGTGGGCGCAGCGGCCTGTCGCAGCGCATGCAGGTGGGCAATATCGCCAGCCTGGCGCTGGACGACAGCGTGGCCCTGCGGCTGCGCTTCGAGGCAGGTTCCCCGCAGCCCCTGCAGGGTACGCTGTATTTCCGTGGGCCTGTGCTCTCCACTTTCGACGGGCGCGAGTGGTTGCCCCTGCAGGCCAGCTTCCCGCCATCCATGCAGCCGCGGGCCGACCTGCAGGTGCGTGGTGCGCCGCTGCGCTACGAGGTCACGCTGGAGCCGCACAACCGTCCTTGGCTGCTCACGCTGGATGCCACCCTTGTTGCGCCCGAGCTGCCGGGCGATCTGGTGGCGCGCATGAGCGAGGACTTGCAGTGGCGTGCCAGCGCGCCCGTCAACGACCTGCTGCGCTACCGGGCACAGAGCCATACCGACTTCCGCCACGGCCCGCAGCGCATGCTGGCCAGCCTGCAGGACTACACGAGCTTGCCGCGCGGTTTCAACCCGCGCACCCTGCAGTGGGCGATGGAGCTGAGCCGTGAAACCGGCAGCGACCCGGAGGCGCTGGTCAACCGCGTGCTGAACCATCTGCGCACAGGGGGCTACACCTACACGCTGGAGCCCGGCGAGTACGGCCAGCACACCGCCGACGAGTTCTGGTTCGACCGCAAGCTGGGTTTCTGCGAGCACCTGGCCTCGGCCTTTGTCGTGGTGATGCGCGCGGCCGGCATCCCGGCGCGCATCGTCACCGGCTACCAGGGCGGCGAGCGCAACACCGTTGACGACTTCTGGGTGGTGCGCCAGAGCGATGCCCATGCCTGGACCGAAGTCTGGCTGGCCGGCCAGGGCTGGCTGCGGGTGGACCCGACCGCGGCGGTCTCGCCCGGACGCATCGGTTCCCTGCAGCGCCTGGTGGCACCACGCGGGGCCGTTGCCACGGCAATGGGCAACGTCATCAGCCCGACCTTCGTACAGAACGTGCGGGCCGTGTGGGAGGCCGTTAACAATGCCTGGAACCAGCGGGTGCTGAACTACACGCAGAGCCGCCAGCTCAATCTGCTGCGCGCGCTGGGCTTCGAAGCGCCGAGCTGGGAAGACCTGGGCCTGTTGCTGCTGGGCGCCCTGGTCATAGCCAGCCTGGGCGGTGCGCTGTGGACGCGCTGGGAGCGCCGGCGCCAGGACCCCTGGCTGCGCCTGCTCGAGCGTGTGCGCAGCCGCTTGCAGCGCGAGGGTCAGCCCCTGGGTGCGGCGGTGACACCACGCGAGATGGCGGCGCGGCTGGCGCAAATGCATGATCCCAAGGACAATCGGGTGCAGGCCATCCAGGCTTGGCTGCAACGCTACGAGCAGCTGCGTTATGCGCCGCGCCGCGGGCGCGGCAGCAGCAACGACTTGGCGGCCCTGCGACGCGAACTGAAAGAACTGAGCTGGCCCACGTGAGCAAACGACAACCGACCTTCCTGCTGCTGACGGCCTTGCTGTTCCTGCTGTCCTGCCTGTTGCCGACGCAGGCTGCCGCCGCCAAGAAGCCCCGTCTCAAGCGCGTGCAGGACACGGCCGTCACCCTGATCGAGGGCAGCGGCCCGCCCTATGCCGGCCGCCCCGAGGCGATGGCGCTGGCCGATGAGATCGCCGAGCGCCACGGCCTGGACCGCAAGTGGGTGCGCCGCACCCTGGGCAAGGCCCGTCAGGTGCCCCAGGTGGTCAAGCTCGTGGTCCCGCCACCGGTGACAACGCCACGCAACTGGCTGCAGTACCGCAGTCGTTTTCTGGAGACGGAACGCGTCCAGGCAGGCGTGGCCTTCTGGCAAACCCATCGCGAGCTGCTGGAGCGTGCCAGCAGCACCTACGGTGTGCCCGCCGAGATCATCATCGGCATCATCGGCGTGGAGACCTACTACGGCCGCCATATGGGCCGCTATCGCGTGCTGGACGCCCTGGCCACGCTGGCTTTTGACTTCCCGCAGGAGCATCCCCGCGCGGCGCAGCGCACGGCCTTCTTTCGTGCCGAGCTCGGCGAATTCCTGAAGCTGCGCCAGCAGGCCGGTGCCGACCCCTTCAAGGCGCGCGGAAGCTATGCGGGTGCCATGGGCATTCCGCAGTTCATGCCGTCCAGCTGGGCGCGCCACGCCGTGGACTTCGACGGCGATGGTCGCGTGGACCTGGTCGACAGCACGGCCGATGCCATCGGTTCGGTCGCCAGCTATTTCAAGGCGCATCACTGGCGGCCCGGCATGCCCACTCACTACCCGGTGGATTTCGACTACGAGCGCCTGGATATGCCGACTCTGCTGGCACCCGACATCAAGCCGACCTTCCCGGTGGAGCAGTTCACGGCCAATGGCATCTTGCTGGGCGCAGCCGGCCGCGGGCATGCGGGCCCGCTGGCCTTGGTGGAACTGCAGAATGGTGACTATTCGCCCAGTTATGTGGCCGGTACGGACAACTTCTACGTCGTCACGCGCTACAACTGGAGCAGTTATTACGCGCTGGCCGTGATCGAGCTCGGGCAGGCGGTGGCGGCAGCCTTGCCAGCCAAGGACCTTCAGGCCAGCACCACGCCCTCAAACACCGGGTGCAGCGTGTCGACCCAGAGGTCCACTTCGGACGCGGCGATCTGCAGATAGTTCAGGCAGGCCGGGCCAAAGCGCTCCCACTCGGTCTGCGTCTGCACACCTTCGTAATCGGCCACCAAGTGCTCTGCCACGGCGGTCAGCGCCACCAGGTTGCGCACCCCGGCCGGGATCGAGCTCACGCGCAGCACGGTGAAGTCATGGTGCAGGCGGATGGCAAAGGCGATCACCGGTGGTAGAAACCAGGTGCGTGACACGATGGCGCCGACCACCGCGTGGTCGGTTCGGTGCACCGCATTCTCGGTTTCGGTGAAGCTGCGATCCTGCCGCGCCATGGCTTCGGCCAGCGTTCCGGCGTAGCCGCGCACGCCCTGCAGCATGACGGGGATGCCGACGTGCATGAAAAGACCGCAGGTCTGTGCCACGTCGGCGTCCACGCCGTAGAGCTGGCGGGCGATATAGGCCATGGCCAGCGAGCGCCGCGTCGAGGTCTCCCAGAAGTGTTCCACCAGCGGCGAATTGATGCGGATCGTGCTGCGCGCCAGGAAGCCGGTCAGGATGGCTGCGGTCTGGCCCATGCCCAGCACGGCCACGGCTTCGGCCACGGTGCCGGCGGGACATGCGCGGGAATACAGCGGGCTGTTGGCCACGCGCATCAGCGCTGCGGCCATGGCCACGTCGCTGCCGGCGATGCGCGTGATCTCGGCCGGATCAGGGTCGCTCTGACGCATCTCCAGCTGCAGGGCCGTGAGCAGTTCGGGACAGGGCGGGATGACGATGTCGCGCACCGGCCCTTCCGATCTGGCCTGATCGAGTTCCCTGTCGATGTCCGTCACTTGCATGCCCATGGCCTGGCTCCTGTCGGGGGCCATTATCCGCACAAAACACCTGCCGGCCTTGTCCTGTCGCAAGCTCCGGCTCTTTCTAAGGCGCCGCCACGGGGCGGTGCTGCCAATAGCGTGCCTGCACTTGGCGCTCGCAGCGCGTCTGCCGGGGCTGGGTCGACTGCCAGCTGGCCGCACCGCAGTGGGCCGAGGTGAGCACCTGCACGTCGCGCTCCTCATAGCGCCTCAGAACCTCCGGCGCGGGATGGCCGAAACGGTTGCGGTAGCCTGCCTGCACCACGGCGGTGTGCGGCGCCACGGCATCCAGGAAGGCGGCCGTGCTGGAGGTCTTGCTGCCGTGGTGCGGCACCAGCAGCCAGTCGGCGCGCACGGCCGCGTTCTCAATTGCCAGCCGGGCCTCCTGCGCCTTCTCGATGTCGCCGACCAGTAGCACGGTTTGAACACCATTACTGATGCGCAGCACGCAGGACAGGGCATTGCTGCGGCGTGCCTTGCCGTAGTCTTCGGCCGACGGGTGCAGCAGTTCGAAGTGCACGCCGTCCCAGTCCCAGGCCTGGCCTGCCATGCAGCGGCTGCTGCGACGCAGGGCCTGCAGCTCGTGGGCGTCTTCCAGGGAACTGAGCAGCTCTGCGTCCGGCTGTGCCGCCAGCACGGCCGCAGCGCCCCCGGTGTGGTCGCTGTCGCGGTGGCTCAGCACCAGGCGGTCCAGCCGCACATCCAGGGCCCGTAGCAGCGGCACCAGCACGCGCTGGCCAGCGTCGCTGTCGTTGGCATGGCGCGGCCCGGCGTCGTAGAGCAGGGCGCGTGTGGCGGTGCGCACCAGCACGGCATTGCCCTGGCCGATGTCGGCGGCCAGCAGTTCGAACTGCCCTGGTGCGGGGCGAATTGGCTGCCACAGCAGCACAGGCAGCAGCAGCGGCAGGCCGGCCAGACGCATGGCCCAGGGCAAACGCAGCACCAGCAGCAGACCACCCAGTACACCGGCGATACCGGCCCACAGCGGCGCCTGTGGCACCGAGAGCGTGGCCAGGGGCCAGGCGGCCATGAGGTACAGCACGGCAGCCAGCCACTGCACCGTCTGCGCGGCTACATCCCACAGTGGCGACCAGAGCATGCCCAGCAGCGCCAGCGGCGTCACCACCAGCGTGACCCAGGGGATCGCCGCCAGGTTGGCCAGCAGACCGACCAGCGAGACCTGGCCGAACAGCAGCAAGGTCAGCGGTGCCAGGGCCAGCGTGATCAGCCACTGCTCGCGCAGCAAGCCCGCAACCCGCTGTTTCCAGGTTCGCTGTGAGTTTTGCTGCTGGCCCGCGCCGGCAAACAGCACGCCCACCGCCACAAAGCTGAGCCAGAAGCCCGCTTGCAGCAGAGCCCAGGGATCGGCCAGCAGCACCACGGCTGCGGTCAGCAGCCAGAGCTGCGGCCAGGGCCAGCGCCGTGCCGACAGGCCCAGCAGGGTCACGGTGGCCAGCATGAGCACCGTGCGTTGTGCCGGCACGCCCCAGCCGCTGAACAGCGCGTAGCTGGCCGCCAGCAGCAAGCCGCCCAACAGGCCCGCATGCTGGGCCGGATACGCCAGGCACAGGCGCGGCGAGCTACGCCAGAGCGCGCGCAGCAGCAGCGCGGCCAGCCAGGCGAAGAGTGTGATGTGCAGGCCCGAGATGCTCATGAGGTGGGCCACGCCGGTGGCGCGGAAGATGTCCCAGTCGCTGCGTGTGATGGCCTGCTGGTCGCCTGTCACCAGCGCGGCCACGATGCCCATGGCCCTGGCCTGTGCCTCTTCGCTCGGGGTCCCGGTGACAGCGGGCACGCGTTGTTGAATGGTGTCGCGGACCTGCTGGCGCGCCCATTCCACCGGGTGCTGCCAGCTTTGCCCCAACTGTTGCGGCTGCGGGTCGCGTTTGCCGGTGCGCACATACCCCGTGGCCTGCAGGTCCCGCTCCCAGAGCCAGAGTTCGAAGTCGAAACCGTGCGGGTTGCGCGTTCCATGCGGTGCGCGCAGCCGCACGGTGAACAACCAGCGCTCTCCAGCCTGCAAGGGCGGCGCCACTTGCAGGGGCTCCAGCAGTGCGCCATCCTCGTTGCGGAAGCCGCCGTACCAGCTCAGGTAGAGCTGGGGCGGCACCGGCACGGCCTGCCCGTCCTGCGTCGCGCTTTCCACCGTGAAACGGAAGCGTGTGCTGTTCTCGCCGAACTGGGGCATGGCGCTGATGCGGCCGGTGATGCTGATGTCTTTGCCTTCCAGCGTCGGGTCCAGGGCCTGCTGCTGGAAGTACGTGGCGCGCAGGCCGGTGCTGGCGTGGGCCAGCAGAGCTGCTGCGATGAAGCTGCCGAGTAGTCTGGCCACCACGTGATGCCATCTTCCGATGGCGAGGACCAGTGCAAACGCGGCGGCGATCAGCAGGCCGTAGTGGGTCGCAGGCCAGAGTTCGCTTTGCTGCAGCTGTGCAGTCAGGCCGGTGATCCAGCCGAGGAGGGCGGTAGTCAGGAGTCTGGCTTGGCTCTGGGTTGGGCTTTGCGGCATGGCTCCATGCTAATGGGTGCCTTGCTGCTTTTGACGCTGCATTACCGCAGGTGTTGCTTTGCCGGGATGTGCCCCCGGCAGGGCAGTAACTTTCTTTTGCTTCGCCAAAAGAAAGTCACCAAAGAAAAGGCGAGCCGGATTCGTCGACCCTCCGCTACGCTACGGGCACGCTGCGTTGCTCGGGACCGGCGGGAAGCGCAGAAAATCGCTGCGCTCAAACATCTGCGCTTCTTTTTCCGCCGCTCCCTGCGCTACTCGCCTCCTCATTACGGCGGTGGAGTCCGAACACCGAATC
>CAUPMJ010000017.1:0-60757 GCA_963512455.1 uncultured Hylemonella sp. | reverse complement strand
TGGAAGCCGAATATCAAAACCCAAGACCACAAGGACGCGCCATGGCGCGTCCTTGTTTGTCTTGGGCGGTTGGTTCCCGGCTGTCTGGACCCCTATGCCGTGTGGCAGGGCTGAGCAGCGCAGCAGCGGGCGGATCAGGGCGGGCGTTGTCTGAGCGCAGCGAGTTTAGCCCGACCCCGACCGGTGCGAGCAGCGCAAGGAACCGCGCAGCGGCCCTGACTTCGGCTCGCCTTTCTTTTGGGTACTTTGCTTTGGCGAAGCAAAGAAAAGTACCTCGCCCGCCGGGGCGAGACCCGGCTCTCTACGCATGAAAAAACGCAGCGCAAAAAAGAAAAGCCCGCAAGAAAGCGGGCCTCGGCAAGAAAAGACAAGAAAACGAATCAACGCCCCTTGCGCACTTCCCCCACCAGATAGTCCACCACCTGCAGCGACCGCTCCATATTGCGCGTCAGCGTGCCATCGGTGTAGAAGCGGCCGGCCACGCCCATGGCGGGCACGCCTTCGACCTTGTAGGCGGCGGTCAGCTGGCCGGCGCGGGTGACCTTGGAGGCCACGGTGAAGGAATTGAACTGCTCCATGAACTTGGTCTTGTCCACGCCCTGGCTGGAAATCCATTCGGCGATGACCTCGGGGGCTTCCAGGCGCTTGCGCTCGCCGTGGATGGCCTGGAAGACCTTGGCGTGGATCTTCTCGACCAGGCCCATGGCTTCCAGCGTGTAATACAGGCGCTGCTGACCCTGGTAGGCGCTGCTGAAGGCCACCGGCACGCGCCGGATCACCACGTCCTTGGGCGCGCGCTTGATCCAGGCTTCCAGTGCGGGCTCGAAGACGTTGCAGTGGGGGCAGTTGTACCAGAAGAACTCGACCACCTCGATCTTGCCGCTGGGCGTTTCGATGGGGGCGGGTTTCTCCAGCGGCAGGTAGTCCTTGCCGGCGTCGAAACGCTGCTGGGCGAAGGCGGGCAGCACGGTGGCGCCGGCCAGGGCAGCGCCGCAGGCGCGGGAAAAGTCACGACGTTTCATCATTTGCGTTGGCTCCATGAAGATGCCGGGGTGGGACACGTCCCGGCGGTACAAGTTCCGTTCAGACCAATCAGCGCTGCACGCGCACCAGGGCCGTCTCGTGGCCGGCGGCCTCGATCTGGCCCTTGACCTTCTCGGCCTCTTCCTTCTTGTCGTAGGGGCCGACGCGCACGCGGTAGATCTGGCGTCCCGCCTGCTCGCGTTCGGTGACCTTGGCTTCCACGCCGGTCAGCGAGAGCTTGGCACGCTGGGCCTCGGCATCTTCGGGGGTACGGAAGGCGCCGACCTGGATGAAATAGGCAAAGGGATCGGCAGCACCCGCCTTGGCCTTGGCCAGGTCGCCCAGCGGGTCGGCTGAGGGTTTGCTGTCGGCTTTGGCCGGCGCCTTGACGGCCGGTGCCGGTGTGGCGGGCTTGGCCGCGGCTTTTGGGGCCGATGCGGCGGCGGCCGGCGGCTTGGTCTTGCCGTAGAGCGGGGCGTTCGGGTCCCAGTCCTTGTTGCGTTTTTCCTCGGCCGCGTCCTGATCGGGCGTGCGATTCTGTCCCTTGTTCAGGAAGGGCACCGGGGTCTTGGTCACGTAGAGGGCGACGACCAGCGCCACGGCCAGGCCGATGACGACGCCGATGATCAAGCCCAGGATGGTTCCGCCGCGTTGCTGTTTCATGCCTTGCCTTTGTCTCGCCAATCTGGATGTCCGATACCGCATGGCAGCCGGCTACATCTTCTCCGGTGCGCTCACACCCAGCACCGCCAGGCCATTGTGCAGCACCTGCGCCGTGGCGGCCACCAGGGCCAGCCGTGCGCGCTTGAGCGCCTCGTCCTCCACCAGGATGCGCTCGGCATCATAGTAGCTGTGGTAGCTGGCGGCCAGCTCGCGCAGGTAGAAGGTCACGTCGTGCGGCGCGAAGTCCTGCGCGGCGGCCGTGAGCATTTCGGGGTACTTGGAGAGCTGCAGCATCAAGCCCTGGGCGGCCGGGCTGTCCAGCAGGGACAGGTCGGCGTCCTTGAGCGTGCTGCGGTGGCCGCCTTCCTTCTCGCGCCAGGCGTTGATCACCGAGCAGATGCGCGCGTGCGCGTACTGCACGTAGTAGACCGGGTTCTCATTGTTCTTCTGCACGGCCAGGTCGACGTCGAAGGTGTATTCGGTGTCGGGCTTGCGGCTGAGCAGGAAGAAACGCACGGCGTCCTTCGATGTCCACTCGATCAGGTCGCGCAGCGTCACGTAGCTGCCCGCGCGTTTGGAGATCTTCACTTCCTGGCCGCCGCGCACCACGCGCACCATGGTGTGCAGCACGTAGTCGGGGAAGCCTTGCGGGATGCCCAGGCCCACGGCCTGCAGGCCGGCGCGCACGCGCGCGATGGTGCCGTGGTGGTCCGTGCCCTGGATGTTGACGACCTTCTCGAAGCCGCGCTCGAACTTGGTGATGTGGTAGGCCACGTCCGGCACGAAGTAGGTGTAGGTGCCGTCGCCCTTGCGCATGACGCGGTCCTTGTCGTCGCCGTACTCGGTGGTCTTGAGCCACAGGGCGCCGTCGTGCTCGTAGGTCTTGCCGGCCTCGCGCAGTTTTTCCACCGCGGCGTCGACCTTGCCGCTGGTGTACAGGCTGGACTCGAGGTAGTAGTTGTCGAACTTCACCTCGAAGGCCTTGAGGTCCAGGTCCTGCTCATGGCGCAGGTAGGCCACGGCAAACAGGCGCATGCCGTCCAGGTCGTTCACGTCGCCGCTGCCGGTGAACTCGCGGTCGTCGGACTTGACGGTCTTCTTCGCCATGAAGTCGGCCGCAATGTCGGCGATGTAGTCGCCGTTGTAGGCGGCTTCCGGCCACTCGGCATCGCCCGGCTTGAAACCCTTGGCCCGCAACTGCACGCTGTTGGCCAGGGTGCCGATCTGCACGCCGGCGTCGTTGTAATAGAACTCGCGGCAGACCTCCCAGCCCTGGGTCTGGAACAGGTTGCAGATTGCGTCGCCCAGGGCGCCTTGGCGGCCGTGGCCCACGTGCAGCGGGCCCGTGGGGTTGGCCGAGACGAACTCGACCATCATGCGCCGGCCCTTTGCCTTTTGCTCACCGTAGTGACGGCCCTGCGACAGCACCTCGCGCACCACCTGCTGCTTGGCCGCGGGCTTGAGGCGGATGTTGATGAAACCGGGCCCGGCGATCTCCACCGCTTCGACCCAGGTCGAGAAGGCCGGGGTGGCCAGCAGCGCGCTGCGCAGGCTCTCGGCCACCTGGCGCGGGGGCTGTTTCAGGGGTTTGGCCAGCTGCATGGCCGCCGTGGTGGCCAGGTCGCCGTGCTCGGCCACCTTGGGGGATTCAAAGGCCGCGCGCGCGCCGGCGCCGGGCAGCAACTGCTCCAGCACGATGCCGAGGGTCTGGAGCAGTTCGTTTTTGACAGTCAACATGGGGCTTGATTCTACTGACCAGGGCTGCGTCCCCGTTGATGCACCGCCTGCCCCGGGGTAACCGTTTGTCAGCAGGATTGCCGGCTGCCCCGTTGTATGCTGGAATCGGGCTGCGATTCACCCACCCCAACCGTTCACATCCTGGAGGAGACACCATGAAGAAACTGATTTCCCTGCTCGCCCTCGGCCTGTCCTTGAGCCTTGGCGTTGCGCACGCCGATGACGAGAAAAAGGCGCCGACCGCCCAGCAGAACAAGATGGGCATGTGCAACAAGGAAGCCGGCGACAAGAAGGGCGACGAGCGCAAGGCCTTCATGAGCGAATGCCTCAAGGCCAAGCCGGCCGCCGCGACGGCCAAGGCCACGCCGCAGCAGGAGCGCATGAAGAAGTGCAACGCCGACGCCACCGGCAAGACCGGCGACGATCGCAAGAAGTTCATGAGCCAGTGCCTGAGCAACAAATAAGCACCGACCCTGATCGTCGACAACCCCGCGTGGCGTCATGCCCGCGGGGTTTTTTGTTTTCTCCTTGCGGGAACGCAAAAACCGGCGCACCGGGCGATGGCGTCGGCGCGGATTTGCTGCATCATTGGCAGCATGGCATCACGATTGCAAGGCATTTTCCGCAGCAGACACTGGTCGGGCCTCCTGATCGGCGCCCTGTTGCTCCTGCTGGTCCTGCTGCTGGGCACGCTGGGCTACCGCTACCTCGGGCGTCCGTCGGCGGGCTGGATCGACAGTTTCTACATGACCTTCATCACGATCTCGTCGATCGGCTTCAGCGAGATCATCGACCTGACGACCCATCCCTATGGCCGCCTGTTCACGGTCTTCATTGCCGTGATCGGCATCGGCACCCTGAGCTACCTGTTCTCCACGCTGGTCGCGCTACTGATCGACTCGGACCTCAACATTGCCTTGAAGGAAAGACGCATGGAAAAGGAAATCGCCCGGCTCTCCGGGCACTACATCGTTTGCGGCATCGGGCGGGTTGGCACCAATGTGGCGCAGGAGCTGCAGAAGACGCAGCGCCGCTTCGTGGTGGTCGAGGTCGATCGTCCCACCCTGGACCGATGGCTGGAGCAAAGCCCCGGCACGCCGCATCTGTGCGGTGATGCGGCCGACGACGACGCCTTGCACCGCGCCGGCGTGGAGCGCGCGGCCGGGGTTTTTGCCGTGACCTCGGACGACAGTCACAACCTCATGGTGGCCTTGTCGGTCAAGCTGATCAATCCCAAGGCCCGTGTCGTGGTGCGCCTGCACGACGTGCGCAATGCCCAGAAGGCCCGCAAGGCCGGAGCCGATGAGATCGTTTCCCCCGATTTTTCCGGCGGCATGCGCATTGCGTCGGCCATGGTGCGACCGCACGTGGTCAACTTCATGGACAAGATGCTCAAGAGCGAGGACAACCTGCGCGTGGAAGAAGTGCTGGTGCCGGCTGGATTCGTCGGTGCGACGGTGGAGCGCTTGCTGCCGCGCTCGCGTGAATACCTGTTGCTGGCCCTGCACGAGCGTGGCGAATGGCGCTTCAATCCCCCCGACGATCACGTCGTGAAGGGGGGCGACGCCATCGTGATACTGGCCAGCCCGCAGGGACGCCTTGCGGTCGAGGCGATGCTCAGGAGCTGAACCGCGCGGGGTTCAGTGGCTCTGTTGCCGTGCCTGCCAGAAGCCCGGCTGGCTGTAGTGGTGCTTGAGAAAGTCCACCCACAGCCGCACGCGCAGCGGCAGGTGCCTGCGCTGCGGGAACACGGCATAGATGCCGTTGGGCGGGGCGGCAAAGTTCTCCAGCACGGACACCAGGCGCCCGGCGGCGATCTCTTCCTCCACCTCCCATGAGCTGCGCCAGGCGATGCCATGGCCGGCCAGGCACCAGTTGTGCAGCACCTGGCCGTCCGAGCAGTCCATGGGGCCGCTGGGGCGCAGGTGGATGACCTCGCTATCGTTGTCGCTGGTAGACGCCGCACCCGCAAGGGCACTTCCGTCTTGTCGCCCCTGGGCTTCGCGGGACGCCGCACCCGCCAGGGTGCTTCCATGTTGTCGCCCTTGGGCGTTCCGCGGTACGCGGAACGCCCACCCGCGGGTCTGCGAGGCGTCGCTGGACAGCACCAGGCAGTCGAAGCGCGTCAGGTCCTGCGGCACCAGGGGCGTGCCGTGGCGCTTGAGAAAGTCGGGCGTGGCCACGCACAGGCGCCGGTTGTCGGCCATGCGCACGCTGACCAGGGAGGAGTCCGGCATGTCGCCCACGCGCACAGCGCAGTCATAACCCTCGCCGGCAATGTCCACCACCCGGTCGCTTAGGTTCAGGGAAATCGTCACATCGGCATGCAGTTCGCGGAACTTCGGGACCAGGGGCGCCACATGGCGGCGGCCGAAACCGGCCGGCGCCGTGATGCGCAGGTGGCCGCTGGCCTTGACGCCGCCGGCCGAGACGCTGGCTTCGGCATTGGCCACATCGGTGAGCAAGCGCTGGCAATCTTCCAGGAAGGCGCTGCCTTCATGGGTCAGGCTGATGCGTCGCGTGGTGCGCACCAGCAGTTTCACGCCCAGGCGTTCTTCCAGCGCGTCCAGCCGCCGGCCCATGATGGCGGGGGCCACGCCTTCGGCGTGGGCCGCCGCCGTCAGGCTGCCGCGCGTGGCAACGGAGACGAAAGACTCCATTTGTTTCAGCTTGTCCATAAAAACAATTATGTCTCTGTGAACAATTATGTCTTTGGGGGTTCTTAATTACGAAGAATCAACACGGATTTGTTCGTTTTTGAGAAAATTTGAAAAACGCAACACCCACCTTCCCGTGGACTCCTCTCCTGTCTCCGTCTATCCCGAAAGCCTGCCCAGGCTGGAGGAGGAGGCTATCCAGGCGCGCATGATGCGTGAGCTTTTCGCACGCACGCGCGAATCGGCGCTGCTCGGTTACCTGCCGGTGTTTCTGATCGTCTGGGCGCATTGGACGGCCCAGCCGCGCGAACAGCTGCTGCTGTGGGCCGGTCTCGCCTTGGTGGTGCTGACGTTTCGTTTCCTGCTCGCGCATGTCTTCCTGAGCGCGTCGCCACAGTCCCAGTTCGCGCGCGGGCGGCTGTGGTTCGGCCTGGAGTGGCTGGGCTCCGTCGGCCTGGCCGTGGTCTGGGTCGTCAGCATCACCATGGTGGGCACGGGGCAGGTCGACGCGTTGTTCTACCTGCGCCTGATCTTCATCGTGGCCGTCGTGGCCTTCCTGCTCAGTGCACAGGGCATCGAGATGCGGCTCTACGCCAGCTTCATGACGACCATCGTCGCCGGCACCCTGTGGCAACTGCATCAGCACTACCCGGGCTTCGTCCAGGAGCTGCCGGTGGTCGACTGGGCCTTCGTGGTCTATGCGGTCATGCTGCTGGTGCGCAGCCGCGGCGAGCACCGGCGCACGCGCGAGTGGGTGCGCGCACGCCTGACCCAGCGCAAGCTGCTGGACCAGCTGAACCAGAACATCCAGCAGGAACTGCAGATGCACGAGCTGCTGCGCAGCCGCACCCAGGAGCTGGAGCTTACTAACCGCAAGCTCGGCGAACTGGCCATCCGCGACGGCCTGACCGGCGCCTTTCGCCGCGGCCACATCGAGGCCGAACTGCGCCGCCAGGTCAAGGCCTGGGAGCGCCAGCCCGAGGACTTCTCCATCCTCCTGCTGGACATCGATTTCTTCAAGCGCGTCAACGACGCGCATGGCCACGCCGTGGGCGACGAGGTGCTGCGGCGCCTGGCGACGCGGGCCCAGGAAACACTGCGTGGCAGCGACATCTTCGGCCGCTGGGGTGGGGAAGAGTTCATCGTGTTGTTGCCGGCCACGCCCCTGTCGCAGGCCGTGGAGGCCGGCGAACGTGTGCGTCTGGCCATCGCCGACCTGGAATTCAAGGGCGAGGGCGGGCACCGCTTCGGCATCACGGTTTCGGTCGGGGTGGCCCAGCTGGTGCCCGGCGAAACGGCCGAAACCCTGACCCAGCGCGCCGACAAGGCGCTCTACGCCGCCAAGACCGCCGGGCGCAACCGCGTGCTGGCCTACGAGCCCGGGCAGACCCAGTTCAGCCCGCTCTAGGAGCCTGTTCACGGTCTCGCAGAGGTCGCGTTAAGGGCCGCCTAACAGGCCCTTGTGCAAATGCAAATGGCGCCCGGCCGGTGGCAGGCGCATGATCTGCGCCCATGAACACCCCCGCTTCCACCCCCACCCTGGCGCTGGACACCTTGCGCGACTGGATCGGCCTCAGCGAATCCCGCGAGGACCAACTCACCGCCACGCCGGTGGCCGCCCTCTCGGCGACGCTGGATCGGGACGACCCAGCCCCCGTGTCCGGTACCGCGCTGCCGCCCCTGTGGCACTGGCTCTACTTCACGCCGCTGGCGCGCCACAGCGAGATCGGCGAGGACGGCCACGCCAAACGCGGCGGCTTCCTGCCGCCGGTACCCCTGCCGCGGCGCATGTGGGCCGGCGGACGGCTGGATTTCCTGCAGCCGCTGCGCGTGGGCGAGAAGGTCACGCGCGTGTCGACCATCAAGGATGTGACGGTGAAAGAGGGGCGCACGGGCTCGCTGGTCTTCGTCTGCGTGCGCCATGAATTCAGCAACGCCCAGGGCCTGGCGCTGAGCGAGGAGCACGACATCGTCTACCGCGACGCGCCGGTTCCCGGTGCGCCGCAGCCGGCCCCCACGCCCGCGCCGCGCGACGAGCAGTTCAGCCGCGAGATCGTGCCCGACCCCGTGCTGCTGTTCCGCTACTCGGCGCTCACCTTCAACGGCCACCGCATCCACTATGACCGCAGCTACGTCACCGGTGTGGAGGGCTACCCCGGCCTCATCGTGCACGGCCCGCTGATCGCCACCCTGCTGCTGGACCTGCTGCGCCGCCACCTGCCCGATGCGAAAGTCAGGCGCTTCAGCTTCAAGGCGGTGCGCCCTACCTTCGACATCCATCCCTTCACGGTCTGCGGCAAGGTCGAAGGCAAGACGGTATCCCTCTGGGGCCGTGACCATGAGGGCTGGCTGACCATGCAAGGCACGGCCGAGATCGCCTAAGCAAGCACACGAACATGAACAAGACCGACACCTACCAGGACATCCGCGACGCCGTGCGTGCCCTCTGCGCCCAGTTTCCCGATGAATACCACCGCAAGATCGACGCCGCGCGCACCTACCCCGAAGAATTCGTCGACGCCTTGACCAAGGCCGGCTGGCTGGGTGCGCTGATTCCGCAGGAATACGGCGGTTCCGGCCTGGGCCTGACCGAGGCCTCGGTGATCATGGAAGAGATCAACCGCAGCGGGGGCAACGCCGGTGCCTGCCACGGCCAGATGTATAACATGGGTACCCTGCTGCGCCACGGATCCAAAGCGCAGAAGGAGCTCTACCTGCCCAAGATTGCGTCCGGCGAGTGGCGCCTGCAGTCCATGGGCGTGACCGAGCCCACCACCGGCACCGACACCACCAAGATCAAGACCACCGCCGTGAAGAAGGGCGACCGCTACGTCGTCAACGGCCAGAAGGTCTGGATCTCGCGCGTGCAGCACTCGGACTTCATGATCCTGCTGGCGCGCACGACCCCCTTGGCCGACGTGAAGAAAAAGAGCGAAGGCATGTCCATCTTCATGGTGGATCTGCGCCAGGCCGAGAAATCGGGCCTGACCGTGCGCCCGATTCCGAACATGGTCAACCACGAGACCAACGAACTCTTCTTCGAGAACCTCGAGATCCCGGCCGAGAACCTGATCGGCCAGGAAGGCCAGGGTTTCAAGTACATCCTCGACGGCCTGAACGCCGAGCGCACCCTGATCGCCGCTGAATGCATCGGCGACGGCTACTGGTTCGTGGACCGTGTCACCAAGTACGTGAAAGACCGTGTGGTCTTCGGCCGCCCCACCGGCCAGAACCAGGGGGTGCAGTTCCCGATCGCCGAGAGCTACATCGAGGTCGAGGCCGCCAACCTGATGCGCTGGAAAGCCTGCGAACTGTTCGATGCGCACCAGCCCTGCGGCGCCGAGGCCAATATGGCCAAGTACCTCGCGGCCAAGGCCTCCTGGGAGGCGGCCAACGTCTGCCTGCAGATGCACGGTGGTTTCGGCTTCGCCTGCGAATACGACATCGAACGCAAGTTCCGCGAAACGCGCCTGTACCAGGTGGCGCCGATCTCGACCAACCTGATCTTCTCTTACGTGGCCGAGCACCTGCTGGGCCTGCCGCGCAGTTTCTGAGGCAATGACGATGAAACCGCTCGAAGGCATCACCGTCGTCACGCTGGAGCATGCCATCGCTGCGCCTTTCTGCTCGCGCCAGCTGGCCGACCAGGGCGCGCGCGTGATCAAGGTGGAACGCCCGGGTAGCGGCGACTTTGCTCGGGGTTACGACAGCCGCGTGAACGGCCTGTCCTCGCATTTCACCTGGACCAACCGCTCCAAGGAAAGCCTGGCACTCGATCTCAAGCACGCCAAGGCGGGCGAGATCATGGACAAGCTGCTTTGCAACGCTGATGTGCTGGTGCAGAACCTCGCGCCCGGTGCCGCCGCGCGCATGGGCCTGTCCTTCGAGGCCCTGCACGAGAAGTACCCCAGGCTCATCGTCTGCGACATCTCGGGTTATGGCGACAGCGGCCCCTACCGCGACAAGAAGGCCTACGACCTGCTGATCCAGAGCGAGGCCGGTTTTCTCTCGGTGACGGGCTCGCCCGACGAGCCTGCCAAGGCCGGCTGTTCGATTGCCGACATCGCCGCCGGCATGTACGCCTACACCAACATCCTCACCGCCCTGCTGCAGCGCGGCCGCACCGGCCTGGGCCGGCGCATCGACGTCTCCATGCTCGAGAGCATGGCCGAGTGGATGAGTTTCCCCATGTACTACGCGTATGACGGCGCCGCACCGCCGCCGCGCGCCGGCGCCTCGCACGCCACCATCTACCCTTACGGCCCGTTCGCGGCCGGCGACGGCAAGAGCGTGATGCTGGGCCTGCAGAATGAACGCGAGTGGGCGGTGTTCTGCGAGCAGGTCCTGCAGCAGCCCGCACTGGCGAAGGACGCACGCTTCGACGCCAATGCCAAGCGTTCGGCCGCGCGCGCCGAAGTCAAGGCGCTGATCGAAACCGCCTTCGACAAGCTCAGCGCGGCCCAGGTGATCGAACGGCTGGAAGCGGCCGGCATCGCCAACGCGCAGGTCAATACCATGGCCGATCTCTGGGCGCATCCGCAACTGGCCGCGCGCCAGCGCTGGACCGAGGTCAGCACCCCCGTGGGCCCCGTGCCCGCCCTGCTGCCGCCCGGCGCACCCGACGAGGCCCATGTGCGCATGGACGCCATCCCCGCCGTGGGCCAGCACAGCGAGGCCATCCTGCGCGAGCTGGGCCTGAGCGCTGCAGACATCAAACAGCTCAAGAACGACAAGGCCATCTGATCATGAGCGTCCAACCCTCTACGCAAGCCCTGGCCGAATTCGCCGCCAATCTGAAGTTCGACGCCATCCCCGCGCCGGTGATCCGCCGCACCGAAGACCTGCTACTCGACTGGTTCGGCTCGGCCCTCGCCGGCAAGAACGCGCGCGCCGTCGAGATCCTGGCCGCCTTCGTCGAAAGCATGGGGCCCAGCGATGGCCCGAGCGAGATCCTGATCCACCGCCGTACCAGCAGCCCCCTGCTGGCCGCCATGGCCAATGCTGCCGCCTCGCACGTGGCCGAGCAGGACGATGTGCACAACGGCTCGGTCTTCCATCCGGCCACGGTCGTCTTTCCGCCGGCGCTGGCGGTGGCGCAGGCCCTGGGCCGCTCGGGCCAGGAACTGCTGACCGCCTGTGTGGCGGGTTACGAAGTGGGCATCCGCGTCGGCGAGTTCCTGGGTCGTTCGCACTACAAGGTCTTCCACACCACGGGCACGGCCGGCACGCTGGCCGCCGCCGCTGCCGTCGGTCATCTGCTGAAACTCACGCCCGAACAGATGCTGAACGCCTTCGGTTCGGCCGGCACGCAATCCGCCGGCCTGTGGGAATTCCTGCGCGATGCCGCGGACTCCAAGCAGCTGCACACCGCGCATGCGGCTGGCGCCGGCCTCACCGCGGCGTATCTTGCGCAAAAGGGATTCACCGGCGCGCGTCGCATCCTCGAAGGCCCGCAAGGGCTGGCCGCTGGCATGTCGAGTGACGCTGACATCAGTAGACTCACCGATGGCCTGGGCACGCGCTGGGCCACCGCCGAAACCTCGTTCAAGTTCCACGCCTCCTGCCGCCACACGCACCCGGCAGCCGACGCGCTGCAGCAGGTCTTGCGCGACCACCAGCTCAAGGCCGCTGACGTCAAGCGCGTCATCGCGCTGGTGCACCAGGGCGCCATCGACGTGCTGGGGCCGGTGACCGATCCGCAGACCGTGCATCAGAGCAAGTTCTCCATGGGCACGGTTCTGGGCCTGGTGGCGGTGCTGGGCCGTGCGGGCCTGAGCGAGTTCGACGCCAGTTTCAAGTCCGGTGAGGTGACGGCCTTCCACGACAAGGTTGTCATGGAACTCGACCCCGAGGTGGACGCTGCCTACCCCGCACGCTGGATCGGCAAGGTGCGCGTGGAAACGGTCGACGGCCGCCTGCTGCACGGTCGTGTGGACGAGCCCAAGGGCGACCCGGGCAACACCCTGAGCCGCCCCGAACTCGAAGACAAGGCCCAGCGCCTAGCCCTGTACCACGGGGGAGCCTCCGAGGGCGAGATGCGAAAAGCCATGGCCGGCCTGTGGGGGATCGCGGCCGTCCCTCAAGTGGGGCGTTTGCTGCCTTGAGGTCTTGTACGGGATATCCACATCCTAGGGATGACCCGGCTTGTCGCCCCCTGGCATCTGAATCACCATAGGCGACACAAGAAGAAATAGGGACTTTTCTACTCATCCAAGCAACAAGGACGACCCCATGAACCTGAACCGCAGAATCTTCACCGCCGCCGCTGTGGCCTCCACCCTGGCCCTGGGCAGCAACCTGGCCCAGGCGCAGGCCTATCCGGCCAAGCCGATCAGCCTGGTCGTTCCTTTCGCCGCTGGCGGCCCCACCGACATCGTGGCCCGCACCCTGGCCGCCACCATGACCAAGTCGCTGGGCCAGAGCGTGGTGGTGGAAAACAAGGCCGGCGCGGGCGGCACCATCGCCGCCAGTTACGTGATGAAGGCCGCGCCGGACGGCTACACCTTCCTGATCCACCACAACGGCATGGCCACGGCGCCGGCGCTGTACCGCAAGCTGGCCTACAACCCCGTGACCGATTTCGAGCACGTCGGCAATGTGGTGGACGTGCCCATGACCATGCTCGCGCGCAAGGACATGGCGGCGAAGAACCTGGGCGAACTGATCGTCTACATCAAGGCCAACGCCGAGAAGATCAACCTGGCCAACGCCGGTCTGGGGGCTGTCTCGCACCTGTGCGGCACGCTGTTCCAGCAGTCGCTGGGCGTGACCCTGACCACCGTGCCTTTCCAGGGCACCGGCCCGGCGCTCAATGCGCTGCTGGGCGGCCAGGTCGACCTGCTGTGCGACCAGACCACCAACACCGTGCCGCACATCAAGGCCGGCACCGTCAAGATGTATGGCGTGACCAGCAAGCAGCGCATCAAGGCCCTGCCCGATGCGCCCACGATGGATGAAGGCGGCCTCAAGGATTTCGAGGTCATCGTCTGGCACGGTGTCTACGCGCCCAAGGGCACGCCCGCGGCCGTGGTGCAGAAGTTTGGCGACGCCATGCGCGCCGCCCTCAAGGACCCGGCTTTCGTGAGCCGCATGGCCGACCTAGGTGGTGAGATCCCCCCGGCGGGCCGCCAGTCCTCCGAAGGCCAGCGCGCCTGGCTGACGGCCGAAGTCGACAAGTGGGGCAAGGCCATCCGCGCTGCCGGCCAGTTCGCCGACTGATCGCTACGGCATGTGCCATGCAAAACGCCGGGTCCGCCCGGCGTTTTGCATGGACGCCCCCAGGCCTTGTGGCAGGAGTAGCATCGTCACTGGATTCCCCGTTTATCAGCCCGCCACACCATGACCGATCTCGTTGTCCGCCGCCTCCTCGTCGACATGGACGCCCCCATGGCGCGCCACTGGTGCGCTGGCGACCCCTTGCGCACCGCCTTCTTCAACGCCCTGTCCATGAGCTTCCCGGTCGGGGAGCAGTTCTTCATCGATGCCGTGCGCCAGGGCTACCAGGCCCTGCCTGGCGATCTCCAGGCGCAGTTCAAGACGGAGGTGCAGGGTTTCGTGGGCCAGGAAGCCACCCACCGCCGCCTGCACGAGCTGTACAACCAGCAACTGGGCAGGCAGGGCCTGGAGAACCGCTGGGGCCCGCGTGCGCAGCAGCGTCTCAAGCAGCTGGAAGACCTGGACCCGCGGCATCCGCTGGCCATCACCGCGGCCAACGAACACTTCACGGCCATCTTTGCCGACTGGCTGCTCAAGCACCCCGAGGTGCTCGGCAGCACAGACCGCCGGCTGGCCACCCTGTGGCTGTGGCACAGCGCCGAGGAGGCCGAGCACCGTTGCACGGCCTTCGGCCTTTACAAGGCACTGGGTGGCAACGAAGCCTGGCGCATCACATGGTTTCGTCGCGCAACGATGTTCTTCCTGGGCGACCTGCTGCGCCAGACGGTGCTCAACCTGCGGCGCGACAAAACGCTCTGGCGCTGGTCCACCTGGGCCAGCGCCGTTAGTTTTCTCTTTGGCAAGCAGGGCCTGGTGCGCTGCACCTTCAAGCCCTGGCGCGACTACCTGCGCGCTGATTTCCACCCGGCGCAGCATGATGCGCAGGCATCGCGCCAGTGGCTGGAGGCCAACCGCAGCGCCTACACCCCGGTCGGGGGCTGAGGCCGGCCGCGTCCGTCAGAAGGAGGAGTGGAGTTCGCGTTTCACCTGCTGCTCCGCCATCACGAAGTTGGCGATGGCGATCACCAGCGACGCGCCCAGGGCCAGCAGGCCGATGAGCAGCGCCTTCATGCTCGGCGCGGCCAGGCCCAGCAGGGTGAACAGGACAAAGACGGCCAGCAGCGAGATCTTGAAGCGGAACAGCAGGGTGTGGTGCATGGGGTGGTCAGAGCACCTGGGCGCTCGTGTGCAATACGGGAGCGGTCGATTGTCCGGACGGGCTGCCACGCAGACAAGCGCGAATCCGTATCAGCGGTAACGAAGCGTATGGCTTTGGCCGTTTCGTCCAGACGCGCTTCCTATCCGCCACCGCCCTGTTTCGCATCTTCCACCAGCAAGTCCACCAGCTCCCTTGCGTAGGCCGGCAAGGCGTCCAGGCTGCGCACCACGATCTGCATTGCGCGTTCGGCCCAGGGGTCGGCCAGGGGCACGATGCTGATGGCCATGGTCTGGGCGTGGCGGTGCGCGGCCGAGCCGGGCAGGATGGCCACGCCTACCGCAGCCTCCACCATGCGGCAGGCCGCCTCGAAGTTGCTGACCTGGATGCGCTGCTGCATGGGGCGGTGCAGCCCTTCGCAGATCTGCTGCAAGAAGGCGCGGATGGCGCTGCTCTCATGCAGGCCCACGTGGTCGAAGTCCAGCGTGTTGGCAAAGCTCACGGCCGGTGCGCCGGCGAGCTTGTGGCCGGTCGGCACCACCAACACCAGGCGGTCGCGCCGGTAGGGGAGCACCTGCAGGTTCTCGGTGCGAACCAGGCCGGCCACGATGCCGATGTCGGTTTGGCCCTCGGAGACGGCGCGCACGATGTCGTGGCTCAGGCGCTCCTGCAGGTCCACGTTCACATCCGGGTGGGCCAGCAGGTAAGAGCGCAGCACCGGCGGCAGGAACTCACCCAGGGCCGTGGTGTTGGCGTGCACGCGCAGATGGCCGCGGATGCCGCGCGCGTACTCCTGCAGGTCGGTGCGCAGGTGTTCCAGCTGGCCCAGCACCAGGCGGGCGTGGTGCACAAAGGCTTGGCCCGGCGGCGTGAGCGTCACGCCCTGGGAGCTGCGGTGCAGCAGCTTGACGCCCAGGCTTTCCTCGATGTTTTTGATGCGGGTGCTGGCCGCGGGAGCCGACATATGGGCCGCCTCGGCGCCCTTGGTCAGGCTGTCGGCTTCGGCGATGCGCACCATGAGGCGCAGGTCGACCAGATCAAAGGGCATGTTCATCAAAGTTGGCTGTCAAAGCACGACAAATCACGAAAGAAGGCGTCGATTGATGTATTTCCACCATCGGCCGCCCTGATTATGCCGTTCCTGGCCTTGAGGGGCTCATAAGTCGATTCGATACTTTTTGTTCGCAATTTACGCATTATTTTGCTATTAATGGTTTTGAAAGTATCAAATACAGTGGAGGCATGGAAAAACCCCGCGCCTCTGCCACGTCACAGCCGAAAGCCGTGCTGTTTGACGCCTACGGCACCTTGTTCGACGTCTACAGCGTCGGTCTGGTGGCGGAGCAGCTGTTTCCCGGCCAGGGCCAGGCCCTGGGCCAGCTCTGGCGCGAGAAGCAGATCGAATACACGCGCCTGGTCACCACCAGCAACCACGGCACGCATTACCAGCCCTTCTGGCAGCTCACGCAGGCCGGCCTGCGCTACGCCTGCAAGCGCCTCAAGCTCACGCTCACGCCCGAGGCCGAGCTGCAGCTGATGAACCAGTACCGCCACCTGAGCGCCTTCCCCGAGAACCGGGACGTGCTGCAGGCGCTCAAGGCACGCGGCATCCCCACCGGCATTCTTTCCAACGGCGACCCCGAGATGCTGGGCATCGCCGTGCGCAGCGCGGGCCTCGAAGGCCTGCTGGACCACGTGATCAGCGTGGATGCGGTGCGCAAGTACAAGACCCACCCCGAGGCGTACGCGCTGGGCGAGCAGGCGACCGGCCTGCGTGCCACGCAGATCGTCTTCGTCAGCAGCAACAGCTGGGACGCACTGGCCGCCACCTGGTACGGCTACCGGACCCTGTGGGTCAACCGCTATGCGCTGCCTTTCGAGGAACTGGGCACCCAGCCCACGCGCACTGGCAACACGCTCAACGACGTGCTCGGCTTCTTCCCCGCGGAATGACGCCGACGCCCGCACACGATTTTTCAAGCTTGAGGAGTTAAGACCATGACGCAACGCACCAAAGCCCACCGGCTGCAAGTCGCCACCCAGCTGTACCGCTTCATCGAAGACAAGGTACTGCCGGGCACCGGCATCAGCAGCGCGGATTTCTGGAAGGGCTTCGACGCCATCGCCCACGAACTGGGCCCCAAGAACGCCGCCCTGCTGGCCGAGCGCGACCGCCTGCAGCTGGAGATGGATGCCTGGCACAAGGCCCACCCCGGCCCCATCAAGGACATGAAGGCCTACCGCGCCTTCCTGGAGAAGACCGGTTACCTGGTCCCCGTGCCCGCCGAAGTGCACAGCGACACCGCCAACGTTGACGCCGAGCTGGCCGTGCAGGCCGGCCCGCAACTGGTGGTGCCCATTCTCAATGCCCGTTACGCGCTCAATGCCGCAAACGCCCGCTGGGGTTCGCTGTACGACGCGCTCTACGGTACCGACGCCCTGCCCGAAGACGGCGGCGCCACCAAGGCCGGCCCCGACGGCAAGAGCTACAACCCGAAACGCGGCGCCAAGGTCATCGAATACGCGCGCCACGTGCTGGACCGCGTGGCCCCGCTGAAGAAGGGCTCGCACGTCGACGCCACCAGCTATACCGTCGAAGGCGGCAAGCTCAAGGTGGCGCTGAAAGACGGCAGCAAATACTGCCTGGTTGACGCGCACAAGTTCGTGGGTTACCAGGGCAGCGCCGCGGCGCCCTCGGCCGTGCTGTTGCGCAACAACGGCATCCACATCGAGATCCAGTTCGACCGCAGCACACCTATCGGCCGCAGCGACGCCGCCGGCGTGAGCGACCTGCTGGTCGAAGCCGCGCTCTCCACCATCCTGGACCTGGAAGACTCCGTGGCCGTGGTCGATGCCGACGACAAGGTGCTGGCCTATGACAACTGGCTGGGCATCCTCAAGGGCACGCTGACCGAAGAGGTGAGCAAGGGCGGCAAGACCTTCGTGCGCCGCCTCAACGCCGACCGCATCTACAAGGGCGCCAACGGCGAAGAGATCCGCCTGCACGGCCGCTCGCTGCTGTTCGTGCGCAACGTCGGCCACCTGATGACCAACCCGGCCATCCTCTACGGCGACGGCAGCGAGATCCATGAGGGCATCATGGACGCCGTCATCACCACCACCATCGCCCTGCACGACCTCAAGGGCCTGACGAGCAACGGCGTGCGCAACTCGCGCACCGGCTCCATCTACATCGTCAAGCCCAAGATGCACGGCCCGGCCGAGGTGGGCTTCGCCAGCGAACTGTTCGCCCGCGTCGAGCAGCTGCTGGGCCTGGCCGAGAACACGGTCAAGCTGGGCATCATGGACGAAGAGCGCCGCACCAGCGTGAACCTCAAGGCCTGCATTGCCGCCGCCAAGAGTCGCGTGGCCTTCATCAACACCGGCTTCCTGGACCGCACCGGCGACGAGATGCACACCGCCATGTACGCCGGCCCCATGATCCGCAAAGCCGACATGAAGGGCACCGAGTGGATTGCCGCCTACGAGAAGAGCAACGTGCTCGAAGGCCTGGCCTGCGGCCTCAAGGGCCGCGCCCAGATCGGCAAGGGCATGTGGGCCATGCCCGACCTGATGGCCGCCATGCTCAAGCAGAAGGTCGTGCACCCGCTGGCCGGCGCCAACACGGCCTGGGTGCCCTCGCCCACCGCCGCTACCCTGCACGCCCTGCACTACCACCAGGTCAACGTGGCCGATATCCAGGACGAGCTGGAGCAGCAGGCCACCGCGAAGAATTTCAAGGCGCTGGAAGACAAGCTGCTCACCGGCCTGCTGACCATTCCCGTGGCCAGCAAGCCGAAGTGGACGCCTGAGGAGATCCAGCAGGAGCTGGACAACAACGCGCAGGGCATCCTGGGTTATGTGGTGCGCTGGATCGACCAGGGCGTGGGCTGCTCCAAGGTGCCCGACATCCACAACGTCGGCCTGATGGAAGACCGCGCCACCTTGCGCATCTCCAGCCAACACATCGCCAACTGGCTGCTGCACGGCATCACCAACGAGGCGCAGGTGCGCGCCACCTTCGAGCGCATGGCCGCCGTGGTGGACCAGCAGAACGCCGGCGACCCGCTGTACCAGAAGATGGCCGGCAACTTCGCCACCTCCATGGCCTACAAGGCGGCGACGGACCTCGTGTTCAAGGGCCTGGAGCAGCCCAGCGGTTACACCGAGCCGCTGCTGCACGCCTGGCGCCTGAAAGTGAAAGCCGCACACTGACCCGTGTGCGGGGGTCAAGGCCGCGGCCTGAAAACGCGGGCTTGACCAGCGGCTGAAGCCGCCGCGCAAAACCAGAGCCTGGTTCTGCAAAATGAAAACGGCACCTGACGGTGCCGTTTTCATTGGGGGTTGATGCTCCTCGCATCAACCTGGAGCCGGGGGGCAGGTGCTCAGCGTGTGACGCTCAACTCACTCACGCGAGCCACACCCTGCGATTGGCGTTCGCTGATGACGCGCTGTGCGCAGCGTGCGTTCAGCAGGGCGAAGGCCTGGTCCACCGGCGCCTTGATTTCCTTGAGGGTGGCATCCAGTGCGACGTTGTAGCTGGTGGGCAGCAGATCACCGTCATTGCCGCCGCCCAACATCTGCGCGCAGTTGTAGGGCTGGTCCACGAAGCGGGACACGACGGAGCCGAGGGCGTCCATGTTTTGAGCTTGGGCCGCAAAGGCGATGGCGCTGAGGGCCAGGGAAACTGCGATTTTTTTCATGGTGAAACTCCTTGGTGTGGTGTATGTTCACGCCGAAGAACCCGTGACCCCTTGTAGGTTTGGCCATCCATTTCTTGCTGCAACTTCGTCGTGTAGTGAGACTAAGTCGTTTGTAAAAAATCGCAACAGCGCGTGACCCACGCCGCATTCGTTTCCGTCGATTAAGTCACGGTGTAATTCGCCCGGCCGGCGCCGGCGTGAAATAAGTCACACGAATTTCCCGGCCCGTTTCCCAACACCGCACAATCCACCTATGGACGGCTTGCAAGCCCTGATCGACTTCGTGACCAAGCACCCGCGCCTGCTGGTCATCTCCGGCGCCGGTTGCAGCACCGCCGCCGGCATTCCGGACTATCGCGACGAACACGGCGCCTGGAAACGCCGCGAGCCCATGCGTTACCAGCTGTTTGTTGACAGCGCGCTAGCTCGCCAGCGCTACTGGGCCCGCAGCATGCTGGGCTGGCGCACCATGGCCGGTGCCTTGCCCACGGCCGCGCACCATGCGCTGGCGCAGCTGGAACGCGCGGGCCGCATCGTCCAACTCGTCACGCAGAACGTCGACGGCCTGCACCAGGCCGCCGGCAGCCAGGCTGTGGTGGACCTGCATGGCCGCATCGACACGGTGTGCTGCCTGGGTTGCGGTGTGCGTTCTCCGCGCCGTGCGTTGCAGGAAGAGTTGACGGCGCGCAACCCGGACTGGCTGGCGCTCGATGCGCGCAGCCTGCCCGATGGCGATGCCGATCTGGAGTCACTCGACTTTGCCGCCTTCGACGTACCCGTCTGCCCGCACTGCGGTGGTTTGCTCAAGCCGGATGTGGTGTTCTTTGGTGAAAGCGTGCCGCGTGAACGGGTGGCCGATGTGCGCGCTGCATTGACGCAGGCCGACGCTGTGCTCGTGGCCGGGTCGTCGCTGATGGTGTATTCGGGTTACCGCTTTGTGGAGGAGGCGGTTGCGGCGGGCAGGCCGGTGGCCGCGGTGAACCGGGGAAGGACACGGGCCGATCCAGTGTTGTCGCTCAAGCTGGAAGCAGAAGTGGGTGCAGCCATCGAGGCACTGGCAGCGGAGCTGGCTGCGTAGGGAGCGGCTACATTGACGCGGTCTTCGTTGTCCCCAGGATTCGGACGTTCCACCGCAGGCGGCAGCAAGTGCTTGATTTGCATGCAAGGCGGTGTGGTCCCGCCGCACCGGCATAGGTGCAGCAGGTTCGCCCAGGGCACCTGCCCGAGCCCTGCGCCATACTCCCCAATGACTCCCCGTGCCGAACGCCGCAGAGAAAAGGAACCATCGTGCAATCTGCCAGTGACCAGTGGTTCGACGAAGCCTACTACCAGCGCTACTACTTCGACAAGAAGACCAGCGGGCTCGACCCCGCACATATGGTGCGCTTGAGCGCCTTCGTGTGCAGCTACCTCAAGTACCTGCGCGTGCCCGTGCGGCGGGTGCTGGATGTGGGCTGCGGCATCGGCCTGTGGCGCGAGCTGCTGGCGCCGCACTTTCCCGGCGTCAGCTACCACGGCGTGGAGGTCAGCGACTACCTCTGCGCGCGCTACGGATGGGAGCGCGGATCGGTGGTGGACTACCGGTGTGCCGAGCCGTTTGATCTGGTGATCTGCCAGGGTGTGCTGCCCTACCTGAGCGAGGCCGATCTGAAGCGCGCGCTGGACAACCTGGCCACGCTGAGCCGGGGCGCCCTGTACGTGGAAGCCGCGGTGGCCGAGGACTACGAGCGTGAAACCATCGACGCGACGCTGACCGACCCGCGCCTGTTCCGTCACCCCGCCCGGCTGTACCGGCGCGGCCTGTCGGACGGATTCACGGAGTTGGGTGGAGGCCTCTGGCTGAGCCGCCAGGCCGAGGTGCCGCTGTTCGAACTCGAGTGCGCGGGCGGCCGCTGACCACGCCCCCCATCGCCATCGACCGAGTCACTCCCCGTCGCCAAACAGGTCCTGAAACTTCTGCGCCGCATCGTCGGAGCCTGAGCTCTTGCTCATCGGTACCCCCTTCGGATACTCCTCCGCAATCCGGTCTTCCCAATAGGTCGTCGGGTTCGGTGCGCTGCACAGCCGGCGAAAGACCTCCTGCGGCACTTGTTTGTAGGCCAGGACAGTTTTGCTGTCCCAGTGCAGGTCCAGTTGCTGTGTGGACGTGTCGTAGTCCGCGCGACGGATGCGTCCGATGGTGAAGGTCTTGCTCAGCATGGCGCATTGTCTCGGGCGCCAGGCCCAGGCGCAAGGGGACTTCGAGCACTGTCCCTTGCCGCGGCTTATTTTCCTGGGGGTTTGCCGGCGCCGGTCGTGCTGGCGGTGGCCGTCATGCCGGCTGGTGTGGTCGGAGCCGCTGCCAAGGCCGCCGACACGCGCGCCTGGTTGGTCCGCGCCAGCCGGCTCAGGCCGCCGCCGCTGGCTTCGCCCAGGCTGTAGCTGAGCGTGGCCGTGGTCAGGGGGCCATTGATGCGCATGGGGATGTTGATGCCCGCCAGTTCGGCCAGCTCGCCTGCGCTGGCACGTTTGAGGCCCGGCGCCACCGTGGCATCGAGCCAGCCGTCGAGCTGCAGGGTGTCGAGGTCCAGGTCCGCTTCGCCCTTGCCTGTGAAGAGCGGTGACTTCCACAGCAGGTCTTCGCTGCGCGCCTTGCCTTGCGTCATGACCATGCTGGCCTTGAATTCGTTGTAAGAGGTGTTCTCGGTCAGGCGCACGCTGTCGCGACGCTCGGCCCCGCTCAGGCCCAGCTGGTCCTTGCCCGCGAGCAGGGCCTCGGGCAGGTCGATGCCGGACAGCGAGCCGCGCGTGAGCGCCAGGCTGGCCGTGCCGGTGAGCGACTGGCGCAGCGTTTGCAGCGTGGCACCTTGCGTGCTCAGGTCGAACACCAGGTTGCCCTTGCCGCTGAGATGGGACTCTCCACCGCTCAGATCGGCCAGCAGCGTGTCGATCTGCACGCCCGCGAGTTTCTGGCGCACACTGAGTAACGGTGCCTCGCCGGCGCTCAAGGTCAAACCAGCCTGCAGGTTGCCGCCATACAGTTGCGCGGTGATGGGCTCCACGCTGAGCGTGCCCGAGGCGGCGCGCAGCTCGGCGGCGAACGCGCCGGTCTGCAGGCGTGCCACGCGCAGGGACTCGCCGCGCAGCTTGCCACGCAGGTTCAATGTCTTGAGCCGGTCGAAGTCCTGCGCTTGCGTGCTTTCCTGCAGGCGGCGCGTCCAGTCGCTGACCAGGTAACGGTCCAGGTCCAGCGCGCTGGCCGCGAGGTCGAAGGTCCAGGCCGGTGCCTTGAAGTCCTGCAGCTGCACACGCCCGCTGAGCTGGCTGTCGTCCACGCTTGTCTTGACATCCAGCGTCACCTCCTCTGTGGCCAAGGCGGCCTGAAGCTTGCCGCTGGCCGTGGCCTGCAGGCGCGCGGCCAGCAGGGGGTGGTTGGCGGTCCAATTGGTGTTGAGGGCTTCGAGTTGCAGCTGGCGTTTCTCGGTGTCGTAGAGCAGGGGGCTGTTGCCGCGCCCCTGCAGCAGACCACCGGCGTGCTTGAATTCGACAGTGGCCAACACGTCGGCGCTCTTCCAGGCTTTGGCGCCGGCTTCGATGGCCGGTACCTGCAGCGTGGCGGCCAGGACGGATGGTTCGCGCGTGATGCGGCCTTCCAGGGCGAGGGTGCTGGCCTGCCAGAGGCCACGCGTGAGCTGCACGCGCGCCGCAGCGAGCTTGCCTTCGAAAGGGTCCTGCGCCAGCCGGCCGCGTGCCGTGGCGCTGAAGGGCTCCAGCAGCAGCCTGTGCTGATCCGGCCAGGCCGTGAGCCGGCCGCGCCAGTCCAGCAGCAGCTCGTTGAAGCCGAGGGCATCACCCTGCGCCTGGCCTTCCATCTGGGACAGCTCGTAGCGATGGGCCGCGTGGTCGTAGAGCAGCTGCGCGTTCAGGCGCAGCTGCAGGTCCAGCTGGGGTTGCGCCGACTGCAGGCGCAGGCTGGCCTGCACCTGCCCGGCCGTGGCGTCGGCCAGGCGGCCGGTTTCCAGCTTGAGTTCATGCACGAAATAGGTCTGGCCCGAGGCCTCGTCATGGAGCTTGAGCGTGGAGTCGAGCACCCGCACTTTCTCCACTGCGAACTGGAGTTCGCCCATCCAGTCGGCCGGTTGCAGCAGGTCGTCGAAATTGGTGCTGCCGTCGGGGTGGCGTTGCAGGTTGGCGTGCATGCCGTCGAGCACGACGCGTTCCACCTGCACCTGCTTGGTAAAAAGCGGCCACCAGGCGACGTAGAGCCGCGCGTTCTCCACCGAGGCGAACTTGAGGCTGCTGTTGCGCTGGCTCAGGCTGAGCTTGCCGGTCTCCAGGCCCAGCTGCGGAAACCAGGTGATGTGGATGTCGCCTTCGAGCACCAGGTCGCGCTGCTTGTGGGTCTTGACGTAGTCGACGATCTGCGACTTGAAGTCGTTGGCGTCGAGCAGGTGGAAGGCCAGGCTCACGATGCCGCCGATCAACATGAGCATCAGCACCAGGCTGCCCAGCGCGTGGCGCCAGTGCTCCTTGGCGTAGCCTTCGGCAAAGGGCAGCTTGACCGGGGTGATGTAGGCCAGCGTGACGCCGACCACCCCGTACCAGCCCAGGAAGGCAAGCTTGAGCGAGCCCGCCTGCGCGGGGACGGGGGCAGGTGCAGGTGGCGCTTTCTTGCCGGGCTTGCTCATGGGGAGGAGGGAGAGAAGACGGGGACAACCATTCTTGATGAAGTGGTGCTTGCCGTCTGTAAGTTGTGGTAACGACGGCGTGTCGCTCCTCCTGCTGTGCGCCCTGGTGTCAGGCCGGTTTTTTCCTTTTCCTTCGGAGGAAGAACCAGGCATACAACACGGTCAGCAGCAGCACGTTGCTGAAGAAGATGCGCGGGTCGCTCCAGGGCACCCCGTTGACCCGCAGGTCCGAGAATGGCCACAGGAAGGGCGTGGGGAAGAAGGCTTCGCTGTGCGTGAAGATGTCCACCGCGATGTGCAGGCCCCAGGCGCCCAGTTCCATCAGGGGCTTGCCGCGCACCAGCCAGACCAGGCCGAACACGAGGGCGAACACCACCAGGCTGTGCGTGGCGTTGTAGAGGCTGTACACGTAGGCCGGGATGAGCGAGGGGTCCGGCGGGTGGCCCATGCCGTTGAAGAAATCCAGGCCATGGACCCACAGGCCGTTGGCAAAGACCAGGCCGAAGGAAAAGAGGTCGGGCACGGTGCCGAAGCCGAAGGCCGTCCAGAAGCTGCGCCGGCTGGCGCGGCCCAGCGCAAGGCCGCCCCAGAGTCCGTGCGAGACGATGTCCATGTGCGGGCTGCAGCCGGCCCGGACTACGACAGCATGAGCAGCACCAGCCCCAGCGCAGCCGGCAAGGCCTGGACGTAGAGGATCTTGCGGCTGGCGGTGGCCGCGCCGTACAGGCCGGCCACCAGCACGCAGAGCAGGAAGAAGACCTGAATGTGCGTACCCGCCGCGCCCAGGCTCAGCCCCCAGAGCAGGCCGGCGGCCAGAAAGCCGTTGTACAGGCCCTGGTTGGCGGCCAGTACCTTGGAGGCCTGGGCTTTCTCCGGCGTCTGGCCGAAGGCCTTCAGGCCGGCCGGCTTGTCCCAGAGGAACATTTCCAGCACGAGGAACCAGAGGTGCAGCAGGGCGACGAGGACGATGACGATGGCGGCAAGTACAGACATGGCGTTTCCTTCGGAGGGGGTGCGCAGGTAGGAGACGATACCCTAGGCGCAGACCGCCGGGGAAAGGCGTCTGCCGGCTCAGCCGGTCAGGGCGGCCACTTCCTGCGCCGTGGTCCAGGCGATGGGGTCGCGGTCCAGCACGTCGTGCAGGTCCAGCTGTAGGGCCAGGGCCGTGGTCTCGGGAAAGGTCCCGGCCAGATCCTGGTCGGTGTAGCCCACCTCCATGGCGCGGCAGCGCCACACGGCCAGGTGCAGGATGCCGCTGAGGGGCTCGTAGTTGTCGCGCTCGAAAGGCGCGTCCTGGTGTTCCAGGATGTCCACCAGGGCCTGCGGCAGCTGCCAGGCGCGTGCCAGGTCGGCCCCGACCTGGGCGTAGTTGTAGCCGACCAGTTCGTATTCGGCGCTGTGCCGCTGCGGGGCGTACAGAGGCAAACGACGGTCGAGTTCTTCCATCTGCCGGGGCATGCCCAGGTGCATGACCAGCATGCCCAGGCCGTGCAGCAGCCCGGCCGTGAAGGGCGACACCGCATGGCGCGCCCCCTTGGCCAGGTGCCGCGTGAGCTTGGCCACGTTCAGGCTGTAGCGCCAGAAGCGCGGCATGTCCACGTTGCCGACCTGGCGGAAGGCGCTCGTGGCGGCCGCGGCATAGGCCAGCTCGCGCACCTGCTGCAGGCCCACCAGGGCCATCGCCTCGCTCACGCTGGTGATCGGCTTTTGCAGCTGATGGTAGGCCGTGCCGACGAGCTGCAGCAGGCGCGTGGTCAGCACGGGGTCCTGGCCCAGGAGCCGGTTGATCTGGAAAAGGTCGGGTTCGTCCCGGTCGAGTTCGGCCAGCAGCAGCGCGATCACGCGGGGAATGCTCGGAAGCGCGGCGGGGGAGTGGAGCAGGCTGGCAAGTTCCATGGGGTGCTTCAGAGCTGCCCGTACTGGGTGCTGCCGATGTCGCTTTTCCCGCCACCGGTGGCGGGGGCGCTGCCGGTCGGTTCGGCGGGGGTCTCTGCGCTGCGGCGGGCCAGGCGCACCCGGGCGTGGGAGACGTCACCCGGGACTTCGCGTGTGCGCATGGCCGCCCCGGCCTGCTCGGCGCCGTCGCCGGCCCGGGCTGGCATGGCGAAGGCGTCGACCGATTCGTCGACGCGCCAGAAGACGCCCTGCAGCGTGACACCCGCGCGGTTCATGGCGCCGGTCATCATGCGCTGCTCGGCCTGGGCGAAGCTGGCGGCTGTGCCGTTCCACTTGGCTTCGAACAGCTTGCTCACTTCGATCATGGCGATGAAGACCTCGTGCTGCTGGTCGACGTTCACCACCTTGAACTTGTACATGTTGGAGAGCACCTCCATGGCCAGCATGCTTTCGCGGATGGACTGGTAGAGCATCTCGCGTCGATAGCGCATGCCCTCGTCGGCTGGCATGCGTTCCGCACGGGCTTCGCGCTGGGCTGGGGCGGCGGCCTTCTGGCCGAGCAGGGTCTTGATCTGGGGCAGCATGGGCGTACTCCGGTGGCGATGTCGGGGGGCGGTGGCGGTTGGCGTTTCAGCGGAATTTCATCCGGGCCTGGAAGGCGGCCCAGCAGTTGGCGCAGCGGAAACGGCCGGGTGAGGTTTCCACCCCACCGACTTCGGGCCGGTCGGCCTGGCATTCGCCGATGCAAAAGCGCAGCTTGTCACGCTGCGGGTCGAGCGAACCCGGCAGGGCGGGTGACATGCGCCCGCGCACCGCACGGGTTTTCGCCGTGGCGGCTTCCTGCTGGGGCTCTGCCATGGCGTCGGACCGGTTCACAGCGCGGCCTCGGCCAGTTGCTGCTGTTGCCGTACCCGCCGGGTGTATTCGCGCAGGGCTTCTTCGGCCCGGTCGATCTCGCGCGACGGCGCGGCGTGCGGGGCCAGCAGGCAGTCCTGCAGCACCGAAGTCATGGCGGCCAGGGTGTCATGCCACGCCGTTGCTGCATCGGCGGCCGGCGGGTGGGGAGCGAACTCTGCTTGCGGGTGTTCCATGCGTGCTTCCATTCAAAGGCTGGCACGCTGGCAAAAGTGGGAGCGGCAAAACACAGAAACACGCAGCTGGCGTTTCTGTTTGCGACAAGGCTGGTCTTGCAACAGACCGTCTTGACGGCAACCCCGCTATCGTGCCCAGTGGGCTTTAGACCGGAGGCTTTGCGACCCCGACTTTCGTGCGGGTGTGCCAAAGGTAAATGTCAGGCATGAATATAAACCAGTACGGGTACCTTTGGGCTCAAAACCTTCAGGGCTGGCTGTGGTGTGCGGGGGGGCGAGGACTAACTATCGAGCGGGCTTCTTAATAGTCCCGACCCGGCCAGGCCATCCACAGGATGGCCAGCCCGGACACCAGCATCACGGCTTCCATGAGTTGCAGGAAGCGGTGCTCGGGCAGGTGCAGAACCAGGCGCTTGGACAGGGTGGAGCCGATGAGCACGAAGACGCCGATCAGCAGGCCCTGGCCGATGGCGCGGCTGTCGATCACGCCCAACTGATGGAAGGCCGCGCCCTTGGCCAGGAAGACGGCCAGGGAACTGGCGGCCTCGGTGCCGATGTAGGCGCCTTTCACCAGGCCGTAGGCCAGGAAGAAAGGGGTGTTGATCGCACCGGTGGAGGCGACGATGCCCGTGAGGTAGCCGATGACCGCGCCCACCAGCGCCATGTGGCCGAGGTGGGGTTTCCATTCCATGCGGCGCAGCCAGCGCCGCACCGGGATCATGAGCAGCAGGAAGCTGCCGAGGATGAGCTCGATCAGGCGCGGGTTGAACTGCACCAGGGTGTGGGCGCCCAGCACCACGGCGGGCACGGCGGTGGCTGCATAGACGCCGCAGAGTTTCCAGTCGATGCTGCGCCACCACAGGCCCACGCGCGCGAGGTTGGCCACGATGGCCACCAGCGCAATCACGGGCACGGCGGTCATGGGGCCGTAGAAGTACACCAGCGGCGGCATCAGCAGGATGGTGGTGCCAAAGCCGATCACGCCGCCCAGCACGCCCGCGCCCAGGCCGACGGCACAGATCAGCAGCATGGGCAGCAGCTCGCTCATGGCCGCTTCAACCGCGCACCGTGCTCTCGATCACGAAGCGCTTCACGACCAGCGGGGTGTCGCCGATGTGAAACGCCCGCGCGCGCTCGCGCAGCGCGACGTCGTCGGCCGTCATGCGCTCGAAACGGCGCAGGTGATCGGTCCAGGACTCGTCGACGATGTGCTCGACGTAGACCCCCGGCTGGCTCAGGTCGTGCAGCAGCTCCCAGTGGAGCGCGCCGCGGCGCAGGCGGCTGTGCCGGTTCTCTTCCAGCACCGCCTTGAACGCTTCGGCCTGCGCCGAATCGATGCGGTATTCGATGGTGACCAGGATGTGGCCGGAGGACGGCGGCGTGCTGACCACCGGCTGCGTGTACTCGCTCGCCGGCGTCAGGTCTTCCTCGCCGTGGTGGCCCGCCCAGTAGCGCCGCGCCAGGAACAGGGACAGCACGGCCGAGATGGCCGCCACCAGCAGGCTGGTCTGCACGCTGCTCCAGGTGGCCACCTGTCCCCAGACGGCAGCGCCGATGGCGCCCGAGCCCATGAGGGCCATCTGGTACATGGACATGCCGCGGGCGCGCACCCAGTTGGGCAGCGCCATCTGGGCTGACACGCTCAGGGAATTGGCCACCGTGATCCAGGCCACACCGCCCAGGAACATGGTGGGCACGGCCAGGTAGATATTGGGTGTGAAGGCGATCACGGCCATCGACGCGGCCTGCAGCACGGTGCCGAAGACCACGCGCTGGTCGAGGTTCATGGCCTGGCGCATGCGCGGCAGGAAGAGCACGGCGACGACAGCGCCCGAGCCCATGGCGGCCAGCAGCAGGGTGAAGGTGCCGGCACCGCCGTCGGGCAGGCCGCGCGCCACCAGGGGCAGCAGGGCCAGCACCGCCGTGCAGTGGCTGTAGAACAGGGCGATGCGCAGCAGCACGACCCGCAGGCGCGCCGAATGCGCGACGAACTGCAGGCCCACGCGCATGGCGCTGAAGAGTTTCTCGCGGCCCAGCGGGTGGGGCTTGTGCTCGCGGCGCCAGCGCATGATGGTGAACCCGGCGATCACCGAGAGCGCGGCATTGAGCAGGAAGACATAGAGGGTGCCGGCGCTGGCGATCAGGGCGCCGGCCACCAGCGGCCCGATGATGCGCGAGCCGTTCATGGCCGCGCCATTGAGCGCCAGGGCCGCCGGCAGCTGCGTGCGCGGCACCAGCTCGGGCACGATGGCCGCGAACACCGGCCAGCGCATGGCCAGGCCGATGCCGTTGGCAAAGGTCAGCAACAGCAGCAGGGCCGGCGACATCCAGCCTGCGAGGATGGTCACGCACATCAGCAGGGCCACGCCGGCCACCCAGAACTGGGTCAGGATGAAATAGCGCCGGCGATCCAGGATGTCGGCCATGGCCCCGCTGGGCAGGCCCAGCAGGAACACGGGCAGGGTCGAGGCGGTCTGCACCAGGGCCACCCAGATGGGGGTCGTGGTCAGCGAGGTCATCATCCACGCGGCCGCCACATCGTTCATCCACATGCAGACGTTGGCGGTCAGCCAGGTGGCCCACAGCATGCGGAACACCGGCAGGCGCAGCGGGGCCAGGGCGGACGGAGGGGAGTTGTCGGCGGGAACGGGGGAAGTCATCGGAGCGGAAGGTCTGGCACGGAACAGGGACAGCCGGGCGCTCCCATTTTGTCAGGCCGCCAGTTCCCTGCGTGCGGCGCCAGCGTAAAGATCCAGGCAACGTTCACGCCAGGCATGGACCGGGTCGTCGGCCAGCAGCAGCTGGAAGGGGCTGCTCACGCGTGCCCACATGAAGCCGCCGAAGGCCAGGTAGTCGGCATAACCGGGCTGCTCGCCGCAGAGGTAGGGCCCGTGGCCCAGGGCCTGGCGCAGGGGCTGCAGCGACTTGCGGAAGGCGTCGACGCGCTCCTCGCGGCCGGCCTGCAGGTCTTCCAGTGTGGTCTTGTACATCTTCTCGCGCGAGGCGCGGAAGTAGGCCTGGTCGGCCGGGTCCAGGCTGTCGTGCAGGTCCTTGAGGATCAGGCGCGCAATGCCGCCGTGGACCGTGGTCTGCGCCCAGTACTGGAAGAACTTGAGCACGTGGCCCTCGGCGCCGTCGGGGATCAGGCGCGGGGTGTCGGGGAAGGCCGTGTCCAGGTATTGCACGATGGCCCAGCTGTCGGTGACGAGCTGACCCCCATGGCCCAGGGTGGGGATGGTGAGCTTGTCGCCGCCGCTGTGGATACTGGGAATGTCGCCGAAGAGCACGTCGCGCACCTCGAAGGCCTGGCCCTTGTGCAGCAGGGCCAGACGCACGCGCCAGCTGTTGGGGCTGAAGTGGGCGCGTTTTGCATTCACCAGGTCATACAGCAGCATGGGCGTGTTTCCTTCAGGTTTCAGTTCGCGCGCAGGCTGCGCGCGGCAAACAGCGCCAGGCAGACGGCCAGGAAGGCCCCCAGCGCGTACTGCCAGGGCAGGTTGATGGCAAAACCCATCTCGTCGGTCCACAGCACGTAAAGGCTGTAGAGGCCGAGCAGGGCCACGCCGCGCATCAGCCAGGCCTGCGGCCGCAGGTGGCGTTCGGGAATGTGCCCGGCCAGCCAGGCGCCCGTCAGCCCGCTGAGCATGCCGGCTACGGCGCCCACCGACACGTCGGCCGGCCAGTGCGCGCCCACGGCGATGCGCGAGCAGGCCACGCCGAAGGCCAAGACAAAAAGCCAGAGCCAGCGCAGACGTTGCCGGGGTGCCATGGCGAAATAGATGGCGGCGGCACCGGCGAAGGCCGTGATGGCATGCCCCGATGGCATGGCGGCGATGAACAGCGGTTCGCCGATGACGTGAATGCCTTCCAGGCCCAGCACTTCCAGCGGGCGCGGATTGTCGGCCAGGTTCTTGCCCACGCGCGTGAGCACACCGGCCAGCGGCGCAGCGCAGATCCAGGCCAGGACGATGCGCGGCGCGCGCCACAGCGCAGGCGCGGTGGCCGCGTAGACGGCCCAGCCGGTGCCGAAGAGCGAGAGCAGGGCCCAGAAGCCGTCAGGCAGCACCATGAAGGCGTGGTTGAGCGTGCGGAACACGCCGGGTTCGTACCAACCCAACCAGAGCGGCGCGGTCAACGCGGCCACGATGAAGGGAAGGGCCCAGTGCCAGGGGGCGATACGGCGGTCGGGTACAGCGTCGTTCATGGAAATTCAGGAGGCGTCCTGGCGGCGCGGCGCGGGGCGGCCGGCCCAGACGTCGCAAAGATACAAGCGGAAATGCGAGATGGTGCGCCCGGCATGCTGCACGGGCAGTGTGTCGGCCAGCTCGCAGCGTTCGAACATGCCCTCGCCCACGGGCAGCGCGTGCGCCATCTGCGACCAGTCCAGCAGCACGGCGTTGGCGCCTAGGGGCAGGGGCCCGGTCCACAGCGAGAACTGGTCGAAGTCCGGTGCCAGCACGTGCACCGGCAGGGGACGGGCGTACCAGGCGAAGCGGCTGGCCAGGGTCCAGTTCTGCACGGCCAGGTGGGAGATGTTGTGTTCGCGTGCCAGCTCCTGCGCGCGCGCGCCGGCTTCGTCCCAACCGTAGAAATCGGTGAAGGGGTTGAGCATCTCCGGCTCCTTGCTGCCGGGTGGCTCGCCGGCGATCCAGGGCGGGCCGGCCACCAGCATGAGCACGTACATGCCCCCGGTGAACAGGGCCTGCAGGCTGCCCAGAACCCAGATCAGCGTGTGCCGCCCGCCCGCCCACAGCGCGGCCAGGCCCAGGCCGGCAAAGGGCGCCAGGGCCACCCAGGCCGGCGCCGTCCAGTGCGGCAGGCTGGAGCCACCGCCCGAGAGATAGGCCAGCACTGCGAAGGGCAGGGCGAAGAAGGCCAGCAGCCAGGCCTGGGCGCGGTCCAGCTCGAAGCCGCCCAGCACCTTGTGGCGCAGGCCGAAGATGCCCCAGACCAGCAGCGGATAGAGCAGGGCCTGCGCCAGCAGGAAGACCAGCACCTGACCCAGTTGCCAGTGGCTGCCTTTGCCGTGCTTGAGCTGGTAGGCAAAGGAGATCCATTCGTGTTGCGCGTTCCACACGAAGACCGGCAGCACCACAACCACGGCCAGCAGCAGGGCGATCCACGGCCCGGCTTGCCTGAGCAGGCGCAGGCCGTGGGCCGACAGCAGGCAGGCCAGCACCGGCAGCGCGGCGAAGATGGCGGTGTATTTGGAGAGGCCAGCCAGCCCGAGCAGGGCGCCCAGCAGCAGCCATTCGGGCAGGCGCTGCGCGACGCTCTCGTCCAGCAGACGCAGGGTCTGCCAGAGGATGGCGGCGGTGAACAGCATCAGCAGCGTGTCGGGCAGCAGGCCGATGCCCAGGATGTGCAGCACCGGCGCCAGGCTGAAGGCCAGCACGGCCCACAGGCCGGCGGCGTCGGCGCTGCCGGCGGCCGGCACCAGCAGGGTGTGCAGGCGGCGCGCGGTGTCATGAATGAAGAGTGCGGTCAGCACCCAGAGCGCTTCGGGGACGAGACGCAGCAAGCCCTCCGGTGCATCCAGCGCCACCAGCGGCCACTGGATCCAGCCCACCAGGGGCGGGTGGTCGTAATAACTGAGCGCCAGGTTGGCGCCGTAGAGCGCGTAATGCGCTTCGTCGCCCGAGAGGCCCAGCACCCAGCCCAGCACGAAGTGCAGCACGCTGTGGCCCAGCAGGAGCAGGGTCAGCACGTGGGAGGGGCGGGCGGTGAGGGACACGGTGGATCCGGAGAGGCGGGACGGTGAAGTCTAAACGAGGGAGGCGGTTTGGCCACTGGCTAAACTGCAGGCCATGGAGACGCCCCAACCCGCCGTCGACCCCCGTCGCTGCCCCCTGTGCGGCCAGCCCAATGGCTGCGCCAACGAGATCGCGCGGGCCACCGGCCAGCCCCAGCCGCCCTGCTGGTGCACCACGGTGACGTTCACGCCGGAGTTGCTGGCGCGTGTGCCGGCGCAGGCGCAGCGCCAGGCCTGCATCTGCGCGGCCTGTGCCCGGGCGGCGCAGGTCTAGGCCGCTTCGGCCTATTTCGCGCCTTCGATGATCCAGCGCATCAGCGCTTCGCACTCCTCGGGGCTGAGGCGCTCGTGCGCGGCGATGTGGGCGAAAAGGCCGCCCTCGCGCAGCTTGTCGGCCAGCCGGCGTGGGGCATCGGCCTGGCCACGGTAGCGCGCGTAGTCGGTCGCCAGCTGGGCCATGCCCGGTGCGTTGCGCCGGGGTGGTTCGCCGTGGCAGCTGTAGCAACCCTTGTCCAGCGCGAGTTGCGAGCTGGCCTGGGCTGGCAGCGTGAACAGCAGGACGAGCGACAGGCAGGCCAGGGTACGGAGTGTCATGCCGCTCATGGTGCCACCAAGGCGGCCTGCCTGCTAGCATCAGGTTCCCGCCATCCCCGGACCCCTGCCATGACCCGCAGCAACGAAGAACAACGCCAGGCCCAGCGTTCGACCTGGATCAGCGTCTGGGTCAACCTGTTCCTGGCCAGTGCCCAGGTGGCGATCGGCGTGTTCGCGCGCTCGCAGGCCCTGATCGCCGATGGCCTGCATTCCCTGTCCGACCTGGTGGCCGATGGCGTGGTGCTGTTTGCCGCCCGCCACTCGCACGCCGAGGCCGACGCGGAACACCCCTACGGCCATGCACGCTTCGAGACGGCCGCCTCGCTGGCCATCGGCATGATCCTGCTGGCCACCGGTGTGGGCATGGTGTGGACGGCCGGGGTCAAGCTGCACGACGGCCAGAACCTGGACGCCGTGCATCCGCTAGCCCTGGTGGCGGCGTTGATCACCCTGGTCGCCAAGGAAGGATTGTTCCGCTACATGCGGCGCATCGGCGAGCGGCTCAAGAGTTCGATGCTGATCGCCAACGCCTGGCACGCGCGTGCCGATGCCGCCTCGTCGCTGGTGGTGGCGGTGGGCATTGCGGCGAACCTGCTGGGTTACCACAGCATGGACGCGGTGGCGGCCGTGATCGTGGGTTTCATGATCGTCAAGGCGGGCTGGGGTTTCTCGGTCGACGCCTTCCACAGCCTGACCGACCATGCGCTCGACCCCGAGGAGATCGCACGCATCCACGGCACGGCGCGCGCCGTCGATGGTGTGCTCGATGTGCACAACCTGCGCACCCGCCGCATGGGTGACTGGGCCGTGATCGACATGCACGTCGAGGTGGACACGCATCTTTCGGTGTCCGAGGGGCACTACATCGCCGAGCAGATCGCCGCGCAGGTCAAGGCCGCGCATCGCGTCGCCGAATGCACCGTGCACATCGACCCCGGCACGGTGCGCCACCTCGCGCGCGTGCTGGCGCTGCCGCCGCGCGCGCAGGTGCAGGCATTGGCGCAGGAAGCGCTGGGCCGCCCGGCCACGCTGCGCCTGCATTACCTGGACAGCGGGCTGGAGGTGGAGGCCGAACTGGCCGGGCACGTCAGCGCAGCCGAACTGCAGCGCCTGCAGCGTGACTTGCAGGCCGCGCTGGCGGGCCTGGGCCATGTGAGCCGCGTCAGCCTGCGCTGCCCCCCCGCCGGAGCGCACGCTTGAAACACCCGGCCACCCTGCCCGAGATGCAGGCGCGCTACGGCGAGCGTTACCGCTGGCTGCTGCTGCTGGCGGTGATGGTGGGCACCATGGCCTCCATCATGTCGTCCACCATCATCAACGTGGCCATCCCCGACATGAGCCACCAGTTCACGCTGGGCCAGGAACGCGCGCAGTGGGCCACCTCCAGCTTCATGGTGGCCACCACCGTGGCCATGCTGTGCACGCCCTGGTTGCTGGCGAGCTTCGGTTACCGCCGCACCTATGCGGTGTCCATGCTGATGCTGATGGTGGGTGGCGTGGTGGGCGGGCTGGCCGGCAACTTCGAGGTGGTGCTGGGCGCGCGCGTGGTCGAAGGCCTGGCCGCGGGCGTGGTGCAGCCCATCCCGGCCATCATCATCATGCGGGCCTTCCAGCCGCACGAGCGCGGCCGTGCCGGCGGCATCTTCGGCATGGGCGTGGTGCTGGCCCCGGCGCTGGGCCCCAGCATCGGCGGTCTGCTGGTCGACTGGTTCGGCTGGCGTTCGATCTTCTTCATGGTCGTGCCTTTCTGCCTGGCCTCGATCTGGCTGGCCTACCGCTATGTGCCGGTCACCGCGCCCGGTGGCGCCGCGGCAGACCGCCAGGGCAACCGGCTGGACTGGGCTGGCCTGTTGCTAGCCACGGTGGGCACGCTGTGCCTGCTCAACGGCATGGTCGAGCTGCACGGTGCAACGACCGCACAGGCCTGGGCGCTGCTGGCTGTGGCGCTGGCCTGCACGGTGGGTTTCATCGCCTGGCAGCGGCAGCAGGCGCGGCGCGGCGACATGCCGCTCATGCACCCGGACCTGTTCGCCTTCCGCTCCTTCGCCATGGGCAGCCTGGTGGCTTTCATCTACGGCACGGCCCTGTTCGGCTCGACCTACCTGCTGCCGCTCTACATCCAGATGGCGCAGCAGCTCTCGGCCTCCCACGTGGGCACCATCATGCTGCCGGCCGGCCTGGTGCTGGCCGTGACCATCCCGCTGGCCGGGCGCCTGTCGGACCACTGGCCGATCCGCGTGCTGATCTGCCTGGGCCTGGCGCTGCTGGCGGCGTCGTTCGCGCTGATGGTGACGATCAGTCTGCACGCCACGCTGTGGCTGCTGGTGGCCTGGGTGGTGCTGGGGCGCATCGGCCTGGGTTTCATCCTGCCGTCGCTGAACAACGGCGCCATGGCCGGCTTGGAGCCGCGGCTGATCTCGCAGGCGTCCAGCGCCATCAATTTCCTGCGCATGCTGGGTGGCGCGGTGGGTGTAAGCCTGTGCGGCATCGTGCTGGAGTGGCGCATTGCCGCGCACGGCGACAGCCTGGTGCGGCCCGACAGCAGCCTGGCGCGGCTGGCCGCCTTCGACGAGACCTTCGTCATGCTGGCGCTGGTTTGCGCGCTGGCCATGCTGGCGGCCTGGCAGATGCGCGCGTCTGCGCGATTGGAGAAATAAGACCATGTGCCAGCTGCTGGGCATGAACTGCAATGTGCCGACCGATGTGATGTTCAGCTTCGCCGGTTTTGCCGAGCGCGGCGGGCGCACTGACCACCATGGCGACGGCTGGGGCATCGCCTTTTTCGAGGACAAGGGCCTGCGCCATTTCGTCGACCACCAGTCGGCCGCCGAATCGCCGGTGGCCGAGCTGATCCGCCACTATCCCGTAAAGAGCCGCAATGTCATCTCGCACATCCGCAAGGCCACCCAGGGCGAGGTGACGCTGGAGAACTGCCACCCCTTCGTGCGCGAGCTCTGGGGGCGTTACTGGGTGTTCGCGCACAACGGCGACCTGAAAGACTACGCGCCGCGTCTGCATGGCAGCTTCCGCCCGGTGGGCCACACCGACAGCGAGCGCGCCTTCTGCTGGCTGCTGCAGGAGCTGGCCAAGTCGCATGCCAGTGTGCCCCCCATTGCGGAGCTCACGCTGACGCTGCGCGAGCTGGTGCCGCAGATTGCGAAACACGGCACCTTCAATTTCCTGCTGAGCAATGGCGAGGCGCTGTGGGCGCATGCCTCCACGAACCTGTACCACGTGGTGCGCCAGCATCCTTTCGGCAGCGCCACGCTGCGCGACGAGGACCTGAGCGTGAACTTTGCCGAACACGCCGCCCCGGGCGACCGCGTGGCGGTGGTGGTGACGGCGCCGCTGACGACCGACGAGGTCTGGACACCGTTTGCGCCGGGCGAGTTGCGGGTCTTCGTGGACGGCGCGCCGGTGGCCTAGACCAACGCCTTCAGCGCACCGTCATCGCCACTTCCAGCGCGTCGATGAACATCGATGCCACGTCGAAGCCCGCCTGGTCGGTGATTTCCTGGAAGCAGGTGGGGCTGGTGACGTTGATCTCGGTGAGACAGTCGCCGATCACGTCCAGGCCGATGAGCAGCAGGCCGCGTGCGGCCAGCACGGGGCCGATGGCCTCGGCGATCTCGCGGTCGCGCGCGCTCAGGGCCTGGGCCACGCCCTTGCCGCCAGCCGCCAGGTTGCCGCGCACCTCGCCGCCCTGCGGGATGCGTGCCAGCGCATAGGGCACGGGCTTGCCGCCGATGACCAGGATGCGCTTGTCGCCCTGGGTGATGGCCGGCAGGAACTTCTGCACCATCAGGGTCTGCGCGCCGTCGCGGTTCAGCGTCTCGATGATGGCGCCCAGGTTCAGTCCGTCGTCCTTCACCCGGAAGATGCCCATGCCGCCCATGCCGTCCAGCGGCTTCAGGATGATGTCGCGGTGCTGGGTGTGGAAGTCGCGCACGGCCTGCGCCTCGCGCGTGACCAGGGTGGGCGTGGTGAACTGCGGGAACTCGAGGATGGCGAGCTTTTCCGGGTGGTCGCGCAGGGCGCGCGGCTTGTTGAAGACCCGGGCGCCTTCGCGCTCGGCCTGCTCCAGCAGGTGGGTGGCGTAGAAGAACTCGCTGTCGAAGGGCGGGTCCTTGCGCATGACGATGGCGTCGAAGTCGCGCAGCGCAGCCAGGCGCTGCGCTGGCGCTAGCGGCGCTTCGTGGAACCAGTGCTCTTCGTGGCCGGTCAGTCGGATGCGACGCACATGGGCCTGCACGCCGGTGGTGGCCAGCCAGCTCAGGTGCCGCGGCTCGCAGGCCGCCAGCGTGTGGCCACGGCGCTGTGCCTCGCGCATCATGGCAAAGGTGCTGTCCTTGTAGGTCTTGAAGGATTCCAGCGGGTCGGCGACAAAGAGCAGGTTCATGGCGGGCGGTCGCGGCGTGGCGAGGGGGAGGAGCCGGGAAGTCTCTCATGAAACCAGAGGGCACAGGGACGCAGGCCCATAGACGCGGGGCGGGTGGCCCGCCAGAAAACAGGCAAAAGCAAGGACTGGACCAGCGGCCCGAGCCGATTACAATGCCCGAGACCCAAAGAGCAAGATTCGTGCCTTTATGAAATTCCCCCTCCTCCGCCTCCTGCTGTGCGCGGCCTGCGCCTTGACGGCGGGCGTGGCCGGTGCCGAGACGGCCGATGCCAAGAAGCCGATGAACATCGAGGCCGATGCGCTGCGCTATGACGACCTCAAGCAGATCAGCGTCTTCAGCGGCAATGTGGTGCTGACCCGGGGCTCCATCATCATCAAGGGCACGCGCATCGAAGTGCGCCAGGACCCGCAGGGTTACCAGTTCGGCGTGGTGACGGCCGAGCCGGGCCAGCGCGCCTTCTTCCGCCAGAAACGCGATGGCGAGAACGAATACATCGAGGGTGAGAGCGAGACCATCGAATACGACGGCCGGGCCGACGTGTTCAAGCTCATCAAGGACGCCCGCCTGCGCCGCCTGCGCGGTACCCAGGTGGCCGACGTGGTGACGGGCAACATCATCCAGTACAACAGCCTGACCGACGTCTTCACGGTGGACGGCAGCCCGCAAAAGGGCGGCGAGCGTGTGCGCGCCACCCTGACGCCGCGCAACGAGACGGCCGCGCCGGCGGCCCCGCGCGCCAGCGCGCCCCTGCGCATCGACAACACCCTGGGCGGAGGGCGCAAGTGAGCGACAGCCTGCAGACCGCCGCCGGCACCCTGCCGCCCGATTCCCAACCCGACTCGGCTGTCGCCCAGGACACGCTGCCCGGCGGCGAACCGAGCCGCCTGGAGGCACGCCACCTCAAGAAGTTCTATGGCAGCCGCGAGGTCGTCAAGGACGTCTCGCTGACCGTGCGCAAGGGCGAAGTGGTGGGCCTGCTGGGGCCCAACGGCGCGGGCAAGACCACGTCCTTCTACATGATCGTGGGCCTGGTGCGCGCCAGCGCCGGCGAGATCCTGATCGACGACGAGGCGGTTGCGCACATGCCCATCCACCAGCGCGCGCGCCTGGGCCTGAGCTACCTGCCGCAGGAGGCGTCGATCTTCCGCAAGCTCAACGTCGAGGACAACGTGCGCGCCGTGCTCGAACTGCAGCACGACGCGGCCGGCAAGCCCCTGCGCAAGGACGAGATCGAGCAGCAGCTCACCGCGCTGCTGCAGGACCTGCGTGTGGAGCATCTGCGCGCCTCGCCCGCACTGGCGCTGTCCGGTGGCGAGCGCCGCCGCGTGGAGATCGCCCGCGCCCTGGCCACGCAGCCGCGTTTCATCCTGTTGGACGAGCCCTTCGCCGGCATCGACCCGATCGCGGTGATCGAGATCCAGCGCATCATCAGCTTCCTGAAAGCGCGCGGCATCGGCGTGCTCATCACCGACCACAACGTGCGCGAAACCCTGGGCATCTGCGACCACGCTTACATCATCAGCGAAGGTCGTGTGCTGGCCCAGGGCACACCGGCCGAGATCGTCAACAACGCCGACGTGCGCCGGGTTTACCTGGGCGAGCACTTCAAGATGTGAAGGGTTTTTCCCTGCACATCGGCTAGCAATATGAAACAGGGACTGTCGCTGCGGGTCTCCCAGCATCTGGCGCTCACGCCCCAGCTGCAGCAGTCCATCCGCCTCCTGCAGCTCTCCACGCTGGAGCTCAACCAGGAGGTCGAGCAACTGCTCGACGAAAACCCCTTTCTGGAGCGTGCCGACGACAGCGTCGAGCGCGAGGCCCATGGCCTGGAGCGCGCCGATACGCCCGTGGCACAGGACGAGGCCGACTACGAATACAGCAGCACCCCGGCCAGCGAGGGGCCGGACGAAACCGCCGCGGTGACCAGCCTGGAGAGCGAGGGCAGCTGGGAAGGTGACGGCAGCGTGGACATGTCGCCCGACGACAGCGAGTGGGGCGGCGACGCCCCGGCGCGCAACGGCGCGCGCGAGGACGACGAAGCCGATGCCACGGAGCTGGCGCGCAGCCAGGAGTCGCTGCAGGACTTTCTCAAGCGCCAGGCCCTGTCCCTGCGCCTGAGTGCCGAAGACAGCGCGGCGCTGCAGTTCCTGATCGAGTCGCTCAACGAAGACGGTTACCTGGAGGACCCGATCGAGGAGCTGGCACGCAGCCTGACCGGGGAGGACCCGGAGCACGAGGAGGCGATGATCGCGCACTTCGCGCTGGCGCTGCGCCTGCTGCAAAGCCTGGAGCCCACGGGCGTGGGCGCGCGCAACATGGCCGAATGCCTGCGCCTGCAGCTGCTGGCCTTGCAGGCCGACGCGATGCGGGGTGCGGCGTCCTTGCCCGAACCGGCGGTGGTGGCGCAGGCCCTGCGCATGATCGAGCAGCCGCCCGAACTGCTGGCGCGGCGCGACCTCAGGAAACTGGCCCAGCTCTGCGGCGGCAGCGAGGCCCTGACGCGCGAGGCCCTGGGCCTCGTGGCCCGGCTGGAGCCCAAGCCCGGCCGTCGTTTCGTGAACGTCGAGCGCAACGTGATCGTGCCCGACGTGCTGGTGCTGCGCAGCGGCAGCGGCGCGCAGACGCGTTTTCGTGTGCAGCTCAACCCGGACATCATGCCGCGCCTGCGTGTGCACGACATCTACGCCAACGCGCTCAAGGGCCACAAGGCCGGCGGCCGCGAGGGCGACAACTACGCCGCCTTGCAGCAGCGCCTGCAGGAGGCGCGCTGGTTCATCAAGAACATCCAGCAGCGTTTCGACACCATCCTGCGTGTCTCCAGCGCTATCGTCGAGCGGCAGAAGAACTTCTTCATGCACGGCGAGCTGGCCATGCGCCCGCTGGTGCTGCGCGAGATCGCCGACGAGCTGGGCCTGCACGAGTCCACCATCAGCCGCGTGACCACGGCCAAGTACATGTCCACGCCCTTCGGCACCTACGAACTCAAGTACTTCTTCGGCTCGGGCCTGGGGACCGAATCGGGCGGCAATGCCTCCAGCACGGCGGTGCGCGCGCTGATCAAGCAGTTTGTCAACGCCGAAAATGCCAAGAAGCCGCTGTCCGACAGCCAGCTGTCCGAGATGCTCAAGGAGCAGGGCATCGAGTGCGCACGCCGCACCGTGGCCAAATACCGCGAGGCCTTGAAAATAGCCCCCGCCAACCTGCGCAAGGCACTCTGACGTGAACCAACTCACTCTTTTTCTCCCCTGCGCCGCCGGCGTGGAGGACTACCTGGCCGCCGAGATCCTGCGGATCACGGCGCTGCCCCCGGGTTGCATCACCAAGCAGCGCGGTGGCGTGGCGGTGCGCACCTCGTTTGCGCACGCCATGCTGCTCAACCTCTACAGCCGCCTGGCGCAGCGTGTTCTGGTGCTGGTGTCGTACACCGAGTACCGCAACGAACAGGACCTGTACCGCGCCGCCATGGCGGTGCCCTGGGAGCACTGGTTCACGCCCAAGGAGAGCATCAAGGTCGAGATCACGGCGCAGCACAGCCCGCTGACCTCGCTGAACTTCGCGGCGCTGAAGGTCAAGGACGCGGTCTGCGACCGTTTCCGCGAGACCTCGGGTGGCGTGCGTCCTGATGTGGACACCCAGTGGCCCGACGTGCGCATCTACGCCCACCTGACCACCGACAGCTGTTCGCTCTACATCGACACCTCGGGCGAACCGCTGTTCAAGCGCGGCTGGCGCGAGGACAAGGGCGATGCACCCCTGAAGGAAACCCTGGCGGCCGCCATGATCGCCGCCAGCGGCTGGGCCGAGGGCAACGCGGACGGTGACCTGACGCCGCTGTACGACCCCTGCTGCGGCAGCGGCACCATCGCCATCGAGGCGGCGCAGATCGCCTGCAACATCGCGGCCGGCTCCCTGCGCCGTTTTGCCTTCGAGAAATACCGGCCCTTCCGCGCTCCCGAATGGGCGGCCATGAAGGCCGAGGCCGCGCAGGCGGTGGTCAAGCCCGAGCCGGGCCAGGCCGCGCTGATCTACGGCAGCGACGTGTCGCACCGCATGGTGGACTTCGCCGAGCGCAATGCCCAGCGGGCCGGTGTGGCCGACGTGATCGAGTTCCGTGGCGGTGACGCCTTGCAGCGCCTGCCGCCTTGCACCTCACCGGGCGTGATGCTGGTCAACCCGCCCTATGGCGAACGCATCGAGGCGGGCGGGTTCGCCGGTGCTGCGCGTTTTGGCGCGCGCGAGCTGCCCGAGGCCGACAGCGCCGGTGATGACCAGGAGTTCTTCAGCAAGCTGGCCAGCCACTGGAAAAAGAACTACAGCGGCTGGACCGCCTGGGTGCTCACGCCCGACCTCAAGCTGCCCAGCAAGATGCGCCTGAAGGAATCGCGTCGCGTCCCGATGTGGAACGGCCCGCTGGAGTGCCGGCTGTTCAAGTTCGAGATGATCAAGGGTTCGGCACGCGAGAAGCCGGTCGATCCATGATCGTGCTGGACACCAACATCGTGCTGGACCTGCTGGTCTTCGACGACCCGGCCACGCCGCCGCTGAAGGACGCGCTTGCTGCGCGTCGGCTGCAGTGGATCGCCACGCCGGCCATGCGCGAGGAACTGGCCCGCGTGCTGGCTTATCCGCACATCGTGTCGCGCCTGGCCTATTACCAGCTCGACGCCGCCGATGTGCTGGCCGCTTTCGACCGGCAGGTGCAGATCGTCGAGACGGCCCCGCGGGTGTCTTGCGTCTGCAAGGACCCGGACGACCAGAAGTTCATCGACCTGGCCGTGGCGCACCGCGCGCTGCTGCTCAGCAAGGACCACGCCGTGTTGCGCCTCAAGCGACGCCTGCTGCCGCTGGGGGTGAGCACCGCCCCGGCCCTGGCCGCCGCGACCCACTGATCATCACTCTCGGGAACGACCATGACGACATCCGACACCCCCATCCCCGGCGAACTGCTGCAGCCCGAGGATTTCGACGAGCTCGACGCCATCCTCGACGAGCTGCGCACGCGCGACGAGGAAATCCCGCAATGGGAATTCTGCGAAGGCTTCATGGCCGCACTGATCTGCGGGCGCCGCCCCATTTCGCCAGAGGAATATCTGCCCGTGCTGCTGGGCCTGGACGATGCCGCTGCCCTCGCGCCTTTTGCCGATGCGACGCAGCGTGAGCGCTTTCTGGCGCTGTGGACGCGACGCTGGCAGGAAGTGGCGCTGGCGCTGGACGCCGAGGTCGAGAACCTGGAAGACGAGGCGGCCTACCAGCCCGAGGTGATGGACGTGCGCGGCGCGATTGCCACACTGCCCGCCGCCGAGCGTGCGGAACTCGGCGAGGACGTGCCGGCCTTCGCCCAGGTCTGGGCCCTGGGCTTCATGTTTGCTGTGGAAAACTGGCCCGAGGAGTGGGCTCCCCCGCGCGACAAGGAGGCCGCGCAGTGGCTGGACGATGCCCTGGAAACCATCGTGACCATGACCGAGGATGACACCGGTGAGCCCGAGATATCACCGTTCGGCGACGATACGCCGCCCTCGGTCAGCGTGGAGCGCCTCAATGCCTTTGGCGATGCGATCTGGGCCGTCTACGACCTGCGCGAACTCTGGCGCAGCATCGGCCCGCGCGTGGAGACCGTGCGCAAGGAGGCCACGCCCGGGCGCAACGACCTTTGTTACTGCGGCAGCGGCAAGAAATACAAGAAGTGCCACGGCGCGACCTAAGGCCTGCCTAGCGGAAGAAGGCCTTCAGTGCGCCGGCCGTCTCGGCCGGCAGTTCTTCCGGGATGAAATGCCCCGCCGGCAGCAACTGGCCGCTCACGGTGGCGCTGCATTGCGCCTGCCAGAGCGCCAGCGGCTGGAAGAGCCGGTTCACCACCCCACGCTCACCCCATAACACCAGCGTGTCGCAGGCGATCTTCTGGCCCTGCGCGCGGCTGGCCCTGTCGTGCTCCAGGTCGATGCCGGCGCTGGCCCGGTAGTCCTCACAGGCGCCGTGGATGGCTTCGGGTCTGCAGAAACAGCGTTCGTACTCGGCCAGCGCCGGTGGCTCAATGTAGGCTAGCCCTTGGGATCCCCAGCCGCCGAGCTTGGCGTGCAGGTAGGTCTTGGCGTCGGCGCCGATCATGCGTTCGGGCAGGGGCCAGGGCTGGATCAGGTGGAACCAGTGGTAATAGGCGCGTGCGAAGTCCATGTCGGTGGCGGCGTACATGTCCAGCGTGGGCGCGATGTCGATCACGCAGAGCTTGTCCACCTTCTCAGGGTGGTCCAGGGCCAGGCGGGCCGCCACGCGGCCGCCGCGGTCATGGCCGCAGAGGAAGAAGTTGGAACAAGCCAGCTGGTCCATCACGTCCACCAGGTCCTGCGCCATGGTGCGCTTGCTGTAGTTGCCGTGGTCGGGCAGGCCGGCGGGTTTGGCCGAATCGCCGTAGCCGCGCAGGTCGGGCAGCACGATCCAGTAGTCGTTCTTAAGCTGCTGCGCCACGCGCTGCCACAAGGCATGGGTTTGCGGGAAACCATGCACCAGCAGCAGGGCGGGCTTGCCGCCGCGTGGTGTACCCGGCACGCGGGCCTGGATCTGCACCCCGTTGACCTCGAAGCGGCGGGTCTCGAAACCGTCGAACCAGTTCATGGCATCAACTCCAGCAGGCGGGACAGGGCATGGTGCACGGTGGCGGCGCGCACCGCAGCACGGTCGCCGGGGAAGTGCATCTTCTCGGTCAGCAGTTGCCCCGGCAGGGCGTAGCCGAACCAGACCAGACCGACGGGCTTGTCGGGTGTGCCCCCGGTGGGGCCGGCCACGCCGGTCACGGCCACGGCCACCTGGGCCCGCGAATGTGCCAGCGCACCGGCGGCCATGGCGCGCGCCACTTCCTCGCTGACGGCGCCGTGCCGCTCGATCTGCGCAGTCGCCACGCCCAACAGCTCGTTCTTGGCCGTGTTGGAGTAGCTGACGAAGCCGCGCTCGAACCAGTTGCTGGAGCCGCTCAGGTCGGTGCACGCCGCGGCGATCAGGCCGCCCGTGCAGCTCTCTGCCGTGGCCAGCATCCACTGGCGTTGTTGCAGCTGCGTGGCCAGGCGCTCGACCAGGGGCGCGGTGGACGGGCTCATCAGAAGCTGCGCCACAGCGCGATGAGCAACAGCGTGCAGAAGGCGGCGACTAGGTCGTCGAGCATGATGCCCCAGCCAGCCTTGGCCCAGCCATGGCGGGCGTGGCTGGGGTCCATGTCGTGGTAGAGGCGGTCGGCCCAGCCCACCGGGCCGGGCTTGGCGGCGTCGAAATAGCGGAACAGCGCGAAGGCCAGCAACTGTTCGGGCCAGCCCGTGGGCATGATGAGCCACAGCACCAGCCAGAAGGCGAGGATCTCGTCCCAGACGATGCAGCCGGGGTCACCCGCCTGCAGGTTGCGTGCGGTGACGCTGCAGGCCCACCAGCCCAGGGGCAGCGAGACCAGCAGCAGCAGGCCCCAGCGGGCCTCGTTCATCCAGGGCTGCAGCACCAGGAAGGCGGCCCAGGCCCACAGCGTGCCCACGGTGCCCGCGGCCTTGGGGCTCAGGCCCGAGCCGAAGCCCAGGGCGATGGCGTGGGCCGGGTGCGCCAGCATGAAGCGGCCGGTGGGCCGGGTCATGGGCGGACGCAGGGGGCTGGGGGCGTTCATGCGGCGATTATGGTGGAGCGCCGGCCGCGCTCATGTCGGCCAGCCATTGGGCCCAGTAGTCGATGCAGGCGCGGATCTTGGGCAGGCGGTGGCGCTCCTGCAGCATGACGGCGTACATGGGCACGCGTGTGTCGATGAAGTGGGCTTGCAGTACCGGCACGAGCTCGCCACGCTTGACATAGGGGCGTGCCAGCAGGTCTCCCAGCCGGGCGATACCCACGCCCTGCCGGGCCAGCGCCATGATCACGGCCGAGTTGTCGGTCCGGGTGTGGCCCTGCACCTGCAGCACATCCCGGGGGCCGCCTCCGGCGAGGGGCCAGCGGTTGAGGATGGGGCTGGCGCTGTTGCCGATCAGCCGGTGCCGCGCCAGTTCGTCGGGGTGTTGCGGCGTGCCATGGATGGCCAGGTAGGCCGGTGCGGCGTAGAGCGCGCGGCCATAGCTGCCGATCTCGCGCGCCACCAGGGTTTCGCTGCTGGGCGAGCCCGTGCGGATGGCGATGTCGATGCCTTCGCGTGCCATGTCGGCGATGCGGTCGTCGGCGCTGATGTCCACCTGCAGCTGCGGGTAGCGCCGGTACAGGCCATTGAGGCTGGGCACGATCACGGCCTGCGCGACCAGGGGGCTGACGCTCAGCCGCACCCAGCCGCTGGGACCGTCGAGCTTGCCGCTGAGCTGGCTGCCCAACTCCTCCGTGGTTTCCAGCAGGCGCCGCGCATAGGTGAGGAAAGTGTCGCCTTCGTCCGTCAGGCTCAGGCCGTGGGTCGTGCGGTGCAGCAGGCGCACACCGCAACAGGCTTCGAGACGGGCCAGGGCGCGTGTGACCTGGCTGACGGGCACATTGCGTTCGCGCGCCGCGGCCGACAGGGTGCCCAGCTCGGCAATGCGGGTGTAGAGGGCGACGTCGTCCAGCTGAAGTTGCATGCGGGCAGTATCCGATGGTTTTGCATTTTTTGCAAAACCATCTTCGATTTATTGCCGTTTCCATGCGTTGCTTAGATCAATAAAGTGCAATCCATGCCGGCATTCAAGTCGGCTCACAGGAGCGGACCATGAGTACCGAACGTTGCGAAAGCTACAGCCCCTCGGCCCTGAACAGCCTGCACGAGCAGGCCCGCCGCCGTGCCCAGGAACTGAGGCGCGAGGCCGTGGGTGATTTCTGGCGCGGTGCCGACGCCGCCTGGTCTGCCGGGCTGGCTTCGGCGCGCCGCAGCGCCCAGCGCCTGGCGCACAGCCTGGCCCGGCATGCGCGGTCGCGCCAGGAGCCGCCGTCACGGCTCGAGGGCTGAGCCATGCCGACCCTGCAATTGAAGCTGTCACCGCCGGTCGCACCGGCCATCGAGGCCGCCCTGGCGCGGGACCTGACCCGCCTCACGGCCGAACGGCTGGGCAAGCGTGCGGAAGTGACGGCCCTGATGATCGAGACCCTGTCCGCCGCGCGCTGGTACATCGGTGCGCAGGCCGGGCCCGGGCCCACGGCCTGGCTGGAGATCAGCATCACGGCCGGCACCAACACGCCGGCGCAGAAAGCCGACTTCATCGCCGCCGCCTACGCCGCGCTGCAACGTCACCTGGGCCGGGAACAGCCGCTGGCGCCGGCCAGCTACGTCATCGTGCGCGAGCTGCCGGCCGGCGACTGGGGCTACGGCGGCCAGACGCAGGAGGCGAGGCGATTGGCCGCGACACAAGCCGCTCAGGCGAAGTGATCGAAGGAGGCGTAGCGGCCGGTGACCGGTCGGCCGGAAGCGTCGACCAGGCGCAGGCCGGGCGCGGCCTCGATGCGGCCGATGCGTGTGACCGGGGTGCCGCTGGCCAGGCCCGCAGCGACGACCGCCTCAGCGTGTGACGCCGGGGCGGTGAACAGCAGTTCGTAGTCGTCGCCGCCGGCCAGCACCAGGCGCAGGCATTCTTCTGCGCCCAGCGCCAGCCCCTGGGTTGCCAGCAAGGGGGCGGTGAGTGAGGTGTCGATGCAGGCGCCGCAGCCCGAAGCCTGCAGGATGTGGCCCAGGTCACCCAGCAGGCCGTCGCTGACGTCGAGCGCCGCGCTGGCCACGCCGCGCAAACCCAGGCCGAGCGCGACGCGCGGGGTGGGCTGCTCCAGCCTTACGCGCGTGGCCTGCAACACGGCGGGCGGCAACCGGCGCCGGCCCTGCAGGGCTTCGAGCGCCAGCCGCGCATCGCCCAGCGTGCCGCTGACCCAGAGCTCGTCGCCAGGCCGCGCGCCCGAGCGCAGCAGCGCTTGGCTGCCGCCGTCGGTCACGGGTACTTCGCCGAAGATGGTGATGCAGATGTTGAGCGGGCCGCGTGTGGTGTCGCCGCCGATGAGCTGGCAATCGTGCGCGTCGGCCAGCGCGAACAGGCCGCGCGCGAAGGCGGCCAGCCAGGTCTCGTTGGCCTGCGGCAGGGACAGGGCCAGCGTGAAGGCTAGCGGGCGGGCACCGCAGGCGGCCAGGTCGCTGAGGTTCACGGCCAGGGCCTTGTGGCCCAGCGTGGCAGGGTCGACGTCCGCAAAAAAATGCCGGCCCTCGACCAGCATGTCGCTGGAGATGGCGAGCTGCGTGCCGGGTGCCGGCTGCAGCAGGGCGCAGTCGTCGCCCACGCCCAGCCGCACGGCGCCGGTATAGGGGCGTTGCGGACGCTGGAAATAACGTGCGATCAGGTCGAACTCACCCACCGCTGTCCTCCTGAACACGGGCCACGTCGCGTGGCGGCCACAGGAAACCCAGCGGCGCGCGGCGCAGCCGCGCGCGGATCTCGGTATAGATGCGGGCGCGGTCCACGCCGCTGACGCTATGGGCGCGCAGCGCAAGCTGGAAGGCGAGGTAGAAACTCACGCCGACATTGAGGGCGCCGGTCACCAGCACGGCGCCCAGGCACCACCACAGGGCCGGCATGGCCAGCACGTCCGGGCCCAGCGTGAAGCCGGCGGCCGCCAGCTGGCCGGTGGAGAGGGTGACGTGGCGCACTTCCAACCCTAGGCCGAAGAAGGCGGCAAAAGCCGGTACCAGGCCGAGCATCAGGCCGAGCGAGATGTTGGCGGCCAGGCCCGAGATGTTGTTGCGCAGGAAAAGCGCCCAGCGTGCCGCGCGGTCCTCACCGAGCACGGCCGTGATGCGCGGGTTGTAGCGCAGTGCCGAGCCGAGCCGGTTGAGCACGAACCAGTTCTCGGCCCAGCCGGCCACGATGCTGGAGGCAAACAGCAGCACGCCGGTGAAGGCGGCAAACAGGGCCGTGGGGCCGAGCAGGGTGAGGGAATGCAGGACGTAGTCGGCTTCCTGCGGACTCAGAGGCGGGCGCCCCGTGAGCAGGAACCAGGCGCCGCTGAGCAGCAGCACGCAGGGCACGACCAGCAGCAGATTGCCCGCGACGGCCGCGACCTGCGAGCGCACCAGGTGGCTGACCTCGTCGACAAACTGATCCACTGCTTCCGGGGCGTTCAGGTCCTTGAGCCGTGCAGCCATGGCCGGGGCCGTCATGGCCGGCTGCTTGGTGGCCACGGTCCAGTGCAGCAGCTGGATCAGCACGAAGCACAGGGCGTAGTTGAGGCCGGCGGCGAAGCCGCCCCAGAAAGCCGAGAGGCCCAGGCCCAGCAGCGCAAATTTCACGAGGGTGGTGATCGACATCACGGCACCGCCGCCGGCGGCCTTGCGCAGCATGTCGCGGTACTCGCTGCGGTTGCGCGTGATGTAGTGCTCGCCGGTTTCGGCGCTGCGCTCGGTCACCTTGGCCGCCAGCAGCGAGGCGTTGCTGGCGATCAGGGCGCGCACGCTGCGGCTTTGCTGCCCGAGCTGGGTCAGGTGGGCCAGCAGCCGTGCCGTGCTGAGGGCCGGCGTGGGCGAGAGCAGGGTGTCGAGCAGTTCGCGCACACGTAGCACGCGTTCACGCAACTGGCGCAGGCGAAACACCATGTCCACCGAGATGCCGTTTTCGTCCAGGTGCGTGTAGACGCTGGCGGCGGCCAGGCGACAGGCCTCAAGCCGCTCCTTGAAGCGCTGCACCGCCTGCACCAGCGCGGCGGCATCGGGCGGGCCCTGGTGCAGGGCCAGGCGCACGGCATCGAAATCGGCCGTCAGGTTCTGGAAGGCACGCGTTTCCTGGCTGGCCGGGCTCATGCGCAGGCGCAGCTCGGGGGCAAAACCGATGGCCCGGATCTGGCTGATGCAGTAGGTGATGGACTCTTCCAGGGCCAGCGCCCAGGGCGAACGTGCCGCCGCGTCGGCCGGGCTGAGCAGCGCGTCCAGCCGCACGACCGTGGCTTCATCGAGCTGGGCCAGCCACTGGCTGTCATAGGGATGGGGAAAGAGCAGCAGGAACAGCTCGGATGCGTCACGCGTCTGCGGCGTGGCCGGCAGCAGCTTGCGCAGCAGGCGGCTGAAGAACTCGCTGAGGAAGGCCGGGCGCTGGGCAAAGCCGTGGTCGGCCAGCAGCGTGGTGGCGTCCAGGCCGTCCAGCAGGGCCAGCCACCAAGCCTGCAGCCGCTCGCGCTGGGGGGCTTGCGCTTCCAGCAGGTCCAGCAGCAGTCGCACGCGCTCGATGGAAACAGCGGGGTCGCTTTGGTCGCCGCGCACCCACTCAAGCAGGGCGACGAGCCAGAGATGGCGCTGGACCAGGGTCGCCTCGGGGTCCAGCGCGTCCAGCAGGCTGGGCAGGTCACGAAAGGCCGGCATGGGTGGGCAGGGCCTAGTGCAGGGTGCGCGTACCGCCGCCGGCACTCAGCGCGTCGAGCACGAACATGGGAATGTCTACGTCGAAGCGTTCGCCGTCCTCGGCCACGAAGAAGTAGCTGCCGTGCATGGTGCCGGTGGGCGTGCGCAGGCGCGTGCCGCTGGTGTACTCGAAGGTCCCGCCGGGCTGCAACAGCGGCTGCTGGCCGATCACGCCCAGACCGCGCACCTTCTCCGTATGGCCATTGGCATCATTGACGTTCCAGCTGCGCGAAATCAGCTGGGCCGGAATCTCGCCGGTGTTGGTGAGGGTGACGGTGTAGGCGAAGACGTACAGCCCCTGCGCCGGGGCCGACTGCTCGGGCATATGGCGGGGCTGGACTTCGATGAGAATCTGGTACTTTGCCATATATGGATATAGTCGACGAAATGGTGCTCAGGACTCGCGTGCACGGTGCGAGTCCTGAGCACCATTCCCTGCATCGTACCTGTGAAAATACCGACCATGTCCAAAACCTTCCGCATTGCACCTTCCATCCTCTCCGCCGATTTCGCCCGTCTGGGCGAGGAGGTGCGCAACGTGATCGCCGCCGGGGCCGACTGGATCCACTTCGACGTGATGGACAACCACTATGTGCCCAACCTGACCTTCGGCCCCATGGTGTGCCAGGCGCTCAAGCCCCATGCGAAGACGCCCGATGGCAAGCCGGTGCCGATCGATGTCCACCTGATGGTGCAGCCGGTGGACGCGCTGGCCGAGGCCTTTGCCGCCGCCGGGGCCGATCTGATCAGCTTCCACCCCGACGCCTCGGGCCACGTGCACCGCAGCGTGCAGGCCATCAAGGCCAAGGGTTGCCAGGCCGGCTTGGTGTTCAACCCGGCGCAGCCGCTGGACGTGCTGGACTGGGTGATCGAGGATATCGACCTCATCCTCATCATGAGCGTCAACCCGGGCTTCGGGGGCCAGGGCTTCATTGACTCCGCCTTGCGCAAGGTGGAAGCTGCACGCAAACGCATCGAGGCCTCGGGCAAGGACATCCGTCTGGAGGTCGACGGCGGCATCAAGGCCGACAACATCCGCCGCGTGGCCGATGCCGGGGCCGACACCTTCGTGGCGGGCAGCGCCATCTTCGGCAAGCCGGACTACCGCTCTGTCATCCAGGCCATGCGCCAGGCACTGGCCTGAGCTGCTGGCGGGGGGCGTCTCCTATGTGTTAGCCATGACGCCGGGAAGTACGCTTCACGGCTAGCATCGGCGCCAGTTCATGAAAAGCAGCGACACCACGTCCAACGCATCCGGCCGGCAGGAAAAGCGCGGCTCCGGGTGGCGGCGCGTGCTGGACTGGCTGCTCGGGCGGCGCCAGTCCGAAGGCGGCATGCAGGTGTACCGCTGGGTGCGGCTGGCCCTGTACACGGTGCTGGTGGTGGTGGGTGCCCTGACCTATTGGCAGATGCGCCAGCAGCAGCTGTCCGAGCAGATCCGGCAGGCCGATGCCGAGATCATCCGTGTGGCGGCCGCCCAGGGGACGCAGATCCAGCGCATGATCATGCTGCTGACCCGTCTGCAGCACGCCGGGGGCAGCGAAGAGGAAAACGCCAATGCACTGGGCGAGACGCTGAGCCAGACGCAGACCCAGGCCACCTTCCTCGATGAGCTGTTGTCGCGCCAGGGGGCCTGGCAGATCGACGATCGTCCCCAGCTGCGCGGTGCCATTTTTGAATGGCAGGAGCGGCGCGAGCGGGTCTGGTATCGCACCCAGACCCTGCTGTGGCTGCTCGACCAGAAGAATCTGGAGAGGCGCTCGACCGCCACCCAGTTCCTGCTGACCGAGCTGGAATCCTTCTGGCTCACCACGCAAACCCTGGTGGATGAACTGCAGCTGGCGGCGCAGCGGCGCTCGCGCGCCAGCCTGGACCGGATCGAGTTTTCGAGCAACGTCATGCTCGGCGCGCTGCTGCTGCTGATCCTGGCGGTGGCCGAGCCGCTGGTGCTGTTCGTGCGGCGGCAGAGTGAGGTGCTGCTGAACCAGTCGATGGAGCTCCAGCGACTGGCCCTGGTGGCGCAGCGCACTTCCAACTGGGTGGCGGTGGTGGACCGCGAACGTCGTGTGCTCTGGTGCAACGAGGCCTTCCTGCGCGGCAAGGGCGGGGACCGGGACGAGGTCCTGGATCGGCATGCGGCCTTGCTGGTTGTCAATGAATACAACGACCCCGAAGAAATAGCGCGCCTGCTCGCCGAGCTGGACATGGGGCTGGCCGTGCGGGTCGAAGTCATGCACCGCGGGCGCCATGGCGAGGAGGTCTGGCTCGATGTCGACTACCAGCCCATCCATGACGCCCAAGGCGTGCACACTGGCTTCACCCTGATGGCGAGGGACATCACCGACACCGTCAACCAGCGCGTGCGCATGCAGACCCTGCTGGACATCATGCCGGCCGGCGTGGTGCTGCAATCGGCGGCTGGTGTGGTGATCGAGTGCAACCGACAGGCGCAGGAGATGCTCGCCCTGCCGCAGCAAAAGCTGCTGGGCCGCGACCGGCTGGCTGATGACGACATGGTGGTGCGTGCGGACCTCACGTCCTATCCCTACGCGGAGCGTCCTAGCGTGCGGACCCTGCGCACCGGCGTGGGCCTGCGCGGCGAGCTGGTCGGTCACATGCGCATGGCGGGCGAACTGCGCTGGCACATGGTCAATACCGAGCCGGTGCACGATGCCACCGGGCACCTGACCGGTGTGATCTCCTGTCTGGTGGATGTGACGCAGCAGCGCGAGCAGCAGCAGTTGCTCACGCTGGCTATCGAAAGCGCCTCGCTGGGGGTCTGGCACTGGGACATTCCCAGCGGTCGCATGGACGTCAACGACCGCATGCTGGCGCTCCTCGGCTACCAGCCGGGGGGGCTGGAGCTGACCTCGGATACCTTCCACGGCCTGATCCACCCGGATGACCGCGAGGGCTGGGACTGGGCCATCCGCACCAACCTGCGCGACTCAAGCCGGCCCCTGCACTGGGAGGTGCGCATACGCCATGGCGGCGGCGCCTGGATGTGGGCGTTGTACAGCGGTACGGTGGTGGCGCGCGACGGCAGCGGCCGCGCCCTGCGCATGGCGGGCATCTGCTACGACATCAATGCGCAGAAGGAGCTGGAAGAGCAGCTGCGGCAGAGCGCACGCACCGACAGCCTGACGCGCCTGCCCAACCGGGTTGAACTGCTCAACCGCATCCAGATCTCGATCCAGCGCAGCCGGCAGCAGGCCGGTTATTGTTTTGCCGTGCTCTTCATGGACTTCGACCGCTTCAAGCAGGTCAACGACACGCTGGGCCATTCGGTCGGCGACGAGCTGTTGCGCCAGATCGCCAAGCGCCTGGAGGACAGCCTGCGCCCCGGCGACGCCTTTGTGCAGACCAGCGATTTCAGCCAGATGGCAGCGCGCATCGGCGGCGACGAGTTCGTGGTGCTGCTGGACAACATCCGCGGCGACCTGGACGCGCAGGTGGTGGCCTCGCGCCTGCTGGAGGTGCTGGCCGAGCCTTACCAGATCGGTCCTCACCGCGTGAACTCCACCGCCAGCATCGGCATCGTCACCACGGCCCAGATGGCCGAGGACCCCGACAGCGTGCTGCGCGACGCCGACATTGCCATGTACGAGGCCAAGCGCCAGGGGCGCGGTCGCTACGAGATGTTCGAGCCTTCCATGCGCAAGCGCGTGCACGACGACGCGGAGCTGGAGAACGACCTGCGCCAGGCGGTCGACAAGGGCGAGATCCACGTGGTCTACCAGCCCATGATCGAGCTGGGCAGCGGGCGGCTGGTGGGCATGGAGGCGCTGGCGCGCTGGTCGCATCCGCGGCGCGGCCTGGTCTCGCCGCTGGCCTTCATCCCGGTGGCCGAAGCCACGGGCATGATCGGCCGTCTGGGCGAGTTCGTCCTGAAGACCGCTTGCCACGAACTGGTGCGCCTGCGCGCCCTGCTGGGTGAACAGGCTCCCGAGACGGTGTCGGTCAACCTCTCGCGCGCGCAACTGCGCCAGGCCGGGTTCACCGCCAAGCTGTCGGAGCTGCTGTACAGCGCCGGGCTGGCGCCGGGCGCGCTCATGCTGGAGGTGACGGAAAGCCTGGCCGCCCAGGACGAGGGCATGCAGGCCATCCTGCGCGAGATCCGCGCGCTCGGTGTCTCGCTCTCGCTGGACGATTTCGGGACCGGCTACTCATCCCTGTCCTGCCTGCACGAGCTGCCGGTCAACCAGGTCAAGATCGACCGCTCCTTCGTGAGCCAGGCGCTCACCAGCAACTACCATCGCGTGATGATCGCCGCCACCATCAACATGGCGCGCACGCTGGGCCTGCAGACGGTGGCCGAGGGGATCGAGACGAGCGAGCAGGCCGCGCTCATGGCCGATCTGGGCTGCGGCAAGGGCCAGGGCTATCTGTTCAGCCGCCCCCTCAACGCCGGTGACCTGGAGCGCTGGGCCCAGGCGCGGTCCCAGCCTGCCATCAGGACTTGATGTCCAGCAGTGCGTTCTTGAGCTGCCAGTCCGCCGGGGCCTTGCCCAGCCAGATGCCCATCAGGGCGGCGAAGAACTCGGGCTCCTTGAAAGGGGCGCCCTGGACTTTGCCCTTGACCGCGATCGACAGGCCCTGCCCAGGGATCCAGTCCAGGGTGAAACTGTCGCCGGCCATGAGTTTCTTGTGGTCGGAAAAGATCTGGCTCATGCGCATGATCCCGGGGATCAGCTGGACGAAGGCGGCACGGTCCATGTTGTCTTCCATGCCGCGCGAGAACAGCTTGCCCAGCTCGGCGGCGTCGATCTCGCGCAGCATGGTGATGCTCATGCGCTTGGGGCCGGGCGCCTTGAGGATCTCTTCCAGCGAGCCGGCCTTGCGGCCGGTATAGAGGCCGGCCGCGTAGACCTTGAAGATGGCCTTGTAACGCACACCGGCACCGTTGAGGTCCAGCTTGCTGCCGTTGACCTCGACTTGCGGCGGGAAGTTGACGCCTGCCACTTCCACGGCGAAAGCCAGCGGGCTTGCGCCCAGCAGCAGGGCAAACAGGACGGGACGTAGAAGGGAACGCATGATCGAGAACCTCCAGAATAGTACGATCGTTCGTTCTAATTATCCCAGACCCCGGTTCCGGCCCGATTCAGGGTTTTTCTGGGGGTGGGCGCCTTTGCTAAACTGGCCCCATGTTCATTCATCGCCTCATCAGCACAGGTTGCAGCGACCGGGGAGCCTGGCCCTGGCGTACCTGTCCTGCCGCGCGCGCCCGGTCGCGCGACTGAGACTGGCGGCAACCCGCCGGCCCCGCTTCCCCGCCCCGTCCGGCGGGGCTCCAGAATCGAATGAACATGGCACGACGTGCCTGGCGCCAAGGGCTGCAGGCCCGCGCCGAACCGGAGTTTTCCTGTGATGACTGAATCCGAATTCAACGAACTGGCCCGCCAGGGCTACAACCGCATACCGTTGCTGGCCCAGGCTTTTGCCGACCTGGAAACGCCGCTCTCGCTTTACCTCAAGCTGGCGTACACGCAAAACGGCGGCAAGAACACCTTCCTGCTGGAGTCCGTGGTGGGTGGCGAGCGTTTCGGTCGCTACAGTTTCATCGGCCTGCCGGCGCGCACCCTGGTGCGCTCGCGCGGCTTTGGCGAACAGGCCGTGACCGAGGTAGTGACCGACGACGTCGTGGTCGAGACTTCGCGCCTGAACCCGCTGGACTTCGTGGCCCAATACCACCAGCGCTTCAAGGTCGCGCTGCAACCCGGCCTGCCGCGCTTCTGCGGTGGCCTGGCCGGCTATTTCGGCTACGACACGGTGCGCCACATCGAGAAAAAGCTGGTCAAGAGCTGCCCGCCCGACACCCTGGGCTGTCCCGACATCCTGCTGCTGCAGTGCGAGGAGCTGGCCGTCATCGACAACCTCTCGGGCAAGCTCTACCTCATCGTCTACGCCGACCCCGGCCAGCCGCGGGCCTACGCGCAGGCGCAGGCACGCCTGGCCGAACTGCGCGAGCGGCTCAACACCTCGGTGCAGGCACCGCCCATCAAGCCCAGCCCCTCGCATGAGATCGGCCGCGAGTTCGCTAAGGACGACTACATCGCCGCGGTGGAGCGTGCCAAGGAGCTGATCGCCGCGGGCGACTTCATGCAGGTCCAGGTGGGCCAGCGCCTGCACAAGCGGTACACCGAGTCACCGCTCTCGCTGTACCGCGCGCTGCGTTCGCTCAATCCTTCGCCCTATATGTACTACTACCACTTCGGGGACTTCCATGTGGTGGGGGCCTCGCCGGAGATCCTGGTGCGGCAGGAGCAGACCCCCGAGGGGCAGAAGGTCACGATCCGCCCGCTGGCCGGCACGCGCCCGCGCGGCGCCACGCCCGAGCTGGACAAGGCGGCCGAGGTGGAGCTGGTGGGCGACCCCAAGGAGCGCGCCGAGCACGTAATGCTCATTGATCTCGCGCGCAACGACATCGGCCGTATCGCCAAGACCGGCAGCGTCAAGGTGACCGAGGCTTTTGTGGTGGAACGCTACAGCCACGTGATGCACATCGTGAGCAACGTCGAGGGCCTGCTCAAGGACGGCATGAGCTCGATGGACGTGCTCAAGGCCACCTTCCCGGCCGGCACCCTCACCGGCGCGCCCAAGGTGCACGCGATGGAGCTGATCGACCAGCTCGAGCCCAGCAAGCGCGGCCTCTACGGCGGCGCCTGCGGTTACCTGAGTTATGCCGGCGACATGGATGTGGCCATCGCCATCCGCACCGGCATCATCAAGAACGGCACGCTCTACGTGCAGGCAGCGGCCGGTGTGGTGGCCGACTCGGTGCCCGAGATGGAGTGGCGCGAGACCGAGCACAAGGCGCGCGCCCTGGTGCGCGCTTCGGAACTGGTCGAGCAGGGCCTGGAGTGAACACCATGAAGAACATCAAATTGCTCATGGTGGACAACTACGACTCGTTCACCTACAACCTGGTGCAGTACTTCGGCGAGCTCGGCGCCGACGTCGAGGTGCACCGCAACGACGAGATCACGGTCGCCGAGATCGAAGCGAAGCTGAAGGCTGGGCAACTGGACCGATTGGTCATTTCGCCCGGGCCCTGCTCGCCGGCCGAGGCCGGCATCTCGGTGGCAGCCATCCGTCACTTCGCGGGCAAGCTGCCCATCCTGGGCGTCTGCCTGGGGCACCAGAGCATCGGCGCGGCCTTTGGTGGCAAGATCATCCGAGCGCAACAACTGATGCACGGCAAGACTTCTCGGATCACCACCACGCAGGAGGGTGTGTTTGCGGGCTTGCCGAAGCAGTTCACCGTGAACCGCTACCACTCGCTGGCCATCGAGCGCGCTACCTGCCCACCCGAACTGAATGTGACGGCCTGGACTGAGGACGGCGAGATCATGGGCGTGAAGCATAAGACCCTGGCCATCGAGGGCGTGCAGTTCCACCCCGAATCCATCCTGACCGAGCATGGCCATGCCATGCTGAAGAATTTCCTGGAACAAGCCTGAGGAAGACAAGATGCCCCATCCCCACCAGATCACACCGCAGGAAGCACTGCAACGCGTCATCGAGCATCGCGAAATCTTCCATGACGAGATGCTGCACATCATGCGGCTCATCATGAGTGGCGAGATGTCGCCCGTCCTGATGGCCGCCCTTATCACCGGCCTGCGCGTGAAGAAGGAGACCATCGGCGAGATCACGGCCGCTGCGCAGGTGATGCGCGAGTTCTCGACCAAGGTCGATGTGGCCGACCGCAGGCACTTGGTCGATATCGTCGGCACCGGTGGTGATGGCGCCCACACCTTCAACATCTCCACTTGTTCCATGTTCGTGGCGGCAGCGGCCGGCGCCAAGGTCAGCAAGCATGGCGGGCGCAGCGTCAGCAGCAAGAGCGGCAGCGCGGACGTGATGGAGTCGCTGGGCATCAACATCAACCTCAAGCCCGAGGCCATCGCCCAGTGCATCGCAGAAACGGGGGTAGGTTTCATGTTCGCGCCCAACCATCATCCGGCCATGAAAAACGTCGCGCCTGTGCGCCGCGAACTGGGGATCAAGACCCTCTTCAACATCCTGGGTCCGCTGACCAACCCGGCCGGCGCGCCCAACATCCTCATGGGCGTGTTCCATGCAGATCTGGTGGGTATCCAGGTGCGCGCACTGCAGCGCCTGGGGACCGAGCATGCCGTGGTGGTCTACGGCAAGGATGGCATGGACGAGATCAGCCTGGGCGCAGCCACCCTGGTGGGTGAACTCAAAAATGGTGAGGTCACCGAGTACGAGATCCATCCGGAGGACTTCGGCTTGACCATGGCCAGCACGCGCGCCATTCGGGTGGATACGCCAGAAGCGTCGCGCACCATGCTCATGGGCGTGCTGGACAACCAGCCTGGCGCAGCCCGTGACATCGTCATGCTCAATGCCGGCGCTGCGCTATACGCGGCCAACGTGACGGACACCATGGCCGCGGGCATAGACCGTGCGCGCGAGGTCATCGCTTCCGGTGCGGCCAAGGCCAAGCTTGAGCAACTCGTCACCGTAGCCCATCGCCTGGGTCAACCCGGCTAAACCTATGTGGCAGGACCCGGGCACCTGGATCGCACTTGGCGTCTCGGCCATTTTCCTGGTGGCTGGCTTCGTCATCCATCGTGTATTCGTCAAAGTATTGAAAAACGGCTCACCGCCCCCTGAACATGAGTGACATCCTGAACAAAATCGTGGCCGTCAAACGCGAAGAAGTCGCCGCGTCCCTCAAGAGAACCTCGCTGGCCGCCATGCGTGCCGACGCCGAGTCGCGCGTGCTTACGCGCGACTTCGTCGGCGCCCTGCGCGCCAAGATCGCCGCCGACCAGGCCGCGGTCATCGCCGAGATCAAGAAGGCCAGTCCGAGCAAGGGTGTGCTGCGAGAAGACTTCATTCCCGCCGATATCGCCCAGAGCTATGCGGAAGGCGACGGCGAGATCAGCGCGGCCTGCCTGTCGGTGCTGACGGATCGCCAGTTCTTCCAGGGCCAGCCCGACTACCTGAAGCAGGCGCGCGCCTCCTGCCAGCTGCCGGTGCTGCGCAAGGACTTCATGGTTGATCCGTACCAGATCTACGAGTCGCGCGCCATGGGGGCCGACTGCATTCTGCTGATCGCCGCCTGCCTGGACGACGCGCAGATGGCCGACCTGGAAGCCATCGCGCGCGGGCTGGACATGGCCGTGCTGGTCGAGGTGCACGACGGGGCCGAGCTGGACCGCGCGCTGAAACTGAAAACCCCGCTGTTAGGGATCAACAACCGCAACCTGCGCACCTTCGAGGTGTCGCTGGAGACCACGCTGGCGCTGCGCGAGCGTGTGCCGGCCGATCGCTTGCTGGTGACGGAGTCCGGCATCCTGGATCGTGCCGACGTGCAGCGCATGCGCACGGCGGGCGTCCATGCTTTCCTGGTGGGCGAGGCCTTCATGCGCGCGCCCGATCCGGGCCTGGCATTGGCCGAACTGTTTGCCTGATGACCGTGTCGCAGCCGGACCTGTTCACGGGTGGCGCGGCGCCGACCTGCCTCCTGGCCTGGGAGCCGGGTCGTTGGCCCGTGGCTGCCGACTGGCAGCCGCTGGCCTCCCGGTTTTTTGACAGCGAAGCCGGGGTGCAGCTGGGCCAACATATCGGCGCCAGGCTGGCGGCCAGCGCCACCATATATCCGCCGCGTCCCCTGCGCGCGCTGGAGCTGACGGCGCTGGCCGAGGTACGCGTCCTGATCCTGGGGCAGGACCCGTACCACGGGCCGGGCCAGGCCGAGGGCCTGGCTTTTTCCGTGGCGCCGGGTCTGCGCCTGCCGCCCTCCCTGCGCAATATCCACCAGGAACTGGCGCGGGACCCGGCGCTCAAGCCCGCCAGCCCGCCGGCTGATGGCTCCCTGCTGCGATGGGCGCGCCAGGGGGTCTTGCTGCTCAATACCTGCCTGACGGTCGAAGACGGCCAGCCCGCCAGCCATGCTGGTCGTGGCTGGGAAGTGCTTACTGACAAAATAATTCGTGCCGTGGTCGAGCGGTCGCGGCCGGCCGTTTTCATGCTCTGGGGTGCTCATGCCCAGCGTGCCGCAGCGGCCGCGGGGCTGGAGGCAGGGAAGGGCCCGCATCTGGTGCTGTGCGCCAACCATCCCTCCCCTCTGTCGGCGCGGCGCGGCCCGCAGCCCTTTCTGGGCTGTGGCCACTTCAGCCGGGCAAATGCGTTTTTGCGGGAGCAGGGGCTGGGCGAGGTCTCGTGGTGAATCTGGGGCGTCTAGGGTCTCGCTGTCGTCAAAATTTCATGGCATAATCTGAGGTTCACCTAATGGAGAGGTGGCCGAGTGGTTAATGGCAGCAGACTGTAAATCTGCCCTCTTACGAGTACGCTGGTTCGAATCCAGCCCTCTCCACCAGTGAAAGATATGTAGAGCGAGCGTTTTGGTGATGCGGGAGTAGTTCAATGGTAGAACCCCAGCCTTCCAAGCTGATGACGCGGGTTCGATTCCCGTCTCCCGCTCCATGTGTCTTTTGCCGTAGGTGGTGACAAGAATATTGCCCTTTTGGCTCAGTGGTAGAGCACTCCCTTGGTAAGGGAGAGGTCGCGGGTCCGATTCCCGCAAAGGGCACCACTTTCAGGTGCGCGGCCGTTGCCGGCGTGTCTTGGTGTTTGAAGTCGTAATTGCTTTTTGCATCCTTTCTGGAGATTTGAAAAATGGCAAAAGAGAAATTTGAGCGGACCAAGCCGCACGTCAACGTGGGCACGATCGGTCACGTGGACCATGGCAAGACCACGCTGACGGCGGCCATCACCACCGTGCTGGCGGCCAAGTTTGGCGGCTCGGCCAAGGCCTACGACCAGATCGATGCGGCTCCGGAAGAAAAAGCCCGCGGCATCACCATCAACACCGCCCACGTGGAATAC
>CAUPMJ010000016.1:0-62004 GCA_963512455.1 uncultured Hylemonella sp. | reverse complement strand
CGCCAAGGAAATCAAGACCCTGATCACCGACAGCGTGAGCCGGGTGGAGCAGGGCAGCGCCCTGGTGGACCAGGCCGGCAGCACCATGAGCGAAGTGGTTGCCAGCATCCGCCGGGTGACCGACATCATGGGCGAGATCAGTGCGGCCAGCAGCGAGCAGAACAAGGGCGTGGCCCAGGTGGGTGAAGCCGTGACGCAGATCGACCAGGCCACGCAGCAGAACGCGGCGCTGGTGGAGGAGATGGCGGCGGCAGCCAGCAGCCTGAAGAGCCAGGCCCAGGACCTGGTGCAGGCGGTCAGCGTGTTCAAGGGGGCGCAGGGCCAGTCTTCTGGTAGCGCCCCGGCCCCGGCCCAAGCGCCGCGCTACAGTCCGCCGGCACCCCGTGCGACCGCGGCACCGCGCCGCGTGGCCGCAGCACCGGGACCGGCCGCACGGCCTGCGCTGGCCCCGGCCGCTAAACCGGCGGGTGGCGACGACTGGGAGAGTTTCTAAGTCGCTGTCCTGAGCAGGCGCTCGAGGTCCTGGGCGGGAACCGGCTGCGAGTACAGGTAACCCTGGGCGGCATCGCAGCCGAAGGCCTGCAGGCGGCGGCGTATGTCGTCGGTTTCCACGCCTTCGGCGATGGTCTTGAGGTTCAGGCTGCGTGCCATCTGGATGACGGCGCGCACGATGGCCTCGTCGTCCGGATCGGTGGCCAGCTCGCGCACGAAACTCTGGTCGATCTTGAGCTTGTCGATGTCCAGGCGCTTGAGGTAGGACAGGCTGGAGTAGCCGGTGCCGAAATCGTCAATGGCCAGCTTCACCCCCATCTGCTTGAGCTGACGCACGCTGGTCAGCACGCTTTCCACGTTCTGGAGCAGGATGGATTCGGTCAGCTCGAGCTCCAGCAACTGCGGCGCCAAGCCGGATTCGGCCAGCGCAAGTGACACGGACTGTTCGACATCGCCGCGCTTGAACTGAATGGCCGAGAGGTTGACCGACATGGTCAGCGCCGGCAGACCGGCCTGCTGCCACAACACGGCCTGCCCGCAGGCCTGGCGCAGTACCCAGTCACCGATGGGCACGATCAGGCCGCTTTCTTCGGCCACGCCGATGAAGCGGCCGGGCGCCACCAGGCCGAGTTCCGGGTGCAACCAGCGGATCAGCGCTTCCACGCCCGTCAGGCGACCGCTGGTCAGGTCGTATTGGGGTTGGTAGTAGAGAACGAACTCCTGCCGCTCCAGCGCACGGCGCAGGCCGTTGCGCATGAGCAGGTGCTCGCCGGCTTCGGCATCCATGGTGGGGTCGAAGAAGTGGTAGGTGTTGCGGCCTGACTCCTTGGAGCGGTACATCGCGAGATCGGCCTTCTTGCGCAGGGTCTCGAAGTCGCGTCCGTCGTCCGGTGCAATGGCCACGCCCAGGGAGGCGGAGGACGCCAGGTCCTGGGTGTCGATCCGCAGGGGTTCCTGCAGCCGCTCCATGATCTTCATGACGATGGCCAGGACGACCTCGCTGTCGGGCAGGTCGCGCAGGACCAGGAGGAACTCGTCGCCACCCTGGCGGCTGATGGTGTCGCTGTCGCGCACGCAGCTGCGCAGGCGGCGTGCCACTTCCTTGAGGAACTCGTCGCCGGCCGCGTGGCCCAGGGTGTCGTTGATGGACTTGAAATTGTCCAGGTCCAGATAGACCAAGGCCACTTTTCTGTGGCTGCGTTCAGCCTGGGCCATGGCCTGCTCGAAGCGGTCCTGCACCAGCAGGCGGTTGGGCAGGCCGGTCAGGGTGTCGTGGTAGGCCAGGTACTCGATGCGCTGCTCTGCACTTTGACGGTCGGTGATGTCCGAGCCGATGCCGCGGTAGCCGGTGAAGACGCCCTGTGCGTCGAACATGGGCACACCGCTGATGGAGAAGGTCCGCAGTTCGCCCTGCATGTTGCGGACCTGATAGACGAAGTTGCGGAAGGGTTCATGGCGGTCGAGCATGGCGCGATGCTCGGCCCATTGCTCATCGCTGACGCCGACGATGGGCAACTCCCAGCGCGCCTTGCCTACGTTGGCGGTCACACCCGTCTTGCCCAGGCCCTGCGACATCAGGGAGAAGCGGAAGTCCTTGTCCTGTTCCCAGTACCAGTCGGTCGACATCTCGGCCAGGCTGCGAAAGCGCGTTTCGCTGTCCTGCAGGTGTTGGCGCTGCTCGTCCTGCGTCTGGACCATGGTGTTGAAGGTCTGGACCAGGGCGCCGATTTCGCCGCTGGCGAGTAGACGGAGCTGGCGGGCCTCGCCTTGCTTGTGCTGCAGTTCACGCACATGCTGTGTCAGTGCGCCCAGCGGGGCCAGGGCCTTGCGCATGACCAGCCAGATCAGCACCACGACCACCGCGGTACCCGCAGCAATCACCAGCAGCAGGAAGTCGCGTGCCTGCTGCAGCGGTTCGGTGGCTTCGCTGACCGGCAGGTTCATGCTGAGGATCCAGGGCACGGTGTCCAGGTGCTTGAAGCTGCTCACCACTTCTTCGCCACGCGACGTCACGGTCGTGTCGCTGCCCTCAAAACCCGCCACGGCGCGATCGACCAGCGGGTTGAGCCCCGGCAGGACGATGGGCTGCAGGATGCGCAGGGGATTGCGGTTGGAGATGAAGATCCGGTCTTTGGTGAAGAGCGAAACGTAGCCGGTCTGGCCCAGCTTGAAGTTATTGAGGTCGGAGAGGAAGTTGCGCCCCAGCAGCTCGATGCTGCCATGCAGGCGTCCGACCATCTCGCCCTGGGCATCGAGCAGGGGCAGCGCCATCGTGATGGCCGGCCGTCCCATGGCCCGTACCGAGGCAAAGGGCTTGGAGATATACGGCTGGCGGGTTTCGCTCACCACCTTGAAGACTTCCAGGCTGGACACATCCCGCCCGCGCCGGCCGGGCAGGTAGGGGGATTCGGCCACGACGCGGCCCCGCGCATCGATGAGCAGGATGCCGTTGGTGAAGAACGACTTCAGGTTGCTTTTCTGGTCCAGGAAATCCTGCGCCAGTTGCGGGTTCTGCAAGGCCTGTGGCGGCACTTGCGCAGCCACCTGGCTCAACAAGGCCTGGCTCTGGCGCACCTTGTCGTCGATGGTGTTGGCCAGGGTGGTCGCCAGGACGAACTGCTCGTGGTACAGGTTCTGGCGGAAGCTCTGGTCGAAATGGCGCAGGATCAGCCAGGTCAGCAGGCTGGCAAAACCGACGAAGAGCAGGGCAACGGCCAGCACCACCCTGGTCTTGAGGCTGGACTGGCGAAACCGGGTCAGACGCATGGCCTTATATATACCGCGATTTCGGGGCCTGGCTCTCAGGGCCTGACGCCTGGGGCCTCCAGGAGCAGGCCGCGGGCGCGAACTCCGAGGAAAAGTTCCAGTTCCACCAGTTCGGTGGCGCCCAACGGCCAGGCCTGGGCGCGCACGCCGCTCAGGCAGTTGCGCAGGCGGCGCTGCAGCGAGCCCAGGCCCTGCCATTCGAGCCGGTACTGCGGGTAGCTGGTGGGATGCCCCTGCGGGATGGTGGTGCCGCCCAGGCGCTGGCCCCAGCGCTGGTCATGGCATTGCGCGCAGGACAGATCGAGCTGCCCCATGCGTTGCGTATACAGCTGGCGGCCGCGTTCCAGGTGCGGCTGCAGCCGCGGGTCCGCCGGCGGGTTGATCGGCAGGCCGCGCGACTGCAGGGCCACCAGGCTTTCCAGCGCCAGCAGCTCCTCGCTCTCCAGCTTCCAGGGGGCGGCCTGCTGCTGCGACTGCCGGCAGCGGTTGATGCGCTGCGCCAGGTTGATGGGGCCCTGCGTGGGCGTGTCGAAGGCCGGATAGCGGGTCGCCACGCCGCGCAGATTGGCCACCTCGCCATGGCAGCTGGCGCAGGACTTGCCGCTGGCACCCGCAGCTTGCTGCCACAGCTGCGTGCCCTGCTGGACCCAGAGCATGGCCGGGTTGCGTGCATCGTCGCGCTGCATGGCCTGTACGGCGGGCCCCATGAACTCGAAGTCGGAGCGGCGCTGGGCCTCGGGGATCTGCGCATGCAGGGTGGGGGGGGCCAGCAGCAGTGCCAACAGCAGTGCGCTGTACCGCTTCATGCGACGCTGATCGCCACGCTCTCGCTGTGACGGAAACCCTGATCGCCTTCCCAGCTGAAACGCAGCGTGCCGCTGGCCGTGGCCACGGTGTGAAAGGCGAGCAGCGGGTTGGCGGCGATGGCGGCGGACAGCTCTGCGCTGAACACCAGTTCCTCGTTGTAGTGGCAGCTGAAACGCTCGATGATGTTGCGCGGCAGGCGCTGGCCGTCGGCGCCGGGACGAAAGCCGCTTTCCATCGGGTGGCCGATGATGGTGCTGATCTCGATCACCTCGCCGCGACGCGCGGTCTTGGGAACCTTGATGAGGGTGCGCACGCTCATTCCAGCTCCTCCAGGCAGGCCGCCAGCGTGACGATCACCTCGATCGTGTGCTGCCAGTAGCTGCCGTCGCTCATAAGTGCCACCGCACTGAGCTTTTGCGTGGTGGCCAGGCGCATGCGCGTGGCCACGCTGGCGCGGCCGGCGCGCGGGCCCAACGTGAAACGCACCACGTCGGGCTGCGGGTTCTTCTGGTTGAAGACGGCGATGGCCACCACATGGTCGCTCGCCGTCATGGGGCTGTCCACCTGAACGGCCAGCGGCACGGTGTTGCCGTTGTCCACCAGGGGGGCGATGTCCAGCTTCACCCGCCCGGCCTGCACCGCAGCGCCGCCGGTCCAGGCACGGATGGCCTCGTCCAGTTGGTCGGCGGCGTGGGCCGGGCGCAGCAACAGCCAGCCGCCCAGGCCGGCTCCGGTGTGCAGCAACTGGCGACGTGTGGTGGCACCGCTCATTTCAATCCTTCAGGGTGGCGAGGTAGGCCACCACGTCCTCGACCTGTTGGGCATTCAGGATGGGCCGGCCTTCCCAGGCGCGGCCCACGCGCCTGAGTCCGTCGGTCCGGTAGTAGGGCGGCATGATGCTGTCCGGGTTGAGGCGGTGCGGGTCGACCAGGCGCAGGCGCAACTGCGCTGCGGTCCAGCGTTGGCCGGCACCAGCCAGATCGGGTGCCAGATTGCCCTGGAAGCGCTCCTCGGGCATCGGCCCCGCATGGCACAGCAGGCACAGGCCGGCCTGGCGGCTGGCGACGATGGCCCGGCCACGCGCCGCATCGCCCACGGCGCCCTCCAGCGCTACCGGAATGCCGTCGCCCACCACGGTCACGGCGCGCGCCCCCAGGGGCAGGGCCAGGGCCAGGGCGGCCGCGAGCCGGCGCAGCATCATGCCCGCCGCAAGTCCTGGCTCTTGATCGGCAGCTCGCGGATGCGTTTGCCGGTCGCGGCAAAGATGGCGTTGAGCACGGCCGGTGCCGCCACTGCGATGGTGGGTTCGCCCACACCGCCCCAGAAGCCGCCCGAGGGCAGCACGATGGTCTCCACCGGCGGCATCTCGGCCAGGCGCATCACGGGGTAGCTGTCGAAGTTCTTCTGCTCGACGGCACCGTCCTTGACGGTGATTTCGCCATACAGGGCGGCCGACAGGCCATAGACGAAGGAACCCTCCACCTGGGCCTCGATCTGCTGCGGGTTGACCGCGTGGCCCGGGTCGGTGGCCGCCACGATGCGGTGGACCTTGAGCTTGCCCTCGGCGCTGACCGAGACCTCGGCGCAGGCCGCCACATAGCTGCCAAAGCCCATGGTCTGCGCCAGACCGCGGAACACACCGGCCGGGGCCGGCTGGTCCCAGCCCACGCGTTCGGCCACGGCATTGAGCACGGCCAGGTGCTTGGGGTGCTTGTCCATGAGCTTGCGGCGCAGGGCCAGCGGGTCCTGGCCGGTGGCGTGCGCGATCTCGTCGAGGAAACACTCGAGGTAGATCGTGTTCTGGTTCAGGTTCACGCCGCGCCAGAAGCCGGCCGGCACGTGCGGGTTGCGCATGGCGTGGTCGATCAGCAGGTTGGGGAAGCTGTAGCCGATCGACGCCTCGGGGCCGGAGGGTGCCAGCCCCTGGTAGACCACCATGTCCTTGCCGTCGCGCATGGACTGCGGCGCCACCGTGGCCAGGATGGACTGGCCCGAGATGCGCATGTGCAGGCCGTTGATGTTGCCCTGCGCATCCAGGCCGGCGGTCAGCTTGGCGCTGGTGATCGGGTGGTAGAAACAGTGCTGCATGTCCTCTTCGCGCGACCAGATCAGCTTGATCGGCGTGCCCGGCATGGCCTTGGCCAGCTGCACGGCCTGCGTGACGAAGTCGCTGCGCCCGCGCCGCCCGAAGCCGCCGCCGAGGTAGAGCTTGTAGACCTCGCACTGCGCCGGCGGCAGGCCCGCGGCCTCGGCGGCGGCGGCCAGGGCCGCTTCGCCGTTCTGCGTGGGCACCCAGACATCACAGTGCTCAGGCGTCCAGCGCGCCGTGGCGTTCATGGGCTCCATGGTCGCGTGGTTCTGGTGGGGGTAGCTGTAGATCGCCTCGATCCTGCGCGGCGCGGCGCTGATGGCAGCGGCGGCGTCGCCATTGCTGTTGCCCACGGAGGTCGCCGGTACCGCCAGATCCAGTCCGCCCTTGACCATGGCGGCGATGTCGGCCTGCGAGATGGCCGCGTTGGGGCCGTAGTCCCACTCGATCGTCAGTGCGTCCAGCGCGGTCTTGGCGCGCCACCAGGTGTCGGCCACCACGGCCACGGCGCTGGGGCCGACCTGCACCACCTTCTTCACGCCCGCGCGCCGCATGATGGCGGCGGCGTTGAAGCTCTTGACCTTGCCGCCGAAGACCGGGCAGTCCCGGATGGCGGCGTTGAGCATGCCGGGCAGGCGCAGGTCGATGCCGTAGTCCTGCGCCCCCGTGGTCTTCTTGAAGGTGTCGAGCCGTGCCATGCGCTGGCCGGCGATCTTCCAGGTGGACGGGTCCTTGAGCGGCACGCTGGCCGGATCGGGCGGCGTGAGCTGCCCGGCGGCCGCGGCCACCCGGCCGTAGATGGTCTTGCGTCCCGTGGGTGTGTGCGTGATCACGCCGGCAGCGGCGCTGCATTCGGCGGCGGGCACGCCCCAGGCGTTGGCCGCGGCCTGCACCAGCATCACGCGCGCGATGGCACCGCCCTTGCGCACGTAGTCATGCGACTCGCGGATGCCGCGGCTGCCACCGGTGGCGAAGTTGCCCCAGACACGTTTACGCGCCAGGTTCTGGCCCGGTGTCGGGTACTCGGTGGTGACGCGCGCCCAGCTGCATTCCAGCTCCTCGGCCACCAGCTGGGCCAGGCCCGTCAGCGTGCCCTGTCCCATCTCGGAACGCGCGATGCGGATGACCACGGTGTCGTCGGGTTTGATCACCACCCAGGCGTTGATCTCGGGCGTGGCGCTGGCCGCTTGCGCCAGCGGCACGTGGAAGCCCACCATGAGCCCGCCGGCGGCAGCACCTGCGCTGGACAGGAAACCACGGCGCGAGAGTTCGGGGTTCAGCAAAGAGGTGCTCATGTTGCGCTCCCTTCGGGATGCTGGATGGCCAGCTCGGCCTTGCGGGTGCCGCCGCCGCGCGCCGCGGTATGGATGGCGGCCCGTACCCGGTTGTAGGTGCCGCAGCGGCAGATGTTGGTGACGGCCGCATCGATGTCGGCGTCCGTGGGCTGGGGATTGGTCTTGAGCAGGGCGGAGACGGCCATGATCATGCCGCTCTGGCAGAAGCCGCACTGGGGCACGTCCAGGGCCTGCCAGGCCCGTTGCACCGGGTGCGTGCCGTTGCGCGACAGGCCCTCGATCGTCACCACGGTCTGGGTGGCCTTGACGGCGCGCAGCGGCATCACGCAGCTGCGTACTGCGTTGCCGTCGACGTGCACGGTGCAGGCGCCACACTGCGCGATGCCGCAACCGTATTTGGTACCCGTGAGGTTGAGCTGCTCGCGCAGCACCCACAGCAGGGGGGTGTCGGGTGCCGCGTCGAATTCGCGGTCTTTGCCGTTGACGTTGAGTTTCGCCATCGTATGTCTCCTCGAAGGTGTGGCGTGCTGGGCACGGGTGATGCCGGCCCATGCTGTTTTATATGCCATTTCGCGCCAGCGTGCAGCGCGGCGAGGGAGACAGGACGCGATTCAGGCGGCCTTGATGGCCAGCGTGCGGCGGCGGGACTTGCTCGCTACGGGTTTACCCGGGAGCAGATCGGCCAGGGTGTGCGCATCCAGATGCGCCATGAACGCCTGAAGTGCGCCGCGCATCACGGTCGTGAGCCGGCACCCGCGTGTGATGGTGCATTCGTTGTCGGGGCCGAAGCATTCAACCAGCATGAAGTCGCTTTCCATGCTGCGCACCACCTTGCCCAGGTTGATGGCCTCGGGTTGTGCGGCCAGGCGCATGCCACCGCCCTTGCCGCGCACGGTCTCGATCCAGCCGGCCAGGGCCAGCTGGTGTGTGATTTTCATCAGATGCGCTTCGGAGATGCTGTGCACCGTGGCGATCTCCGCAATGGTGCACAGGCGGTCGGGCTGCTGCGCCAGGTACATCAGCAGGCGCAGCGCGTAATCGGTCATGCTGGTCAGGCGCATGGAACACAGTCTTTCTCGTTGGCGGCACGTTCGTCGAGCGGCTTCATTTTAGTTGCCCCCTTCATCGGCACCAGGCGGATGCAGATTTTGGTGACGACACGGCTCATGTCCGTTGGCCCAGCGTAACAGTGGCCACTTGCGGCTTGTGGTCCGGCCTCCGGCGGATCATCCAGGGAAAGAAACGCCAGAGATAGAGCGCGAGTGCCGCGATCCAGCACAGTGCCGCGCCCTGCAAGAGCAGCAGGACGGGGCCCGACGGGAACAGGCCGGCCAGGCGCAGCGCCACAGCGAGGACCATCAGCCAGTAGCTGGCCACCATGCTGCGGTCCGTCGCCAGCGGTCGCCCCAGGTGGCCCAGTGCCGTGCGCGTGACCATGCCGATGATCATCAGCGAGAAGCCGCCCATGGCGATCACGTGCACATGCACGGCATTGCGCAGCGGCGCACCGGCGGCCTGGGCCGCAGCCACGAGCAGGCCGGCGCCCAGACCCGCATAACCGGCGTAGAGGATCCACAGCAGCGGCCGGCTGCGCACCGCCAGGGGCTTCCATCCCAGCAGCTGCCACAGCGGAATGCCGCCGCACACCAGCAAGGCCAGCGCCAGCGGCCACGGCCACTGGAGCAGCACGAACAGCACGGCGAGGGCGCCCGCGGCGAGCTGCACCAGGCCGCTGCGTTCACGCATCGGGATCGTCAGGCCCGGTACCGCGCGCATGGCGAAGAAGGGGATGACGCGCCGCCCCACCAGCAGGGCGATGACAGCCATGCACAGCAGGCCGGCGTTGAAGCGCTGCATCAGCAGGGTGTGATCGCCGCCCAGCGCGGCCAGCAGGTACAGCACATCGGTGGTGCCCAGGGCCAGCAGCAGCAGCGGCACGGCGTAGTTGCGCCGGTTGCGGGTGCCGTAGATCGCGCGTGCCATGGCGCCGGCCGACAGCAGGAAGAACGCCGCTTCGGCGCCGAAGCCGAGCCAGAACCAGGCGTGGCCGGGAAACAGCAGACCGATGCGCGCCAACAGCCACAGCGCGCAGACGGCCAGCAGCGTGCCCGGTGGCGTGGGGTTCACGCCGGTCCAGTTGGCACCGGCCGTCATCAGGAAGCCCACCGCGATGGTGGCGACGAAGCCCCACATCATCTCGTGCGCGTGCCAGGCCACTCCGCTCAGCGGCCCGCGCAGCCACTGCGGTGCAAAGATCCACAGCGCCACCGCCACCAGGGCCCAGGCTGTGCCGGCCAGGTAGAGCGGGCGAAAACCCATGTCCAGGAAGGCCCGCAGCGAGGGCCGGGGGCGGGCCGATGCGGCCGGCTCGTCGATCTGCAACAGCGTGCTCATGGGGTCAGCTCCTGCAGCCCCGTGCTCGTCTCGGGGGTCGGGTGGGCCAGCTGGTAGCCGTACCACAGGCTGCCGGCGATGCGGTGCGCAAGATGGCTCACCCGCTCCCGCAGGGCCGCGTTGGGCAGTGTGGCGGCCGTTTCATCAAAAAGCTGCAGCCAGTGCTGGAACAACGCCGCCGACAGCCCGGGCAGGGCCGCGTGCAAGGGCATGGGCGTGCCGCGAAAGCGCCGTGTGCCGCGCAGCGCCGACGACCAGAAATCGCACAGCTTGGCCTCATGCGCGGGCCAGTCATGGATGCGTGCGTTGAAGATGGGGCCCAGCTGCGCATCGCGGCGCACGCGCGCGTAGAAACGCTGCACCAGCGTGGCGATCTCTTCTTCGCTGCACAGTTGCGGGTCGGGCATGGTGATCTCTTTAAGATGTAAATAGCATATATCTTAACGAGAAAGTCTTCCCCCGTCGAACCCTGACGGGCACAGGGTCAAGTGGGTGCGCTGGCGCGCAGCTGTTGCGTGGCCTTGTCCAGCCAGAGCTGCAGGCTGTCGAGCAGACCAAGGATGGGGTCTGGCACTCCCGTCATGCGCGTTCGAGTCCAAAACGGGATGATTTGACCGCCAATACCACGCAGCGTGTGCTGCAGCACACGCAAGGGGTTTGGTGGGCAAAGGGCCCGTTTTGGTTCGAACCCGTAGGGGCGTGGTTTTGCGGGCGATCCGCGGCGTTGCAAAACCAGGCAAGCCGTCCAGGCTTGCCTTGGGTTTTGCGCCTTGCGGCTCATCCCGCAAAATCCACGCCGCGCACGGCGGGAGTGCCAGACCCCATCCTTTGGCTGAACGAGCAGCTTTCCTCGGCGAACAGCGCGCTCGACTCCAGGCGGTCGAGCAGGTCCAGCAGCACCTCGGTATAGCGCGGTGGCAGGGCGTCCAGCAGGGCCTGCTGGGCGCGGGCTTGGCGGCTGAAGTCGGCCGGGCGGATGCTGCTTTGGCGCAGGGCGTCGAGTCCGTCCTGCAGCGGGGCGAGCAGGGTGTGGGTCATCGCTTGTAGCGGACCATGGTCCGGTTCAGGCCGGTGCGTGCGCATTCGTACTGTCCGGCTTCGCAGGGTGCACGGTAGTTCAGGCGGCCGGCGTGCAGCAGCCAGTGCGTGCCGAGCGTGCACGCCAGCCCCAGCAGGGCGACGGCCAGCGCCTCCCCGGGCCGGCGCGTGAACACGGCATAGGGCGCGCACAAAGCCAGGCTGAGGATGGCGGCGGCGATGACCAGGGAACCCATGTCCGGGTTGCTGAAGTGTTTCCACTCGGCGAACAGCAGGTAGGCAGCATCCGCCGCCGCGACCAGCACGATCAGGATGGCGAGGACGGTCTGCCAGATGGCGCCCGGCGCAGCTGTCCCGCCTTGGGTGTCGCCCTTTTTCTTGTCTTTGCTCAAGCTGGTCCTCGGCAGGGGTTCGTCGGGGGAGTGCGGGTCGGTGGCTGCGGGCGGAAGTCGTCAGTCCAGCCTGGCGCCGGATTTTTGCACGGCGGCAGCCCAGCGCGGCATTTCCGCAGCCAGGAATTTCGCAAAGTCATCCGCGCCCAGGAAGGCCGGGTCGGCGCCCTGGCTGATCATGCGGCTGCGCAGCTCGGGTTGGGTCATCACCTGGCGGAAGGCCTCGCTGAGTTTGGCCACCACCTCCTTGGGGGTGCCGGCCGGTGCCAGAAAACCGTAGAAGCCCACGACCTCGAAGCCCTTGAGGCCGCTTTCGATGACGGTCGGGATGTCGGGCAGGGCGGGGTTGCGCTCGCGGCTGGTCACGGCCAGCGCGCGCACCTTGCCCTGTTTGTGGTACGCCGCGGCCTGCGGAATGCTCTCGGCCATGAACTGCACCTGGCCGCCCATCAGGTCGGTGAAGGCCGGCGCACTGCCGCGGTAGGGGATGTGGACCATGAACAGGCCGGTGGCGGTCTTGAACATCTCCGGCACCAGGTGGCTGATGCCGCCGTTGCCGGCCGAGCCGTAGTTGATCTGGCCGGGCCGCGCACGCGCGTAGTCCATGAACTCGCGCAGGTTGTTCACCGGCACCTTGGGGTTGACCAGCAGGGCCAGGGGCTGCATGGCGGTGCGGGCAATGGGCACGAAGTCCTTCAGCGTGCCGTAGGGCAGCTTGCTGTAGAGCGCCGGGTTGATGACCATGGTGCCCGTGTTGGCCAGCAGCAGGGTGTGGCCGTCCGGCGCGGCCTTCATGACCTCCTGCGCACCCACGGTGCCGCCGGCGCCGGACTTGTAATCGATCAGCACGGGCTGGCCCAGCACGGCCTGCAGCCGGTCGCTGAGCAGGCGCGCGTGCTGGTCCAGCGGGCCGCCGGCCGGGAAGCCGATCACGATGCGCACGGGCTTGCTGGGAAAGGTCTGGGCCGCGGCCGCCAGTGAGAGCAACAGGCCTGCGAGCAGGAGGCCGAGGGTCTTGCGCATGGTGAACTCCGTCAGTGATAAAGGCCCGGGCGGGCAGCGGCGAGGCCCGCACCGAGGTGCATGGTCCTATCGTAACGGGCCGATCCGGGCCGCGACATCCGGGTAAGCCTTGAGGGCCTGGGGTCGCGTGCGCGACCGGGTATCGGGTGCGACCCGAATGCCGGATCGATGCCCCCGCGTTAGGCTGCCAGCCTGGAGGTAGAGATTCCCATGCGTTCCCACTACAAATTCTGGCCCCACCGTCTGCCGCATGCGATCACGCCGCCGGCCACCTCGCTGTGGGACAACCTGGCCGTGAGCGCACGGCGTTACCCGGACAAGCCTGCCCTCGTCTTCTTCGGTCGCAGCTGGTCCTACGCCGAGGTGCTGCAACAGGCCGAACGCCTGGCGGCCTTCCTGCATGGGCTGGGCGTGGGCAAGGGCGACCGAGTGGTGCTGAACCTGCAGAACTGCCCGCAGCTGGTCATTGCGCACTTCGCCATCCTGCGCGCCAATGCCGTGGTGGTGCCGGTCAACCCCATGAACCGCAGCGAGGAGCTCAAGCACTACATCAGCGACCCGCAGGCAAAAGTCGCCATCACCAGCGCAGACCTGGCCGCCGGACTGACGCGCGCCAGCGACGAACTGCCGCCGGGCCAGGGTCTGGCGCACCTGGTGGTGACGCAGTTCACCGAGGCCTTCGATCCGGCGTGCGCCGGCGCCGAGGCGCCCCCCGAAGCCTGGCGCGACTGGCTGCTCACGCCCCACGCGCTGCCCGCGCTCCAGGGCGGGCAGGTGCATGCGTGGGCGCAGGCCCTGGCGTCGCCTGCGTCGCTGCCGGAGCTGCAGGTGGGGCCGGCGGACCTGGCCCTGCTGCCCTACACCAGCGGCACCACGGGCCTGCCCAAGGGCTGCATGCACACGCACGCCAGCATCATGCACAACGCCGTGGCCAGCGGCATCTGGGGCAATGGCACGGCCGAGAACGTGACGCTGGCCGTGGTGCCCATGTTCCACATCACCGGCATGGTCAGCGTGATGCACGCGAGCATCTATGTCGGGGCCACGCTGGTCGTGATGCCGCGCTGGGACCGTGATCTCGCGGGGCGGCTGATCTCGGCGCGCCGGGTGACGCACTGGACCAACATTCCGACCATGGTGATCGACCTGCTGGGCAGCCCGAATTTCGAGCAGTACGACCTCTCCAGCCTGGTCAACATCGGCGGCGGCGGCGCGGCCATGCCGCAGGCGGTGGCGCAGCGCCTGTACGAACAGTTCGGCCTGCGTTACGTGGAAGGCTACGGCCTGACCGAAACCGCGGCGCCCTCGCACACCAACCCGCCGGACGCCCCAAAGCAGCAGTGCCTGGGCATCCCCTTCATGAGCACCGATGCCCGCGTGATCGATCCTCTGACCCTGAAGGAGATGCCCCAGGGCGAGCAGGGCGAGATCATCATCCACGGCCCCGAGGTCTTCCAGGGCTACTGGCGCCAGCCCGAGGCCACGGCGCGGGCCTTCATCGAACTGGACGGCAAGCGCTTCTTTCGCAGCGGCGACATGGGCCGCATCGACGAGGACGGCTACTTCTTCATGACCGACCGCCTCAAGCGCATGATCAACGCCTCGGGCTTCAAGGTCTGGCCGGCCGAGGTGGAGGCGCTGATGTTCAAACACCCGGCCATCCAGGAAGCCTGCATCATCGCCACGAAAGACAGCTACCGGGGTGAGTCGGTCAAGGCCGTGGTGGTGCTGCGCGCCAGTCACCAGGGGCAGGTCAGCGGGCAGGACATCATGGCCTGGTGCCGCGAGCACATGGCCGTCTACAAGGTGCCGCGCGTGGTGCAGTTCGTCGACGCCCTGCCCAAGAGCGGCACGGGCAAGGTGATGTGGCGCGCGCTGCAGGAGGCCGAACAGGCACAATCGCCCCCATCGTCCTGAGCCGGCCCGACATCCATGAGCACCGACACCCCTGCTGCCCGCAGCACGCATGAAAACGACGCAGGGCGTCCCCAGACCGGCTGGCGTCTGCGGCTCTACACCGTCATCTTCGAGTCCGACACCCGGGCCGGGCGCCTGTTCGACATCGGGCTCATCGTGTTCATCCTGGCCAGCGTGCTGGCGGTGGTGCTTGGCAGCCTGCCGGGCCTGCCCGCCGGGCAGCGCGATATCCTGGACCGCCTCGAATGGCTGTTCACCGCGCTTTTCACCCTGGAGTACCTCGCGCGCCTGGCCTGCGTGCGCCAGCCGCTGCGTTATGCGCTGAGCTTCTACGGCATCATCGACCTGCTGGCCCTGCTGCCCACCTGGTTGGCCCTGCTGGTGCCCGAGGTGCACGCCCTGATCGACGTGCGCGTGCTGCGCCTGTTGCGCGTGTTCCGCATCTTCAAGCTCACCGCCTACCTGGCCGAGTTCCAGGCCCTGGGCGCCGCGCTGCGCGCCAGCCGGCGCAAGGTGCTGGTCTTCATCTCGGCCGTGCTGATGATCGTGGTGGTGATGGGTACGCTGATGTACGTGGTCGAGGGGCCGGCCAACGGTTTCACCAGCATCCCCACCGCGGTCTACTGGGCCATCACCACCATGACCACGGTGGGCTTCGGCGACATCACGCCCAAGACCGATCTGGGCCGTTTCATCGCTTCCTTCATGATGCTGCTGGGCTGGGGCACCCTCGCCGTGCCCACCGGCATCGTCACCGCCGAGATGACGGCGCGCCGCCTGGGCAGCCAGCCGGTCTCGCGCACCTGCCCCGAGTGCCTGAAAGAGGGCCATGCGCCCGAGGCGCACTACTGCCTGCACTGCGGCACGGCCCTGCCGCAGCGGGTTCGGGACGACGCAGGTGTCAACTAAGTCACGCCGCTGGCCGCTTTTTTGCTATCAAATTTGTACCTGCCGGCTGGACTGAGGCACAATCCGGTCATCTTCCCCAGGAACACGGAGTCCCCATGAAAAAGTTGCAAAAAGGTTTCACGCTGATCGAACTGATCATCGTGATCACCATCATCGGTATCTTGGCTGCCATTGCGTTGCCGCGTTATGTCGCCCTGCAATCCGATGCCCGCGCGGCCAAGCTGCAGGCGGCCGAAGGTGCCGTGAAATCCGCTGCCATGCTGGTGAAAGCCCTGTGCATGACCCAGACCGGCACGGGCTCCACAACCCGCTTGCTGGCTAACGGCTGTAACGCGGCGGCCGGGGCCAACGTGGGCGTCATCATGGATGGTACGAACGTGACTACGGGATGGATGTATCCGACGGCCGACCTCGCCGGTATCCAGACCGCCTCCCAGCTTACCTCGGGCGCGACGGGCGACTACACCATCACCTTCCCTACCGCTACCTCCATGCGTGTCGAGCCTAAGAATGCCTCAGATGGTACGACCTGCTTCTTTACCTACACCTGGAACCCGACGAATAACGGCACGCCGACGGTCTCTCCGTCCACCATTACCGGCTGCTGATCCAGCGCTTCCCGGTTCCCGCAGGGGCTGGTCACGGCAGGCACAATGCCTGTCATGACCAGCCCCTTGTTTTTGCCCCCCGTCATTTCCCCCGGCGCCCTGGACGCCACCCTCCAGCGCCAGGGCCATGCCGTGCTCGACGCGGCCGGCGTCTGCGCTCTGAGCGCCTGCCGGCTGGAGGACTTGCTGGCCCTGCGCCGCCATTGGGATGACCTGCCCCCCGACAACTTCCTGAAGGACGGCGGGCGTTACCGCCGCCGCCGCCATTCCTGCTTCGTGCTTGACGGTGAGCAGCTCACGCAGGTGCCGCACCGCGCCCACTGGCAGCCGCTGGAATACAACGCCCTGCACGGCGGCATGCAGCGCCTGTTCGAGCCCATGGCGCCGGCCATGCTGCAACAGCCGGCCTGGGCGCAGTTGCTGCGCTGGCTGGGGCGTGTGGCCTCGGCGCTCAAGGGGAAGCAGCCCTGGTACATCGAGGCGCACCCCTTTCGCATCGACACCACCGACGGCATCGGCCGGCCCACACCCGAGGGCGCGCACCGCGATGGCGTGGACCTGGTGGCGGTGTTCCTGGTGGAGCGGCGCGGTGTGAAGGGCGGCGAGACCCGCGTGTTCGAGGCCGTGGGCCCCAACGGCCAGCGTTTCACGCTGAGCGAGCCCTGGTCGCTGCTGCTGCTGGACGATGCGCGTGTGGTCCACGAGACCACGCCCATCCAGCCGGTGGCGCAGCCGGCCTATCGTGATACGCTGGTCATCACGCTGCGCGCCGGCGCCTTCCAGGGCGAAGACGCCGCCAGCTGATACAACACAAGGAGTCGCCATGTTCAAGCACATCCTGGTTCCCGTCGATGGTTCGCCCACGGCACAGAAGGCGGTGGAGAAGGCAGCGGGCCTGGCCAAGGCTTTTGGCAGCCAGGTCACGGCCATCTACGTGATCGACCCCTACCCCTTCACCGGCCTGGGCAGCGACTTCGCCTACGGCCAGGCGGAGTACCTGAGCGCTGCCACGGTCGAGGCCAAGGAGGCCACCGAGGCAGCGCAGGCTACCCTGGTCCAGGCCGGCGTGCCGGTCACCACGCAGGTGATCGAGGCGCACGCGCCCTGGCGCGGCATCCTGGACACGGCCAAGACGGTGGGTGCCGATCTCATCGTCATGGGCTCGCACGGCCGGCGCGGGCTGGAGAAGGTGGTGCTGGGCAGCGTGGCCCAGCGTGTGCTCTCGCACGCACACCTGTCGGTGTTCATCGTGCGCGACTGAGAACTTGTGAATAAATCTACTGCGCGACCCGATCGCCGCGTTGGGCGGTGCTCGCCATCCTCACGTACCTGAAGTACGTTCCGGTGGCTGTGCTCCGTCCGCCTTGCGCTCGGGCCGCTCGCTACGATTTCTTCACAAGTTCGGGGCCGCCGTCAGGCGCGCCTGCGGGCCTGCATCTCGGCGCCCATGGCGAGCAGCGTGGCTGCGCTCATGGCAGCGCGTGCCGCGGGAAACACCAGGCCTTCCTCGGCTTCGATGTGGCCTGCGTAGAGGCCGCGAAAGCGGGTGATGGCCTCCAGGGTGTCGGTGGCGACCTTTTCCTGGCAGCCGGGCTCGCGCCAGCGTAGCAGGGCCTCGCGCACCCCGGCCCACAAGGCCTCCATCTGCCGGTGGTCTGCCTGCAGGCGCTGCACCGTGGCGCGCAGCGAGACATTGCCTTGCGCCAGCAGCAGCGGGAAGACGTGCAGCTCTTCGTCCTGGTGGTGCAGCGGCGCGGCGAGGTCGAAATAACGCAGCACATCGGCCGCGGCCGAGCGCGTCTGCGCATCGTGGCCCTGATCGCCGATGTAGTCGACCAGCCGGCCCATCAGGTCCAGGCTGCGCTGCACCCGCTCGTGGCAGGCGGCCAGCATGTCGTAGGGCGCCTCGAAGCCCACGGCCGGGGTGTCGAAGCCGGGCAGGGCGGTGCCCATGAGCTCAGCCGGCGGGCTTGGCCGTCAGGTCGGCCAGCTGCTTGCGCAGGGCCTTTTCGTCGTTGAAACGCTTGGTGGCGTCGCGCGCCACGGCCATGGAGCCCAGCATCTTGCCGGCTTCGTCGCGCACCATCTCGAAGCTCATGTCCACGTAGATGAATTCCTCGCTCTTGTGCAGCGAGCGCGTGATCATGGAGGTACGGCCCGGCTTGACGCCGCCGCGCTCCAGCGCCTGGTTGAAGCCGTCCCAGTGCGCCTTGCGCATACGCTCTGGAATGATGAGGTCCAGGCTCTGGCCCACGGCTTCGGCCGCGCTCCAGCCGAAGACCTTCTCGGCACCGCCGTTCCAGACGCGGATGATGCCTTCGAGGTCGCAAAAGATCAGGGCCTCCGGCATGTTGCGAAGGATGTGGGCGGCGGTGGTTTCAAGGGTGGGGGTGGGCAGCATGGCAGTGGTCAGAAGAAATATCCTGGAGACAGCTACAGCGTAACCCAAGACCTGCCGCAGGCCAATAGTTCGACAGAACTAGGCGTCGTGGTAAGGCTATTCGACGGCAGGCGATGTGTTGTCAGGATCCTGATGCTTTCCTGATGTGGCAGGTGGTACGCTGACCCATATGAACCTGCGCGCTGTTCCTGCACCGTTGCGACCGTGGCTGGCCGTCGCCAGCCTGCTGGTGCTCGCCACTGCCTTGTGCCAGGTTCTGGACGCACAGGTGTCGCTGACCAGCCAGGCCATGATCTACGTGCTGGCTGTGGTGATTGCGGCCTACCGTCTGGCCTGGCCGGCCTCGGTGGCCTGTGCCGTGGGGGCGGTCGTTGCACTGAATTTCTTCTTCGTGCCGCCGCGCTGGACTTTCGAAGTCGAGAGCCAGGAGCATTTCGTCGCGCTGGCCGTCATGCTGGTGGTGGCGCTGGTCATCAGCCGGCTGGCCGGCGGCCTGCGGCGCGAAACGGAAATCGCACGAATCAACGAGCAGCGGGCGCGCCAGCTGCAGGCGCTGGCTGTCGGACTGGCCGCAGCCACCCAGACGCGGGACGTGCTGGAGTCGGGGCAGGCGGCGCTGGCTGCGGCTTTCGCCGGCCCTTGCCAGCTGGTGCTGGCGAACAGTCACGGCGAGATCGAGCCAGGCGAAGGCCTGGAGCCGCTGGTGCGCGACGGCCTGCTCAGTTGCATGAAGGAGCGCGCCGTGTTGGGCCCGGGCACCGGGCGCTGGCCCGGGCTGCAGGCCTGGTACCTGCCGCTGAACGCTCAGGGCGAGGTGTTCGGGGCGGCCTGTGTACGCCCGGCCCCGGCGGACGACGAAGGCGGGCGCGAGCACGCCCAGGCCCTGTGCACCCTGTTGGCGCAGGCCTTGTGGCGCCTGCGCCTGGGCCAAGCCATGCGGGCAGCCCAGAGCGAGGTCGATCGCCAGCAACTGCAAAGCACTTTCCTGGCCGCCATCTCGCATGACCTGCGCACGCCGCTGGCGGCCATCGTCGCGGCGGCCTCGTCCCTGCAGACGCAACGCGACAGGCTCGATGCGGCGGTACAGGAACGCTTGTTGCAGGGCATCGTCAATGAAGCGGATTACCTCAGCAGCATGAGCGACAACACCCTGCAGCTGCTGCGCCTGGCGCAGCCGGGACAGACCTTGCAGCTCGGTTGGGAGTCGCTCGAGGAAATCATCGGCGCCGTGCTGGGTCGCGTGCGCCAGCACGATCCGGCGCGGCGCATCCGCTCGCGCGTGCCCGATGGGCTGCCCCTGGTCCGGGCCGATGCCGTGCTGCTCTCGCAGCTGCTGGGCAACCTGCTGGACAACGCTCTGAAGTACAGCGAGGGCGAGGTGGAGCTGATGGTGGCCTTGCGCGACGGATGCGTGGCACTGTGCGTCAAGGACCGGGGCCCTGGCATTCCGGAGGCCGAACGCGAGGCCGTCTTCCAGCCCTATGTGCGCGGCGACCGCTCGGGTCGGCGTGGTACCGGCCTGGGGCTGGCGGTATGCCGCGCGATCGCGCAGGCGCATGGGGCACAGTTGCTGTTGCGCCCACGTGCGGGCGGGGGCAGCAGCTTTTGCCTGCAACTGCCCATTGAGGCCCAACCTGATACACCGGAGGCACCGGCATGAGCCTGCGTGTTCTGGTGGTCGAGGATGACCGTGAAATCCGAACGCTGGTGCAGTCCGCGCTGGTGGTCGAGGGTTTTGAGGTACAGACCGCCGTGACACTGAGGGAGGCCAGCGCGTTGCTGCAGCACAGCCCGCCCGACCTCGTCATCCTCGATCTGGGCCTGCCCGATGGCGAGGGCCTGCAGCTGGTGCGCGAAGTGCGCCGCCAGTCCAGCCTGCCCATCGTCGTGGTCTCGGCGCGCCATCAGGAAGAGCAGAAGGTCGCTCTGCTTGACGCCGGCGCCGATGACTACCTGAGCAAACCTTTCAGTGTGGCCGAGCTGCTGGCGCGCATGCGCGTGGCGTTGCGCCACCGCGGTACGGCGCTGGCAGCGGCGGTGACCGAACATGTGCTGGACGATCTGCGCGTCGATCTGGTCACGCGGACCGTGACGCGCGATGGGCTGCCCGTGCATCTCACACCCACGGAGTTCAAATTGCTGGCTTGCCTGGTACGCAGCGCCGGTCGTGTGCTCACCCATCGCCAGCTGCTGGCCGACGTCTGGGGACCGGAGTACACCGATCACACCCACTACCTGCGCCTGTACATGGGCCAACTGCGTGCCAAGATCGAGCGCGACCCGGCCGAACCGCGTCACCTGCTCACCGAGACCGGTGTCGGCTACCGGCTCGCCGCAGACTGAAGCACCTTGGTGACGCACTTCCATATGCGTTCCTGATGCCCCTGCGGCGACAGTTGCACCCATGCTCACTCTGCATGGATGGATATGAATCAGCAAACGCATGGCCGCGAAGGCCTCGCCGCCCTGACCCTGGGCGCCCTGGGTGTGGTGTACGGCGACATCGGCACCAGCCCGCTCTACACCATGAAGGAAATCTTCGGTCATGCCACCGGCATCCCGCTCGATGCAGCCCACCTTGTTGGTGCCGTGTCGACCATCTTCTGGGGACTGATGCTGGTGGTCACGCTCAAGTACGTGCTGCTGATCCTGCGCGCCGACAACCGCGGCGAGGGCGGCATCATGGCACTCACGGCCCTGGCGGCCCACGCCGCGGGCAAGACTGCGCAACGACGCGCGGCCCTGCTGCTCACGGGTGTCATGGGCGCAGCGCTGTTCTATGGCGACAGCGTGATCACGCCCGCCATCTCGGTGCTCAGTGCCGTGGAAGGGCTGGAAGTGGCTACGCCTCTGCTCAAACCCTATGTGTTGCCGATCTCGGTGGCGGTGCTGGTGGCGCTGTTCTCGGTGCAGCGTTATGGGACGGGCCTGGTGGGCAAGCTCTTCGGGCCCGTCATCCTGTTGTGGTTCGGTGTACTGGCCCTGACCGGCGTGCTGGAGATCCTGCGCGAGCCGGCGATCCTGGCCGCACTCAATCCGTTGGAGGCCTTGGCCTTTCTGCGTACGCAGGGCTGGCATATGTTCGTGGCGCTGGGCGCCATCGTGCTGGCCTTCACCGGTGCCGAAGCGCTGTATGCCGACATGGGGCATTTCGGCAAGCGGCCCATTCAGTTGGCCTGGACCGGCCTGGTGCTGCCGGCGCTGGCGCTCAACTACATGGGGCAGGGTGCCTTGCTGATGCGTGACCCCTCGGCGCTGGACAACCCCTTCTATCGCCTGTTTCCCGGCGCATGGCTGATTCCGGCCGTGCTGCTGGCCACCCTGGCCACCGTGATCGCTTCGCAGGCTGTGATCTCTGGGGCCTATTCCATGACCAAGCAGGCCGTGCAACTGGGCCTGTTGCCGCGCCTTCAGGTGCACTACACCTCGGTCAAGGAAGCGGGGCAGATCTACATGCCTCAGGTCAACTGGCTGCTGCTGGCGGCGGTTCTGCTCGCGGTGGTGGGCTTTGGCAGCTCGTCCGCACTGGCCTCGGCCTACGGCATCGCGGTGACGGTGACCATGCTGATCACCACGGTACTGACCTACTTTGTCATCCGTCACGCCTGGAACTACCCCTTGCCCCTGGCACTGGCCGCCACCGGAGTTTTTCTCCTGCTCGACGCCATGCTGGTTGCAGCTTGTGCGCTGAAGTTCCTGGACGGCGGCTGGTTCCCCCTGGTTGCGGGCGGATTCATCTTCATCGGCATGGCCACCTGGCGACGCGGACGCGAACTGCTGCTCGACAACATCCGCCTGGGGGACCCCGAGTTGCTGCCCTTCATCGGTGCCCTCTCGGCAGACCGCATGCACCGTGTCCCGCGCACCGCCGTGTATGCCGTGGCCAACCCGGATACCGTGCCTCAGGCTCTCATGCACAACCTCAAGCACAACCAGGTGCTGCACGAACGCAATCTGATCCTCACCGTGGTGTTCCACGACGTGCCCTGGATTCCGTTCCAGGAGCGGGTGCAGGTCACGCCGCTGGTGCCGGGCTTCTGGAGGGTGCAGGTCAACTACGGTTTCCAGAACCAGCCCGACATTCCCAAGGCACTGGAACTCTGCCAGGCCCAGGGACTACCCATCAATCTGTTCGAGACGTCCTACTTCCTGAGCCGCGAGATCGTGGTGCCCACGCGCGGTGCGGGCATGTCTCGCTGGCGCGAGGCCCTGTTCGCTCTCATGTCACGCAATGCCGGCAACGTGGCGGACTTCTTCCGCTTGCCGAACAACTGTGTGATCGAGCTGGGCACGCGGGTGCAGATCTGATGCAGGACGTGCCGTTTCCTGGTCAGCGCGCGCGCAGCTTGAGCTGGTTCGGCAGGGGCAGCGAGCGGCGCAGGATATCGTCGGCGAGCCAGAGCGCCGACTTGCGGGCGCGCTCGGCCACCATGGGCAGGGGCATCTGAACGAAGTCGTCGTTGAAGACCTCGAAGCTGTAGTCGCCGGCATAACCTAGCCGGTCGAGCTTCTGCACCAGGGCTATCAGTTCTTCGGTGTGCACGCCTTCGCGCGGAAAGACGCGGTAGGTGCGCGCCGTGGCCATGCGCTCCTCGAAGGTGGGCGTCTCGCGCCACATGAAGTCGGAGAGCTGGACCAGGAAGATCTTCGTCGGGTCCAGGTCCAGGATGCCATCCAGCGGCGTCTTGGCGGCCAGGATGTGGTACGAGTCGATGCAGACGCCCAGGTTGGGCGCTTCCGCGCGGCAGACCACGTCCCAGGCCGTGGTGTATTCGTTGATGGTGCGGCCCCAGGACAGGCCCTCGTAGGCGATGCGGATGCCGAAGGGAATGGCCAGCATGGCCAGCTTGCGCAGGTCGCGTGCGATGTGGTCCAGGTCCTGCGAGGCGTGGGCCGAGGTGGAGGAGCAGGCGAGCAGCACATCGCAGCCGAGTTCGGCGCACATCTCCAGCATGGTCTTGGCGATGTCGACCTTGTAGTCGTGCAGGTGGCCGCTCAGGCCTTCGAAGTCGCGCAGCACCTGGAAACCCGTGCCGCGCAGCCCGCTCTCACGCACTTCCTGTGCGGCAGCCTTCCAGCCACCGGGGTGGCCCACCAGGTCATTGGCCTTGAGCATGACCTGGCTGAAGCCGGCATCTTTCATGGCCTGGAGCTTGGCCTGCAAGGGGCCGGCCAGGGTGATGGTGTCCATCCCGAAACCGCGGATGGCTTCTTCCATGCTGCGCCGGTCGTTCATGCCGGCTCCGCTGCAGCATGCACGAGTTCGAACACCACGCTGCCCAGATAGGTCTTGCTGATGGCTCCGCGCTGACCGCTGTGGGTGGCCGGGCTCTCGACGAACTCGACGCCCCGGGCACGCAGGGCCTGCACCGCGGCCAGCACGTCCGGCACGCCCAGGCCGATGCGCTGCAGCTGCTCGCGCGGATCGGGGGCGTCCACCGCCGGCTCCACCAGCTGGATCATGAAGGCGTGGCCGGTCTGCAGCGCCGGCGTGCGCATGAGCTTGCCCGAGGGCATGATGCCGAAGCGCTGCTCATCGGGAATCAGCGTGGCGCCCAGCAGGGTCTGGTAGAACTCGATCCAGTCATAACTGCGGCCGATGCCGATGTACTGGACGATGCCGAAGAAGTTCAGCCCGGCCAGCACGGGCGGCTGGGCGACCGCGCCGGGAATCGGAATGAAGTCGACGTCGTAGATCGAGAAGTCCTGGTAGCGGTCGATCAGGTAGATGCGGCTGCCGCCCACGCCGTGGATGGCGGGGATGTTGAGTTCCATCGCGTCCGGATGGCTGGGCACTTCCCATCCGCCGCGCTCCAGCACATAGTCGCGCGCAGCGCGCGCACTGCGCACCCGCAGCGCGACGGCGCTGATGCTGGGGTGGTCGGCGCCGTGGCTGGCGCCCAGTGCGTCCAGCGGGTGGGCGTTGACCACGATGTTGAGCGGGCCCTGGCGGTAGAGCGTGACTTCACGCGAACGGTGGCGCGCCACGGGCCGAAACCCCATCATCTCCAGCACCTGACCCAGGGCCTGGGGCTTGAGCGTGGCGTACTCGATGAATTCGATGCCGTCCAGCCCGATGGGGTTGGAGACATCGCTGAAAGAATCCTGCAGCGGTTCGCGCGCATGTTCGGGGTTCAGCAACAGGTCGCTCATGGGTTTCTCCGGCAGGTGTCAGGATCAATCGTGCAAGCGGGCCACGGTGCGCAGCTGGTCCGCCGTCGCGGTCGGGTAGCCGAAAAATTCCAGATAGGCCGGGATCATCTCGAACAGCATGTCCGAACCGATCTGGACGCGGCAACCGCGCGCCTGCGCGGCGGCCAGAAAAGCCGTCATCTCGGTGCGCATGACGACTTCGCCGACGAAGGTCTGGGGGGACAGGCGCTCGACATCCACCGGCAGCGGATCGCCCGGGTTCATGCCCAGCGGTGTGCCGTTGACGACCAGGTCGAACCCGGCGGGGTCCTTGCTGCCGGTCGTGACCTTGAGCTGCGGGTACTCGGTGCGCAGGCGCTGGGCCAGGGCCAAGGCGGAGGCGTCCTGCACATCGAAGAGCGCGAGCTCGGCCACATCGGCAGCGGCCAGCGAGGCCGCAATGGCCGAGCCCACGCCGCCGCAGCCCACCACCAGGGCCCGCGCGCCGGCCAGCACCAGGCCCTTGCGGCGTACCCCGCGCACAAAACCTTCGCCATCGAACATGTCACCGACCAGGCGGCCATCCGGGAGGCGCTTGACGGCATTGCAGGCGCCGGCCACGCGCGCGGTGCGCGTGACTTCGTCCAGCAGGCCTACGGTGCTCACCTTGTGCGGCATCGTGATCAGCGCGCCCCGGATGTTCTCCAGGCGGAACAGGTTACGCAGCACCTCGGCAAACGCATCGGGCTTGCAGCCCATGGGCACCACCACTGCATTGACCCCGACCGACTCGAAGTAGGGGTTGTAGATCAGCGGCGCCTTGAAGGCGTGCGTGGGGAAACCCAGATGGGCGATCAGCTCGGTATCGCCGTTGATCAGGGCCCCCTGGAAAGCTCGTGCGTTCATCGCGGTGCTGCGTTTCTCTTTACTTGCGGATGCGGGCGAGCTCGGCCATCATCGCGTTGACGGTCGCTTCACCCACGGTGGCGGAATGCTTGGCGATCACCGGTTTCATCTTCTCGCGCAGCTTGGTCACTTCGGCTGCCGGCAGTTCGGTGACCTGCATGCCGTTCTTCTTGAGCGTGTCCAGCAGGCTGCCCGCCAGGGCGCGCGACTGCTGGCGCTGGAACTTGATGGACTCGTTGACGGCGTCCTGCACGACCTTCTTCTCGTCGGCCGACAGCCCGTCCCAGACCTTCTTGCTCATCACGATGGACTGCGGGTTGTACTGGTGGTTGCTCAGGACCAGGTGCTTCTGCACTTCGTAGAGCTTGGCGCCATTGATGGTGGCCACGGGGTTTTCCTGGCCGTCCACGGCCTTCTGCTCCAGTGCGGCATACAGCTCGGGGAAGGGCAGCGGGGTGGGGTTGGCGCCGAGTGCCGAGACCCAGTCCACATTGATCGGGTTGGGGATCACGCGCAGCTTCAGGCCGGCAATGTCGTCCACCTTGGTGATGGGGCGCTTGCTGTTGCTGATGTGGCGAAAGCCCAGCTCGTAATAACCCAGGCCGACCAGGCCCTTCTCTTCGAGCTTGGCGTGCAGGCTCTTGCCGAAAGAACCATCGACCACGGCGTCGGCTTCGGCCGGGTTGGCGAAGAGGAAGGGGAAGTCGTAGATGGCGAAGTCCTTCACCAGGCTGGCGAAGATGCCGGAGTTCATCGAGGCCATCTCCAGCGTGCCGCCCTGCAAAGCGGACACATTGGCCTGGTCGCTGCCCAGGGCGCCGCCGGGATAGACGGTGACCTTGAGCTTGCCGCCCGATTTCGCTTCGACGATCTCGGCAAACTTGTCCATGCCCAGCACGATGGGGTGGCCCTTGGCGTTCTGGTTGACGAACTTGAGGGTCTTGGTCTGGGCCTGGGCCAGGCCGAAGGCCGTGACACAGATGGCTGCTACCAGGGTCTTGAGGACGAGTCGTTTCATGGTTTGTCTCCGTGGATATCTGCGGGACGCCCTTGTCGAGAACGGCTGCGGTGGCGTGCCCTGAAACCGCAGTCGTGGAGAAACATCAATAGAACCAGCGGGCCGGCACCATCACCAGGGACGGGAACAACACCAGCAGGAACATCAGCGCGAACTGCGCCAGCATGAAGGGCCACACGCCCTTGGTCACCTCGTCCATGCTGATCTTGCCCACACCGGCCACCGTGCTCAGCACGGTGCCCACCGGCGGGGTGATCAGCCCGATCGCGTTGTTGATCATGAAGAGCACGCCGAAGTAGACCGGGTCGATGCCCGCGGCCTTGATCAGGGGCATGAACACCGGCGTGAGGATGACGATCGTGGGCGTCATGTCCATGGCCGTACCCACCAGCATGGTGATCAGCATGATCACGATCAGCAGCAGCGTGGGCTGGTCCAGCAGGGGTTTGAGCAGCGCGATCAGTTCACCCGGCAGGTTGGCCACGGTGATCAGCCAGGCCGAGACCATGGCAGCGGCCACCAGGAACATGATCACGGCCGTGGTCTGGGCGGCGGCCAGGAACAGGCCGTAGAGCTGGTTCAGCTTGAGTTCCTTGTAGACCAGGGTGGAGATCAGCAGGGCGTAGACGGCGGCGACCACGGCCGCTTCGGTCGGAGTGAAGACGCCGAACTTCAGGCCCACGATCACGATCACCGGCAGTCCCAGGGCCAGGGTGGCGTCCTTCAGGGCGCCGAGCACCTGCGCGCGGCTGGCGCGCGGTGTGAGCGTGGTGTCTCCCTTGCGCGAGAGCCACCACCAGGTCATGGCCAGGGTGAGGCCCAGCATGAGGCCCGGCACGATGCCGGCCAGGAAGAGCTTGGAGATCGAGACATTGGCCGTCACCCCGAAGATGACAAAACCGATGCTGGGCGGGATGATGGGCGCGATGATGCTGCCCGCGGCGATCAGGCCGGCCGAGCGGGCCTTGTCATAACCGGCCCGGTGCATGACGGGCAGCAGCAGCGCGGCCAGGGCGGCAGCGTCGGCCACCGCCGAGCCCGAGAGCGCGCCCATGATGACGGCAGCCATGATGCCCACGTAACCCAGGCCGCCGCGCAGGTGGCCCACCAGGGTGGTGGCGAATGCCACGATGCGCTTGGACAGGCCGCCGGCGTTCATGATCTCGCCGGCCAGCATGAAGAAGGGCACGGCCAGCAGGGGGAAGCTGTTGGCGCCCTCGATGATGTTCTGCGCGAGGATCTGGGCGTCGAACATGTTCAGGTGCCACATCAGCGCGGCGCCGGTGACCAGCAGCGAGAAGGCGATAGGCACGCCCAGGGCCATGGCACCCAGCAGGGCGGCCAGGAAGATGGCGATGGTCATGCGCGCTCCTTGGCTTGTGCGGCTTCCGTGCCCGGGGCGACCGGGCTCAGGCCGTGCGGCATGTCGTCGGAACCGACGATACCGATCAGTTCCGCGTCCGGCAGCTGGCCGGTGAAGAACTTCCAAAGTTCATGGGCGATGACCAGGCCCGCCAGCACGGAAAACAGCAGGCCTGAGCCATAGAGCCAGGCCATCGAGACTTCCATGACGGCGCTGGTGGACTGCAGGTTGATGAGGGTCTGCTGGCGGGCGCCGTCGAACATGAACCAGCACATGGCCAGCATCAGCCCGTGCGCCAGCACGAAGCAGACCTTGCGGCCCAGCGGCGGCAGGCGCGAGACCAGGGCGTCGGTGCCCAGGTGGGCGTGCTGGATCAGACCGACCACGGCGCCCAGGAAAGTCATCCAGACGAAGAGCCAGCGCGACAGCTCTTCCGACATGGTGATGCTGGAGTTGAAGCCGTAGCGCAGCACCACGTTGCCGAAGACCATGAGCACCATCAGGCCCAGGCAGAGCACCATCAGCAGACCGAAGGCGCGGCCGATGAGGTTGATGAAGGTTTGAATCACAAGGGGGTCTCCTTCCCCTAATTTTGTACGAACTGGTTAGTTTTTATTTAAGGGAAAACCCTGAGCCATGCGGCCGGTCGGCGTACCGGGGGTAGTCGGGTTCAGGACTTGCGCACGAAGCGCACGATCATTTCCACCACGTTCTCGCGCCGCTGGGTGATGTAGGCGCGCGAGGTCATGTCCAGCTTGAAGATGATGCCGAAGGTGTGCCGGTTGGACACATTGAAGAAGCTCAAGGCCGAGATCGAGGCATGGATGTCGACGGCATCCAGGCCCTTGCGGAACTGGCCGGCCTTGACGCCGCGTTCGTAGAGGTTGCGGATGGCGGCAATCGCCGGCACGTTGAGTTCCTGGATGCGCTGGCTCTGCGCCAGGTACTGCCCGCGGTGGATGTTCTCGGACATCACCAAGCGGATGTAGCTTTCGTGGTGCAGGTGGTGGTCGAAGGTGAAGGCCACCAGGCGGCGCAGGCCCTCCTCGGGTTCCAGGTCCTGCAGCTTGAGTTCGGACTCGACGTCGCGCACCCGGCGGTAGGCTTCCTCCAGCACGGCCAGGTACAGGCCTTCCTTGCTGCCGAAGTAGTAATAGATCATGCGCTTGCTGGTGCGCGTGGCCTCGGCAATCTCGTCGATGCGCGCGCCCGCCAGACCCTTTTCGCCGAACTCGACTTCGGCCACCTGCAGGATGTTGGCCTTGGTGCGTTCGGGGTCGTTGGTGCGGCTGGTGGCTTTGCGGGCCGGCGCCGCGGCGCGGGTCGTTCGTGTCCGGGCCTTTTGTACTGGTTCGTTCATTCGCGAAGTATAGGCCGCCCACGCCTGCCGCCGCAACACGGCTTCCTGCTGCCGATCAGCAGGGCTGGCGGCGGCGCCTCAGCCGCACTGCCCCACGTAACCGCAGGCGGTGCAGAAGTCGCAGCCGTCCTTCTTGATCACCGTGGGGTTGCCGCACTCGGGGCAGGGGCGCCCGGCCATGGCGGCGGGCTCCTCGCCTTCGGTGTGTTCGCCCGGGCTCTCCAGCACGCCCATCTCGCGCAGCGGGAAACCCTCTTCGTCCAGCACGCCCAGCATGGCGTAGCGGTGGATGATGAGGCGTGCCATGTACGCGACGGTGGAGGGCCAGGTCTGCTGGCGGCGTTCGCCGTGCGGCAGGCCGGGCACGAAGGCCATGAACTGGCCCAGGGGTTCGGCGTAGTTGAGCAGCTTGCGCAGCTTCATGCCGATCCAGGCCGGGTCGACCACGCGCATGTCCAGCGAGAGGATGCGCGCCAGCCCGTCGAGCGCACGCGGGTAGTTGCCCGAGAAGCCCACCGCGCACGGCCGCGTGACGCTGCCGCCTTCGGGCGCGGGCAGGGTGACCTCCTTGAGCGTGAGCGTGAAGACCTCGCCCGTGGCCGGGTTGTCGATGTCCACCGCCCAGGCCAGCGTGCCCGAGGGGCCGGTCAGCGGCTCCTCGCGGCTGAACATGGCGTCCAGCACCGGCGTGGCCGGTGCCTGCGTACGTTCGCGCCACACGCCGAGTTGTTCGCAGCGCCAGCGCACCACCGCGGCTGTTGCAGCCACCACGCCGGGGAAGAGGCGGCGCTCGCCGTGCGGGGGGAAGGGCATCTCGAAGGAGCGCTCCTCGGCCACCGTGGCCAGCGCATCGAGCTTGAGCCTGAGCCAGGCCGGGTCGTTGGAGCGCAGGTCCATGGACAGGGTCTTGGCCAGCGCGCCCAGCCCACGCGGCTGCTCCGCGCCGTTGACCCAGACCTCGAAGGGCTGGGGCGGCCCGCCTTCCTCGCCCGGCAGTTCACCCACGAAGAGCGCGAACTCGCCGTAGGGGTGGTGCACCATGAAACTCCAGGCCAGGTTGCCGCCGGGCAGCTCGGGCCGCCCCGGCCAGCGCAGCGAAGACAGCACGGGCGCGGGCAAGCGCTCCAGCGCCAGTCGCTGGTTGGCGTCGTCCAGCTGCAGCGGCGCGGCGGGCGTGGGCGTCACGCTGAGCACCGAGCCCAACACGCTGTTGGGCCGGTAGGTGGCCAGGCCCTTGAGGCCGGATTGCCAGGCCTGCAGGTACAGGTCCTGGAAATCGGCATAGGGGTAGTCGGCCGGCACGTTCACCGTCTTGGAGATGGCGGAGTCGATATAGGGCGCTACCGCCGCCACCATGCTCGCGTGCGCCTGCGCGCTCATCTCCAGTGCCGTTACGAAGGCCGGGGTCAGCGCGGCCTCCGGGCCCTTGAGGTGACGGTACAGACGCCAAGCATGGTCTTCCACCGCATATTCCTTGAAGCTGCCGTCGGGCATGCGCTTCTTGCGCGTGTAGTGCCAGCTGAAGGCCGGCTCGATGCCATTGCTGGCGTTGTCGGCGAAGGCCAGGCTGATGGTGCCCGTGGGCGCGATGGACAGCAGGTGCGAATTGCGCAGGCCGTGCGCGCGGATCTTGTCCTTCAGCGCCGCAGGCAGGCGTGAGGCGAAGCGCGGGCTGCTCAGGTACAGGTCGGCGTTGAAGAGCGGGAAGGCGCCGCGTTCGCGTGCCAGCTCGCTGGATGCGTCGTAGGCCGCATCGCGCATCGTTTCCGAAATCCTGCGCGCCATGTCGCGCGCGGGCTGGCTGTCGTAGCGCAGGCCCAGCATCACCAGCGCATCGCCTAGGCCGGTGAAACCCAGGCCCACGCGGCGCTTGTTGCGCATCTCCTGTTCCTGCTGCGGCAGCGGCCAGACGGTGGCGTCCAGCACGTTGTCCAGCATGCGCACCGCGGTCTTGCACAACTCGGCGAAGCCATCGAAGTCGAAGTGTGTTTTCTCTTCGAACGGTTCGCACACGAAACGCGTGAGGTCGATGGAGCCCAGGCAGCAGCAGCCATAAGGAGGCAACCCTTGCTCCGCGCAGGGATTGGTCGCTGAGATCGACTCGCAGTACGACAGGTTGTTGTCTCGGTTGAGGGTGTCCAGGAAGAGCACGCCGGGTTCGGCGTGGTCGTAGGTGGAGCGCATGACCTGTTCCCACAGGTCGCGCGCGCGCAGCTTGCGGTAGACCCACAAGCCCGTGTCCTTGCTCAGGTAGGCGCCCTCGGCCTTCTGGGCCGCGCCGGCTTCGGCGTGGTGCACCAGCTCGATCTCGCCATCGGCCACCACGGCCTGCATGAAGGCGTCCGTCACGCCTACAGAGATGTTGAAGTTGCGCAGGTCGCCGGAATCCTTAGCGTGGATGAATTCCTCGATGTCCGGGTGGTCGCAACGCAGCACGCCCATCTGCGCGCCGCGCCGGCTGCCGGCCGATTCCACCGTCTCGCAGGAGCGGTCATACACGCGCATGTAGCTCACCGGGCCCGAGGCGCTGCTCTGCGTGCTGCCCACCCAGGCGCCGCGCGGGCGGATGCGCGAGAAGTCGTAGCCCACGCCGCCGCCACGGCGCATGGTCTCGGCAGCCTCCATCAGCGCCACGTAGATGCCGGGGTGGCCCTCGTCGTCATGCGCGATGGAATCGCCCACCGGCTGCACGAAGCAGTTGATCAGGGTCGCGGTGAGATCGGTGCCCGCGGCGGACTGGATGCGCCCGGCCGGCAGGAAACCCTGCTGCAGCGCGTGCAGGAAGCGGCCCTCCCAGTGCGTGCGCTGCTCGGGCGCTTCCTGGGCGGCCAGGGCGCGCGCCACGCGCTGGTTCACCTGCAGGATGCTCTGCTCATCGCCCTTGGCGTATTTCTCCAGCAGCACTTCCTCGCTGATGCTCTGCGGTGCCAGGGCTTGGACGGTTTGTATCGAATGCGTTGTATCGCTCATGAAAATCTACTCCACGTCTGTCTGGACAGGATGCTAGGAGGAGCGCCGACGCGCGGGTTTGACCTGCCACAAACCCCGGCGTCATACCGGCAAGACGTTGCTTCAAGGGGAAACCTGCTTGCCAGTGTGGCACGGTCTTGAGGAAAATCAAGCCATGACCATCTCCACCTTCGATGACCTGCTGGCCACCGCGCGCCAGCAACGCGAGCCGCAGCGCCTGCTCTTCGTCTTTGCCGCCGCCGAACTGCCCGAGGGCAGCACGCCCGAGCAGGCCGCCCGTTTTGAGGCAGGTCAAGGCGGCGCACTGGTGCCGCAGATGTGCGTGGACAAGACGCCCGAAGAAATTGCCTCGTTCGCGGCCCTGGCCGGTGAAGCGCAACAGTTCGGCCAAACCTGGAAGCTGGTCTTCGTGGCAGCGCTGGGCGGCCGTGACGGCCTCGCCCCCAGCAGCCAGGATGCCGACGCCCCCCTGCAGCGCATGGTGGAGGACATCAAGCGCGGGGCGCTGGGGAACTACATTCCGTTCAACGCCAGGGGCGAGGCGGTGCAGCTGGGGTGACGGGTAGATCTGCATGAGTGATCAGGCGGCGGCGCAACTCAACGCGTCGAGCGGGCTGGTCGTGCCACCCGCTGCCACCTTGAGCACGTGCGTGTAGATCATGGTGGTGCTCACATCGCTGTGGCCCAGTAATTCCTGCACCGTGCGGATATCGGTGCCGGCCTGCAGCAGATGCGTGGCGAAGGAATGGCGCAGGGTGTGCACGGACACATGCTTGTGGATGCCAGCCTGGGGCAGGGCCTTCTTGATGGCACGTTGCAGACGTTCTTCGTAAAGATGGTGCCGGCGTTCGATGCCGCTGCGCGGATCTGTCGAAAGGGTGGGCGAAGGGAACAGCCAGTGCCAGGCCCAGGTCTGGCCGGCGCGTGGATATTTGGCCTCCAGTGCATGGGGCAGATAGACGCCGGGCCGTTGTGCGGCGCGGTCCGACTCCCAAAGAATGTGTGAACGGGCCAGCTGCATCCGCAGTGGTTCCAGCAGCGAGCGCGGCAGCATCACTACCCGGTCCTTGCCGCCTTTGCCCTCACGTACCACGATGACGTGGCGCGCAAAGTCCACATCCTTCACACGCAGGCTGAGGCACTCCATCAGCCGCATGCCTGTGCCATACAACAGGCGTGCCAGCAAACCGGTTTCTCCGTCCAGCAGGTCCAGCAACCTTTGTACCTCCGGCACCGTGAGCACGCTGGGAATGCGGCGCGTGGGTACCGGGCGGCCTATCTCGCCCAGCCAAGGCAAGTCTTGGCACAGTACCTCCTTGTAGAGGAACAGCAGGGCGCTGAGGGCTTGCCGGTGCGTGGAAACGGACACCTTGCGCTCATGGGCCAGCATGGTGAGGAAGGCCTCCACCTCAGGTTTGCCCATCTCACGCGGATGTCGCAGGCCATGAAAGCGGATGAAGCAGCGCACCCAGTACAGGTAGTTTTGCTCCGTGCGCAGGCTGTAGTGCAGGTAGCGCAGGCGTTCACGCAACTGGCCCAGCAGGCGGGGTGACTGCAAGGGTGGGTGCGCCTGCGCAATGCGGGGTTTGTGGAAAACAGGAATACTGTTCATAAAGACAGTATCATCAATAAACCCAATGAAATCAAGCTCTTCAAAGGGGTGGTCTGATGCTGCCGGTTTTCCCGCCCCGATGTTAATCCGCACTTTTGCGGGTTTTCGCGGTTTGTTAATGGGTGGCCGACTGCCTGTCCGCATGGATAATGCGCTTACAAAACAAGCACTTAGCTGCATCAGGGGAGGCGCACACGATGAACACTCGGCCATGTTATTCCGCACTTTTGCGGTCTATATCAAGTTATGCACTCAGAAAATTATGGAAGAACTTCTCGGTAGATTGAATGCAGATTTCGACGAATCCGAAGGCTGGATTCGCATTGTTGATGCAGATTGGATGGCGGATGATCTGCGCCTCAGCCTGTCCGTTCTTTTCTATGAAGAAGCCGAGCCAGAATTATGGGAGGTATCCTGTTTGGGGGTTGTAGAGGAGTCTTTGAACAGCGAAGGTGTGGAAACACTATCAATATCTTCGGAATCACCATTGCTCAAAATTTTCACTGAACCAGAAGTAGAACTTATGTTCTCAGAGAACGCATGTGTTCCAGCATTTCTGCTTGGTGTGGTCTGTACAAGTTGCGTAGAAATTCTTGGTCGGGCTGAATACATTCAGAGATTTCTGAACCAAACCGCAACTGTCGACGGCATCGTCAACTCACGTTATGGACAACTCGGTCGCTTTCCTGAATCAATTGCGGCTCGCATCATTGAGGCATTAAATGAAAAACCAATTCGAGTCAAAGCATTGCCAGGACGTATTCCAAAGCGGTGGAACGGCGCGGAGTTCGTCAGCTACCCAGTATTAAAGGCGCTTGAAATAGGCAATTCCTACGTTATCGCGGAGAAATTCAGTGCAGTTCGTGCATAACTTTACGCTCAAGAGGGACGCCGCAGAAGCGCGGCGCCCCTTAGCTCCACGTTAGACCGCACGAAACATGGAGCTACTCAATCTGCGCCTAGTGAGGAATGCGTTGCTTTTGATTGTGGCAGCAGCAGCATTGCTCTGTGCCTTTTTTCTGATCGGAGCCGTCGCTATTGCGATGTGGGATCGAACCAGACCGCAGTTCCCGTATGAACTGGTAATCAGTCTCGCTGGGACTATCTACTTCGGAGCGCTTGCAACTCACTCATGGCGCGGTGTCAGCCAGGCGCTCGACGAGAGCAAAATCCCGCGAACGATTCGCCTTCTATGCCAATCAGTGTTTGGCGTGTTTGTGCCGGTGGCGGCTATGGCAGTCTTCCTTATTTGGTTTGCCTTTCAGCCGGCATACTAGCGATGCGGTCTAACCTTATGCTCGTTCGGACTCGCTGCGCTCGCCGCACAGCGCCAAAGTTAAAGCTCATGCGGCACCTACTGCTAGCAGCGGTCATGGCTACCGCCGGATGCGCGTCAGTTGATCCCGCGAGTCTTGCCGTTCTTGAGTCTGAACTGAAACCGCTTCTTCCCGATACCATGCCGCAAAGTGACGCCACAGACGTACTCTCGGTTCAAGGCTTCCGGTGCCAACTGGGCACGTCGACTGAGCCAAGGCGAAAAGACATGTTTGAGTGCACGCGTAGTCGAGGGCCTCTGTGGCCTCCATACGCTTGCATTCACCGGGTATGGTTTAAGGCGGATGCCGGCACGGTCTCCAACCCCATAATCTTCAAGCCTGTCTGTACGAGCTTGTAGCATCATCCATTGGGTCATATGCTGAGAATGAGCTTTAACAGGTCAATCGACACGGACCCACATCTGCAAGAGGCGGCTTCGCCGCAAAGGGTGGTGGTCCGGTCATCTCCACGTTAAAGCGCACAGCAGCTATCTATGGACATTGCCCGCTTTCCCTTGATATGGAGATGGACTCAGCCATCGCATGCCGTGCTGCCGGTCGATGTTTTGCGGGCGCTGCAACCACTAACGACCGCACAGATTGAGGTACTTGGCCCTACCTCGATCAAGAGTTTTGGCTCGAAGATGGTTCAGCATCGGGCGACGGAGAACACGGACGAAACCGGCAGGTGGCTTACAAGCCTGCCACTGCAGGGCGGTCGCGTGATCGCTGTTTGGAACAAGGACACTGCGCTGTCTCTGCCATGGCAGACTTTCGTCTCATATTGGAGCGACTTTTGCTACCCTTCGAGTGACGATGTGGACATCTTTGTAGAAGGTGGGCCACTTGTATTGAAGTGGCGTCACGACGAGACTTTTGAGTATGACGTCGATGCGCTTTAACAGGTTGCTCGTCGCAGACACGCAGCCCAAGGTTGCCGCTTCGCGGCGCGGGCTGCGCGCCGTACAGCGCCAACGTTAAACGTCACCATGGTTACTGCACGCCAACGTCACGAGCATTGCGTTACCGAGTTTCAATCGTTACGCCGAACATGCCTTGCTTGGTTCTTCTATCCTGGCTACACGCTATTGGCAATCGGGGCAGTAGCTAGCATCTTCACAAGTGACTACTGGTTGTTGCTGGGTTCTTTTATTCCGGCGTCGATTTTGATTTCAGTGGGGCACTTCAGATTGAGATGTCCTGTTTGTCGCCGGAGTCCGATTCTCGATCAACCTATGAACTACAACCCCATCACATGTGTCAACTGCGGGGCACAACTGAGATGATGTTTAACCCGTTGCTCCATCGGACGCGCCGCCTGCGGCGGCTATCCGCTGAGCGCCAACGTTAGGTTGCATGCATGGTACGGCTATACGCATACGCAGACAGCTCAGACCTCGTAGATCTTGAGGGTACGCTGATGAATGCATTTACGGCGTTTGCTAATTCGTGGGGCATCGACAGCATTCTTCTGACGAATCGCAAATCACCGGTTTTCGAAGGTCGGTTTGATTGGAACCTCGGCCTGCGCGTCCAAGCTGAGGCACTTCGGAGAGAAGACATCGCTAGCTTGCTTCTTTTCCTCGCTCAGCTGAGTCGGGAAGTGGGCCTGCGATTCGTGGTTGGCACCTGGGATCACCAAAGCCGAACCACCAACCTCTGCTTTATCGATCGCCAAGTGCCAGATGGAGCTGTTGGGGAAATTATGGAGGGTTTGAATGCAACCTAACATTGCGTTCAAGTTCGCTCCCTTCGGTCGCTGGGACGCGCCGCAAGCGGCGCGCCCCTTAACTTAAACGTTAGGACTCGCATGCATAAGTCGTTGGCTTATCTACTGGCAGGTCTTGTTTCGGCAGCGCTTCTTGTTGGTTGCGATGCAAGTATTCGGAAGAACCTACTTATTCGTGGCGGAACAGAGAATGAATCAACGCACCAACAGCGGGTAGTAGCTGTATTTGATTCCTATGCGAACAAGCATGGATTCTCTTGTGCCACTGGCGATGTTTCGCCAGCAATCAAGAGTTGCCGTGCGGTCGGTCCGCGATTTCTAGAGCTTTATCGTTCGCAGTCCACTTTTACAGTCTTGCTCGGTCAGCCGTATCCAGGCGGACTCTGGTCGAAGGCACCTAGCGGATATGTCGCAGCGTCCGAAGAACTCGAGCGCGAATTCAGGTGTGAGTTTGGTGATACTGTTGTCGTCATTTCCCGGTGAAATGCCTAACAATTCAGTCAAGCGCCGATCGCCTTCGGCGTCGGCTTACCTCAAACGTTAGGCATCTTTGTGCCAGAGCCTTTATGAAGCTTCGCCTGATCCTCGCTCTAGCCAGCGTTCCACTGATGGCGTTTAACTGCGCACCTTCGCCAAATCTCAACGTGACTGTTCGTTCAGAAGCGGCTTCAACCCAGGCTGGCGCCGTCTATGTAGGAGTCGATAAGTCGCAGTTTCAGAAGATTGAAACGATCGTTCAAGAGTTTGCGTCTAGATTCTCTGCAACGAGATCTCCGGAGTGCTCTCCCAACTGGTGGTGGAACAGACCTCCAGAAGGTCCATGTGCGTTTTTCTCGAATGGTCAGCATGAGGGAATAATGGTCGAGGTTTTCTACGATCCTTCGTCTGAAAGATTTCGGATAGTTCTGATCAAAGATGCGAGGCCTTTCGGTCGCTATTCAATCAATCAAGTCGAAGACGCCTTCAATCAACTAGTTGTTGAACGCTTGCGTCTTCAGTATGGGGACAAGTCGGTTCGGCTTGATCGCTAAATGTCTAACACTACAGTCAAGCGCGGATTGCCTTCGGCATCCGCTTACCTCAAACGTTGGGCCTCGCAAGTGCCCATGGGAGCAACTAGTGATCACTGAGTACGTCCTGTTCTCGCTGCCGCCTGGCATCACGCGCGAAGAAGTTGTGGCCGGAATGCATGAGGTTGCACCTCGCTGGCAGAGGGAGCCGAACCTGATTCGCAAGACGTTTGTGTTCGATCCCGTGGCACGCCAGGCGGGAGCGTTCTACCTTTGGACCGATCGCGAGTCAGCTGAGCAAGCGCACGATCAACCGTGGCGTGATCGGATCATGAGTGCTTACGGCAGCGAGCCACAGATTCGATACTTCGACACGCCGCTCGTGGTGGACAACGCGCTTGGCAAGCTGGTTGAGTAGCAAGCATCCCGCCGCGGCGAAAGCCGCGATGGTGTGGCCGGCGCGGCGTTGCTTGCTGGCCTCGGCCCCCCAGCTCCAACGTTGGATCTCAGGTGTAGCCGTGCGAACAATCGGCATCTTCGTTTTGTCGACAGTGATTCTCATGATTGCCTCCGGCTGCTGCATGAAAAACAAGAACACCTTGACGGATGCTGAATACATAAGACGCGCCATCTACTACAACGCATCGCTGATGGGATTGCCGGATTCCTCAGAAGCCATAAATGTTTTTCTTTCACAGAATCCGACTTGCTGCAGCGTAGATAGAGTAAGTCATATGACCGGTTTCGACTATGTGGTCGTGGAGTTGAACTACAAGCGGCCCCAAAACACGAGGTCTTCTGAAGCGGAGCCGTTCTACAAACAGTACGTGGAGATCACCTCGTGTGGAAAACGGGGAGCAATGTATGGCGAGGGGACAAAGAACTTGGAGCCAGCGCGATGAGGCCTGACATTTCATATATGGACTCCCCCTCAAGCGCAAGAAACTGACCGATAGTTGACCTTGGGGTAAAGCGCCTGCTTCGTATATCCGGCATCTGTAGTGGGATCTGAGTAGTCCCGTGCCGACATGGAATCCGCGTCACCGCCAAGGCTGTCAATGCCAGCGGCTGCATAAAAGCCGGACGCGCTGCCAGCTGATATAAACAGTGCTCTGGATGCGTCGCCGGGGCTCCGCCCGATGGATGCCCGGCCCTGCTGTTTTGCACTTTGAATGACCATGCGGTTTCTTGAAACCAGAATCCCCGCCCCTTTTGTTGCCATCGCGATTGCCGCTGGCATGTGGCTGCTGCCCCGCGCGCAGGCCCTGCCCGATGCCATCGATGTGTTGCGCCTGGCCACCATCGACCTCAGCATGAACCTGAGTGCCGTCGTCGCGCTGGCGGCCTTTGCCGGGTTCTGGAAGGCCCGGACCACCATCAACCCGCTGCAGCCGGAGCGGGCCTCGGTGCTGGTCACGCATGGCATCTACCGCTACACGCGCAACCCCATGTACCTCAGCCTGCTGCTCCTGCTCGTGGCCTACGCCAGCCACCTGGGGTCATGGGAGGCATGGGCCGGGCCCATCGCCTACATGGCCTACATCACCCGGTTCCAGATCGTTCCCGAGGAGCGCATCCTGGCCTCGAAATTCGGCGACGAGTTTGCCCGGTACAAGCGCCGTGTGCGCCGATGGATCTGAGGCCTGTTTCCGCATTCAACCTCAACCATCGAGTCCATCCCATGACACGCCACCTGCTCCCTGTTCTGCTGGTCGCCGGTCTGCTGCTCGCTGCCTGCGCCGGCCCGGCCCCCGGCGCGGGCGCCACGCAAACCCTGCTGCCCCTGAACCGCGCCTGGGTCGACGGCCGGCGGGTGGAGTACGTGACCACCGACATCTCGGACGCTGGCATGGCGCGGGAGGCGGGCGCGAATTTCGTGCCGCGCCTGGCCCAGGCCATCCCGGCGCCGGGCCGGCCGTCCCTCGTGGAGCGGGTCTACAAGTTCCCGGGCCAGGAGCAGATCAGCGTCTTCCAGTCGGCGCCCCTGCCCACGGGCGGGGCCAATGCCGACCGCAGCTACAGCCCGCTGTGGCGCATCGTCATGGTGCGCTGGCTCCAGCCCGCCGCGGTGCGTGAGCTGCGTTCCGAGGAGGAGGTGCTGGCCGCGCAGGAGCGTGGCGAGCTGGCGCTGCAGATCACCGACATCGTGGCCAACTGCCCCATCACCCGTTCGGTGGACGGGCTGACGCTCAAGGGCGTGCGCTGAGCCTGTCGAAACCGGCCCGGCCCGTTCGTCGTACAGTCTGAGGGCCTTCCTCTGACTGACCTGAAGGGAACGATATATGAGTACCAACACCGTGCGCATCCACCGCGTGCTGCGCGCCCCGGCCGAGCGCGTCTACCGCGCCTTCCTGGACCCCGATGCCATGGCCAAGTGGCTGCCGCCGCATGGCTTCACCTGCAAGGTGCACCACCTGGACGCGAAGGTGGGCGGCAGCTACCGCATGTCGTTCACCAATTTCAGCAACGGGCAGAGCCACTCCTTCGGCGGCACCTACCTGGAGCTGGTGCCGGGCGAGCGCCTCGTGCACACCGATGTCTTCGACGACCCCAACCTGCCCGGCGAGATGCGCGTGACGGTCACGTTCAAGGCCGTGTTCTGCGGCACCGAGCTCAACGTGGTGCAGGAGGGCATCCCCGCCGTCATTCCCGCCGAAGCCTGTTACCTGGGCTGGCAGGAATCGCTGACCTTGTTGACCCAGCTGATCGAGGCGGAGATCCCCGGGTGAGCCTGCGCACCCCCCTGGCCCTGATGCTGGCGCTGCTGCTCGGGGCCTGTGCCTCGGCGCAGGCGCCTGCCGGGCTGAGCCCTTTCAGCACCGACGGCTGCAGCCTGTTTCCCGACCGTTCGCAGCTTTCGGGCGCCGATTGGTGCCGCTGCTGCGTGGCGCACGACCTGGTCTACTGGCGCGGCGGCACGGCCGAAGAGCGGCTGGAGGCCGACCAGGCGCTGCGGGCCTGCGTGCAGCAGGCGACGGGCAACACCGCCCTGGCCGAACTGATGTACGCCGGGGTTCGCACGGGTGGCGGGCCGTATTTCTACACGCGCTATCGCTGGGCCTACGGCTGGCCTTACGGGCGGGGCTACGAGCCGCTGTCGCCCGAAGAGCGGGAGCGGGCCGCGGCACTGCAGGCGAACTACCTGGCTGACCACCCCGCGCCGACCTGCGAGCCATGAGGTCAACGCAAGGTGGCATGCACCCTGGCGCCAGACCTGTCCCTACCAACCAGCAAGGAGTCGATGATGAGTTACCGTGGAAGTTGTCATTGCGGCCAGGTGGCCTTTGAAGTGCAGGGGCAGCCCGACAGTGCCCTGGCCTGCAACTGTTCGATCTGCTCGCGCAAGGGCTCGCTGCTGTGGTTCGTGCCGCGTGCGCAGCTGCGCCTGCTGACACCCGAGGACGCGGCCGCCACCTACAGCTTCAACCGCCACCTGATCAAGCATCGTTTCTGCCCGACCTGCGGCATCCACCCCTACGGTGAAGGCACGGACCCGCAGGGCCGTGCGATGGCGGCGGTCAACCTGCGCTGCCTGGAAGACTTCGACCTGGCCAGCGTGCCGGTGCAGCACTACGACGGCAAGTCACACTGAGGGCGGGCTCGTCCAACCCACGCTTACAGGAGTCTTCATGAATCCCCATGAGTTCAACCAGCGTGCCGCGGCCATGCTGCCCGGCCACCTGGGCATCGTCATCATCCGTGTGGAGCCGGGCGAGGTGCACGCGGAGATGCGGGTGCGGCACGAGCTGATGGCGCCCAACGGTTTCCTGCACGCGGGCAGCCTGGTGACGCTGGCCGACACCAGCGCGGGCTGCGGCGCCCTCGCCAGCCTGCCCGAGGGGGCCAACGGTTTCACCACCATCGAGCTCAAGTCCAACCACCTGGGCACGGTGCGCGACGGGGTGGTGCTGAGCGTGGCCAAGGCCGTGCACCTGGGCCGCACCACCCAGGTCTGGGACGCCACGGTGACACACCGCGAGAGCGGCAAGACGCTGGCGCTGTTCCGTTGCACGCAGATGGTGTTGTACCCCAAGGCAGGTGCCTGACTAGGGCTTGCGGGCGCCGCCCAGCCAGTCGCGCAGCCGCAGGTAGATCTGCCAGCCGCCCAGCAGGCGGGGCAGCCAGCGCAGGATGATGCGCGGTCGCCTGAACACCAGCAGCCCCAGCCCAGCCAGCGACCAGACCGGATGCCGGCGCAGCCAGTGCCCCCCGGCGCGCAGCTGGTCTGCCAGCGCCAGCGGCGATTGCAGGGTGCGGGCCTGCCGGGCCAGCGTGTGGCGCAGCTCGGCGCTGCGCAGCAGCAGTTGCTGCTGTCGCTGCAGGAGCCGTTGGTGTTGTCGCCGGTGCATGGTACGGACGCCGGGGCCGGGCTTATTCGCCCGTATCCAGACCGGCACGGTCGCGGCCAAGTTCGGCCACGCTGCTGTTGAACAGGCCGCCGGGGCTTTGCAACCGGGTGCGGGCCATGCGCAGCACGGCGATGCCGGCGCCCAGGAACAGCAGCGTGAGCGTGCCCAGGGCCAGCAGGCGGTGGCTGTCCCAGAACAGCACGACGATGAAAGCGCAGAGCAGCAAGGCGCCCAGGCCCAGCAGCAGCAGGGCCAGCCCGGCCCAGAGCAGGCCATCGAACAGCCGCAATTTCTCCTGCTCGATCTCGTTGCTCAGCAGGGCCAGCCGCACCTGCAGGGCCTCCACTGCCGTGCCCAGCAGCTGGCGCAGGGAGGCGAACAGCCCCGTTTCCTTGGAAGGTTCGCTCATGGCGGACTGGCGCTCAGCGGCGCGCGACCAGCAGGCCGACGACCAGACCGATGGCGGCGGCGATGCCGATGGACTGCCAGGGGTGCTCGTGCACGAATTCGTCCGTGGCATGGCCTGCGGCCTTGATCTGGGCGGTGGCGGTGTCCTGCAGTGCGGCGAGTTCGATGCGGGCTTCCTGCAGCCGGCTCTGGATACGGCCGCGCAGCTCGGCCGTGCTGTCACCGACCTCGCCGGCCGTCATGCGCAGCAGTTCCTCGGCATCGCTGATGACCAGACGCAGGTCGTCGAGCAGCTTGTCGCGTTGGGGTGCAGTGGATTCAAACATGGCATCTCTCCCTTGTGGTCGACATGACCGAGGCACAGGATAGTCTTCCCACGGCGGAATGCAATCATTGATTGATTGATTGATTGCGTGCCGGGACGCAAAAGCGGGGCCGGGGCCGAAGCGTTTTCCACATGGTTGCCTGCGTTATCCGCCCCGGTGCAGAATGCAGGACGTCGCTTTCATGGAGTCCACCTGTCATGTTGTGCCCCGCTTGTAAAAACGTCAGCCTGGTGATGTCCGAGCGCCAGGGCATCGAGATCGACTACTGCTCGCAGTGCCGCGGGGTCTGGCTGGACCGCGGCGAGCTCGACAAGATCATCGACCGCTCGCTCGATGGCGCTGTGGCCCAGCAGACCCAGCCGGCCGCGATGGCGCGCACCGCACCGCCGCCCCACCATGCCCATGGCCACCAGGACGGCTACTACAACAAGAAGCGCAAGCGTGAGGGTTTCCTCTCGGAGCTTTTCGATTTCGACTGAAGGAATGATGATGGCGACAGGTTTGTTTTCCGTCTTGCGGCTGGTGCCCTGGGGCGAGGTGATCCGCAACGCCCCCAAGGTGGCTGAAGGGGCGAAGGGTCTCTGGGACAAGGTCTCGGGCCGGCCGGTGTCTCCGCCGCCGCCCGTGGACGACAAGGTGCAGGGCCAGCTGCAGGCCGAGGCCCACGCGATCGCGAAGCTGCGGGCGGAACTGCAGGCCACCGAGACTGCGGTGTCCGAGCTGCAGGCGCAGATGCTGGCAGCCACCGAGCTGATCAACGACCTGGCCGACCAGAACGCCCAGCTGGTGCAGGGGGTGGACACCCTGCGCCGGCGTCTGGCCTGGCTGGCCGGCGCTCTCGTGCTGCTGGGCGCGGGCGTGGCGCTGCTGCTGTTTCAGCGCGCCTGATAGGTCAGGCCGCGGCCAGCGCCTCCTGGCGCGTCAGCAGGCGTTCCACCAGATCGCGCACGCTGCGGATCTGCGCGCCGAAGGGCAGGGCACCCACGCCGCGGAAGAACAGGCCCTTCTTGACATCGCCGCGCAGCGCGGCGGCGAGCTGGTTGTCGATGCAGAACTGGCCCCAGCCGGGCAGGCCGTCACGCAGGCCGCACTGGGCCAGGCAGTCGAAGCTCTTGGTGCAGCGGTTCTTGTGGTGCACCACGGCCTGCAGCTTGTGCTCGATCTTCAGGTAGGCGCGCAGCCAGGGGGTGGCCACCGCGCGTGCGGGCAGGCCGGCCACGCTGGTGAACTCCAGCATCTCGTCTTCTTTTGCCTCGGCGAGGATGCGCTTGAACTCGGGGTGCGCGTCGCCTTCGCTGGTTACGGCAAAGGGCGTGCCCAGCTGCACGCCCGCGGCGCCCAGGGCTTGCAGGCGCGCGATGTCGGCGTGCGTGCGGATGCCGCCAGCGGCGATCAGCGGGATCTCCTGCTCGATGCCGGCGCTGCGCAGGAAGGAAAGCGACTGCGGAATCACGTTCTCGAACTCGAAGCGCGGGTCGTTGAGGTCGGCGATCTTGGCTGCGCCCAGGTGACCACCGGCCAGGCGCGGGTGCTCGATGACGATGGCGTCGGGCAGGCGCTTCTTGCGCTCCCACTTCTTCACGATCAGCTGCACGCCGCGCGCGTCCGAGAGGATGGGGATGAGCGCGGCCTTGGGATGGTCCTGCGCCAGGTCGGGCAGGTCCAGCGGCAGGCCGGCGCCCACGACCACGGCGTCGATGCCGGCTTCAAGCGCCGTGGTGACGGAATGTGCGTATTCGCTCACGGCGCGCATGACGTTGATGGCCAGCAGGCCGCGGCCTTGCGAGAGTTCGCGCGCGGCCTGGATCTCGCGGCGCAGGGCGACCAGGTTGGCAGCGTCGATGGCGATCCGGGCATCCTCGCTGGCTTCCAGGTGGCCGGTGGCGGCCATCAGGTCCGGGTGGTGGCGGCGCAGGTCCACGGAAGAGAGCGTGCCCACGCCGCCGAGCGCAGCGACGCTGCCGGCCAGGCCGTGTGCCGAAACGCCGATGCCCATGCCGCCCTGCACCAGCGGCAGCAGGGTGCGCCCTGCGAGGTTCAAGGGGCGCAAGCCGCTGCCCGCCAGCCAGAGGGCGCTTTCAGCGGGAATGTGGGGTAGGGACAGCGGTGCATTCATGATGATCCAGGAAATTTTTGGGCAGGACCAAGCCTGCGGCCCCGGAAGCAGGGCCATGTCCGCAAGCGTAGGCGCAAGGCCTGCGTGGGGTTTTGCGCTGGGTCAAGGTTTTTTCGGAGTTGACTGGTTTTGCAGGGGCAGTTCCGGGTCTTGTTGAAACCCGGGGTGGTCTATAAACTGAAATCTCGTGCCCTTGTGTGTGCATACCCCCGCGTGAGCGACGTGGACAGACCCGTCGGGCGAAAGGATCTCTCATGACATTCAACAATCTCCGCGTGGCCCACAAGTTGTGGCTGGTCATCCTGGGGCTTCTGGCGCTCATGCTGGCCGTTGCCCTCTGGGGCCAGATCCGGGGCCGGCAGGCGGCCGACGAGACCGAGCAGAAGGTCGCCCACTACGAAGACGCGATCACGACGGCGGTGCGCTGGCGCGGGTTGGCTGAAGTGGCCATCACCATGTCCGTCAGTGCAGCAACGACCAGCGACGCGGCGATGAAGGCCGACTTCGACACCCGTGTCGCAGCCCTCACGGCGCGCATCACGCCGGTGCAGAAGCAGGTCAACGAAAACGCCATCTCCGACAAGGACAAGGAGGCGCTGGAATACGTGGCCACGACGCGCGCCAACATCCGCGGCCTGGGTCCCAAGGTCAAGGAGCTGCAGGATGCGGGTGACCGAGTGGCGCTGCAGGCCTTCGTCGACAAGGAATACAAGCCCAGGGCCGTGCTCTACCTGGAGGCCATCGACAAGTTCGTGACGGTGCAGGAACAGCAGCGCGACGCGGCGCGCAAGGCGCTGGACGACGTGCGCGCAAGCCTGATGGTGACCGCGGCCATCAGCGTTGCCGTGGTGTTCGGCCTGGGCATCTTCCTGGTGCTGATGCTGGTGCGCTCCATCACGGAGCCGCTGGACCGCACGGTGGCGCTGGCGCGGGCGATTGCGGCCGGCGACCTGACGCGCGAGATCCATGAGGACCGCAAGGATGAATTCGGCGTGCTGGTGCGTGCCATGTCGGAGATGGTGACTAGGCTGCGTGGCGTGGTTGCGGATGTGCGCAGCGGGGTGGAGGCGGTATCGACGGCGTCGGCCGAGATCGCCAACGGCAACAACGACCTTTCGGCCCGCACCGAGCAGACCGCCTCCAGCCTGGAGGAGACCGCGGCCAGCATGGAAGAGCTCACCAGCACCGTCAACCAGTCGGCGGACACGGCCCGCGAGGCCAACCAGCTGGCCAGCAAGGCCGCCGAGATTGCCACGCGCGGCGGCAACGTGGTGGGGCAGGTCGTGGTCAGCATGCAGCACATCACCGACTCCTCGCGCAAGATCGGCGACATCATCGGCACCATCGATGGCATCGCCTTCCAGACCAACATCCTGGCGCTCAACGCCGCCGTGGAAGCGGCGCGCGCCGGCGAGCAGGGCCGTGGCTTTGCCGTGGTGGCCGCCGAGGTTCGCAGCCTGGCACAGCGCTCGGCCGAGGCTGCGCGGGAGATCAAGGCGCTGATCGGAAAGTCCGTCGAGACCGTCGAGTCCGGGTCGCGCCAGGTCGAGGAGGCCGGCCAGACCATGGGCGAGATCGTGGGCAGCATCCAGCGGGTGGCCAGCCTCATGGGCGAGATCACGACGGCCACGACCGAGCAACGCGACGGCATCAGCCAGGTCAACCAGGCCGTCGGTAACCTGGATCAGATGACGCAGCAGAATGCGGCGCTGGTCGAGGAGTCGGCCGCGGCGGCGTCGGCCTTGCGCGACCAGGCGCAGCAGCTGGCGCAGGTGGTGGCCATGTTCAACGTGGGGAACGCCGCTGGTACGCGGCCCCTGCTGTCGCAGCGCTGAGCCGCGGTTTCAGCGCAGGCGCAGCGGCGCGCTGCCCAGGCGGTAGCCGCCCACGTTGCCGGCCAGTTGACGAGCCTGCTGCTCCAGGGCTTGGGCCGAGGCGGCCGAGCGGTCCAGCACCCGTGTGTGCTCGCCGACCATCTGTTCCAGCTGGGTGATGGCGTCCTGCAGCTGGCTGAAACCCTGGTCCTGTGCCTGGCCTTCGCGCGTGATCTGCGCCATGGTCTCGGCCACCTGGCGCACCTGGCCCACCACTTCCTGCATGGTGCGGCCGGCCTGCTCGACCAGCTTGCCGCCTTCGGCCACGCTGCCGACCGAGGCATCGATGAGCTGCTTGATTTCCTTGGCCGCGGCGGCGCTGCGCCCGGCCAGCGAACGCACTTCACTGGCCACCACGGCAAAGCCGCGGCCCTGCTCGCCGGCGCGCGCGGCTTCCACCGCGGCATTGAGCGCGAGGATGTTGGTCTGGAAGGCGATGCCGTCGATCACGCCGATGATGTCGGCGATGCGGGCCGATGATTTGCGGATGTCCTGCATGGTGCTCACCACCTGCCCCACCACGGCGCCACCGCGCTCGGCCACCTTGGCCGCCTCGGCCGCCAGCGCCTGGGCCTGGCGCCCGCTGTCGTGGCTGTGTTTCAGGGTGCCGGCCAGGGCCTGCATGCTGGTCTGGGCCTGTTCCACGCGCGAGGCCTGCGGGCTGCGCACGGCCTGGGCCTGTTCGGGGGTGGCCAGCGCGCGGGTGCTGCTGGCCAGCTGCTCGGCGTCCTGGTGCACCTGCGCGATCAGCTGCTGCACGCCCTGCTGGATCCGCGCCAGGGCCGCCTGTACCTGACCGCTTTCGTCGTGTGTGCGGACTTCAATCGGGGTGTCGAGTTCACCTGCGGCCAGCTGTTGTGCCGTGCGCAGGTTCTGGCGCAGGCCGCGTGCCAGCGGCAGCAGCAGCCACAGGCCCCAGAGCGCCGCCAGCAGCACCGCAGCCATGCCGCAGTAGAGCAGCAGCGTGCGCGCGGCGGCGATGCTGCCGCGCTCCACGCTCTTGCGCTGCAGGGCGGTCAGGGTCTGGATGGACTGCTGCAGGGCGTTGAGCGCGGGCAGGGTCTCGCCGATGAAGAGCAGGGAGGCTTCAGGCCGCAGGTTTTCCTCGACCAGCTTGACCACACGCTCGGCCGATTCCGCATGGGCGGCGCGGTGGCGCTTGAGATCGGTCAGCGCCTGGGCGTCGCTGCGCGAGCCCAGGCGCTCCAGCGTGACCAGGGCCTGGTCGATCTGGCGGTTGGCGGCGGCCTGCTGCTCGCGGATCTGGCCGGTGGGGGCGGCGATGGGGGCGGTGATCTGCTGCTGGGTCAGGCGCGAAAGCTGCTCGGTGCTGGTGGTGATCTGCTGCGCGGCCTCGGTCTGGGCGCGGTCGCTGGCGCTCATGCGTTCGCTGGCAATGCCGACCTGCTGCAGCTGCTGCAGGGCCAGCAGGGTGAGGCCCGCCAGCAGCAGCAGGGGCAGGCCCAGGGCCAGGGCCAGCGTCAGGCGGGTCCGGATTTTCCAGTCAGCGATGCGCATGCGGGTTGTCTCCTTGCACTGCTGCGGCCCGGGGGGCGGTGGCAGTGGTCGATGCCATGGAACAGCGGTCTGCCCATTGTGGCATCAGCCCGTGCGCCCGGTCCACCCCGCCCTGGGGCGCCGGTTTCAACCGCGGGGAGAGTTCGGCGCGCCGGGCGGCCGGCGCATGAATTCCAGCAGTTCGCGATCGTTGCGGCGGATGTGGATCGACAGCCAGTCGCGCAGCACGGTGGAGAGCTGCGCGGCCACCGCGATGCTGCCTTCCTGGTAGCGGCGCTGCAGCTTGCTCAGCTGGTCGATGAAAGCCTGGTGGCCGATCTTGTGGCGCTCCAGGTTGGGGAAGCCGGCCTCGGCCATGAGACCTTCTTCCTTGCGCAGGTGCTCGTCCGTGTAGCGGATCAGCTCGTCCAGGATCCGGCCCACCACTTCGCGGCCGCGGCCTTCGGTGGTGGCATCGTGCAGCTCGTTGACCAGGCGCACGAGATGTTTGTGGTCGTCATCGATCGGGCCGTCGTCGATGACCATGTCCCGGGCCCATTCAAAGTAAGCCATGGTGCTGCTGCCTCAGGCCGCCAGGGCCAGGGGGGTCGGGGCCGGCAGGCGCGCCGGGCCCGGTCGATGGCCGTGGCCCAGCTGGAACACGCTGACGACCTGCACCAGTCCCTGGGCCTGGTGTTCGAGGGACTGCGCGGCGGCGGCGGCTTCCTCCACCAGCGCGGCGTTCTGCTGCGTGACCTGGTCCATCTGGCCGATGGCCTGGGTGATCTGTTCGACACCGGTGGACTGCTCGCGGCTGGCCGTGCGGATCTCGCCCATCAGATCGGCCACACGGCGCACGTGCACCACGATCTCGTCCATGGTGCTGCCGGCCTGTTCCACCAGCTTGCAGCCCTCGCTGACGTTGCCCACCGATTCCTCGATGAGCTGCTTGATTTCCTTGGCCGCGGTGGCGCTGCGCCCGGCCAGGCTGCGCACCTCGCTGGCGACCACGGCGAAACCGCGGCCCTGTTCACCGGCGCGCGCCGCTTCCACGGCGGCGTTGAGCGCCAGGATGTTGGTCTGGAAGGCGATGCCGTCGATCAGGCCGATGATGTCGGAGATCTTGCGCGAGGAGGTGTTGATGGCTTCCATGGTGTGAACCACCTTGCCCACCACATCGCCACCCTTGACGGCCACCTGCGCGGCCGATTCGGCCAGCTCGTTGGCGTGGCGGCCGCTTTCGTCGTTGTTTTTGATGGTGGCCGAGAGCTGCTCCATGGAGGCTGCGGTCTCCTCCAGCGCGCTGGCCTGTTCCTCGGTGCGCGAGGACAGGTCCAGGTTGCCGGCGGCGATCTGGCTGGTGGCGGTGGACATGCTCTCCGAGCCCTGGCGCACCTCCTGCACGATGCGCGCCAGGCTGTTGGTCATCTCCTGCAGGGCCTGCAGCAACTGGCCGGTCTCGTCGCGGCTCTCGACCCGGATGTGGCTGCCCAGGTCGCCGCTGGCCACCGTGCGGGCCACCTGCACGGCCTCACTGAGGGGGCGCGTGATGGAGCGCGTGATCCACCAGGCGGACAGCGCGCCCAGCAGCAGGCCCAGCAGGCCCAGCACCGCCATGAAGGTCTGGGCCGAGACGATGCTGCGACGCACTTCGTCGCTGCTGGCCACGACGATCTTTTTCTGCAGCTCGGTCAGCTGGTCGATCGGTGCCTGCAGGGCGTCGAGCAGGGGCAGGGTCTCTGTGTTCATCACACGCGTGGCTTCCTCCCGGTTGCCTTCTTCCATGAGCTTGGCCACCTTGCCGAAGGAGGCGACGTACTGGCCGCGCGTCTCCTTCAGGCGGGCCAGCAGGGCCCGGCCTTCGGGCAGGTAGATCAGCTTGTCCAGGGTCTCCAGCGCGACGTCGATGGTCTTCTTGTTCTCGGTGATGCGCTCCTTGATCCGGGCCAGCTGCGACACGTCGCCCACGATGATCAGCTCCATGGTTCGGCGCGCATTGGCCCGGGTGGTGGCATTGATCAGATTGGCGGCCTCGGCCTTGACCCAGTCCTTCTCGATGATGCGGCTGTTGACCTCGCCGATCTGGCTGAAGCGCCACAGGGCAAGCAGGATGACAGCGAGCAGCGTCACGATGAGCAGGCCGAAGCCCAGGCCCAGCCGGGTGCCGATTTTCAGGTTGGTCATGGTCATGGTGGTTCTCCGAAAGGCTCAGCTGGATCGGGGTTTGGCGTAACTGGCGTCGATTTCATTGAACAGGGGGCTGGCCATGTTGTCGTCCGTGTCCGCGTAGGGGCCGGTGCCGCTGTGCGTGGCGCTGGAGGCCGGCACGAACTGGCCGGTCTTCACGTCGAACACATGCACCTCGCCGTCTTCGATCACGTAGTGCCAGCCGTGCAGGGCCAGTTGGCCGGCTTCCACGCGTTCGCGCACCATGGGGTAGCCCATCAGGCGCTCCAGCTGCAGGATCACGGCGCGCTGCTCGGTGCGGCGCAGCGCTTCGGCTGACATCTGCACCGGCAGCACGGCTTCGCGCCCGAGGTCCAGCCAGGCGGCCAGGTTGATGGCTTCCTTGGGCACGCCCTCGTAGAGCGCGCGGATGCCGCCGCAGTGGCTGTGGCCGCAGACGACGATGCGCGAGACCTTGAGGTTGAGCACGGCGAATTCGATGGCCGCGGCCGTGCCGTGGTAACCCGTCCAGCGCCGCGCGGCAGCCAGGTAGACCCCTTCGGGGGACATGTCGCCCGAAGGGACGTTGAGCATGCCGTCGTGCGGCGGCACGAAGGCCGCCACATTGCGCACGATGAAGAGGTCCCCCGGCCCGGTGCCGGTGAGCAGGTAGGGCACCAGGCGCGAGTCGGAGCAGCCGATGAAGAGGATGGTGGGGTGCTGGCCGCGCTCCACCAGATCCTGGAACTGGTCCTGGATGCCGGGAAAGGTCTGGTCGTGAAAGCGCCGCAGACGCTCCAGCAATTCGTCGGGCATCGACGCTTCCTACTGCACGAGGGGGGTGTCGGCCGCGTCCAGTTCCACCCCTTCGAGTTCGGCCTGTCCGGCCAGCAGGGCCAGGTACTGGCGCAGCGCGGTCACATAGGTCTGCTGGCGCAGTGTCATGGCCACGGCGCCGTGCACGGATTCAAAAGACTGGTCGGCGCCGGCTTCGCGCTGGCGCACGTCCACCACGTGCAGGCCGAAGCGGCTGTGCACCAGGCGCGGCAGCACACCCACTTCGGACTGGCCGAAGATCTCGCGCGCGAACTCGGGCGCGCAGTCTTGCGCCGTCAGCCAGCCCAGCTCACCGCCCTCGGCGCCGCTGGGGCAGTTGGAGAGCTTGCGGGCGGCTTCGACGAAGGGGTCGCCCGTGCCGTCGTGGCTGCGCACATCGAGCAGGGCGCCTTCGGCGCGCTTGCGCAGCGCCACCACGTCCACGCCCGGTGTCACCGCGAACAGGATGTGGCGCACATGCGCGCGCTCGCCGATGCGGTAACGCGCGGCGTGGGCCGCGTGGTGGCGGCGGCAGGCTTCTTCCGACGGATCGGGGATCTGCAGGCTTTGTTCGAGCAGTTGCTCGATGGCCTCGACCGCCGCTTCGCTGGGCACGCCGTCGGCCGCGCTGTCGGCCGCGGCCAGCAGGCCGGCGCGCTGCGCCGCCTGGCGCAGCAGCTCGGTGCAGGCGCGCTGGCGCAGCTCGTCGTCGCTGAGTTTTTCATCGGCAAGGTGCAAAGCGGCGCCGTTGACACGCGCGATGGCAACGGGGGTGGCCACGGCCGTTTCGGCCTCGGCACTGGCGCAGCCGCAGCTGGAGGAGCAGGGGGTTTTCATACACGGGCTCCCGGTTGGCGCGGCTGGTTGTGGCCGGCGGGCAGGTTGAGCCGGCGGCTGCGCACGACCTGGTAGGGCCGCATCAGATAGGTCACCGAGGCGAAACCGCTCCAGACGTGCACCAGACGCGTGAAGGGGAAGATCAGGAAGATGCTCATGCCCAGGAACATGTGCGCCTTGAAGACCCAGCTGGCTTCGAGCAGCAGCTCGGGCGCGCCACTGCGGAAGGTCACGATGCGCTGGGCCCACTCGGCCAGCAGCATCATCATGCCGCCGTCCAGGTGCTGCGCGGAGAGCGGGATGGTGCCCAGGCCCAGGGCAAACTGCAGCCACAGCAGGAGCAGCAGCAGGATGTCGCTGGCCTTGCTGGTGGCGCGGATGCGCGGCTCGAACAGGCGGCGGTGCAGCAGCACCGTGACGCCGATGAAACCCAGCACCCCGAACAGGCCGCCCGAGACCATGGCCAGCAACTGCTTGGCGCCGGCCGTCATGAAGGGCTCGTAGAGGAAGTGCGGCGTCAGCATGCCCACGGTGTGGCCGAAGAAGAGGAAGAGGATGCCGACGTGGAACAGGTTACTGCCCCAGCGCAGCTGGCCGGCCTTGAGCAGCTGCGAGGAATCGCTTTTCCAAGTGTACTGGTCGCGGTCGAAGCGGACCAGGCTGCCCAGCAGGAAAACCGTGAGGCAGATGTAGGGATAGATCCCGAAGACGAACTGGTTGAGGTAGTTCATGTTCATGCTCCTGGCGCAACGGGCTGCGCAACATTCCTGACGATGCGGATGGGCTGGGGCTGGCCGGGTTTGGCCTGGCCCTGGGTCGAACAGCCATCAAAGGCCATGGGCTCTTCCCAGGCCTGGTCCAGCGGCTCGTCTTCCACCACCTTCACGGCCTGCGCCCGTTCGCCGGCGACTTCCAGCAGGGCACCCAGCACGCTGGCGTAGGGGCTTTCGCGTTTCACCAGGGCGCTGAAGATGGCGTTGAGGATGTGGGCGATCTCGCCCAGGAAGGCGCGCGCCTCCTTGGCCGGCTGGGTGGAGACGAACTCCAGCACCACCGGCAGGTAGTCGGGCAGCTCGCCCTCGGCCAGGTAGAGGCCGGCCTTCTCGTAGGTCTGGGCCAGGTCGATCATGGCAGGTCCCCGGTCGCGGCTGTCGCCGTGCACGTGCTCGAACAGGTGCAGCGAGGTGGCGCGGCCGCGGTCGAACAGTTGCACGTAGTCGGCTTCCATGTCGATCGGGTCGCGCGTGCGCATGGACTTGAGCAGCGCGTCCAGCTCGCCCAGGCGGGTTGCGCCCAGGGCCTGTTCGCTGTGCAGCGCGGCACCCAGGTCGCCCAGGTGGCTGCGCAGTTCGGCGTCGGGGTAGCCCAGCAGACGGGCCAGCACGCGCAGGGTCAAAGTAGCGTTGTGGGTCATGGTCAGACTCCTGCCTTGATGGGGATGGTGCGGCGTTTGCCGCTGCCGAACAGGCTGGTTTCGCTGGCGCCGTCGGAACAGCCGTTGCCGAACGAGAAGCCGCAGCCGCCGCGCATGTCGAAGGTGTTCTCGGCGTACTCGCGGTGCGAGCTCGGGATCACGAAGCGGTCCTCGTAGTTGGCAATCGCCATGACGTGGTACATGTCCTCCACCTCGGCCTGCGTCATCTGCACCTGCTGCAAGGCCGTGGTGTTGATGCGGCCTTCGACGTGCTTTTCGCGCTGGTAGGCGCGCATGGCGAGCATGCGTTCCAGGGCGCGTTCCACCGGCATGGTGTCGCCGGCGGTCAGCAGGTTGGCCAGGTACTTGACCGGGATGCGCAGCTGCTTGACGTCCGGGATCTCGCCGTTGATGCCGATGTCGCCGGCGTTCGCTGCCGCCGTGATGGGCGAGAGCGGCGGCACGTACCAGACCATGGGCAGGGTGCGGTACTCGGGGTGCAGGGGCAGGGCCACCTTCCACTCCACCGCCATCTTGTAGACCGGGCTCCTGCGCGCGGCGTCCATCCAGGCATCGGGAATGCCGTCGGCACGGGCCTGCTCGATCACCTTCGGGTCGTTGGGGTCGAGGAAGATGTTGAGCTGGGCTTCGTACAGGTCGCGGTCGTGTTCCACGCTGGCGGCTTCCTGGATGCGGTCGGCGTCATAGAGCAGCACGCCCAGGTAGCGGATGCGGCCCACGCAGGTCTCGGAGCAGACGGTGGGTTGACCGGCCTCGATGCGCGGGTAGCAGAAGATGCACTTCTCGGCCTTGCCCGATTCCCAGTTGTAGTAGATCTTCTTGTAGGGGCAGCCGCTTACGCACATACGCCAGCCGCGGCACTTGTCCTGGTCGATCAGCACGATGCCGTCTTCCTCGCGCTTGTAGATCGAGCCCGAGGGGCACGATGCGACGCAGGCCGGGTTCAGGCAGTGCTCGCACAGGCGCGGCAGGTACATCATGAAGGTGTTCTCGAACTGGCCGTAGATGTCCTTCTGCACATCGTCGAAGTTCTTGTCCTTCGAACGCTTGCTGAATTCACCGCCCAGGATCTCCTCCCAGTTCGGGCCCCATTCGATCTTCTCCATGCGCTGGCCGGTGATCAGGCTGCGCGGACGTGCCGTTGGCGTGGCCTTCATCTCGGGCGCCGACTGCAGGTGGTCGTAGTCGAAGGTGAAGGGCTCGTAGTAGTCGTCGATCTGCGGCAGATTGGGGTTGGCGAAGATCTTCATCAGCAGCTTCCACTTGGCCCCCTGGCGCGGCTCGATGCTGCCGTTCGATTTACGGACCCAGCCGCCGTTCCATTTGTCCTGGTTCTCCCATTCCTTGGGGTAGCCGATGCCGGGTTTGGTCTCGACGTTGTTGAACCAAGCGTATTCCATGCCTTTGCGGCTGGTCCAGACGTTCTTGCAGGTGACCGAACAGGTGTGGCAACCGATGCACTTGTCCAGGTTGAGCACCATGCCGATTTGAGCGCGGATTTTCATGGTCGTCTCCTTAAGCGTGTGCGCCGGCAGGGGCGGAGGCGGCAGCCGGGGTGTCCAGCCAGTCCACCTTGTTCATCTTGCGCACCACGACGAACTCGTCGCGGTTGGTGCCGATGGTCCCGTAGTAGTTGAAGCCGTAGCTGAACTGCGCGTAACCGCCGATCATGTGCGTTGGTTTCAGCACGATGCGCGTCACCGAGTTGTGGATGCCACCGCGTGCGCCGGTGATTTCCGAGCCGGGGGTGTTGATGATCTTCTCCTGCGCGTGGTACATCATGACCATGCCGTTGTTCACGCGCTGGCTCACCACCGCGCGGGCCGCAATCGCGCCGTTGATGTTGAACAGCTCGACCCAGTCGTTGTCGACGATGCCGGCGCTCTTGGCGTCGTCCTCGCTGAGCCAGATCACCGGGCCGCCGCGGTTGAGCGTGAGCATCATCAGGTTGTCCGTGTAGGTGGAGTGGATCCCCCACTTCTGGTGCGGCGTGATGAAGTTCAGCAGGATCTCGGTGTTCCCGTTGGGCTTGATGCCGTGGATGCCGGCCGTGGTCTTCAGATCCACGGGCGGCTTGTAGCTGGACAGGTTTTCCCCGAAGGCGGTCATCCACGGGTGGTCCAGGTAGAACTGCTGACGGCCGGTGAGGGTGCGCCACGGTATCAGCTCGTGCACGTTGGTGTAGCCGGCGTTGTAGGACACGGTCTCGCTCTCGATGCCGCTCCAGGTCGGGCTGGAGATGATCTTGCGCGGCTGGGCCTGGATGTCGCGGAAGCGGATCTTCTCGTCCTCGCGGTACAGGGCCAGGTGCTTGTGGTCGCGGCCGGTCTGCTTGGACAGCGCTTCCCAGGCCTTGACGGCGACGTGGCCGTTGGTCTCGGGGGCCAGTTGCAGCACCACTTCGCAGGCGTCGATGTCGGTCTCGATCTTCGGCATGCCGCAGGTCGCGCCTTCGGCACGCACCACGCCGTTGAGTTCACCCAGCTGCTTGACTTCGGTCTGGGTGTTCCAGGCGATGCCCTTGCCGCCGTTGCCCACCTTGTTCATCAGTGGCCCTAAGGCCGTGAAGCGCTTGTAGAGGTTGGGGTAGTCGCGCTCGACCACGGCCATGTTCGGAGCGGTCTTGCCGGGGATGAGCTCGCACTCGCCCTTCTTCCATTCCTTGACGTCGAAGGGCTGGGCCAGCTCGGACGGGCTGTCGTGCATCAGCGGGGTGAGCACCATCTCGCGCTCCACACCCAGGTGGCCCACGCAGAGCTCGCTGAACTTCTTGGCGAAGCCCTTGTAGATGTCCCAGTCGCTCTTGCTCTGCCAGGCCGGGTCCACCGCGGTGGACAACGGGTGGATGAAGGGGTGCATGTCGCTGGTGTTGAGGTCGTTCTTCTCGTACCAGGTGGCCGTGGGCAGCACGATGTCCGAGTACAGGCAGGTCGTGCTCATGCGGAAGTCCAGCGTGACCAGCAGGTCCAGCTTGCCCTCCGGGGCCTTTTCGTGCCAGACCACCTCGGTGGGCTTGGCCTCGTCACGGCCCATATCCTTGCCCTGCACGCCGTGGCTGGTGCCCAGCAGGTGCTTGAGGAAGTACTCGTGGCCCTTGCCGCTGGAGCCCAGGATGTTGGAGCGCCAGACGAACATATTGCGCGGCCAGTTGGCCGGGTGGTCCGGGTCCTCGCAGCTCATCTTGAGCGTGCCGTCCTTCAGGCCCTTGACCGTGTAGTCCTTGGGGTCCATGCCGGCGGAGGTCGCGTCCTTCACGATCTGCATCGGGTTGGTCTGCAGCTGCGGGGCGCTGGGCAGCCAGCCCATGCGCTCGGCGCGCACGTTGTAGTCGATCATGCTGCCACCGAAGACCTTTTTGTCGGCCAGTGGCGAAAGCACCTCGCCCATGGTCAGCTTCTCGTAGCGCCACTGGTCGGTGTGGGCGTAGAAGAAGCTGGTGCTGTTCATCTGGCGGGGCGGGCGGATCCAGTCCAGCGCGAAGGCCAGCGCGGTCCAGCCGGTCTGCGGGCGCAGCTTCTCCTGGCCCACGTAGTGTGCCCAGCCGCCGCCGCTTTGGCCGATGCAGCCGCACATCATCAGCATGTTGATGATGCCGCGGTAGTTCATGTCGCTGTGGTACCAGTGGTTCATGGCCGCGCCGATGATGACCATGGACTTGCCCTTGGTCTTGTCGGCGTTGTCGGCGAACTGGTGCGCCACGGTGATGAGCTGCTGGCGCGGCACGCCGGTGATCTTTTCCTGCCAGGCCGGGGTGTAGGGGGTGTCGTCGTCGAAGCTCTTCGCGGCGAGCTCGCCCGGCAGGCCTCGGGCGATGCCGTAGTTGGCCGCCTGCAGGTCGAACACGGTAGCCACCAGGGCTTCGCGCTTGTCGCCTTCCTTGCCCAGGGAGATGCGGGTCACCGGTACGGTGCGCACCAGCACGTTGTTGGCTGCGGCGCCCGTGGTGTTGTTGGGGAAGTGCTCGCTTTCGATGCCACCGAAGTAGGGGAAACCGATCTTCGCGGTTTCGGTCTTGGCGCCGCCCTCGAGCGCCGAGAGCTTGAGCTTCACGTCATTGCCGTGGCGCGCTTCCTTGGCCTCCAGGTTCCACTGGCCGGCGTCGGCGCGGCCGTCCGGGCCCCAGCGGAAACCGATGGCGCCCTTGGGACAGACCACCTTGCCGTCTTCGTTGATGGCCACGGTCTTCCAGTCGGGGTTGTTGGCCTGGCCCAGCTTGCCGTTGAAGTCGCTGGCGCGCACATAGCGGTCGGGCACCAGGATCTTTTCTCCGCTCGGGCTGGTCTGCTCCTTGAGCATGACCAGCATGGGCAGGTCGGTGTAACGGCGCGCGTAGTCGTCGAAGTAGGCGCTGGGCTTGTCGAAGTAGAACTCCTTCATGATGACGTGGCCCATGGCCATGGCCATCGCCGCGTCGGTGCCCTGCTTGGGGTGCATCCAGATGTCGGCCAGCTTGGAGATCTCGGCGTAGTCGGGCGTCACCGCCACGGTCTTGGCGCCCTTGTAGCGCACCTCGGTGAAGAAGTGGGCGTCGGGCGTGCGCGTCTGCGGCACGTTGGAGCCCCAGGCGATGATGTAGGTGGAGTTGTACCAGTCGGCCGACTCGGGCACGTCGGTCTGCTCGCCCCAGACCTGCGGGCTGGCGGGGGGGAGGTCGCAGTACCAGTCGTAGAAGCTCATGCACACGCCGCCCAGCAGCGAGAGGTAGCGCGAGCCGGCGGCATAAGACACCATGGACATGGCCGGGATGGGCGAGAAGCCGATCACGCGGTCGGGGCCGTGTTTCTTGACGGTGTAGATGTTCGCCGCGGCGATCATCTCGTTCACTTCATCCCAGCTGGAGCGCACGAAACCGCCCAGACCGCGCACGCTCTGGTATTCCTTGCGTTTGGCGTTGCTGTCGGCGATGGAGGCCCAGGCCTCCACCGGCGCATGGACCAGCCGGGCCTCGCGCCAGAGCTTGAGCAGGCGCCCGCGCACCATGGGGTACTTCACGCGGTTGGCGCTGTACAGGTACCAGCTGTAGCTGGCACCGCGCGCGCAGCCGCGCGGTTCGTGGTTGGGCATGTCCCAGCGGGTGCGGGGGTAGTCCGTCTGCTGGGTTTCCCAGGTGACGATGCCGCCCTTGACGTAGATCTTCCACGAGCAGGAGCCCGTGCAGTTCACGCCGTGGGTGGAGCGCACGATCTTGTCGTGGGCCCAGCGGTCGCGGTAGGCGTCTTCCCAGGTGCGGTCTTCACCCGTGGTGACACCGTGCTCCTTGGAGAAGGGCTCTTTCGGTTGCGAGAAGTAGCTCAGTCGGTCGAGAAAATGGCTCATGTCAGCCTCCTAAATTCGTTGTGGCGCGCGATCGGGGTTGATCAGGGGTTCTTGACGTAGGCGTTCGTGCGTAGGTAGAACCACCAGTTCAGCACCAGGCACAGGGCGTAGAAGACCGCGAAGCCGTACATGGCGTACTGCGGTGTGCCGGCCTTGATCTGGGCACCAATGACTACTGGGGCCACGAAGGCGCCGTAGGCGGCGATGGCCGAAGTCCAGCCCAGCACCGGGCCGGCCTGCTGGCGGTCGAAGATCACGGCGATGGTGCGGAAGGTCGAGCCGTTGCCGATGCCGGTGGCGGTGAACAGCACCACGAACAGCACCATGAAGGTCATGAAGTACTGCTCGGGCGTGGCCGACTGGTAGGCCTGCAACATGATGTAGCCCACGGCACCCGAGGCCACCACCATCACGGCCGAGATGATCTGCGTGACGATGGAGCCGCCCACCTTGTCCGAAATCCAGCCGCCGATGGGGCGCACCGCGGCGCCGACGAAGGGGCCGATCCAGGCGTAGGTCAGCGCGCTGGGGGCGTTGGGGTTCTTGGCATGAACCCAGGCATTGGTGGCCACGTCGAAGATGTGCGTGCTGCCGAAGATCACCGTGATGGACAGCGGCAAGGCCATGGAGAAGCCGATGAAGCTGCCGAAGGTCACGATGTACAGCGCCGTCATGGACCAGGTGTGCTTGTCCTTGAAGATGGCGAACTGTTTGTCGATGTTCTCCTTCATGGTGCCGAAGGCCGTGAGCTTCATCACCAGCAGGGTGCTGATGATGATCAGCGGCATGGCCAGCCACATGTTCAGCACGCCCAGGCCGGTGGGCGCGGGCAGGTAGAGGTAGAGGCCCAGGCCGGCCGGCAGGAAGGACAGGGTGTAGAGCCAGACGATCTTGATGAAGGCGCTGATGGTGCTGCCGATGCTGTTGTCCACGCCCGGCGTGACCGTCTTCAGGTTGTTCATGCCGAACCAGCACAGGATGGACAGGGGCACCAGGGAGAGCAGCCACGCAAAGCCGGCGTTCTGGATGAAGGTGGGCGTGCCCGCGGCGATCTTGCCGAAGATCCAGCCGCTGTCTTTCACCAGCGTCATCGATTCACCGCCGAAGGCGCCGAAGATGCTCAGCGTCATCACCAGCGGAATCACCACCTGCATGGTCGTCACGCCGAAATTGCCCAGGCCGGCGTTCAGGCCCAGGGCCGTGCCCTGCAAGCGCTTGGGGAAGAAGGTGCCGATGTTGGACATGGAGCTGGCAAAGTTGCCGCCGCCCACACCCGACCACAGCGCCATGAGCTGGAAGGCCCACAGCGGCCAGTCTTTGTGTTGGAGCGCGATGCCGGTGCCGATGGCCGGGGCCAGCAGCATGGCGGTGGTCAGGAAGATGGTGTTGCGCCCGCCGGCCAGCCGGATCAGGAAGGAAGCAGGGATGCGCATGGTGGCGCCGGCCAGGCCCGCGATGGCGGTCAGCGTGAAGAGCTCGGCCTGGGTGAAGGGGAAACCCAGGTTGAGCATCTGCACGGTGATGATGCCCCACATGCCCCAGATGGCGAAGCCGCACAGCAGGGCCGGCACCGAGATCCAGAGGTTGCGGTAGGCGATCTTCTTGCCCGTGCTCTCCCAGAACTTTTCGTCCTCGGGGCGCCAGTCGGTGATGGTGGCGCCCGATTCCTTGGTGGTGGTGTTCATGTTGTTTCCTTGGAATGAGTGAGGGTCAGCCCTTGAGGCTGAAAGCGGTGGCCTGCGAGCCCATGACCTGGGCGCGGCGCACCTCGGTCCAATACATCCAGATCAGCGAGACCCAGACCACGCCGTACATCAGCATGAAGGCGCTGGAGCGGATGCCGGTGAGGTCCACCAGCGCGCCGAACATGATGGGCAGCACGAAACCGCCCAGGCCGCCGGCCAGGCCGACGATGCCGCTGATGGTGCCGATGTTGGTCGGATAGTCGTCGCTGATGTACTTGAACACGCTGGCCTTGCCGAAGGCCCAGGCGATGCCCAGGATGAACATCAGGCCGGTGAAGGCGTAGACGTTGAGGCCGAAGTGGAAGGTCTTGGGGCCCTCGATGGTGGTGACGGTGAAGTCGAACTGCGGGTAGCTCAGCAGGAACAGGCAGATCCAGCTCACCCACATGACCCACCAGGTCACGCTGTGCGCGCCGTACTTGTCGCTGAGCCAGCCGCCCACCGCGCGCAGCACGCCGCCCGGCAGCGAGAAGCAGGCCGCCAGCAGGGCCGCGGCGCGGATGTCCAGGCCGTATTCACCCACGTAGTACTGCACCATCCACAGCGAGAGCGCCACGTAGCCGCCGAACACGATGCTGTAGTACTGGCAGTACTTGATGACCTTGGGGTCCTTCAGGGCCTTGAGCTGGTCGCTGAACTTGGTGTTGCTGGGCACCAGGTGGGCCGGGTCGCTGTGGCTGAACAGCCAGAAGACCACCACCGTGCCCAGCATGATGGCCGCGTAGACCTGCGGCACCATGGTCCAGCCGAAGGCCACGACCAGGGCCGGGGCGATGAACTTGTTGACCGCCGCGCCCGAGTTGCCGGCGCCGTAGACGCCCATGGCGAAACCCTGGCGGTTCTTGGGGTACCAGCGTGCCACATAGGGCGTGCCCACCGAGAAGGAGCCGCCGGCCAGGCCGACGAAGAGGCCGATCACCAGGAAGTGCCAGTAGGCGGTGGCGTAGGCCATGAGATAGATGGCCGGCACGGTGGCTGCCATCAGGATGGCCATGACAATGCGCCCGCCGTACTTGTCGGTCCAGATGCCCAGCGGCACGCGGATCAGCGAGCCGGTCAGCACCGGGGTGGCCGTGAGCAGGCCGAATTCGGTGGCGTTGAGGCCCAGCGTCTTCTTGATCGGGATGCCGATCACGCCGAACATCATCCACACCATGAAACACACGGTGAAGGCCAGCGTGCTGACGATCAGCACCGAGAGCGCTTGTCTGTTTCTGTCCATGTACATCTCCTTTGTGATGCATGGACTGTAGAAATCAGCGGCTTGCCCCGCCATCCTTCATAGGTAGCGGGAGGGGGGATGGGCATCCTCCGAAAGAACTAGTCTGGGGGTTTAATCGCGCCAGGCTTGAGGTGGATCAAATGTCGGGAGGGGTGGCTATCGATCCAAAGCAGGTAGTCGAGGTCAGCGAAGGAGCGACCGCTGTGCAGGGCGGATTCAACCGGTCGATGCAACACACTAACCACCGCATAGGCGGAAGGAGTGTTGCAAATGAAGCAGCGACCCAGGATCTACTACTCGGATAGCCAGAAAGCGCTGATGTGGGAGCGCTGGAAGCAAGGCTGGACGCT
>CAUPMJ010000015.1:0-63893 GCA_963512455.1 uncultured Hylemonella sp. | reverse complement strand
CAGCAACAAGGACTGGCGCGGCGGGCGCGGCATCCTGGAAAACATCATCCCCAGCTCCACCGGTGCGGCCAAGGCCGTGGGCGTGGTCATCCCCGAGCTCAACAAGAAACTCACCGGCATGAGCTTCCGGGTGCCCACCAGCGACGTCTCCGTGGTCGACCTGACCGTCGAACTGAACAAGGAAGCCGACTACAAGGAGATCTGCGCCGAGATGAAGGCCCAGAGCCAGGGGGCCCTGAAGGGGGTGCTGGGGTATACGGAGGACAAGGTGGTGGCCACCGACTTCCGTGGGGAAGTGTGCACCAGCGTGTTCGATGCGGAAGCCGGCATCGCCCTGGACAAGACCTTCATCAAGGTCGTGGCTTGGTACGACAACGAGTGGGGCTACTCCAACAAGTGCCTGGAGATGGCGCGCGTGGTCACCAGGTAAGCGCATCCTTTTCGCCAGTCCGCAGGCGATCAGGAAAGATCGGCCCATGACCGCAAGGCATGGGCCGATTCGTTTGGCATGCCCGCATCGATGAAGTGGCACGACGCCTCGATACCGAGGGGGGTTGACGGCCTGCTCCTTCAACCTATGATCTGGACAGCATAGGCATAGGCATAGGCCTGTGACCGATCGATCGGGAGGAAAAGGCCGATGAAACTTGCACGGGTTTTGATGGTGGTGCTGGCCTTGGCAGCGGGCACAACAGGTCGGGCTGAGACAGGCGTCGGCGACAAGGAAATCATCGTCGGCCAGTTCGCTGCCATGAGCGGCCCCGCGGCCCAGTTGGGGCAGCGCCTGAACGTCGGTATCCAGGCTTATTTCAAGGCCGTGAACGAGCAGGGCGGCATCAATGGACGGACCCTGCGCCTGCTCACTCGCGACGACGGTTACGAACCGGACAAGGCCGTGGCGGCGGTCAAGGGCCTGATCGAGCAGGACCAGGTTTTCGCCCTGATCGGTTCGGTGGGTACGCCGACTGGACTGGCGGCTTTGCCTGTCTTCACGGCGTCCAAGGTGCCCATGGTTGGCATGTTCACAGGCGCCCAAGGCCTGCGCGAGCCCTTCAATCGCTATGTTTTTCATGTGCGGGCCAGCTACTTCGACGAGACCGAGCGCATCGTCCAGCACCTGACAACGCTGGGTGTGAAGAAGATCGCGGTTTTCTACCAGAACGACGCCTATGGCAAAGCCGGTCTGGAGGGCGTGACGCGCGCCCTGACCAAGCGCCAACTCAAGCCGGCGGCCATGGCCACGGTGGAGCGCAATACGGTGGACGTGTCAGCGGCACTGAGTGCCATCTTGCCGGAGCAACCCGAGGCCGTGGTGCAGATCGGCGCCTACAAGGCCTGTGCCGAGTTCATCAAGCAGGCACGTGCCAAGGGCTACGGCGGCCAGTTCTTCAACGTCAGTTTCGTGGGTTCCAAGGCCCTGGCCGACGAGCTGGGGCCGGCCGGCATGGGCGTGGTGATCTCGCAGGTGGTGCCTTTTCCCTATATTCCCTCTGCGCCGGTCGTGCGCGAGTACCAGCAGCGCATGAAGGAGGCTGGGCAGACCGAGCTGGACTTCTCCAGTATGGAAGGCTTTCTGATCGGCAAGGTTTTTGTTGAGGGCGTGCGCCGGGCAGGCAAGAGCCTGACGCGTGACGCCTTCATCACCGCCCTGGAGTCCATGAAGGACGTGAACCTCGGCGGCTTCGAGATCAATTACTCACCGCGCGACCACTCGGGCTCGAAGTACACCGACCTGACCATCATCGGTACCGGCGGCCGTTTCGTTCACTGACTACCGGGCTCGTGCGCTGGCGAGCCCGCGCACGAGCCTGAATCCGCGCCTCAACTCAGGTGCTTGCCCACGATGCCGGCCAGCTCGAACATGGTGACCTGGGCTTTGCCGAACACCGGCTTGAGCTTGGCGTCGGCGTTGATGGCGCGTTTGTTCTTGGCGTCCTGCAGGCCCTGGGCCTTGATGTAGTCCCACAGCTTCTTGATCACCGCGGTGCGCGCCACCGGTTCAGCTCCGATCACGGCGGCCAATTCAGCGCTGGGTGTCAAACCAGCGGCCGGTTTGCGCGGCGTCTTGGCGGCCGCGGTTTTTGCGGCGGCCTTTTTGGCTGGTGCCTTCTTGGCCGCTACCTTTTTGGCCGCCGCTTTCTTGGCGGCCGCACCCGCTGTGGACTTGGCAGCAGTCTTGCGCGGCGGGAACTTGGACGGCGCAAACTCGAAGGCGACCTTGTTGGCTTCGGCGCTCCAGGCCAGGAAGGCCTTGAAGGGGCGGCGCGTGCGCATCGAGACAAATTTGTCCAGCAGGTCGGTCTTGCCGGTGCTCAGCAGCTTGGCCATCTGCTCGCGCTCGATGGGCTGCTGCAGGATGATCTGGCCGCTCTTGAAGTCGCAGCTTGGGGTGGGTTGGGCCAGGGTGGGCACCGTTCTCTCGCAGACGTAGTTCTTGCCGTGCTCGTACACCGCACCACCGCATTTGGGACAGGCGCCCAGGGATTCCTTGGCCGAGAAGTCCACCAGTTCGCCGGTCTCCTCTGCCTTGTCATCGCCAAAGTCGAATTCGAGCTTGTAGTTCTTCGTTTCCTCGTCGAACTTGATCACCATTTCGGCCGTGAAGGGCCAGCCGGCCTTGGAGCGGAAACCGTCCAGCGGGCCTATGCGTTTGTCGCGCAGGAACTGCTCCACTTCCGCGACTTCGAAGGTGCGGCCGGCCGGTGTCTTGCCAAAGGAGAAGCCGCAGCCCTCGCCCTCCCCCTTCTTGCCGGTGCAGGTGTAGCGACGGTAGTTTTCCTTGACGACGCCGCCGCAGTTCGGGCAGGGGGTGGTGAGCGTGGCGTAGTCGCCGGGCACGGTGTCGCGGTCGTACTCCTTGGCTTTCTTGACGATGTGCTCGGTCATGGCGGCGATCTCGCGCATGAACTCTTCGCGCGAAAGGCGGCCGTGCTCCATCTCGGACAGCTTGTATTCCCACTCGCCGGTCAGTTCGGGCTTGGAGAGCTCCTCCACGCCCAGGCCGCGCAGCAGCGTCATGAGCTGGGAGGCCTTGGCGGTGGGGATCAGCTCGCGGCCTTCGCGCAGCATGTACTTCTCGTTGAGCAGGCCTTCGATGATGGCCGCACGCGTGGCCGGTGTGCCCAGGCCTTTCTCGTTCATCGCTTCGCGCAGTTCGTCGTCCTCGATCAGCTTGCCGGCGCCTTCCATGGCCGAGAGCAGCGTGGCTTCCGAATAACGCGCCGGGGGCCGGGTCTTCAGTCCCTTGGGCTCGACGCTGTTGGTCTTGACCTTCTCGCCGGCCTGGACCGGCACCAGGGTCTTGCTGCTGCCTTCGCCCGGCGCCAGCTCGTCTTCGGCCTCCTTGCCGTAGATGGCCAGCCAGCCCGGCTTGACCAGCACCTTGCCTTCGCTCTTGAAGTTGTGGCCGGCGGCCGTGGTGATGCGGGTGGTGACCTGGTACTCGGCACTGGGGAAAAAGATCGCCATGAAACGACGTGCCACCAGGTCGTACAACTTCTGCTCAGCATCGGAGAGGCCACTGGGCGCCTGCAGCGTGGGGATGATGGCAAAGTGGTCGCTGACCTTGGCGTTGTCGAAGATGCGCTTGTTGGGCTTGACGTAACCGCCCTTGAGCGCCGTGGCCGCGTGGGGCGCCAGATGCTTCATGCCGGAGTCGGCCAGCATGCCGAAGGTCTCCTTGGCCACGGCCAGATAGTCCTCTGGCAGGTGGCGCGAGTCGGTCCGCGGGTAGGTCAGGGCCTTGTGGCGCTCGTAGAGGCTCTGCGCGATGGACAAAGTAGTCTTGGCCGAAAAGCCGAACTTGCCGTTGGCCTCGCGCTGCAGGCTGGTCAGGTCGAACAGCATGGGCGAAGCCTGGGTGCTGGGCTTGCTCTCCTCGCTCACCGTGGCGGTCTGGCCGCGCACAGCATCGGCAATGGCCGTGGCTTCTTTCTCGTCCCAGACGCGGTCGGCGCGCTTCTCGGCGTCGTCCTCGGTCTTTTTCCACTTCGGGTCGAACCACTTGCCTGCATAGTCGCCGGCCTGGGCGCCAAAGCTGGCGTGCACCTCCCAGTAATTGCGGCTGATGAACTTACGGATCTGCTCTTCGCGCTCCACCACCACGGCCAGGGTAGGCGTCTGCACGCGGCCCACGGTGGTGAGGAAGAAGCCGCCGTCACGCGAGTTGAAGGCGGTCATGGCGCGCGTGCCGTTGATGCCCACCAGCCAGTCGGCCTCGGAGCGGCTGCGTGCGGCGTCGGCCAGGGGCAGCATCTGCTTGTCGCTGCGCAGCTTGTCGAAGCCGTCCCGGATGGCCTGGGGCGTCATGCTCTGCAGCCACAGGCGCGAAACCGGCTTGCCCAGCGGTTTGGCGCCGCCGGCGTACTGCTCGATCAGCCGGAAAATCAGCTCACCCTCGCGGCCCGCGTCGCAGGCGTTGATGAGTTGGCCCACGTCTTTGCGCTTGGCCAGCTTGACCACGGCGTTCAGGCGTGTCTTGGTCTTGTCGACCGGCTTGAGGTCGAAGTGCGGCGGAATCACCGGCAGGTGGGCGAAGCTCCACTTGCCGCGTTTCACGTCGTATTGCTCGGGCGCCTGAATCTCCAACAGGTGGCCGACGGCGCTCGTGACGACGTAGTTCTCGCTCTCGAAATGCTCGTCGTGCTTTTCGAACTTGCCCGCCGTGGGGGTGAGGGCGCGCACGATGTCCTGGGCGACCGAAGGCTTCTCGGCGATGACCAGGGTTTTGCCGACAACGGCGTTTTTGGCGGAAGCTGTGCTTTTCATCTGACTACAATCCAGTTTCTCGCGTGCGCGTACGCGCACGCATACACGGGCGCGCCCGCGCGCGCCCATACGAGTTCACCTTACCAAATTTTTCAGCAGTGTCCAAGAATTCCGTTTCCGAGCCCGGCCGCCGTATCCAGACCCGACGCTCCGGCGTCCATGGCAAGGGGGTCTTTGCTGTCCAGGACATCCCCAAAGGCGAAACCCTCATCGAGTACGTGGGCGAGATCATCAACTGGAAGGAGGCACTGCGCCGCCACCCCCACGACCCCAAGGACCCCAACCACACCTTCTATTTTCACGTCGATGAAGACCATGTGATCGACGCCAAGGTGGGCGGCAACTCTTCGCGTTGGATCAACCATTCCTGCGAGCCCAATTGCGAGGCTGACGAGGAAGAGGGCCGCGTCTTCATCAAGTCGCTGCGCAAGATCAAGGCCGGTGAAGAGCTCAACTACGACTACGGCCTCATCATCGACGAGCCCTACACCAAGAAGCTCAAGGCGGAATACCCCTGCTGGTGCGGCAGCAAGCTCTGCCGCGGCACCCTGCTGGCGCCGAAGGACGACGAGCCCAAGAAATCCAAGAAGTCCAAAAAGAAGAACAAGTCCAAGAGCGACAAGCGCTGAAGGACCTTGCCATGTTGCGCTGGCCGGCCGAAGCGATCTGGGAAGCGGTGGCGCCCACTTTGCCCGGTTTCACGGTCGAGGTGCTGCCGCAGGTGGATTCCACCAACACCGAGCTGATGCGCCGTGCCCGTGCGGGCCGGCTGGAGCCGGTGCTGCTGGTGGCCGAAGCCCAGACCGCCGGCCGTGGCCGCCTGGGGCGGACTTGGCGCAGCGGCACGCAGCCCGGGGACGTGCTGACCTTCTCCCTGGGCCTGCCCCTGCAGATGCTCGACTGGTCCGGCTTGTCGCTGGCCGTGGGCCTGAGCGTGGTGCACAGCCTGCACCCGGACCTGCGGCTCAAGTGGCCCAACGATGTCTGGCTGGCCGACCGCAAGCTGGCTGGCATCCTGATCGAGACCACCCAGATCGACGCTGCGCGCTACGTGGTGATCGGCGTGGGGATCAACATCACCCCGCGGGACGCCACCGGGCTGGCCACGGCGCCGGCCTGGCTGCAGGAACTCGACCCGGGGCTCACGGCCCCCCTGGCGCTGCAGCGGGTGGCCGCTCCCCTGGTCAGGGACGTGCAGCGTTTCGAGGCCCAGGGCTGGGGACCTTTCCAGCCCGCCTATGCAGCGCGGGATGCGCTGGCCGGCCGCGAGGTGACCTTGAGCGACGGCACAGGTGGCCAGGCCCGGGGTGTGGATGGCAGCGGTGCGCTGCTCGTGCATACTGCTGCCGGGCTGAAGAAAATCTCCAGCGCTGAAGTCAGTGTCCGACCCCTGAACTGAAGACCCTCCCTCACCATGCTGCGCCTCCTCGTCCTGCTGCTGGTCCTGTTGAATGCGGGCTATTACGCCTGGTCGCAGGGCATGCTGCGCAGCTACGGCTGGGCGCCGGCCGAACAGAGCGAGCCGCAGCGCCTGACACAGCAGATCCGTCCCGAGGCCATCCGCATCCTGCCGGCCGATGAGGGGCGCCGCGCCGAACAGGTCGCGCTGACGCCACCCAAACCCCCCGAGTGCCTGCAGGCGGGCTTGTTTGACGAGGCCCAGACCGAGACCGTTCGCAAGGCCCTGGAAGCCGCGCTGCCTGCCGGTGCCTGGTCGCTGGAGCTGCTGGTGGAGCCGGCGCGCTGGATCGTCTACATGGGCAAGTTTCCCAACGCCGCTGCGCAGGATAAAAAGCGCCTGGAGCTAGAAAAAATGAAACTCAAGCTTCAGTCCCTGGACAACCCGGAACTGCAGTTGGGCCTCTCGCTGGGGCGGTTCGAGACCCAGGCCCAGGCCCAGGCCGAACTGGCGGCGCTGCAAAAGCGCGGTGTGCGGACAGCGCGCGTGGTGCAGGAGCGGCTCGAAATCCGGCAAAGCCAGTTGCGCATCCCGGCGGCCGATGAGGCTTTGCGGCCCAAGCTGGAAGAGATCAAGCCGGCACTGGGCGACAAGACGCTGCGCAGCTGCCGCTGATCCGGCGGCCTTGAGGCCTGCGCGCGCGCTGGCCTTCACTCTGACGTGAGATCGAAGCGTACCGTGAAGCGTGCCCCCGGCGGCGTCTGGCCGGGGCGTGTGTCCTCCACGCTGATGCGGGCGTGGTGCTGTTGGGCGATTTCCTGTGCGATGGGCAGGCCCAGGCCCGAGCCGTCTACGTCATTGCCCAGGGCCCGGTAAAAGGGCTGGAACACCAGCTCACGCTCTGCTGGCGTGATGCCCGGCCCCGAATCTTCCACCTGCAGCACGATGATCTTGCCGAAAGGGTCGGCCAGCACGCGTGCGGTGATGACCCCCGGCTTGTCGATGCTGGACGGTGTGTAGTTGATGGCGTTGTCCAGCAGGTTGCGTACCAGCTCCTTGAGCAGCGTTGGATTGCCTTCGAGCATGACGCCGGGCATGGCCGGCTGGGCACCTTCGTAGCCCAGGTCGATGTGCTTGTCCATGGCGCGCGGCACGCAGTCCTGCACGACTTCCATGGTGAGCCGGGCCAGGTCGCAGGGCTGGCGGCTCATGGCCGTGGTGCCGGCCTCGGCACGGGCCAGCGCCAGCAACTGGTTGACCGTATGGGTGGCGCGGATGCTGGCGCGGCCGATCAGTCGCAGCGACTGCTTGAGCTCCTCGGTGCTGGTGCCTTCACGCTGGGCCAGGTCGGCCTGCATGCGCAGGCCCGCCAGCGGCGTTTTGAGCTGGTGGGCGGCGTCGGCGAGGAAGCGTTTTTGCGTGCCGATCGAGTCCTTGAGCCGCAGCAGCAGATCGTTGACCGATGAGACCAGGGGCGCTACTTCCAGCGGCACCGTCTGCGCGTCCAGCGGGCTGAGGTCGTCCGGGCGACGGGCGCGGATGCGCTCTTCCAGGCGGCTGAGGGGCTTGATCGCCTGCACCAGTGCCAGCCAGACCAGCAGCACGGCCAGCGGCAGCGTCACGAATTGCGGCAGCATCACGCCCTTGATGATCTCGGCGGCCAGTACCGATCGTTTGTCCAGTGTTTCTGCGACCTGGATCAGGACCGTTTTCGAGGTCTGCGGATTCAGTGGAACCCACATGTAGGCGACCCGGATGTCCTGGCCGTGAAAGGTGTCATCCCGCAGGCGGACCTCGCCGGTGGTGACCGGAGCGTCCTCGGGCGGGAGCGGGAAGTCGCGCTCGCCACTGAGGTACTCACCGCGTACGCCCAGGACCTGGTAATAGACCGTGTCGATGTCATCGGCGCGCAACAGCTCCCGTGCTGGCAGGGGCAGGTTGAACTGCACATGTTGCTGGTTGACCGTGACCAGCTGGGCCAGGGCGTTGACGTTGTATTCAAGCGTGCGGTCGAAAGGCTTGCCGGCAATGCCTTGCGCGACCAGCCAGGTCAGCACCAGGCTGATCGGCCACAGCAGCAGCAGCGGCGTGAGCATCCAGTCCAGGATCTCACCGAAGAGCGAGCGCTGCTCGCGCTGGAAAAGTTTCACAATGCAGACGTCGCGGTGGAGTAGGCCTTGCCCGGCGGTCAGCTGTTCGGGATCTTTTCGAGGCAGTAACCCAGGCCGCGCACGGTGGCGATGCGGATGGGGCCCTTCTCGATCTTCTTGCGCAGGCGGTGGATGTAGACCTCGATGGCGTTGTTGCTCACTTCCTCGCCCCATTCACACAGGCGCTCGACCAGCTGGTCCTTGCTGACTAGGCGGCCGGTGCGCTGCAGGAGCACTTCCAGCAGACCCAGTTCGCGTGCGGAGAGTTCGACCATGCGCCCGTCGATGGTGGCCACGCGTCCGGCCTGGTCGTAGACGAGCGGACCGTGTTTGATATGGCTGCTGGTGCCACCCATGCCGCGGCGCACCAGCGCACGTACGCGCGCTTCCAGTTCCTGCAGCGAGAAAGGCTTGGCCATGTAGTCGTCGGCACCATAGTCCAGGCCCTTGACGCGCTCCTCCACGCTGTCGGCCGCCGTAAGGATGAGCACGGGCAGGCTGGAGCCGCGCGCACGCAGCTTTCTCAGCACCTCCAGCCCGTGCAGCTTGGGCAGGCCCAAGTCCAGGATCAGCAGGTCGAACTCATTGTTGGTCATCAGCGCCGCGTCGGCCTCGGAGCCGCTGGCCACGTGGTTCACGGCCGCGCCGGAACTGCGCAATGTGCGCAGCAGGCCGTCGGCCAGTACCTGGTCATCCTCGGCGATCAGTATCCGCATGCATGTCTCCTCGCGCCTGCCGGCTGTGGATCGCCGGCTGGGCGTTTCATGCGCCGATTCTAGGCGCTCGCATAGGCCTCCAGCCCAAGGGCAATCACCGTGGCCACTTCGGGACTCACGGCCAGTTTGAGTTCGGCTTCGGCCTGGACCACGGCCCGTTGGAAGCCACGCAACCAGGCCAGTCCGGCGGGCGTGAAGCGCACCAGCTTGGCGCGGCCATCACGCCGGTCGGCTTCGCGCGTGACAAGGCCCCAGGCCTCGCACTGGTCGACCAGCTTGCCCATGGCCTGTTTGCTCATGCCGGCCGATTCTGCGAGCTCCTGGAGTCGCGCACCCTGCACGGCCAGATGCCGCGTGATGTGGATGTGGGCGGCGCTGACCTGGCCGCGCGCCGCCAGGTTGGACAGGGCCAACGGCACCTCGGCGTCATGTGCCATGAGGTGGAGTACGCGCTGATCGAAGCGGCGCATGGCGTGGCCCAGCAGGCGCCCCAGGTGGGTCTGGCGCCAGCCGTCTTCGAGCGGGAAAGTGGCGGCATCTGTCATGGGCAAATAGTAAAGCAAAATGACTAATTTATGACTTTACTCGAAAGTACAAGCCGGATAAATTACTGGTCAAGCATCCAGCCTGTGATTAAAAACACTGGAAACCAGTCAACCCCCTCAAGGAGCAAACCATGGACGTATCCGGCAAATCCATCAGCGTCGCCAACAGTGAAAAAGCCAAGGCTCTGGCGGCCGCACTGGCCCAGATCGAGAAGCAATTTGGCAAGGGCACCATCATGCGCCTGGGCGAGGGTGAGGCGATCGAGGACATCCAGGTCGTCTCCACCGGTTCCCTGGGCCTAGACATTGCCCTGGGCGTGGGCGGCCTGCCGCGCGGCCGCGTGGTTGAGATCTACGGCCCGGAGTCGTCGGGCAAGACCACGCTGACCTTGCAGGTCATCGCCGAGATGCAGAAGATCGGCGGCACCTGCGCCTTCGTGGACGCCGAGCACGCCCTGGACGTGCAGTACGCGCAGAAACTGGGCGTGAACCTGCCCGACCTGCTGATCTCCCAGCCCGACACGGGCGAGCAGGCGTTGGAGATCGTCGACAGCCTGGTGCGCTCCGGCGCCGTGGACCTGATCGTGATCGACTCGGTGGCCGCCTTGACACCCAAGGCCGAGATCGAAGGCGAGATGGGCGATTCCCTGCCCGGCCTGCAGGCGCGTCTGATGAGCCAGGCCCTGCGCAAGCTGACCGCGACGATCAAGAAGACCAACTGCATGGTCATCTTCATCAACCAGATCCGCATGAAGATCGGCGTGATGTTCGGCAGCCCCGAGACCACGACCGGCGGCAACGCACTCAAGTTCTACGCCTCGGTGCGCATCGACATCCGCCGCACCGGCACCATCAAGAAGGGCGAAGAGGCCATTGGCAACGAGACCAAGGTCAAGATCGTCAAGAACAAGGTGGCGCCGCCTTTCAAGACTGCGGAGTTCGACATCCTGTTCGGTGAAGGCATCAGCCGCGAAGGCGAGATCATCGACATGGGCGTGAACGCCAAGATCATCGAGAAATCCGGCGCCTGGTACGCCTACAACGGCGAGAAGATCGGGCAAGGCCGCGACAATGCGCGCGAGTTCCTGCGCGAGAACACGGAGCTGGCGCACGAGATCGAGAACAAGGTGCGCGAGTCGCTGGGCATCCCGCTGCTCAACGAGGCGGCAGAAGCCGAAGCTGAATAAGGCGAGGGGCCGGTAAGGAGGAACGGGCTATGGCGACGGCACGCTTGTCGTTCCAGCCCACACTCAAGGGCCGGGCGCTGCGCCTGTTGAGCCGGCGCGAGCACTCGCGCCGCGAACTCGAGCGCAAGCTCCAGCCTTACGAGGAGGAGCCCGGCACGCTGGCGCAGGCGCTCGACGAATTGCAGGCCCGGGGCTTCATCAGCGAGGAGCGGGTGGCCGAGTCGGTGCTGAACCGGCGCGCGAGCCGGCTGGGCTCGACGCGCATACGCCAGGAATTGCAGGACAAGGGGCTGGACGGCGATTTGATCGCGCGCGCCCTGTCCGGCCTCAAGGACAGCGAGCTGGCACGTGCGCGCGAAGTCTGGCAAAGAAAGTTTGAGGGCTTACCGCAGACGCCCCAGGAGCGGGCACGGCAGACGCGGTTTCTGCTGGCGCGCGGTTTTGCTGGGGAGGTGGTGCGCCGCGTGCTGGGCGGCGATCCGGCCGACGAGGAAGCCTGATTACAGGCCGAGCATCAGCTTGAGGTTTTGCACCGCAGCGCCGCTGGCGCCCTTGCCCAGGTTGTCCAGGCGCGCCACCAGCACGGCTTGGCCCAGCGCATCGTTGCCATAGACGCTGAGTTCCATTTTGTTCGTGCCATTGAGCGCGGTCGGCTCCAGCCGGCCACCTGCTGCCGGCGCTACCACGCTGACCCATTCGCTACCGGCGTAGTGCGCGCGCAGCACGTCTTCCAGCTGTTGGGTGCGCGTGACGCCCTTCATCAGATCAAATTGCAGGCCGATCTGGTCCAGCATGCCAGCGTAGAAATTGCCAACAGCCGGCACGAAAATGGGCCGACGGCTCAGGCCGCTGTAGCGCTGCAGTTCGGGCAGGTGCTTGTGGGTCAGGCTCAGACCGTAGATCTCCAGTGGCGGCGCGCTGTGCGTGACCTCATAGGCCTCGATCATCTGGCGGCCGCCTCCCGAATAGCCGGAGTAGCCCGACATCACGACCGGGTAGTCCGGCGGCAGCAGACCGGCATCGACCAGCGGGCGCAGCAAAGCGATGCCGCCGGTCGGGTAGCAGCCCGGGTTGGCGACGCGGCGCGCCTGCGCCACGGCCTGAGCCTGGCTACGGGTGAGTTCCGGGAAACCATAGACCCAGCCCGGTGCGACCCGGTGCGCGGTGGAGGCGTCGATGATCTTGGGGCCGGGTCGGCCGGACGTCTTCTCCAGCGCGTCGACCAGTGCCACGGTCTCGACAGCGGCCTCGTCGTGCAGGCAGAGGATGACCAAGTTAGCGCCGGACAACAAGTCCCGCTTGGCGGCCGGGTCCTTGCGTCGTTCCGCCGCAATGCTCAACAGTTCGACCTGCGGCATGGCCAGCAGGCGCTCACGGATCTGCAGGCCGGTGGTTCCGGCTTCACCGTCGATGAAGATTTTCTGGATGGACATGGCTTATGCCTTGATTGACCGAAATTATGGGATTGGGCCGAAATCCGTCAGTTTTGGTGCAGAGCAACATGATACATTCCAAGGCTGTGCTGACCCCAGCACCAGCTACGGGACACGCCGGTTCCATAGCAGGACTGAAATCCATTTCCTGAGAGAGCCCTCATGAAGATCCACGAGTACCAAGGCAAGGACATCTTGCGTCATTTTGGTGTGCCTGTGCCGCGCGGCATTCCGGCCTTCACAGTCCAGGAGGCGGTCGAGGCTGCCCAGAAGCTGGGTGGCCCGGTCTGGGTCGTCAAGGCGCAGATCCACGCGGGCGGCCGCGGCAAGGGCGGTGGCGTGAAGGTGGCCAAGTCCATCGACGACGTCAAGCGCCTGGCGGGCGAGATCCTGGGCATGCAGCTCAAGACCCACCAGACCGGCCCCGAAGGCCAGAAGGTCCGCCGCCTGTACATCGAGGACGGCGCCGACATCCAGAAGGAGTACTACCTCTCCGTGGTGACCGATCGCGCAACGCAGAAGGTGGCCTTCATCGCCTCCAGCGAAGGCGGCATGGACATCGAGGAAGTGGCGCACGCCACGCCCGAGAAGATCGTCAAGATCTTCGTCGACCCGCTGACCGGCCTGACCCAGGCGCAAGGCGTGGAACTGGCCAAGGGTGTGGGCATGCCCGCCGATTCGCAAGCCCAGTTCATCGACGTCTGCCAGAAGCTCTACAAGTGCTACATGGAGACCGACGCCTCGCTGGTCGAGATCAACCCGCTGAACCGCGATGGCAAGGGCAACGTCATCGCCCTGGACGCCAAGTTCAACTTCGATGCCAACGCCCTGTTCCGCCATCCCGAGATCGTGGCCCTGCGTGACCTCGACGAGGAAGATCCGGCCGAAATCGAGGCCTCCAAGTTCGATCTGGCCTACATTTCGCTGGACGGCAACATCGGTTGCCTGGTGAACGGTGCCGGCCTGGCCATGGCCACCATGGACACCATCAAGCTGTTCGGCGCCGAGCCGGCCAACTTCCTGGACGTGGGCGGCGGCGCCACCCCCGAGAAGGTCACGGAAGCCTTCAAGATCATGCTCAAGAACGACAAGGTGAAAGCCATCCTGGTCAACATCTTCGGCGGCATCATGAAGTGCGACACCATCGCCACCGGCGTGATCACGGCCTGCCGTGCCGTGAACCTGAGCGTGCCGCTGGTGGTGCGCATGAAGGGCACGAACGAAGAGCTGGGCAAGAAGATGTTGGCCGAGTCCGGTCTGCCCATCATCAGTGCCGACACCATGGCCGAAGCCGCCCAGAAGGTGGTCGCAGCCGTTAACGCTGCCAAGTAAAGCTACCCCAAGGAACCGTCATGTCGATCTACATCAACAAAGACACCAAAGTCATCACCCAGGGCATCACCGGCAAGACCGGCCAGTTCCATACGGAAAAATGCCAGGAATATGCGAACGGCAAGAACTGCTTTGTCGCCGGCGTGAACCCCAAGAAGGCCGGTGAGGCCATCTTCAACATCCCGATCTACGCCTCCGTCAAGGAAGCAGCCAAGCAGACCGGCGCCACCGTGTCGGTGATCTACGTGCCGCCGGCCGGTGCCGCCGATGCCATCTGGGAAGCGGTCGAGGCCGATTTGGACCTGGCCATCTGCATCACCGAGGGCATTCCGGTGCGCGATATGCTGATGGTGCGCAACAAGATGAAGGCCAAGGAAGCTGCCGGCGGCAAGAAGACCCTGCTGCTGGGCCCCAACTGCCCCGGCTTGATCACGCCCGACGAGATCAAGATCGGCATCATGCCTGGCCATATCCACCGTAAGGGCCGTATCGGCGTGGTCTCCCGCTCCGGCACGCTGACCTATGAAGCCGTGGCGCAACTGACCGAAATCGGCCTGGGCCAGTCCTCGGCCGTGGGCATCGGTGGCGACCCGATCAACGGCCTCAAGCACATCGACGTGATGCGGGCCTTCAACGACGATCCGGACACCGATGCCGTCATCATGATCGGCGAGATCGGTGGCCCGGACGAGGCGGAAGCCGCTCGCTGGTGCAAGGCCAACATGAAAAAACCCGTGGTCGGCTTCATCGCCGGCGTGACGGCCCCCCCCGGCAAGCGCATGGGCCATGCCGGCGCCCTGATTTCCGGTGGCGCCGACACGGCCGACGCCAAACTGGCGGTCATGGAGGAATGTGGCTTCAAGATCACCCGCAACCCGTCCGAGATGGGCAAGCTGTTGAAAGCGTTGCTGTAAGCAAAAATACGCATCCATAAGTGTGTGCAGTTAAGGCACACTTGATCGAAAGATCCCTGGGAGCGCTCCAGACGGACTGTCTGGAGCGCTCTTTCATTACAGATATAACTTCAGGAGCACTTCGATGGAATTCTTGCAGGATGTCAACTTCTGGATCGGTCTGCTCAAGATCATCTGGATCAACATCATTCTGTCCGGCGACAACGCCGTGGTGATTGCACTGGCGGCGCGATCGCTGCCGCCGCATCAGCAACAAAAAGCCATTCTTTTTGGCTCGGGCGCCGCCGTTGTATTGCGCATCGGATTGACCCTGGTGGCGGCTCAGCTGCTGCAAATGTCTTTCCTTCAGGTGGTCGGTGGTCTGCTGCTGCTGTATATCGGCGTGCAGTTGCTTAGCGAAGACGACGAAGAAGAAGAGGGGCATGGCAAGGAGGGGGGCGGCCTGATGGCAGCGGTGCGTACCATCCTCATCGCCGACGTGGTCATGAGTTTGGACAACGTGATTGCCGTCGCGGCTGCTGCCAAGGGCAGCAACCTGCTGCTCATGATCGGTCTGGCCATCAGCATTCCCCTGGTGATTTTCGGCAGCACCTTGATGATCAAGCTCATGGAGCGTTTCCCGATCATCGTGACCTTGGGTGCGGCCTTGATTGGCTGGGTCGGTGGTGAAACCATCGTCAGCGATGTGGCGCTCAAGGAAATCGCCATGGAAAATCCCTGGTTGCACTACGTGGCCGCCGCAGCTGGCGCGATCTTCGTTGTCCTGCTGGGGCGCGCTTTGCAGAAGCGACATATGCCGTCGGCAGAAGGCTGATTTCGGCTAGGCCGGAGCCGGGTTCCGGGGTATCCTGGATTCCGGACCGGCCTGTATTCCGGCCGGGTCCGGGACTTTGCAAAAAAAAGACAAACCCTGCGCATTACTACCTTGCCGGCCGGGAGTTGCTCTGCTAAGGTCGATGGCTTGTATGGCGTACGCCCAGTACGCTGGTTTCATGGTGGGCTCCTCAATATTTACAGTCGAGTCCCGCGGATCTGAACAGGCACGAATTGGCAACTTCATACTCCAGCAGGCGGTCTCAACCGGAATCGAGGCCCGTGTCTTTGCGGGCATCCCTCCTGACTTCGGGCGTGTGGCGGGGCCCTGCTGTACGTCCAGTTTTCCCGCGGATAAATCATTGAGCCATGACGACAGAAGCCATGATTTACAGGTTTTGCGCACAGACCGACTCGGGCCTGACGCGGGAAAACAACGAAGACGCAGTCGGCTTTGACGAAGGCTCGGGTGTTGCCATCTTGGCGGATGGCATGGGCGGCTACAACGCCGGTGAGGTGGCCAGCAGTATGGCCACTTCCATGATCAACTCTGAGATGAGCCGCTGGCTCACCGAGTCGGCGACGATAGCCACAGTACAGGACATCCGCCGGGCGCTTGAAATCTGCGTCGGCAACGCCAATGCGGCGGTTTTTCGGGCCGCGCATGCCAATGCGCACTACTCCGGCATGGGCACCACCCTGGTGGCCGGCGTGTTTCGTGGCGCAGACCTGGTGATCGGGCACATCGGCGATTCACGCTGCTACCGGCTGCGCCAGGGGGAACTGGTCCAGATCACGCGCGACCATTCCCTGCTGCAGGAGCAGATCGACGCCGGCCTGCTGACGCCCGAGCAGGCGGCCCTGTCCATGAACAAGAATCTGGTGACGCGTGCCCTCGGGGTGGACGACGCTGTCCTGCTGGAGGTGCATGAGCACGCCGTCGAGCCCGGCGACGTCTACCTGATGTGCTCGGATGGTCTGTCCGACATGGTCAGGGATCAAGACATTGCGAAAATCCTGCAGATGCCGGTGGCCGCTGAATTGCGAGCGAAAGCCCTGGTCGACACCGCGAATGCACATGGCGGTCGCGACAATATCACGGTCCTGCTGGTCCAGGCCGAGATGGGCGCAGAAAAGCGCGGCCTAATGGCCCGATTGCTGGGAAAATAGCAAAGGTATATTTATAACGAGCAACAGGAATAGGAGTCGGGCATGCCGAAAATGATCGTATCGATCGACGGTGTTGTCATCAAGGAAGTGCAGTTGACCAAGGAGCGCACGACCTTTGGGAGGCGACCATACAACGACGTCGTGATCGACAATCTGGCCGTCAGTGGTGAACATGCAGCATTGCAGATGTCGGGCAACGAGGTCACGCTGGAAGATCTTAATAGCACCAATGGGACCTATGTCAATGGCAAGGCTGTCAAGAAGCAGGCTTTGCAGAACGGCGACACCATTGAGGTTGGCAAGTACAAGATCAAGTTCGTCAACGAGGCCGAGGCCCCGGGCTTTGACAAGACCATGCTCTTCAAGCCAGGAGAAAGCCCGGTGCCGGCAGCAGCAGCTGTAGAAGGCGGTAACCTGAATGGCGCGCTGCGCGTACTCTCCGGTACGGCTTCCGGCCGGGAAGTCCCCCTCACCAAGGCGGTTACGACGGTAGGCAAGCCGGGTGTGGCTGTGGCTTCGATTTCGCGCCGTTCCCAGGGTTTTGTTGTGGCGCATGTCGAAGGCTCCGGTATTCCGCTGCTCAACGGTGCACCGATCGGCAACGAGCCTGTGGCGCTCAAGAGTGGCGACGTGATCGAACTGGCTGGCACAAAAATGCAATTCATCCAGAATTGAGCCGGCGGCGGGCCCAACCGGGTCCGCCCAACCCTGCAAGCCTGCGTCTGGCGCAGGCAGACTAAGGAGTGGTCATGAAGGTGCGTGTGTTGGGCTGCTCAGGCGCGATCGCCAGGGAATGCCGCACCACGTCCTTTCTTGTCGATGACGACGTTCTTGTAGATGCGGGGACTGGTGTCGGCGATCTGACCCTGGACGAGATGCTGCGTGTCGACCATGTGCTGTTGACGCATGCCCACCTGGACCATGTGGCCGCCTTGCCCCTGATGCTCGACGCGATTGCAACGCGTCGGGGCAGCCCGGTGCTGGTACATGCGCTGGCTGGCACCATCGAGGCGCTCAAGGCGCACATCTTCAATGACGTCATCTGGCCGGATTTCACGCGACTGCCCACGGTCAATGCCCCATTCATCCGCTTCGAGGAAATCCGGGTGGGGGAGGTGCTACGCATAGGGGACAAGCGTATCGAGGTGCTGCCGGCCGTGCACACGGTGCCGGCGGTGGGTTATGCCGTGTTGGCGCAGCAGGCCTGCTGGGTGTTCTCGGGCGATACGGGGCGCAACCCGGCTTTCTGGCGCCGGGTCAACCAACTGGATGTCAGCATGCTCGTGATTGAAACGGCCTTCAGCAGTCGCGAGAGCCAGCTCGCAGAAACGAGTCAGCATCTCTCGCCCGAAGTACTCGCTCAAGAGCTGGACTGCATTGCGGCTGATAAAAAATACCCGATCTACATCACGCATACCAAACCGGCAGAAACCGAGTTGATCATGTCTGAAATCCGCAAACTGGAAGGCCACCGTCCCGGTGCCAGGCAGGCAGCGCATGACATACGCTGGTTGCAAGCCGGGCAGGAGTTTGAACTATGAGCGCCGTCATGAAACCCCCGGGTGGAGGCACCCCCGCCGAGCAGGCCTTCCGCGATTCCCAACAGCCGGCATCGGACAAGCAGGACAAGTCTTTCGAGGCCCTGTTTGTACGCCAGCTCAAGCAGGTGGTGCTGCGCATACACGAGACCGAAAATGTCGAGCAGATCATGCTGGAGGTCAGCCCCGAGATCTGCAAACTGTTCAACGCCGACCGGTTGACCCTGTATGCGATCAGCGATGACGAGACATCCATCGTTTCCAAGATCAAGACCGGCCTGACCAGCAGCCGCGAACTCAAGCTGCCCATCAGCCCGCAAAGCATTGCCGGCTACGTGGCGTTCAGCCGCAAACTGCTGAATCTGGCGGATGTCTACGATGAGGAGGCACTCAAGCAGATTCATCCCCAATTGGCCTTCCTCAAGGAGGTCGACAAGCGTTCCGGCTATCGGACCAAGCAGATGCTGGTATCGCCCATCATCGAGGGCGGCAACCTCTATGGTGTGCTGCAGGTCATCAACAACAAGAGCGACCAACCCTTCAGCGAGCTGGATATCAAGGGTGTTGTACAGCTCTGCAAGACGCTGGCCACGGCCATCCGCCAGCGCCTGCAGAAGGTGGATGAGCCGCAACGCATCCGGGCAACCAAGTATGACGGCCTGGTCGCTGATGGCCTGTTGAGCGGTACCCAGCTGCAGGACTGCGTACAGGAGGCGCGCAACGAGGGCCAGCCGGTCGAGCATCTGTTGCTGAGCAAGCACCAGATCACGCCGGCCCAAGTCGGTCCCTCGCTGGCCAGGTTCTTCGGCGTACCTTACGAGCCGTTTAATGCGGGGCGCATCCGTTCCGAAATGCTGCATGGCTCGCTCAAGCGTGAATTCGCCGAAGGCCAGGGCTGGATCCCGCTGGAAGAATCGCCTGAAGGTCTGGTCATCATGTGCCTGGACCCCGAGGCCACGCGCGGCGCCCGCGTCGTGCCGCAGGTGTTCTCGCGCATCAACAAGTTCTCCTATCGCGTCACGACGCAGACCGAGTTCGAGCAGACCCTGGGGCAGCTGTTTGGTGCCGTAGTCGATGGCACCACGATCGATCAGTTGCTGGCCGACATGGGCGGCCCGCTCGATGACGATGGCAGCAACGACGATTCGCTGGAGTCGGCCGCGGCTGACAATGAACTGGTCAAGTTCGTCAACAAGATCATCATCGAGGCCTATCAGCAGAAAGCCTCGGACATCCACATCGAGCCCATGCCGGGCAAGCTCAAGACAGGCATCCGCTTCCGTATCGACGGCACCTTGGCGCCCTATATCGAGGTGCCGGCGCATTTCCGCCAGGCCATGGTCACGCGCCTGAAGATCATGTGCGACCTCGATATTTCAGAGCGTCGCAAGCCGCAGGACGGCAAGATCAAGTTCAAGAAGTACGGGCCGCTGGACATCGAGTTGCGGGTCGCGACCATCCCCTCCGCCGGGGGTGTCGAAGACGTGGTGATGCGTATCCTCGCCGCGGGCGAACCCATCCCCCTGGAAAAACTGGGCCTGACCTCGCACAACCGCGAACGGCTGGAGGCCACCGTCAGCAAACCCTACGGCCTGTTCTACGTTTGCGGCCCGACCGGTTCCGGCAAGACCACCACGCTGCACTCCATCCTGAAATTCCTCAATACGCCCGATACCAAGATCTGGACGGCTGAAGATCCGGTGGAAATCACACAAAAGGGCCTGCGGCAGGTGCAGATCAACAAGAAGGCTGGCATTGACTTCGCCCTGATCATGCGCGCCTTCCTGCGTGCCGATCCGGACATCATCATGGTCGGCGAGTCACGCGACAAGGAAACCGTGTCCATGGGTGTGGAAGCCTCGCTGACCGGTCACCTGGTGTTCTCCACCTTGCATACGAACTCCGCGCCCGAGTCCATTACCCGTCTACTGGACATGGGCATGGACCCGTTTAACTTTGCCGATGCGCTGCTGGGCATCCTGGCCCAGCGCCTGGCCAAGAAACTGTGCGACTGCAAGGAGCCCTACAACCCGGGCACCTCGGAGGTCAACAGCTTTATCTCCGAATACGCCCAGGAACTGCGCAACACCAAGGCATGGAAGGCGGACTTCAGCGGTGAGGCCCAGAAACTGTATGAGGAGTGGGTGGTCAACTACGGTGAAGATGGCAAGCTGCGCTTTTACAAACCTGTCGGTTGCGACAAATGCAACAAGACCGGCTACAAGGGCCGGTTGGGCCTGCACGAGCTGTTGATTGCCGATGACCATATCAAGAAGCTGGTACAGGAACGCGCCCGCGTGGCTGAAATCTTCGCCGCCGCCGTGGAAAGCGGCATGCGGACTCTGAAAATGGACGGTATGGAGAAGATCATGCTTGGCGTGACAGACCTGAAGCAGGTGCGGCAGGTTTGCATCAAATGACAAAGCCGGTTGAACAAAAATGTCAGTTCAAGACGCAATTCGACAGAAATGAACCGAAAAACGGCCGTCTTTCCTGCGATTCGCCGTAAAACTACAACTTAGTTCACGGTTTTCGGCTGGCACAGAAACTGCTCATTTAGACGCATACAGCCCTGCTGTATCCATTTCTTTAACCAAGGAGCTATTCATGCGTACTATGCAAAAGGGTTTCACCCTGATCGAACTGATGATCGTGGTCGCGATCATCGGTATTCTGGCCGCCGTCGCCCTGCCGGCTTATCAGGACTACACTGTCCGCGCCAAGAACAGTGAAGTGATTCTGGCCGCGTCCGGTTGCCGTACCTCCGTTACAGAAGTTATTCAGTCCTCATCGTCGTTGCCGACGGCGAATGACATGTATGGCTGCGAATCTTCCATTGCCACTTCCCAGTATGTCCGCAGCATCTCGACGACTCCTGGCGGCACGATCACTGTAACCAGCCAGGGCATCAAAAACTCCAATGCCGCTACGCCTGCCGAGGGTGGCATTGTGACGCTGATTCCGTTCTTGGCCGACGGCGTGACGTCTCCTGCTGCCGGTCAGTCGGTGGGTAAGTGGGTTTGCGGCGGTACCGGTACCACTATCGCCAGCAAGTTCCTGCCGGGTTCTTGCCGCGGTAACTAATTCGGATCCATTCTGAAATTTAAGCGCCCCCGCAAGGGGGCGTTTTGCTTTCTGACGAGATACTAGTGAGATGAAATACAGTCCGGGCTTTCTGCTTTTACTTGGCAGTTGGTTGCAATCTACCCATGTATTGCCTTGGGTGAGCTGGCATAGCGAGGTGATGGCCTTCCTTGCGTTGGGCTGGTTCGTGGGAGTGGCTCTGCTGGAAAAAATACGCGCCAGGGAGGCAGAGCTTGCGATTCCGCGGATTGTCTGGATGCCCATGGCGCTTGGACTGTACGCCCTGGGTCAATTTGCATGGGGACAGATCGAGTTCTTCGGTGACGCACTGATGATCATGATCTACATGGCCGCCGCGACCATGGCATTGACGGTCGGATCTGCATGGGGGACAAATTCTCGTATTCCACAACACGGGAGCGCAGTGCCCGCTCAGCTCAGCCAACTGGCCGTGACGCTCCTGGTGGGGGCATTGCTGAGCGCGGTCATCATGCTGGTGCAGGCTTTCGATGTCTGGACGGCGGCAGACTGGATAGTGCGCACAGACGGTTTCCGAAGGCCTGGAGGAAATCTTGGACAGACCAACCATATGGGCACGCTGTTGCTCATGGGTCTGACATCGTTGGTGTTGCTGTACCAGACCAAGCAGCTGGGCGCGCTGCTGGCCGGCATGATGCAGCTATTGTTGATCCTGGCTCTGGCGATGACGGAATCCAGGACCGGACTTCTGAGTGCCGGAGTGGTGACGGCCTGGTGGTTTGCGCACCGCGGGCTGTTTACGAAGGGCAGGCCCGGCAGGCAGCTTGCCTATGCCTGGTTGGTTCTGTTGTTTCTAGTCTGGGCTTGGCCTCTGTTCATTCAGACGTGGCACTTCGCCGAAGGTCTGCGTCGGATGAACGCAGATGCGGGTATGCGCCTCATAGTCTGGACACAGTTGCTGGATGCTGTCATGCAGCGGCCCTGGGCCGGCTGGGGACTGCGAGAGGTGTCGGAGGCGCATAACGCGGTTCTGCACCAGTACGCAACGAGTGGACCGTTCAGCTACGCCCACAACGTGTTGCTGGATTTGATGGTCGGCTTGGGCATTCCTCTGGCCTTATTGTTGGTCGGCCTGTGTGTCCGCTGGGCCTGGAATCGGATGCGAGCAACGTCTACGCTTGCGGGTTGGTATTGCCTGGCCATAGCGATTCCGCTCGGGGTGCACAGCATGCTGGAGTTTCCCTATGCCTATTTCTATTTCCTGCTGCCGGTACTGTTGGCCATAGGGATGATGGAGTCTAGGGCAGAGCGCCTGCCAGGACCTCGCGTGAGGACGGCATACGCAGCAGCAGGGGCAAGTGTTGTATTCCTAGCCATGGCCTGGAGTGCGATGGAATACGTAGTTGTCGAAGAAGATTTCCGGGTTGCGCGATTCGAGGCCTTGAAGATAGGACAGACTCCCAGCGAATATACGCGACCAAATATACTGATACTGACGCAGCTGAATGCAATGCTGAAGGCAACACGGATTCAGCCTGCGCCACGCATGCCAGAGTCGGAACTCGAGTTGCTGCGACAGGCAGCCATGCGCTTCCCTTGGACGGCGATCCAGAACCGCTATGCACTGTCGCTCGCTTTGAATGGGAACCTCGAAGAGACCCGTCGACAATTGCAGGTCATGCGGGCCATGCACGGAGAAAAGCATTACGCAAGCATCAAGGCAGCTTGGGAGCAGCAGGCGCAGGAGAAGTATCCGCAGCTGAAGGAAATAAAGCTACCGTGAGAATAGGTTTGATGCAATGGCGGTGGGGCCTGCTGCCCATCCTGCTGGCGCCATGGCTGATCCCGCCCCAGGGTGGCCCCAGCCCATCACTTGTGCCACTGCTGTTCAGTCTGGCGGGTATGGGATTGATGTTGTCCTGCATGCCCTTGCAGGTTCGAAGTGTCACAAGAACAGATATGGCGGCGGTGGTAGCCGGTGCGTGGTTGACTGCAGCATTGGTCAGTTCCGTCATCGGCTTGTTCCAGTATTTCGGTGTGGCTCACTTCAACGTACTCATGAGCCCGGCGGAGGCAGGTGAGGCGTACGGGAATCTGCGTCAGCGAAATCAATTCGCGACGTTGACAAACTTCGGGCTGATGGCAGCGGCTTGGTGGGTGGCGCGCCCGTCCGGAAGTCATCCTTACAGCAGGTGGCAGTCATGGATGTTGCATGGCGCGGCGACGCTACTTGGCATCGGAAATGCTGCTTCGCTCTCGCGGACCGGCCTAATGCAGCTCTTATTGATTGCGGGTATGGTCGTGCTATGGAGCGCAAGTAATGAGAGAGTGCGGCGCGTGCTTTTGACTGCGCTGTTTGCCTACGCGCTGGCAGCATGGGCCTTGCCAATACTGCGAGGACAAGAAAGCGGAGCCGGAAATATCTATTCAAGATTCCAACCCGTCGGCGACGTATGCACCAGTCGCTTGACGTTATGGCGCAACGTATGGAGTCTGGTTGAGCAGCGGCCCTGGCTGGGTTGGGGTTGGGGTGAACTAGATTTTGCCCACTTCATAGCCGTCTACGACTGGACGCGGTTTTGTGACATTCTTGATAATGCACATAATCTGCCCCTTCACTTGGCGGTTGAGCTCGGGCTTCCGTTTGCAGCACTGATTTGCTGCGTGCTAGCAGGGTTGATATGGCGTGCACAGCCATGGCGCGAAAAAGACTGGAATCGGCGGCTTGCCTGGGGGGGGGTGGCGCTGCTCCTACTTCACAGTATGGTTGAATATCCTCTCTGGTACGGTCCTTTTCAGATGGCTCTGGCATTGTGCCTGGGGTTGTTGCTGTGGCCGGAAAGTGAAAGCATTGAGCAGAAGGTCGCCGGGAAAATGCAGCAACGCGCGCCGTACTGGCTGATGATCACGGGCGGGGGTCTGCTGTTGATCTCGGCATATGCCGCCTGGGACTACTACCGCGTTAGCCAGATCTTCTACCCGCCGGATTTCAGAGCAGCAGCTTACCGGGACAACACCTTAGAGAAGATACGGGGGACGTGGCTGTTTCAGGATCAGGTCCGGTTTGCAGAGTTCACCCTAACGCCGCTGACATCAGGGAACGCAGCGTACTTGTATGAAATGGGGCTGAGGGTGTTGCACTATTCACCCGAAGCACGGGTGGTTGAAAAGCTGATCGAGTGTGCGGTCCTTGCGGGACGAGACGATGCAGCGCGCTTCTATCTGGCTCGATATAAAGTCGCCTTTCCGAAAGAACATGCGCGTTGGGCGGCGAAACAGCTAGAGCCGGTAAACCCTCAGTAGCAAATATTTAGGGAGCCAGATAGCTACCGGACTTTCCGCCATGCTTTTCCAGAAGATGGACAGCGGTCATGGTCATGCCACGGTCCACAGCCTTGCACATGTCATAGATGGTCAGCAGGGCCACCTGTACGGCCGTCAGGGCTTCCATTTCAACGCCTGTCGGCCCGACGGTTTCCACTGTAGCCGTACAGACGACATGGGCCGGAGCGGGAGTCGCGGCAGAGTGTAACGAAAACTCCAGCGCTACGCGTGTCAGCGCGAGAGGGTGGCATAAAGGGACCAGATCGCTGGTCTTCTTGGCAGCCTGGATGCCAGCGATACGGGCGATCCCCAGCACATCCCCCTTTTTGGCGGTTCCGGACTCGATAATTGCCAGCGTGGCCGGTAGCATCTCGATTCGGCCGGTGGCCACGGCAATGCGGTGGGTGCTGGCCTTGGCGGCCACATCCACCATATGGGCCTTGCCCTGGGCATCAAAATGGGTCAGAGAACTCATGGAAAATCCCGGGTTTACGAAACCTCTACAAAACTCGAGCATCATACGTCCATGACGCAGACGAGAGCATTCCACTGGCAAGACCGACTCAAAGCCAGCGCCATCCACCTGGGCCTTAGCCTGATCATTGCCGCCCTGGCGGCATTGTTGGTGTTCGGGCTCTGGTATCCCTACCCCTACCGTGATACATCGGGGGGGCGTGAGTTGTTCCTGATCGTGATCACGGTCGATGTCATTCTGGGGCCGCTGATCACCTTGACCGTCTTCAACCGCAGCAAGCCGCGCAGCGAACTGGTGCGGGATCTGGTCGTGGTGGGTCTGATCCAGCTGGCGGCACTGGGCTACGGTCTGTGGACGGTTTTCGTCGCTCGGCCGGTCCATCTGGTGTTCGAATACGACCGTTTCCGCGTGGTGCACGCCATCGAGGTGCCCGAGGAACTCCTGGCCCAGGCGCCCGGGGATGTTCGGAAGATGCCGCTGACCGGGCCCACTATTCTGGCGCTGCGGCCCTTTCGCGACGTGAATGAAGAGAGTACGGCCACCCTGATGGCATTGCAGGGCCTTCCGCTGAGCGCACACCCCGAATATTGGCAAGCCTATCCGCAGGCGCGGGCACGTGTTCTGGCGGCTGCCAAACCGTTGGCTGAATTGAGCGCACGCTTTCCGCAACAGACAGCGGTGATCTATGCGGGCGTTGCACAAACCGGCAAGAGTGCGGTGGAGCTGGTTTATCTGCCCATGGTGGCCCGCAACTCCTTCTGGACCGTGCTGCTCGATGCACAGAGCGCCGAGTTGCGCGGTTTTGTGCCGTTGGATTCGTTTTGAAAAGAGCACCAATTTCCCGCCTCCTTACAGCGCAGAAGTTTCTGGTCGGGCTGTTGGCTCTCCTCCAAGCTCTGGCGCCTGTCGCTGCGCAGACCTCCTTGCCTGCACTGGGCGATGGCGTGGAGATGAGCAGCAGCGCCGAACGCCGGCTGGGCGACCGGATCGCGCGCGAACTCTACCGCGATCCCGACTATATCGACGATGCCATCCTGGGCGAATATGTTCAGGGCATCTGGCAGCGCTTGATGGATGGGGCACGCCAGCGCGGCGAGTTGCAGCCGGAACTGGAGGAGCGTTTTGCCTGGGATGTCGTTCTGGGACGGGACCGCAGCGTCAACGCCTTTGCCTTGCCTGGGGGCTATATGGGGGTGCACCTGGGCCTGATCGCCGTGGTGAGCAGCGAAGATGAACTGGCCTCTGTTTTGGCGCACGAGCTCAGCCACGTGACGCAACGTCACATCGTGCGCATCATCAGCCGCCAGAGCAATCAGGCACCTTGGTTGATCGGCGCGATGATCCTGGGGGCGCTTGCGGCTTCCAGCAATCCGGGGGCCGCAGGGGCGATGATCGTGGGTGGGCAGGCAGCTGCAGTGCAGGGGCAGCTCAATTTTTCGCGCGATATGGAGCGTGAAGCCGATCGTGTGGGTTATGGCGTGATGACGCAGGCCGGCTTCGATGCCCGGGGTTTTGTCGGCATGTTCGAAAAGCTGCAGCAAGCCAACCGATTCAACGACACGGGCGCCTTTCCTTACTTACGCAGCCACCCGCTGACCACCGAGCGCATTGCCGACATGCAGGCACGCCAGCAGTTGCAAACGCACACCGCCGTACCCCAACTCACGATGACGCATGCCATGCTGGCGGCGCGAGCGCGCATGCTGGCGAATCCGGAAGTCGACAGTCTGCGCGCGGCCCTGCTGCGGGCGCAGGGCGAAATGGCGGCGATGTCACCGGCGGAGCAGGCCGGCGTGCTCTATGCGGCGGCTCTGGGCGCGCTCGGTCTGCGTGAATTCGAGCAGGCGCAGCGCTTGCAGGAGCGCTTGCAGGCCATGGTGCGCGATGATGCGCGGGCGGCTTATCAAGCACGCCTGCTGGGTGCCGAGATCGCTCTGGCAGCCGGGGATCCGCGTCGCGCAAGCACCTTCCTGGAAGGGGCTGTGCCAGGTGCCAGCGGTGCCATGACCCGACCCCTGTTGTTCCTGCGGGCCCGCGCCCAGACGCAGAGCGGGCAGCCGCGCGACGCGGCCGAGTCGCTGCAGGTCTGGCTGGCGAGCCGGCCAAGGGATGCACAGGCCTGGCAGCTGTTGTCGCAGGCCTATGCTGCCCAGGGCCAGACCTTGCGGGCCGTGCGGGCCGAGGCCGAGGTGCATGCTGCCCGCCTGGACTATGCCGCAGCCCGCGACCGCCTGCGCGCGGCGCAGGAGCTGGCGCGTCAAGGCCCCAACGTGGATCACGTCGAGGCGTCGATCATCGACACGCGTAGCCGCCAAATTGATCTACTTTTGCGGGAACAGGCGCTCGAGCGCTGAGTCGATCACGAGGCTGAACATCGAGTACAGCAGCGAACCCAGCAGGGCGGCGGCGAAGTCGCGCACCTGAAAATCGTCCAGCACACTCGCCGCAGCCCAGAAAAGCAGGGCATTGATGACAAAGAGAAACAGGCCGAGCGTGAGCAGCGTGACAGGAAGTGTCAGCAGCACGAGGATGGGTCTCAGGAAGATGTTGAACAACCCGATGACGAAGGCCGCCAGCAGCGCGGCGGTGAAGCTTTGGAGTTCGACGCCGCTGTAAAGATGCGCGACCGCCAGCAAGGCGGTCGCGCTCAGTAGCCACTTGATCAGGAGTTTCATGGCGGGCAAGCATAGCACCCGCGCATGAAGTCCTCCGCTGGTGCTATTCGCTGGCCAGAACCAGGAAGGCGCCCATTCCGGCGACCGCCCCGGGGATGGCCCAACGCGCCTCCTGGGTGGCGGGCTGGTCCGGTGTGACCGGCGCCAGATCCTGGCCAAACTTCGGCCGGCGTGCGTCGAGGACGCGAGCGGTGCCATGCTTTTCCAGCAGCTCGCGGGTCATTTCGACCAAGGGACCGCGCGACAGAACCGGCGTGACCTTGTGGCCCTGCGCCTGCAGGTCCGGCGTGATCTGGGAGAACAGCTTTTCCGCCCATTTGTTGCGCCAGTTTTCGCGCGCCGTGTGATTGACCCATTTGCTGATATGGCGGGTCATCCGCGGCGGGCAGGCGACCACGATCCAGTGGGTTGCCTGCTGTTTGCCGGGCAACTTGCCTTCCATCGGCACCAGCTGATGCTGTGCGTACTCGACATCGTCCACATACACAATGATTTTGTCCATGATCTACTCCTTGTTGATTAAGGGACGGGGGGAACAGGGTTGTCGGACTCAGGCCGCCTGGCCGGAGTGATGACTTTGGTTTTGGCGGCGGGCATGCCACCAGCCGGCAGCCAGTACGCCAACGACAGCGACAGCGTAGGCGGCCCAGCGCGCGGCAGTGTGCGGGTCAAACACCTCATCGAGCAGCGGCTCGTTGACAATCATCTTGGCGGCCGTGAAGGCCAGCACGGCGGCGCCGAGCTGGATGATGATGGGGAAGCGCTGTACAAGCTTGAGCACCACCGAGCTGCCGAACACGACGATCGGCACGCTGATGAGCAGGCCCAGCACCACGAGGTCGAAGGCGCCGTGGGCGGCACCTGCGACGCCCAGCACGTTGTCCACGCCCATCAGGGCGTCAGCGACCACGATGGTCTTCATGGCGCCCCAGAAGGTCTGGGCGCCCACGCCATGCTGCTCGTCGCCTTCCTGGTCGGCCAGCAGCTTGTAGGCGATCCAGACCAGGCCGAGTCCACCGACGAGCATCAGCCCCGGGACCTTGAGCAGCCAGACCACCCCAATGGTCATGACAGAGCGCACGACGATGGCACCGACGGTGCCCCAGACGATGGCTTTTCTTTGCAAATGGGGTGGCAGGCTGCGGGCGGCCAGCGCGATCACGATGGCGTTGTCGCCGGCGAGCACGAGGTCGATGAGGATGATGGCCAGCAGTGCCGACCACCAAGCGGCGGATAAAAACTCCATGACTAAGCTCCGAGTTGTTTCGATCAACAACCTGGAACAGGCGACGTCAACGGAGTCTTGGGGCCGAGAAGGTCCAAGACGCACTTCGACGAAACCTGAAACAGGCTCCAATCGAAGGTCTTGCTCGGCATGGTGTCATGCAGATTTTTGCCCAACAAGCCGGAAGTCATACTTCGTAATGACGACTTGCTGATATCTGTTGCAACGATGGTCTTTTTGACCACCTCCCTGTGTCGCAACAAATGGGAGCTACTCCCCTTCGTGAGGCTGATTGGAACACGGATAACATCAACCACGCAACGAGTATGGTTTTGAGACAGGTCAGCAAAACAACGAACACGAGGCCGGCCAGGCGCTATGATCCGGCTCCCCTGAGAAGCAACCATGGCAGGCATCCACATCACCGATATCGAAGCGGCCATCAACTACTGGCGCGAACGTGAACCCTCGCCCGATGGCATCACGCTGGCCAGGCCGGTGCGCGCCCTGGCCGAGGTCTATGCCCTGATGGTCTTCTACCGGGAGCAGGAAGCCGACGAGTTCAGCATGCCGGCGCCGGCGCTGCAGGCCTGGATGGGTTGGTACGAGAGCACGCCTGATACGCCCTGCATTGCGATCTGTTCCACCAGCCAGGGCGATCCCGAATGCAAGGGCTGCGGCCGGACCTTCGACGAGGTGCAGCTGTGGACCGAGATGCGACCGGCACAAAAGCGGCAGACCTGGCGCCGCATCTCTCTGCATGGCGGCGCCTGGCGTTTCAACCGGTATGCCGAACGGGCGGCCGAGGGCCAGGCGGAGACGCCGGTGGAAGCCTGAGGGCGTTCCGGCTCACTTCCAGCGTTGCGCTTCGATGGTCACCTGATGCCGGCTGTTGCCCAGCATCAACGCGCCTTCCTGGATCGTGGCCTGCAGTTGCATGCTGCGCTCGGCCATCGCGGCCAGGGCCTGGGACGCTTCGGTCGGCACGCGCCAGACCTGCAGCTTGTCCAGCCGCGTGAGCTTGTTCTCGATGCCGCGCCACCAGACCTCTGCGGCGTGGGCGAAACAATAGACCACCACGGCATCCGATTTGCTGCAGGCCTTGGCCAGGGGTTTGTCCTCGGGCTGGCCGACCTCGATCCACAGGCGGGTCTGGCCGGTGTAGTCGCGCAGCCAGACGTCCGGTTCGTCGGGATCGGACAGGCCGGCGCCAAAGGCCAACGTGCCGTCGCCTCCGCACACGGTCTGCAACCGGTGGGCCTGCAGGGCCAGCGCGACCAGACGCACCATCATGCGCTCGTCGGTCTCGCTGGGATGGCGGGCCAGGGTCAGCGCATGGTCAGCGTAATAGCCGTGGTCGATGTCGGCAATCTGCAGATGGGCCTTGAAGACCGTGGATTTGATGGCCATCAGACCCGGCGTGCCAGTTCGGCGGCTTTGCCGGTATAGCTGCCCGGCGTCATGGCCAACAGGCGCTGTTTGTCAGCGTCAGGTATCTCCAGGCTGCGGATCAGCTTGTGCAGGTCTTCGGGTGTGACCGTCTGCCCACGCGTGACTTCCTTGAGCTTCTCGTAGGCGCCTTGCACACCGTAGCGACGCATCACGGTCTGGATCGGCTCAGCCAGCACCTCCCAGGAGGCGTCCAGGTCGGCGGCGAGCGCCTCGCTGTTGAGTTCGAGTTTGCCCAGACCGGTCGACAGGGATTGGTAAGCCAGCACGGCGTAGCCGACGGCCACACCCATATTGCGCAACACGGTGGAGTCGGTCAGATCGCGCTGCCAGCGGCTGATCGGAAGTTTTTCGCTCAGATGGCGCAGCAAGGCGTTGGCCAGACCCAGATTGCCCTCGGCATTCTCGAAGTCGATCGGGTTGACCTTGTGCGGCATGGTCGAGGATCCGATCTCGCCGGCCTTGAGGCGTTGCTTGAAGTAGCCCAGCGAGACATAACCCCAGACGTCGCGCGAGAAGTCGATGAGGATAGTGTTGGTCCGCGCTATGGCATCGTACAACTCGGCCATATAGTCGTGCGGCTCGATCTGGATGCTGTAGGGCTGGAAGTCCAAGCCCAGGCCCAGGGGTTCGGGTGTTTCCACCACTTTTCGCGCAAAGGCCTCCCAGTCGAAATCGGGCCAGGCAGCCAGGTGCGCGTTGTAGTTGCCGACGGCGCCGTTCATTTTTCCCAGGATCTTCACGGCGGCAATACGCTCGCAGGCGGTCTGCAGGCGCACGACCACATTGGCGATTTCCTTGCCTACGGTGGTGGGGCTGGCGGTCTGGCCGTGGGTGCGGCTGAGCATGGGCACCTCGGCATACGCCTGGGCCATGTCGCGCAGCTTGAGCAGCAATTTGTCCAGCGCTGGTAGCACCACGGTGTCGCGTGCGCTGCGCAGCTGCAGGGCGTGGCTGGTGTTGTTGATGTCTTCGCTGGTGCACGCAAAGTGCACGAACTCGCTGGATTTTTCCAGCTCGGGTCGGGCTTCGAAGCGTGACTTGATCCAGTACTCGACGGCCTTGACGTCGTGGTTGGTGGTTTTCTCGATGTCCTTGATGGCGTGGCCATCGGCCTCGGAGAAATTCTTTACCAAGTTGAGCAGGTAGGTGCGCGCGCCGGGCGACAGCGGCGGGAATTCCTTGAAACCGGCGTCGCTCAGGGCAATGAACCAAGCCACTTCGACCTGGACGCGGCGGTGCATATAGCCCTGTTCGCTCATCAGCGGTCGCAAGGCGGCGAGCTTGGCGGCATAGCGCCCGTCCAGCGGGGACAGCGCCGAAATGGTGGAGAAAGTCATGCCCGGATTGTAGTTTGACGGCCGCGCAGGGCCCAGGAAAAGCACAGGGCCGGCCTGAATCGCTAGAATCCGCCCCCTGGACTACGAAAAGACCCATGAAACTGATCGGTTCCCATACCAGCCCCTACGTGCGCAAGGTGCGCGTCGTGATGGCCGAGAAAAAACTGGAATACGCCTTCGTGCTGGAGGATGTGTGGTCGGAGCAGACCCGCATCGTGGACGCCAATCCACTGGGCAAGATCCCCTGCCTGATCATGGAAGGCGGCGAAGCCCTGTTTGATTCGCGCGTGATCGTCGAGTACCTGGACACCCTGTCGCCGGTGGGCAAGCTGATCCCGCCGGTCGGCCGCGAACGCGCCGAAGTCAAGACCTGGGAGGCCCTGGCCGACGGCGTCATGGACGCTGCCCTGCTGGCCCGCATGGAGGCCGTGTGGCCCCAGCGAACCGAGGCCCAACGCAGCCCGGCCTGGATCGATCGCCAGCTCGGCAAGATCAATGCGAGCCTGGAGGCCATGAGCCGTGGCCTGGGCGACAAGCCCTTCTGCGCCGGTACTCATTTCAGCCTGGCCGACGTGGCCGTGGGATCGGCCCTGGGCTACCTGGATTTCCGTTTCCCCCAGATCGGCTGGCGCGATGTGCACCCCACTCTGGTGCGTCTGCAGGACAAGCTCATGCAGCGCCATAGCTTTGCCGACACCGTGCCGCACTGAGGTAGCGCGGTACCTATTTCCCCCGGGCCGCGTGCGGAAACACCGGCTCGTCAGGCATTTGTCACGGTGCCGGCCTAGAATCCTCGCACCGTGAAGGAACGCCATGCTTTACCCTGAACTGTTCAAGCAGCTGGAAGCCGTGCGCTGGGACATGGAGAAGGACATCCCCTGGGACACCTTCGACGCCGCCCAGCTCAGTGATGAGCAGGCCCAGACCATCAAGATGAACGCCATCACCGAGTGGGCGGCCCTGCCGGCCACCGAGATGTTCTTGCGCGACAACCGCGACGACAGCGATTTTTCCGCCTTCATGTCGATCTGGTTCTTCGAGGAGCAGAAGCACTCGCTGGTACTGATGGAATATCTGCGCCGTTTCCGCCCCGAGCTGGTACCTACCGAACAGGAGTTGCACGACATTCGTTTCGAGTTCGATCCGGCGCCGGCGCTGGAGACACTGATGCTGCATTTCTGCGGCGAGATCCGCCTTAACCACTGGTACCGCCGCGCGGCCGAGTGGCACACCGAGCCGGTGATCAAGCACATCTACACCACGCTGAGCCAGGACGAGGCCCGCCATGGAGGCGCCTATCTCAGATACATGAAACGCGCCATCGGGCGCTTTGGTGCCGAGGCCAAGACCGCATTTGCGAAGGTCGGCGTGCTCATGGCCAGTGCCCGGCGCACCGCCCAGGCCCTGCACCCTACCAACCTGCATGTGAGCAAGGCCCTGTTCCCCAACGACACCATCCAGAGCCGCCTGCCAGATCCCGCATGGCTGGAGCACTGGCTGGACAAACAGATCAACTTCGACGCCACCTGGGAGAGCAAGGTGGTCGAGCGGATCCTGCACAACCTCAGCCTGCTGTTCGGGCGCAGCTTCCAGTCCGTGCAGGAACTCAACCGCTTCCGCAAGGAGCAGATGGCGTCGCTGGCGCCCGCACCGCTTTCAGGCGCGGTCTGAACCGCTCGCGGTGGTCAGCGCCAGCATGCGCTGCAGGTTGAGCTGGACCTTGACTTCGCGGTGTGGCACGCTGGCCACGATGCGGTAGTCCCGCAGGGACGTGTCGCGAATCACCGGCTCGGCCACCGGCATGCCTTCGCGGTTGATCAGTACCGCCACGCGGGGTGTGGTGGTGTTGGCACCGCGCCGGATCACAGCGGCCACCTCATCGGTGTTGAGTCGCACGAAGGAGCCCGGCGAATAGATGCCGACCGCCTTGATCAGGGCGGCGCCGGCTTCGTCCACTTGCCGGTTTTCATCGAAATAGCTGGCCTGCATGGCCGCCGCCGGCGCGGTGGGCGTGCGCGATGCGCGTGGTGCCAGCCGTGCGCCGAACATGTCGGCACGCTGGATCAGGCGGGCCATGCGCTGGCCCTCGGTCTTGGCGGACAGCGGCCCGGGGGGTACGCTGTGGTGGTGACGCACAGCCTCAAGCCAGACCGCATCGTTGACGCCGATTTTCTGCAACAGCGCCAACGAGCGCAGGGCGTGCTGGTCGATCTGCTGGCGCTGTTCCACGGTGGGCGGCGTCAACTGCTGGGCCAGCTTGTCCTGCAGGTCGGTCATGCCGATGTTCATGGTCAGCGCCGCCAGGCACATGACCTGCTCTTTCTCCGCTGGCCAGTTGAGCACCTCGCGCGCCGCCAGGCCGCACATCACACTGACCAGCATGGCATGGGTGGCGCTGTACATCCGGATCTCGCTGGCCGAAAGGTGGAACAGCGCGAACAAAGCGCCGTCCGGATTGCCGATTGAATGTTGGCGCAGCTGTTTTTGCAGGCGTACCAGGCGCTGCAGGAACTGCGGCGAGCCGCAGTCGCGCAGGATGCTGTTGGCTTGCACCTGGTAGTCCAGCCAGTCCGGCGGGCCGTCGGACAGTTCCGGCTCATTGCGGCTGGCATCGACATCGGCACGGGATACCTGAACGCCGGCAATCTGCCCCAGGGTTTTTTCCTTGCGCACCAGGTCGTGCAGCATGCCCACGTAGGCGCGGTGGTGGGCCTCGGAGTCAGCGACATCGATGTAGAGCGTGACGCCGCGGCCCACGAGCGATAGCAACTCGTTGCGCGAAGCGATCACATAGCCCTTGTTGGCCAGCAGCGTCCCTTCGGCATCCATCAGCGGAAAAGGCAGAGGTTCACCGATCCGAAGCGAATCCAGGCTGACAGAGACGAGTTTGTTGGACATGGGCTGAACAATTATGCCCGTGCAGGTCTGGCGGAGGGGCTGGATTGAGGGGTAATTTGCCACCGTTTTCCCGGATTGCAGCAGGTCGCCGCACCCGCCGGGGTCTGGCTGCTAGGATGCGGGCCATGACGCAAGCCTCCGCCCCGTTTCCGCTGCCGGCTTTTCTCGGCAAGCTCTGCGCGCGTGCCGAACTCGGCAGGCGGCTGGCGGCCCTGCCCCGGCCGCTGGTCTTCACCAACGGCGTATTCGACGTCATGCACCGGGGACACGCCATCTATCTGGCGCAGGCCCGGGCCCTGGGGGCCAGCCTGGTCGTGGCGCTCAACACCGACGCGTCCGCGCGCCGCCTGGGCAAGGGGCCTGAGCGGCCTCTGAACAACGAGCAGGACCGCGCAGCGATGATGGCGGCCCTGGGTGCGGTCGATCTGGTGACCTGGTTCGACGAGGATACGCCGCAGGCGTTGATCGCAGAAATTCGTCCCGACATCCTGGTCAAGGGCGGCGATTACGACATGCGCAAGCTACCCGAGACGGCCCTGGTCGAATCCTGGGGGGGGCAGGCCGTGGCCTTGCCTTTTGTCGACGGCTATTCCACCACCGCACTGGTGCGCAAGATCCGCAGCACGTCCTGAGCCGGGGCGGTCAGGAGCGGTCGAACACGGCCTTCCACAGCGCCAGCACCGCGGCGCGTTCCCCGGCCATGGCCTCGGTCGGGACCTGGGTGGGCTCTTCGTTGAGGCGAGCGCGGTGCTGCACGCGCCGAAGTTCGCGATAGGCGGCGGCGGCGGCGCTGCCGACCCCGATGGGCAGCAGGCCAGCTGCTTCGGCGGCTCGTAGCAAGGCGATGTTGCCGACATTGGCGACCAGCTCGGGGTGGTTCGCCGACTGTGACAGCACCAGATATTGCACAGCGAACTCGGCATCGACCATGCCCCCCGGGCTGTGCTTGACGTCAAACTGTTCCCCGTGCACCGGGTGCGCCTGGCGCACCTTCTCCCGCATGGCGACGATTTCCAGGCGCAAGGCCTGCGCGTCACGCGGCGCGGCGATCACGGCCTGGCGCACGGTGTCGAAACGTTGCTGCAGGGTGGCACTGCCCAACACGAAGCGCGCGCGCGTCATGGCCTGATGCTCCCAGGTCCAGGCGGTATTGCTGCCGCGCTGCTGCTGGTAATTGGCATAGGCATCGAAAGTGGTGATCAGCAGGCCTGAGTTGCCGTTGGGACGCAGCGCGGTATCGATCTCGTAGAGGTCGCCTTCACCGGTCTTGACGGTCAGCCAGTTGATCAGCTTGCGCACCAGCAGGGCGTAGACCTCGGGGGCGTCCTCGTGCTCGTCCTCATAGACAAAGACGATGTCCAGGTCGCTGCCGTAGCCGAGCTCCTTGCCGCCCAGCTTGCCGTAGCCGATGATGGCGAACTGCGGTTCCTCGCGGTGCTTCTTCTTCAGGCGCGCCCAACACCAGCGTGTGGTGATGCGCAGCATGGCGTCCGCCAGGGCGGAGAGGTCGTCAGCCACCTGCTCCACCGTTAGCACGCTCTCGACGTCGCGCGCCAGGGTGCGAAACACCTCAGCGTGGTGGGCACGGCGCAGCAGGTTGAGCAGCGACTCCTCGTCGTCGTCGCCGGAAGCCTGTAGGGCTTTCTGACGGGCATCGAGTTCGGCTTCGAAGGCGATCGGGTCGAAGCGTTCGTCCATCATGGTGCGGCTGGCCAGCTCGTCGATCACGCCAGGATGCTGAAGCAGGTAACGCGCCGGCCAGCGCGCTGCACCGAGTAGGCGCAGCAGACGCTCATGCACCGCAGGACGCTCCAGCAGCATCGCCAGGTAGCTTTCGCGACGCAGGAGCGGCTCCATCCAGTCCACCAGGCGGCTGGCGGCGAGGTCGCTGCCGCGGCCCTCACGCAGCCAGTCGGCCGTGCGTGCCACCAGCCGGATGAGACGAGCGCGGGATTCCTCGCGCAAGGCGAGCACGCGCGGATGCGTGCGCCAGGCGCTGACCCGCTCGCGGAATTGCGGCGGCAGCTGTTCGATCAGGCTGTCGAAGTCCGGCGTGGCGGTACCCGTGGTTCCGTTCTTGCCATTGCCGTTGTTGCAGCCCTTGCATTCCTTCTGGCCGGACCCACCGAGCAGGATGTCGAATTCCTGGGCGACGACCTCACGGTGGGCGTCGAGCTGGGTCAGGAAGCGGCAGGCATCGGGGTAAGCCATGCTGCGCGCGATCCAGTCCAGATCTTCATCGCGGGTGGGCAACACGTGGGTCTGCTGGTCGTCCAGGTACTGGATGCGGTGCTCGACCCGGCGCAGAAACTCGTAGGCCTGGGCCAACGCCTCGGCCGTGGCCGCCGGCATGAGACCGGCCTTGACCAGGCGTTGCAAGGCATCGAGCGTGGGGCGCGTGCGCAGTTCGGGGAACTGGCCGCCGCGCACCACTTGCAGCAGCTGCACGGTGAATTCGATCTCGCGAATGCCGCCGCGCGAGAGCTTGACGTCGTTGCTGCGTTCCGGGTGGCCGGCGCTGCGCTTGGCGGCGTGCTCGCGGATCTGCCGGTGCAGCACACGCAGCGAGTCGAACACGTTGTAGTCCAGGTACCGACGGAAGACGAAGGGGACGACGAGGTTGCGCAGCTGCATGACCGAGCCATCTTGCAGCTGGCGCCGGGGCGCCACCGTGCGGCTCTTGAGCCAGGCAAAACGCTCCCACTCGCGGCCTTGTACCTGGAAATATTCCTCCAGTGCGCCCAGCGAAACGGCGGGCGGCCCCGAGTTGCCGTTGGGTCGCAGCGCCAGGTCGACACGGAACACAAAGCCGTGTTCCGTGGTGTCGCCCAGCAGGTTGTAGATGGCACGCACCGCCTTGGCGAAGTACTCGTGGTTGGAGATGCGGTTGCGGCCCTCGGCGTTGCCGGCGGTCTCGCCGTCCTGGTCGTAGATATAGATCAGGTCGATGTCGCTGGAGACGTTAAGTTCGCGCGCACCGAGCTTGCCCATGCCCAGGACCCAGAACAGGGCACGCTTGCCCGACGGCGTCAGCGGCATGCCATGGCTCTCGTCCAAGGCTTGCATGACCTCGGTGCAGGCGATGTCGAGCGCGAACTCGGCCAGTTCAGTCATGCTGGCGGTGACGTCGCGCAACGAGGCTTGTTGTTCGCAGTCGAGCACGGCCAGGCGTTCCATGACCAGTTGGCGTAGCACGCGCAGGGCGGCGGCGCTATCGTGTCCATTGCCGCGCAGGTGGGCGTAGAGCTGCTGCATGGCTTGCGGGTCGGGGCGGCCCGGGGGCAGTTGCGCCAGCAGCGTGGCATATCGGCGCCGTATGCGCTGGACAAAACGGGAGTGGTCGGCACAGACCGGGGACACTGCCGGCGCGGTGGTCGCGCCCGGCATCGGGCCGCATGCATCGTTGCGGGTCATAATTCCTGTCGAGTTCTCGATCTGCAAAATGGTTACCCTGCCGCGCCGCCCATCCCTGTCGCTCAAAGTCCTGACGATTTCGACGCGTGCGCTGCTGTGGCTGGTTCTCTTGATCTGGCTGGTCTTCGGCGCCGCCTGGGCGGCGCTGCATCTGGTCATTGTGCCGCGAATCGGCGAGCTGCGCCCGGAAATGGAAACCCGGGCCAGCCAGGTTCTGGGCGTGCCGGTGCGCATCGGCGCCATCGTGGCGCATTCCGACAGCCTGTTTCCCTCCTTTGAGCTGAGCAACGTGCAGTTGCTCGATCGCGAGGGGCGCGTGGCATTGCAGCTGCCGCGCGTGATGGCCACGCTATCGCCGCGTTCACTCTGGAACCTCGGGTTCGAGCAGCTGGCTATCGAGGGGCCCGAGCTGGACGTGCGGCGTGCGGCTGATGGGCGCATCTTCGTGGCCGGTATCGAAATCCCGCAGCAGCAGGACAGCGACGGCCGTGCGGCCGACTGGGTGTTCTCGCAGACCGAATGGATCATCCGCGGCGGGCGTGTGCAGTGGCGCGACGAACTTCGCGGTGCGCCGCTGTTGCAGCTGCAGGAGGTCGACCTGCGCATGCACAACGGAGCGCGCCTGCATGAACTGCGGCTGGATGCCACGCCACCACCCGAACTGGGGGGGCGCTTCAGCTTGCGCGGACGCTTCCGCCAGCCGCTGCTTTTCACCCGGGCTGGTGAGTGGCAGCGCTGGCAGGGCCAGTTTTATGCCGTGTTCGAGCGCGTCGACATTGATCAGCTGCGTCGCCACGTACCGCTGCAACTGGAGGTGGCCGGCGGCAGTGGTGCCCTGCGCACCTGGATAGACGTGGACGCTGGCCGCATCAGCGGGGTCACGGCGGACGTGGCGCTGTCGCAAATCGGCCTCAAGCTGGGCCCCGGGCTGCCGGCGCTGGACCTGGCACGGCTCACCGGTCGGCTGGGCGGCAGCCGGCTGGACAACGGTTTCGAGGCCTACACCCAGGGTCTGAAGTTCGACACGGTCGACGGATTGCAGTGGCCGGGGGGCGATCTGCGGGTCAGCCACCACGCTGGCGACACGCCGGAAGCGGCGGGCGGTGAAATCCGGGCCACCCGGCTGGACTTGGCGATCCTGGCGCAACTGGCCCAGCGCCTGCCGCTGGAGCGACGCATGCACGAGGCGCTGGTTCTCTACGGCCCCAAGGGCCTGATCGAGCAGCTGCAGGCCCGCTGGCAAGGGCCGTGGGAGGCGCCCACGCGCTTCGACGCCCGCGGCCGCCTGCAGAAACTCGAAGTGGCGGCGCGGCCACACCTGGACCCGCGGCTCCCCGATACGGAACCGGCCTCTCCCTTCGGCTCGCCCGGCGTGCGCGGCCTGAATGTCGACTTCGAACTGACACAGGATGGTGGGCGTGCCAGTGTGGTGGTGCAGCAGGGGCATCTGGAATTGCCGGGGCTGTTCGAGCAGCCGCGCATCGCGCTGGACCAGCTGGCCGCCGAACTGCAGTGGAAATTGCAGGGGGGGCAGACCAGCCTGCAGATCAGCAACGCGCGTTTTGCCAATGCAGATGCCCAGGGCGAGTTTCAGCTCAAATGGCATACCGGCGCAGCAGCCGGCGCCCGTCTGCCTGGGGTGCTGGAGCTGCAGGGCAGCATGAGCCGGGCTGAGCTCGGGTCCCTGCACCGGTATCTGCCACAGGCTATCAATTCCGGGGTGCGCGATTATCTGCGCCAGGCCCTGCCGCAGGGGCGGGCCGGCGGGGCGCGTTACCAGGTCAAGGGGGATCTGCGCGATTTCCCCTTCAGCCAGCCCGGGCAGGGGGAGTTCCGTATCACGGCCAGTGTGTTCGACACACGCTTCGTCTATGTGCCGACCAGCCTGCAGCCTGCGCAGCAGTTGCCCTGGCCCGCCCTGACGGACCTGCGCGGCGAGCTGCTGATCGACCACGCCAGCCTGCAGCTGCGCAACATCAACGCCAGGGTTCAGGGTGCGCCGCAGCTGCGCATCAGCCGAGGCGAAGCCCGCATTCCGGACATGGGGCACGAGGCTCGGGTCCTGACCGGTCTGCAACTGGACGGCCCGCTTGACGACGTGCTGCGGGGCTTGATCAGCAGTTCCCCGCTGGATGCGATGCTGGGCGGTCTGCTGGGGCAGGCGCGGGCTGCGGGGAACGCCGACGTGCAACTCAAGCTGGATCTGCCGCTGCTGCACTTGGAGCGTTCCACCGTGCTGGGGCAGATCAAGCTGGCTGGCAATGAACTGCAGCTCGCGCCCGAGTTGCCGCGCCTGACACGGGCCCGCGGCCTGCTGCATTTCAGCGAACGTGGTTTTGCCCTGGCCGGCGTGCAGGCCCGGCTGCTGGGCGGTGATGTGCGCGCCGAGGGGGGAACCATGGCGCTGCCGGGAAGCACCGGCGATGCCCCGGCCCGCCTGCGCGTGCAGGGCACGATGACGGCCCAGGGCTTGCGGCAGGAAACGCAGCTCGGTGTCGTGGCCCGCTTGGCGCAGCAGATGAGCGGCAGCACCACCTACACGGCTGAATTCAATCTGCGCCAGGGCGTGCCCGAGTTCCAGTTGGCCTCCAGCCTGCAAGGCCTCGCACTGAACCTGCCGGCGCCACTGGCCAAGCCGGCCGAGGCGGCCCTGCCCTTGCGCCTGCAGGCCGCCCTGATGGGGCCCGAGGCGGGAGACGCCGCACAAGGCGCACGCCGCGATCTGTTGCGCTTCGATCTAGGGCGCCTGGTCGCGCTGCGGTATGAACGCGAACATGCCCGGGGCACGACGCAGGTGCTGCGCGGCACATTGGGTATCGGTCTGCCGGCGGGTGAGAGCCTGCCCATGCCGGACGCTGGGGTGGTGGCCAGCGTCCAGTTCGATGAGCTGGATCTCGATGCCTGGCGCAAGGTGGCTGCAGCGCCCGTCACCGCCGGCGTTGCGACCACCACCCCTGCCAGCGGCCCGCCTGTGCCGGCCGCGTTGCGGGACTATTTGCCCACCAGCCTCATGGTGCAGGGCGCAACACTGCGGGCGGGTGGTCAGAAGTTCGACCAGCTGGTGGCTGGCGGCACGCGCGAAGGCCAGACTTGGCGCGTCAACCTGGACGCGCGCGAACTCAGCGGTTATCTGGAATACCGTATGCCCACCAACGTCGGGGCTGGCAGCGTCCATGCGCGGCTGGCGCGGCTGGTGCTGGCACAGGAGAACGCCAGCGGTGTGGAGCACCTGCTGGACGAGCAGCCGGTGAGCATTCCCGCGCTCGATGTGGTGATCAACAGCCTGGAGTTGCGCGGCAAGAATCTGGGCCGGGTGGAAGTCGAGGCCGTTAACCGTGGCTTGGCGCGGCGTGATGCGGGCGCGCGCGAATGGCGCTTGAGCAAGCTCAATATCAGCATGCCGGAGGCCGAGTTCACGGCCAGTGGTAACTGGGCCGTTTACCAGGAGGCTGGGGAGCCCCTGGGCCGCTTGGCCGCGCCGCGCACGGGGGCCGGCGCCGCGCGCAATGAACGGCGGCGAACTACCATGAATTTCCGGCTCGAGATCAACGATGCCGGCGGCCTGCTCAATCGCTTGGGCATGCCCGGCCTGATTCGCGCGGGCAAGGGCCGTATGGAAGGCCAGGCCAGCTGGATCGGTTCGCCCATGGGCCTGGACTATCCGAGCTTGGGCGGCAGCTTCAACATCAATGTCGAGACCGGCCAGTTTCTCAAGGCCGAGCCCGGCATTGCCAAGCTCATGGGCGTGCTTAGCCTGCAGTCCCTGCCGCGGCGCCTGACGCTCGATTTCCGCGATGTGTTCACCGACGGTTTCGCCTTTGACTTCGTGCGCGGCGACGTTCAGGTCGAGCAGGGCATCGCCAGGACCAACAACCTTCAGATGAAAGGCGTCAATGCCGCGGTGCTCATGGACGGCCAAGCCGACTTGGCGCGCGAGACGCAGGACTTGCGGGTCGTGGTGGTGCCCGAGATCAACGCCGGCACCGCTTCGCTGATCGCCACCTGGATCAACCCGGCAGTTGGCCTGGGCACCTTTCTCGCCCAAGTCTTGCTGCGGGGGCCGATGATCGCCGCGACCACGCAGGAGTTTCGTATCACCGGCAGCTGGAGCGACCCGCAGATGAGCAAGGTCGAAACCCCGACACCGGCGGCCAGCAACCCGACGGGCAACACCCCATGAAGATCGCGGCCATCCAGATGGTTTCCGGTGTCGACTGCGACGCCAACTTGGTGCGCGCACGCGCCCTGCTCGAAGACGCGGCGCGCCAGGGCGCCGAGCTGGCCGTGCTGCCCGAATACTTCTGCGTGCTGGGACGCCAGGACAGCGACAAGCTGGCCTTGCGCGAAACCCTGGGTAAGGGGCCGATCCAGGACTTCCTGGCACGAGCTGCGCGCGAGCTGGGCCTGTGGATCGTCGGTGGCACCCTGCCGCTGGACGGGGGGGCGCCGGCGGGCGACGGGTCCGCGCGCGCCTACAACAGCACGCTGGTTTATGCGTCTGATGGAGAACGGGTGGCGCATTACGACAAGATCCACCTGTTCCGTTTCGACAACGGGCGCGAACGCTACGACGAGGCGCGCACCCTGCACCCCGGGCGGGCGCCGGTCACCTTCGAGCTGCCTTCGCGCGACGGTCACCGCTGGCGGGTAGGCCTGAGTGTCTGCTACGACCTGCGTTTTCCCGAGCTCTACCGGGCGCATGCCCTGGCTGGCGCCGAACTGCTGCTGGTGCCCAGCGCCTTCACGCACACCACCGGCCAGGCGCACTGGGAGCTGCTGCTGCGCGCACGCGCCATCGAAAACCTGGCCTTCGTCGCGGCCGCGGCGCAAGGCGGGCTGCATGAGAACGGGCGACGCACCTGGGGGCACTCCATGCTGGTCGATCCCTGGGGGCGCGTGTTGGGCGTGCAGCCGCAAGGCGAGGGCGTGGTGCTGGCCGAGTTTGACGCGGCGTTGCAGCAGCAGTGCCGTCAGCAGCTGCCGGCGTTGGAGCATCGCGTCCTTTGAACATGTCGGCCCGCCCCTTGTTGTCCAAACGCTGGCGTGCCAGCTGGCGCCGCCGTGTGCTGTGGTCGGCCCTGGCGGCGCTGGTGGTGGCCCTGCTGGTCACGCTGGTGTGGCTGGCCGGTCGTTATGAGGCCAGCCAGGTGCAGAGCCGGCTGGAGCGCGATGCCGCCGACGCTGTGGGCGATATCCGTTCGCGTTTGACACGCAATCTGCAGAGCCTGCAGGCCCTGCAGTTCGGCGATCCCAAGCCGGGGGCCTGGACCGGCGAGGCCACGGCCTTGCTGCGTGAGCGACGCGAGTTGCTGCGCATCGAATGGCGTGACAGCCAGTTTGGCATCCTGGCCCAGGCCGGCACGCCCTACCGCCCGCCGGTGTTCGAGCGGCTGGGGCGCGACAGCGTGCAGTCCGAGGTGACACAGGTCTGCAATGCCGCGCGTCGCATCAGCGGACCGGCCTATTCCACAAGCTATTTCGTGCCCATGACCGACGGTCTGGGCATCGAGGTCATGGAGATGTGCCTGCCGCTGGCCAGCGCCGGGGTGGTCATGGGTTACCTGGTGGCTACCTATTCCTTGCAGGACCTGCTGGACGATCTGGCGCGCCAGCTCACACGCAGCCAGGAAGTCGCCTTCACCGAAGGCGACGGCACCCGGCTGGCCATGCGCGGCACGGCACGCCGCACCAGCCGGGTGTTTTCGGCCCAGCACCTGCTGGACCTGCCCGGCACGACCCTGGTGCTGCGCATGGACAGCTGGCGTGGCGCGCCCGATCTCTTCCCCAATGTGCTGACGGCCCTGGTCACGGCCATGTCGATCGCCCTGGTCTCCATCCTGCTGCTGCTGGGCAAGGACATGCGCCGTCGTCTCAAGGCCGAGAGCGATCTGGCCGACGCGTTGGCCTTTCGCAAGGCCATGGAGGACTCGCTGGTGACCGGGCTGCGCGCACGCGATCTGGAAGGCCGCATCACCTACGTCAACCCGGCCTTCTGCCAGATGGTGGGCTTCAGCGCCGAGGAGTTGATGGGGCAGAGTGCCAATGCGCCCTATTGGCCCCCCGAGCTGGCCGACGAGTACAAGAAACGCCAGGAGATCCGCTTGGCCGGCAATGTGCCGCCGCGCGAAGGTTTTGAGTCGGTCTTCATGCACAAGGACGGTACGCGTTTCCCGGTGCTCATCATCGAGGCGCCGCTGATCAATGCCCAAGGTGTGCAAACCGGCTGGATGAGTGCCTTCCTCGACATCCGCGAACAGCGCCGGATCGAGGAGCTGTCGCGCGCCAGCCAGGATCGCCTGCAGGCCACCGCCCGGCTGGCCATGGTGGGCGAGATGGCGTCGTTGCTCAGCCACGAACTCAACCAGCCGCTGGCGGCCATCGCCAGTTACGCCACGGGCACCCGCAACCTGCTGCAGCAGGGCGTGCACACGCTGGCCGACGTCGAATTGGCCATGCACCGTATTGCCGAGCAGGCCGAGCGTGCTGGCAAGGTCATCAAGAGCGTTCACGATTTCGTGCGCCGGCGTGACCAGGCGCGTGAAGTCGTTGCGCCCCAGGCCCTGTTCGACGCGATCCTGCCCCTGGTCAATCTGCAGGCGCGCAAGCTGGGTGTTCAGGTGCAGCTGCGTCTGGATCCCGGTCTGCCGCAGGTGCTGTGCGACCGCACCATGGTCGAGCAGGTGCTGCTCAACCTGGCGCGCAACGGTATGCAGGCCATGGACCGGCCCGAGATCCGCCGGCGTGTGTTGCAGCTGGGTGTGCAACGCGTCGCGGCCGACCCGCGCTGGATCGAATTCTCGGTTACCGACGTCGGGCCGGGTATCGCGCCCGAAGTGGCGCAGCAGCTGTTCACGCCCTTTTTCACCACCAAGGCCGAAGGTATGGGCTTGGGCCTGAGCCTGTGCCGTACCGTGATCGAGCAGCACGGCGGCACGCTCGCCTTCGGGCCGAACGGGCCGCAGGGCACCATGTTCACCTTCACCCTGCCAGCGGGATGGCCCCAGCCGTCACTGCCTTAACATCACGCCATGCAACCTGTAATCGACGCCGCCGTATACATCGTGGACGATGACGCCAGCGTGCGCGAGGCGCTGGCCTGGCTGCTGCGTTCGCGTCGCCTGGGCAGTCAGGCCTTTGACAGTGCCGAGGCCTTTCTCGAGGTGATCGAGGGCGCGCACCTGCCGCCGCGCCCGGCCTGCCTGCTGCTGGACGTGCGTATGCCCGGGATGAGCGGGCTGGCCCTGTTCGACCGCCTGGCCGAGCGTGGTCTGCACCAGGCCCTGCCGGTGATCTTCCTGACCGGGCACGCCGACGTACCCACGGCGGTGAGCGCCGTCAAGCGCGGCGCCTTCGACTTCTGTGAGAAGCCGTTTTCCGACAATGCGCTGGTGGATCGCGTCGAGCAGGCGCTGGCCCAGTCGGCCACCATCGTGCAGGCCCAGCAGGTGCGTGCGCGCCTGCGCCAGCGCCTGGGCGAACTGACCGACCGCGAGCGTGCCGTGATGCAGCTGGTGATCGAAGGCCTGCCCAACAAGCGCATCGCCGACCAGCTCGACATCAGCGTGCGCACGGTGGAGGTGCATCGCGCGCGCGTGTTCGACAAGATGGAAGTCAAGTCGGCCGTCGAACTCGCCAATCTGCTGCGCGAGTTTTGAGCCGACTGTTCAGGGAGGACTGTCAGTCCGGCCGTTCCGGCTCAGGTGCCGGGGGGCCGGGTAGGGTCTTCACCGCCCTGTTCGGGCTGGGAGAGTTCGCCCTTTTTGCGACCCGAGAACATGGTCCACCACACGATCAGCACCAGCAACAGCAGGGCCGCCAGGGCTTCGAGGAAAATCAGCAGCATGAAACGACTCCAACGACTTTATTTTGTCTTCAACCTTCTTATTGTAGGAACGCTGGTCGGCTGTGGCGGCGTTCCGGTTGGCGAGATGGCCCCGGAGTCGGGGAGCCCGCAGATCGCGGTGGAGCAGCCTGCTGCGCCAGCTTCGAAACAGTCTTTCCCCAGCCAGCCCGCCAGCAGCGCCGTGCTGCAGCAGGCGCGCAGCCGCTGGACACCGGTGGGCTGGGCCGATTTGCCCGGCCTGGGTGAGGATCCCCTAGGGGAGGCCTGGTCCGCCTGGGCGCGGAGCTGCGAGCGACCTAGCCCTGTCTTCGCATCCCTGTGCGCCGATGTGCGGCGCCTGGGCCAAGGCAATGACGAGGAACGGCGCAGCTGGATGGTGGAGCGTCTACAGCCTTACCGTGTCGAGACTTTCCAGAGCGAGCCGGTGGGTTTGCTGACCGGTTATTACGAGCCGGTGGTCGAGGCCTCGCGCCTGCCCACGGCCAACCATACCGTGCCCCTGTACGGGCTGCCAGCCCAGTTGCACCTGCGCAAGCCCTGGTACAGCCGCCAGGAGATCGACACCCTGCCCGAAGCCCAGACCGCGCTCAAGGGTCGCGAGATCGCCTGGCTGGCCGACCCGGTGGCCGCGCTCAATCTCCAGATCCAGGGTTCAGGCCGTCTGCTGGTGACCGAACCCGACGGGCGCCAGCGCATGGTGCGTCTGGGTTACGCCGGCACCAACGACCAGCCGTACCGCAGCGTGGGGGGCTGGCTGCTCTCGCGTCGCGAAGTGCGCGACGCTTCCTGGCCGTCCATCCGCAACTGGGTGGCGCAGAACCCGGGGCGCGTGCAGGAGATGCTGTGGAGCAACCCGCGTGTGACCTTCTTCCGCGAGCAGCCCCTGCCCGAGAGTGAGACCGCCGTGGGCCCGCGCGGCGCGCAGGGTGTGCCGCTGACAGCCGGGCGTTCCATCGCGGTGGATCCCGGCAGCATTCCCTATGGCACACCGGTCTGGCTGGCGTCGGCCGGCCCGCAGCTGCAACTGCAGCGCCTAGTGCTGGCGCAAGATACGGGTAGCGCCATCACGGGCGCGGTGCGCGCCGACTACTTTGTGGGCACCGGCCCCGAAGCCTCCTTGATTGCCGGGCGGCTCAAGCAGCCCTTGCGTCTGTGGGTGCTCTGGCCGCGTTGAACGGCTTCAGCGCAGGCTGATGCGCACCAGCACCCGCAGGGATTGGCGGCTGCTACGGGTGTCGCGTCCGCCGCCGCCCAGGCCCGCGGCGCCTTGCCGGTTGTCCTGCACGTCCTCGCTGTCGGCCACCGTCATCCATTCATCCAGGGGCAGCAGCAGCGTGGTGGACGTGCTGGCGCTTTGCCCCAGGGGCTGGCGGCCCTGGGTGGCGGCCAGTTCCAGATAGACCGAGTCGCCGCCTTCCCAGACCGGGGTGGCTGTGAAGCCGGTGCCCGCCTGCAGCCAGACGGTACCGGGCACGCTTCTGCGCACGCCCCCCTGCGTGACGAGCTGGCGCAGGCGCAGCGGTACGTTCAGGCCCAGCACGATGGCCGCAGGCCGGCCGTTGAGCACCAGCACCTGTTGCTGCGCGCTGCCGCGTCGATCCAGCTGGCGACTCTGCGCATCGATGGACACCCGGGCCTCGGTGCTGCCGGGCTGGACGCGCGCAGCCACTTCGCCGGCCACGCGCTCGCGCGAGCTGCTTTCCCCGTCGTCCTGGCGCACCTCGATCAGCAGATTGCGCAACGGTAGCGGGGCGACCACCCCGGCGGTCTGGGCCTGCAACAGGGCCGGAAGGGCAAGGATGGTGAGGAGCAAAAGGCGGCGGTGTTTCATCGGGATCTCCGGCGGGTCTTGACGGCAGGGGCCTGCGGTTTCGGTGTGGGGGCCTGCAGATGGCTCAGGGGCAGTGTAGGGCTCGCCTTGACTTCGCCCAGCGAGAAGCTGGTGTGGAGGTCCTTCACGTTGGGCAGGTTGATCAGGCGCTGCAGCGCGAAGCGCGAGAAACTGTCCAGGTCCTGCGCCACCACCTGCAGCTCGAAGGTACCGGTGCCGCTGATGTAGTGGCAGGCCACGACCTCGGGCAGGGCGCGCACGGCTTCCTCCAGCACGCGCGTTGCGTCGCCCGTGTTGCGCTCGGCGTCCAGGCGCACGAAGGCCAGCACGCCCAGGCCGATCTTGTGGCGGTCGATTTCGGCGTGGTAACCCTTGATGTAGCCCTGCTGCTCCAGCGTGCGCACGCGGCGCCAGCAGGGCGCCGGCGACAGGCCCACGCGGCTGGCCAGCTCGGCATTGGTGAGACGGGCGTTGGCTTGCAATTCGCTCAGAATAGCCAGGTCGAACTTGTCGAGTGTTTCCATTAATCGTATTTTTGCGCAATATCCTTTCAAAAACCAGCATTTCAATGGCAAAGAAAGCAAAGACCTATCCGGGCGACCGTCATACACTGACCCGCATACAAAAACAGGCCCAGCGCCCGGAGACAAGCCGCCCATGAATGCCCCCCTGCCCGAATCCATCCGCCAGGCGCTGGAGACCGTCACCCTGGACGATAAGTACACACTGGACCATGGCCGCGCCTTCATGAGCGGGGTCCAGGCCCTGGTCAAGCTGCCCATGCTGCAACGCCTGCGCGACCAGCAGGCCGGCAAGAACACGGCGGGTTTCATCAGCGGTTACCGCGGCTCGCCCCTGGGTAACTACGACCAGGCCCTGTGGAAGGCTGAGCCGCATCTCAAGGCGCAGAACATCGTGTTCCAGCCCGGCGTCAACGAGGAGCTGGCGGCCACGGCCTTGTGGGGCACACAGCAGCTGGGGTTTGCGCCGCCGGGCAGCAACAGGTTCGACGGCGTGTTCGGCATCTGGTACGGCAAGGGCCCGGGCGTGGACCGGACCTCCGATGTCTTCAAGCACGCCAACAACGCCGGCACAACCCCCTGGGGCGGCGTGATCGCGGTGGCGGGTGACGACCACGTGGCCAAGAGCTCCACGGCCGCGCACCAGAGCGACCACATTTTCAAGGCCTGCGGCCTGCCGGTGTTCTTCCCGGCCTCGGTGCAGGAGATCCTGGACCTCGGCATCCATGCCTTTGCCATGAGCCGTTACGCCGGCGTCTGGGCCGGCATGAAGACCATCCAGGAGATCGTCGAGTCCAGCGCTTCGGCCATGATCGATCCCGAGCGCGTGCAGATCCAGCTGCCCACCGATTTTCAGATGCCGCCGGGCGGCCTGCACATCCGTTGGCCCGACCATGCGCTGGAGCAGGAAGACCGCCTCTTCCACCACAAGTGGTACGCCGCTCTGGCCTACATCCGCGCCAATCGCCTGAACCACAACGTCATAGCAGGCCCGAACGACCGCTTCGGCCTGATCGCCAGCGGCAAGGCTTACAACGACACGCGCCAGGCCCTGCTCGACCTGGGGCTGGACGACACCACCTGCCGCCAGCTGGGCATCCGCCTGCACAAGGTGGCCGTGGTCTGGCCGCTGGAGGCGCAGAGCGCACGCGACTTCGCCACCGGCCTGCAGGAAATCCTGGTGGTGGAGGAAAAGCGCCAGCTCATCGAGTACCAGCTCAAGGAAGAGCTCTACAACTGGCGTGACGACGTACGCCCCAACATCCTGGGCAAGTTCAACGAGGGGGATCGTGCGGGCGGCGAGTGGTCACAGGCCAATCCCTCCAGTAACGAGTTGCTGCGTGCGAATGCCGACCTGACACCGGCCATGATCGCGCGCGCCATTGCCGGGCGCCTGAAGAAGAACGGTCTGCTGCCCGCTGGCAGCGGTGTCGTTGCGCGTGTCGACGCGCAGCTCGCGGTACTGGACGCCAAGGAGCGAGCCATGCAGGCCCTGGTGCTGGGCGGCCCGGCGGCCGAGCGCATGCCCTGGTTCTGCTCGGGCTGTCCGCACAACACCAGCACGCGCGTGCCCGAGGGCTCGCGCGCCCTGGCCGGCATCGGCTGCCACTTCATGGCGACCTGGATGGACCGCAGCACCATCGGTTTCACGCAGATGGGCGGCGAGGGCGTGCCCTGGGTGGGCCAGCAGCCTTTCAGCACCGAAAGCCATGTGTTTGCCAACCTGGGCGATGGCACCTACTTCCACAGCGGCATCCTGGCCATCCGCCAGAGCATCGCCGCCGGCGTCAACATCACCTACAAGATCCTCTACAACGATGCAGTGGCCATGACGGGCGGCCAGCAGGTGGGCGAGCGGCCCGAGGGGCATTCGGTCATCCAGATCGCACAGAGCATGCGGGCCGAGGGCGCGCGCAAGATCACCATCGTGACCGACGAGCCCGAGAAGTACGAGGGCGTGCAAGGCTTGCCTGCGGGCATCGCCATCGAGCACCGCGATGAACTCGACCGCATCCAGCGCGAATTCCGTGAACTCAAGGGCTGCACCGTCATCATTTACGACCAGACCTGTGCCACCGAGAAACGCCGCCGCCGCAAGCGCGGCACCCTGGTGACACCCGCCAAACGCGTGGTGATCAACGAGCTGGTCTGCGAAGGCTGCGGCGATTGCGGCGAGCAGAGCAACTGCCTCTCGGTCGAGCCGCTGGAAACCGAGTTCGGCCGCAAGCGCACCATCAACCAGAGCACCTGCAACCAGGATTTTTCCTGCCTCAAGGGCTTTTGTCCGAGCTTCGTCACGGTGGAAGGCGGGCAGCTGAAGAAGAAGGCCAAGGGGCAGGCGACTTCCCCCTATGAACTGGGCGCCCTGCCCGAGCCGATCATCCCCGCAGCGGCTACGGCCTATGGCATCGTGGTGGCGGGTGTCGGGGGCACCGGTGTCATCACCATCGGCCAGCTGCTGGGCATGGCCGCCCACATCGAGGGCAAGGGCATCGTCACCCAGGACGCAGCGGGGCTGGCGCAAAAGGGTGGCGCGACCTGGAGCCATGTGCTGATCGCCGACACGCCCGAGGAGATTCGCACCACCCGCGTGGGCATGGCGGCGGCCGACCTGATCCTGGGCTGCGACCCGATCGTCACGGCGGGCAAGGAAACCACCCTGCGCATGCACGAGGGGCGCACGCGTGTGGCCCTCAACGGCCACAGCGCACCGACGGCAGCTTTCGTGAAAAACGCCAACTGGCAGAACCCGTCCGATCGCTGCGTGGCCGACATCATCTCCGCCGCGGGTGCGGCCGGCCTGGGTCTGTTCGATGCCGACGCCGTGGCGACCCGGCTCATGGGCGACTCGATCTACGTCAACCCCATGCTGCTGGGTTACGCTTGGCAAAGGGGCTGGATCCCGCTGGGCCTGGTGTCGCTCCAGCGGGCCATCGAGCTCAATGCCGTGGCGGTAGAGGCCAACAAAGCAGCCTTCGAATGGGGCCGCCAGGCGGCGCATGACTGGGCTCGCGTGCAACAGCTGCTGACACCGGCGCAAACCATCCAGTTCCAGCCGCGCGAGACGGTGGAGAGTCTGGTGGCGCGGCGGGTCGAGTTCCTGCGTGCTTATCAGAACGAGGTTTACGCGCAAACCTACCGAGCCTTTGTGTCCAGGGTGCAGGCCGTCGAAGGCCCATTGGGCAAGACCGGGCTGAGTGAGGCGGTGGCCCGTTATCTGTTCAAACTCATGGCCTACAAGGACGAGTACGAGGTGGCGCGCCTGCACGGCGACACCGCTTTTCTCGCGCGGATCAATGGCCTGTTCGAGGGTGAGTACAAGCTCCACTACCATCTGGCGCCACCGCTGCTGGCGAAGAAGAATGCCAAGGGTGAGTTGCTCAAGCGGCCTTATGGGCCGGCCATGGGCGCGGCGTTCCGTCTGCTGGCGCGCCTGAAGGGCCTGCGGGGCACGGCCTTCGATCCCTTTGGTCGTACTGAGGAGCGCCGCACCGAGCGGGTCCTGATTGCCGATTACCGTGCCTGCATCGAAGAACTGCTGGCCGGCCTGAGCGCGGCCAACCATGCGGCAGCGGTGGAGATCGCGCGCCTGCCCGAGCAGATCCGCGGTTATGGCCATGTCAAGGCGCGGCACCTGGCGGCCGTCCGTCCCCTGTGGGATGAACGCATGGCGGCCTGGCGGGCCGCCTAATCCGGACAGTGCCGCGGGGCTTGAAATCCGCATACCCCGGCCCCGTACAATGGGCGGCCGCCTGTTCCGGGGTGCCTGCCGTGCACTCCTGGATACCGGCGTGTCCCGATTTTTGAACCCCTGACGTGGAGTAAGCCGTGTTTATTTCTTCCGCTTTTGCCCAGACCGCCCCCGCAGCCGCTGCCGGTGGTGACATCCAGTCCTCGCTGATGAGCATGTTGCCCATCGTGCTGATGTTCGTGGTGCTGTACTTCATCATGATCCGTCCGCAGATGAAGAAGCAGAAGGAGCACCGTGCCATGGTCGAGGCCCTGGCCAAGGGTGACGAGGTGGTGACCGCCGGGGGTCTGCTGGGCCGTGTGAGCAGCCTGAACGAGAACTTCGTCGGCGTGGAAATTGCGTCCGGCGTGGAAGTGCAGCTGCAGCGCCAGGCCGTGGTGCAGGTGCTGCCCAAGGGCACGATGAAGTAAGAGACTTTCCAGCCACGCAGACGCGAGCGAACAATGAACCGTTATCCGGTATGGAAGTACGCGATCATCGTGATCGCGCTGCTGGTGGGGGCGCTGTACACCGCCCCGAATCTCTTTGGCGAAGCGCCTGCCGTCCAGGTGTCGGCGGCCAAGGCCACTTACAAGGTCGACGCTGCCGTGCAGGCGCGCGTGGAACAGGCTCTGAAGGAAGCCGGCATCACCGCCGACACCATCAGCCTGGAAGCCGGCTCCTTGCGCGTGCGCTTTGAAACCACAGATACTCAATTCAAAGCGAAGGACGCCATCCAGCGTACGCTGGTCAAGGATGAGTCCGACCCAGATTACATCGTGGCGCTGAACCTGTTGTCGCGCACGCCGGGCTGGCTGATGTCGCTGCGCGCAGCCCCCATGTACCTGGGCCTGGACCTGCGCGGCGGCGTGCACTTCATGCTGCAGGTCGACATGCAGGCAGCGCTGAGCAAGAAGGCTGAGTCACTGGCGGGTGACCTGCGCACCGTGCTGCGCGAGAAAAACGTGCGCCACGGCGGCATCAGCCGCAACGGCCAGGCCATCGAGTTGCGCCTGCGCGATGCGGCTACGCTGGCCGCCGCCAAGCGTGTGCTGCTGGAGCAGTTCGCCGACCTGCAGACCACGGAAACACAGGAAGGCAGCGATTTCAAGTTGAGCGCCACCATCAAGCCCCAGGCCGCCCGTCTGGTGCAGGAGCAGGCGCTCAAGCAGAACATCACCACGCTGCACAACCGGATCAACGAACTCGGCGTGGCCGAGCCGGTGATTCAGCAGCAGGGCCTGGACCGCATTGTGATCCAGCTGCCCGGCGTGCAGGATCCGGCCAAGGTCAAAGTCATCATTGGTCGTACGGCCACGCTGGAAGTTCGCATGGTGGACGAAAGCGTCGAAGGCCGTGCGGCCGAGGCCGGCTCCGGCCCGGTGCCTTTCGGTACCGAGCGTTATCCGGACCGCAGCGGCCAGGCCGTCATCGTCAAGAAACAGGTCGTGCTGACCGGTGACAACCTGACCGACGCCCAGCCCGGCTTCGACAGCCAGACCCAGGAGCCCACCGTCAACCTGTCGCTGGACGCCAAGGGCTCGCGCATCTTCAAGGATGTGACACGCGAGAACGTGGGCAAGCGCATGGCCATCATCCTGTTCGAAAAGGGCAAGGGCGAGGTGGTGACGGCGCCGGTGATCCGCAGCGAAATCGGCGGTGGCCGGGTACAGATTTCGGGCCGCATGACTTCCATGGAGGCGGCTGACACCGCCTTGCTGTTGCGCGCCGGCGCGCTGGCCGCGCCGATGGAGATCATCGAGGAGCGCACCATCGGCCCCAGCCTGGGCGCCGAGAACATCGACAAGGGTTTCGCCAGCGTGACCTGGGGCTTCCTGGCGGTGGCGGCCTTCATGTGTGTCTATTACATGCTGTTTGGTGTGATCTCCAGCGTGGCGCTGGGCATCAACCTCCTGTTGCTGGTGGCCATCCTGTCCATGCTGCAGGCCACGCTGACGCTGCCGGGCATGGCGGCCATGGCCTTGGTGCTGGGCATGGCCATCGATGCCAACGTGCTGATCAACGAACGGGTGCGCGAGGAATTGCGCAACGGGGCCTCGCCGCAGGCGGCCATCCAGACCGGCTACGACCGCGCCTGGGCCACCATCCTGGATTCCAACGTCACCACCCTGATCGCCGGCCTGGCCCTGCTGGCCTTCGGCTCGGGCCCGGTGCGGGGGTTTGCCGTGGTGCACTGCCTGGGCATCCTGACCAGCATGTTCTCGGCGGTTTTCTTCTCCCGCGGCCTGGTGAATTTGTGGTACGGTAGCCGTAAAAAGCTCCGGACCGTTTCGATCGGCACGGTCTGGCGGCCCGACGGGCAAGTCCCGGCCAAAGTGGATTGAGGGAAGAAGAACATGGAGTTTTTTAAGATCCGGCGCGACATTCCGTTCATGCGGCATGCGCTGGTGCTCAACATCGTTTCGCTCGTCACCTTCCTGGCGGCCGTTTTCTTCCTCTTTTCCCGTGGCCTGCACCTGTCGGTGGAGTTCACCGGCGGCACGCTGATCGAAGTGAGTTATTCGCAGCCGGCGGATCTGGAGGCGGTGCGCGGCGGCATTGCCAAGCTGGGTTACAGCGACGTGCAGGTCCAGAATTTCGGCACCGCCCGTGACGTGCTGATCCGCATGCCGGCCGCCAAGGGCGTGAGTTCGGGCCAGCAGAGCGAACAGGTCATGGCGACGCTCAAGTCGCTGGACGCCAGCGCCACCCTGCGCCGCAGCGAATTCGTCGGCCCGCAGGTCGGTGACGAGCTTGCCGTGGACGGGCTGATGGCCCTGGCTTTCGTCGTGGGCGGCATCATGATCTATCTGGCGTTGCGCTTCGAGTGGAAGTTCGCGGTGGCAGCCATCATCGCCAACCTGCACGACGTCATCATCATCCTGGGCTTCTTTGCCTTCTTCCAGTGGGAGTTCTCGCTGCCGGTGCTGGCGGCGGTGCTGGCCGTGCTGGGCTATTCGGTCAACGAGTCGGTGGTGATCTTCGACCGTATCCGCGAGAATTTCCGGCGCCTGCGCAAGCTCGATACGGTGGCCATCATCGACAACGCCATCACCTCCACCATCAGCCGTACCATCATCACGCACGGCAGCACGCAGCTGATGGTGCTGTCCATGCTGCTGTTCGGCGGGCCCACGCTGCACTACTTTGCACTCGCGCTGACCATCGGCATCCTCTTCGGCATCTATTCCTCGGTCTTCGTGGCTGCCGCCATCGCCATGTGGCTGGGCGTGAAGCGTGAAGACCTGATCAAGGGCGGCGCACCCAAGCGTGGTGAGACGGACCCCAATGACCCGAACGCGGGCGCTGTCGTCTGAGCCAGAGGAAACAGCTAGATGGCGACCCAGCTCTCCTACATGCAACGTATGCAGTTGGCGGAGAAGGCGCGCCAGCGCTTTCTTGGGGACGTGGAGAAGATACTGGTCGATTTGTCGGGCCTGGTCCAGGATCGGCTGACCACGCTGCTCAACGAAAAGGGCACGACCCGGGACATGCAGAACCGGCGTGACGCCTGGATGCTTTATCAGAAGCAGCGCGGGCCCTGGATCGACAGCACCATGAAGGTCTGGCAGGCGTCGCTCAAGTCCCCGGCCGGCAAGAAGGCCGAGAAGAAGGAAGAGCTCGGGCTGGCGGGTGACGGCGGTCTGTCCCTGGTGGGCACCGATGCGGTTGAGGACAAGATCATCTCCTCCCGCCTGGTATTGGCGGTGGTGGAAAAGATGAGCGGTGAGCTCGATGATCTGCGCGTGCGGATCAAGACGCTGGAAAGCAGAGACGACCTCGAAGGCCACGACATCCTTCGTCCCGAAGTCCTGATCCTGCTGATGATCGAACAGTGGACCACCAACGGCATGCCGCGCGAGTCCTGGGTCACGGTCAACGATGTGGTGCAGAAGCACCTCATTGAAAAACTCAAGTCTGCTTACGCCAATGCCAACGAATTCCTGATCCAGCAGGGCGTGATGCCCACGATCGATCTGAAGGACCGCGTCAAGCGCGCCGCAGTTGGGCGGCGTGCACCATCGGCTGGCGGCGGCGGACCCGACTCGGTTCTGCCCGACTCGCAGTTCCAGGGCGATGCCGGCGGGGGTGACGCGTCCTGGGGCGGTTCGACCGGGGCTTATGGACCGGCCTCTGGCTATCCTGGACAGCCGGTTTCGGCGCCGGTGCCTTTGGGTGGCATGCCGGTGGCGCGCGCACCTGGAGCGATGCCGCAGGGGCCTGTGGGCTATCCCGGTCAGGCCGGTTCCGCAGGCATGCCCGGCGCGGCACCGGCAGCCTATCCTGGTCAGCCGGCGTCCGGTCGCGTGGGGGGTGGCATGCCTCCCGGTGCGCCGCAGGCGGGCTATCCGGGGCAGGCGACTGCAATGCCCCAGGGGCCGGCGGGTAGCGGGCCTGTTGGGCGCAGTGCGGGCAATCTTTTTGGCGGCCGCCTGGGCTGGGAGGATGCACAGGGCCCGCTGACGCCGGGCCGTTTGGCACCCGGCACGCCCGCTGGTGCCGCTATACCTGCCGGAATGGGGCAGTCCCCGGCACAGATGCAGCAGGCGCTGGCAGCGCAGGGCACACCGTCCAATTTCGGCGGCGCCCATGAAGAAACGCGTTTGATGACGCAGACCACCCCGCTGGCGCGCACGCGCAGTCGCGCCCAGGGCATGTTTGGTCAGCTCAAGCGCCTGCTCGTCGGGCAGGGCGGTGGTGATTTCACGGCGACTTCGGCGCAGCCACCTTCGCCGGCCCTGGCCGCTGCCATGGCCGAACGCCCGCCCTATTACGCAGGTGGCGGCGGTGGCACGATCTACGAGGATTACAGCCCGGCCGGTGTGGTCAAGGTGGCCGACAAGCTGCGCGAAAAGACCGACGAGCTCAAGAAAAAGGCCGAGACCAAGAGCGAAAAGGCCATCATCGAAATGGTGGCCTTGATGTTCCAGGCGATCCTGGCCGAAGAGCGCATCCCCACGACGATCCGGGTCTGGTTTGCCCGGCTGCAGATGCCGGTGCTGCGTGTGGCGCTGGCCGAGCCCGAGTTCTTTGGCACGCTGAACCATCCGGCCCGCCAGCTGATCGACCGCATGGGTTCCTGCGTCATGGGCTTCGAAGCGAGCAGCATCACCGGCGGCGCACTCGAGGCCGAGATCAAGCGCATCGTGCAGGTCATCGAGCAGTACCCGGAAACCGGCAAGCGTGTCTTCCAGATCGTCTATGACGAATTCCAGAAGTTCCTGGCCAAGTTCCTGACGGGCAAGGAAAAAACGCAGAAGGTCGTGAGCGTTGCGCAGCAGGTCGAGCAGAAGGAAACGCTGGCGATCCAGTACACCATCGAGCTGCGCAACATGCTCAAGGACATCCCGGTGCGCGACGAGATCCGCACTTTCCTGTTCAAGGTCTGGGCCGAGGTGCTGGCGGTGTCGGCCGTGCGCAAGGGTCCCAAGGACAGCGAGACCGTGGCCATGAAAAAGGCCGCCGCCGATCTGGTCTGGTCAGCCAGCGCCAAACCCAATCGCAATGACCGTGCGCGTGTCATCCAGGACCTGCCGCAGCTGTTGCAGCGCCTGCGCGCGGGTATGAGCCTGCTGGGCATGTCGCAGACCGACCAGGACGCACACATCAAGATCGTCAGCGACACCATGGCCGATGCCTTCATGTCCAAGACCCAGGCCATCCCGCAGGCGCAGATCGATGCCATGACGCAGCGCCTGGCCAACTTGGAAGACTTCGTCAGCGAGGACGGGCTGGGTGACTTGCCGCTGGATGCCGAGAGCATCGAGATGATGCTGGGCATCGACGCCTCCACCATCGACGTGGTGACCAACGGCGGCTCCAAGCCGACCCCGGCCATGGTGGCCTGGGCGCAGGAGCTGCAGCTGGGCTCGTGGTTCACACTGGACCACAACGGCAAGGTCAACCAGGTGCAGTTCGTCTGGCGCAGTGATCGCAAGCATCTGAACCTGTTTGCCTCTAGCGATGGGCACAGCTACCTGATCCAGGCCGGCCGCCTGGCGGCTTATCTGCAGGCCGGCCTGCTGCTGCCGCAGGAAGAGGAAACGCTCACCGTGCGTGCCACGCGCGAGGCGCTCACAAGGCTGGAAGCCCACCCGGAGCGACTGCTCACCTGAAGCAAAAGGCCCCTCGCGAGGGGCCTTCTGGTTTGCGCGGCTGGCGCTTGCGCGCCAGCGTCAGTGTGCGATGCGCTCGGCGCTGTCGTCGTAGAGTTCGTCGAGAACCAGTGTGTCGGGTTCCTCGCCAAAACTCCAGTACACCATCAGGATAATGATCTTCAGGTCGTCCAGGGCCATGGGCTCGCCCGGCACCGCCATGGCGCGGTCAAGGATGACCTCGCGCATGGGCGGGGGCAATACGCCGGCCGATTCAAGAAAGCTGATGAAGCCCAGGCATTCCGCGCCCAGATGGTTCTGCTCGGCGACCGAATACACGCGCATGCTGTCCGTCGCCGGGAAGCTGGGCAGCGTGGTGTCGGGGCGGGTAGTTGGGGCCGCATCCAGCCAGAGGGTGCTCTGGGCGGCCAGGTTCAGGCCGTCAAGCCAGAGCAGCGCATCGCGGATCTCGTCGGCGTCGAAGCCGATGGCATTGAGCTTGCGTTCGAGTTGCGGCAGTTCGGGACAGGCATCACCGCGCCAGTAGTTTTCGTACACATACACAAGCACTTCAAACATGACTTCAATATAGCGCAGAAAGCGCCAGGGCAAGCCTCGAATTTACGGGTGTTGCCGGTGCTGTTGCGCTTCAGGCACGCACCAGGCGCTGCAGCAGGCCGCCGGGCAGTCGTGCCACCTGACCATCGAGTTCCAGCGCCATCAGGCGGGCCTGCAAGGGCGCAATGTCGAGGCCCGTGCGGGCCTGCAAGGCATCCAGGCTGACCGGGTCCAGTCCCATGGCCTGCAAGACGCCGTCCTCCGTCGCGTCATGGTGCAGGGCGGCCGGTTCGGGCGGGGCGGCCTCGCCAGGAAATTCTTCCAGGATGTCCTGCGCCGATTCGACCAGCTTGGCGCCTTGGCGGATCAGGGCATGGCAACCGTGCGATTGCGCGGCATGGATGGAGCCGGGTATGGCGAAGACGTCCTTGCCTTGTTCGGCGGCTAGCCGGGCCGTGATCAGCGAACCGGACTGCAGGGCCGCCTCGACCACCAGGGTGGCGCTGGAGAGGCCGGCGATCAGGCGGTTGCGGCGCGGGAAATTGGCCGCCAGCGGTGGTGTGCCCAGCGGGTATTCACTGATCAGCAGACCGTGCTCGCAGATGCGGTGTGCCAATTCGCGGTGGCCCTTGGGATAGACCCGGTCCAGGCCGGTGCCGACCACGGCGACAGTGGCCAGCCGATCCGGCGTCTGGGCATGGCCGGCCAAGGCCCCTTCATGCGCCGCGCCATCGATGCCCAGCGCCAGTCCGGAGACGATGGTCAGGCCCGCCTGGCCCAGGGCTTGCGCGAACTGGCGGGCATTCAGGGCACCTTGCGGCGTCGGGTTGCGGCTGCCGACCATGGCCAGGCTACGGCTGGTGTCCAGCGGCAAGTCCAACCGGCCCATCTGGTAGAGCAGCAGGGGCGGGTCTTCGATGTTCAGCAGGGAGGCCGGATACCGCGCATCACCCAGCGCGACGAGCGCGCGCGTCTGCGGTGCCTCCTGCAGCCAGGCCCAGGTGCTGTCGAGCAAGGCAGGTAGATCTTCGGGGGGTTCCTGCAGGGCCTGGGCCTGCGAGGGCTTGAGCAATTGCTGCAGTGCTATCGGGTCTTGCTCGAAGATGAGGGCCGGCACGCCCAGGGCCGCGAGCAAGCGGCGTGCGCTGTCGTTGCCGATGCCGGGCGTGAGTGTCAGGCGCAGCCAGGCGCCCAGTTCATCACGCTCCATGGCTGCACGCGCCGCCGGTGCCCGAAGTTCTTATTGCGGCGAGGCCAAGCGGTCGCCGACCCGTACGCTGTCGGTGACGTCCAGGATCAGGGCGTAGGACAGCTTTTCGTAGGTGCGGAACACCATCATCAGGCCGTTGCGCTCATTGGGCAGCTTGATCAGCGGCCGGGAAGCGTCGGTCTTGTCGACCAGCTGCTGACCGTCTTTCAGGATGGCCAGCACATGACCGCTTTCCATGCCGTCGCGTTTGCCGCGGTTGATGACCACCACCTGGTTCTGCGAGGCGTTGGCCACGGCGTTGCTGCCGTAGATCGAGACGATGCGGCCAGTGACGGCCCCCGCCGGAGCCCGCGGCGTGAAACTGAGGAACTCGCGCTCGGGTTCGGGCGCCATGCGGTCGCCGACCAGCATCTCGCTTTTCGCCGACAGGATGTCGATGGTGGCCGGCACCAGGACGGTGTTGGTCTTGCCGGTGGTCGAGGAGACCTCGGCGCTGCCTTCGCCGCGTGCCAGCGCGGCCTTGCCCAGGAACTCGGCCTCGTAGCCCAGGATTTCGCCGGTGTCCGGGTCCTTGAGCGGCCTGGCGTTGCGGAAGATCCGGTACTGCTTGAGTTTCTGCTGGTCGTCCACCAGGGGCGCGCTGGCGGGCCCGCGCGCGTAGACGCGGTCGCCGCGACCCATGATGACGCGATTCTCGCCGGCGGCCACGATGCGCGGCGCGGTCTGCAACTCGGACTCCTCGACGATCAAGGGTTCGGCCAGGAAGGCTTCAATATCACGGGTTTGCAGCGTGGTCAGCGGACTGCGTGCCTCTTCGGAACGTATGCGCGGCGACAGGCGTACGGTCTCGATACCGCTGGCGCCATCTCGACCCGTGCTCACGGCCACAGAACCACTGTCGCTGCCGGCAACAGCGACGCTGCCTTCGGTGCCAGGCGCGGTACCCGTCAGGCGGGCGCGGCCGTCGCGCTTGTCCAGGTAGAGAGTCTGTCCTGGATAGATCAGGTGCGGGTTGAGGATTTCCTCGAGGTTCATGCCCCAGAGTTCGGGCCAGCGCCAGGGACTGCGCAGGAACAGCTTGGAGATGGCCCACAGCGTGTCGCCGGACTTGATGACGTAGCTGTCAGGCGCGTCGGGCACCAGTTCGGACAGCGGTACGCCGGCCTCCGCCACTTTTTTCGCGGTCGCGGATTGCTCGGACGTGATCGGGTAGTTGGGGAATTTCTGGCTCCAGGCGGGCTGGGCCAGCAGGCCTCCCAGGCCCAGGGCCGCGATTGTGGAAATTCGGGCGCTGACCCCCATCCTGCTATGCGTCATGTCTTGCTGTTTCACGTTGCCCCCGGCTAGCTCCGGACGCGGGCTGACCGCCCGCTGCCCCCGGAAAACTTAATAAATCACGCACGATTCTGCGCCCAAGCCCTTGATTGGGCAATGTTTTCTGAACTTTGTTGCAAACTCGCCGGCCAAAAGTGGCGAAAATAGCGACATCGACGAGCATTTCTATGGCACTGCTACCCATCCTCACTTTTCCCGATCCACGCCTGCACACGGTGGCCAAGCCGGTGCAGGCGGTCGACGCGCGCATCAAGCAACTGATCGCCGACATGTTCGAAACCATGCATGAGGCCAGCGGCATCGGCTTGGCCGCGACCCAGGTCGATGTGCATGAGCGGTTGGTCGTGATCGACGCCTCCGAGGGGCGCGACCAGCCCCTGGTGCTGATCAATCCGGAGATCGCCTGGGCCAGCCCAGAGAAGAAGGTCAACGACGAGGGCTGCCTGTCCGTGCCCGGCATCTACGACGGCGTCGAGCGCCATGAGCGCGTGCACGTGCGGGCACTCGACGGCGAAGGCAAGCAGCGCGTGATCGAGGCCGACGGCCTGTTGGCAGTATGCATCCAGCACGAGATGGACCACCTGCTGGGCAAGGTCTTTGTGGAATACCTGTCGCCGCTCAAGCGCAACCGTATCAAGACCAAGATGCTCAAGGCCCAGCGCGAGGAGCGCCGTTGAGGATTGTCTATGCGGGCACGCCCGAGTTCGCGCGGGCGGCGTTGGAGCGCCTGCATGCCGCCGGTTTCGAGATCCCGCTCGTCCTGACCCAGCCCGACCGGCCCGCTGGTCGGGGCATGAAACTCCAGGCCTCGCCGGTCAAGCAGTTCGCGTTGGCGCATGGCATGGCCGTGGACCAGCCGCACGGCTTGCGTCTGGAGGGCAAGTACCCCGAGGAAGCGGCTGCCGCACGCGCGGCGATCGAGGCGGCCCGGGCGGACGTGATGGTCGTTGCGGCCTACGGCCTGATCCTGCCGCAGTGGCTGCTCGATGCCTTCCCGCACGGTTGTCTCAACATCCATGCCTCCCTGCTGCCGCGCTGGCGCGGTGCGGCGCCCATCCACCGCGCCATCGAGGCAGGCGATGCCGAGACCGGCGTCACCATCATGCAGATGGACGCGGGGCTGGACACGGGCGACATGCTGCTGGTGGAGCGCCTGTCGATCGCGGCGAACGACACCACGGCCAGTCTGCACGACAAGCTGGCGACTCTGGGCGGTCGTCTGATTGTCGAGACGCTGGAGTTGTTGGCCTGTGGCGGCCTGCGGCCCGTGCCGCAGCCGGCCGAGGGCGTGACGTATGCGCACAAGATCGAAAAGCAGGAAGCCGCGGTCGACTGGCGTCTGCCCGCGACCGTGATCGAACGCCGGATCCGCGCCTTCAATCCCTTCCCTGGTGCCGCTACGACCTGGCAGGGTGAGTCCATCAAGCTCTGGCAGTGCCATGTCGAGCAAGACCGAAGCAGTGATCGGGCGCCGGGCTCGGTGCTTGCCGCCGGCCCGGAGGGTATTGCCGTGTTATGTGGCCAGGGGGTGTTGCGCCTGACCGAGCTGCAGCGCGCTGGCGGCAAGCGCCTGCCGGCGGCGGATTTCCTGCGTGGTTTTGATGTGCCGCTCGGCGCCGTGCTGGGCACCTGAGCCATGGGCAGCCTAGTCCGGATCGTTCGCCACCCCGAGTTCCAGCGCGGCATGCGCGACATGAGTTCGGTCGCGCCGGGCCTGGCGGCCTGGGGCATGATGACCGGCGTGGCCATGGTCAAGTCCGGCATGAGCCTGTTCGAGTCCATTGCCATGACCCTGCTGGTCTATGCCGGCAGTTCACAGCTGGCGGCCATTCCGCTGATCGCGGCCGGCGCGCCCGTGCTCGTGATCTGGGCCACGGGCTTTTGCGTGAACCTGCGCTTCGTGGTGTTCAGCGCGCATATGCGGCCCTACCTCATGCACCTGCCGCGGCGTTGGCGCCTGCTGGCCGGTTACGTCACGGCCGATATCAGCTACGTGATGTTCACCAAGCGTTACCACCAGCCGCCGCAGACGGCCGAAGAGCGCCAGACCCAGTTGGCCTACCTCATGGGCGGTTGCGCGACCAACTGGAGCAGCTGGCAGGCGGCCAGCCTGCTGGGTATCTTTCTCGCACACTCCGTGCCCGCGCACTGGGGCCTGGGCTTTGCCGGCATCCTGGCCCTGCTGGGCGTGGGTTGCTCGCTGGCCAGCAGCCGGCTGCGCATCGTTTCCGCCGGCGTGGCCGGCGCCGCGGCCGTAGCGGCTTTTGCCATGCCCTTCAAGCTCAACATCGTGGTGGCCATCGCCGCTGCCGTGGCCCTGTGCCTGTTGCTGGAGAAGACCCCGCCGTTCCGACGGGAGGCGACACGATGAAGGAAACCGATCTCTGGACCCTAGGGGTCATCCTGGGCCTGGCCGCGGTGACCGTCATCACGCGCTCCTTCTTTTTCATCTCTAGCAAGCCCTGGAGCCTGCCGCACTGGGCCCAGCGTGGCCTCCAGTACGCGCCCATCGCGGCGCTTTCGGCGGTGATCGTGCCCGAGATCGTGATGACGCAGGGCCATCTGGTGCAGACCTGGCAGGACGCGCGCCTGTTTGCCGTAGCGGCCGGCGCCGCCTGGTATTTCTGGCGCAAGAAGAGTTCCTGGGCCATGCTGGGCACCATCGTGGTGGGCATGGCCGTCTATCTGGCCTTGCACCTGGGGCTGGGCTGGTAAGCCGCTTGACAGGCGCAGCCGCCTAAAATTGCGGGTTACATGCAGGTTTCAGCCCTGCAAGCCAGTTTCCAAACTCTCCGCCTAGACCACCATGAACTTCCTCCGATTCCAGAGCCTGTGCGAGCAGGGCCAGGCCCAAGGTAAACGCGTCTTCATCCGAGCCGACCTCAACGTCCCGCAGGATGACAGCGGGGCCATCACCGAAGACACCCGCATCCGCGCCAGCCT
>CAUPMJ010000014.1:0-77678 GCA_963512455.1 uncultured Hylemonella sp. | reverse complement strand
CTCGGGGGCGGGGGGGCTGATGAATTCGCTGAGGATTTCGCCGGGGATGATGACCTCGACGGCGCGGCGCATCAGGCCGCTTTGCAGCGCCCACAGCACGCCCACGTGCAACAGCACCACGCTGGCAGCGATGAGCAGGCGGCGCGGCGGCGTGGCCATCGAGTGCCGGAATACGGGCATGCCGCCGGACTCGCCCTTCCTGCTCATTTCCTCACTCCAGGATGGACCCCGGCATCCGCGAGGATGCGGGGGATCTGCACGTGAGCATCGACGGTCAACCGGCCGGCGTACCCGAAGTGCAACGTCAGCTCAAAGCGATCCCCCGGCTTCAGCAGCTGCCGAAGCCCGACCAGCATCAGCTGGAAGCCTCTGCCGTGGCGCAGTGAAACCGTCGTGCCCGGTGGTAACTCGATCGCTGCCACATCGCGCAGACGCATGGCACCCGCCTGGACCACGCAGCCATGGATCCGAACCTGCTCCGCCACACTGGCGCTGGCACCCAGCAATCGGTCCGGCCTTGCCCCCAGGTTGCAGATGCCGTGCAGATAGGCGGCCGTGTTGCGCACGCCCGCCAGGCCGGCCGGAGCGTAGGGTCCGGTGACGAGCAGGTCACCGGCGCGATAGGCTTCGGCACCCTCTGCCATCGCGTGGGGCAATACGGTGCTGCACGAGAAAGTCGTTGCGCGCCGCCAGATCTGGCGACCCGGGTGCGGCTCGCAGCCGAACCAGCGGACGGCAAGGTTCATACGCCCTGGTTCACTTGGACGCATCCAGGGGCACGAGCCGCATGGGGACGCTTTGGGGCGAGAGTTCCGGATGGCTCTTGCTCACCAGACTGGCGACTGCCCAGGTGAGTGCCAGCACAACCAGATGGGCCACGATGAACGCTGCCACGGGCGCGGGAAGCAGGACACGCTTCTTAGGTTGGTCCATTTCAGCCCCCCGCCCTGGCCTGCAGTTCTGCAAACCATGCCACCAGCGCGAACACCGCACCGACGTTCAGATGCGTCAGGAAGCGCATCATCGAAAGTTCCGGAAAATTCATTACTCACTCCTTGCAAGCGTCGACAGGAAGCGCCAGAGACCGGTCGAGTCGACCAGGCTGCGCCCATGGATTCAATGGCTCAGAAGGAGACGGGCGGTCCACGCGGGAATGGCGAGAGCGTGACAGAGGTTGCGAAGAAAAGTGCCTGCGCATCCGGCCGGGCCAAACCAGATTCCGCATTGAAGAAGTGCACATAAGCTGCGGGCGGCGGCCCCAGCCGATCAGCGATGGGCAGGCAAAACGGGCAATGATCAAGAGAAGGGGCGGATCCCTGGCCATCAGGGGAATCCGCCGGTATGGGAGTGGCGCGATCCGACGCGGATGCGTCGCTGCGCGCCAGGGCAAGCACAAGCCTACGCGGGCCGCTGGTGGTGCAAACCTCCAGCAGGAAAGAAGTAGCTGAGGCCCGGCGCAGCGCCAATGCATGGGAAATCGCAGGCGCGAGCGCGCTCAGCAGCATCGCGGCAAGGGCGATGCTGGCGGCAAGGCGACTGGCGCGCTGGAGTTTCAAGTGAGTACGGAGCCTGAAAATCCGCGGCTCAGTGCTTCATGGCGCCGTGGCCGGGGCCGCCGCCCTGGCTCATGTCCTTTTGCGCCGCGGCGTTGAGCGGACGCGCCGGTACCTTGAGCTCCAGGGTCTGGCGCTTGCCATCCTGACCTTGGACCACCAGGGTCAGCGGCACCACGTCACCGTCCTTGACCTGGCCCTTGAGGTCCATGAGCATGACGTGGTAACCACCCGGTTTGAGCTCCACGGCCTTGCCGGCCGGCAGGTCGAGCCCGGGAATGGCGCGCATCTTCATCACGTCCTGGACCATGACCATCTCATGGATCTCGACGATGCCGGCTACCGGTGAGCTGGCTTCGACGAGTCTGGCGTCCTTGGCCGAGACGATCTGCATGAATGCACCGGTGGCCTTTTGCTGCGACACAGTGGCGCGCACCCAGGGTTCCTTGACGGAGACCTGGGCCTGGGCGGCGAACGCCAGCGCGAGGCCGGCAAAGGTGAGAGCAAAACGTTTCATGTTGAATTCCTTTCAGAGGGAGGGGGAGAAATGATCAATCGCGGCTCACCAACTCATCGACTTGGTGTTGTCGCGGAACAGGGCGTCGCCCGAGAGCTTGCGGTTGCTGACTTGCAGGCCCGGCAGCAGATCGGCCTCGGCCACGCCGTAGTGCTTCATGCACATGGGGCAGACCAGCACCACGGCCCCTTTGTTCATGAGTTCGGCCAGCATTTTCTGCTGAGCGGCGAATTTGCCGGCCTGACTTTTAGCGCCAATCAGCACCGACTTGTCGTTGAGGAAGATCGTCAGGGGGTGGCCGTTTTCATGCTGGTGCAGGCCGAAGGTCATGGCCATGCCGGCACGGTGCGGCTCGTCGGTGGTGAGGTTGATGAAAAGCGGGTCGGTGTCGCCAGCCCAGGCCGGAGCGGCGGCAGCGCCGATGAACATGGCCAGTACGAGTAAGACGGTATGAAGGTATTTCATGATGTTGCCTTTGGAGTAGTGATGACAAAGCGAAATGGGTCGATGGACTAGCTGCCCTGCAGCAGCAGGCGCAGATCGTGGGCGTAGTCCTGGGCGTTCTGCTCATGGCGCAAGGCCAGACGCAGCCGTCCCTGCGGATCGAAGACATAGGACAGGGTCGAATGGTCCATGGTGTAGGAGCCGCCGGTGGGCACTTTCCTGTAATAGACCTTGAAGTGGTCGGCCGTCTCGCGTGTGCGCTGCAGGTCGCCAGACAGGCCGAGAAAGCTTGGGTCGAAAGCGGCGGTGTAGTCCCTCAACACCGCGGCCACGTCGCGCTCGGGATCGAGCGTGACGAAGATCACCTGCAGGCGCTCGCCCTCCGGGCCCAGCAGTCGCTTGGCCTCGGCCGCACGGCTCAGCGCCGTGGGACAGACGTCGGGACACTGGGTGAAGCCGAAATACAGCAGCACGACCTTGCCCTTGAAATCGGCCAGCGTGCGCTCCCGTCCATCGGGATCGCTCAGACGGAAATCGTGGCCGTAGCTGGCACCCGTGATATCCATGCCGCGAAAACTGGCCCCTGCCGCAGCGTCATCCGCGCGCTGACAGCCGGAAATCAGCCAGAGGAGTACCAGTGACAGTACGACCATGGGCCAAGGGGCCCGGACCCAGGGAGAGTGAACCAATTCCCGCTCCTGAAAAACCAGAGACAGCCTGCTGCCGCCTCAACGGCGGGCATCAAGCACCACAAGCTTGCTAATTCAGGAGAGTGCGGGAGGGCCGCGCGGCGGGAACGGCGCGGCGGTGCGGCCGACGATGTGCGCCGCGGTGATGGGGCGCAAGGCCTGCGCCAAGGCCGAGGGGAGGGACAGCGGGAACTCGGCCAGGGGCGGCGGCGCACCGGCCGTGGCACACAGGGGGCAATCCAGCGTATGGCTGGACGTGGCCTGGCTGCCGTCGTCGCTCGTGACGATCAGTTTCATCGCGCCACCACTGGCGCAGACCAGTTCGATGGACTTCGGGTTCACCAGAGGCGAGGCGATGGCCACCCCCAGCGCGAGCGCAAACCACACCAGCACGAAGCGTGCGAGGAGGCGGGCGTGGCGCAGGGTCTGCATAAAGTGCATTATCGCCGAAGGCGCTGCGCGTGGCACCGGCATCGGGCTTGACCTGTGTCAAAGACGAGCGCAGAGTGGGAGCGCATGATGGGTCCATACCCTGATGGAGAGTCCGATATGAGCACCGAGATCACCGCACCGTTCAAGAAGCAGTTGCTCGAACAGCGCACCACTTTGCTGGCCCAGCTGGCCAGCCTGCGCGGCGGCAACGTCGGTCGCGCCCAGGCTTCGGCCGATCATTTCGGCGGCCAGAAGGAAGACCCTCGCGCCCAGATGGAAACCGAGCGCGAACTGGAGTTCACGCTCGACGCCCGCGAGAGCGCCGAGCTCGATGCCGTGGACGCCGCGCTCAAGCGCATCGAAGCCGGAACCTATGGCGTGTGCACCGATTGCGGCACCGACATTCCGGCCGCACGCCTGCACGCGGCGCCCGAGACGCCGCGTTGCATCAGCTGCCAGGACAAGCTCGAACACCGTCGGCACGCCTGAAGCGCGCCCTTCCCCTCTTCACGACAACGAGAAAGCACCCACCATGCCCACCTTCCACGCCATCGTCTGGCTCGACCGTTCCGAAGCCCACGTCATCCTGTTCGACCGCGAGCACATCGCCGCGCAGAAGATCAAATCGCGCAGCCATCACAAGGCCACCGGTGGCCACACGGGCTCGCACCAGGGCTCTGGCCGCGGCGACAGCGCCAGCGGCCACCACAGCCCCGCGGGCGGCCACGCCTCACACGACGAAACCTATTACCACTCGATCGCTGAGGCCCTCAAGGGTGTGCACGAGGTCCTGGTGACCGGCCCGGCCCAGGCCAAGGACGAGTTCAAGGCGCACTGCGCACGCCACGACAAGGACATCGACAAGGCCATCGTCGGTGTCGTCACCAGCGACCACCCCAGCGACGGCCAGCTCGTGGCCATGGCCAAGCAGTACTTCCTGAAACACGACAAGATGAACGGCCAAGCGTAAGAAGAACCTGCCATCAGCAAAAAGGGCGCCGATGGCGCCCTTTTCTTTTTGTCCCGCCGCGGCCTATTTCGCCAGCGGCACGACCTTCTGCTCGATAGCTCCGAAGACCGACTGGCCGTCTCGGCCCTTCATCTCGATGCGGATGGTGTCGCCGAACTTCATGTAGTCGGTGGCGGGTTGGCCGTCCTGGATGGTCTCGATGGCGCGCTTCTCGGCGATGCAGCTGTAGCCCTTGCTCCACTCCTTCTTGCCATTGACCTCGGTGGCGCGGTTGCTCACCGTACCCGAACCGATGATGCTGCCGGCGCGCACATTGCGCGTCTTGGCCAGGTGGGCGATGAGCTGACCGAAGTGGAAGGTCATCTCCTCGCCGGCCTCACACATGCCGACCGTGCGGCCGTTCCAGGCGCTTTGCAGGGTGAGGTGCAACTTGCCCTGCTGCCATGCATCGCCCAGCTCATCGAGCGTGACGGCCACCGGGCCGAAGGCGGTGGCCGGTTTGCTCTGCAGGAAACCGAAGTTCTTGGCCAGTTCGTCGGGGATCAGGTGGCGCAGGCTGACGTCGTTGGCGATCATGACCAGGCGGATGCCGTCCAGGGCCTGCTCGGGCGTGCAGCCCATGGGCACGTCGGCGGTGACGACTGCGACTTCGGCCTCGAAGTCGATGCCGTGGTCTTCGCTGACACAGACCACGTCGTCGCGCGGGCCCAGGAAGTCGTCGCTGCCGCCCTGGTACATGAGCGGCTCGGTGTAGTAGTTCGCCGGCACTTCCGAACCACGCGCCAGGCGCACCAGCTCCACGTGGTTGATATAGGCCGAGCCGTCGGCCCACTGGTAGGCCCGCGGCAACGGCGCCATGCACAGCGCCGGATCAAAGGGGAAGGCATGGCGCGCCTTGCCCTGGTTGAGCGTGACGTACAGGTCCTGCAGCTGCGGGGAGAGGAAGTTCCAGTCGTCCAGCACCTGCTGCAGGTGGTGGGCGATCCCGGTCGCATAATGCGCCGTGCTCAGGTCGCGCGAGACGACGACCAGCTGGCCGTCGCGCGAACCGTCCTTGTAGGTGGCAAGCTTCATCGATGGTTTCTCGAATGACGTATCGTTAAGGCCTGTCGGAACAGGTTCCCCTCCAATTACATCATGGACAAGACACGCGCAGGCATCCAGTCGGTCGAGGTGGGCTTTGCCCTGGTCGACGCGCTGGCGCGTGCGCAAGGCCCGCTGATGCTGCGCGATCTGGCCGCCGCCGCCGGCATGAGCGCAGCCAAGGCGCACCGTTACCTGGTGAGCTTCCAGCGCCTGGGCCTGGTCAGCCAGGACACGGCCAGCGCGCGCTACGACCTGGGCCCGGCCGCACTGCGCATGGGCCTGGCCGCCATCACACGGCTGGACGCCGTGAAACTGGCACGCGAACGCATGCCGGCGCTGATGCAGCACATCGGCCACACGCTGGCGCTCGCGGTCTGGGGCAACCATGGCCCGACCATCGTGCACTGGGAAGAATCGCCGCAATCCGTCACGGTGAACCTGCGCCTGGGCGATGTGATGCCCCTGCTGTCCTCAGCCACCGGGCGCTGTTTTGCAGCCCACGTCTCGCGCGATGCCATCGCGCCGCTGCTGCGCACGGAGCTGGCACGCAGCAGGCAGCTGGGCCGCACCGACCTGCCACGCAACCAGACCGAACTCGGCGCCTTGCTCAAGGACGTACGCACCCACGGCATGGCCCGCGTGGTGGACACGCTGCTGCCGGGCGTCGCCGGCTTTTGTGCACCGGTGTTCGACTTCGACGGCCACATGGTGCTGGGCATCGTGGCCATGGGCTCGGTGGCCACGGTCGACACGGCCTGGAACGGCGCGGTCGCCACGGCCCTGGGCCAGGCCGCGCGCCAGCTCTCGCACGAGCTGGGCCATACCCGCTGACCATGGCGACCGCCGACGATACTTCGGCCCGTCGACGCCGGCTGCTGCTGCCAGTCCTGCTGGCGCTGTTCATCCACCTGCTGGTGCTGCTGCTCGTGAACCCGCGGCCTGCGCCCGTGGCCCCGACGACGATCCTGCGCCCGATCATCTACACCGCCCCACCCGAGCCGGTCGCGGCCACGCCGGCGGCCCCGGCGCGGCGGCCCCGGGCCACGCCCCCCCGCCGGCCGCGCCCCGTGGCCGTGCCGGAGCAGCCGGCGACTGTGCCGGACGCGCCTGAAACGCTACCGCCCCCGCCCCCCGCCGGGCCACCGCCCGCGGAAGAGGCTGCAGCCCCCGCACCCCTTGCTGCCGCGTCTGCGCCAGAAGCGCCGCCCCCCGCGCCGGCGCAGGCCTTCATCCCCGGTTCGCTGCGCCTGAAGTACACACTCCGCGGCGAACTCAGCAGCCTGTCCTACCAGGCCAGCGGGGAACTGCTGTGGGCGCACGACGGCCAGAACTACGAGGCACGCATGGAAGTGGGCGCCTTCCTGCTGGGCTCGCGCGTGCAGCACAGCCGGGGTCGCATCACACCCGCCGGCCTGCAACCGCTGCGCTTCGTCGACCGGGTGCGCCAGGACCGGGTGGCGGAGTTCGACCACGCGCAAGGACAGATCCGCTTCAGCGAGGGCGCGCCGACCGTGGCCCTGCCGCAGGACGTCCAGGACCAGCTCAGCGTCTTCGTGCAGCTGGGCAGCCTGATCAGCACCACACCGCAGCGCTACCCGCGCGGCACGGCCATCACGCTGCCGGCCGTGGGGGTCTATGGCCCGGAAAACTGGAGCGTCGTGGTCGAGGACGAAGAAACTCTCAGCCTGCCCGGCGGCGAAATGCGCGCCCTCAAGCTCTCGCGGGCGCCCGCGCGCGCCGACGAACCGCGTGCCGAGATCTGGCTGGCACCATCGCTGGGCTGGCTGCCGGTGCGCATCCGCCTGTCGCAAGACAACGGCGACTTCATCGACCAGCAGTGGCGCGGCAGCGAGGCACCCTGAGCCGCCCGGCCCCTTGAAATCGGTCTCAACAGCGCCAAGTACCCAGCAGGCACCTTTGGCCTGCTGAGACACCATGCACACACTTTACGACTCCGACGACTACATCGTGACCCACATGCTGGCTACGGTGGAGCCGACGCCAACGACCCCCGACGGCGCAGCCCTCCCGCCAGCCCTGCTGCGCCACGGCTTCGAGATCGTGGACAAGCGTGCGGGCAAGGAGCTCTACCTGGACGGTTCCTGGGCCGAACTGTTCCAGCAGCGCCTGGCCGAATGGCAGCGCACCACCCCCACCCAGGAAGAGGTGGAAGACACACTGGCCCAGTACGCCGAGCTGGCCACCATCCCGTTGCACCTGCACTGAGCGGCAAAGAGCCGCCTGTCCGGTGTGACTTAGTCCACCGCTGCGGCATAAAACAAACCCGCAGCCGCCGTCTCGTGACTTAGCTCACAGACAGCATCCGGGTCCCCTATTAGCCTTGGGGTTTTGCACCCTTCAAGGTTTGCCCATGATTTCGCCCGCTGTTTTCCATCTGCGCCACTGGATGTGCTGGCCCCTGCTGATGCTGGCCACCGCCGGCACGGTGCTGGCCCAGGGCGTCAGCCCGAAACAGATCCTGATCGGCCAGAGCATCACGCTGCAAGGCGGCAAGAACGAGTACGGCATGGCCGTGATGGACGGCATCAACGCCTATCTGCAGGACGTTTATGCCAAGGGTGGAGTCAACGGCCGCCAGATCGTGCTCACGACCCTGGACGACGACAACAAGGCCAGCCAGGCCGAGGCCAATGCCCGCAAGCTGATCGAGGAAGACAAGGTCTTCATCCTGTTCGGCTCCATCGAAGGCGGCCCCTCCAACGCGGTGATGAAGGTGGTCAACGAACTGAAAGTGCCCCTGTTCGGCCCCATGGCCGGCTCGCCCACCCTGCGCCGGCCGCACCAGCCGCTGGTGTTTCCGGTGCGCGCCGAGCACCGCGACGAGTTCCGCGTGCTGCTGGAGTACATCCGCTCCACCGGTGGCAAACGTGTGGCCTTCTTCCGCGCGGATTCCGAAGTGGGCCTGCAGCACCTGGAGAATTTCAGGCGCCTGTGCCAGGAGCTGGGCCTGGAGCTGGCACTGGACCTGCCTTTCAAGTCCGATGTCACGGACGAGCAGCTCGCGACCATGGCCGGCCGTATCGCCGCGGCCAATCTGCAAGGCGTCGTCAACCACGGCAGTGCCGGTCTCTACGAAAAACTGATCCGGCAGACACGCGCCAAGGGCAGCTCCACGCCCTTCATGGCCGTCAACTCCGGCTCCACCCAGCTGGCCCGCCACCTGGGCGAGTTGGCCCACGGCATGCTGTTCGCGCAGGTGCTCCCCAGCCCCTGGGAGCGCAAGACAGATCTCACCCGCGAATACCAGGATGCCTTCAAGCGCCACAAACCCGGCGTGGACTTTTCTTACGGCAGCCTGGAGGGCTATATGACGGCCAAGGCCCTGGTGGCCGCCCTGCGCCTGGCCGGCCCGCAGCCCACACGCGAGAGTTTCATCCAGGGCATCTACAAGGCCAGCGCGTTCGACCTCAACGGCCTGCGCACCAGTTACCAGCCCGGCGACCACGCGGGCCTCAAGCTGGTGGACCTGGTCATGTACACCCGCGACAACCGCTTCCGGCACTAGGAACGGCGGCGCAGGCTCCGGCGGTACAGCGGCTCGATCAGCAGCAGGACCGCAATCAGGCGGCAGACCTGGAAGGCGGTGACCACCGGCGCGCCGAGCTGCAGCACCTTGGCCGTGATCGACATCTCGGCAATGCCGCCGGGTGCCGTGGCCAGCACCATGGTGGCCGGGTGCAGACCCGTCAGCCAGGCCATCACGACCGCCAGCCCCGCGCACAGCACCAGCAGCCCCAGCGTGCCCGCGGCCACGGACGCCAGCCAGCGCGGTGCCGTATGCACAAAGGCCGGCGTGAAACGCACCCCCAGGCTGACACCGATGACGAGCTGTGCCGCGTTGCTCAGCCAGGTGGGCAGGGCCGAGAGCTGGATGTCGAACATGGTCAGACCCATGGCAACCAGCAAGGCCCCCAGGAACCAGGGGTTGGCGCGGTCCAGCCGCTCCAGGACCCAGGCCCCGGCGCCGGCCAGCACGAAGAGCAGCAGCAGGCCACCCCAGTTCACCACCCTCGCGCTCGCCGGCAGCAGATCCAGCCCGTGCAGGCCACCAAGCTGCATGGTGAACGGAATCGCCAGCGTCACGATCAGCAGCCGCAGGCTGTGGGCCGCAGCCACCAGCTCGGTGCGCCCCTGGGCGCGCTCGGCCAGCAGCGTCATCTCGGGTGCGCCGCCGATGGCGCCGGCAAACCAGGTGGTGGCCCGGTTCAGGCCCGGCAATCGATGCGCATTCATCTGATGCAGCCACAGGCCGAACAGCCAGCCCAGCACGAGGGCCCACACAATGCCCAGTGCGATCGCCCACCACAGACTGGCCACCAGGGCCGTGACCTGGGGCGTGAAATACAGGCCCAGCGCGATGCCGATGGTGCACTGCCCGGCATTGCGCAGCGGCGCCCAGCTTTCGGTGCGCGCGCGCAGCATCGAGGCCGTGGCCGTGGCCAGCAGCGGGCCGATCATCCAGGGCAAGGGGATCTTGAGCCAGACGCAGAACAGGGCGGCGAGCAAGGCCAGCAGCAGCGTGGCCGCAATACGTGCGGGGAAAGTGAAACGCATACGGACGAAAGGGATCAGCGTAGTATCGCCGCAAGCCAAGGAGCACCCATGAGCACCGAAGCATCCTCCCACTGCGTGGTGCAGACCGCGCTGCCCAGCGAAGCCCAGGCGGCCGAGCTGGCCCGTGCCATCGTGCAGGCCCGCCTGGGCGCCTGCGTGCAGGTGCAGGCCATCCGCAGTTTCTACGTCTGGCAGGAGCGCGCGCACGACGAGGCCGAGTGGCTGCTGGCCATCAAGACGCGCTGCGCACTCTATGCGGCGCTCGAAACCTTCATCCGCGAACGGCACCCCTACGAGACGCCGGAGATCGTGCAGCTGCCCATTGCGGCGGGCAGCGCGGCCTACCTGGCCTGGGTGGACGCGAACACGTCCTAAGCCTGGCTCTAAGGCGTCATCCAGCGCGCCTGCGGCGTGCGGCTCCAGTCCACGCTGTCGAGCAGGTTCTTCACCACCAGGCCCAGCTCGGTGTCACCCTCGATCACCAGCCGGCGGTGAAAGAACAGGGTGTCCGGGTCTTCTTCGCGCAGCATCATGCGCGCGAAGTCGGCCAGCGTGGCCGACAGGCGCAGGTCGGGCACGCCGGCCGCGGCGGCACTGAAGCCGCGCGCGCTGGCGGTGAAGCGCAGGCGCAGGCCCAGGTCGCGCACTTCGATCTCGTAGCGGCGGCCGGCCAGCAGGCTCATGTCCGCAGGCAGGACACCGCGGCGCAACATCTGGTTGAGTACCTGGGCCAGGGCCCAGGAGGGCGGCGCCACGGGCAGGCGGCTCACGAAGCGCGCCAGCGGTGCGGGCACGGTGATGTCAGGTACTTGCATGGGCCACCTCCTTCAGCTCAGCCATGCCGGCTTCGCCGCGCCAGTAGCCGTCCACCAGCGGGCCGGGGGCATACGCGGCCAGTTGCGTCAACACCTCGTCGGCCGGCGCCTCACCGGCCAGCGCGCGGTGGAACAGCTGCACCACCTCGGCCGTGTGCTGCCACTGCGGGCTGATGCGCACGCTGTGCACACCCATGGCCTGCATCTGTGCCAGATGGGGCAGCAGGGCCGTGCAACCCGCCGACATCGTCTGGATGCCGTTGATGGCGAGAAAGTCCTGCGCGTCGCGCGTGGCCAGGGTCAGGCCATCCGGATGATCGAGGCAGCGGAACTGGCAGTCGTCCTTGTTCAGGTTGTAGTGGCGTGCCGTGAAGCAGCGTGCCGAGAAGGCCAGCGGCAGCTTGCCCCAGGCGAAGACCTCGGTCTGCAGCGCGCTGCCGCTGCGCCGCAGCTCTTGCAGCAGTTCACCCAGCAGCGCCTGCCCCATCTCCACCGGTGGCAGCCAGCGGCAGGCGCCCAGCTCCTCCACCAGCGCCAGCGTCGCTGCGTTGTAGATGTTCATGTGGGTGCCAGCTACGAAGGGCAGGCCATGCTGGCGCGCCAGCCGGGCCGCGCCCAGGTCGTTGGCCTCCACGCGCAGGCGGCCGTTCTCCACCAGGCGGCGCAGGCGGCGCAGATCGGTCTCGCTCTCCAGCAGGGCCTGGCAGGACAGCACCACTTCCTTGCCCGCATCGGCCAGGTCGTGGCCCAGCGCGATCCAGTCCGCGGTGCGCACCTGCTGGCGCCGCGCGCAGACCACCTCGCCCAGGTAGATGGTGTCCACCGGCCACTGCATCGCTTCCGCATAGAAGCGGAAGATGTCGTCGCGCGACCAGAAGAACAGCACGGGGCCGAGCGCGAGCTGGAGCCGGTTCACAGGGGTAGCACTCATGCCACTATCTCCAGGGGCGGTTGTAGGCGCCCAGCGTCTGCTGCTGGCCCTCGGCCACCTTGCCCAGGGCCTGCTGCCAGGCGGGCTTGACGTTGTAGCGGGCGCCGTCGTGGGCGGCGGCGTCCAGTGCTGCGCGCAGGGCCTGCGTGACCTGCGCAACATAGGCCGGGCTGCGCTGGCGGCCCTCGACCTTGATGGCCGACACGCCCATGGCCATGATCTGCGGCAGCATGGTGATGACGTTGAGGCTGGTGGGCTCCTCCAGCGCGTAATAGGTTTCGTCCTGCACGGCGAAGCGCCCTTTGCACAGCGTGGGGTAGCCCGCCGGCTCATCCTTGGCGTAGCGGTCGATCAGCACGCCGTTGAGGCGCGCGTCCAGCGCTGATGCGCCTTCCTCCCAGCGCACGTATTTGGCCGGCGAGCAGACGCCGTGCGTGTTGGGCGACTCGCCCGTGGCGTAGCTGGAGAGCAGGCAGCGCCCCTCGACCATCACGCACAGGCTACCGAAGCCGAAGACCTCGATCTGCACCGGCGTGTGCTCGATCACGTGGCGCACCTGGTCCAGCGTGAGCACGCGTGGCAATACCGCGCGCTGCACGCCAAACAGTTCGTGCGCTAGGTTGACGGCCTCGTAGTTGGTGGCCGAGCTCTGCACCGACATGTGCCGGCGCAGGCCCGGGTGGCGCTGCGCCGCATAGCGCATGAGGCCGATGTCCGCCAGGATGACCGCATCCACCCCGAGCTCGGCCGCCTGGTCGATGCCGCGCGTCCAGCGTGTGATGTCCACGCCCTGCGCGTAGGTGTTGATGGCCATGAAGACCTTGCGCCCGCGCTGGCGCGCGTACTCGATGCCAGCGCGGGCACTGGCCTCGTCGAAATTGAGGCCCGGGAAGTTGCGCGCATTGGTCTCGTTCTTCAGGCCGATGTAGACCGCATCCGCGCCGTGGTCGACCGCGGCCTTGAGGGCCGGCAAACTGCCTGCCGGACAGACCAGTTCCGGCAGTGGGGACGATGGGGACATGCGTGACCGTGGCGTGAGAGGAATGGCCGCTAAGGTACGCAAAGCGCCTGCCGTCGGGTTTGTGCTGGATCAAACAGCACGGTGGTATTCCGATGGATTGACCGAGGTCATGTCGCGACGGCCGCGCAGTTTGTTCTGCATCAAACCTGGTGATGGCAGGGCGCGGGCAACATGCGTTCTCGCCTGTCGTCCCGCATGTCCCCACGGCCGACAGGTGTTTCCCATCTCCTGCGAAACCCTCACCTCATGCGCGTCATCGTGCTCGGCGCCGGCCTGCTGGGCGTCACCTCGGCCTATTACCTGCTGCAGCACGGCCACGAGGTGACCGTCATCGACCGTCAAGCCCACCCCGCGGCCGAGACCAGCTTTGCCAATGGCGGACAGATCTCCGTCTGCCATGCCGAGCCCTGGGCCAACCCGCACGCGCCGCTCAAGCTGCTGCGCTGGCTGGGCCGGGCCGACGCGCCGCTACTGTTTCGCCTGCGCGCCGATGCGCACCAGTGGCTGTGGGGCCTGCGTTTCCTGCGCGAATGCACGCCGGCCCGCACCCGCCGCAACGTGGAGCAGTTGCTGCGCCTGGGCACCTACAGCCGCGGCCAGTTGCAGGCCTTGCGCGCGGCCACCGGCATCGAGTACGAGCAGCGCCTGCAGGGCATCCTGCACTTCTACACCAGCCAGGCGGCCTTCGACAGCGCGCTGGCACCGGCCGCGCTGATGCGGGAACTGGGCTGCGAGCGCCGCCTGCTCACACCGCGCGAGGCGGTGCAGATCGAGCCGACGCTGCGCTTCATCGAGCCGCAGCTGGCGGGCGCCACCTACACCGCGCAGGACGAATCGGGCAATGCGCAGCGCTTCGTGCGCGAACTGGCGCGGCACTGCGAGGCGGCCGGCGCACGCTTCCTGTTCAACCACACGGTGACGGCGCTGCGCGCTGCGCAGGGCCGGCTCGACCACGTCGAAGCCACCGACGCCGAGGGTCGTTACCAGCGCCTGCAGGCCGACGCCTACGTGCTGGCCCTGGGTTGCTTCAGCCCCTTGCTGGCCGCACCGCTGGGCCTGCGCCTGCCGGTCTATCCGGCCAAGGGTTATTCGGTCACGCTGCCGGTGGCCGACGCGGCGCAGGCCTTCGAGGTCTCGATGATCGACGAGGAATACAAGCTGGTCTACTCGCGCCTGGGCGAGCATCTGCGCATCGCCGGCACGGCCGAGTTCAACGGCTACGAGCGCCAGCTCAACCCGCGGCGCTGCCAGGCCATCGTGCAGCGCTTTGAGCAGCTCTTCCCCGGCGCGGGCGACACCCGCGCGCCGCAGTTCTGGAGCGGGCTGCGCCCGGCCACACCCTCGAACGTGCCCATCATCGGCCGCAGCCGCCTGCCCAATCTCTACCTCAACACCGGCCACGGCACGCTGGGCTGGACGCATGCCTGCGGCTCGGGGCAATCGATCGCCCGCATCGTCAGCGGCCGCAAGCCCGAGGTGGCCTTCGCTTTCACCGGACTGGAACCTTAGGAACCATCGCCATGCACTTCCCCGATCTGCGCGCCTTTCTTCAATTCCTGCGCGAGCAGCAGCACCTCGTCGAGGTGGAGACCCCGGTCAGCGCCGCCTACGAGATCACCGAGATCCACCGCCGCGTGCTGCAGCAGGGTGGCCCGGCTCTGCTGTTCAAGCAGGTGCTGGATGCACAGGGACGGCCCTATGACTTCCCGGTACTGGTCAACCTCTTCGGCCACCGCCAGCGCGTGGCCTGGGCACTGGGGCGCGAGCCCGATGGCTTGCGCGAGCTGGGCGAGATGCTGGCCTTCTTCCGCCAGCCCCGCCTGCCTGACAACTGGTCGCTGGCCGACAGCCCGGCCATGCTGCGCAAACTCAAGCAGATTGGCGCCACGCGCCCGCGCATCGTCAGCCAGGCGCCGTGCCAGGAAGTGGTGTGGCGCGGCGACGAGGTGGACCTGGCGCGGCTGCCCATCCAGCACCTGTGGCCTGGCGAGCCGGCGCCGCTGATCACCTGGGGCATGGTGGTGACGCGCGGCCCGAGCGACGCACCCAACGACAAGGACAACCTGGGCATCTACCGCATGCAGGTGCTGGGGCGCAACCGGGTCATCATGCGCTGGCTGCCGCACCGCGGCGGCGCGCAGCACTTCGCACGCTGGAAGCAGGCCCGCAAGGAACCCTTCCCCGTGGCCGTGGCGCTGGGGCCGGACCCGACCACGCTGCTGGCGGCCGTGATCCCGGCACCCGACACCATTTCCGAATACCAGCTTGCCGGCCTGATCAGCGGCAAAAAATGCGAGCTCGTGCCCTGCCTGGACGTGCCGCTGCAGGTGCCGGCGAATGCCGAGATCGTGCTCGAAGGCCATGTGTCGCTGAGCGAGACGGCGGAGGAAGGACCGTACGCCGACCACACCGGCTATTTCAATTCGGTCGAGCGCTTTCCGGTCTTCACCATCGAGACCATCACCATGCGCCGCCAGCCCATCTACATGTCCACCCTGCTGAGCCGTCCGCCGGACGAGCCTTCGGTCATAAGCGAGGCGCTCAACGACGTGTTCATCCCCTTGCTGCGCCAGCAGTTCCCCGAGGTGGTGGATTTCTGGCTGCCGCCCGAGGCCTGCTCCTACCGCATGGCCATCGTCTCGATCCGCAAGGCCTACCCGGGCCATGCGCGCCGCATCATGATGGGCGTGTGGTCCTACCTGCGGCAGTTTGCGTACACCAAGTACGTGGTCATCGTCGATGACGACATCAACGCGCGGGACTGGAAGGACGTGATCTGGGCCATCACCACCCGGGCCGACCCGGTACGCGACACGGTGCTGGTCGAGCAGACCCCGATCGACTACCTGGACTTCGCCTCCCCGGTCTCGGGCCTGGGCGGCAAGCTGGGCATCGACGCGACCAACAAGGTGCCGCCCGAGACCAGCCGCCGCTGGGGCCGCCCGATCCGCATGGACGAGGCGGTCGTCGAACAGGTCACGCGGCGCTGGCAGGACTACGGCATCCCGCTGACGCTCTGAGCATCTTCACACAGAACGCAGGCTGGGCGTACGACGAGCCGGAAGCCTTCATCCGCGTCACCGGTGCACGCAAAAATCTTGTCTTCGTGACCGATATCGTCAACTGCCGGCCCAGCGCGTACAGACCTCGTGCGAGTACTCACCCAACCACACCTCCGGCACAAGCTCGGTTGGGGTGATACGACTCAGCGCCTTGCCGAAGGCCAACTTATCCCTGGCCCGGCAGGCAAAGCTGGCGTACATGTTTTTGGCATAAGGCGTTGGATCACGCGAAAGCCAGTCCTCAAACCCCGCCTGCAGGCGACTCCACTTCATGGCCGTCGTGGTCTGGGGGGTCATATGCCCGCTCAGCTGCACATAGAGGCGAGCGTAGAAAGACTGCCCTTGTGTCTGCTCTACCTGACGGCTCCAGTGGTCGACAAAGGCCTCGACCTCCTTCCAGCTGCCACCCCACTGTGGCAGCTTCCGATACACCATCGTGACGTAGAAATCCAGGTGTAGTGGCCACTGGCGCACCGCGTTGCGGAACACCACGTCAGGTTTGACCAACGGTTTGCGGTTGTCCTGTTCGACACGCAGGAGAGCCATATGCCAAAGCGCTGTGTTGCGGATTCCTTCAGGCATGTTCAGCAGCACCTGCTCGGCCTGTTTCAGGCGCAAGCCAAAAATTTCCCAGGACTCGGGCGAAACGGTCGAGGCATAACCAGAGCCGCGAGCATCCCAAGCCTTCTGCTGCAGCTGGATAGCCTCCAGCATCTGCAGCATGGTGGAGTCAGGCTGAGACTTGCGCCACGGGACCAGCCAGCTGTCGGCCGGCGGAGTCCGGCCGTCCTGCTCAAGAATCCACTCCAGCACGGCGTATGCCGTAGCCGCCTTGCTGCTCCCGCCAGCAAACACATCACCGGAAGATGCCAACTCATTCAATGCACGTTCCAACAAGACAAACTCGCCCCGCTCCAACAGGAGCTGCAAGCGCTCCACGGTGGTCGCTTGATCGGGCCAGTGATTCAATTTGCACATATCGAAAGCTGCCACACCCGGCAGCTTGCACTTGGGGGGTCGGTGGTCCCAAGGGTAGTGGGCCTCAGGCAGCGACGCTGCGGCCAAGCGCTGACGATCCGGATTCAGGCGCTGACGAGCCAGCGCCCATAGGCCGGTCGACTTAAAGGCGGGACTGGCCGTCTGGAGCTTTGCCTCTCCCTGAACCGGGTCCAGCAGCATGGCCCCAGCAAGCAATACAAATTCCGATGCAGGGAACTGGGCGCGCCAGCGGTCCAGGTGAGAATTCCCTCCCGACCATTGGCGATGCTCCATCACCTTCTCCTCGATCGTGTCGAGTACAACACGCGCCGTGTTTTCCCCGTCAGGAAAGCGCTTGCCAGAACGCGTCAGTTCGGCCAGCGCACGCTCCAACAAAGCGTAACGCCCCGTGGAAGCCAACATATTCAGACGATCGGCCGTGATGTCATAGGTCGGCCAATCGTCGACCCGGCAGGCATCGGTACCTGAGGTTTCCGGTGCCGAGCACTTTGCCGGACGAACGTCCCAAGGGTAACGCTCCGCGGCGCTCTGCTGCGCGTGACTCACCCCCGCCAACCCGGACAGCACCATCAGTGCCAGCCCTGCAACCATCGCTCTTGCTGCAAACCTCATTTCTACCCCCTGTTGATTGACGGATCGCCTTGTTACGAACTGCAGACCTAGATTCCTGCCCAGCGCGTGCAAGCTTCGTAGGAATGGCCGCTCAGCCAATCCGACGGGGAAAGCTGGTCTTTGCCCAAATGGCCCATGGCCTTGGCGAAGGCCGACTTGTCGCGGGATGCACAGGCATAACTGGCATAGAGGTTCTTGATCCGGAAGTCCATGCGCTGACTTATCCAGTCCTCGAAGCCTTGCATAAGCCGGCCCCAGTCGACATGGGTCTTCTTCTGCACGACTTCGTAGCCAATCTGGTGATAGAGCCGTGCATAAAAAGACTGTCCTTCGGTCGTCTGCACCTGTCGGCTCGACTGATCAATGAACGATTCCACGGCCGTCCAGCTCCCTCCCGACGTAGGTAGCAGTTCCTGTAAAACCACGCCATAAAACGAGAGATTACGGGGCCAGCGCTTCGCTGCCTCCGCAAAAAGCACCCCCGGCTTGGGGGTCGGATTGTCCAACTCGGAGGCCAACTCCAATCGCAACAGATGCCAGAGTGGGCCGTCTTTGACGTGCGCAGGGAAATCGAGCAAAAGCTGCTCGGCAGCACGCAGATGCTGCTCACGCAGTTCATATGCCTCCGGCAACTGCCTTGGGGTTCTTCTATCCGTGCCAATCCTCGCCGAGCGGTAGTGCCGCATCACCCCGGCAAGCTTCAAGAAATGGGACTCTGGGTAGGCCTGACGCCACAGCTCGAACAGATTGGCTCCAAGTGTCCGGGCTTGCGCCTGATGCCGCAGAAGATCTCCCAGGGTTTTTTGTACGGCATCCGCATGAGAAAGGCCTCCCGGATCGACCTGCCCGGAGGCATTCAACTCGGCCAGCGCGCGCTCAAGCAAGGTAAATCGGCCACTCCAGAGCAGTTCATGCAGGCGATCCGAGGTGATCTCATAGGTTGGCCAGTCGCTTAGCAGGCACTGCGACGCCTTGGCATTCTTCTCAAGTTGACAAAAAAATGGACGCCGATCCCAAGGGTAGCGTTCGGGCTGTCCATCTGCTGCGGAGATGGCGCTGGCTGCGCCCGAAACCATCAGTACAAATGCAATGCGCAGAACAACCCCGAGTGCCTTGTGCATCCTTGCCTCCCCTGTGTAGTATTTTGTATTTCGCGCCAGAGTACGTCCCATGACGTGCCGGTCGTTTTCCCTCTAGCTTGCGAAAATTCTATCCGTAAGCCAGCCCTTGGAGCGAAACCCGGAGATAAAGACCTGGCCCCTGAAAATTGAGACAATTGATACCTGCGCCTGTCAAAAGCGGGCCGCAGGTATCAATCCACACACCTGCCACCAGGGTTTTATGAGCCAGACCTACATCCTCACCCTCTCCTGCCCGGACCGCCTGGGCCTCGTCCACGCCGTCTCCGGTTTCCTGCTCGAGCGCGGTGGCAACATCGAAGAAGCCGCCCAGTACAACGACCACGCCACCGGCCTGTTTTTCATGCGTGTGCAGTTCTCCTGCGGCCAGGCAACGTACGAGGACCTGCAGGTCCAGCTCAAGCTCTTCGCCGAGCCCTACGCCATGCAGTGGAGCCTGAAACCGGCCGACCAGTCCATGCGGACCGTCATCTTTGTCAGCAAGGAAGGCCATTGCCTGAACGACCTGCTGTTCCGCTGGAAGATCGGCCTGCTGCCCATCGACATCCGCGCCATCGTCTCCAACCACCGCGAGTTCTACCAGCTCGCGGCCAGCTACAACGTGCCTTTTCACCACATCCCGGTGACGGCCGCCACCAAGGCCCAGGCTGAAGCCAAGCAGTTTGAAGTGGTGCAGGCCGAGGGCGCCGAGCTGGTGGTGCTGGCGCGCTACATGCAGGTGCTCTCCGACGACCTGTGCCGCAAGCTCTCGGGCAAGGCTATCAACATCCACCACAGCTTCCTGCCCAGCTTCAAGGGTGCCAAGCCCTATTACCAGGCGCACGACCGCGGTGTGAAGCTCATCGGCGCCACCGCCCACTACGTGACGGCCGACCTGGACGAAGGCCCCATCATCGAGCAGGACGTGGCCCGCGTAGACCACAGCAAGACGGTGGAAGACTTGACGGCCATCGGCCGCGACACCGAAAGCCAGGTGCTGGCCCGTGCCGTGAAGTGGCACAGCGAGCACCGCGTGCTGCTCAACGGGCACAAGACGGTGATCTTCAAGTAAATCGAAGATCCATGAAAAACGCCCCGTGACCGTCAGGCCCGGGGCGTTTTGCTTTCTACGCGAAATGGATCAGGCCGCAGCGGCCACTTTTTCCTTGAAGCCCATCTTGTCCAGCGCGTCAGCCAGTTGCTTCACGCTGCGGTCCGGGTTGTGCAGCTTGTCCAAGCCGAACAGGCCGATGCGGAAGGTGCTGAAATCAGCGGGTTCGTCGCACTGCAGCGGCACGCCGGCGGCGGTCTGCAGGCCCAGGCCCAGGAACTTCTTGCTGTTCTGGACTTCGGGATCGGTGGTGTAGCTCACCACCACGCCCGGGGCCTTGAAACCTTCGGCCGCCACGCTGACGAAGCCGCGGCTCTCCATCAGAGAGCGCACCTTGGCGCCCAGGGTGATCTGCTCCTGCTTGACCTTCTCGAAGCCGTAGGCCTTGGTCTCGCGCATGACCTCGTCCAGGCTCGTGAGGGCGTCGGTGGGCATGGTGGTGTGGTACATGTGGCCGCCGTTTTCGTAGGCCTCCATGATCTGCAGCCATTTCTTGAGGTCGGCCGCGAAGCTGGTGCTGGTGGTGCCGTCGATGGCGGCACGGGCGCGCTCGCTGAGCATGACCATGGCGCAGGCGGGCGAGCCGCTCCAGCCCTTTTGCGGGGCACTGACCAGGATGTCCACGCCGGTGGCCTGCATGTCGACCCACATGCAGCCGGAGGCGATGCAGTCCAGCACGAACAGGCCGCCCACTTCATGAACGGCGTCGGTGACCTTGCGCAGGTAGTCGTCGGGCAGCATCATGCCGGCGGCGGTTTCCACGTGCGGGGCGAACACCACGTCGGGCTTCTGGGCCTTGATGGTGGCGACCACTTCCTCGACCGGGCAGGGAATCCAGGCGGCCTGGGAGCCGGTGCCCACGCGACGGGCCTTGAGCACCGTGGAGCTGGCCGGGATGCTGCCCATGTCGAAGATCTGGGTCCAGCGGTAGCTGAACCAGCCATTGCGGATGACCAGGGTCTTCTTGCCGGTGGCGAACTGGCGCGCCACGGCTTCCATGCCGAAGGTACCGCTACCGGGCACCAGCACCGAGGATTTGGCTTTATAGACTTCCTTGAGGATGCCGGAGATGTCCTTCATCACGCCCTGGAAGCGTTTGGACATGTGGTTGAGGGCGCGGTCGGTGTAGACCACCGAGAACTCGAGCAGTCCATCGGGATCCACGTTGGGCAGAAGACCTGGCATAAATAACTCCGTTGTTTCAGGACACTGAATTGGCCATTTTCTCACCAAGCCGGACCGGGCGGGCGGGCGCCCAGTCCGGGTTGAATTGCATAGGGGCTTTCGGCCAGAGCATGACCACGGTGGAACCCAGCAGGAAACGGCCCATCTCCGCACCTTTTTTCAGCTCAATACCCTGGCCCTCATAGTGCCATTCGGTGACGGTAGGCCGGCGCGGCGGGTTGACCAGACCATGCCAGACCGTGGCCATGCTGCCCACGATGGTGGCGCCCACCAGCACCAGGGCCAGGGGGCCGTGGACCGTGTCGAAAATGCAGACCACCCGCTCGTTGCGGGCGAACAGGCCCGGCACACCGCGCGCCGTGGTCGGGTTGACCGAGAACAGCTCGCCCGGCACATAGATCATGCGCGTGAGCGTGCCGTCGCAGGGCATGTGGATGCGGTGGTAGTCGCGCGGGCTGAGGTAGAGCGTGGCGAAGTGGCCGTTCTCGAACTGCGCCGCGAGAGCGGCGTCGCCGCCCACCAGGGCCGTGGTGCTGTAGCGGTGGCCCTTGGCCTGGAAGATCTGGTCGCGCTCTACTGCGCCGAACTGGCTGATGGCGCCGTCCACCGGGCAGACCCAGTGGGCGTCAGCCAGGGGGCGGGCGCCGTCTTTCAGGGCGCGCGTGAAGAATTCGTTGAAGGTGGGGTAGCTGGCCGGCTCGGGGTTGGCGGCCTCGGCCATGTTCACGTTGTAGCGGCGGATGAAGCGGCGGATGATGGCCGTGGTCACGCCCCCCATGGCGGAACCGGCGACGAGGCCGGCAAAGGAAGTGATGGCCTTTTTAGGCAGCAGGTACTGGGGCAGCACCGCAAGACGATCGGACATGGGCAGCTGCCGCAGGAGCAGGAGTGGGGAAGAGGCGAATTATAGGGAAGCGGGTCGGCCCCTCGGCCCGGGCTGAGCCTAGAATCATCCTCATGAATGCTCCCGCCTCCACCCCGCAGATCGACGCCGTGCAACGTGCTGAAACCCAGTCGCGGGTGGTCCAGGCCCTGAGCGCCGTGCTGCCGGCCCACGCCCTGCTCTGGCAGGCCGAGGACACCACGCCCTATGAATGCGACGGCCTCACGGCCTACCGCCAGCGCCCGCTGGTGGTGGCCCTGCCCGAGACCGAGGCGCAGGTGCAGGGTGTGCTCCAGGCCTGCCACGCCCTGGGCGTGCCGGTGGTGGCGCGCGGCGCGGGCACCGGCCTGTCGGGTGGCGCCATGCCCAACGCCATGGGGGTGACGCTCTCGCTGGCCAAGTTCAACCAGATCCTGAAGATCGACCCCGTGAGCCGCACGGCCGTGGTCCAGGCCGGCGTGCGCAACCTGGCCATCAGCGAGGCCGCCGCGCCCTACAAGCTCTATTACGCGCCCGATCCCTCCAGCCAGATCGCCTGCACCATCGGCGGCAACGTGGCCGAGAACTCGGGCGGCGTGCACTGCCTCAAGTACGGCCTGACCGTGCACAACGTGCTGAAAGTGCGTGGCTACACGGTGGAAGGCGAGCCGGTCGAGTTCGGCTCGGAGGCGCTGGACGTGCCGGGTTACGACCTGCTGAGTGTCTTCATCGGTTCCGAGGGCATGCTGGCCGTGACGGTGGAGGTGACCGTCAAGCTGGTACCCAAGCCGCAGCTGGCGCGCTGCATCATGGCCAGCTTTGACGACGTGCGCAAGGCCGGCGACGCGGTGGCCGCGGTGATTGCCGCGGGCATCATCCCGGCCGGGCTGGAGATGATGGACCAGCCCATGACGGCCGCCGTGGAAGATTTCGTGCATGCCGGCTACGACCTGAGCGCCGCCGCCATCCTGCTGTGCGAGAGCGACGGCACCCCCGAGGAAGTGGAAGAAGAGATCGGCCGCATGAGCGAAGTGCTGCGCCGCGCCGGCGCCACGGCCATCGCGGTCAGCCGCGACGAGGCCGAGCGCCTGCGCTACTGGAGCGGGCGCAAGAACGCCTTCCCGGCCAGCGGCCGCCTGGCGCCGGACTATATGTGCATGGACTCGACCATTCCGCGCAAACGGCTGGCCGACATCCTGCTGGCCATCCAGGAGATGGAAAAGAAATACGCGCTGCGCTGCCTCAATGTCTTCCACGCCGGCGACGGCAACCTGCACCCGCTGATCCTCTTCGATGCCAATGACGCGGACCAGCTGCACCGCTGTGAACTCTTCGGCGCCGACATCCTGGAGACCAGCGTGGCCATGGGCGGCACCGTCACCGGCGAGCACGGTGTGGGCGTGGAGAAGCTCAACTCCATGTGCGTGCAGTTCAGCACCGAGGAAAACGCGCAGATGCTGGCCCTCAAGCGCGCCTTCGATCCGCAGGGCACGCTCAACCCCGGCAAGGTCATCCCCACGCACAACCGCTGCGCCGAGTACGGCAAGATGCTGGTGCGCGGCGGCAAGATCTCGCATCCGGACCTGCCTCGCTTCTGAGCCCGATCCCTCGATGAACGCCTTGCGCGGATTCGCCTGGCTGCTGGTGCTGCAATCCGCCGGGGAGTTGCTCGCGCACGCGCTGCGCCTGCCCTTTCCCGGCCCGGTGGTCGGTTTGGTGCTGCTGCTCGCCGCCCTGTATTTCGAAGCCGTGCGCACCCCGGTGGCGGCCTGTGCCGACTTCCTGCTGGCCCATCTCTCGCTGCTCTTCGTACCGGTCGGTGTGGGCGTGATGACCCACCTGGGCCTGATCGGCGAATACGGCGGGCGCATGCTCGCCGTCATCGTGCTGTCCACCTGGATCGGCCTGGCCGTCACAGCGCTGGCACTGCGCGCGCTGATGAAATCCCAACCCAGGCCCTAAGACCATGCAGAACTTCGTCCAGCTCTGGGTCTACCTTTCCAGCACGCCCCTGTTCGGCCTGACGGCCACCATCGCGGTCTACGTGCTGGCGCATGCCTTCTACACCGCACGCCAGCAGGCGCCCTGGGCCAACCCGGTGCTGTGGACGGTGGTGGCGATCGCCGGGGTCCTACTGCTGACGGGCATCCCCTACCCCACCTACTTCTCGGGCGCGCAGTTCATCCACTTCCTGCTGGGCCCCGCCGTGGTGGCGCTGGCCTGGCCGCTGTGGCAGCGCCGCGTGGAATTGCGCGCGCGCTGGGCCCCTCTGCTGCTGGCGGCCCTCATCGGCGGTGCGGCGGCGGCCGGCTCGGCCTGGGTGCTGGGCCTGGCCTTCGGCCTGCCCGCGGACGTGGTGCTGTCCATGACGACCAAATCGGTCACGGCGCCGGTGGCCATGGGCGTGGCCGAAAAGATCGGCGGCATCCCCGCGCTGGCCGCGGTGTTCGCGGTGCTGACCGGCATCATCGGCGCCCTGAGCGGCAAATACCTGTTCGACGGGCTGCGCATCTCCACCACCCAGCCCGGCTGGATGGCGCGCGGCTTTGCCCTGGGCACCACCTCGCACGGCCTGGGCGCGGCGCGCGCGCTGCAGGTCAACGCCGATGCCGGCGCCTACGCGGGCCTGGCCATGGGTCTGCAGGTGGTGCTAGCCTCGCTGCTGATTCCGCTGGTGTTCCGCTGGCTGTAGCGGCTCACCGGTGATGCAAAATCGGCCCACCCCATTTTTTATCCTCCTGGAGTGACACCATGTTCCCGAACCTCAAGCGCCGCACCCTGGGCCTGACCGCGGCGGCCCTGCTCTTCGCCGGCCAGGCCCTCGCCGACCCCGCCACCATCAAGATCATGGTGGGTTTCCCGCCCGGTGGCGGCACCGATGCCATCGCGCGTGTGCTGGCCGAGAAACTCAAGGACCAGTTGGGTGCCAACGTCATCGTCGAGAACAAGGCTGGCGCCGGCGGCCAGTTGGCCGCACAGGCGCTGAAGGCCGCGCCGGCCGACGGCTCGGTGCTTTTCCTCTCGCACGACCACAGCATCTCCATCCTGCCGCTGACGCTCAAGAACCCGGGCTTCAACCCGGCTGAAGACTTTGTGCCGGTGGCGGGCTTTGCGACCTTCGTCAATGGCCTGGCGCTCTCGGGTGGCACGCCGGCCAAGGACTACAAGGAGTACCTGGCCTGGGTGCGCGAGGACGCCAAGAAGCGCGGCACCGTGGGCGTGCCGGCCCCGGCCTCCACGCCCGAATTCTTCGTCAAGGTGATCGGCCAGAAGAACGGCCTGGACCTGCAGGCCGCACCCTACCGCGGCAGCGCGCCCATGATGGGCGACATGCTGGGCAATCAGATCGCCGCCGGCGTGGGCTCGGTGCCCGATTTCATCGAGAACCACAAGGCCGGCAAGATCCGCATCGTGGCCGTGATCGGCGCCAAGCGCCAGGCCACCCTGCCCGAGGTACCGACCTTCACCGAGCTGGGCCTGGCCGGCTTTGAAGACCTGCCCTATTACGGCCTGTTCGCTCCCAAGGGCACGCCCAAGGCCGTGCTGGACCGCTACTCCGATGCGCTGGCCAAGGTCATTGCCCTGCCGGAGGTGCGTGAGCGCCTGACGGCCATGGGCCTGACGGTGGGCCATATGAGCGGCGCGCAGCTGGCCAGCCGCGAGCGCGCCTACAGCCAGACCTGGGCGCGCATCATCCAGGCCAGCGGCTTCCAGGCGCAATAGGCGTTCCGCTTCGAATCAAAGGTCGGGTATCCCGGCCTTTTTTATTGATTCAGGCGCTTGCCGGCTGCACCAGCATGATCTGGAAAATCGGCTCGAACGGCGGCACGTGACATTCCACGATCTGGCCGGGCGCCACCTGCAGCTTCAGGCCGGCGACATCGGCATGGAGGGGAAGCGTGGCGCAGACGCGGTCGACCAGCACCGCCGTCAGGATGCGGCTGCTCCCCTTGGCCAGCAGGTACTGCACGGCCTTGTTGAGCGAGTGGCCCTGGTAGAGCACGTCGTCGATCACCACCACGGTACGGCCGGTCAGGTCCAGGCCGGCGTGCTCCTGGCTTTCGGTCAGGCGCGTTTCCGGATGGAGCAGGCTAAGGTCGTCGGCATAACGCTTGATCAGCAGGTCCAGACGCTCGATCGATCCGGCCGAACCTGCTGACTGCAGGCGCTCCAGCAGCCAGTCCGCCAGCGGGGCACCGCGGCGGCGCACGCCGACCAGCGTCACCGGCCCCGCGCCCTGCAGCAGGGCGGCCAGCTGGGCCGCCATGACGTCGAGCACGCGCCCCAGCTGTGCGCTGTCGTAGATCGGGGTCTGCCGTGCCTCGGGTGCAACCATGCCCGCAGTGTGCCGCAAGGGCCCACAGGACACCAGCCCCGGGCCTTGATCCAGCGCAAGCGCGTGGAGTTGACGCCGCCCCTGCCGCGCCGTACCGTTCATCAGGTGGTGCCGATCGACTGCTTGAGATGGACTGGACTGGCCCCACGTCGACCCCAGGGAACCATCCAAGGGAGTTCGCATGCATACCGTACGCCAGCCGGCCGTGGCCGGCGCCTTCTACCCCGGTCAGGCCGGGCCGCTGGCCAGCACCGTGGCCAGTCTGCTGGCGGCAGCACGCGCCGAGTTGTCTGACAGCGTCGCCTTACCACCGCCCAAGGTCCTGATCGTGCCGCACGCCGGCTACATCTACTCCGGCCCCATGGCCGCACGCGCCTACGTCCAGCTGGACAGCGTGCGCGATACCATCCGCCGCGTCGTGTTGCTGGGCCCGGTGCACCGCGTGCCGGTGCGTGGCCTGGCGCTGCCCGGATCCGAAGCTTTTGCAACGCCGCTGGGCGAGATCGACATCGACCAGGAAGCGCTGACAGCACTCAAGCCCTTGCGCCAGATCGGGGTGAGTGCGGCCGCCCATGCGCTGGAGCACTCGCTCGAAGTCCAGCTACCCTTCCTGCAAAGCGTGCTGGGCCCTTTCAAGCTGTTGCCTCTGGCCGTGGGCGATGCCAGCCCCGGCGAGGTGGCGCAGGTGCTGGACGCGCTGTGGGGTGGACCGGAGACGCTGATCGTGATCAGCTCCGACCTCTCGCACTACCTGCCCTACCGCGCTGCGCAGAACATCGACAGTGAGACCGTCGAGCGCATCCTGGCGCTGGAGGGGCCGCTCACCCACGAGCAGGCCTGCGGGGGCACCCCTATCAACGGCCTGCTGATCGCGGCCCGTCGGCGCCACCTGCAGCCGCAGCTGCTGGGGTTGTGCAACTCGGGCGACACCGCCGGCGACAAACAGCGCGTGGTCGGTTATGCCGCCATCACCTTCACGGAGCCCGCCCATGTCACGCATTGAGGACGCGTCAGGCCGGGTGCTGCTGCCCCTGGCGCGAGCCGCCATCACCCAGGCGCTCGGCCGCAGCCATCCGGCCGATGACACGGCGCCTTGGCTGCGCGCGCCTGGTGCCTGCTTCGTTACGCTCACACAGGACGATCAGTTGCGCGGCTGCATCGGCACGCTGCAGGCGCATCGCCCCCTGCTGGCCGACGTGCACGCCAACGCCCTGGCTGCCGCGTTCCACGACCCGCGCTTTGCCCCGCTGGCTGCACACGAGCTGGAAGGCGTCGAGGTGGAAGTCTCCCTGCTGTCGCCGATGCAGGCGCTGCATTTCGGCAGCGAGGCCGAAGCGCTGGCGCAGTTGCGCCCGGGCGTGGACGGTGTGGTGTTCCAGTACGGATCGCGGCGCAGTACTTTCCTGCCGCAGGTGTGGGAGCAGTTGCCTGGCACAGGCGATTTCATGGCCCACCTGAAACGCAAGGCCGGCCTGCCCCCTGGCTTCTGGCATGAGGAGGTTCAGTTGCAGCGCTACACGGTTGCCAAGTGGAAGGAACGCGAGCTGCGGCTTGCCAGCGCACCATGAGCACGGAGTTCGCCCCGGACGCCTACCCGGCCCGCTGGTGGCATGCCATCGAAGACGGCCGCCTGCAGTGTGACCTGTGCCCGCGTGACTGCCGGCTGCACGACGGCCAGCGCGGGGCCTGCTTCGTGCGCATGCGCGAGGGGGATCGCATGATCCTCACCACGTGGGGCCGCTCCTCGGGCTTCTGCATCGACCCGATCGAGAAAAAGCCGCTGAACCACTACTATCCGGGCAGCAGTGTGCTGTCCTTCGGCACGGCCGGCTGCAACCTGGCCTGCAAGTTCTGTCAGAACTGGGACATCAGCAAGTCGCGTGACATGGACCGCCTGATGGACCAGGCCTCGCCCGAGGCCATCGCCCAGGCAGCGGCAGAGTCGGGTTGCAGAAGCGTGGCCTTCACCTACAACGACCCTGTGATCTTCGCCGAATACGCCATGGACGTGGCCGATGCCTGCCACGCGCGCGGCGTGCAGACGGTGGCGGTCACGGCCGGTTATATGCACGATCAGGCGCGGCGCGAGTTTTACACGAAGATGGATGCGGCCAACGTGGACCTGAAGGCCTTCAGCGAGGACTTCTATTTCAAGCTGACCGGCTCGCACCTGCAGCCGGTGCTCGACACCCTGGTGTATCTGAAACACGAGACCCAGGTCTGGTTCGAGATCACCACCCTGCTGATCCCCGGCCACAACGACAGCGACGAGGAGCTCACGGCCATGTGCCACTGGCTCATGCGCGAACTCGGTCCGGACGTGCCGCTGCATTTCACCGCCTTCCACCCGGACCACAAGATGCCGGACGTGCCGGCGACGCCGCCCTCCACCCTGGTCCGTGCGCGTCGCATCGCCCTGGACCACGGTCTGCACCACGTCTACACCGGCAATGTGCGCAACGCGGAAGGCGACACCACTTACTGCCCGCATTGCCATAAGGCGCTGATCGAACGCGACTGGCACCGCATAGGCAACTACCGGTTGACACCCGAGGGCCATTGCCCGCATTGCCATACGGCGATTGCCGGGCGCTTTGCGGCCCAGGCCGGCAGCTTCGGCCGCCGGCGCATTCCCATCGCCATTGGAGCCTAAGCGCATGAACATGGTGCACGAGTTGCTGCGTATTCCCGCCGATGACGTGCACATCGAGGGCATGCTGGAACTGCCAGCAAACGCCCGCGGCCTGGTGCTGTTCGCGCACGGCAGCGGCAGCAGCCGCCACAGCCCGCGCAACAACCATGTGGCGCGGGTGCTGCATGCGCAGGGCAGCGGCACTCTGCTGCTGGATCTGCTGACGCTGAGCGAGGACCTGGATTACCACACGCGCTTCGACATCAGCCTGCTGACGCACAGGCTGCTGGTGGCCAGCGCCTACGTCATGCAACACACCCCGGCAAGCCGGCACCTGCCCATAGGCTATTTCGGCGCCAGCACCGGTGCGGCGGCAGCCCTGCAGGCGGCAGCCGCGCTGGGCGAGGACGTGCAGGCGGTAGTCTCGCGCGGCGGCCGACCGGACCTCGCCGGCGCCCACGAGCTGGCCAAGGTGCGAGCGCCCACCCTGCTGCTGGTTGGCGGGGCCGATACCGAAGTGCTGGCGCTCAACCGCGCCGCCTATGCCAAGCTGCAGTGCGAGAAGGAACTGTCCGTGATCCCCGACGCCAGCCACCTGTTCGAGGAACCGGGCGCGCTGGACGACGTGGCGCGCCAGGCCACCGATTGGTTCAGCCGGCACTGGAAGTAGTGCGGCCGACGTTAGCCCCCTCCGCGGGACCTCAGCCACCTCGGGCGGCCCGGGGGTGGTCAGCCGCCCTTCAATCCTTCAGCAAGGCGATCACTTCCTCGTCTTCCACCTGCTGGAAGTCCTGGTAGAACTGGCCCACGGCCTGGAACCACTCGGGCGTTTCGAGGCAGATCACCTCGTCGGCCAGCGTGCGCACTTTCTCCAGCGTATCGGGCGGTGCCACCGGCACGGCACACAACAGCCGGGCCGGCTTTTGCTGGCGCAGGCCGTGCAGGGCAGCGATCATGGTGGCGCCGGTGGCCAGGCCATCGTCGACCACGATCACGATGCGCCCGGCTGGCTGGATATGCGCGCGCAAGGGGGTGTACTGGGCGCGGCGCTGGCGTATCGTCGCCATCTGCTTGCGCTTTTCGGCTTCGATGTGTTGCGCATCGGCCCCGGTACTGGCGGCGAAGGGGGCGATGTAAGTCCAGCCGCTTTCGTCTACCGACCCAATGGCCAGTTCGGGCTGGCCGGGCGCGCGCAGCTTGCGCACCAGCACCACGTCGAAATCGCCCTGCAGGCGCTCGGCAATGAGCTTGGCCATGGGCACGGCGCCGCGCGGGATGGCCAACACCAGCGGCCACTGGCCCCGATAGGCTGCGAGTGCTTCGGCCAGCCGCTCGGCGGCTTGAATTCGGTCACGGAACATGCTTGTCTCCCGCAAAATAGCTCTATGTCTTCGCCATTGAAGCACGAGATCGCACTCATCGGGGCCCCGTCTGATGCCGGAGCCGGGGTGGCTGGCGCCCGCTTGGGGCCTGGCGCGCTGCGCGCGGCAGGACTGGTCTCCAGCTTGCAGGCGCAGGGCTGCGCCGTGCACGACGCTGGCGACCTGGACGGGCCAGCAACGCCGGCGCAGACGCTGGAGGAGGGCTACCGAAACCTGGCGCAGGTCACGGCCTGGAACCGGGCGGTACACGAAGCGGTGACCCTGGCGCTGGACCGGAGACGCCTGCCCCTGCTGCTGGGCGGCGACCACAGCCTGGCCATCGGCTCCATCAGCGCCGTGGCGCGCCACTGCCGCGCCCGCGGCCAGCCGCTGCGCGTGCTCTGGTTCGACGCCCATGCCGACTGCAACAGCCGCCGCACCAGTCCCAGCGCCAATCTGCACGGCATGCCGGTGGCCTGCCTGTGCGGGGTGGGCCCCATGGAGCTCACCGGGCTGAGCGGCCTCGTCCCGGCGCTCGCAGCGTCCGAACTGCGCCTGATCGGCGTGCGCAGTGTGGACCCCGGCGAGGCACAGCTGGTGCTCCACCTGGGGCTGGCGGTGAGCGGCATGGACGTCTTGCGCACAGAGGGCGCGGACGCCGTGATGGCGCGTGCACTGGAGGATCTGCCTGCCAACGCGCATCTGCATGTCAGCCTGGACTTGGACTTTCTGGACCCCGCGGTCGCGCCCGGCACAGGGACGGTGGTGGCCGGTGGCGCCAGCCTGGAGCAAGCCCGGCGGTGCATGCAGCTGATCGCGCGCTGCGGCCGGCTGGGTTCGCTGGATGTGATGGAACTCAACCCGGCGCTGGATCGGGACCAGCGGACGACCCGCCATGCGATCGACCTGATCGGTGCACTGCTGGGTACGGAACCGACCCGCCGCGCTTCAGGCGATCTCGGCCGGGCGTGAGGGCGTCATCAGCGCCTCGAGTTCGTCGGCCGTGATCGGCAAGCTGTGATAGTTGCCCTGGGCCTGCTCGCACTGCCAGATACGCAGCAGTTCGACCTGATCTTCACGCTCCACGCCTTCGGCCACGACCGTCTTGCCCAAGGCATGCGCCAGCGCGATGATGGAATGCACGATGCTGCCGGCGCCGTCGCTGCGACCCAACCCCTGGATGAAAGAGCGGTCGATCTTCAGGATATCGATCGGCAGGCGCTGCAGGTAGCTCAGAGAAGAGTAGCCGGTGCCGAAATCATCCAGCGCGATGCCGACGCCGGTCTGCTTGATCTGGCCGAGCTGCTCACCCACCTCCTCGATGTTGTCGATCAGCGTGCCCTCCGTGACTTCGAGCTCCAACGCCGCCGGCACCACGCCACTCTCGTTCAGCGCCTGCTGCACCTGCTGGCCCAGACGTCCCGACCTGAGCTGGCGACCCGAGACGTTGACGGAAAGGGTGATGCGGTAGCCCGCCGTCTGCCAATGCCCCAACTGTGCGCAGACCTGGCGCAGCACCCAACCCCCGATCTCGTCGATCAACCCGACCTCCTCGGCCAGCGGGATGAACTTTTCGGGACTGACCCAGCCCAGCTCCGGGTGCTGCCAACGCAGCAGCGCCTCGGCGCCCGAGAGCTTGCCGTCACTCAGCCGTATGCGCGGCTGGTAACGCAGCGAGAGCTGCCCACGTGTTATGGCCAGTCGCAGCTCGCGTTCCAGCACGGACTGCTCCTGCTGTACGACGTTCATGCTCTCCTCGAAGAAGACGATGCGCCCACGCCCCGTGGCCTTGGCCCGGTACATGGCCATGTCGGCCTTCTTGAGAAGTTCTGGCGCAATGCTGCCGTCGTCCGGGAAGATGGCCACGCCGATGCTCGCACCCACGTAGTGGCTGCTGCCCTCGATGATGAAGGGCTCGGCCAACAGGCCCAGCATCTCGCTGGCCAGGCGCGCCGCCAGCTGCGCGTTGCCCAGGTCGGGCAGCAGCACAACAAATTCGTCGCCCCCCATGCGGGCCACAGTGTCGCCCTCGCGCGTACACGAGGTCAGACGCTCGGCCACCTGGCACAGCAGACGGTCGCCCCCTTCATGCCCGAGGCTGTCGTTGATCTTCTTGAAACGGTCGAGGTCGATGAACAGCACCGCCAGCTGTTTGCCGTTGCGACGCGTGTGGGACATCTCCTGGTTCAGGCGCTCGACCAGCAGCGGCCGGTTGGGCAGGCCGGTCAGGGCATCGTGGTAGGCGCGGAACTTGAGCTGCTCGTCGCGCGCATGGGCCGCCAGGGCCACGCCGATGCGATTGACCAGGTCGCGCGCCTGCTGCACCAGTTCGTTGCTGAACTCGCGCGGCTCCAGCAGGCCAATGGCCAGCAGGCCGCTGACTTTTTCGCTCCAGAAGATGGGCAGCACCAGGATGCGCCGCGCGCCGGCGTCGGCCACCATGGACAGGAAGTCAGGCAGTTCCCCGCCACCGACGTCGAACCACAAGCCGTCGTAATCGCGCGCCAGCTGCTCCAGCAGCCAGGGCTCCAGCCGACTGGGCATCTTGGACGTGACGTCATTCACGCCAGAGTAGAGATGCACGATGCCAAAGTCGGCAGCCTGCTGGTCGAACACCACCATGCTGGTCACGGCCTTCGGCCAGAGTTCGTGCAGGCGCTCCTGGATGCGGGAGATGATCTGCTCCATGTCCACGCGCGACAGGATCTCGTGATCGATCTCCGCCAGGGCGCGCAGCGTGCCCATCTGGCGGCCCAGACGGGAGGCCATCTTGTTGAGGGCCTGCGCCAGCTGGCCGAACTCGTCGTCCCGCCGCACCATGACCGGGTGTGCGAATTCCTCGCGAGCGATGCGCCGTGTGCCATCGATCAGCCGCTCCAGCGGCACCAGGATGCGCCTCAGCTGCACCCCGCTGAGCAGGGCCACCAGCAGCAGGGTCAGCAGGATGATGCCGAGAAAGTAGTAAGCCAGCCGGCTCCAGCCGGCATCACTCGCACCCTGCGGGCGCAGCGTGATGATGGTCCAGTCGTCGACCCCGAAGCGGGCACGCAGGAACAGGCGGCGGGTGTTGAACTGCCAAGCCCCGCTGGTCCCCGTGGGCTGATCCAGGCCCTGCGCCGCGATATCGGCGGCGACGGCCATGAGCTGCATGTCGGAGCAATACAGCACCTGAGCGGCGGCATCCAGCACGCAGGCCTGGGTCTGGTGCGCCAGATCATCGGCATCGCCCCAGACATGCTCCGGCTCCAGTTCGGCCAGCAGCACGCCACGGGCGGCTTGCGCCGGATCGATGGCCGTCGCCAGCTCGATGCGGGCACCCGCAGCATCGGGCCGTGTCAGCAACACGCTGTCGCCGCGCGCCAGATGGGCGAGCGCCTGCGGCTGCTGCAGGCGCTCGCCCAGGGTCACGTCCTGCGGGCTGTCCGACAGCGCCTGCTCATGTACGTTGATGCGCTTGATCACACGGTGGGCCTGGTCCGGGCTGGTGTCAGCCACCGTCAGTCCCTGGCGCAACCCAGCCGCCTGCACACTGAGCATGAAATGGGCACCCAGCAGGCGCTCGTACAAGCCGCTGGTGTAGTTGCCCGCTTCAAGCGCCAGCTGGCGGTTCACGTGCTGCTCATCCATGGTGCGCATGTGCCAATAGGCCAGCGCCCCCAGCAGCAGGGCCGGAATCAGCGCCGACGTCAGGAACAGCAGGAACACGCGCCGCGCCACCTGGCTGCGCAGGAACAGCCCTTGGATGGGGAACTTGAGCAGCGGGAACATGGCCGTCGCGATGCCGGACTCAGTGGGTGTAGTCGGCAGCCAGGCCGACAAACGCACCATCATTGGCCCGCACGACGTCGTCCAGGCTGACCTTGTTCGTCAGCTGCGTCTTCGAGTCGCCGTCCTTGCCCACGCTGTAGAGGTCGAAATCGGAGTTCAGCGGATTGAGCTTGCGGTCCTTGCGCGCCTTGCCATGGCCCTTGACACTGGCCAACTCCTGGTACACATAGGGGCGGCCCCAGGGATCGGGCCGGTCGGCGTTGCCGACCTCGGCCAGCGAAGCGGGATAGCTGCCGCTGTTGAGCTGGTAGTCCCGGATCAAGGCCTGCAGAACCGTGATGTCCTGGATGGCGTGGGTCTGCTTGATCCGCTCCTGGTAGCTCTGGTACTTGGGCAGGGCCAGTGCCACCAGCACCCCGATCATGGCCACCACGAGCAGGAGCTCAATGACGGTCAGTCCGGTGGATCGGCGGGGCGCCGTGGGGGCAAGCGTGGAGCACATGGTCAGACCTGGATTGTAATTTTATGTAACCGACCCGCTCACACCAGCGGGTAAGCCCCTCCCTCACCCCGGGGGGTAGTCAATCCGTGACTTATTCCACGCTTTGCTGCCCCGCGAGCCGGGTCACCGGGTCGCGGTTCGGCTGCGGCGCCACCAGTTCCGGCAGCACCTCCCGCGCACCCGCCATGAAGTGGCGGATGGTGAGCCGGATCAGGGCATCCAGGTCGGCCTCCAGTGGCACATCGAAGATCCAGCGCCGCTGGCCGAAGTAGAAGATGCGCGCGTTGATGCCCCAGACCAGCTCGATCTCCAGCTCACTCAGCGGCACCTCCTGCGGCCCCGGCAGGCCCAGCTCGGCACGCAGCTCCAGCGCCACCGGCTCGAGCACGCGGCTGCGCAGGAACTGGAGGTAGCGCTGGTTGATGGCCTCCCCTTTGAGTCCGGAGAACATGAACAGGCGCACCCAGTCCCAGGTCAGGGCGGTTTTCGCGTAGTCGCTGTACAGGCGCGTCAGGCGCTCTTCCAGCGGCACGCGCCGGTCGGCGATGATGACCTCCCAGTAGGGGTTCCACCGCCCCACATAGACCTCCTGGTAGACCCGCTCGATCAGCGCCGCCTTGCTGGGGAAGTACTTGAAGATCAGCGACTGCGTCACCCCCACGCGCCGCGCCAGCTCACGCGTGTCGCCATCGAAGCCGACCTCGGCGAAGAACTTCACCGCGGCCTCGGCGATGGCCTTTTCGCGCGCCTCGCCCGCCGGGCGCCGGCGCGGCGCGGTCGCGGGCAGCATAGGCGGGGTTTTGCGGCTTGTCATGGCCGTGATCTTAATGATCTAATGCTCACCCTCGCAAGCTCTTCCTGTGTCCCATGAGCCCAACCCTCGCGCACAGCATCCACGGCCCGGAACACGCCCCCTGGCTGACCCTGAGCCACCCCATCGGGGTCGACCGGCGGATCTGGGATCCGCTCATGCCCCTGCTGACCCCGCACTACCGCGTGCTGGCCGTCGATACGCGCGGGCACGGCGACTCGGCCACCCCCAGCGCCGCCTGCGGCATGGACGAACTGGCCGCCGACGTGCTGCAGCTCTGGCAGACGCTAGGCATTCCGCAGAGCCACTTTCTCGGCCTCTCGCTGGGCGGCTGCATCGGCACCGCCCTGGCCCTGTCGGCCCCGGACCGCCTGCGCTCCCTGGTCGTGGCCTGCTCGCGGCTGGACATGGATGCAGCCGCCACCGCCATGTGGCAGCAGCGCGCCACCCTGGTAGAGCAGCAGGGCATGGCACCGGTGCTCGCACCCACACTGGAACGCTGGTTCACCCCGGACTTCCTGTCCCGCCAGCCCGCCACGGTGGACTGGGTGGGCCAGCAACTGGTGGCCTGCCCGCCCAGCGGTTTTGCAGCCTGCGCCCGTGCGCTAGCCGGACTGCATCTGCAAAAGCAGTTGCCCGGCTTGCGCGTGCCCACCCTCTTCCTGGCGGGTCAGGACGACAAGGCGGTTTCAGTGAACCAAGTCCAGGCCTACGCCCATCTGTGCCCGGGCGCCCGCTTCGAGGCCCTGGCCGGCCCGCACATCCTGCACCTGGAAAACCCCGAGGGCTTCAGCCGCAGTGCCCTCGATTTCCTGGGCCGGCACTGAACCCGATGCCGTTTTCATTTTCGGGTTTACCCTGATTTTATATTGATCAAGTGATCACCAAAATCCGGGCATGGCCTCCCTCCATGCACCTCGCATCCCCTCGGACCTGCTGGACCTGCGCCGCGCCTTCGGCCGCTTCGGCACCGGGGTGACCGTGGTCACCTCGCGCACGCCCGAAGGGCTACGCCTGGGCGTGACGGCCAATTCCTTCAACACGGTCTCGCTGGCCCCGCCCATCGTGCTGTGGAGCCTGGCGGAACGTTCGCCCAGCCTGGCCGGTTTTCGGGCTGCCGGGCGCTTCGTGGTCAACGTGCTGGCGCTGGAACAGCTGGAACTGGCGCAGCGCTTCGCGCGCCCGGTGGCCGACAAGTTTGCCGGCATCGACTGCCTGGCGGGCCTGCACGAGCAGCCGGTGCTGGGGGGCTGCGCCGCCAGCATCGAGTGCCGCATCGTCGGCGACCAGCACGTGGGCGACCACGTCCTCTTCCTGGGCGAGGTGGAGCGTTACGCCCACAGCGCCAGCACGCCACTGCTGTTCTGCAATGGCCAGTTCCAGCAGGGCGTTGGACTGGACCCTGCGCCGGCCGATCCCGTCTACCGATCCACATCGAGAGGAACCCCATGAAACTCGGCATGTTCATGATGCCCATCCACCCCCCGGGGCGCGACATCCGTGCGACCCTGCGCGAGGACCGCGAGGCCGTGCTGCTGGCCGACCGCCTGGGCTACAGCGAGGCCTATGTGGGCGAACACGTCACCGACGCGGCCGAGAACATCACCTCGTCCATGATCTTCCTGGCCAGCCTGGCGGCCGAAACGAAGCAGATCAAACTCGGCACCGGCACCATCAATATCCCCAACAGCCATCCGGCTGCGGTGGCCGCCCAGGCCGCCATGTTGGACCACCTGCTGGACGGGCGCTTCATCATGGGCATCAGCCCGGGTGGACTGATGTCGGACGCCGAGGCCTTCGGCAACTTCGGTGCCAACCGCAACGAGATGTTCGTCGAGGGCATCGATACGGTGCTGAAGATCTGGGCTTCAGAACCACCCTACGACATCGAGGGCAAGTACTGGAAAGTCTCGGTGGGCAAGACCATGATCCCCGAGATCGGCCAGGGTTTCATCATGAAGCCGCTGCAAAAGCCCCACCCGCTGATCGTGGGCACCGCCGTGGCGCCCCACTCACAAGGCGTGACCGAGATGGCCAAGCGCGGCTGGCAGCCGATCTCGGCCAACTTCCTGATGCCCGAGTGGGTCAAGTCGCACTGGCCCAAATACGTGGAAGGACGCAGCGCCGTGGGGGCCCAGGCCAGCCCGGCCGAATGGCGCGTGGCCAAGAGCGTCTTCGTCGCCGACGACGCGGCCACGGCCCAGCGCTACGGACACAGCGCCGAAGGCCCCTACCACTTCTATTTCAAGCAGTTGATCCGCAAGCTGGTGGGCGCCGGCGGGCGCGGCAACCTGTTCAAGACCGATCCCGACATGCCCAACGAAGCCATCACACCCGAGTACGTGACGCAGAAGCTGGTGATCGCCGGCACGGTGGATTCGGTCGTGGAACAGCTGCTGGCTTTCCGTGCGCAGGTGGGTGACTTCGGCACCCTGCTCTACGCCTGCCACGACTGGCTGGACCCGGCCTTAGGCCAGCGCTCCATGCGGCTCATGGCTGAAGAGGTGATGCCGCGCCTGAACGCGGCCATCGGCAAGGCCTAGGTGACGTAGCTGCGGCCACCAAAGATGGCCGTGCCCACGCGTACCAGCGTGCTGCCGGCATGGATGGCCGCCTCGAGGTCGGCACTCATGCCCATGGACAGCGTGTCCAGCGCCAGCCCTTCGGCACGCAACTGCTCATACAGGTCCTTGGCCCGCAGGAACACGGCCTTCATGGCTTCGAAGTCCGGCTGGGGATCGGGGATGCACATCAGGCCGCGCAATTGCAGTCGGGGCAGAGCAGCCACTGCATGGGTCAGCAGCGGCAGATCCGCAGGTGCCACACCCGACTTGGTCGCCCCGCCGTCCACATTGATCTGGAGGCAGATCTGCAAGGGGGGCAGGTGGGCCGGACGCTGTTCGCTGAGTCGCTGCGCGATCTTGAGACGATCCACGGTCTGCGCCCAGGCAAAGTGCTCGGCCACCAGGCGTGTTTTGTTGCTCTGGATCGGGCCGATGCAGTGCCACTGCAGGGGCAGCCCCTCCAGCACGGCCATCTTGTCCACGGCCTCCTGGATGTAGTTCTCCCCAAAGGCGGCCTGCCCGGCGGCATAGGCTGCGCGCACCGCCTCGGGGCCGAAGGTCTTGGAAACCGCCAGCAGACTGACAGACGCCGGGTCGCGCCCGGCCGCATGACATGCGGCAGCCATGCGGGCATGAACGGCTTGGAGCTGGGCGGCAATCACGGTCATAATTGTCAGGCAAGCTTAGCAAAGTACGCATACATCGATCGAGGGACACGTGGACATTACTCAACTGCTGGCATTCAGCGTCAAGAACAAGGCTTCCGACCTGCACCTCTCCGCCGGCCTGCCGCCGATGATCCGCGTGCATGGCGATGTACGACGCATCAACGTCGATGCCCTGTCGCACAAGGAAGTGCACGCCATGGTGTACGACATCATGAACGACACGCAGCGCAAGAACTACGAAGAATTCCTGGAAATCGACTTCTCCTTCGAGATCGATGGCCTGGCACGCTTCCGGGTCAACGCCTTCAACCACAACCGCGGCGCCGGCGCCGTGTTCCGGACCATCCCTAGCAAGATCCTGACGCTGGAGCAGCTCAACGCGCCCAAGATCTTCGGTGACCTGGCGCTCAAGCCGCGCGGCATGGTGCTGGTGACCGGCCCCACGGGCTCGGGCAAATCGACCACCCTGGCCGCCATGGTCAACTACCTGAACGAGACCGAGTTCGGCCACATCCTAACGGTGGAAGACCCGATCGAGTTCGTGCACGAATCCAAGAAGTGCCTGATCAACCAGCGCGAAGTGGGCCCGCATACCCTGAGCTTTGCCGCGGCCCTCAAGTCCGCGCTGCGTGAAGACCCGGACGCCATCCTGGTGGGCGAAATGCGTGACCTGGAAACCATCCGCCTGGCGATGACGGCGGCCGAAACGGGCCACCTGGTCTTCGGCACCCTGCACACCTCCAGCGCCGCCAAGACCATCGACCGGATCATCGACGTGTTCCCGGCCGAGGAAAAGGAAATGATCCGCGCCATGCTGTCCGAATCGCTGCAGGCCGTGATCTCGCAGACCCTGTGCAAGACCAAGGACGGCCAAGGCCGCGTGGCGGCGCACGAGATCATGCTGGGCACGCCGGCCATCCGCAACCTGATCCGCGAGGCCAAGGTGGCCCAGATGTACTCCAGCATCCAGACCGGCAACAGCGTGGGCATGCAGACGCTGGACCAGAACCTGACCGAGCTGGTCAAGCGCAACGTCATCAGCGCCGCCGAAGCCCGCGGCAAGGCCAAGATCCCGGAGAACTTCCCCGGCTGACCATGGCAAACCCCCAAGCTACGCGCACTGCGTGTCGCTACGCTACCCCCCTTGCAGGGGGCAACGCCAGCGGCCCGGCCAAGCCGGTTCCGCGGCGTTCCCCGCACAAGGGAACCGCTGTACGAGTCCACTGAAAGGAGGTGCTCTCATGGAGCGCGACCAGGCAACCAAATTCATCAATGACCTGCTGCGACTGATGATCAGCCGCAACGGCAGCGATCTGTTCATCACAGCCGACTTTCCGCCCGCCATCAAGGTGGACGGCAAGGTCACCAAGGTCTCGCCCCAGCCCCTGAGCGCGGCCCACACCATGGCCCTGGCGCGTTCGGTCATGAACGACAAGCAGGTCGCGGAGTTCGAGCGCACCAAGGAGTGCAATTTCGCAATCTCGCCACCCAATGTCGGACGCTTCCGCGCCAACGCCTTCATTCAGCAAGGCAAGGTCGGCCTGGTGCTGCGGGTGATTCCCGCCGTGCTGCCCACCATCGACAGCCTGGGCGTGCCGCAGATTCTCAAGGAAGTGACCATGGCCAAGCGTGGCCTGTGCATCATGGTGGGCGCCACCGGCTCGGGCAAGTCCACCACGCTGGCGGCCATGGTGGACTGGCGCAATGAAAACTCGCAAGGTCACATCATCACCGTGGAGGACCCGGTGGAGTTCGTGCACCCGCACAAGAACTGCGTGGTGACCCAGCGCGAAGTGGGCCTGGATACCGACAGCTGGGAAATCGCCCTGAAGAACACGCTGCGCCAGGCGCCCGACGTGATCCTGATGGGCGAGATCCGCGACCGCGAGACCATGGAACACGCCGTGGCCTTCGCCGAAACCGGCCACCTGTGCCTGGCCACCCTGCACGCCAACAGCGCCAACCAGGCCCTGGACCGTATCATCAACTTCTTCCCCGAAGAGCGCCGCCCTCAGCTGCTGATGGACCTGTCGCTCAACCTGCGCGCCCTGGTCTCGCAGCGCCTGATCCCCAAGCAGGACAGCAAGGGGCGTATCGCGGCCGTGGAGGTCATGCTCAACTCGCCGCTGATCTCCGATCTGATCTTCAAGGGCGAGGTCTCCGAGGTCAAGGAGATCATGAAGAAGAGCCGCAACATCGGCATGCAGACTTTCGACCAGGCCCTTTTCGATCTCTACGAAAGCAATCAGATCACCTACGAAGACGCACTGCGCAACGCCGACTCGCTCAACGACCTGCGCCTGCAGATCAAGCTCAACAGCCAGCGTGGCAAGTCGCAGGATCTGGCAGCGGGTACGGAAAACTTCGCCATCGTTTAAGGGCTGCGCCAGCCCGCCGCGTGGTCTGATGCCTCAAGCGTCAGACCACGCTCTGTTTCAGGAGTCATCCATGCCCAGCCTCAACCCCAAAACCTACGACCCCACCCCCTCGCGCAAGGTCGCCTTCCTCGGTCTGGGGGTGATGGGTTACCCCATGGCCGGACATCTGGCGCGTGCCGGACACGCGGTGACGGTCTACAACCGCACCGCCGCCAAGGCACAGGCCTGGGTGCAGGAGTTCGGGGGTGCAGCGGCAGCCACGCCACATGAAGCGGCGACCGGGGCTGACATCGTTTATGCCTGCGTCGGCAACGACGCGGACCTGCGCAGCGTGGTGCTGGGGCCGGATGGTGCCTTCGCCGGCATGAAGACCGGCGCCGTGTTTGCCGATCACACCACGGCCTCGGCCGAAGTGGCGCGCGAGCTGTATGCCGCCGCGCGTGCGCGCCAGCTGCAATTCGTCGATGCGCCGGTCTCTGGGGGGCAGGCCGGCGCCCAGAACGGCATGCTCACGGTGATGTGCGGGGGTGATCCGGCCGCTTTCGACACGGTGAAGCCGCCCGCCATGGCCTACTCGCGTGCTTTCACTCGCATCGGCGACAGTGGAGCTGGCCAACTGGCCAAGATGGTCAACCAAGTCTGCTGCATCGGCGTGATCCAGGGCCTGGCCGAAGCCGTGGCCTTCGGCCAGCAGGCCGGCCTGGACATGAACCTGGTGCTGGAGGTGATCGGCAAGGGCGCCGCCCAGAGCTGGCAGATGGACAACCGCGGCAAGACCATGGTGGCCGATCAATTCGATTTCGGCTTTGCCGTGGACTGGATGCGCAAGGACCTGGGCTTGGTGCTGGACGAGGCTCGCCGCAACGGCGCGCGTTTGCCTGTGACGGCCCTGGTGGACCAGTTCTACGGCGACGTCCAGGGAATGGGCGGGGGACGCTGGGACACCTCCAGCCTGGTGCGCCGCCTGCGCAAGTGAAGACGCCGGCCCTGCGCAGACCGGCCAGCCTACATAGCCCGGCCGCTGGCCGATGAGGGTGACGGCCCACCCGAACTGCCGGGCTGAGACTGCATCTCCAGCAGGTCTTCCTCGGTGATGATCTCGAACAGGCGAACGACCTTCTGCACGCCACTGCTACGGCGCGCCAGATCGGTGGCCCGATCTGCCTCGCGTGCGGTCACGCGCCCCATCAGAAAGACCACGCCGCGCTCGGTCACCACCTTGAAGGCGCTGGCGCTGATGTCTCTGGCATCGATCAGGTTGGACTTCACGCGGCCGGTGACCAGCGCGTCCGACGAGCGCTGCGTCAGCGTGGAATGCCCCAGTACCGTCAGCTCGTTGACGATGGCCCGCACGTTCTCGATGCGGGCGACCACCTGCTCAGCCAACTGCTTGTCCTGCTCGTTGGGCACTTCGCCGCTCAGCAATACCTGGCGGTTGTAGCTGGTGATGTTGATATGCACGCGCTCACCAAGGTGTTCGCGCAGGCGGGCCGCACCGCGTGACTCGATGCGCTCGTCTTCGATCTGGGCTCCGGTGGTACGGCGGTCGGAGGCCGACATGCCCGTGACGACGGCACCGCCCACCAGCAGCGGAGCGCAGGCACTCAGGCCGGCCCCCGCCAGCACGGACACCAGCAGAATGAGGCAGAGTCGTCGGACTGGCAGCTTCGTCATGGATTGTTTTCCTGTTCCCCGAGCAGTTGGTGATCGACCGCATCGCAGATGCAATGCAGCGTCAAAAGATGCACTTCCTGGATGCGTGCGGTACGCTCGTGCGGCACGCAGATGTGGACATCGGTCTCGCGCAGGGCACTGGTCATCTTGCCGCCGTTGCGTCCGCTCAGGCCCACCACCACCATCTCGCGCTCGTGCGCGGCATCAATGGCGGCAAGCACATTGGCCGAGTTGCCGCTGGTCGAAATCGCCATCAGCACGTCGCCGGGCTGGCCCAGGGCACGCACCTGGCGCGAGAAGATCACGTTGAAGTCGTAATCGTTGGCAATGGCCGTCAGGATGGAGCTGTCGGTGGTCAGCGCAATGGCGGCGAGTTCGGGGCGTTCGCGCTCGAAACGGCCGATGAATTCGGCGGCGAAATGCTGGGCGTCGGCGGCAGAGCCGCCGTTGCCGCAAATCAACACCTTGCCGCCGTTGGTGACGCAGGCCAGGATGGCCTGCACCGCGGCCGCGATGGGTTTGCTCAGAACCTGCGCCGCCTGGTACTTCAGGTCGGCGCTGTCGATGAAGTGTTGTTCAATGCGTTGCTCAAGCATGGCCCTATGATAACCGCCAGCCGCCGCCTTTGTCCCTCTGGGGCGACCGGAGCGACGCGGGCCGTTCAGGCCGCGTCAAAGGCAGCCTGGAGCCATTGCAGGCCGGCGCCGTCCAGGGCTACGACATCGAAGCGGCAGGGTGGCGGCACCTGCCAGCGCAGCAGGTAATGGCGCGCGGCCAACACGATGCGCCGCTGCTTGGTGACGCCCACGCTGGCCGCCGCCCCGCCATGCCCGGCGCCGGCGCGCTGGCGCACCTCCACGAAGACCAGGGTGCCGTCGGCCGCACGCATGATCAGGTCGATCTCGCCGCCACCGCGTCCGGGCGTCCGATAATTGCGCTCAAGCAGCCGCAGACCGGCCGCCTGCAGATGCTGCAGGGCCTGCGCCTCGGCGGCCTCACCGGCCTGCCGGGTGCTGGGTTTGCCAGCTGCCGCCGGCCACTTGGGGAACACCATTGAACGCTACTTACGCCTCCGCCCTATCCGCCGCGCATGACGCGGCCGCTGCCCAGCATTATCCGCAGGGCGCGCTTTATGTGGTGGCCACCCCGATCGGCAACCTGGCCGACATCACGCTGCGCGCCCTGCACGTGTTGCAACTGGTCGATGCCCTGGCCTGCGAGGACACGCGCCATACCCAGAGCCTGCTGCGCGCCTACGGCATCGACAGCCCCTCGGCCGCCCTGATCGCCCTGCACCGGCACAACGAGGCCGAGGCCGCGCAGCAGGTCGTCGCGCGTCTGCAGGCCGGCCAGCGCCTGGCCTATGTCAGCGATGCCGGCACCCCCGCCATCAGCGACCCCGGCGCGCGCCTGGTGGCCGCGGTACGCGCCGCCGGCCTGCCCATCGTCCCCCTGCCCGGGGCCAGCAGCATCACCGCAGCGCTCAGTGTGGCGGGCGTGGTCGACGAGGCCGGCGCCTTCGTGTTCGCTGGGTTCCTGCCCGCCAAGGCCGGCGAGCGCACGGCCGCCGTGCAGGCCCTGGCCAGTGAAGCGCGGGCGATCGTGCTGCTGGAAGCGCCGCATCGCATCGGGGCGCTGTCCACCGCGCTGGCCCTGCTGGGCACCCGCCCCCTGACCGTGGCGCGGGAACTGACCAAGCAATTCGAGCAACTGGTCACCCTGCCGGCGGCGGAACTGGGCGCCTGGCTGGCCGCGGACGAAATGCGTGAACGCGGTGAATTCGTGCTCGTGCTGCACCCCTTGCAGGCGCAGACCAGCGAGAGCGGCCCCGACCTGCGCGTGCTCACCCTGCTGCTGGCCGAGCTGCCGCTCAAGACGGCCGTACGCCTGGCAGCCGAGATCACGGGCGCGTCGCGCAACACCCTCTACGAAGCGGCGCTACAGCTGAAAAAGGACGAGGGCACGTGAAGGACTACGCCATCCTTTTCGTCTGCATGGGCAATATCTGCCGCAGCCCGACCGCGCATGGCGTGTTCCGCCACCAGCTGCTCGAACACGGCCTAGCCCCCCGGGTGCAGGTCGATTCGGCCGGCACGCACGGCTACCATGCCGGTCGCCCGCCCGACGAACGCTCGCAGCAGCATGCCGCCCAACGCGGCTACGACCTGTCAGACCTGCGCGCGCGCCAGCTGTTGCCCCGGGATTTCGAACGCTACGACCTCGTGCTGGTCATGGACCAAGACAACCACGAACACGCGCGCGAACTCTGCCCGCCCGGCCAACTGCACAAGCTCCACCGCTTCACTGACTTCTGCGTGCAGCGCACGGCACAAGGCGTGCCCGACCCCTACTACGGTGGCGAGCAGGGCTTTGAGCAGGTGCTGGACCTGGTGGAGGATGCCTGCGCGGGCCTGCTGCAGCATGTGCAGCGGCAATTGGACTGAGTCCGGCGGCAGAAGGCAGGCGATCTGACCCGGTGTCGAGGAATGCGCTCGGGACAGGAGAGTTCCCGTGCTTGGCTTGACAGAAAACTCATACGGATCAAGGAGATACGCGAGTTTTTCAGATGATTGGTGCGGCTGGCGGGGATCGAACCCACGACCCTTGGCTTCGGAGGCCAATACTCTATCCACTGAGCTACAGCCGCGTACGCTGGAGCCTGGGATTGTAGGCGGTTTCGGTCCGGGCGACCGTTATAATCAGTGGCTGATTTAGATCAAACCATCAGAATTACCGAGGACACCATGAGCGAGCAGCAGCACGAAGACCATACCGGCCCGATCAAGACGCCCCAGCAGATGATGTGGGTTTCCATTTTCTCTTTCGTGTTACCCGTGTTCATCATCATCGGCCTGGTGTTCTTCGTCACCTCCGACAAGAAGCCGGCCGCCGGTGCGAGCAATATGGAGAAGTCGGTGTCCGAGCGCGTGCAGAAAGTCGGCACCGTCGAGATTCGCGATGCCAACCGCCAGCTCAAGGGCGGCGAAGCCGTCTACCAGGCCCAGTGCGTGGCTTGCCACGGCACCGGCGCAGCAGGCGCGCCCAAGTTTGGCGACAAGGGCGCCTGGGGTGCACGCATCAAGACCGGTCTGGACAGCCTGGTGAACTCCGCGCTCAAGGGCAAGGGCGCCATGGCACCGCAAGGTGGTGGCGACCACTCCGACGTCGAGATCGCCCGCGCGGTGGTCTATATGGCCAATGCGGGCGGCGCCAAGTTCGCCGAACCGAAGGCACCGGAAGCCGCCAAGTAAGGCTTTCCCGAGCCATGAAAAAAGAGCCGGTCCATGACCGGCTTTTTTCATGGCGCACGACCACCTCAGGCCCGGTACAGATCACGCAGCTCGCGCTTGAGCACCTTGCCGATCGCACTGCGAGGCAGTTCGTCGAGGTAGCGCAGGTCGGCCAGGCGCTGGGTCTTGCCGACGCGTTCGTTGGCCCACAGCCGCAGGGTATCGGCCGCCAGCTCCTGACCCGGCTGGCGCACGACGAAGGCCACCGGTGTCTCGCCCCATTGTTCCGAGGGCACACCCACCACAGCGGCATCGTGCACCGCCGGATGGCCACGCAGCACGGCTTCCAGGTCGCTCGGGTAGATGTTGAAGCCACCCGAAATGATCATGTCCTTGCGTCGATCGAACAGGGTCAGGAAACCATCGGCGTCGAATCGGCCGATGTCACCCGTACGGATGAATCGCTTGCCCTGCGGATCGAACCACTCGGCCTCGCGCGTCTGCTCGGGGCGCTGGTGATAACCTTTCATCATGCCGGGCGAGTGGCCCACCACTTCACCCGCCTCGCCTGTGGGGACTTCGCGGCCGTCCTCGTCGATCAGGCGGATATCGTGCCCCTGCGCCGGCCGGCCCACCGTATGCAGCTTGTCCGGATGCAAATGCGCCTCCAGGATGCAGGTGCCACCGCCCTCGGTCATGCCATAGAACTCGACCAGTCCCCCTGGCCAGCGCTGCAGCACATCGGCCTTGAGCGCCGCCGAAAACGGCGCACTGGTGGAGAACTTGATGCGGAAACTGGAGAGGTCGTGGTCACCGAAATCCGCTCGCGCCATCAGGCGCTGGTACTGCACCGGCACCAGCATGGTGTGCGTGACCCGCTCTTTCGATGCCAGGGCGAGGTACGCGAGCGCATCGAACTTGCCCATCAGCAGCACGGTGCCGCCATAGGCCAGCGTGGGGAAGAACACCACCAGTGTGGTGTTGGAGTACAGGGGGGTAGACAGCAGGGTCACCGTGTCGGCGCCATAACCATACGTGGCCCCGCGCTGCACATGCGCCCAGCGCATGCCATGCGGCTGCACGATGCCCTTGGGCTGGCCCGTGGTGCCCGAGGAATAGATGATGTTGAAAGGCCACTGGGCATCGACCTGCGCATCCTGTGGCCTGGTCTGCGGCGCGGCCAGCCATTGCGTCCAGGGTCGGCCCGCCGCCGACTCGTCCAGCGCGATGCGCGGCACGGTGGCGGCATGGCTGCCCAGGGCCTCGGCCACGCTGCGGTCGGTGAACAGCAGCCGTGCCCCGGCGTCATGCAGCATGTCGGCTAGGCTTTCAGAGGTGGCGCCCGGCGCCAGCGGTGCCACGACCACACCGGCGCGCAATGCGCCCAGGTAGGTCATCGCATAAGCGATGGAGGTACCGGCACAGATGGCGATGGCCTCGCCGGGCAGGACGCCATCGCGCTGCAGCGCCGCAGCAACGCGGTCCATGTGCTCATCGAGTTCAGCATAGGTCAGGGACCGGCCCTCTTGCACCAGGGCACGGCGCAGCGGCGCCTGGTGCGCATGGAGGTGGATCAGCCCGGTGATCGTGCCGAAGGGGGCCGCCAGTGCCTGTTCCAGATCGGCTTTCATTTGCGTGCCAGCTCCTGCTCCTGCAGCTCGCGCCACAGGATCTTGCCAGTCCCCGATTTGGGCAAGGTGCTCACGAACTCCACGATGCGCGGGCTCTTGTAGGCTGCCATGTGCTCGTGCGACCAGTGGATGATGTCCTGCTCGCTCACCTTGCCACGTGTCTCTTCCTTGAGCACCACCAGGGCCTTGACGGTCTCACCCCGCTTGGCGTCGTGGGCTCCGATCACACACGCCTCGTGGATGGCCGGGTGCTTGTACATGAGGGCTTCGACCTCGGCCGGCCAGACCTTGTAGCCCGAAGCATTGATCATGCGCTTGAGCCGGTCCACCATGAAGAAATAGCCATCCTGGTCCACATAGGCCAGGTCGCCCGTGCGCAGGAAACGCTTGCCGTCGATCTCGATGAAGGCCTGCGCCGTCGCTTCAGGCTGACGCCAGTAGCCCTGCATGACCTGCGGCGCATGCACCACGATTTCGCCGGTCTCGCCCGCGGCCACTTCCTGCAGCGTCTGCGGATCCAGCACACGCGCGTCGACGTCGAAGACCGGGATGCCCAGGCATTGCGGCTTGGGACGGTGCGGCGGGTTGATGTGCGTGGCCGCCAGTGTCTCGGACATGCCGTAACCTTCCACGTAGTCCAGCCCCGTCAGGTCCTTGAGCTTCTTGGCGATCGCCTCCGGCATGGCCGCGCCGCCGCCACGCACCCCTTGCAGACTCGAGAGGTCGTACTCGCCCAGGCGCGGGTTCGACAGGAAATCCACCACCATGGTCGAGATGGCCTGCCAGATGCCGACACGGTGGCGCTGGATGCACTGCGCCGCGACGTCCCGGTCCCAGCGCGTGAGCAGCACGATGGTGGCGCCTGCAAAGATCGGCCCGTTCATGCTGCCCGACATGCCCGTCACGTGAAAAAAAGGCAGCACGGACAGATACACCGCATCCTGCGTCCGGCTGAACCACTGCACGCCCCCCACCAGCGTGCTCATGGTGCTGCGATGGGTGTGCATGCAGCCCTTGGGCTGGCCGGTGGTGCCCGAGGTGTAGGGCATCACGCACAGGTCGTCCGGACCGGCGGTGTGCGGACCGGGCCGATGGTCTTGCCGCAGCAGATCGGCCCAGAGGGTGACCCCCGGCGCGGTGATCTGCTCGCGCGGCGCGGCCACGAAAGGCGGCAGGGCCAGATCGGTGGGCTCGCGCAGGTAGTCGCTGTAGGCCGCCACCCCCAGGTGCTGCAGGCCCAGCCCGGCGGCTCCACCCTGCAGCGGTGCGATCTGCGGGTACAGGTCCTGCGCCACCAGGGCCGTGCTCGCGCCACTGTCGCTCACGTAATGGCGCAGCTCTTCGGTGCGGTTCATGGGGTTGATGGGGACCACCACCGCGTTGGCGCGCAGGATGCCGTAGTAGGCGACCACCCACTGCGGGCTGTTCTGCATGTAGAGCAGCACACGGTCACCGGCCTTGACACCACAGGCCTGCTGGAGCCAGCCGGCAACGCGTTCACACTCGTCGCGAAACCTGGCGTAACTCAGCGGCGTGTCGTAATAGACGATGAACGGCTTGTCGGGATAACGTGTCGCCGCGACCTCGACGTTGTACCAGAGGCTGGTCTGCGGCAAGGTCAACTGCCGCGGCAGCCCCGGAGGCCAATGCGGGAAATGTCGGATGTTGTGGCCAGTGAACATGTAAGCTGCCTTTCAGACGATGCTGCTGCCGCCATCCACCGCCAGGTACTGGCCGGTGATGTGGCGTGAGGCCGCGCTGGCCAGGAACACCACCGAGCCCTTGAGGTCTTCCTCGCCACCGATGCGGTGCAGCGGTGCGCGCGCGATCACGGCGTCCTGCACCTGCTCCAGCAGGCCGGCGGACAACTTCGAGGGGAAAAAGCCCGGGCAAAGGGCGTTGACGTTGATGTTGTAACGCCCCCATTCAGCCGCCAGGGTGCGCGTGAAGTTGATCAACGCGGCCTTGGAGGTGTTGTAGGCGATGGTGTGTACGCCCGGGGCCGTGCCTTTGAGGCCCGCCACCGACGCGATGTTGATGATCTTGCCTTGCTGGCGCGGGATCATGCTGCACCGGCCTACCACGCGCGACAGGAAGAATGGCGCATTGATGTTGAGGTTCATCACCTTGTGCCAGGCGGCATCCGGATAGTCCTCGGCCGGGGCACCCCAGGTAGCGCCCGCATTGTTGACCAGGATGTCGATCTGGCCGTAGTGGGCCATCACCTGCTGCACCAGGGCCGGGATTTCTTCCGTCTGCTGCAGGTCACCGGCAATACACAACACCTCCAGGCCCTGGGCCTGCAAATGCAGTCGTGCGGCTTCCAGTTCATCGGCCTTGCGCGCCGTCAGCGCCAGTCGGCAGCCCATCTCGCCCAGTGCCTCGGCCATCTGCAGGCCCAGGCCGCGCGAACCACCGGTGATCATCGCCACGCGGCCATCGAGCCGGAACAAGTCCTTCACACCCATGCTGTCTCCTCGTCTGCGCCGGCATGCGTCCGTGCGCCCCTGTCGGAGGAATTATGGGCTTTTGCCCTGTGCCGGCCTGTCGCGCTGTGGACTGCGCACATAACCATACCGTCCGGGCAGGCTGGCCGCGGGCTCCTGCTCGGGTGACCAGTACCCGGCTTCCACCCGCTCTGCTACCCGTGCGACATCCTGCGTGTGCACCAGGCCCAAGCCGCGTTCGGTCTGCAGATAGACGCGCCCCAGCTCGTCCAGCAGGCAGCGCTGCACGGTGACCAACTCACCACTGTGCGCGCGCACCGTGCCATCGTCGTCGATACGCCAGATCCAGGGTGTAACGTCCAGCTCCACGTAGACACGCTGCGGACCGTTCTGGAAGAACCAACGGCCCAGGGCATCGGCGGCATAGTTGCGCTGGATGAAATCGATGAGCTTCTCGTGTTTTAACAGGGAGCCCTTGGACCCTGGCACGCCGCTGTCGAAAGCGCCCGCCGCCTGGGCGCGGTCGTCGCGCATGTACCAGTTGCCCCGTGCATCCAGCCCGAGCCAGCCATAGCAGTCGGGCACGTTGGGCCACTTGGCCATAGCCTGGCGGACGATGTCATCCACGCGGCGGCTCCTGCACGCCTGCGGCCTGCAACAACCACGCGCCCACGGCTTCGGGCATGGTGTGCACATGGCCAGGCCAGCGCCCATCAGGAAACCCCACGTGGCCCCCGTTCGCGGGCTGCCATAGCGTCACCCAGTCGCCCACTTCGCCGGACCGCGGCAAGCTGCGAGCCGGCACAAAGGGGTCGTTACGCGCATTGAGGGCCAGCGCCGGAATGCGGATGCGATGCAGATGCGGTTTGGCCGAGGCCCGTGCCCAGTAGTCCTCGGTGCTCTTGAAGCCGTGCAATGGCGCGGTGAAAAGGTTGTCGAAGGTGTAGAGATCACGCGCGCGCAGCAAGGCGTCGCGATCGAACAGGCCCGGGTGTTGATGCCACTTGGCCAGGGCCTTGGGTTTCATGCTGCGCAGGAACATGCGCGTGTAGACCTGCCGGTTGAAACCACGCCCGATCGCATGGCCGCCAGCGGCCAGATCCAGAGGCGAACACACACTGGCCACGGCGCTGACCACCGTCGCAGCGGCCTCGCCCAGCTCACCTGCCCAGCGCATCAGGGCATTGCCACCCAGCGAGATGCCCAGGGCCACGATGGGACCCGCATGCCGGCTGCGCAATTGCCTCAGGATCCAGTCGATTTCCTGCCAATCGCCCGAGTGGTAGGCGCGCGGCGCGCGGTTGAGTTCACCGCTGCAACCCCGGAAATGCGGCACGGCATAGGACAGGCCGCGCTCTCGCGCAAAGCCGGCGAAAGCCTGTGCGTACTGGCTTTGCGAAGAGCCCTCCAGCCCATGAAACAGCACGAGCAAAGTATTGCCTGCCGGGCCCTGCAGCCAGTCGACATCGATGAAATCGCCATCTGGTGTGTCCCAGCGCTCGCGCCGGAACTGCGGTGGCGGTCCCTGCACGCGGCGTGCATACAGCGCGGCCCAGATGGTCTGCAGATGCCCGCCGGGCAGCCAGCGAGGTGAGGTGTAGTTCATGCCAGATATGTCCGATCGCCTGATTTTCCTCCAGTGCGCCCGTCCCGCCCGTCGTCAGTGCATTTATCGCCAGTGCCTGTCGAAAAGACAAAGGCCCTGCGTTCACACGTCAGGGCCTTTGGTGCAGTGCGGTCGCGTGGACCGCAGCTGAACTGGATTACTTCTTCTGCAGGAACTTGCGAGCCGCCGCCATCTCGGCCACGGCAATGGCCAGCTCGGAGGTGGCGCGAGCGATATCGATCTCGCTCTTGGCGTTCTTGATCGCTTCTTCGGCAGCCAGCTTGGCTTCGTTGGCCTTCTCTTCGTCCAGGTCCTTGCCGCGCACGGCGGTATCGGACAGGACGGTGACGCAATCGGGCTGCACCTCGAGGATGCCGCCGGCGACGAAGACGAACTCTTCCTTGCCGTCAGCCATTTCGATGCGCACCGAGCCCGGCTTGATGCGGGTGATCAGCGGGGTGTGACGCGGGTAGATGCCGAGTTCGCCGGCTTCGCCGGGCAGAGCGACAAAACGCGCCTCGCCCGAGAAAATGGCATCTTCGGCACTGACCACATCGACGTGGATCGTGTTCATGGTGACTCCGGTAGGCCCGCGGGATTAGATCTTCTTGGCTTTTTCGAAGGCGTCGTCGATGGTGCCGACCATGTAGAAGGCCTGCTCGGGCAGGTGGTCGCACTCGCCATTGACGATCATCTTGAAGCCGCGGATGGTCTCGGCCAGGGGCACGTACTTGCCCGGGGAACCCGTGAACACCTCGGCGACGTGGAAGGGCTGCGACAGGAAACGCTGGATCTTGCGGGCGCGGGCCACGGTCAGCTTGTCTTCCGGCGCCAGCTCGTCCATGCCCAGAATCGCGATGATGTCGCGCAGTTCCTTGTAGCGCTGCAGCGTGCCCTGCACGGCGCGAGCCGTGTTGTAGTGGTCTTCACCCACGACGTCGGGCGACAGCTGGCGGCTGGTGGAGTCCAGCGGGTCCACGGCGGGATAGATACCCAGCGAGGCGATGTCACGGCTCAGCACCACGGTGGAGTCCAGGTGGGCGAAGGTGGTGGCGGGAGACGGGTCGGTCAAGTCGTCGGCCGGCACGTACACGGCCTGGATCGAGGTGATCGAACCGACCTTGGTCGACGTGATCCGCTCTTGCAGGCGGCCCATTTCCTCGGCCAGCGTCGGCTGGTAGCCCACGGCGGAAGGCATCCGGCCCAGCAGCGCGGACACTTCGGTACCGGCCAGGGTGTAGCGGTAGATGTTGTCCACGAAGAACAGCACGTCACGGCCTTCGTCACGGAAGGACTCGGCGATGGTCAGGCCGGTCAGGGCCACGCGCAGACGGTTGCCCGGGGGCTCGTTCATCTGACCGTAGACCATGGCCACTTTGGATTCGGCCAGGTTGTCGAGCTTCACGACGCCAGAGTCGGCCATCTCGTGATAGAAGTCGTTACCCTCACGGGTACGCTCGCCCACACCGGCGAACACGGACAGACCCGAGTGCGCCTTGGCGATGTTGTTGATCAGCTCCATCATGTTCACGGTCTTGCCCACGCCGGCACCGCCGAACAGGCCGACCTTGCCGCCCTTGGCGAACGGGCACACCAGGTCAATCACCTTGATGCCGGTTTCCAGCAGTTCCTGCGAGGGGCTCAGCTCGTCGTAAGCGGGAGCCTTGCGGTGGATCGACATGGTCTTCTCGGCATTCACCGGACCACGCTCATCGATCGGCGCGCCCAGCACGTCCATGATGCGGCCCAGCGTAGCCTTGCCCACCGGCACCATGATGGGCTTCTCGGTGTTGGACACCATCATGCCGCGGCGCAGGCCGTCGGACGAACCCAGGGCAATGGTACGCACGATGCCGTCGCCAAGCTGCTGCTGCACTTCGAGCGTCAGGGACGAGCCGTCCATTTTCAGGGCGTCATAGATGCCAGGCATCTTGTCGCGCGGGAACTCGACGTCCACCACGGCGCCAATACACTGAACAATTTTTCCCTGCACTTGCGAGTTTGCTTGAGCCATTTTTCGCTCCAAAAATTTGAATCTTTAACGTACCAAAGGTCAGACCGGAGTGCTGTTTTACACAGCAGCCGCACCCGCCACGATTTCCGACAGCTCTTTCGTGATCGCTGCCTGACGCGTCTTGTTGTAGACCAGCTTGAGTTCACCGATCACGCTACCTGCGTTGTCGGTGGCAGCCTTCATGGCCACCATCCGGGCCGACTGCTCCGAAGCCATGTTCTCGGCCACGGCCTGGTAAACCAGCGCCTCGACGTAGCGCAACAGCAGTTCGTCGATGACGGCCTGGGCATCGGGCTCGTAGATGTAGTCCCAGCCATGCTGGGGGCCGCTGGCTTGCGCCTCGGCCTCCATCTTGGCCGCCGACAAGGGCAACAGTTGGGTGACCACCGGCTCCTGCTTCATGGTGTTGATGAACTTGGTGTAGCACAGATACACCGAATTCAGTTCGCCACGCGCATAGGCGTCGAGCAACACCTTGACCGGGCCGATCAGCTTTTCCAGATGCGGCGTATCGCCGAGCTGGGTCGACTGCGAAACCACCTTGGCCCCGATGCGGTTGAGGAAACCCAGGCCCTTGTTGCCAATGGCCACCGCCTGCATGCCAACACCTTCGCCCTGCAACTCGCGCAACTTGTTGGTCACGCCACGCAGCACGTTGGTGTTGAGGCCGCCGCACAGACCCTTGTCCGTGGTCACGACGATCATGCCGGCCGTCTTGGCATCGTTCACTCGCATGAACGGATGCGTGTACTCCGGATTGGCCTTGCCGAGGTTGGCGGCAATGTTGCGCACCTTCTCGCTGTAGGGACGGGCGGCACGCATACGCTGCTGCGCCTTGCGCATCTTCGACGCGGCCACCATTTCCATGGCCTTGGTGATCTTCTTGGTGTTTTCCACCGATTTGATCTTGCCGCGTATTTCCTTACCTGCTGCCATGAGTGGCTCCTTGGATCGTCAGGTCGGAATCAGGCGAAGGTCTTCTTGAACGCGGCAATTGCAGCGCTCAACTCGGCTTCGGCATCCTTGTCCATGGCCTTGGCAGCTTCGAGCTTGGCCAGCAGCGCAGCGTGCTTGTCCTTGAGGTAGGCGTGCAGGCCGTGCTCGAAGGGCAACACCTTCTTGACTTCGATGTCGTCCAGGAAGCCCTTGTTCACCGCGAACAGCGAAGCGGCCATCAGGCTGATGGACAGCGGGCTGTACTGCGCCTGCTTGAGCAACTCGGTCACGCGGGCACCGCGGTCCAGCTGCTTGCGGGTGGCCTCGTCCAGGTCGGAAGCGAACTGCGCGAAGGCAGCCAGCTCACGGTACTGGGCCAGGTCGGTACGGATACCGCCGGACAGGTTCTTGATCAGCTTGGTCTGGGCAGCACCACCGACGCGCGACACCGAGATACCGGCGTTGATGGCGGGGCGGATACCGGCGTTGAACAGGCTGGTTTCCAGGAAGATCTGGCCGTCGGTGATCGAGATCACGTTGGTCGGCACGAAGGCGGACACGTCACCGGCTTGCGTTTCGATGATCGGCAATGCGGTCAGCGAACCGGTCTTGCCCTTGACGGCGCCCTTGGTGAAGGCTTCGACATAGTCCGCGTTCACGCGAGCGGCACGCTCCAGCAGACGGCTGTGCAGATAGAACACGTCGCCGGGGTAGGCTTCGCGGCCCGGCGGGCGGCGCAGCAGCAGCGAGACCTGACGGTAGGCCACGGCCTGCTTGGACAGGTCGTCATAGACGATCAGGGCGTCCTGGCCGCGGTCGCGGAAGTACTCGCCCATGGTGCAGCCGGAGTAGGCCGACACGTACTGCATGGCCGCGGATTCGGAGGCGGTGGCAGCCACGACGATGGTGTATTCCATCGCGCCGGCCTGCTCCAGGGCACGCACCACGTTCTTGACGCTGGAGGCCTTCTGGCCGATCGCGACATAAACGCAGGTCATGTTCTGACCCTTCTGGTTGATGATGGCGTCGATGGCCACGGCGGTCTTGCCGGTCTGGCGGTCGCCGATGATCAGCTCGCGCTGGCCGCGACCGACCGGCACCATGGCGTCGATCGACTTCAGGCCGGACTGCATGGGCTGGTCCACCGACTGGCGGGCGATCACGCCCGGGGCGACCTTCTCGATCACGTCGGTCATCTTGGCGTTGATCGGGCCCTTGCCGTCGATCGGCTGACCCAGGGCGTTGACCACGCGGCCGATCAGCTCAGGGCCGACCGGCACTTCCAGAATGCGGCCCGTGCATTTAACGGTGTCGCCTTCGGAGATGTGCTCGTACTCGCCCAGAATCACGGAGCCGACGGAGTCGCGCTCGAGGTTCAGGGCCAGGCCGTAGGTGGGCTGGCCATCCTTGCCGGCCGGGAATTCGAGCATTTCGCCCTGCATCACATCCGACAGGCCGTGGATACGGCAGATGCCGTCGGTCACGGACACCACGGTACCCTGGTTACGGATGTCGGCGCTGGCGGACAGGCCTTGAATCCGGCTCTTGATCAGTTCAGAGATTTCTGCGGGATTGAGTTGCATGACTCTTTCCTTCTTTCCTTGGGTTGGGCTGACAGCTCGGGCGGGACGCCTCAGGCAGTGAGAGCCACTTTCATTTGTTCCAGACGGGCCTTGACGGAGGTGTCGAGCACCTCGTCACCGACCACCACGCGGATGCCACCGATCAGCTCGGGCTGCAATTCGACGGACACATTCAGCTTGCGGCCGAAGCGTTTTTCCAGCGTCGCCTTGACGTCGGCCAGCGCCGCGCCATCGATGGCAAAGGCGCTGTACACGACGGCATCCGAAGAGCCGCTCTGGGCGTTCTTCAGAGTGCGAAACTGGGCCGCGATTTCCGGCAGCACGCTCAGACGGCCGTTGTCGATGACGGTGCGCAGGAAGTTCTTGGCGGCATCGTTCAGGGGGGCCTTGGCCACCCCGGCGATCACGTCGAACACCTGCTGTGCCGTCGCATTCGGGTTCTCGGCAAACTGCTGCAGCTGCGGATTACCCGCAATCACAGCCAGCTCCTCGACCCAGACGGCCGTGCCGGCCAGATCGGCCGCGGTCGCCTTGAAAAGCGCTTCTGCGTAAGGACGGGCAATGGTGGCGAGTTCAGCCATGGGATCCTCTTACAGCTCAGTCTTCAAACGACCCAGCAGGTCCGCATGGACGCTGGCGTTGACTTCCTTGCGCAGAATCTGCTCGGCGCCCTTGACGGCCAGTGCTGCGACCTGCTCACGCAGGGCCTCACGTGCCTTGACCGTCTGCTGCTCGGCGTCGGACTTGGCAGCGGCAACAATCTTGTTGCCCTCTTCCGTCGCCCTGGCCTTGGCTTCCTCGATGATGGTCTGCGCGCGACGCTCGGCATCAGCCAAGCGGGCGGCAGTCTCATTGCGCGACTTCGCCAGTTCGTCTTCCACGCGCTTGTTGGCGGCGGACAGTTCGGACTTGGCCTTGTCGGCAGCAGCGAGGCCGTCGGCGATCTTCAGCGCGCGCTCATCCAGCGCCTTGGCAATCGGAGGCCACACAAACTTCATCGTGAACCCGACCAGGATCAGGAACACGATCATCTGAATGATGAGGGTACCGGTAATGCTCATGTTTCATCCTTCACCCTGACGTGCCCACGCACGCCGGGGAATGTTTTGTGTCCGGCGGAGCTTACTTCGGCAGGTTGGCGATTTGGGCCAGGAAGGGGTTGGCAGTGGCGAACCACAGCGCGATACCGGTACCGATAATGAAAGCGGCGTCGATCAGACCGGCCAGCAGGAACATCTTGGTCTGCAGTTCGCCCATCAGCTCGGGCTGGCGTGCAGCGGACTCAAGATACTTGCTGCCCATGATGCCGATGCCGATACAAGCGCCGACAGCACCCAGACCAATGATCAGGCCAGCGGCCAGAGCGACAAAGCTGATAACTTCCATGATGACTCCTAAAGGACTTGGTTAAAAAGAGAAAGGAAAAGGGAATGGCGGGACTCAATGCGCGTCATGCGCCTGACCGAGGTAGACCAGGGTCAGCATCATGAACACAAAGGCCTGCAACGTGATGATCAGGATGTGGAAGATCGCCCAGGCCGTGCCTGCGATGACGTGGCCGATGGCCAGGCCGATACCGGTGGCCGACATCGACCACGCACCGCCCATCAGGGCGATCAGCATGAAGATCAGTTCGCCGGCATACATATTGCCGAACAGTCGCATGCCGTGCGAAACGGTCTTGGCGATGAACTCGATGATCTGCATCATGAAGTTGAAGGGCCACAGCAGCGGGTGGGCACCAAAGGGGGCGGTGAACAGCTCATGGATCCAGCCGCCTGCGCCCTTGATCTTGATGTTGTAGTAAATGCAGATCAGCAGCACAGCCAGGGACAGACCCATGGTGACCGACAAGTCAGCAGTGGGCACCACGCGCATGTAATCCTTCATGCCCACCGCCGGGCCAGCGCTGTGCCACAAGGCCGGGATCAGGTCGACCGGCAGCAGGTCCATCGCATTCATCAGGAAGATCCAGACGAACACGGTCAGCGCCAGAGGTGCCACGAACTTGCGGCTTTCTGCGTTGTGCACGATGCCCTTGGCCTGCGCATCCACCATCTCGACCAGGATCTCCACCGCGGCCTGGAAACGACCCGGCACACCCGAAGTGGCCTTGCGCGCGGCCAGCCAGAGCAGCCAGCAACCCAGCACCCCGAGGGAGATCGAAAAGAACAGGGAATCGAAGTTGAAAACCGAGAAGTCGGCAACCGCCTTGGGCGCCTGGTTTTGCAGATGATGCAGGTGGTGAACGATGTACTCGCCTGCGGTCAGTCCGGTTTCAGCACTCATCTGTTTACTCGTCTCAAAGTTTCATGTTCCGTGGCGCGAATCTCAACGCCACCCAATACACCTTCAACGCCAGCACCAAGCCCACCAGCAGGGCCGGCCAACTCAGCGCCACCACCAGCCTGGGCGCGGCAAACAACATTGCCATCGTCAAGGCCAACTTCACCATCTGCCACACCAGGAAGCCGAGGGCCGCCGTCATCGGATTCACCGACGCCAGACGACCACTCAAGCCCCGCGCAAACAAGGCGGCTGGCAGGGCCACCGCCAACGCACCATATGCAAGAGACCAAGCCACCGAAGGCGAACCGGTCAGGAGCCAGGCCAGCAAAGCCGCCACCGACCCGACCACCACCTGAGCCATCACCACCCACCAGGGAGAAACCGATGGATTACGCTCCCGCAGCGCCTGCGCCTCCTGGGCGCTCAGCGGCGTGAATTCCGACTCCGTAGCCTCGTCTTGTGCGCCACCCCGCGGTCCCGACGCCAATTTAGACATGTCAAATCACACCCGGATCCAGCTTTGGCAACGCCACAAAGCCTTAGATTATACGTAGAAACCCGAGCCATTTGATCAGTACCTGACTAGAACATTAAAAAAGCGCCCCCATATGGTTTCATCGGCGGCCCGCGCGAGCGCAGCCACCTCATTGCCACCACCCTTGCTGCGATAATTTGACCATGTCATCCCCCGCTCTGCCTGCTCTGCCCTGCTATCTCAATGGTGAGTACACACTGCTACCGGATGCAAAAGTCAGCGTCATGGACCGCGGCTTCATTTTTGGCGATGGCGTCTATGAAGTGGTCCCGGTCTATGGCCGCTGCCTGTTCCGATTCGAGCAGCACATGGCCCGCCTGGACCGCAGCCTGGCCGAGCTGCGCATCCCCAACCCGCACACACGCAGCCAATGGCGGGCGATCGCCGAGCAACTGGTCGCCGACTTCGCCCGCAGCACGGGCGGGGACCCGGAAAAGATCGAACAGATGGTCTATATGCAAGTCACGCGCGGGGTGGCCATGCGCGACCACGCCATGCTGCCGGGTCTCACGCCCACGGTGTTTGTCATGACCAACACCATGAAACTCCCCGCCGAGAGCCTGCGCCAGGACGGCGTGAGCTGCGTGACGGCCGAGGACTTCCGCTGGCAGAAGGCGCATATCAAGAGCACCAGCCTGCTGGGCGCGGTGCTGGCGCGCCAGATCAGCGTGGACGCCGGCGCCACCGAGACCATCATGTTCCGCGAGGGCTGGCTCAGCGAGGGTGCATCCAGCAATGTCTGGATCGTCAAGGACGGTGTGCTGCTGGGCCCGCCCCGCGACAACCTGGTGCTCGAAGGCATACGCTATGGCCTGCTGGAGGAGATCTGCACCACACACGGCATTTCCTTTGAACTGCGCGCCATCTCCCGCCAGGAAGTGCTGGCGGCCGACGAAGTCCTGCTGAGCTCGGCCACCAAGGAAGTGCTGCCCGTGACCCGCATCGATGGCCAGCCTTTGGGTGACGGCCGTCCCGGCCCCGTCTACGCCCAACTTCACGCCGGCTACCAGGCCGCCAAACTGCAGGCCCGCCTGCGCCGCCCCGCATGAATACCCAGCCCCCCAGCCCCTCGCGCACCGACAGCCTGATCGAGTACCCCTGCCGCTTTCCCATCAAGGTGATGGGCGCCAAGGCCGAAGGTTTTGTGCACGCCGTGACCACGGTGGCCCGCGAGTTTGACCCCGGCTTCGACGCCGCCTCCGTCGAGCTGCGTGAAAGCAAGGGCGGCAACTACCTGGGCGTGACCATCACCATCACGGCCACCAGCCGTGAGCAACTCGACGAGCTCTACCGCACGCTGTCCACCCACCCCTTGGTAAAGGTCGTACTCTGATGGATGTGCGGCTGCTGGGTCGGGTGGACTATGCGCCGACCTATGCGGCCATGCAGGAATACACGGCCACGCGCACGACCGACACGCCCGACGCGCTGTGGGTCTGCGAACACCCGCCCGTCTTCACACAGGGCCTGGCCGGTCAGGCCGATCATGTGCTGGTGCCGGGCGACATACCGGTGGTCGCCACCAACCGCGGCGGCCAGGTGACCTACCACGGCCCGGGGCAGGTCGTGGCCTATCCACTGCTGGACCTGAAACGCGCTGGCTACTTCGTCAAGGAATACGTCTACCGGCTCGAAGAGGCCGTGATCCGCACGCTGGCGCATTACGGCGCCACCGGCCATCGCGTGGCCGGGGCTCCCGGTATCTACGTGCGGCTGGACAGCCCGGACTCGCACACCCTGCTGGAACAACGGCCCCGGAAGGGCGCCGCCTCCGGCCCGCCCGATTTCTCAGGGCTGGGCAAGATCGCCGCGCTGGGCATCAAGGTCAGCCACAACTGCACCTACCACGGCCTGGCGCTGAATGTGGCCATGGACCTCGAACCCTACTCGCGTATCAATCCCTGTGGGTATGCCGGGCTGCAAAGCATCGACCTTTCTACAATCGGGATATCCGCCGACTGGGCGGACGTTGCCAGCGTACTGAGCCACAAGCTCCTGACCCACCTGAAGCCCTGAAGGCACCCTGCATGAGCTCTCGCGAATCCAACACTGTGCGTGAAGCACAAAGCGTCGAAACCTACGACCCCGCCGCCAAGCAGAAGGCTGCCGCCAAGCTCTCGCGCATCCCGGTCAAGGTAGAGGCCGGCGAAATACTCAAGAAACCCGACTGGATCCGCGTCAAGGCCGGCTCGCCGAGCACACGCTTCTACGAGATCAAGGACACCCTTCGCGCCAACAAACTCGTCACGGTTTGCGAGGAAGCCAGTTGCCCCAATATCGGTGAATGCTTCGGCAAAGGCACGGCGACCTTCATGATCATGGGCGACAAATGCACGCGCCGCTGCCCTTTCTGCGACGTCGGCCACGGCCGCCCCGATCCACTGGACGTCAATGAACCCGAGAACCTGGCCAAGACCATCGCCGCGCTCAAGCTGAAGTACGTGGTGATCACCAGCGTGGACCGTGACGACCTGCGCGACGGTGGCGCCGGCCACTTCGTCGACTGCATCCGCAAGACCCGGGAGCTGTCACCCCACACGCAGATCGAGGTGCTGGTACCCGATTTCCGTGGACGTGACGACCGTGCGCTCGACATCCTCAAGGCCGCCCCGCCCGACGTGATGAACCACAACATGGAAACCGTGCCTCGCCTCTACAAGCAGGCCCGCCCCGGCAGCGACTACCAGTTCTCGCTCAACCTGCTCAGGAAGTTCAAGGCCCTGTTCCCTGAGGTGCCGACCAAAAGCGGCCTGATGGTGGGCCTGGGGGAGACCGACGAGGAGATCCTCGAGGTCATGCGCGATATGCGCGCCCACAACATCGAAATGCTGACCATCGGCCAGTACTTGGCCCCGTCCACCTCGCACCTGCCGGTCAAGCGCTACGTACACCCCGACACCTTCAAGATGTTCGAGGAAGAAGCCTACAAGATGGGTTTCACGCACGCCGCCGTGGGCGCCATGGTGCGCTCCAGCTACCACGCCGACCAGCAGGCCCACGCTGCCAGCCTGGCACGATGAGCTCGCGTCTGGTCACCGACGAGTTCGACCTGCTGGAGTCGCTGGTCGACCTGCCGCGGCATCCGCGCGTCATCGAGCTGGGCTGCGGCGCCGCACACCTCTCGCGCAAACTGCTGCAGCGCCTGCCGGGCAGCACCGTCACCGGCCTGGAGGTGGACGAGCGCCAGATGGTCAAGAATCTGCAGAAGCCCCAGGAGCGCCTGACCTTCGTGCAGGCTGGTGCCCAGGCCATACCCTTTGCGGACCAGTCCTACGATCTGGCCCTGATGCTCAAGTCGCTGCACCACGTGCCGCTGGACCTGCTGGACCGGGCCGTGACCGAAGTACACCGCGTGATGCGCCCGCAGGGCCTGCTCTATGTGTCCGAGCCGGTCTTCGCCGGCGCGCTGAACGAAGTGATGCGCCTGTTTCACGACGAGGAGATCGTGCGCGCTGCCGCACTGGCCGCCATGCACCGGGCCGTGACCAGCGGTGCCTGGGAGCAGGTGAGCGAGATGCACTTCGAGATGCCGGTGCACTACCGCGACTTCGCCGAGTTCGAGCAGCGCATGATCGGCGTGACCTTCGTCGAGCATAAGCTCGATGCCGCCACTCTGGGCGAGGTGCGTGCGCGCTTCGAGCCGCACATGACTGCCGACGGCGCACATTTCGTGCGCCCCATGCGCGTCAACCTGCTGCGGCGGCGCTGAATCGTCTCAGGCCGGCGCCATGGCGTCCCAGGCCTTGAGGGCCTCAGCCGCGTACATCAGGGCCGGGCCACCGCCCATATAGACACACACCGCCAGCGTCTCTTCCAGCTCGGCGCGCGTGCAGTCCAGCCGGCGCAGGGCCTTGACGTGAAAGCCAATGCAGCCCGAGCAACGCTGCGTCACGCCGATGGCCAACGCCATCAATTCCTTGTGCTTGGTGCTGAGCGCGCCCTCGGCCATGGATGCGCGCGCCAGCTGGCCGAAGCCGGCCATGGCATCGGTCTGCGCCTTGCGAAAGGGCGCCAGGCTTTCATTGATGTCCTGGATCAGGCCAGGGTGATCGAAGGTACTCATGGGAATAGTCATCCGCGGGGGTGGTTGATACCCTGGAAAGTATCAACCGGCGCCAGCGTGCGAGCCTTGATGCAGCGCAAGGCCGCGTTCAGGCGTTGATCGCGACGGAGGGCTCGTCGGCGGCCAGCACGGCCTGCGCCCAGGGCTGCAGGCGCCCGGTGTCGGCGCGCAACACCTCCTGCTTGACCGCCAGGATCTGCGCCGGGTGCATGGAGAAGCTGCGCAGGCCCAGGCCCAGGAGCAGGCGCGTCATCGCAACATCGCCGGCCATCTCGCCGCAGACGCTGACATGCTTGCCCTGGGCACGGCATTCGGCAATGGTGTCGGCCAGCAAACGCAGGACGGCCGGGTGCAGGGGGTCGTAGAGATGCGCGACCGACTCGTCGGCGCGATCAATCGCCAGGGTGTACTGGATCAGATCGTTGGTGCCGACCGACAGATAATCGAAGTGGCGGAGGAAGGTCTTGAGCGTCAGCGCGGCTGCCGGTATCTCGATCATGGCACCCAGCATCACCGTCCCGAAGGGGCGGCCCTCGCGCTGCAATTCGGCGCGAGCCTGCTCAACCAGTGCCACCGTCTGGCGAATCTCGCTCAGATGCGCCAGCATGGGAATCAGCATCTTGACCGGTCCGTGTGCAGCGGCACGCAGGATGGCCCGCAACTGGGTCAGGAACATGGACGGATCGGCCAGGCTCCAGCGTATGGCACGCAGGCCCAGGGCCGGGTTGAGGTGATTACCTTCGACGACAGTGCTGTCCATGGGCTTGTCGGCGCCGATATCCACGGTCCGGATGGTGACGGGCAGCCCCCCCATGCCTTCGACCGCCCGGCAATACGCCCGGTACTGCTCCTCCTCGTCGGGCAGGTGACCGTGGCGGCCCATGAACAGGAATTCACTGCGGAACAGGCCGACGCCCACGGCACCCGCCTTCATGGCCGCATGTGCATCTTCCGGCATCTCGATATTGGCCAACAGCTCGACCTTCTCGCCGTCCAGCGTGACAGCCGGCGTGTCCAGCAGGCGCCCCAGACGGCTGCGCTCCAGGTCCAACTGGCGCTGCTTGTACTGGTACTCGGCCAGGATGATGGGCGAAGGATCGACGATCACCACACCGGCATCGCCGTCGATGATGACCCAGTCGTCCTGGCGCACCAGCTGGCTGGCGGTGCGTGCGCCCACCACAGCCGGAATGTCCATGCTGCGCGCCACGATGGCGGTGTGCGAGGTCTTGCCCCCGACGTCGGTGACAAAACCGGCAAACAGGCCTTGCTTGAATTGCAGCATGTCCGATGGCGAAATCTCGTGCGCGATCAGCACCAGCGGTGTGTCGGTGTCCTCCAGCTGCAATTCAGCCGATGGCGCCTTGCGGGCGGCGGCGATGCCGGCGGGCAGACCGGAGGTGGTCTGGCCCTGCATGGCACGCAAGACCTTTTCGGTGATCTGCTCCAGGTCGGCCTTGCGCTCGCGCAGGTACTCGTCCTCCATCTCGTCGAACTGCCGCGCCACCATCTCCAGCTGGGTGGTCAGCGCCCACTCGGCGTTGTAGAGCCGGTCGCGTATCCAGTGCTTGACACCGCCCACCATCTCCTCATCCTGCAGCAACATGAGGTGCACGTCCAGCAGGGCCCGCAACTCGTGCGGCGCATCCTTCGGTCCGAGTTGAGAGATGGTCTGCTGCAGGCGGTGGAGCTCTTCGACCACCGCATCGCGCCCACGCTTCACACGCTCGATCTCGCGCTCCACCTGGGCGGGCTCGATGAAATAGTGCGCCACGTCCACCCGGCTGCTGGCCACCAGCACGGCACGCCCGATGGCAATGCCGCGCGCGACAGCCAGGCCGTGGATGGAGAACGTCATGCCGCCCACCTCACTTGTTTCGCCGCCGGGCCGTCCCAAGGCGAAACGCGGCCCCCTCTGGGGGCAGGGAGCCACACGCAGTGGGCGACCGTGGGGGTCATATCATTCGCCCTCGCCGAACTTGTCATTGATCAGCACGAGCAGTGCATCCACGGCCTCCTGTGCACGATCGCCCTGGGCCTCGATCTCGACCACGCTGCCCAGGCCGGCGGCCAGCATCATCACACCCATGATGCTCTTGGCGTTCACGCGCCGCTCACCTCGGGACAGCCAGACTTCGCAAGGGAAACTGCCCGCCATCTTGGTGAGCTTGGCCGAGGCTCGGGCATGCAGTCCGAGCTTGTTGCTGATGGTGACACTGGCCTTGATCATTCCTTGGTCCCTATCTTTTGTCTGTTCAAATCGTCACGCCGCCGACACCTGCAACACACCCTGGGTGCCGCCTTGCAGGGCACGGGCCAGCAGCTCGTCCAGCGGCTCATGCTGGTAGGTCACGGCACGCAGCAGCATGGGCAGGTTTACCCCCGCCAGCAGGCGCGCCTGACGCCCTTCCTGCAGCTGACCTGCCACATTGCAGGGCGTGGCACCCAGCACGTCGGTCAGCAGCAGCAGCGGGGCCTGCCCCAGCGGGCCAACGGCCTGCCGTGCCTGCGCCACGCTTTGCGCGACCGGCGCATCCGGCAACACGTCCACAGCGACCACGCCGCCCAGGCGCTCCGGAAAGACATGGGCCACGCACTGGCGCAGCGCACTGGCCAGCGGCGCATGGGCGATGATGACGATACCGTTGTTCATGCTGACCTGATTATGTCTTTTTCGCCACCAGGAAATAGAGATAGGACAGCAGGTTCAACAGCAGAAACACGCCCAACGCACCCTGGAAGGCCTGCGCCTGAGCCCAGCCCCCCGCGACAAAGGCATCGATCAGCAGGCCGATGCCCCACTGCACCACGAACACCCCGGAAAAAATGACCAGGTTGTAGGCCGAAAGAGCCCGTCCTGCGAGTTCTGAGGGGAAGGCCATGCCCACGGCCGGCTGCGCCAGCGAGAGGAAGGTGGAACTGACGCAGAACAGCGCCCACAACAAACCGGCATGAGTAGCCCCGGATTCGCCGGCCAGCACGATGGCCGCCAGCAGCAACAGACTCAGCGGGGTGCCCCAGGTGATCAGCTGGTTGGTGTGCACACCACGCCGCGTCAGTCGCGGAATCAACAGGCCCCAGGACCAGAAGGTGGTCAGCATGGCCACATTGATCCAGAACAGGCCGGTGGCTGCCTGCACCGGCGTGTAGCCAGCCACGCGGGTCATCCAGGGCACGGCCCACAAGGTCTGGATGGCCACCATGCCACCGTAGTTGAAGAAGCCCAGCGGTGTCAGGCGACGGAAATAGGCATGCCGCCAGACTTCTGCATAACTGCCTGCCGCTGCGCCTGCGACGGGGGGAGGCGCCGTCTTTTGCCAGCGCGGTACCTGCCAGGCAATCAACGCCATGGACAACAACAACAAACCCGCCAGACCCCAGAACAGGGAACGCCAGCCGTAGCTCGGCAGCAACCATTGCACCGGCAGCGTGGACGCCACCATGCCCATGGAGCCCGTCATCAGCATCCAGGAATTGGCACGCAGCTGGCTGGCCGGGTCCAGCCAGCGCCGAAAACCCGTCAACGGCGCCATCAGGCAGGCCGCCAGACCGATGCCGCAAAGCACGCGCGCTACGAGGAGGCCCGAGAAGCTCGTCGCCTGCGAGAAGGCCAGGCAGCCCATGGCGGCCACGGCCAGAAAACCGAGGATGACGGTCTTCGGCCCCTGTCGGTCCAGCCAGCGCCCCAGCGGCAACTGCATGGCAGCAAAACCGAGAAAGTAACCTCCCGCCAGCAGGCCCAGATCGCGCGCATGCAGACTGAATTCCTGGGTCAGTTGCGGGGAGAGCGTGGCGGTGATCGCGCGGATCAAGGCCGAGAAAAAATAGGCAAAGGCAAAAGCCAGGAACACCAGTACCGCCCCACGGCGGTTCAGGGTACTCACAGGTTGACCTCCATGCTGCGCATTGGGGTGCGAGCGCCTGCTGGCGGCCGGGCGGCGCTCATGGCAGCTCCAGGCCGCTGAAGAAGGGCTCGCTCATCTCGGTGGCGATGCGCTCGGCATAGATGACCGCGTGGTACAGGCGTGTGCCGTGGGCAAACCACACCGCTTCGGCAACCACGGGCTGGCCATCGGGCCGCAGGCCCCGGGCCTTGAGGCGTACGGGCTCCAGCACGGCATTCGCCCCCTTGAGGCTCCAGGCACTGCTGGTCGAAGCGGTGGCCCGCATATTCCCTAACAGATTGGCCTGCCATTGGACCTGCACGGCCGGGGCACGCCCGGCATCCCCGAGTTCGGCCACGGAAACGGCGTACAGGGCGCCGGCGGCTTCGCAGCCCAGCATCTGCACCTCGATCTCCCGGCCGGCCAGATTCTGCCGACGACTGCCCTGGTCCGGCTTGCAGGGGAGCAAGGCCTTGAGCTCGCCACCCGGCCGGACTTCGCGCCAATTGAGGGAAGGGCTGCAGGCAGCCAGTACAAGGGCCAGGCCCAGAAGCAGGAGTTGACGGTACATCTGCAAATTATCCCCGCCGTGGCGGCCTGAACGTCGAGGGTGCACTACTTGAGTGCGCCAAATACCTTGCTGAGCAGTGCGCTGCCCGTCGCTACCGGATCTCTGCGGATCTTGCGCTCTTCCTCACCGATCACGTAGTACAGACCGTCCAGGGCCTTGGCGGTCACATATTGTTCGATGCTCGCGTCCTCCCGGCGCAGCAGGCCGAAATCGGCCGCCTTGCCGGCGATGTGGTTGTACTGGCCGGCCAGGCCGACTTTTTCGGTGCTGCGCGTCACCACGGGCAGGAATTTCTGTCCCAGCGGCTGCCGGGTCTTGTCGGCAAAGAAGGTGGTCACCGAGGTCTCGTCCCCACCCAGGATCTTCTTGCCATCGGCGACCGTCATGCCGCGCACGGCACCCAGCATCAGTTCCTGCGCCATGGGCACCGCCGCCTCGGCCGCGCGGTTCATCGTCGTCACCAGCTCGTCCAGACGGCCGCCTTGACCGAAGGTGCGCAGCATCTGCTCGGCGTCCTGCAGCTGGCGGGGCAGGGGAATCCTGACTTTCTCGTTGCCTAGGAAGCCATTGAGCTGCCCCAGCTGGCCGATGGCACTGCGTGCGCCGCGCTCCAGAGCGGCCTTGAGGGCACGCACCGCCTCCCCCTGGCTCAACTCTTCCAGGGCGAGCGCCTGGGCCGGCCCCACATGCAGCAAGGGAACTCCCAGCAGCACTGGCCATCCAATCGAATTAAACTTCCGCCTGTCCATGTCCTATTCCCCGTCAATGAAACGCGCCCTCTATCTTGCCGCAGTTGCCGTCGTTGCCATCGCCGGCTGGCTACTGTTGCGTGCGCCCGGCTTCGGCCCGGCCCCGGAATCCACCTTCGTGTTGCTGGACGGCTCGAAACAGACCACCGCCGATTTTCGCGGCCGTGTCGTCCTGGTGAACTTCTGGGCGACCAGCTGTACCACCTGTGTGGCAGAGATGCCCAAACTGATGGCGACCTACGACAAGTACCGCGAGCGCGGGTTCGATACCGTGGCTGTGGCCATGAGTTATGACCCGCCCAGCTATGTCGTCAATTTCAGCCAGACCCGCAAGCTGCCGTTCAAGGTGGCCATCGACAACACGGGCAGCGTGGCCACAGCCTGGGGTGAAGTGCGTCTGACCCCGACCACCTACCTGGTCGACAAAAGCGGCCAGATCGTCAAGCGTTACGTCGGCGAGCCTGATTTCGCCGAGTTGCACCGGCTCATCGAGGAACTGCTGGCGCAAGCCTGAACGCTCCCTCCAATGACAAGGGGCAGCGCTGGCTGCCCCTTTGCATTTCATAATCAGCCCTCCAGCTGCGAAGGGCCAGGCCTCAGTTCACTTGCCCCGGAAATCGTCGTGGCAGGCCTTGCAGCTGCCCGATGTGGACTGGAAAGCCGTCTTGATGCTGTCCAGGTTGCCGGTCTTGGCAGCGGCAGCCAGCTTGCTCATTTCAGACTCCATCTTCTCGGCGGCGGCTTTGAACTTGGCTTGCTCCTTCCAAATCTCCGGCAGAGCCTTGGTGTCGCCCTTGTCAGTCCCCTCGCCAAAAGCAGCCCAGGGCAGTCGCGACATGGTTTCTGCAATAGCCGCGTTCTCGGCTGCAGCCTTCGCATCGAAAGGTGCCCGACCACTGGCCATGGCGCCGATACGGGCGTAGTGCTGTTGCATCACGAATAGTGCGTTCTTGCGATATTTGATTGCATCTTCCGGCTTGGCAAACTGGGCCGAAGCCGTGCCACTGAAGCCGAGGATCGCCGCTGTGGCGAGAAAGATACCGATTGTTTTCATGTTCTTCCTTTGCTGGTAAACGGGAAGGTTCCCGGACTTGGGAGCCGCTGGCTGCGCCAAAGTTCGCACGATTCCCCTTATCTCAGGGAAAATACCAAGCAACGACTTCCCTGCCCGCATCCTATCCTAGGACCCGTCATGCCGCACCTTGTCAGAATCTGGGACCTCCCCACACGCCTCTTCCACTGGCTGCTGGCGCTCGGCGTCATTGCCCTCGTGACCACGGTCCAACTCGGCTACATGGAATGGCATTTCCGCCTGGGATATGCCGTGCTGACGCTGCTGATCTTCCGCCTGCTCTGGGGCCTGTTCGGCGGACGCTGGTCACGCTTCACGGCTTTTATCTATTCTCCGGCAAGCCTGTGGCGTTACCTGCGCGGCCAGGGCGACCCTTCGCATTCAGTTGGGCACAGCCCTACCGGGGCGCTCTCTGTATTTGCCTTGCTGTTTTTCCTGCTGGCACAGATCGGCACCGGCCTTTTCAGTGATGATGAGATTGCCGCCAGCGGACCGTTGACCCGGCTGGCCTCCAGCGACTTCGTGAGCCTGGCCTCCTGGTACCACCGCGAGGTCGGCAAACGCGTGCTGATCGTGCTCGTGATACTGCACGTCATCGCCATCCTCTATTACCTCTGGCGCAAGCGGCAGAATCTGGTGCGCCCCATGCTCACCGGCGACAAGGAACTGGCTCAGCCAGCGCCTGCCTCACGCGATGACGCGCGCAGTCGCCTGCGGGCCGCGGGGCTGCTGCTGCTGAGCGCCGCCGGCGTCACCCTGTTCTTGTGGCTCGCAGCACCCTGAGCCTGTCTCAGCGTTTCCTGCTTTGCTCGTACAGGGGCATCACGACGGCGCTCAGGCGTGCGAGGTCCTGCTGACGCGAGTCCGGTGACGGGTGCGTGCTGAGAAACTCGGGGGGGCGCCCCCCGCCCAGCTGGTTCATCTTCTGCCACAGGCTGATCGCCGCACGCGGGTCATAACCGGCCCGTGCCGCCAGCTCAACGCCGATCTGGTCGGCTTCGCTCTCAGCCTCCCGGCTGCGCGGCAGTGTGAGGCTCACTTGTGTCAACGTGTCGCCCAGATCGCCCAGAACCGGGATACCGGTCACGATGGCGATCACCATACCCGGCACCCGCGCCGCCTGTTGCATCGACACCTGTTCGCGTACATGCTCGCGCAAAGCATGCGCGATTTCATGACCCATCACGGCGGCCAATTCGTCGTCAGTGATCTTGAGTTTCTCGATCAGGCCGCTGTAGATGCCGATCTTGCCGCCCGCCATGCAGAACGCATTCACCTGGTCGCTGTGGAAGACATTAGTTTCCCAGCGCCAGCCTTGCGCGTCGGGGCGGAAATGCCCGGTCTGGGCGACCAGCCTCTTGGCAATCCCCTGCACCCGCGCCAACATGGCCGCATCGACGTTGAGCTCCTTCTTGCGCTCGGCCTCCTGCAGCATCTTGCGGTAGGCCTGGGCTGATGCGGCGTCCACCTCGGCGGCGCTCACCGCCATGTACTGGTTGCGCGTGACGCCGACCTGACCTGCCCCCGTGGTCTGTACCGTCTGGCAGCCGGCCAGCAGCCCTCCCGCCAGCGCCAAGACCAGGACCTTCGGCAGGAACCGCCCAGCAGCAGCCGCTGAAGTTTGCTTTCGCCCCACGATAAACTTGTTTCCCATTTCCTGACTCATCCTTGCCTTGAACCCGCCCACCATTTCGATCCTGACGCCGCAGCAACCTGCTGAGTTCGACGCCGCACACGAGATTTTCCGCGAGTATGCCGCCAGCCTCAACATCGACCTGTGCTTCCAGGGTTTTGAGCAGGAGCTCGCCACCCTGCCTGGCGACTATGCTGCTCCGCGTGGCGCCTTGCTGCTGGCCATGGTTAACGGGCAGGTTGCGGGTTGCTGTGCGCTGCGCCCCCTGGATAGCGCCGATTATCCCAATGCTTGCGAAATGAAACGTCTCTATGTGCGTCCTGCTTTTCGCGGATTGGGCCTGGGCCGCCGGCTTGCCCAGGCCATCCTGGATGCAGCCCATCTCTACGCCTACGACCACGTCCTGCTTGACACGCTGAACGAGATGGAGACCGCACGCACACTTTACGAGGACTTGGGTTTTGTGGAAGTGCCCCCTTACTACCACAACCCCATCGCCGGCGCCCACTACCTGATGGCCACGCTCGGTGACACCCGCCTGTAGTTCGCCCAGAAAAAGCCACCGCCGCGACGGTGGCTTTTTTGTAGCGTCGAAGCGACTCAGGCCTTGGCTTGGCCCAGCAGGGTGCCGGCGTCACTGACTTCGAACTTGCCCGGCGCCTCGATGTTCAAGGTCTTGACCTTGCCGTCCTTGACCAGCATGGAATAACGGTTGCTGCGCAAGCCCATGCCACGGGCCGTCAGATCGAGCGTGAGCCCGGTAGCCTTGGCGAAGTCGGCACTGCCGTCAGCCAGCATGCGCACCTTGCTGCCCGTCTTCTGGTCACGCGCCCAGGCGCCCATGACAAAGGCATCGTTCACGCTGACGCACCAGATTTCGTCCACACCAGCGGCCTTGAATTCGTTGAACTTCTCGACATAACCCGGCACGTGCTTGGCAGAGCAGGTCGGGGTGTAGGCACCGGGCAGGCCGAAGATGGCGATCGTCTTGCCCGCCATAGCCTTGTTCACATCCACCGGGTTGGGGCCGATGCTGCAGCCATTGCCTTCGACTTCCGAATATTCCATTAGCGTGGCGCCAGGCAGGGTATCACCGACTTTGATCATGTTGTGCTCCTCGAATTAGCAGTTGGGGTTGGCCAAAAAAAACGGCTCACGCATTGTGAGCCGTTTTTGTCCGTCCTGCAGCCTGTGCTGCAATGAACTTAGACCGCAGCAGCCTTTTCGACCAGACGGGTGGCGACCCAGTTCTTGGTCTTGGAAATCGGCTTGCTCTCGGTGATTTCGATCACGTCGCCCAGCTTGTACTCGCCCTTTTCGTCATGGGCGTGGTACTTGCTCGACTTGGCGACGATCTTGCCGTAGAGCTCGTGCATCACACGACGCTCGACCAGCACGGTCACGGTTTTGGTTCGCTTGTCGCTGACCACCTTGCCAACCAAGGTGCGCTTGAGGGATTTTTTAGCTTCCGTCATTCAGTGCTCCTTATTTGGCGGCTTGCTTTTCAGCAAGAATGGTCTTGGCACGGGCGATGTCACGACGGGTATTGCCCAGCGTGGCCGTGTTGTTCAATTGTTGCGTGGCTTTTTGCATGCGCAGGCCGAAGTGAGCCTTTTGCAGCTCCTTGACCTCGGCTTGCAGGCCGGCAACGTCTTTCTGGCGCAGTTCAGCAGCTTTCATTTCTTCATTCTCCTGATTACTGGCCGATCATGCGGCTGACGAAGGTGGTGCGCAGCGGCAGCTTGGCGGCAGCCAGCTTGAACGCTTCACGGGCCAGCTCTTCGGGCACGCCGACGATCTCGAACACGATCTTGCCGGGCTGGATTTCAGCCACGTAGTACTCCGGGTTGCCCTTGCCGTTACCCATACGCACTTCAGCGGGCTTCTGGGAAATCGGCTTGTCGGGGAACACGCGGATCCAGATGCGGCCGCCACGCTTGACGTGACGGGAGATGGCACGACGTGCCGCCTCGATCTGGCGAGCCGTCAGGCGGCCGCGGTCGGTACATTTCAGACCGAAATCGCCAAAGGCAACCGAACTGCCACGGGTGGCAATACCGGTGTTACGGCCTTTTTGCTCCTTGCGGTATTTTCTACGTGCAGGTTGCAGCATGTTTATTCTCCTTTGGCGCCGTCAGCTGCTGCAGCTGGCGCGGCGACTTTGCGGACGCGCTTAACGGCGGTTTTCGGGGCATCGGCACCAGGGGTGGCCTCTGCGGGTTTGTCGCTGCCATCGGCAGGCGCGGCGGCCGAACCGGCCGGGCGACGGGCACCGCGGGGAGCCGCGGGACGGTCACCAGCAGGACGGCCATCGCGACGCGGGCCACGCGGACGACGCTCTTCTTCGGCACGCGGCTCGACAGCTGCGGGCAGATCGTTGCGGCCCAGGGTGTCGCCCTTGTAGACCCAGACCTTGACGCCGATGACGCCGTAGGTGGTCTTGGCTTCAGAGGTGCCGTAGTCGATGTCGGCGCGCAGGGTGTGCAGCGGCACACGGCCTTCGCGATACCACTCGGTACGGGCAATCTCGATGCCGTTCAGACGGCCAGCCGACATGATCTTGATGCCCAGGGCACCCAGACGCATGGCGTTCTGCATGGCACGCTTCATGGCGCGGCGGAACATGATCCGCTTTTCGAGCTGCTGGGTGATGCTGTCGGCGATCAGCTTGGCATCGATTTCGGGCTTGCGCACTTCCTCGATGTTCACGGCCACCGGCACGCCGAGCTGCTTGCCCAGGTCGCGCTTGAGGTTTTCGATGTCCTCGCCCTTCTTGCCGATCACGACGCCCGGACGAGCCGAGAAAATCGTGATGCGGGCGTTCTTGGCGGGGCGCTCGATCAGCACGCGCGAAACGGAGGCGTTCTTCAGCTTGGCCTTCAGGTACTCGCGCACCTTGATGTCTTCAGCCAGCATGCCAGCGAAGTCACGGTTGCTGGCGTACCAGCGCGAGGCCCAGTTACGGCTGACGGCGAGGCGGAAGCCGGTCGGGTTGATTTTTTGTCCCATATCCTTCTGACCTCTTTAGTTGCCGACCGTCACGTACACATGGCACGTGGGCTTGCTGATACGGTTGCCACGGCCCTTGGCGCGGGCGGTAAAACGCTTGAGCGTGGTGCCTTGTTCGACGTAGATGGTCTTGACCTTCAGTTCGTCGATATCGGCGCCGTCGTTGTGCTCGGCGTTGGCAATGGCGGACTCCAGAACCTTCTTGATGATCACGGCAGCTTTTTTCTGCGTGAACTGCAGGATGTTCAGGGCTTGGTCGACCTTCTTGCCACGGATCAGATCCGCGACCAGACGGCCCTTGTCCACCGACAGGCGGACACCACGAAGGGTTGCACGTGTTTCCATGTTCAATTCCCTTATTTCTTCTGGACTTTTTTGTCCGCAGGGTGGCCCTTGAAGGTGCGGGTCAGTGCGAACTCACCCAGCTTGTGGCCCACCATTTGGTCAGTGATATAGACAGGTACGTGCTGCTTGCCGTTGTGCACGGCGATCGTCAGACCGATGAACTCGGGCAGGATCATGGAGCGACGCGACCAGGTCTTGATCGGCTTCTTGTCCTTGGTGGCAACGGCCTTGTCGACCTTGGCCACCAGGTGATGATCCACGAAGGGACCTTTTTTCAGAGAGCGTGTCATTGTGCGTTCCCCTTACTTCTTGCGACGCGACACGATCATGACCTGCGTGCGCTTGTTGTTACGGGTACGGTAACCCTTGGTCAGATTGCCCCACGGATCGACCGGATGACGGCCTTCGCCAGTCTTGCCTTCACCACCACCGTGCGGGTGGTCGACCGGGTTCATGACCACACCTCGAACGGTCGGGCGAATACCCATCCAGCGCTTCACACCGGCCTTGCCGAGCTGGCGCAGGCTGTGTTCTTCGTTGGCGACCTGGCCAATGGTGGCGCGGCACTCGATGTGAATCTTGCGCACTTCGCCCGAACGCATACGCACCTGGGCGTAGGTGCCTTCGCGGGCCAGCAGCGTGGCGGAAGCACCAGCGGAACGCACCACCTGGGCACCCTTGCCGACTTGCAGCTCGATGCAGTGGATGATGGAACCCACCGGGATGTTACGGATCGGCAGGGTGTTGCCCACACGGATCGGCGCTTCAGAGCCGTTCAGGATGGTGGCGCCCACTTCCAGGCCGCGCGGCGCGATGATGTAGCGACGCTCACCGTCGGCATAGCACACCAGAGCGATGTGAGCCGAGCGGTTCGGATCGTACTCAATGCGCTCGACCTTGGCCGGAATGCCGTCCTTGTTGCGCTTGAAGTCGACCACACGGTAGTGGTGCTTGTGACCGCCGCCCTTGTGACGGGTGGTGATGTGGCCGTTGTTGTTGCGGCCGGCCTGCTGGAACTGGGGTTCGAGCAGGGGCGCGTAGGCCTCACCCTTGTACAGGTGGTCACGCGAGATCTTCACCACGCCACGACGGCCCGGTGAAGTCGGTTTCATTTTGATGACAGCCATGATTACGCAGCCTCCCCGGACAGGTTCAGCTCTTGACCCGGCTGCAGCGTCACGTAAGCCTTGCGAACGTTGTCGCGACGACCGACGGACTTGCCATAGCGCTTGGTCTTGCCCTTGGTATTCACCACAGACACGCCCTTGACCTCAACCTTGAACATCAGTTCCACGGCGGCCTTGATTTCAGGCTTGGTCGCGTCCTGCAGCACCTTGAACGTCACTGCATTGCTCTTCTCGGCAACCATGGTGGCCTTTTCGGACACGATGGGAGCGACGAGCACTTGCATCAGACGACCTTCTTCAAACTTGGCGGTGCTCATGCGAACATCTCCTTGAGTTGGTCCATGGCAGCCTTGGTGACCAGCACCTTGCGGTAGTGCACCAGCGACAGCGGGTCGGCGTAACGCGGCTCGACCACCAGCACGTTGGTCAGGTTGCGCGAAGCCAGGTACAGGTTTTCGTCGACCTGGTCGGCGATCACCAGCACGGAGTCCAGGTTCATGGCCTTGAACTTGGCAGCGAGCTGCTTGGTCTTGGGCGAATCCACCTTGAGGGACTCGACCACTGCCAGGCGGCCTTCGCGGGCCAGCTGCGAGAAGATCGAAGCCATACCGGCGCGGTACATCTTCTTGTTGATCTTCTGGGTAAAGTTCTCGTCCGGCATGTTCGGGAAGATGCGACCGCCCCCGCGCCACAGCGGGGAGGAGGTCATACCAGCACGAGCGCGGCCAGTACCCTTCTGCTTGAACGGCTTCTTGGTCGAGTGCTTGACCTGTTCGCGGTCCTTCTGGGCGCGGGTGCCCTGGCGGGCGTTGGCCTGGAAGGCCACCACGATCTGGTGCACCAGCGCTTCGTTGTATTCACGACCGAAAACGGTGTCCGGGGCTTCCATCTTGGAAGCAGCCTGGCCCTGGTCGTTCAGGAGTTCGATCTGCATCAGTTCGCCCCTTTCGCGGTCTTGGCCTTGGCCTTCACGGCGTGGCGCACAGTCACGAAACCACCAGCGGAACCAGGGATCGCGCCCTTGATCAGCAGCAGTTGACGTGCTTCATCGATACGGATGACGTCCAGGTTCTGGATCGTCTTGGTCTGGTCGCCCATGTGGCCCGTCATGCGCTTGCCCGGGAACACGCGGCCCGGATCCTGCGCCATGGAGATGGAGCCCGGAACGTTGTGCGAACGGCTGTTACCGTGCGACGCGCGCTGCGACTTGAAGTTGTGGCGCTTGATCGTGCCGGCAAAGCCCTTGCCGATCGAGGTGCCCTGCACGTCGACCTTCTGGCCCACGGCAAACACATCGGTCACAGCCACAGCGGCACCAGCCTGGTACTTGGCGGCAGCATCGGCCTCAACACGGAATTCCTGAATGATTTCACCGGCCTCAACCCCTGCCTTGGCAAGGTGGCCAGCTTCCGGCTTGGTCACGCGCGAAGCTTTGCGCGAACCAAAGGTCACCTGGAGGGCGACATAGCCGTCGTTGTCCTGGGTTTTGATCTGGGTCACTCGGTTGTTGGACACATCCACCACCGTGACGGGCACTGCATCGCCGTCATCAGTGAACAGACGCATCATGCCCACCTTGCGCCCCAGCAACCCCAATCGATTGCTCAGACTCATTTTTTCTCCTTTGCTTTCACCGCCACGACTTCAATTGGTCGTGGACGTTGGAATGTGAAAGAGGGTTAATAAAACTCGGTCGAAATTCGACAGAGCCTGACAGTATAGCCTGATCTGCCATTTCTGGCAAATCAGGCCATTCCCGTCGATTTTGGGGCCAGCCTTTCGGTCTGGAACCCCGAACTTGCCTTACTGCAGCTTGATTTCGACATCCACGCCAGCCGGCAGGTCGAGCTTCATCAGGGCGTCGACCGTCTTGTCGGTCGGGTCCACGATGTCCATCAGGCGCTGGTGGGTGCGGATTTCAAACTGGTCGCGGCTGGTCTTGTTGACGTGCGGCGAGCGCAGGATGTCGAAACGCTTCATGCGCGTCGGCAGGGGCACGGGGCCCTTGACGATGGCGCCGGTGCGTTTGGCAGTGTCCACGATCTCGGCAGCCGACTGGTCGATCAGCTTGTAGTCGAACGCCTTGAGGCGGATACGGATTTTTTGCTTGGTAGCCATTTTCGTTCCTTGCAATTAGGCCAGGATCTTGGCGACCACACCGGCGCCCACGGTCTTGCCGCCTTCGCGGATGGCGAAGCGCAGGCCTTCTTCCATGGCGATGGGGGCGATCAGCTTGACGGTGATCGACACGTTGTCGCCAGGCATCACCATTTCCTTG
>CAUPMJ010000013.1:0-93039 GCA_963512455.1 uncultured Hylemonella sp. | reverse complement strand
TTTTGATATTCGGCTTCCACTGCCGTGTGCGGAGGCGAGTAGCGCAGGCCTGGGCGGAAAAAGAAGTGCAGATGTCTGAGCCCGCAGGGCGAGTTTCTGCACTTCCCGCCCTGGCCGAGCAACGCAGCGTGCCCTGCGCACAGCGCAGGGACGACGCACCCGGCTCGCCTTTTCTTTGGTGACTTTCTTTTGGCGAAGCAAAAGAAAGTTACTGCCCTGTCGGGGGCACATCCCGACAAAGCCACGACAACAAACCAAAACAAGACAAAGAGAATCAGATCTCGATCTTCGACCCCAACTCCACCACCGCATTGTTCGGCAAGTTCAAAAACTCCGCCGCCGCACTCGCGTTGTGGTGCATCTGCGCGAACAGCTTCTCGCGCCAGGGCGACATGCCACGACCCATGGTGGGGATGACGATGTCGCGCGAGAGGAAGTAGCTGGTCGTCATGGGGTTGAGCGCGCAGCCCTGGGTGCGGACCTGCTCCAGCGCACTGGGCAGATCGGGGTCGTTCTTGAAGCCGTAGTGCACGGTGACCTGCCAGCAGTCGTGCCCCAGGGGTTCGATGGCGATGCGCTTGTCCAACCCGATCCAGGGCACCTCGTGGTTGCGTACGGTGACGAAGAGGTTGTTCTCGTGCAGCACCTTGTTGTGCTTGAGGTTGTGCAGCAAGGCATTGGGCACACTGCCGGCCTCGGCGGTCAGGAAAACGGCCGTGCCTTCCACCCGCACCGGCGGACTGACGAAGACCGCCTCCAGGAAACCGGGCAGGTCCAGCGCATCCTGGCGCAGGGCCGCGTTGAGCTGGGCGCGCCCCTGCTTCCAGGTGGTCATGAGCATGAAGACGGCGCCGCCGATGGCGAGCGGGAACCAGCCCCCATGGTGCAGTTTCATGAGGTTGGAGCTGAAGAAGGCCAGGTCCACCACGAAAAAGAAGCCGGTGGCCGCCAGGCACAGTGCGAGCGGGTACTTCCAGCCGTAGCGCAACACGAAGAAGGTCAGCACGGTGGTGATCAGCATGTCCAGCGTGACGGCGATGCCGTAGGCCGCCGCGAGGTTGCTGGAAGAGCGGAACATCAGCACCGCCAGCACGATGGCCACGAACAGGCCCCAGTTCACGAAGGGCATGTAGATCTGCCCGGTGTCCTTGACGCTGGTGTGCTGCACCTGCAGGCGCGGCAGATAGCCCAGCTGGATGACCTGCTTGGTCACGCTGAAGGCCCCCGAGATCAGGGCCTGCGAGGCGATCACGGTGGCCATGGTGGCCAGGCCCACCAGGGGCAGCAGGGCCCAGTCGGGCGCCATCATGAAAAAGGGATTCTTCACGGCCTCGGGGTTCTTGAGCAGCAACGCACCCTGGCCAAAGTAGTTGAGTGTGAGCGCGGGCATGACCACCGAGAACCAGGCCAGGCGGATCGGCTTCTTGCCGAAGTGGCCCATGTCGGCGTACAGCGCCTCACCGCCGGTCACGCACAACACCACGGCGCCCAGGATGATGAAGGTGGTGCCCGGGTTGTGCCACATGAAGCCGACAGCATGGTGCGGACTCAGCGCCCACAGGATGGCCGGGTTGCTGGCGATGTGCCCCACGCCCAGCAGCGAGATCGCCGCGAACCAGACCAGGGTGATAGGTCCGAAGAACTTGCCGATGCCGGCCGTACCGCGCTTTTGCACGGCAAACAGCCCGAACAGGATCACCAGGGTGAGCGGAATGACAGCGCTCTTGAAGGTGGGCGACACCACCTCCAGGCCTTCCACTGCCGACAGCACCGAGATCGCCGGGGTGATGACGCCATCGCCGTAGAACAGGCAGGTGCCGAAGATGCCCACCAGCAGCAGCACACGACGCAATGCCGGCTTATCCTTAACCGACTGCGAGGCCAGCGCCAGCATGGCCACCAGCCCGCCCTCGCCGTTGTTGTCCGCCCGCAGCACCAGCGTGACGTACTTGAGCGAGACGATGACCGTCAGCGTCCAGAAAAAGATGGAGAGGATGCCGTAGACGTTGTCCGGCGTGAAAGGCACGTGCCCGGAACCGAACACCTCCTTGACCGCGTACAGGACGCTGGTGCCGATATCACCGTAGACAACACCGATGGCGCCCAGGGTCAGGGCCGCGAGCGAGGATTTGGATGCGGACACAAAGGGGCCCCGTCTTCGAGGGCGGGGTTCGAGCTATGCAGATGCGCTATTGTGCTCCGACCGCCCCGGCGCTCCAAACGATGCCCGTCGGGTGGTCGACCGACGGCCCGAAATGTTGCAGCGCAGCAACTAGGGCATGTTCACACTGGTTTCGCAAGTGCGGCCACGCCCTGGGGTGCACGCCTACTCGTAGACCTCAGCCTCGGGATTGGTCGCCTCGAGTTCGTAGCTGGCCGCCAGCATGGCTAGGCGGCCGATCACCCCGTACATGTAGAAGCGGTTGGGCGCGCTGGCGCCGGGTTTGGCGCCGGGCTGGGGCAGGCGGGTGCTCTGGTCGAAGGCCAGGGGCACGAAACTCGAGCCCGGCGCATTGAGGTTTTCGTCCACGCCGCGCTCGGCATGCACGCGGTAGAAACCGCCCACCACATAACGGTCCATCATGTAGACCACGGGCTCGGCGACGGCGTCGTTCATGCGCTCGTTGGTCAGCACACCTTCCTGGATGATGACCTCGCTGACCTCCTGGCCGTCCTTGATCACGCTCATCTTGTTGCGCGTGCGGCGGTTCAGGTCTTCGAGTTCCTTGACGTCGCGCACGGTCATGATGCCCATGCCGTAGGTGCCGTTGTCGGCCTTGACGACGACGAAGGGCTTTTCCTTGATGCCGTATTCCTTGTACTTCTTGCGGATCTTCGACAGCAGGGCATCGACATTGCTGGTCAGGCACTCCATACCGCTGCCCTCGGCAAAGTTGACCTGGCCGCACTGGTTGAACATGGGGTTGATCAGCCAGGGATCGATGCCCAGCAGCTTGCCGAAGCGCTTGGACACTTCCTCGTAGCTCTGGAAATGCTTGCTCTTGCGGCGCACCGACCAGCCGGCGTGCAGCGGCGGCAGCAGGTACTGCTCATGGATGTCCTCCAGGATGCCGGGGATGCCGGCCGAGAGGTCGTTGTTGAGCAGGATGGTGCAGGGGTCGAAGTCCTTGAGGCCCAGGCGGGTCTTGCTGCGGATCACCGGCTCCAGCGTCACGGTCTCGCCGCCGGGCAGCTCGATGGTGGTGTTCTTCTTGATCTCGGGGCTGATGGAGCCGATGCGCACGTTCAGGCCGGCCATGTGGAAGATGCGCCGCAACTGCGCCACATTGCTCAGGTAGAAGGTGTTGCGCGTGTGGTTCTCGGGGATCAGCAGCAGGTTGCGCGCCTCGGGGCAGATCTTCTCGATCGCCGCCATGGCGGCCTGCACGGCCAACGGCAGCATCTCGGGCGTGAGGTTGTTCCAGCCGCCGGGATAGAGGTTGGTGTCCACCGGCGCCAGCTTGAAGCCGGCATTGCGGATGTCGACCGAGCTGTAAAAGGGCGGTGTGTGCTCCATCCACTCCAGGCGGAACCAGCGCTCGATGGCCGGCATGGAGTCGAGGATGCGCTGTTCGAGTTCGTTGATCGGTCCGGTCAGGGCCGTGATGAGATGGGGAACCATGCAGTCCTCGCGATTGTTATTGCGGCAATTCTAGGACGTGAGGGTCGCCCCGGCCGATTCAAGCCGGCGGGTGACCCTGGCGGGTTTATTTTCCGCCGTCAAACAACCAGTGGACGAGCTTGCGGGCCGTCTCGGGGCTGAGGTGCTCATGCGCCGGGATGTGCCGGAACCCTTCGCCCTGCAGCAGTTCGTCCACCGCGTGCTGCTCCGCACCGGCCTGGCCGCTGCGCTGGGCAAACTTGGCTGACAGCCGCTCGAAACTCGGTGCATCGGCCCGCATCGGCTGGCCGTGGCAGTTGTAGCAGCCCATCTCGCTGGCCAGCGAGGAGCTGGCCTGGCTGGCCAGGGGCAGGACCAGGCCCAGCAGGCAGGCGGCGAGCCGGCGCAGGCTCATGCGCGGACCTCACCTTCGCCCAGCACCACGTACTTGAGCGAGGTCAGGCCTTCGAGGCCCACCGGGCCGCGGGCGTGGAACTTGTCGGTGCTGATACCGATCTCGGCGCCCAGGCCGTATTCGAAACCATCGGCGAAACGCGTGCTGGCATTGACCATCACACTGCCCGAGTCCACCTCGCGCAGGAAGGCCTGGGCATGCATGTGGTCGCGCGTGATGATGGCGTCCGTGTGGTGGCTGCCGTACTTGTTGATGTGGGCAATCGCCTCGTCCAGCCCGGCCACCACCTTGACGGCCACGATGGGCGCGAGGAACTCCTCGTACCAGTCCTGCTCGCTCGCCACCTTGAGGCTGGCGGCAGGGATGCCTTCGAGGATGGCCCAGGCCTCGGGGTCGCAGCGCATCTCCACGCCCTTGGCGGCAAACACGGCACCGATGCGCGGCAGGAAGTCAGCGGCCACGCCGCGCGCCACCAGCAGGCTCTCGGTGGCATTGCAGGGGCTGTACTTGTTGGTCTTGGCGTTGTCGGCCACCTTGACGGCCATGTCGAGGTCGCAGGGATCGTCGACATAGGTGTGGCAGTTGCCGTCCAGGTGCTTGATGACGGGCACCTTGGCCTCGCGGCTGATGCGCTCGATCAGCGATTTGCCGCCGCGCGGGATGATCACGTCCACGTACTCGGGCATGGTGATGAGCTGGCCCACGACCTCGCGATCCGTGGTCTGCACCAGCTGCACGGCCTCGGCCGGCAGGCCGGACTCGGTCAGCGCCTGCTGGACCAGCCGGGCCAGCGCCTTGTTCGATTCGATGGCCTCAGAGCCACCACGCAGGATGCAGGCGTTGCCGCTCTTGATGGACAGGCTGGCCGCCTCGATGGTCACGTTGGGGCGGCTCTCGAAGATCATGCCGAAGACGCCAATGGGCACGCGCATCTGGCCCACGCGGATGCCGCTGGGCTGCTGCTTCATGCCGATGATCTCGCCAATGATGTCGCCCATCGCAGCCAGTTGCTCGCAGCCCAGCGCCACGGTCTCGATGACCTTGGGCGTCAGGCGCAGGCGATCCACCATGGGCTCGGCCAGGCCGGCCGCCTGGGCGCGGGCCAAGTCTTTCTCATTGTCCTGCGCCAGCGCAGTGGTATTGGCGCGCAGCAGTTCGGCCAGGCGGCGCAAGGCGGCGTTCTTCTGGGCGGTGCCGGCCTTGGCCATCAGGGCTGCGGCAGCGCGCGCCTGCCGACCCAGGGCCTGGGTCGTTTCAGTGATGCGGGCAGTGGCGTCGGGCGCGTTCATGCCGCTCATTTTCGCACGGCGGCGGTTTTTGCCGCAGGCGATGCACAGAGCCCGCACAGCTGCAGGGCCAAGCGCTGCAGGGCCTGCCAGCCGTCCGTCGGCCAACCGGACACCTTCAGCCCTTTGACGATGCCGTCGACCTGATGCGCCGCCTGCAGCAGGCGGGACAGGTCGGTCGCTGTCAGCAGGGGCAAGACGCGCTCGTACAGGCGCTCCTTCAGGCCCCAGATGCGCTGCTCGCGCAGCGCCATAGGCAGGGGACGGCCGGCGGAGATGGCATCCTTGACGCGCTTGAGGGCGCGGATGTCCTCGCTCAGTGCGTAGTGCACCAGCACCTCGGCCTCGCCCTCGGCCTTCAGGCCATCCAGCATGCGCTGCACGCGCGCCGCCTGGCCGGCCAGCACGGCTTCGGACAGCTTGAAGACGTCATAACGCGCCACGTTGAGCACCGCCCCCTCGACCTGCTCGAAGCCCAGCTCGCCCTCAGGATAAAGCAGGGCGAGCTTCTGGATTTCCTGGTGCGCGGCCAACAGATTGCCTTCCACCCGGTCGGCAAAGAACTGCAGGGTGCGCTGCCCCTCCTCGCCACCGGTCACGCGCTGGCCCTGGACGCCCAGACGCTGCGCGATCCATTGCGGCAGGGCCCGGCGCTCGACCGGCTCGACCTGCACCGTCACGCCAAAGCTCTCCAGCGCGCCGAACCAGGCCCCGGTCTTGGTGGCCTTGTCCAGGCGCGGCAGCAGCACCAGCGTGAGTGTGCTGTCGTTGCCCTGTGCCGCTTCGGCCAGCTGCTGCAGCGCCGCGCTGCCGTCCTTGCCCGGCTTGCCCGAGGGGATGCGGATCTCGACGATCTGCTTGTCGGCAAACAGGCTCAGGCTACCGCCGGCGGCCAGCACCTCGCTCCAGTCGAAATGCGCCCCGGCCACAGTGTGCACAGTGCGCTCGGTATACCCCTGGGCCCGCGCGACGGCGCGGATGGCGTCGGCCGCCTCCTGCTGCAACAGCGGCTCGTCGCCGTGCACGGTGTACAGGCTCTTGAGCCCGCGCTGCAGCTGGGCGGATATCTGAGCGGCGGCGACTTGCATGGTGCTGGGCGGCGTTCGTGGTGCCGGCGCTGGGGCCTAGAGTTCTTTCACCGCCGCGAGGCGGCGCAGGATCTGCTGCACCATGTCGCTCTGCATATTGCGGTAGAGGAGCACCTCCTCTGCCTCCTTGGCCAGGGCAAAGACTTCGTCGTAGCTGAGTGCACGTTGTTGCACCAGCTCGGTCTCGGGGATGAGTTCCTTGCCCTGCGGCGTGCGCAGGCGGAACTTGAGGATGAGGCGCAGCTGGAACTCGCGCACCTGGCCCGTGGCGCTGACGCCGACCACCGTCTTGACGCGCTGTTCGGTGAGGATATCGAGCACCGCCTGCGCCTCCTGCTGGCGAGAGGCATCGGTGATGTACTGCAACTCGCCGCTGGACTGCAGCTGGCGCTTGAGCTCCACGCCCAGTGGCGAATTCGGCGCCACGCCGCTGTAGAGCGAAGTGAAGGCAAAGGTGACCGGCTGGCGCAGGCCGAAACCGCAGCCGGCCAGCGCCAGCAGCAGCGCGCAAGAAAGCCAAGCTGCCAGGCGCCTTGTCATCACACCACCACGTTGACCAGGCGGCCCGGCACCACGATGACGCGCTTGATCGCCCCGCCCTGGGCCTGTACCGACTCGCTGGCCACGGCGATGGCCTCGATGGCTTCCTTGGAGGCACCGGCCGGCACCAGGATGGCGCCGCGCAGCTTGCCGTTGATCTGCAACATCAGCTCGATCTCGTCCTGCTGCAAGGCGGACTCGTCCACCTGGGGCCAGGGTGCGTCGAGCAGTTCACCCAGCACGCCCGCGTAGCCCAGCTCGCTCCACAGCACGTGCGTGATGTGCGGGGTGGCCGGATAGATGCAGCGCAGCAGGATGCCAAAACCTTCGATCAACGCGACTTCGGCACCCGGCGTGCCGGTCGCCTTGAAGTCCTCCAGTGCGTTTAGCAGCTTCATGGCGCCGGAGACCACGGTGTTGTACTGCATGCGCTGGTAGTCGTAATCGACCTGCTTGAGCACACTGTGGATTTCCAGGCGCAGGGCCTTGGCGTCCTTGCCGAAGCTCACCTCCCTGAGGTTCTTCACACCGGCCACACTGGCCAGCGCGGTGGCGTGGTCCAGGCCGCTCAGCTTGACGCCGAAGTTCCAGACACGGCGCAGGAAGCGATAACTGCCCTCCACCGCGGCGTCGTTCCACTCCAGCGTGGCCTCGGGCGGCGCAGTGAACATGGTGTACAGGCGCGCGGTGTCGGCACCGTATTTCTCGATCAGGTCCTGCGGGTCGACGCCGTTGTTCTTGGACTTGGACATGGTGCCCACGCCCTCGTAGTCGATGGCCGTGCCCGCAGGCAGGCTGCCCACCGCCTTGTTCAGCCTGGCGCCCACGATCTTGCCGCCGGCATCAAGCACATGCTCCACGTCATGCGGCCAGTAGTACTCCTTGCCGCCCTTGTCGGTGCGGCGCGAGTAGATGTGGTTGAGCACCATGCCCTGCGTGAGCAGCTTGGTGAAGGGCTCGTCGACTTTCACCAGCCCCAGATCGCGCATGACCTTGGTCCAGAAGCGCGCGTACAGCAGGTGCAGGATGGCGTGCTCGATGCCGCCGATGTACTGGTCCATCGGCATCCAGTACTGCGCACCCTCGGCCACCATCTTGTCCGGGTTGGTGGGGTCGCAATAACGCATGTAGTACCAGGACGAATCCACGAAGGTGTCCATGGTGTCGGTCTCGCGCCGCGCGGGCTTGCCGCACACCGGGCAGACCACACCGGCGTGGAAACCTGCATGCTTGTGCAGCGGGTTGCCGGAACCGTCGGGGATGCAGTCCTGCGGCAGCACCACGGGCAGGTCCTTTTCAGGGACCGGCACCGCACCGTGCTCTTCGCAATGGATGATGGGAATCGGCGTGCCCCAGTAGCGCTGGCGGCTGACGCCCCAGTCGCGCAGACGCCAGGTGGTCTTCTTCTCGCCCAGGCCGCGCACCTGCAGGGCGTGGGCCACGGCGTTCACCGCTTCCTGGTAGCCCAGGCCGCTGAAGGTGTCGGAGTTGATGGTCACACCCTTGGCCTTGTCGGCGTACCACTCGTGCCAGTGGTGGTAATCGTAGTGCTCGCCATCGACGTGCACCACCTGGCGGATCGGCAGCTGGTACTTCAGCGCAAAGGCAAAGTCGCGCTCGTCGTGCGCCGGCACGCCCATGACGGCACCGTCGCCGTAGCTCATGAGCACGTAGTTGCCAACCCAGACCTCGACCTGCTCGTCGATCAGCGGGTGCTTCACAAACAAGCCGGTGGGCATGCCTTCCTTGTCTCGCAGCGCCAGTTCGGCCTCGGTGGTGCCACCCTTCTTGCAGTCCTCGATGAAGGCCGCCAGCTTGGGATTCGATTTCGCGGCGTGCTGGGCCAAGGGGTGCTCGGGCGCCACGGCGCAGAAGGTCACACCCATGATGGTGTCGGCGCGTGTGGTGAAGACGTACATGCGGCCATCGCCGATCAGCTGGCCGTCGCCACCCTTGATGTTATGGGTGAAAGCGAAGCGCACACCCTCGCTGCGGCCGATCCAGTTCTCCTGCATCAGGCGCACGCGCTCGGGCCAGCCGTTGAGGGTGGCCTTGTCATTGCCCAGCTGCACGTGGTCCAGCAGTTCCTGGGCGTAGTCGGTGATCTTGAGGTAATAACCCGGGATCTCGCGCTTTTCCACCAGGGCGCCGGTGCGCCAGCCGCGGCCGTCGATGACCTGCTCGTTGGCCAGCACGGTCTGATCCACCGGGTCCCAGTTCACGACCTGGGTCTTGCGGTAGGCGATGCCCTTCTCCAGCATCTTGAGGAACAGCCACTGGTTCCACTTGTAGTAGGTCGGATCGCAGGTGGCGACCTCGCGGCTCCAGTCGATGGCCAGGCCCATGGCCTGCATCTGGCCCTTCATGTAGGCGATGTTCTCGTAGGTCCACTTGGCCGGCGGCACGCCGTTCTTGAGCGCCGCGTTCTCGGCCGGCAGGCCGAAGGCGTCCCAGCCCATGGGCATCAGGACGTTGTAGCCGTTCATGCGCAGGTAGCGCGTGAGCATGTCGTTGATGGTGTAGTTGCGCACGTGGCCCATGTGGAGCTTGCCGCTGGGGTAGGGCAGCATGGAGCAGGCGTAGAACTTCTTCTTGCCGGTCTCTTCCGTCACACGGTAGGCATCACGCGCCACCCAGTGACTGTGGGCGGCCTTCTCGACCTCGAGGTGTTGGTATTTGTCTTGCATGGCTGACAGATTCAGTTCACTTGAGCCCGAGCACGTCGAACATGTCGTACAGGCCGCTCTGGCGCCCGGCCAGGAAGCGCACGGCGCGCAAGCTGCCCTGGGCATAGGTCACGCGGCTGGCCGACTTGTGCGTGATCTCGATGCGCTCGCCGATGCCGGCGAAGAGCACGGTGTGGTCGCCCACGATGTCGCCGCCGCGGATGGTGGCGAAACCGATGCTGGACGGATCGCGCTCGCCAGTGTGGCCGTAGCGCTCGTAGACGGCACAGTCTTTCAGGTCACGGCCCAGCGCGCCGGCGATCACCTCGCCCATCTTGAGCGCCGTGCCCGAGGGGGCGTCGACCTTGTGGCGGTGATGCGCCTCGACAATCTCGATGTCATAGCCCGTGGACAGGGCCTTGGCCGCCATCTCCAGCAGCTTGAGGGTCACGTTCACGCCCACGCTCATGTTGGGCGACAGCATGATGGCGATGTCCTTGGCGGCGGCGGCGATCTCGGCCTTCTGCGCCTCGGTGAAACCGGTGGTGCCGATCACCATGGCCACGCCGAGCTCGCGGCAGGCCTTGAGGTGGGCCATCGTGCCTTCGGGCCGGGTGAAGTCGATCAGGGTGCGGGCATTCTGCAGACCAACTTTCAGGTCGGCCGTGATGTGCACGCCGCTGGTATGGCCCAGGAAGGCGGTGGCATCGCTGCCGATGGCAGGACTGGCCGCCACATCCAGGGCGCCGGCGAGCCGGCAGTCGTCGGCCGCGTGCACGGCTTCGATCAGCATGCGGCCCATGCGGCCGGAAGCGCCGGCGATCGCGATCGGGTGGGACGTGTGTGCGTTCATGGTGGGGTCCATCTCAGCGGGTGGGCTCCAGCGGCGGGTAGCTGGCAGGCAGGGGCGGCAAGGGCTTGGCTTCGGGCGCCGGGACCGGGGCCGGGAACTCCTGCAGTTTTTCGGGCGTGGCCTCGAGCACCGGCACCTTGGGCGGCTCACCGCTGCCCAGGGTGGAGACGAACTCGGTCTCGCTGGGCAGGGCATCGGCCTCGAAGCGCTCGAGCGTCTCGCCCTGGAAGTAGACGGTGACACGACGCGCCTGCGGCTCGGTGCCCTGGCGCTGGAGGGTGAAGACGTAGTCCCAGCGGTTGGCGTGGAAGACACTGGCCAGCAGCGGCGTGCCGAGGATGTCGCGCACCTGGATGCGGCTCATGCCCGGACGCAAGGCCCCCACCTGCTCGCGCGTGACGACATTGCCCTGCACCACCGGGACACGGTAGGGCTGCAGGAAACTGCAGGCCGAGAGGGCGGCGCCCAAGAGCAGGGCCAGCCCCAGACGGCCAAGGGCACGATGGAAAATGAACATGAAACTGGCGCTAGCGATATGATCGGCCCATTGTAGCGGCTGGACCTGCTGCCGCCCGGCCCTGTCCCCTCTGGAAATACGCCCATGAACACCATCGACGAACTCAAGAGCACCGGCCTGAAAGCCACGCTGCCCCGCCTGAAGGTGCTGGAAATCTTCCAGAAGGGCGCCCAGCGCCACATGAGCGCAGAGGACGTATTCCGTGTGCTGCTGGAAGATCGTTCCGACGTGGGCCTGGCCACGGTCTACCGCGTGCTGACCCAGTTCGAGCAGGCCGGCATCCTGACGCGCAGCAACTTCGAAGGCGGCAAGGCCGTCTTCGAACTCAACGAAGGCCAGCACCATGACCACCTGGTCTGCCTGGACTGCGGCAAGGTCGAGGAATTTTTCGATGCCGAGATCGAGAGCCGGCAGAACACCGTAGCCAAGACACGCGGCTTCGAGCTGGCCGAACACGCACTCAGCCTCTACGCCCACTGCACCAAGGACAAGTGCCCGAACCGCACGAAATAGCGTCCCCACGCTTGCTCACCGCGTGTAGCCGCTGCCCCCCGAGAGGGCCATCGTCGCCTTGAGACGGCCCGGCGGCAACGGCGGGCGCAGCGCGCAGCAGCCACTGAACCGGGGCGTCGACCTCAGCCCTCGCCCATCGCCTTGCGGTGGCGCTCCACGAATTCCTGGTAGGTATCGATCCCGCGCAGCTGCAGGATGGTGTTGCGCACGGCGGCCTCCACCAGCACGGCCAGGTTGCGGCCGGCCACCACCTGGATCACCGCCTTGCGCACCGGGATGCCCAGCACGTCCTGCGTGAGCGGCTCGTAGGGGATGCGCTCGTAGTCACGCTCCAGCGTCTCGCGCCGCACCAGGTGCACGATGAGCTTGAGGCGCATCTTGCGCCGTACGGCGGTCTCGCCGAAGATGGCCTTGATGTCGAGCAGGCCGATGCCGCGCACCTCCAGCAGGTTGCGCAGCAGTTCGGGGCAGCGGCCCTCGATGGTGTCCTGGTTCACGCGGTAAAGATCGACCGCGTCGTCGGCCACCAGGCCGTGGCCGCGGGAGATCAGCTCCAGACCCAGCTCGCTCTTGCCCAGGCCCGACTCGCCGGTGATCAGCACGCCCAGGCCCAGGATGTCCATCAGCACGCCGTGCATGGAGGCCCGGTCCGCGAAGTGGCGCGAAAGATAACTGCGCAGCACGTCGATCACGTAAGCCGAGGACTCCGGCGAGGCGAACATGGGAATGTTGGCGCCCTCGCACATGGCCTGCAGGGCCGGCGGCACCTTTTGCGCGTCGGCCAGCACCAGCACCGGGGGCTCCAGCGTGGTGATGCGCGAGATCCGGCGTTCGCAGTCTTCCGGCGTGGCGCTGGTCAGATAGGCGATTTCGCGCTCGCCCAGCACCTGCACGCGGTAAGGATGGATGTAATTCAGGTAGCCCACCAGGTCGGCGCCCGAGCGGGCGGCGCGCACGGCCACCTCGTCGAAGCGGCGCTCGGAAGCCCCCAGGCCGGCGACCCACTCCCACTTGAGCTTGCCGCGGAACTCCTCGAACAGGACCTCGGCACTGACGACGGTGGGTCTCATGTCGGGCGAGCGGCCGGGCTCAGGCCGGCTGGGCCGAACGCCAGCTGGCGATCAGCGTGTGCAGTTCGGTGGAGGTGGCGCTGCTATTGAGCTTGGCGCGCAGCGCGGTGTCGCTCAACAGCTCGGCAATCTCGGACAGGATCTCCAGGTGCTTCTGCGTGGCCGCCTCGGGCACCAGCAGGAAGATCAACAGGCTGACCGGCAACTCGTCCGGCGCGTCGAAGCCGATGGGCTGGGCCAGCTGCAGCACGGCGGCCATCGGCGCCTTCAGGCCCTTGATGCGTCCATGCGGGATGGCCACGCCGTGACCCAGGCCGGTGGAGCCCAGGCGCTCACGCGCAAACAGGCTGTCGGTCACCAGGGCGCGATTGAGGCCATGCAGGTTCTCGAACAGCAGACCCACTTCCTCGAAAGCGCGTTTTTTGCTCGTGGCATCGACGTGCACAAGCACTTGTGCGGTCGGCAGGATGGACGCTAGACGATTCATGATGTTCGAGTGGGCAGATTATGCACACAAAACGTCTCCCACGCCCCCTCCGCCGACGCGGGTCGCCCCCGAGCGGCCCGGGATGGCGCGGGAACAAAAAAGCCACGGGGTCTCCGCGGCTGCTTTGGGCCGGACGGGCACGCAGCCCGCCCCTCTAGCCGTCCGGCTATTGCATCAGGCGCTTGGCAGCGTCGTGATGATGGTCCTGGAGGCGGTCCTTGTGGCGCACCACCTGGCGGTCGAGCTTGTCGACCAGTTCATCCACGGCAGCGTACAGGTCCTCATGGGAGCTTTCCGCAAACAGGTCGTTGCCCTTGACGTGGATATTGCATTCGGCGCGTTGCCGTCGTTCCTTTTCCTTCTGTTTTTCAACGGTGAGTAGCACCTTGACATCGACAACCTGGTCAAAGTGCCGGGTGATTCGATCAAGCTTGGTCGTGACATAACTGCGCAGGGCTGGGGTGACTTCGAGGTGATGACCGCTGATCGTCAGGTTCATGAGTAGCCTCCTGTTGCTCTCGGATTTGAACGTCCGCCCGCACCTGCGAAGCCCAACGACGACTTCGGACTTCGCTGCTGCAGGCAAATTCACTATGCGCCCGGCCCGCTCGAAATGCAATCCCTTTTCCTTGATGCCGCACAAGTTTTTTTGCGATCTTCGTCCCTTGAATTCCGCCTGTCGCGCGGGGGCTTGCCAGCCCGCACCTACCGGTGCAGAATGTCCGGATTGCAGCGTCTTCTCGCACCCTTTGCGAGCCCGGGCCCAAGCCCTGCGGACCTGCAAATCCCCCTCTTGCGCAAGCCGGCACAGTGCCATAATTGCGCCTGTCGTCACTCCGGAGATCGCTCCTTGGAAACCTGCCCTAGTCGGTAGCTTTCGACTCCCGGCATCGGGGGTTGGAAGCCACGCCCCACCCCCACCCGCCCGATGCCCCAACCAAGAGGGAGTGAGCCATGCTCAACATCTTCACGCTCGCCAACGGCCGGCTCTTCCAGGAAGAGATCGAGTCGCTGGAAGAGCTCTCCAAGTTCCACCCCATCTGGGTCGACCTCGAATCGCCCACGCTCGAAGAGAAGCGCTGGGTCAAGCAGTATTACGGCCTGTCCATCCCGGAAGACGCGATGGACGAGGACATCGAGGAATCCGCCCGTTTCTATGAAGAAGACAACGGCGAGCTGCACATCCGCAGCGACTTCCTGATCGCCGACGACGCCGAACCGCGCACCGTGCGCGTGGCCTTCATCCTGAACCAGCACAACACCGGGCTGCGCAGCCGCGGCGTGCTGTTCTCCATCCACGACGAGGACGTGCCGGTGTTCCGCCTGCTGCGCATGCGCGCGCGCCGCGCCCCCGGCCTGATCGAGGACGCCAAGGAAGTGCTGCTCAAGCTCTTCGACGCCGACGCCGAGTACTCGGCCGACACGCTCGAGGGGATCTACGACGAACTGGAGAAGGCCGGCAAGCTGGTGCTGTCGGGCGACGTGACCGACGCCCTGGCCGGCGAGGTGCTGGGCGCCATCGCGCGCCAGGAAGACCTGAACGGCCGCATCCGGCGCAACGTCATGGATACGCGCCGCGCGGTCAGCTTCATGATGCGCAGCAAGATGCTCAATTCCGAGCAGTTCGAGGAGGCGCGCCAGATCCTGCGCGACATCGACTCGCTGGATTCGCATACCGCCTTCCTGTTCGACAAGATCAACTTCCTGATGGATGCCACCGTCGGTTTCATCAACATCAACCAGAACAAGATCATCAAGATCTTCTCGGTGGCCAGCGTCGCCCTGCTGCCGCCCACGCTGATCGCCAGCCTCTACGGCATGAACTTCCAGTACATGCCCGAGCTGTCGCAGACCTGGGGCTACCCCTATGCGCTGGCGCTCATGGTGGCCAGTGCGCTGGTGCCCATGTGGTACTTCCGGCGTCGCGGCTGGTTGAAGTGAAGCACCCCTGAGTCGGCTGTCGCCGCCTTCCCCTCAAGGGGACAACGCCAGTGGCCCGGCGGAGCCGGTTCCACGGCGTTCCCGCATCAACCCTTTCAGGCGCTGCGCTTATGACTCAGCGATCGCACGAACTCGTCGATGATCGCCAGAGCGTAGCGGCTGGCGACTTCGGTGACAAATTGGGGGAAGTCCACGTGGGCCGTGTCGTCGGCGCGGTCGGAGATGGTGCGCACGGCGGCGAAGGGGATGCCGTAGTCGTGGCAGACCTGGGCCACGGCGGCGCCCTCCATCTCCACGGCCAGAGGGGCATGGCCGGCTGCGCTGAGTGCGGCATGCAGGGCTTGCGCCTCCTCGGCGGCCGAGACGAAACGGTCGCCGCTGGCGATCAGACCGTGGTGCACCGTGGCTGGCAGGGCCAGGCTTTGGAGGCCGGCACGGCTTGCCGCGAGCAGCGCATCGCCCAGGGCGATGTCGCAGGCGAAACGCTCGCGGTCGTAGAGGGGGATCTGGTAGCGTGGGAACAGGGGCGAGGCGTCCATGTCGTGCTGCACGAACTCACGGGCCACCACCACATCCCCCACCTGGACACCGGGGCCGATGCCACCGGCCACGCCGGTGAACACCAGGCGCTGCGCGCCGAAGGCCTCGATCAGGGTCGTAGCCGTGGTGGCCGCGGCCACCTTGCCGATGCGCGAGAGGGCCAGCACGACGGGGGAGCCGTGCAGCTCGCCCGACCAGAACTCGCGCCCGGCGCGCATCACGCGCTGCGGGCGCTGCAGCCGCTCCAGCAGGCCCTGCTGCTCCTCGGCCAGGGCGCTGAGGATGGCCGTGATCACTTCGCGTGACTCCGGCCGCTACGCTTGACTTCGTCGCACAAAGTGAGCCTTCGTCGCAAGGCCTGCCCTGCGGGTCAGGCCTTGTCCCTCAGTTCACGGCGCAGGATCTTGCCGACCGGGGTCTTGGGCAGATCGGTTCGGAACTCGATCACCTTGGGCTGCTTGTAGCCGGTCATGTTCTCGCGGCACCAGGCGCGCACCTTCTCCTCGGTGAGGGCCGGGTCCTTCTTCACGATCACCAGCTTGACGGCTTCGCCGGTCTGGGCATCGGCCACGCCCACGCAGGCGCACTCCAGCACACCGTCGAGCTTGGCCACCACGTCCTCGACTTCGTTCGGGTAGACGTTGAAGCCGCTGACCAGGATCATGTCCTTCTTGCGGTCGACGATGCGGAAGAAACCGCGCTCGTCCATGATGCCCACGTCACCGCTCTTGAACCAGCCGTCCGGCGTCATGACCTTGGCGGTCTCGTCCGGGCGCTGCCAGTAGCCAGCCATGACCTGGGGACCCTTGATGGCGATCTCGCCGGGCTGGCCCTGGGGCACGTCGCGGCCGTCGTCGTCGATGATCTTCATCCAGGTGCCGGGGATCGGCACGCCGATGGTGCCGGTGTATTCGGTCGCCGTCACCGGGTTGCAACTGGCCGAGGGGCTGGTCTCCGACAGGCCATAGCCCTCGCAGATCGGGCAACCGGTCTTCTCGAACCACTTCTGGGCCACCGCGCCCTGCACGGCCATGCCGCCGCCGACCGAGACCTTGAGGTTGCTCCAGTCCACCTTGTTGAAGTCAGGGTGGTTGGCCAGGCCGTTGAACAGGGTGTTGACCGCCGGGAAGGTGTGGAAGACGTGCTTGGACAGTTCCTTGAGCACGGCCGGCAGGTCGCGCGGATTGGGGATCAACACCAGCTTGGCGCCCATGCGCATGGACAGCATCATGCCCACCGTGAAGGCGAAGATGTGGTACAGCGGCAGGGCGCAGATACCCGTGGACTGCTGGCCGGCCGGGATCTTCTTCATGGCCGGCTCGTTCCAGAGCTGGGACTGCAGGACGTTGGCAATGACGTTGCGATGCAGCAGCACCGCGCCCTTGGAGACGCCGGTGGTGCCGCCGGTGTACTGCAGCACGGCCACGTCGTCAGGCTTGATCGCGGGCTGGCGCAGCGTGCCGCGCTCACCCTTGGCGATGGCGTCGTTGAAGCGCACGGCGCCGGGCAGGTTGAAAGGCGGCGCCAGCTTCTTGACCTTGCGCACCACGAAATTGACCAGCGCACCCTTGAGCAGGCCCAGGCGGTCACCCATGGCGCATAGCACCACGTGCTTGACCGGCGTGGCGGCAATGCACTTCTCCAGCGTGTGGGCGAAGTTCTCGATGATGACGATGGCCTTGGAGCCCGAGTCCTTGAGCTGGTGCTCCAGCTCGCGCGCCGTGTACAGCGGGTTGACGTTGACCACCACGTAACCGGCGCGCAGGATAGCCGCCACCACCACCGGGTACTGCGGCACATTGGGCATCATGATGGCCACGCGGTCGCCCTGCGCCAGGCCCAGGCCCTGCAGGTAGGCGGCGAAGGCTCGGCTGAGGCGGTCGGTCTCGCCGAAGCTCATCTCCTTGCCCATGAAGCTGTAGGCCGGGCGGTCGGCGTACTGGCGGAAGCTTTCTTCCATCAGGGCCACCAGCGAGGGGTAGGGCGAGGGCGGCAGATCGGCCGGCACCCCTTCAGGGTAGCTCTTGAGCCAGAGTCGGTCGGTCATGGTCGGATCTCCTAATAATTTTGTAGCGTTGCGGCGAAAAAAAACCGTGCCGGGTATCACCCGGCACGGTCGTGCTTTTTTGGACGGGCAGGAAATTATGCCTCGTCAGGCCTTGAGTGCGCCCAGGACCTCGTCGAGCATCTTCTTGGCGTCGCCGAACAGCATGCGGTTGTTCTCTTTGTAGAACAGCGGGTTGTCCACGCCGGCGTAACCCGAGGCCATGGAACGCTTCATGACGATGGAGGTCTTGGCCTTCCAGACCTCCAGCACCGGCATGCCGGCGATGGGGCTGGCCGGGTCATCCTGCGCGGCCGGGTTGACGATGTCGTTGGCGCCGATGACCATGGCCACGTCGGTGTCCGGGAAGTCCTCGTTGATCTCGTCCATCTCCATCACGATGTCGTAGGGCACCTTGGCCTCGGCCAGCAGCACGTTCATGTGGCCCGGCATACGGCCGGCCACGGGGTGGATGGCAAAACGCACCTTGACGCCCTTTTCACGCAGGGTCTTGGTGATCTCGTACACCGTGTGCTGGGCCTGCGCCACCGCCATGCCGTAACCCGGCACGATGATCACGCTCTTGGCCTCGCGCAGCAGTTCGGCGGTGTCGGCCGCATTCACAGGCACGACCTCACCTTGCGGCTGGGCGGCCTCACCCGACTTGGCCGGGGCGCCGCCGCCGCCGGAGCCGAAGCCGCCGGCGATCACGCTGATGAAATTGCGGTTCATCGCGTTGCACATGATGTAGGACAGGATGGCACCGCTGGAGCCCACCAGCGCGCCGGTCACGATCAGCAGGTCGTTGGACAGCATGAAGCCGGTGGCCGCAGCGGCCCAGCCCGAGTAGCTGTTGAGCATGGACACCACCACCGGCATGTCGGCACCGCCGATGGCCATCACCATGTGCACGCCGAACAGCAGGGCGATGACAGTCATCACGATCAGCGGCGTCATGCCTTCGGCCACCGTCTTGGCCTGGATGAACTCGCGTCCGAACCAGATCACCACCAGCAGGCCGGCCAGGTTGAGCCAGTGGCGGGCGGGCAGCAGCAGGGGCTTGCCGCCGATCTTGCCGTTGAGCTTGCCGAAGGCGATCAGCGAGCCGGAGAAGGTGACCGCACCGATCAGGATGCCGATGTAGATCTCCACTTCGTGGATGACCTTTTCGACGCCCTGGTACTGGATCGAGGTGTCGACGTAGCTGGCAAAACCGACCAGACAGGCCGCCAGGCCGACCAGGCTGTGCATCAACGCAACCAGCTCGGGCATCTGCGTCATCTTCACCACCTTGGCGGCGTAGAGACCGATGCTGCCGCCGACCACCAGCGCAGCGATGATCCAGGGAATGCCGGCCGGGCTCACGCGCGGGCCGAACACCGTGGCCAGCACGGCCAGGGCCATGCCGACCATGCCGAACAGGTTGCCGCGGCGCGAGGTTTCAGGGTTGGACAGGCCACCCAGGCTCAGGATGAAAAGAATGGCGGCGCCGAGATAGGCCACCGTGGCGAGACTTTGGGACATGGTTGTCTTTCTTCTCTTTTTTATTTACGGAACATGGCGAGCATGCGGCGGGTCACGGAGAAGCCGCCGAACATGTTGACCGCCGTCAGGATGATGCCGGCAAAGGCCAGCCAGCGGATCAGCGCGTCGGGGCGAGCGCCCGTACCGGCTTCCGGCGGCAGGATCTGCACCAGCGCACCGATGGCGATGATGCTGGAGATCGCGTTGGTCACGCTCATCAGCGGCGTGTGCAGGGCCGGGGTCACGTTCCACACCACCATGTAGCCGATGAAACAGGCCAGCACGAAGACCGTGAAGTGGCCCAGGAAGGCCGCCGGCGCGTAGGCACCGATGAACCAGAAGGCCAGCGCAGCGACCGCAAAGATGATCGCCAGCGTCTTGGCCGGCAGCGGGGCGCTGCTGCCGTGGCCGTGGCCACCCTTCTTCTCGGCCACCGGCGCAGCCGCCGGCTTCGGGGCCGGTGCGGCCGCCTGCTTGAGCGGGGGGGCCGGCCAGGTGATCTCACCGCTCTTGACGACGGTCAGGCCGCGGATGGCATCGTCTTCCATGTTGACGTTGATGACGCCGTCCTTGGTCTTGCACAGTTCTTCGGTCAGACGGAACAGGTTGGTGGCGTACAGGGTGGACGACTGCTTGGCCAGGCGCGAGTTCAGGTCGGCGTAACCGATGATGGTCACGCCATGCTTGACCACCGCCTGGCCGGGCTCGGTCAGCTCGCAGTTGCCGCCACGCTCGGCCGCCATGTCGACGATCACGCTGCCCGGCTTCATGGACTTCACCATCTCGGCGGTGATGAGCTTGGGCGCCGGCTTGCCCGGGATCAGGGCGGTGGTGATGATGATGTCCACCTCGCGGGCCTGCTGGGCGTACATCTCGCGCTGGGCCTGCTGGAAGCCCTCGCTCATGACCTTGGCGTAACCGCCGCCGCCCGAGCCCTCTTCCTCGTAGTCGACCTTGACGAACTCGCCGCCCAGCGACTTGACCTGATCGGCCACTTCGGCGCGGGTGTCATTGGCGCGCACGATGGCACCCAGACCCGCGGCGGTGCCGATCGCAGCCAGGCCGGCCACGCCGGCGCCGGCGATAAAGACCTTGGCCGGCGGCACCTTGCCTGCGGCCGTGATCTGGCCGTTGAAAAAGCGGCCGAAGGCATTGGCGGCCTCGATGACGGCCCGGTAGCCGGCGACGCCAGCCTGCGAGGTCAGCGCATCCATCTTCTGGGCGCGGGAGAGCTGACGCGGCAGTGCATCAATGGCCAGCACGGTCACCTTCTTCGCCGCCAGTTGCTGCATCAGTTCCGGATTTTGCGCGGGCCAGATGAAACCGATCAAGGTGCTGCCTTCGCGCAGCAACCCAACCTCGGCGCTCGTCGGGACGGCCACCTTGAACACGATGTCTGCGCCCGCCCACAGGGCCGCAGCGCCCTGGACGATCTCGGCGCCCACCGCGCGATAGGCCTCGTCGCTGAAATTGGCGGCGTCACCGGCGCCAGATTCGACGGCCACCGTGAAGCCGAGCTTGGTGAGCTTCTCCACCACCTCAGGCACCGTGGCCACACGTTTTTCACCTGGGAAAATTTCCCGCGGCACGCCGATGCGCTGCGCCGGTTTAGCTGTGCCAGCTTGCATAAATCATCTCCTGAACTCGATTTTCATGACGGTCAAGCAGGCCCTACCCCAGGACGCTGCCCGCACATCACGAAAGCTTAACTGAGAAATTCATTCCACCCAGGAATAAGCCGTATAACTATTTGGGGCCCGATTCATAATGCATGCATATGAATATGCGCTGGAAACCGAGTGTCACCGTGGCCGCCGTCATCGAGCGCGAAGGCCGCTTTCTGCTGGTCGAGGAAGAGACCCCCGAAGGCCTGAAACTCAACAATCCGGCAGGCCACCTGGACCCGGGCGAGTCCCCCGCCGAAGGCTGCGCGCGCGAGGCGCTGGAGGAAACCACCCACCAGTTCAAACCCACGCATCTGCTGGGCATCTACCTATCGCGCTTCCAGCGCCCGCAGCCCGACGGCAGTGTGGAGGACATCACCTACCTGCGTTTTGCCTACACCGGCGAACTGGGTGAGGTGGTGCCGGGTCGCCAGCTGGACACCGGCATCGTGCGCACGCTCTGGCTGACCCCTGAGGAAATCCGCGCCAGCGCCGCGCGCCATCGCAGCCCCCTGCTGGTGCGCTGCATGGAAGACCACCTGCGCGGCCAGCGTTACCCGCTGGAGTCGGTCTACACCGATCCCACGATCCAGTTGCTACAGCGCTGAGGGGCCGCTGCCCTCAGCTGCGCGGGACTTCGCTTTCCAGCGGCGCGCCCTGCAGGTAGGCCCGCAGATTGCGCAGGAACAGTTCCGCCCCGCGCCGGCGCGTGCCCAGGGAGGCGGAAGCGCTGTGCGGTGTCATCAGCACATGGGGCAGCGTCCACAACGGGGACTCGGGCGGCAGCGGTTCTTGCGCAAACACGTCCAGGTAGGCCCCCAGCAGGTGGCCACGCGTGAGCGCCTCGACCAGAGCGGCCTCGTCGACGATCTCACCACGGGCGATGTTCACCAGCCCCGCGCCGCGCGGCAGCAGGGCCAGGCGGCGTGCGTCGACCAGGCGGCGCGTCTGCTCGGTGAGCGGGCAGGCCAGCACCAGCCAGTCGCAGCGCGGCAGCAGGCCGTTGAGGGCCTCCAGGCCCAGTACCTCGTCGAAAAACTCGGCGGGCTGCGCCTGACGGCGCAAGCCGATGGTGCGCACCCCCAAGGCCTGCAGCCCACGGGCAATCCGCATGCCGATGTGGCCCACGCCCACGATCACCGCGGTCTGCCCGCCCAGGTCCTGCGACAGATCCTGGTCCCGGATGGGCGCCCACTCGCGCTGCTGCTGCGCCCGCAGCCAGTGCGGGAAGCCGCGCGAGAGCATCAGGAGCCCGGTCAGTGCGTTCAGGGCCACCGGCTCGGCGTTGGTGCCCGCGGCGGTGCTGATGCGGATGCCGCGCTGCTTTGAAGGCTGGTAGACCGCATGGTCCAGCCCGGCGGACACCAGCTGCAGCCACTTGAGGTTCGGCGCCGCATCGACCAGGGACCAGAAGGCCTGCCCCTGCGGGCTGCGGTGCTTGGCCGGCGTGCCTTCCCAGATGTCGCGCGAATAAAAGGCCACCTCGATGCTGGCGATCTGCTGCGCCGTGTAGCCCGCGTCCGGCTCGAAGTGCAGCAGCTCCAGCCGGCTTGGAGCCGCTGCAAGGATCTGCGCCAGGGCCACCTCGTGCTCGGCGGCCATCTGCCGGGAGATCAGGAGGCTGGCGTTCATACAAGGACGCTCAGAGGCTGGTGAGGCCCAGGTCCGCGACCTGCAGCCGCTCCATCTGCCAGAGCTGGGCCAGCAGCCGGGCCGCCGCCTCGGCACCGATGACCGGCGAGGCAAGCTCGACAAATTTGTCGTTGATGTCCGCGTCGCTCAGCGGCGCTTCCGGGTCGCCCCTGCGGCAGGGCGCGTACTGCTCGATCACACGGCCATCCGTCAGGGTGATGACGATGCGCGCGGCACGCAGGGCCGGGAAACCGGCGCTTAAGCGCGGGTCGGCCACGAGTGTCGTCCTGGCCATCAGATCGCGGATGGCCGTATCGGCCAGGCGCTGCGGCTCGAAGGCGTTCAGGCGCACCGCGCCGTAAAGCAGCGCATGGGCCACCACATAAGGCAGACTGAACTTGGCCTCGAAGGCGGTGCGCGGCTCGAAGTTGCCCGTCACGTCCAGCGCCGTCTGGTAGGTGTCGATGCGGATGGACGCGATCTGCACGGGGTCGATAGTCTGCCCCTGGCGGATGTCCAGCATGGCGTCGATGGCCGCGAAGGTGTGGCCGCAGCAGCCATGGTTCTTCTGCGTGATGACCTGGATGTTGTAGCGCGTGCCCAGGTCCCGTGTGGCCTCGGCCCAGTTGGGGTTGACCGACAGCGCGGCGCCGAAACCCGCGGCGCCTTCGAGGATGTCCAGCGCACCCGTGATGCCCTGGGCCGCGCCCTTGCCGGCATTCACGCCCACCCAGGCGGCGTGGCCAGCGTGCAGGCACTTGGTCATGGCATCCGAGCGGAAGGCCTGTTGCAGGCCCGAGGCAAAGGTGGCCGCGGTCGCCAGCGCGTGGCGCATCACGTCCGGGTTGCTCCCGTCCACCAGGGCGGCCGTGGCCGCCGCGCCGCCGAAACAGCCGATGGTGCCGGTAGTGTGGAAAAAGCGGTAGTGCGAGGGCTGCACGGCCACGCCGATGCGGGTGGAGATCTCGTAGCCGATGGTGATGGCCTTGAGCAGGTCCGCCCCGCTGCTGCCGCGCTCCTCGGCCACGGCCAGCGCAGCGCCGATGGTGGGGCAGCCCGGGTGGTAGACCGCGTCGCGAAAGATGTCGTCGAACTCGGCCGCGTGCGAGATGCTGCCGTTGATCCAGGCCGCCGTGGCGGCAAAAGCCGTGGTGCGCTGACCGGGCAGGCTGGACTTGCCGTGCCCCAGCTCGTCCGCGTGGGTGCACATGAGCTGCGGGCCCGGCGCCAGGGCGATGCCCGGGAACAGGGCCGAGAACCAGTCGATCAGCGCGCGCTTGGCGTGGTGCGTGACCTCGACGGGCAGGGGGCGGGCGGCTTCGCGCTGAGCGTACTCGGCCAGTTCATCGACGATCATGGTGCGGGGCTCGAAAGCAAGTCAGTAGCTGATGGTCATCAGCCGTTCTTCGGTCATCTCGCGGATCGCATAGGCCGGGCCTTCCCAGCCGAAGCCGCTGTCCTTGACACCGCCGAAGGGCATGGCGTCGATGCGCGCGCTCGACGCTTCGTTCACGTGCACGCCGCCAAAACGCAGGGCCTTGGCCGCCGTGAAGGCAGTGTGCAGGTCGGCCGTGAACAGGCCCACCGAGAGGCCGAAGGGCTGGGCATTGGCCTGGGCCACGGCTTCATCGATGCCGTCGAACTCGATCACCGACATCACGGGCGCGAAGATCTCCTCGCACACCACCTTCATTTCCGGATTCACGCCGGCCAGGATGGTGGGCTGGATCACATTGCCCACGCGCTGGCCGCCGGTCAGCAGGCGCGCGCCGGCCGCCACGGCCTCGTCCACCCAGGACTGCGCGCGCTTGGCATGGTGTTCGCTGATCATGGGGCCGATGATGGTGGCCGCATCGGCCGGGTCGCCGGCCTTCATCTTCTGCGCGGCCGCCACCAGCTGGGGCACAAAGGCCGCGGCGATGCGGCGGTCCACATACAGGCGCTGCACCGAGGTGCAGACCTGGCCCGCCTTGCGGAAACCCGCGTTGAGGATCTTGGGGATGGCAAGCGCCGTGTCGGCGTCATGGCAGACGATGGTGCTGGCGATGCTGCCCAGCTCCATCTGCGTGCGGCGCAGGCCGGCCGCGCGCTGGATCTCGCGGCCCACGCGGGTGCTGCCGGTGAAAGCGTAGAAGGCGATGCGCTGGTCGGCACACAGCTGCGGGCCGACCACGGCGCCATCACCGTGCACCAGGGCCAGCAGGGTGGGCGGCAGGCCGGCCTCGATCAGGATCTTGCAGAGCTCCACGGCGGTGAGCGGCGTGAACTCCGAGGGTTTGATCACCACGGCGTTGCCGCCAGCCAGGGCCGGGCCCACCTTGTGCACCAGTACATTGAGCGGTGAGTTGAAGGGCGTGATCACGCACACCACACCGCGCGGCGAGCGCATGGTGAACCCCACGCGGTTCTTCACGCCGTCGGCCGCCTGCATGGGCACCATCTCGCCGTTCAGGCGCTTGGCTTCTTCGGCGCAGAGCTCGAGGGTCTGCACACAGCGGCGCACCTCGTTGTCGCCGTCGGCACGGGTGAAACCGGCCTCGTGGCGCATGAGTTCGATCAGCGGCTCCATGCGCGACTCGACGATGCGCGCCGCAGCCAGCAGGATCTTGTAGCGCTGGTAGGGCGTGAGCGTGGACTGCTGCTGACCCGCCACGGCGCCGGCCACGGCGGCCGTGACCTGTTCGGGCGAGGCGACGGCCATCTCGCCATAGACCTGGCCGTCGTACTTGTCGCGCAGGGGCTGGCTGGACACACCGGCCACCCACTGGCCACCGATCAGCAGCTGTTTCATCATGCGGCTCCGGCGTAGGTCTGCTGGTTGCCGCGGGTGTTGACCTTCAGGCCTTCCATGAACTTGTTGCGGATCTTGGCCGCGTCGCGCTCGGTCACGCCGGCCGGCGGCGCGTTGTCGGTGCGCGCGCAGATGAACAGCGGGCCCTCGCTCGTGAGCGCAGTCTCGACCAGGGCCTCAAAGTGGGCCTCGTCACGCGCCCAGACGCTCTGCACCAGGCCCGAGCCCTTGCCGATCGCCACCAGGTCCACATTGGTGGCCGTCAGCGTGGGCTGGCCGCCGGTGATCTGGTAGGAACCGTTGTCCCAGACGATCACCACCAGGTTCTTGAGCTTGAGGTTGGCAATGGTGCCCAGGGTGCCCAGCTGCATCAGCAGCGAGCCGTCGCCTTCCAGCGCAAACACCTTGCGCTGCGGCTGGGCCAGCGCCACACCGACGGCGATGGGGGCGGCCAGGCCCATGGTGCCCAGCATGTAGAAGTTCTGCGGGCGCTGGCCGGCGGCCCAGAGGTCGAAGTGGGTGTGGCCGATGCCCCCCACGACGGCCTCTTCGTGCTTGAGCTTGGCCACGAGGCGACGCGTCAGGTCGGAGCGGTTCATGACCTTGGCCGCGTCGCGGCCCACGGAGTTGAGCAGTTGTGCGTTCATGAATTTCTCACTTCTTCGTAACACGCGCGGTCAGCAGCGGCGACAGGATCATGGCAGCAGCGGCCTGGGTGGCATAAGCCTGCTTGATCATACGGTCGGCGATGAACTCGACATCGTCCTGGCGCTCGATGGCGTAGTTCTCGATGTTGAGCGAATTCAGGATGGGCCGCATGGTGCGGCAGACGATGACCTGGCCGAGCTGGAAATCACCCAGGGTGCCACGCTCCGAGATCAGCATGAGCAGCGGGATCTGGTAGGGCACGGTCAGCGAGGCCAGGGCGTTGGGCAGGGTGGCAAAACCGCTGGTCTGCATCAGCACGATGCCGCGCAGGCCACCCATATAGGCGCCGGTCACGATGCCCACGGCCTCTTCCTCGCGCGCCGGGCAGACCACGGTGAAGTAGTCGTCGGCATGCAGGCGCTTGATCAGCGGGGCCAACACCTTGTCGGGCACATAGGTGATGAGCTTGATCTCGTTCGCCTTGAAGACACGGACCAGCGTCTCATCCCAGGTTTCGCCGGCGGGGCCGGTCGTCTCTTGCACCATGGCAATACTCTCCTGTTGATTTCAGATTACAGCCGATGCATCGCCGTGGCAATGCATCGTGAATTTTTGGCGTCGAGCGCTTACTCGTCACCCACCTTGAGCTTGCTCGGCAGGCGTTTTTCGATGGTCCACTTGAGCAGGGCCGCGCTGCGGAAGAAACCGTGCGCGAACTTGCCATAGGGCAGTGTGAGGAACAGGGCCATCACGAAGCCCAGGTGCAGGGCCAGCGTGGCCGGCATGAATGCCGTGCCGCGCGCCCCCCACAGGCCCAGCCCCGTGAGGCTGGTGAAAAACAGCAGGGCGATGAAGCCGCGGTCCATGGGCTTTTGCGCCGCGTCGCCTTGCTGCGGGTGGCGCCGCAGGTTGAGCCAGTACAGCCCCGCTGTGCCGATCAGCAGCAGCACGCCGCCCACGGCACCCAGGATCTTGGGCAGGCTGGGCAGGTCATAGGGCGCAACCCAGCCGAAGAGGTAGTGGTAGAGCGTGGCCACGCTGGTGGCAGCGAAACACAGCATGAAGCCGTAGAAGGTGGCGTGGTGGAAGGCGCGGCGCTTTTTCGTCCAGGCGTCGTCCTCGTTGTGGCAGCCCTCGCCATGGCCGCCGTCCAGGTACTTGAGGCGCAGCACGTCGTGCGTGGCTTCCAGCGCCGCACCGCCCTGCACGGCCGCAATGACCGGGGCCTCGTAGTCGCGGCCCGGCGTCACCTCGCGCCAGAAACGGCGCAATCCCAAGGACAGGGCCAGCACGGCGAACAGAAACACCGGGGCGAACAGGCTCACCAGCAGGTTGTGCGGAAAGATGCCGTAGAAGTCCGCCGAGGCCGGCACACGCCACAGCGTGTCCTTGAGCCACAGCGTCAGCATCATGAAAAAGGCCAGGGCCCCCGCCGTGGCCAGGGAGAGCGTGAGGCCGTTGCGCTGGTAGAGCTTGCCCAGCGCACTGGGCCAGGCAAAGTCCGTATAGGTCTGCAGACGCACCTTGGCCATGGCCTGCGGCACGTTGACCGCAAACTCGTGCGGCGGCGCGTACTGGCAGGCGTGCAGGCAGGCACCGCAGTTGTGGCACAGGTTGGCCAGGTAGTGCACGTCGGCGGCGTTGAAGGACAGGCGGCGGGTCATGGCCGGGAAGACGGCGCAGAAGCCCTCGCAATAACGGCAGGCATTGCAGATCTGCAGCTGGCGCGCCACTTCGGCTTCGGGGCTGCCAGGCACGACGTCACCGTTGGCCAGGGCCCGCGCTTCGCGGGTCAAAGTCTCAAGCTGCTGCACGTTGCTTCTCCGTATCCTTGATGTTCAGGGCAGCCTTCGCCGCCTCGGTGCCGGCAATGCGGCCGAAGGCCGTGCCGATGGACATGCCCACACCCGCGGTGTAGCCCTTGCCCAGCACATTGCCGGCCATCATCTCGCCGGCCACGTAGAGGTTGTCGCTGGGTTGGCCGCCGAAATGCACGGCGGCCCGGTCGTCGACCTTGAGCCCGAGGTAGGTGAAGGTGATGCCCGGGCGCAGCGCGTAGCCATAAAACGGCCCGGTGTCGATGGGCAGGGCCCAGTGGGTCTTGGCGGGGGTGATGCCTTCGGTGTGGCAGTCGTCCAGCGCCGTGTGGTCGAAGGTGCCGACGCGGCAGGCCGCGTTGTAGGCGTTCAGGGTCTGCATGAAGGCGGCCTCGTCCAGGCCCAGCTTGCGTGCCAGTTCGGGCAGGCTGTCGGCCTGGATGCCCGGGAACACCGGCGGCATGAAACGGCCCACGGCCTTGCTGTCGATGATGGAGTAGCCGATCTGCCCCGGCTGCTGCGCCACCAGGCGGCCCCAGATCGCGTAACGCTTGGGCCAGAAGTCCTCGCCCTCGTCGTAGAAACGCTGGGCGTGTTTGTTGACCACCACCCCGAGCGAGACGCAGTCCAGCCGGGTGCAGATGCCGCCGTCGTACAGCGGCGCGCGCGCATCGATCGCCACGCAGTGCGACTGCGAGGGGTCCCCGATCATGTCGGCGCCGTGGCGCATCATGTCCTTGATCAGCACGCCCTGGTTGAAACGCGTGCCGCGGATCAGGAAGTTGTCGGCCGGCCATTCGCCGTCGGCGTTCTGCCCCCAGGCTTCGCGCAGCCATTCGCGGTTGGACTCGAAGCCGCCGGCGGCCAGCACGCAGGCCTTGGCCTCGATGCGCTCATCGCCGATGTAGGCCGCCTGGAACTTCCCGTCCTGGATGTCCAGGCGATCCACGGCCGCGTTGTAGCGGATCTGCACGCCCAGCTTCTCGGCGCTGCGGTAGTAGGCGTTGACCAGGGCCTTGCCGCCCCCCATGAAAAAGGCGTTGGTGCGCGACAGGCTCAGCGTACCTGACAACGAGGGCTGGAAGCGCACGCCGTGCTTGATCATCCAGGGCCGGCAGGTGGAAGACGCGCGGATGGTCAGGCGCGCCAGATGCTCGTTGGTGAGGCCGCCGGTGACCTTGAGCAGGTCCTGCCAGAACTCTTCTTCGGGGTAGGCTTCCTGCAGCACGTCCTGCGGTGCATCGTGCATGCAGCGCAGGTTGCGTGTGTGGATGGAGTTGCCGCCGCGCCACTCTTTCGGCGCAGACTCCAGCAACATCACACTGGCACCCGCCTCACGCGCCATCAGGGCGGCGCACAGGGCCGCGTTGCCGCCGCCGATCACCAGGACATCCAGACTCATACCTTCAACTCCACTCCCTGTTTCGGGAAATTCATGCCCCGCCCTCGGGCCCGGGCGGGCCGCAGGGCAGGAAACGCAACGCGCCCAGTTCAGAACTGGTACTTGCGCAGACCGCCGTCCACCGGGATGACGGCGCCCGTGATGTAGCTGGCGCGCGGCGAGGCCAGGAAGGTCACCAGATTGGCCAGCTCTTCGGGTTCGCCGTAGCGGCCCACGGGGATCTCGTTCTCGCACTGCCACTTCTGGAACTCGGGCGAGTAGTTGCGCATGATCTGCTCGGAAATGATGCGCCCGGGCGGCACGCAGTTCACCGTGATGCCGTGCTGGCCCACCATGCGCGAGAGGCCCTTGGCCCAGCTGTGGATGCCGGCCTTGGCGCAGAAGGCGCCGTTGATGTGCTCGGGCTCGCTCTTGCCCGTGATGCAGACGATGCGACCCCACTTGCGCTCGATCATCTGGTCGATCAGGGCGTCGCCCAGCTGGCGCGGGCGGTGGAAGTTCAGCGTGATCGCCTCCTGCCACTGCTCTTCGCTCACGTGCAGGTCCTTGAAGCTGCGCGAACCGCCGGCGTTGTTGACCAGGATGTCCACGTGCCCCAGGCCCTGGATGGCGGCACGGGCCAGATTTTTCGCGGCGTCCTCGGCATACATGTCCTGCTCGATCAGCACCGGGGCATGGCCGCCGGCAGCCACAATCTCGGCGGCGACTTCCTTGAGCTTGTCCACGCGGCGCGCCGTGATGGCCAGACGCACGCCTTCGGCGGCCAGGGTCTTGGCGATGCCACGGCCGATGCCTGCGCTGGCGCCGGTGACCAGCGCCGTCTTGTCCTTGAGTTGCAAATCCATGATCTGTGCCTTGCTGAGAAGATAAGCATGCACTGTATACGTTGTGCCCCGCCCCGGCGAGGGGTCGGGGCACAAGGGGGTATCACGGATAGTGATGGCTAGGATGGCTGCCGGTCGGGCGTGCCGGATTGGGCCGCCAGGCGGCCCGCGCGCCGACCCGAGACAAAGGCCCAGGCCAGGTGGTGGCCATGGCCCTTGAGCAGCAGGCCGCCCTGACCGGTGGAGCCTGCGGCATACAGGCCCGTCAAAGGGGCACCGTCGGCGCCCAGCACGCGGTGCTGGTGGTCCACCATCAGGCCGCCCTCGCTGTGCACGAAGACCGAACGCACCGGGCCCAGCGCCACGTAGGGCCCTGCACCCAGGGGGCGCACCGGGGCCGCCGCCACGCTGCTCGCCAGCACCGTCGCGTCCATGCCCAGCTGGCGCGCCAGTTCGGGCAGCGTCGGCGCCTCGGCGTAGACGTCGGGCCGGTTCTGGCGGTAGTCGGGAATGTAGGCATAAGCGATGCCCGGCGCCGTGGACACGAAGTGGGGCCAGGCCGAGAACTGCTGCGCCAGTGCGGCATCGATCACGATGTAGCCCACCTTGCCAGGCTGGTCGGGCAGGCGCCAGGCCGGTTTGTCGAGTTCGTTGCCGAAACGCTCACCCCGCTGGTTGACCAGGATGGCCCCCTGCTCGAACAACGTGGTCGAGGGCGCCAGCGCCGTGGTCAGGAACTTCATCATGAAGGGCCGCAGGATGGCCTGGGGCAGGTGGTCCAGCGACCACTGCATGAAGACCGCCAGCCAGCGCCAGGGCGGCAGGCGCCGCACGAAGGTCTCGGTGGCCGGGGCGATGAAACGGATCTCGGGGCCCAGGGCCAGGTCGCCGTTGACGATGGTCGCGCCCAGGGTCTCGCCCAGGCGCTGGCCGTCACCGGTGGCCGTGAGGTTCACACCCTCCACCTTGGCCTCCTGCGGGCCCATGAAACGAGCCTTGAACTCGGGGCCATTGGTGAAGTCGCCCGCGGCCAGCACCACACCGCCGCGCGCCATGTAGCGCTTCAGGCCGCTGTCACCCTCGGCATCGACGCCGGTCACGCGCCCGCCCTCCTGCAGCAGCGCCGTGACGCGCAGGCCGGTGCGGATCTCCACGCCAACGCGGCGCGCACGCCGGCCCAGGTGGTAGATGAAGGCGCGTGAATTGGGCAGCACGTTGTGCATGCGCGGCTGGCGGTGCGGCGGCTCGGGCATGGGGCCCATGAAACGCACGCCGGAATCGAGCAGCCACTGGAAGGTGGCGGGAATCTCGTTGCAGAGGATGCGGCGCAGCTCGGGGTTGTCGCGGGCATCGAGTTCGCCGGCAAACCCCGGCATGTCGGCCCAGTGGTCTGCTGGGTTGTCGACGATGCCGCGTTTTTTCTGGTGCGGCGTGCCGCTGGACGTCACCGAGCCGATGGACCAGGCGGTGGAGCCGCCCAGGGCCGGGTTCTTCTCCAGCAGCAACACGCTGCGCACGCTCTCGCGCGCCTCGATGGCCGCAGCCAGGCCGGCACCGCCACCACCGACCACCACCACGTCGTAAGTCCGTTCTTCTCTCTGCATGCCCGGGCGCTTAATCCAACTTGATGTTGGCGGCGTTAATCACCGCCGTCCACTTGCTCGTCTCGGCCTCGTTGCGCTTTTGCGCATCGGCCGGTGTGCCGCCCAGGGCCAGGATGCCCAGGCCGTCCCAGCGCTGCACCAGGTCCTTGTCCTTGAGCACGACGTTGAGCTCGGCATTGAGCTTGTTGACGATGGCCGCCGGTGTGGCGCTGGCCACCGAGAGGGTGTACCAGGGCACCGAGGAGTAACCAGGCACACCGGCTTCGGCCACGGTGGGCACATCGGGCAGGCTGGGGCTGCGGCTGGTGCCGGTCACGGCCAGGGCACGCACCTTGCCGCTCTTGAGCTGCGGATGGGCCGTGCCCAGGCTCTCGAACAGCATGTCGATCTGGCCGCCCAGCAGGTCGGCCATGGCCGGCGCGCCACCGCGGTAGGGCACGTGCACGTAGTCCACCTTGCTCATGTAACGAAACAGCTCGGCCGCCATGTGCATGGCCGAACCATTGCCGGCCGAACCGTAGGTCAGCTTGCCGGGCTGGGCCCGGGCCAGCGCCAACAGCTCCTGCACCGACTTGGCCGGCAGGTCCTGCTTGACGATCAGGATGCTGGGCGCTTCGGCCAGCAGGATCACCGGCTTGAGCTCCTTCATGGGGTCGTAACGCAGCTTGGGGTACAGGGCCACCGCGCCGTTGTGCGCAATCGTGGCCAGCACCAGGGTGTAGCCGTCGGCCGGGCCCTTGGCCACCTGCTCGGCGCCCGTGTGGCCGCCGGCCCCGGGTTTGTTCTCCACGACCACGGGCTGGCCCAGGCGCGGGCCCAGCTTCTCGGCCACACCGCGGGCCAGCAGGTCGGCCGGGCCGCCGGCCGCATAGGGCACGACGATCTTGACCGGACGGGAGGGAAATACGTCCTGGGCCTGGGCGCAGACGCTGGCGGCCAGCAGGCCCGTCACCAGCAAGGGATGGATCAGTTGCTTCAGCATGCTTGTCTCCTGGGGTCAGTCGAGTTGAATCCTGGCCGCTTCGATCACGCGGGTCCACTTCTCGGTTTCGCTCTTGAAAAACGCCGCCGCCTCAGCCGGGCTGTTGGGTGTGTAGTTCATGCCCAGCTTGTCGTAGCGCGCCACCACCTCGGGGCTGGCCAGCACACGCTGTACGTCCTGGTTGAGCTTGGCCACCAGCGCGGCCGGCATGCTGGCCGGCGCGGCCAGCGAGAACCAGGACGTGCCGCTGTAGCCGGGCACGCCGGCCTCGGCGATGGTGGGCACCTCCGGCAGGCGCGGATCGCGCTTGGAGCCGGTCACGGCCAGCACGCGCAGCTTGCCGCTTTGCACATGCGGCATGCCGGAGGACATGTTGTCGAACATCACGTCGACCTGGCCAGCGATCAGGTCGATCAGCGCCGGACCGCTGCCGCGGTAGGGCACGTGGTTCATGCGCTGGCCGATGGCCAGCTGGAACAGCTCCGTGACCATGTGCACCGAGGAGCCGGCGCCGGCCGTGGCGTAGTTGATCTTGCCGGCATTCGCTTTCGCATCGGCCAGGAAGTCGGCAAAGGTCTTGTATTTGGAGTTCGCCGGCACCACCACGATATTGGGCGACTCGCCAATGATCAGCACGGGCCGCAGCTCTTCGGCCGGCTTGTAGGTCAGCTTGCTGTAGCTGGCGTAGGCCGCGTGGATGCCGATGGTGCCCACCATCAGGGTGTAGCCGTCACCGGGCGCCTTGGCCACGATCTGCGCGCCCAGGTGGCCGCTGGCGCCGGGCTTGTTGTCGACGATCACGTTCTGGCCGTACTGGGCGCTCAGGCGCTCCCCGATGATGCGCGCCAGGATGTCGACCGCACCGCCCGGGGCGAACGGCGCCACCAGACGGATCGGCTTGTTCGGGTAGTCCTGCGCCATGGCAGCACCACTGCAGGCCAGGGTGGCGGCCAGCAAGCCACGGCCGAGCTGCTTCAGAAAGCTTCTCTTCATCTTTGTCTCCTCAGTTGTTCCAGGGTGATGACGGGGCGCTGCTCGTAGGGCAGGTTCCACAAAGCGCAGTTGCTCTGGTCGACGATCTGCACCGGTAGCTCGATGGCCTTCGGAACCTGTTCGCCACGCAGATGGCGCGCCGCGCATTCGGCCGCCAGATAGGCCATCTGCATGGCGTTGAAGTCGGCCGTGGCCAGCATGCGGCCCGCGGCAATGGCCTCGATGGCCTGGGGAATGGCGTTCACGCCCACCACGGCCGCGGTCTGGCCCGCGGCGTCCAGTGCGCCCAGCACGCCGATGGCCATGATGTCGTTGGCGACCAGCACGGCATCAGGTGCGGCGTTCTGCTGCAGCCAGGCCGCCGTGCGGTCCCGTGCGGTCTCGCGCACGTAGTCACCTGCGATCTGGCCCGCCAGCACGATGCCGGGCAGGGCGCGCGCGGCGTCGCGGAAACCGCGCAGGCGCTCCAGGCTGGTGTAGGACTCTTCGGGGCCCGTCACCACAAGCACCCGGCCCTTGCCTTGCAGATGTTTGAACAGGTAGCTTGCGATCGCCTGCGCCAGCTGCTCATCGTCCGAGCTGACATAACTCACCATGGGCGCGGCGGCGATCGGGTTGACGAAGCCGATCATGGGAATGCCAGCAGCCACCACCTGGCCGATCGCTACATCCACCTTGCTCGCATGCACAGGCGAAAACACGAAGGCATCGGGGCGCGGGTTCAAGGCCAGGGCCTGCTCGATCAGCGCGATCTGCTCCACCGGGTCGTCACCCTTCTTGGGCACGAAGTGCAGCACCTCGTCGCCGAAGACCGCGGCCGCACGCTCCGCGCCCAGGCGCGCTGCGCCGTAGGCCGGGTTCGTAAAGTTCTTGGTAAAGACCGCGAGCCGCATCGAGATCAGACCATGCCGCCGTTGGGCTGGATGATCTGGCCGTGCACCCAGGAGGCCTTGTCCGAGGCCAGGAAGGCCACGACCTCGGCCACCTCGTCCGGCTGGCCCACGCGGTTGAAGGGGCTCATGCCGGCCGAGCGCGCGATGGCGGCTTCGTCCTTGCCGGCGCGGAACAGGTCCGTGTCCACCGGGCCCGGGGCCACGCCGTTGACGCGGATCTTGCGGGGCGCCAGCTCCTTGGACATGGATCGCAGCAGGCTCTCCACTCCCGCCTTGGTAGCGGTGTAGGCCCCGCCGCCGGGCACGGCGACGCGCACCATGGAGGTGGTCAGGCCGATGATGTTGCCGCCGTCCACCACGTTCTTGGCGGCCGCGCTCAGCACGTTGAAGGCGCCGATGAGGTTCACCTCCACGACCTTGCGGAAATTCTCGGGGTCGTAAGTGGCGATGGGGCCGGGCGGCACGTTGATGCCGGCATTGGCCACCACGCAGTGCGGCATGCTGCCGAAGTCCCTGGCCACATCGGTGAATACCTGCGCCACCTGGGCCGGCTCGCGGATGTCGACCTTGTAGCCCCGGGTCGTGGCGCTGCCGATCTTGGCCGGCACATTGGGCGCGCTGCTCACATAGGTGTAGGCCACGTCGTAGCCGCCCTCGGCCAGTTTCTGGACCGTGGCCGCACCGATGCCGCGCGTCCCACCGAAAACGAGTGCGATCTTCTTGCTCATGGGAAATCCTTAAATGATTCGAGTGAAAGCTCAGGCCTTGAAGGGTTTGCCGTAGATCGGCTCCTTGTAGGGGATCGGAGGCAGCTGCCAGGTGCCGGTGGACGGCGGGCGCACCTCGGCGTCCACGTGCACGTCGATCACGCAGGGGCGCTTGTTCTTCAGCGCCTGCTGCACGGTAGCGCCCAGGTCCTGCGGGCGGGTCACGGTATAGCCGTCGGCGCCGCAGGCACGAGCCCAGGCGGCGAAGTCGGGGTTGTAGCGCGCGCCGGTTTCACCGTGGTAGAAGGCCGTGCCGATCTCGCGGCCGTCGAACAGGCCGTACTGCAGATCGCGAATGGCGCCCCAGGCGAAGTTGTTCCAGATGATCCAGACGACCGGCAGGTTGTATTCCACCGCCGTGCACAGCACATAGGGCGCCATGGTGAAACCGCCGTCGCCGACCACGGCCACGCAAGGGCGATCGGGCGCAGCCAGCGCCGCGCCCATCACGCCGCAGACACCGAAGCCCATGCTGGAGTAACCCCAGCTGTTGAGCATGCTCTGCGGCCGTTTGGCCTGCCAGAACTGCATGAACCAGTTGTGGTGCACGCCCGAATCCAGCGCGAGGATCACGTCGTCAGGCAACACCTTCTGCAGCGTACCCACGACGAACTCGGGGCGCAGCGGGCTGGTGGAGTCGCCGAAGTGCGGGCGCACGAAGGCTTCCCACTGGGCCTGCCAGCCCTGCACCTGGGCCAGCCAGGGTGCGTAACGCGTGGCCGTGATGTCCTTGCGGCTGGGCAGCGCGTTGAGCAGCTGGCGCGTGAAGACCTTCACGTCGGCGATCACACCGAGTGTGGGCGCGTAGTTGCGGCCCAGCTCCTGCGGGTCGATGTCCACGTGCACGAGCTTGGTCTTGGGGAAGTTCCAGGAATAGCCCTCGAACCAGCTCGACGAGCTGCGGTCGTCGAAACGTGTACCCAGCGTGATCACAAGGTCCGAACGGCGGCCGGCCTCGTTGGCCGGGTAGGCACCGTTGCGGCCGATGAAACCCAGGGCTAATCTGTGGTCGCCCGGGATCGCGCCCATGCCATTGGGCGAGGTGATGACGGGGATGCCCAGCTTCTCGGCCAGTTCGGTGATCTCGGGGCCGGCTTCGGACAGGGTGGCGCCGTGGCCGATGAAGAGCACCGGCTCGCGTGCGGCGGCCAGCAGGTCCAGCGCGGTGGCCACGTCCAGGTCATTGGCACCCGGGCGGTGGGCGCGGTGGATGTGGGAGGCCGGCGGCAGCTCGACGTCGGCCTCTTCCTGGTAGACGTTGTAGGGGATGTCCAGGTTCACCGGGCCGGGGCGGCCCGTGACCATAGTGTCCATGGCCTGGCGCAGGGCCAGGGGCAGCATGTCGACGCGCGTGGGCTGGAAGGCGCGCTTGACCACCGGGCGCATCACCTGAGCGAAGTCGGCCTGGTTGTGTTTGTACAGCTCCTGGAAGGGCGCGCGGTTGTGCTGCGAGGTCGGCACGTTGGACGTGATGCACAGGAAGGCTGACGAATCCGACAGCGCGGTGGCGCAGGACATCACCATGTTCGCCGAACCGGGGCCGGTGGAGGTCAGTGTGGCCACCGGCTTGTGCTTGACGCGGAAGTAGGCGTCGGCCATGTGGCCGGCGCACTGCTCATGGCGCGGCGAGATGAGCTTGAGCTCGTCCTTCACGTCGTACAGCGCGTCCAGGATGCCCACGTTGCCGTGGCCGCAGATGCCGAAGATGTACGGCACTTTTTCCTGGACCAGGTATTGGGCGATCAGTTCGCCACCTTTCATCTTGGCCATGTTCAGTTCTTTCTAATCTCGGGTATCAGGTGTCAGACCGCGGTGAACGTCACGATACGCTCTTCGGTCATTTCATGGACCGCGTAATGCGGGCCTTCGCGACCGAAGCCGCTGTCTTTGGAACCGCCATAAGGCATCAGATCCACGCGCGAGCTCGAGGTCTCGTTGATGTGCACACCGCCCACCTCCAGCTGCTGGGCCGCGGCCAGCGCATCGCCCAGGCGGTTGGTGAACAAGCCCGTAGCCAGGCCGAAAGGCGTGGCGTTCACACGCGCGATGGCCTGGGCCAGGGTCTTGAAGGGCACGATGCAGACCACGGGGCCAAAGATCTCGTTGCAGCCCACCTTCATGCTGTCGCTGATGTTGCTCAGCAGCGTGGGCGGCACCACGGCGCCCTGGCGCGGGCCGCCGGCCAGCAGCTTGGCGCCCTGGGCCACCGCCTCGTTGATCCAGGCCTCGATGCGGATGGCGTTGTCTTCGCTGATGACCGGGCCGACGAAGGTCTTGCTGTCCTGCGGGTCGCCGCAGCTCAGCTCCTGAACCATCTTGGCCAGGCGTGTTTCCACCTCGGCCAGCAGGGACTCGTGCACCAGCAGCAGCTGCACCGAGGTGCAGACCTGGCCGGCCTTGCGGTAACCCGCATTGACGATCTTGGGCAGGGCCGCGTCCAGTTTGGCGTCGTCGCAGACGATGGTGCAGGCGATCGAGCCCAGCTCCATCTGCGTGCGGCGCAGGCCAGCGGCCTGCTGGATCTTGCGGCCCACTTCGGTGCTGCCCGTGAAGGCGAAAAAGCGCACGCGCTCGTCGGCCTGCAAAGCCTGCACCACCTCGGCACTGCCGTGCAGCACCGAGAGAAAGCCCTTCGGGATCCCGGCGTCCAGCAGCACCTCGGCCAGCAGGCAGGCCGTGATGGGCGTGAAGGACGAGGGCTTGAGGATCACGGCATTGCCGGCGGCAAAGGCCGGCGCCACCTTGTGCGTCACCGTGTTGAGCGGCGAGTTGAAAGGCGTGATGGCGGCCACCACCCCCAGCGGCACGCGCAGCGTGAAGCCCAGGCGGCCGGCGGCGCCGGGCGCGCCGGCCAGCGGGATCACGTCGCCGGCCAGGCGGCGCGCTTCCTCGGCCGAGAGCCGCAGCGTCTGCAGGCAGCGGCGCACCTCGCCCATGGCATCACTCTGGGTGAAACCGGCTTCCAGCTGCATGGCGCGCACGAACTCCTCGCTGCGCGCCTCCAGCAGCTGGGCGGCGCGGTCCAGCACCGCACCACGCTCATAGGCCACGGGCGCGCCCTGGCGGAAGGCGGCGTGCGCCACGTCCACGGCCTGGCGCACCTGCGCGGCATCGGCGGTGGTGAGCGTGGCGCAGGGCTGTAATTTGTACTTGTCGCGCACGGCGACGCGCGGGCCCGTGCCGGCGATCCACTGGCCGTTGACCAGCAGGCCATAAACAGCCGGAGCGGCGGAGGTGGCCGTGTCGATCACGGCAGATACCTTGCGGTCCATCAGCGCATCTCCTCTTCGTCGTCGGCCGGCGTGGTGACCACCAGGAACACCAGGCCATCGGTGCCGGTGTTGGTGAAGCTGTGGCGGATGCCGGGCGGCACGTAGACATAGTCGTGCGGGCGCATCAGCTGCTTCTGGTCGTCCAGCGTGAGGATGCCCTCGCCTTCGAGCACGTAATACACCTGCTCCTGCACCTTGTGCACGTGTTCCTGCACATAGGCCATGGGCGCGTAACGCGAGATGCGGAAGTCCACACGCGAGCTGCCGGTGGTGGTGGGGCCGGCCAGTTCCTTGGAGAGGGCGCCGCCGAAATGGCCTGGATATTCCTTCCAGGGCATGTTGGCCATCTTCTCCACCAGGAGTCGAAGGTCTTGTTTCTGTTTCATGGGTTTCCTCTGATGTGTGCGGGTTTCGGCTCTGCGGTCTGTTGGTCTTGTCTCACAGCCACAGAATCTTTTTTCGGTAATCGAGATCGGTCAAAAGGGGTTCGGCCGGGCCTTCGTGGAAGACGGCGCCGCGCTCCAGCGCATAGGCGCGATCGGCCAGGGCCAGCACCAGGTCGAGGTTGTGCTCGACGATGACGATGGACACGTGCTGGCGCAACTTGTCGAACACGGTGAACAGCTCCTGCACCACGGTAGGCGCCAGGCCCTCGAAGGGTTCGTCCAGCAACAGCAGCTTGACGTTGCCCGACAGCGCGCGCGCCACGGCCACCATCTGCTGCTCGCCGCCCGAGAGGTAGTCGGCGGCCACGTTCATGCGTTGTTTGAGGCGCGGGAAGTAGTCGAGGATCTGGGCCTCGTCCCAGACCACGCCGGTCTTGCCGTCGGTGGGCCGGGCCAGGCGGCCCAGCGCCAGGTTCTCGCTCACGGTCATGCCGGCGAAGAGTCCGCGGCCTTGCGGCACGTAACCGATACCCAGGCGAGCAATGTCCGGCGCACTCATGCCGGCAATGTCACGGCCGTTGAAGACCACACGCCCGCTGGCCGGCGGCACCAGGCCCACCAGGCTCTTGAGCAGCGTGGACTTGCCGGCGCCGTTGCGACCCAGCAGCGCCACGATCTCGCCCTCACGCACCTGCAGGCTGGCGTCGTTGAGGATGTGGCTCTTGCCGTAGAAGGCGTTGACCTTGTCGAAGTCCAGCACCAGGGGGCGGTCGCCCGTGGCGATGCCGGTGCGGCCCGTGACGGGCGGCGTGCCGGTGCCGGTGTAGATCTCCTGCACGCGCTGGTCGTTACGCACCTCGTCGGGCGTGCCGCTCATCAGCACCTCGCCCTGGTTCATCACCGTCACGCGGTGCGAGAAGGACAGCACGCGGTCGATGTCGTGCTCGACGATCAGCACGGGGATGTTGCTGGCGATGGTCTTGACCAGATTGGACACACGCTCGCGTTCGGCCGCGGCCAGGCCGGCCAGGGGCTCGTCCATCAGCAGCACCTGCGGCTTGGAGCCCAGGGCAATGCCCAGATCGACCAGGCGCTGGCCGCCGTAGGACAGGTCGCCACCGCCCACCTGCTCCATGCCCTGCAGGCCCAGGAACTTCATGAGTTCGGCGGTCTCGGTGTGGATCTCGGGGTAGCTGTCGATGTCGCGCCAGATGTTGAAGCGCGCCGCGTGCCGCGCCTGCAGCGAGAGGCGCAGGTTTTCGTAGATGCTCAGGCCCTTGAAGAGGTTGGTGATCTGGAAGGAGCGGGCCAGGCCCTGCTGGCAGATGCGGTCCGGTGCCAAGTGCTGCACGGGCTGGCCGTGCAGGCGCACCGTGCCGGTGTCGGGCATGAACATGCCCGAGATCAGGTTGAAGGTCGTGGTCTTGCCCGCGCCGTTGGGGCCGATCAGCGCGTGGATCTGCCCGGCCTGCACGGTGAGGCTGTTCTCGCGCACAGCCTGGATGCCGCCAAAACGCTTGCTGATGCCCTGGGCTTCGAGCACGGCGCCTTCCACACGCTTGGGGCGCAGGAACTCGGGCAGGGGCAGGCCTTCATAGATCTTGCGTTTGCTCATGGCCGCGCCGTCTTCGGCCACGGGACGCCAGCGCCGCTGCAGCTGGGCCCAGATGCCGGTCAGGCCCGCGGGCGAGAAGATGATGAAGGCGACGAAGATCAGGCCGAAATACAACAGCCAGTTGTCGGTGTAGATCGAAAACAGCTCGCGGAACAGCAGGAAAAACAGCGCGCCCAGGGCCGGGCCGAGGAAACTGCGCATGCCGCCGATCACCACCATGGCCAGCAGCTCACCCGAGAAGGCCACCGTGGTCGACTCGGCTGCCGCCAGGCGGTGCAGGAAGACCACCAGCGCGCCGGCCAGGCCGGTGATGGTGGCCGAGAGCACGAAGGCCAGCAGCTTGTACTTGTCGATGTCGTAGCCCTGGAAGGTGGCGCGCTGCTCGTTCTCGCGGATGGCCACCAGCACATGGCCGAAGGGCGAGCGCACCACACGCAGCAGGCCGTAGAGCACGGCGAACGCGATCAGGGCCGTGAACACGTAATAGGTCAGGTGGCCGTTGAGATCGATCGGGCCGATGGAACCGCGCTCGATACCACCCAGCCCACCCTCGCCGCCCGTGAGCGCCGTCCAGCGGAAGGCGATGGCGAAGGTCAGCGCGCACAGCGCCAGCGTCAGCAGCGAGAAGTAGACCCCGCGCCGGCGCAGGATCAGGAAACCCACCGCCAGCGCCAGCGTGGCCGTGAAGACGATGGAAAAGGCGAAGGGCAGCACCGTCTGGTCCTTGAACCAGTGCAGCTGGGCCAGCGCGGCCGCGTAGCCGCCGATGCCGAACCAGGCGCTGTGGCCAAAGGACACCAGGCCCGTGGTGCCCACCAGCAGGTTCAGGCCCATGGCCGCCATGGCCAGGATGACCACCACGGTGGCGGCGTCCAGCGTCAGGCCGATGGCCTGGAACACGAGGGGCAGCAGCACCAGGGCAACCAGGCCGACCCACAGGGGCCGGTATTTGGAATTCAGCAGAGCAGTCATTGTTTTGGTTTTCTTCTCGTTCTCACTCGAAGCGTTCGATGCGCTCACCCAACAGGCCACGCGGACGGAACATCAGCACCAGGAACATCAGCACGTACATGGAGGCCTCGCCGGCCGCCGGCTGGAAATGGATGGTGATGCCGCGCACCACCCCCACCAGCAGCGCCGCGAGCACCACGCCCCAGAAACTGCCCAGGCCGCCGATCACCACCACCACGAAGGCCACCGTCATGATCTCGGTGCCCATGGCCGGGTGCACGATGGTGATGGGGCCGAAGAGCACACCACCCAGCGCGGCCGTGGCCACACCCAGCATGACGATGGCTGTCATGTACGGCTGCAGCTTGATGCCCAGCACGGCCACCATGTCGGGCTTCTGCACGCCGGCGCGCACCACCCGACCGAAAGAGGTCTTGTGCAGCAGCAGCCAGATGCCGACCATCACCACCGTCACCACGCCCAGGATGAAGAGCCGGTACTTGGAGAACATCATGTCGCCCATGATGAGCTGGCCCTTGAACTCGGGCGGCATGGTGGAAGCCAGCGGGGCCGAGCCCCAGGCCATGCGCAAGGCCTGCTCGGCCACCAGCGCCAGGCCAAAAGTCACCAGCAGGCTGAGGATGGGATCGGCCGTGTAGAAACGGCGCAGCAGGTAGCGCTCGAACAGGATGCCCAGCAGGCCCACGAGGGCGGGCGTGATGAAGATGCTGCCGGTGAAGCCGGCGTATTTGATGACTTCCAGCGAGACGTAGGCGCCCAGCGCATAGAAGGCGCCGTGCGCCAGGTTGACGATGCCGCCCACGCTGAAGATCAGCGAGAGACCCAGGGCCAGCAGCAGGTAATAACCACCGAGCACCAGGCCGTTGACGACCTGCTCGAGCAAGAACAAGATTTCCATGGGGATCCGGGAGAGTGAAAAAACGTCGGCGCCGGAGCGCCGCTCATGCAGCACCCCGGCCCTGATCAACTCACAACTTCTTTACATCTTGCACAGGCTCTCGGATTTCGGCGGCGCCAGCGTGTCCAGCGGCTGGTTCGCAGCGGGCACGGCCTCACCAAACAGCAGGAAGTCCTGCTTGTTCTTGGCCTGGCCCTTGGGCTTGACGGTGAAGGGGTAGGCCTCCTGCATGAGCTGGTGGTCCCAGCTGCGGAAGTAGGCCTTGCGCGCCTTCAGGATGTCGAACTGCGCTTCCGACTCGAAGTAGGCGATCAGCTTCTCGGTGTCGGTGGACTTGGTGGCGTTCATGGCCTGCGCCAGCATCTTGAGCGAGACGTACTCGATCCAGGCGTGGTTCTCCGGGATGCGGCCGTACTTCTTGGTGAAGTTGGCCACGAAAGCCAGGGAGCCCGGGGTCTTGAGCTCGTGGTGCCACACGGTGGGCCAGATGCCGCCCAGATTGCCTTCGCCGGCGGCCCACGCGTCGGCCGTGTTCAGGTTGAAACCGGCCACCGGGTAGGGCAGGCCGAACTCCGAATACTGCTTGACGAAGTTGGTCACTTGGTTGCCGGCCAGGTTGGTGGCGACCAGGTCTGGGCGGGCCTGGCGGATCTTGAGCAGGTAGGGGCTGAAGTCGGTCACGTCGGTGGCCACCAGTTCGTCGCCAATCACCGTGCCGCCGTTGGCAGTGAAGAAACGCTTGGCCTGGCGCGAGAGGTCGTGGCCGAAAAGGTAGTCGGCCGTCAGGCTGAAGATCTTCTTGCCCTTGACGTGGCCTTCACGCACCAGCGCCTCGCCGGCGGCGTTCACCATCACCGTCACCGGGATGTCCACGTGGAAGGTATAGCGGTTGCAGTCCTTGCCGCGCAGCGCGTCGGAGCGCGCGCCGATGCTCATGAACAGCTTCTTGTTGCGCGCGGCCACCTGCGAGATGGTCAGCGCCGAGCCGGAGTTGATCTCGCCCATCAGCACCGTGACGTTGTCGCGCTCGATCATGCGCTGCGCCTTGGTGGCAGCGGTCTGCGGATTGACCGAGTCTTCGCTCATCACGTCGAGCGGGCGGCCCATCACGCCGCCGGCGGCGTTGATCTCCTCGGCCGCCATCTTGATGCCCTGCGCGGCGTACTCGCCCAGCGCGCCGAGGAAACCCGTCATGGGCGTGAGGTGGCCGATCTTGATCGGGCCTGCTTGCGCGCCCACCCAGGCGGGCATGCCCAGCGCGGCCGTGCCGGCCATGAGGGCGCCGGTCTTGAGCAGTTTGCGGCGTTGGCTCGACGTCGCCGGGAGGTCTACCTTGTTGTACTTGGCTTCCATGATCTTGTCTCCTGTTGGTTTGGGTATGGACTGGAATGCAGGGCCGATGATAGGAAGAGCCTGTCACTCTGAAAAATACTGTTTTCCGAGATGGGGTATAGCTATTTCTTATAGGGGGCCATCCTCAAAAACTTATAGGATGCGGCGATGGACCTGCGACAACTCAGATATTTCGTACAGATCGTGGAAAGCGGTAGCCTGGCCAAGGCCTCGCGCCAGCTCTTCATCGCCCAGCCCGCGCTGAGCCAGCACATCGCCAAGCTGGAGGCCGAGGTCGGCAAGCCCCTGCTGATCCGCACCGCCAAGGGCGTGACCCCCACCGAAAACGGCACGGCCCTGCACCACCACGCACGTTTCATGCTGCGCCAGCTGGACCAGGCCCTGTCCATCGCGCGGCAGGAACCGGGCACCGTGCACGGCATGGTCTCGGTGGGCCTGGCGGCCACCACGGTCTGCGCCGTGGGCGTGCCCTTCATGCGCCGCATCCGCGAGAAATTCCCCGGCATCGTGCTCAATGTGGTGGAAGGCATGAGCGGCCACCTCGCGCAGATGATGCGCATGGGCCAGCTGGACCTGGCCATCCTCTTCAGCCGCGACGCCGTGCCCGACCTGCCGGCCGAGCCCCTGGTGGAAGAAGAGCTGTTTGTGATGTTGCCCGAGGACAGCGACCTGGTGCCGCCCCGGCGCATCAAGCTCAGCTGCACCGACACGGCCGATCTGCCGCTGATCCTGCCCACCGGCATCCACGGCCTGCGCCGGCGCATCGCCGCAGAGTTCGAGCAGCGCAACCTGGCCCTGCACGTGGTGGCCGAGATCGATTCACTCTCGCTGCTCATGACCTGCGTGCGCGACGGTATGGGCGCCACCATCAAGCCCATGTCGGCCGCCCTGCTCGAAGGCCGCATGCGCGAAGGCTGGCGCACCCTGGCGATTTCCGACGCCGAGATGAAACGCCCCAACTTCCTCTACTCGGTGGACCCGGAGCGCCTGACGCCCGCCGCCGCCGCCGTGCGCGGCGAGCTGCGCGAAACCGTCAAGCAGCTCGTGAACAGCGGGACGTGGAAAGGGGTCAACCTGCTTTAAGCAGATGGACCCCTGGGTCGACGGGCACTGGGTCTTACTTCAGCGCAGCAATGCCGGCGTTGGCCACCACCTCGTCCTGCGCGCCGGAAGCGCCGGAACAGCCGATGGCACCGATGATCTTGCCGCCGTCCATCAGCGGAATGCCGCCGCGCGAAGCGATCACGTCATCCAGGGTCAGCAGATAGTTGTTGCCACCCTGGATGCCTGCCTCGAAGGCCTTGGTCGGGCGCTTGTACTTGACCGAAGCGCGGGCCTTGTGGATGGCCACGTCGATGGAGCCGATCTGGGTGCCATCCCCACGCTTGAAGGACACCAGATTGGCACCGGAGTCGACCACGGCACAGGCCAGCGTCCAGTTGCGGCGCTTGGCCTCGGCCATGGCCGCCGCCAGCGCGGTGTCGGCCCGCTCCAGGTTGATCGGGTTGCCGTAGGCAAAGTCGTTGGGCTGCTTCTCGGCCACCACGTCCAGCGGGTTGGGCGTCTGGGCAAAAGCGGTACCGGCCAGCAGCAGGGTAGCCACCACCAGCAGTTTGCGGGTCTTGATCATGAACGTCTCCTATTGTGTAAGTTATGACGTCTGACCGCCTGGTCAAGCACCGGCAGCAGACCGACGCAATGTAGTCCGCCGCACTACCCTCGCCCCCCTCAGGGTCGCGATGGGGGTATCAGTTTTTCTGATGAGGGGAGGCTTTGCTGCCTCAGTCTGCCAGCAGGCTGGCGCCCACCCAGCGTCCCGAGCGCACCAGCTCGCGCGCGCAGTCGGCCAGCACCACCCGGGCGGCCAGGCCAGCGGGTGACAGCTCGTCGTCCGAGAGGCTGCACAGCATGTTGCGGCGGCGGGCCAGGGGATCGGCCAGCTCCGACAGAGCAAAGCGCTCGGCCGCATCGCGGTAGCGGCTCACCGCCGACCAGGGCTGCAGCGAGCCCCCGAGGCCGGCCTCGACCGCGTCCATCAGCATGGTCAGGGAGTCAATCTCGGCGACCACGGTGGGCTGGATGCGCGCACGGCTGAACACGGCATCCAGCGCGGCACGCAGGCCGTGGCCGCCCGTGGGCATGATCAACGGCGCACCCTTGAGGCTGGCCGCGCGCACCTGCGCGGGCAACTTGCCCTTCACACTGCTGCGCGCGCGGATGTAATAAAGCTTCTCCTCCAGCAGCGGCATCACGCTCCAGCGCCGCCCCGGGTCGGTGTTGAACAGCACGGCCAGGTCCAGCTGGCGCGCATTGAGCATGGTGGTGACATGGCCCGACATGCTCTCCACCAGGTGCAGACGCACATCGGGGTAACGCTCGCGCATCGCGCGCAGCAGAGGCAAGCCCAGCACGGCGGCCGTGGTCGGCGCCAGGCCCACGCTGACCGAACCCGAGAGCCGCGCCTGCTGGGCTGCGCGCGCGGCCTGCTCGGCGTGGCGCAGGGTCAGCTGGGCTTCCCGGAAAAAGGCCAGGCCGGCCTCGGTGGGCGTCACGCCCTTGCTGGAGCGCTGCAGCAGGCGGGTGGACAGCTCCCCCTCCAGCCGGCTGATCTGCTGGCTCAGGGCGGACTGCACCATGTCGAGCTCCAGCGCGGCCCGGCTCATGCTGCCGAGCTCCACCACCCGCACGAAATAACGTATCTGCCTGAGTTCCATAAAGCCTGCCATCTGCCTTGTTTGTCTGCGGCTGGGATAATCGCACACCTATGGGTACAGCAGGCAAACAAAGGGTGGTGGTGGGTTTGAGCGGGGGCGTGGACTCTGCGGTCAGCGCCTACCTGCTCAAACAGCAAGGTTACGAGGTCATCGGCATCTTCATGAAGAACTGGGAAGATGACGACGACAGCGAATACTGCTCGTCCAACATCGACTTCGTGGACGCCGCCGCCGTGGCCGACGTGATCGGCATCGAGATCGAACACGTCAACTTCGCCGCCGAGTACAAGGACCGCGTCTTCGCCGAGTTCCTGCGCGAATACCAGGCCGGCCGCACGCCCAACCCCGACATCCTCTGCAACGCCGAAATCAAGTTCAAGGCCTTCCTGGACCACGCCATGCGCCTGGGCGCCGAGAAGATTGCGACCGGTCACTACGCAAGAGTGCGTCTGAACGAGCAGACCGGCAAACACGAACTGCTCAAGGGCCTGGACCCGGGCAAGGACCAGAGCTATTTCCTGCACCGCCTCAACCAGGCCCAGCTGAGCAAGACACTCTTCCCCGTGGGCGAGCTGCACAAGACCGAGGTGCGCCGCATCGCCACCGAGATCGGCCTGCCCAATGCCAAGAAGAAGGACAGCACCGGCATCTGCTTCATCGGCGAGCGCCCCTTCCGCGAATTTTTGAACCGCTACATCCAGAAAGAACCCGGCCCCATCAAGGACGGCACACCCGCGCCCGGAGACAAAGCCTATGGGCGTGTCATCGGTAAACACGAAGGCCTGAGCTTCTACACCCTGGGCCAGCGCCAGGGCTTAGGGATAGGCGGCATCAAAGCCAAGGGCGCGCAAAAGGGCGGTGGCGAGCACGCCCCCTGGTTCGTCGCGCGCAAGGACATGGAGAAGAACACGCTGTGGGTGGTACAGGGGCACGATCACCCGCTGCTGCAGAGTTATCTGCTCCATGCGCAGGATGCGAGCTGGGTGGCGGGTGAGCCGCCCAAGCCGGGTGCCTTGGCGGCCAAGACGCGGTATCGGCAGGCGGATGCGGCTTGCACGATCAGCGATATCGAGGGTGCGGGGTTCAGCCTAGTTTTCCCGGAGGCGCAATGGGCGGTGACGCCAGGGCAGTCGGCCGTGTTGTATGACGGCGAGGTGTGTCTGGGTGGCGGGGTGATTGACGCGGCTAGCGACTAAGAGAACGCCCAAGTCACGTCGCCAGCCTCTGCATACTTGAGCTTGCTGAATGTGGCTGCTATAAAGCAGGCACTTACAACACCAAACGGGAGAGCGAACCAATGAGCATCGACTTTGTAACCAATATAACTGGCTTGACGTGTCGGCATCAAGTTAGAGGGCAAAATCTCACGGCCCTAGTTGGCCCCAGAATATGAAGCTCTCTTCCGGAATAAAGCGCGAACTCCCCGGACATTTCGCCCTCGACGAAGACGGACTGCGAAGGATTCTTGGCGTTCTAGAAGCCAAGGCATCTGCACTGCAGCATCGTTGCACGATTGTCTTAATCGTTCACCGTGAAGATGATCGTTTTTATGAGACCGTCAACATTGCCGACGTGCTAAGCGACCCAAATGCCGACGGGCAATTGATCCGGAATCTATCTATAGAGCTCCGTACGGACGATCCCGCGGTGACTTTGCACCCATGGGACCGTGCTTGGATAGTGCAGATAACCTACAACTCCGACAAAAAAGGCAACATTCAAATCAACGTGAATTCGGATGATAGAACTTGGGCGCTATTGCTTGCAGACGAGCTAGAGCCCCAAATTCGTCGAACGAGATCTAGTCAAAAGATCTCGACAGTGATGCTGGCTTTCTTCTTCCTTTCCGTGGGCGCATTCACAGCAGCAGCGACGAAAGGTCTTGGCCCGCATCTGGGTCTTTCCAACGAGACTATTAGTAACGTCTCGTTCTTCGCTTGGGGCATTGCGTGCCTCACCGCCTTCTTTGCCATCGACGATAGGCCTCTTTGGATGACCCACTTCGCGGGGCCTCAGTCAGCCTTTGTTTGGGGGGAACGGGAGAAATCGTTTCAAGCCAGTATCGAGCGCCAAAAGAATTTTTACTGGGTAGTAATTGTTGGCACGCTAATCTCCGTCATGTCTTCAATCTACATAAATCTCGCTCTTCCGAGTGCACCTACTGCAGATGCAAAGGCACAGGGCAATCCCGCCAGCGCTCGCTAGCTCTTCCCGCAGTAGGAATCCGACCGTCCGGTTTGGAGCGGGCTAGGAGCGGGCTAGGGTCAGGTCTTGTCTTTTACCATGCAAGGCCTACTTCGCGTTGAATCCGCACGCGGCCATCACCCGTCCCAACCTCGCGCCGATGCGTTAGGTGCCGTACGATGAACCCCATGAATGGCGCACTTTCCGAACTGCAGCAAGTGTTGACCCAGGAGTCTGCCGTCTTGGTCCACGTGACGCAGACTCGAGGCTCTGCCCCGCGCGAGATCGGCGCCTGGATGGCCGTGTTGCCCACGCACGTCATCGGCTCCATCGGCGGCGGCCATCTGGAGTTCGACGCCATCGCACAGGCCCGCGCCATACTCGCGGGTTCCCCCATCCCCACCGAGCCTCAACGCGTAGCCCTGGGCCCCAGCCTGGGCCAGTGCTGTGGCGGCGTGGTGTTTCTGCGTTACGAGCTGCTGGGCCCGCAGGATGTGGCAGGTCTGGCGCAGCGACTGCAAGCACCCGCCGCCCCCGTGGCGCTCTTCGGCGGCGGGCACGTGGGCCAAGCCATTGCGCACCAACTCGCCCACCTGCCCTTTGCCCTGCACTGGATCGACAGCCGCGACGAGATCTTTCCGGCCGACCTGCCGCCCAACATCCGCTGCGAGCATTCGGACCCGGTGCAGGCGGCCGTGGCCGACATCGCCCCGGGCTCGGCAGTGCTCATCATGAGCTTCAGCCATGCGGAAGACCTGGAGATCCTGGCGCAGTGTCTGCAGCGCGCGCGCCAGCAGAACGACCTGCCCTATATCGGCCTGATCGGCAGCAAGAGCAAATGGGCCACCTTCCGCCACCGGCTGGAAGCGCGGGGTTACAACGAAGAAGATTTCGCGCGCGTGACCTGCCCCATCGGCGTGCCGGGCATCGCGGGCAAACAGCCCGAAGTGATTGCGGTGGCGGTGGCTGCGCAGTTGCTGCAGCGCCTGCCTGGCTGATTCAGCGCGTGCCGGCCTGCTGCGCGAGCTGCCAGGCCAAGGTGTTCTGGCGTTCGATCAAGGCGCCCGTGTCCACCGTGGTGAGTTCACCCTTGCGCACCACCATACGGCCGTTGACCACCGTGTAGTCGGCGTTGTCGCTGGAACAGAGCATGAGCGCGCCCACGGGGTCGTGCACGGCGGCGCCGGCCATGCTCAGCGTGTCGGTACGGTAGAGCGCCAGATCCGCGCACTTGCCGGGGGCGATCTGGCCGATGTCCGTGCGGCCCAGCACGCGGGCGCCGCCGCGCGTGGCCAGCCAGAGCGCGTCGCGCGGGGTCATCTCGGCCGGGCCAGTGTCACAGCCGAAGGGCTCCAGCGCCTTGCCCACCCGCGCGAGCAGCATGGCCTGGCGCGCTTCATTGAGCAGGTGGCCGGCATCGTTGCTGGCGCTGCCGTCCACGCCCAGGCCCACGGGCACGCCCAGGTTGAGCAGCTTGCGCAGCGGCAGGATGCCGCTGGCCAGGCGCATATTGCTGCAGGGGCAGTGGGCGATGCCGGTGCCCGTGCGCGCAAACAGATGGCTGCCGTGTTCATCGAGCTTGACGCAGTGGGCGTGCCACACGTCCTGGCCCACCCAGCCCAGGTCTTCCACGTATTCGGCTGGGGTGCAGTTGAAGTGTTCGCGCGTGTAGGCGATGTCGTGGTCGTTCTCGGCCAGATGGGTGTGCAGGCGCACGCCGTAGGCTCGGGCCAGCTTGGCCGATTCGCGCATCAGGTCCTGGCTCACGGTGAAGGGCGAGCAGGGGGCCACGGCCACCTGCAGCATGGCGCCGGGCTTGGTGTCGTGCCAGGTCTCGATGAGGCGGCGCGTTTCCTGGAGGATGAAGTCTTCTTTTTCCACCACACGGTCGGGCGGCAGGCCGCCCTGGCTTTCACCCACGCTCATGCTGCCGCGTGTGGCGGTGAAGCGGATGCCTATGGTCTGCGCGGCCTCGATGCTGTCGTCCAGGCGCACGCCGTTGGGGTAGATGTAGAGGTGGTCGCTGCTGGTGGTGCAGCCGCTGAGCAGCAGCTCGCCCATGGCCACCTGGTTGGAGACCTGGACCATCTCGGGCGTGAGGCCGGCCCAGATGGGGTAGAGACCCTTGAGCCAGGAAAAGAGTTCGGCGTTCTGCACACCGGGTATGGCCCGCGTGAGGCACTGCACCATGTGGTGGTGCGTGTTGACCAGGCCGGGGATGACCACGTGGCGGCGCGCGTCGATCACCTCGTCGGCCTGGTCCTGCAGCGCGCGCGTGTCGCTGCCTGCGGGCAAGACCTGTTCGATGAAACCATCGCGGATGAGGAGGGAAGCGTCTTTGAGCTCACTGCGCGCGTCGTCCTGGGTGGCGATGCAGCGGGCGTCCTTGATGAGCAGAGTGGTCATGGTTGGGTATCGGTTTGGAGGGCACGCCACACGCGTTCGGCCGTGGCCGGCGCGTCCATGGTGGCGGTACCGTCGCCGCGTGCGGCAGCCACGGCATCACGTATGGCTTCCCACACGGCGATGGCCAGCATGAAAGGCGGTTCCCCCACGGCCTTGCTGCCGAAGACGTTGTCCTCGCAGTTGGGCTCGGGCCAGAAGTCCACCCGCAGTTTTTCGGGCACATCGCCCGTGGCGGGGATCTTGTAGGTGCTGGGCGCGTGGGTGGCGAGTTTGCCGTCGGCGTTCCAGACCAGCTCCTCGGTGGTGAGCCAGCCCATGCCCTGGATGAAACCGCCCTCGATCTGGCCGATGTCGATGGCCGGGTTGATGCTCTGCCCCACGTCGTGCAGGATGTCCACGGCCAGCACACGGCTCTCGCCCGTGAGCGTGTCGATGGCCACCTCGCAGCAGGCCGCGCCGTAGGCGAAGTAATAAAAGGGCCGGCCCGTGAGCGTGGTCTTGTCGTAATGGATCTTGGGCGTGCGGTAGAAACCGTCGCTCCAGAGCTGGATGCGGTTGGCGTAGGCCGCCTTGACCACCTCGCGGAAGTCACGCGTGCTGCCGGCCGCGTGGATCTTGCCGTTCGCAAAACGCACCTCACCCGCGCCGCAGCCCTGCAGACCGGCCACGAAGGCGGCCAGGTTCTCGCGCACCTGGCGCGCGGCGAACTGGGCCGCGCGGCCGTTGAGGTCGGTGCCGCTGGAGGCAGCGGTGGCGCTGGCATTGGGCACACGGGCCGTGTCGCTGGCGCTGACCAGCACACGCTCAAACGGCAGGCCCAACTCATCCGCCACGATCTGCGCCACCTTGGTGTGCAGGCCCTGGCCCATCTCGGTGCCGCCGTGGTTGACCAGCACGCTGCCGTCGTTGTAGACGTGCACCAGAGCGCCGGCCTGGTTGAAGAGCGTGGCGGTGAAGCTGATGCCAAACTTCACGGGCGTGAGGGCCAGGCCTTTCTTGAGCACGCTGTGCTCGCGGTTCCAGGTGGCGATCTCGGCGCGGCGCTCGCGGTAGCGCGAGGTCTGCGCCAGCTGCGTCATCAGCGGTTGCAGGATGTTGTCTTCCACCGTCATCTGGTAGTGGGTGACATTACGGTCCGTGATGCCGTAGAGGTTGCGCAAGCGCACATCCAGCGGGTCACGCCCCAGCGCGCGCGCGATGTCACCCAGGATGGTCTCGATGGCGATCACGCCTTGGGGCCCGCCGAAACCGCGGAAGGCCGTGTGGCTCTGCGTGTTCGTCTTGCAACGGTAGCTGTCGATGCGCACATCGCTCAGGAAATAGGCGTTGTCGCTGTGGAAGACGGCGCGGTCGGCCACGGGGCCTGAGAGGTCGGCGCTGAAACCGCATTCGGCCAGCAGGGTGAGCTGCAGGGCGGTGACGAGACCCGTGTCGTCATAACCCACGGTGTAGTCGTAGGCGAAGGGGTGGCGCTTGCCCGTGACCATGAAGTCGTCGTCGCGGTCCAGGCGCAGCTTGACGGGGCGACCGGTCTTGTGTGCGGCCAGCACGGCCCACACGGCCAGATGCCCGGCCTGGGTTTCCTTGCCGCCGAAACCGCCGCCCATGCGCCGGCACTCGACACGCACGCGGTGGTTGTCCAGCCCCAGGGCATGGGCCACCCAGTGCTGGATCTCCCCCGGGTGTTGGGTGCTGCTGTGGATCAGCCACTGCTGCTGTTCCTGCGGGATGGCGTAGGCGATCTGGCCTTCGAGATAGAAGTGTTCCTGACCACCGACCTCGAAGCTGCCGCTCAAGGTGTGTTTCGCGTTTTTCAAGGCCTGCTCGGGCTCGCCACGCTTCACGGTGACGGGCGGCAGCACATAACTTTGCGCGGCATGGGCGGCGCGTGCGGTGAGCACGGCCGGCAAGGCTTCGATATCGAGCTTGACGGCACGGGCGGCGCGGCGCGCCTGCATCACGGTTTCGGCCAGCACCAGGCCAATGACCTGGCCCACATGCAACACCGTGTCGCGCGCGAAGATGGGTTCGTCGTGGACGAAAGTGGCCAGCAGCGGGTCACCCGGGATGTCGGCGGCCAGCACCACGTCCACCACGCCGGGCATCGCGCGTGCAGCAGTCGCGTCCACACCCAAGAGCCTGCCGTGGGCCACGGGCGAGAGGAGGGGCGCGGCGTGCAGGGTGCCGCGTAGCTCGGGCAAATCATCCACATAGGGCGCCAGGCCCTGGACCTGGTGGCGTGCGCTTTCGTGCGCGACCGACTGGCCGCTGGCGAAGACGGGGTCTGACGCGCTCATGTCAGGGCCTCCAACTGCAGCTCGCCCTGCTCCTCGGCCCAGTAGCGCAAGAGCAGGCGGCCCAGCACGCTGCGGCGATAGTCGGCGCTGGCGCGCATGTCGGAGATGGGAGAGAACTCCTGCGCCAGCACGGAGGCAGCGGCTTCAAAACTGGTCAGCGCCCAAGGCTGACCCGTGAGCGTAGCTTCGGTTTTTGTCGCGCGCACGGGCGTGGCGGCCACGCCGCCCGCGCCGATGCGCGCAGCCACGATGCGCCCGTTCTGCACGCGCAGGTTCAGCGCCAGGCAGACTGCGGAGATGTCGTCGTCCTGGCGCTTGGAGATCTTGTAGACGCGCAAATACTCGACCCCCACGCTCGGCACTGACGTGTCCTCGCTGCCCCCCGAGGGGGCGCTCGCTTGCTTGGGGCGGCCCGGCGCGGCGCTCGGTTCATCAGCCACGGGGCGCGGCACTTCGATGGCCACCAGCACCTCATCGGGCGCCATGAGGTTCTTGCGGTAGCCCGTGTAGAAATCTTCCAGGGGCACACGGCGCTCGCCGCGCACGCTGGCCAGCACCAGGGTGGCGCCCAGGGCCAACAGCAGGGGCATGCTGTCGCCGATGGGTGAGCCGTTGGCCACATTGCCGCCCAGGGTGCCGCTGGAGCGCACGGGCAGGCCGGCGAAGCGTTCAGCAAAACGCTGGAGTTGCGGGCGGTCGGCCACCAGGGCGGCGTAGGCCTCATGCAGGGTCACGGCGGCGCCGATGCTCAGCAAGCTGGGTGTGCGGCGCAGCTGACGCAATTCCTCCACGCGGGTCACATCGAGCACCTGCGCAAACTGCCGGTGCTGTTTGGTGACCCAGAGCCCCACGTCGGTGCAGCCCGCGACCAGCTGGGCCTGCGGCTGCTCGGCACGTAGCCGCAGTAGCTCAGCCAATGTTGTGGGCGCGCTGTAGTCAGCGGCGGGGGCGGGGGCGATCTGGCGCAGCTGGGCCAGTACCGCGGCCTCGTCCACGGGCACGCGGGGCAGGGCGCCCATCTGCTGCGCGGCATCGAGGATGGGGCGGTAGCCGGTGCAACGGCAAAGGTTGCCCGAGAGGTCAACTTGCGCCATTTCACGGCTCACGGTCTCGCCGGCCAGCACGCGGTTCTGGTACATGCCGAAGAGGCTCATGACAAAACCGGGGGTGCAGAAGCCGCACTGGCTACCGTGGCAGTTGACCATGGCCTGCTGGCAGGGGTGCAGGGCGCCATCAGAAGCGGGCAGGTCCTGCGCGGTCCAGACCGCCATGCCGTGCACCGAATGGGCGAGGCGGATGCAGCTGTTGATGGGTTTGTAGCTCAAGCCCTTGCCTTCGGGCTCGGCCAGCACCACGGTGCAGGCGCCGCAATCGCCCTCGCCGCAGCCTTCCTTGACGGACGTGCACTGCAGATCCTCGCGCAGCACTTCCAGCAGGGTGCGTGTGGGCGCCACCTTCTCCAGGCTGACCAGCTGGCCGCGGCGCACGAACTGCAAGGGTCTTACGTTCATCTCAGTCTCCGAAGCAAGCGTCATACCAGACGGCGCCCACCTGCACCCATTTGTATGCGATAGTTGTATACAGGACTTGGCACAGTTATAGCTTAAGCTAGGAAAGACTCACACTTTAGACCTGTGCGTACACCCCTTCTGACATCATGAGCACTGCCACGGCCCACGCCAGCCTACGCCTCCAACTCTCGGGTATCACCAAGCGTTACCCCGGCGTGGTGGCCAACCGCAATGTGGCGCTGGCGGTGCAGGCTGGCCAGATCCATGCGGTGCTGGGCGAAAACGGGGCGGGCAAGTCCACCCTGATGAAGATCATCTACGGCGCCGTCAAACCCGACGAGGGCCAGATCGTCTACAACGGCCAGCCGGTGCACATCCGCAACCCGCAGCAGGCGCGGGCCCTGGGCATCAGCATGGTGTTCCAGCATTTCAGCCTGTTCGATTCGCTGACCGTGGCCGAAAACGTCTGGATCGGCCTGGACAAAAGCCTGATGCTGGCCGAGGTGACCCAACGCATTCGCGACAAGGCGCAGCAGTATGGCCTGGACATCGACCCCGAGCGCCCCGTGCACAGCCTGAGTGTGGGCGAGATGCAGCGCGTGGAGATCATCCGCGCCCTGTTGGGTGAACCGCAGCTGCTGATCCTGGACGAGCCGACCTCGGTGCTCACGCCGCAGGCCGTCGAAAAACTCTTCGAAGTGCTGCGCCAGTTGGCCGCCCAGGGCTGCAGCATCCTGTACATCAGCCACAAGCTGCACGAGATCCGCGCCCTGTGCACGGCCTGCACGGTGCTGCGCGGCGGTGAAGTCACCGGCACCTGCGACCCGCGCGAGGAAAGCAATGCCTCGCTGAGCCGCCTGATGATCGGCGCCGAGCCGCCGGCCCTGCAGCACAAGCCGCCGCATACCGGCGCAGTGCAGCTGGACGTGAGCGGCCTGAGCCTGGCGCGGCAGGACCCCTTCGGTGTGGACCTGGACGACATCGCGCTGCAGGTGCGCGCGGGCGAGGTGGTGGGCATTGCCGGCGTGTCGGGCAACGGCCAGCGCGAGCTGCTGTATGCCCTGTCGGGTGAAGACCTGCGCAGCCCGGGCGGCAGCATCCGCCTGGGCGGGCAGGACGCGACCCGGCTGGACCCGGCGCGCCGGCGCACCCTGGGCCTGCATTTCGTGCCCGAAGAGCGCCTGGGCCGCGGTGCCGTGCCCGCCATGGGCCTGGACCACAACCTGCTGCTCACGCGCGACGAATCCCTGGGCCCGCTGGGCTGGATTCGCACCGGGGTGCTGGCCGCCCAGGCGCGCGGCATCATCGCGCGCCTGCACGTGAAGGCGGCAGGCGTTCACGCGGCGGCGCGCAGCCTCTCGGGCGGCAACCTGCAGAAGTTCATCGTGGGCCGCGAGATCGACGCCGGCCCACGCCTGCTCATCGTCTCGCAACCGACCTGGGGCGTGGACGTGGGCGCGGCCGCGCAGATCCGCGCCGAGATCCTCGCGCTGCGCGACGCGGGTTGCGCCGTGCTGGTGGTCAGCGAGGAACTGGAAGAGCTGTTCGAACTCAGCGACCGTCTGCACGTGATGGCCAAGGGCCGGCTCTCGCCTTCTCTACCCATGGCCGAGGCGACCACCGAGCGCATCGGCGCGTGGATGAGCGGCCTGTGGCACGAAGCGGTGCAGGGACATCTGCACGAACTGGAGGCCGGCCATGCTGCGGCTTGAGCTTCGCCCCCAACCCTCACGCGCCTGGAGCCTGGGCTCGCCCCTGCTGGCGCTGGCGCTCACCGTGCTGCTGGGCGTGATCCTCTTCGTGGCGCTGGGCAAGGACCCGCTGCGTGGCCTGCAGATGTTTTTCTGGGAACCCGTGAAGTCGGGTTACGCCCTGGGCGAGCTGATGGTCAAGGCCACGCCGCTGCTGATCATTGCGTTGGGCCTGGCGGTGTGTTTCCGCTCCAATGTCTGGAACATCGGCGCCGAGGGGCAGTTTGTCATTGGCGCGGTCTGCGCCGGCGGCGTGGCCCTGCTGGCCGACAAGACCACCGGCCCCTGGATCATCCCGGCGCTGCTGCTGGCCGGTGTGCTGGGCGGCATGGTCTGGGCGGGTATCACGGCGCTGCTGCGCGACCGCTTCAACGCCAACGAGATCCTGGTGAGCCTGATGCTGGTCTACGTGGCCATCCAGCTGCTGAACTTCATGGTGCATGGCCCCTGGAAGGACCCGGGGGGCTACAACTTTCCGCAGACCAAGAATTTCGAGGCCGTGACGCAGATCCCGAGGCTCATGAGCGGCTCGCGTTTGAACATCGGCCTCATCCTGGCCCTGCTGGGCGCGGGCGTGCTCTGGGTTTTCCTGTTCCGGCTGCGCGCGGGTTTTGCGCTGCAGGTCGGCGGCCTGGCGCCGGCCGCCGCGCGTTACGCGGGGTTCTCTTCACGCCGGGCACTGTGGACGGCGCTGCTGGTGTCGGGCGGCGCGGCCGGCCTGGCCGGGGCGCTGGAGGTGGCGGGGCCCATCGGCCAACTCACGCCCTATGTGCCGGCGGGTTACGGTTTCGCGGCCATCATCGTGGCCTTCGTGGGGCGGCTGCATCCGGTGGGCATGGTCTTCTCGGCCATCCTGATGAGCATGTTCTACATCGGCGGTGAACTGGCGCAGTCGCGCCTGGGCCTGCCCAAGTCCATCACCGGCGTGTTCCAGGGCCTGCTGTTGTTCACGCTGCTGACCTGCGACACGCTGATCAACTACCGCCTCAAGCTGGGAGGGAAGCGCTGATGGAATCCTACGCGCTGCTGCTCGCGGCCACGCTCAATGCCGGCACGGTGCTGGCCCTGGCCGCGCTGGGCCTGCTGCTCAACGAGAAGTCGGGCATCGTCAACCTGGGGGCCGAAGGCATGATGCTGTGCGCGGCCATTGCCGGTTTCGCCACCGTGGTGCACACGGGCAACGACTGGCTGGGTTTTGCCGCCGGCATGGGCGCCGGGGCGCTGCTGGCCGCGCTCTTCGGCTGGCTGGTGATCTGGCTGGGCACCAACCCCTATGCCACCGGCCTGGCGCTGAGTCTTTTTGGTGCGGGCTTCTCGGCCTTTGCGGGCATCGCCTACGTGCAGGCCAAGCTGCCCGAGCGCACGCAGTGGGTGGTGCCGGTGCTGGGCGACCTCCCCTGGATCGGCCCGGCCCTGTTCCGCCAGCACCCGCTGGTCTACGTGACCATGGCCCTGGTCGTAGCCCTGGTCTTTTGGTTCGGGCGCAGCCGCAGCGGCCTGATCCTGCGCGCCGTGGGCGAGTCGCCCGAGTCGGCCCATGCCCTGGGGTACCCGGTGCGGCGCATCCGGCTGGCCGCCGTGGTGGCCGGCGGCGCGCTGTGCGGCCTCTCCGGCGCCTACCTGTCCGTGGTCTACACCCCGCTGTGGGTGGAGGGCATGGTGGCCGGCAAGGGCTGGATCGCCCTGGCCCTGACCACTTTTGCCACCTGGCGCCCGGCACGTGTTTTGCTCGGTGCTTACCTGTTCGGCGGTGTGACCATGCTGCAGTTCCATCTGCAGGGCGTGGGCGTGGAGATGCCCAGCCAGTTCCTGGACATGCTGCCTTACCTGGCCACCATCGTGGTGCTGGCCCTGATCTCGCGCAACCCGGCCTGGATACGCGTGAACATGCCCGCATCGCTGGGCAAGACTTTCACGCCCAGCTCATAATCGCAACGTTTTTTCAACCCAGTGAGGACACCCATGACCGACCTGACCCAACGCCGCCTGTTCCAGGCTGCTGCCCTGATCACCCTGGCCACGGCCGCCCTGGTGGGCTGCGGCAAGAAGGAAGAACCCGCCGCTGCTGCACCGGCCGCAGCGCCCGCCGCCAAAACCGCACCGCTGAAGATCGCCTTCGCCTATGTGGGCCCCGTCGGTGACGGCGGCTGGACCTTTGCGCACGACAACGGGCGCAAGGCCATCGAGAAGGAATTCGGCGACAAGATCGTCACCAGCTTTGTCGAGAAGGTGCCGGAAAGCGCCGACGCCGAGCGCGTGATCCGCGACATGGCCGGCCAGGGCAACACCCTGATCTTCGGCACCACCTTCGGTTACATGGAGCCCATGCTCAAGGTCGCCGCCGACACCAAGGGCGTGAAGTTCGAACACGCCACCGGCTACAAGACCGCCGAGAACATGCGCACCTACGACAGCCGCACCTACGAAGGCGCCTACATGGCCGGCGTGATCGCGGGCAAGATGACCAAGAGCAACACCCTGGGCGTGGTGGGTTCCATCCCGATCCCCGAGGTGATCCGCAACATCAACAGCTTCACACTGGGCGCCCAGTCCGTGAACCCCAAGGTCAAGACCCGCGTGGTCTGGGTGGGTGACTGGTTCAACCCGCCGAAGGAAACCGAAGCCGCCACCGCCCTGATCAACGGCGGCGCCGACGTGCTGATGCAGAACACCGACTCCTCGGCCGTGCTGCAGACCGCCGAGAAGATGGGCAAGCGCGCCTTCGGCTGGGACAGCGACATGACCGCCTACGGCCCCAAGGCCCACCTCGGTTCGGCCGTGATCAACTGGGCCCCGTACTACATCAAGGCCACGCGTGACGCGCTCGAAGGCAAGTGGACCACGGGCCAGGCCTGGTGGGGCGTGAAGGAAGGCGCCATCGACATGGTGTCCATCGCCGCCGACGTGCCCGACGAGAGCAAGAAGAAGATCGACGAGGTCAAGGCCGGCCTGAAGGCGGGCAGCTTCGCCATCTGGAAGGGCCCCATCGTGGGCCAGGACGGCAAGGAAGTGCTGAAGAAGGACGAGGTCGCCGACGACAAGTTCCTCGGCGGCATCAACTTCTACGTCAAGGGCGTGGAAGGCAAGATCCCCGGGGGCAAGTAAAGCTTCAGGGGAGTGCAAGGGGCTGCTTCGGCAGCCCTTTTTGTTTCAGAAAACAGGAGGAACAGGTCATGCCATTCATCCCCGACATCGCGCCCCAGCGTCTGCCCGATCTGCTGCGGACCATGCCCAAGGCCGAGCTGCACATCCACATCGAAGGCTCGCTCGAACCCGAGCTGATCTTTGGGCTGGCGCAGCGCAACCGTCTGAGCCTGCCCTACGCCAGCGTGGAGGCGCTGCGCGCGGCCTATGCCTTCACCGACCTGCAGAGTTTCCTGGACATCTATTACGCCGGCGCCGGCGTGCTGCAGACCGAGCAGGATTTCTATGACATGGGCATGGCCTATCTGAAGCGCGCCGCGGCCGACCATGTGGTGCGCGCCGAGCTCTTCTTCGACCCGCAAACCCACACCGCGCGCGGCGTGAGCATGGAGACCGTGATCCAGGGCCTGCACCGGGCCTGCCGCGATGGTGCGGCCCTGGGCGTGAGTGCCGAGCTCATCCTCTGTTTCCTGCGCCACCTCAGCGAGGAGGATGCCTTTGCCACGCTGGAGCAGGCCCTGCCGCATCGGGACCTGTTCATCGGCGTGGGTCTGGATTCGAGTGAATTGGGCCATCCGCCCGAGAAGTTCGCGCGTGTCTTCGCCCGCTGCCGCGAGCTGGGCCTGCATCTGGTGGCCCATGCCGGCGAAGAGGGGCCGCCGGCCTATGTTTGGAGCGCGCTGGACGTACTGAAGGTGGAGCGCATCGACCACGGCGTGCAAAGCGTGCACGACACCGCACTGATGCGCCGCCTGGCCCAGGACCGCATTCCGCTCACGGTCTGCCCGCTGAGTAACCTGAAGCTCTGCGTCTTCCCCACATTGGCTGCGCACAACCTGGGGGCGTTGCTGGATGCCGGCCTGGTGGCCACGGTCAATTCCGACGACCCGGCCTACTTCGGCGGTTACGTCAACGACAACTACACGCAGACCTTTGCGGCCACGGGCCTGAAGGCCGTACACGCGTACGCGCTGGCGAAGAACAGTTTCGAGGCGAGTTTTGCCGAGGCGCGGCAGAAGCAGCAATGGATGGATGCGCTCGACGCGGCCTTCGAGCAGGCGGCGCGTTGAAGCCGCTGCGCGGTAGCGCTCAGCCCATGCGCGCCAGCAGCGTCTCCATGTCTTTCATCATGGCCGAGAGGTCGGCCTTCTGCTCTTCGCCGGGTGAGAGGCGCGCTTCGAGTTCCTGCTCCATGAAGCAGACCGTCATGCGCAGGTAGGTGCTGTCCAGCGCCTTGCGCACGGCCGAGAACTGCTGGCCGATCTTGAGGCAGCTCTCGCCATCTTCGATCATGCGCTGGATGCCGCGCAGCTGGCCTTCGGCGCGGCGCAGGCGGTTGAGCACCTCGGTGCGCGCGTCGCTGTCGGTCAGGACCGTGGGGTCGCAGCCGGCGATGGTACTGCTGGCAGTCTTTTTCACGGCGGTCGTCTTGCCCATGAGGGACTTCCTTACTTCAGTTGCTGGCCTGCGGCGTCACGCACGCTGACATGCAGGGGGATGCCCTGGGCCACGCTGGCGCCCACGGTGCAGAAGGACTCGAACTGTTCGAGCACGCGGTCCAGGTGCTGCAGGCTGGCGGCCGGCACGCCCAGGGTGAGCGCCACGTCCAGCCCCAGCACGCGCAGCCGGTTCTCGGCATTGCGGCCGATCTCGGCCGTGACTTCGCAACTGATCGGCTCCGGCGCCTGCTTGAACTTGCGCAGCGCGAACAGCAGCGAATCCGACAGGCAGTTGCCCACGGCAGCCGCCAGCAGCTGCACGGGCGTGGGCCCCTGGCCCTGGCCCAGCGGCGGGTGCTCGTCACCGATCAGCGGCGGCTGGCCGGTGCCGAAGTCAATGGCGAACTGGAAGTCCTGCTGCTGGCGCAGCACGACACGGGGCTTGGACTCGCTCATGGTGATGGCTTACTTGGTGCCGCAGGAGCCGCCTTCGGGCACGCCCAGTTTCCTGAGCAGGATGCCGGGCGGGCAGAAGCCGGTGATGCCGGACTGGAACAGGTTGAAGCCGACGAAGGCGGTGAAGGCCAGGAACCAGGGGCTCACGAAGATCGGGCTGGCTTCGATGCCCAGGGCCAGCGACAGCATGACGAAGAAACCGGCCATGATGCGGATGTAGCGTTCAACAGTCATTTTTAACTCCTAAGGTTCAGGTTGCGGATGCGGGAAGCAAGGGCGTGCCATCGGCGTTCTCATACCTCCGGCGGTATAGCGAATAGTAAAGCACGGGGATCACCACCAGCGTGAGCAGGGTGGAGACCAGGATGCCGAAAATCAGGGCAATCGCCAGGCCGTTGAAGATCGGGTCGTCCAGGATGAAGAAGGCGCCGATCATGGCGGCCAGGCCGGTCAGCGCGATCGGTTGCGCGCGCACGGCGGCCGACTGCACCACGGCGTCGCGGAACTTCATGCCCTGGCTGAGCTGCAGCTCGATGAAGTCCACCAGCAGGATGGAATTGCGCACGATGATGCCGGCCAGCGCGATCATGCCGATCATGGAGGTGGCGGTGAACTGCGCGCCCAACAGGGCGTGGCCCGGCATCACGCCGATGATGGTCAGCGGAATCGGCGCCATGATGACCAGCGGCGTGGTGTAGGAGCGGAACTGCGCCACCACCAGCAGGTAGATCAGGATCAGGCCCACGCCATAGGCGGCGCCCATGTCGCGGAAGGTCTCGTAGGTGATCTGCCATTCGCCGTCCCACTTGAGCGCGTACTGGCGCCAGGTGTCGGTGGGCTGGCTGATCCAGTATTCGTTCAGTTCACCCGTGCCCTGGAGCGCGGCTTCTGCCAGGCGCGGACGGATGGCGAACAGGCCGTAGAGCGGCGAGTCCAGCTTGCCAGCCATGTCGCCGAAGACGTAGCTCACATTGGCCAGGTCCTTGGTGAACAGGGGCTTGTCGATCACGCCGCGCTCCACACGCACCAGTTCCGACAGGGGCACGAGTTGCCCGTTGGCTGCGCGCATGGGCAGGGCCAGCAGTGCATCCAGGCCGACTTGCTGTTCACGCGGCAGCTGCAGGCGCACCGGCACGGGGTATTTGGACTGCGCGTCGTGCAGCCAGGCCGCGTCGGTACCCGAAAGCGCGGCCGACACGGTCTGCGCCACGGCAGCCACCGGAATACCGAGCGATTCGGCGCGCTGGCGACGCACGCGCAGCCAGGCACGCGGGGCATCTTCCTTGAGCGAGGTATCAACCCCCACGATGTCGGCCGTCTCGCCGTAGGCCTTGGCCACGCGCTTGGCCAGTTCCTGGCGGCCGGCTTCGTCGGGGCCGTAGATCTCGGCAACCAGTGGGCTCATGACAGGCGGGCCCGGCGGTACTTCGACCACCTTGACACGCGCGCCATGCTTCTTGCCGATGTCTTCGAGCGCGGGGCGCAGGCGTTGCGCAATGGCGTGGCTCTTGTCGCTGCGGTGGTGCTTGTCGACCAGGTTGACCTGCAGGTCGCCCTGCTCGGCCTCACTGCGCAGGTAGTACTGGCGCACCAGGCCGTTGAAGGTGATGGGCGAGGCCGAGCCGGCATAACCTTGCAGGTCCTGCACCTCGGGCTGCTGCGCGAGGAAGGCACCCAGCTCGTGCAGGGTGGCCGCCGTGTCTTCCAGCGGAGCGCCGGCCGGCATCTCGACCAGCACCTGGAATTCGCTCTTGTTGTCGAAGGGCAGCATCTTGAGCACCACGCCGACAAAGGACGATGGCACCAGGGTCAGCGCGACCGACAGCAGCAGCGCCCCCCCGATGCCGGCCAGCAGCAGCAGGCGCTGGCGCGAACTGGTCAGGAAGGGCGTGAGCACGCGGGTGAACAGCGTTTGCAGCTTGGCGCCGATGCCGCCGCCGGCATGCGCGTCGTGCGCGGCATGGCCGGGGCCGTGTTCCTTCATCAGCTTGAGCGCCAGCCAGGGTGTGACCGTGAAGGCAATCGCCAGCGAGATCGCCATGCCCAGGCTGGAGTTGATCGGGATCGGGCTCATGTAGGGGCCCATCAGGCCGGACACGAAGGCCATGGGCAATAGCGCGGCGATCACGGTCAGCGTGGCCAGGATGGTGGGGCCACCCACTTCATCGACGGCGCGCGGGATGATCTCGCGCAGCGGCGCGTCGGGGGTGAGTTGCTGGTGGCGGTGGATGTTCTCCACCACGACGATGGCGTCGTCCACCAGGATGCCGATGGAGAAGATCAGTGCGAACAGCGAAACGCGGTTGAGCGTGAAGCCCCAGGCCCAGGAGGCAAAGAGCGTGGCCATCAGCGTCAGGATCACGGCGGCGCCGACGATCACCGCCTCGCGCCGGCCCAGGGCAAAACCCACCAGCAGGATGACGGAGCCGGTGGCGAAGGCCAGTTTCTGGATCAGCTTGTTGGCCTTCTCGGCCGCGGTCTCGCCGTAGTTGCGGGTGACGGTAGCTTCAATGTTGCCGGGGATGACGGTGTTGCGCAGCGACTGGACGCGGGCGTTGGCAGCACGGGCCACGTCCACCGCGTTCTCGCCCGGCTTCTTGGTCACGGTCAGCGTGACGGCCGGGTAGACCTGGCCGGCGGGGGCAGCATCGCTGCCCTCGGCCTGGGCCATGGCGGCTCCGGGAGTGAACCAGACATAACGTTGCGGCTGCTGCGCGCCGGCTTCGACGCGCGCCACTTCGCGCAGGTAGACCGGGGCACCCCGGCTCACGCCGACCACGATGTCGCCCACGTCCTGCGCCGAGCGCAGGAACTCGCCGGTTTCGACGCTGAGCATCTGCGGCGCAGCGCCATTCTTCTTGCCCTTGGTGTCCAGCACGCTGCCGGCCGGCATGCCGAAGTTGGCCGCGGTCAGCGTCTGCTTGAGCGTGAGCACGTCGATGCCACGGGCGCGCAGGCGCGTGGGGTCCAGCCACACATGCACCGCACGGCCCGGGCCGCCGATGGTCTGCACCTCGCGCGTGCCCTTGACACGCTTGAGTTCGGTTTCCACCTCGTGGGCCACGCGCTCGAGTTCATGCGCGGGCGCGGCATCCTTGCCCCACAGCGTGACGGCCAGCACCGGCACGTCGTCGATGCCCATGGGCTTCACGATGGGGCTCAGCGTGCCCAGGTCACGCGGCAACCAGTCCTGGTTGGCGTTGAGCACGTCGTACAGACGCACCAGCGCCTCGGTGCGCGGCACGCCCACCTTGAACTGCACGGTCAGCACGGCCAGGCCCGGACGCGCCACGGAATAGGTGTGTTCGATGCCGGCGATCTGGCTGAGCACCTGCTCGGCCGGGCGCGCCACCATGTTCTGCACATCGGTGCTGCTGGCCCCGGGGAAGGGGATCAGCACATTGGCCATGGTCACGTTGATCTGCGGCTCTTCCTCGCGCGGCGTGACGAACACGGCAAACAGGCCCAGCAGCAGGGCCACCAGGGCCAGCAGGGGCGTGATGGCGTTGGCCTGGAAGGCCGCCGCGATGCGTCCGGAAATGCCCATGCGCTCTTGCTGACTGTTGTTCATGGCGGTTCTCAAGGTTGGGCGGGAACGGCACCGGCCAGGCCGGCCTTGACCGGGTCCAGCGCCACACGCTCACCAGCGGCCAAACCGGCCACGATTTCCACACCCTCGGCGCCGTGGTCGGCACCCAGGCGCACGGCACGCAGCACGAAACCGCGCTCGGTGGCCACATAGACGGCCGTCAACTCACCACGGCGCAGCACCGCGGCCGCGGGCACCACGGTACGGTTGGCCTGGCCGCCGACGAAACGCACGCGCACCTGCTGGCCCGGCAGCAGATTCTGCGCTGCCTGGGGCGAGAGGTCCAGGCGCCAGACCACGGTCTGCGACACGGGATCGGCGGCCGGCATGGCGCTGCGCTTGACCGGCGCGACCCACTTCGATTCGCCGTTGGCCTCACTCAGCTGCACCAGCACCTCCTTGGCCGCGCGGGTGCTGTCGGCCAGCGAGGCCGGCACCTGCACCACGGCGCGCAACGGCAGCGGCGCGTAGACCGTCACGATGGGCTTGCCTGGCACCGCCAGGTCGCCGGCTTCGGCATGCGTCTGCAGCACCCAGCCGTCATACGGGGCGGTCACCCGCGTGTAGCCCTGTGACAGCGCCGACTGGCGCGCCCCGGCCGACGCCTGGGCATTGCCCGCCTGGGCCGCTTTGTACTGGGTTTCGGCCACGTCCAGCGCGGCCTGGCTCACGAAACCCTGGCTTTGCAAGTTGCGCGTGCGCTCGTAGTTGACCTGGGCGTTGCGCAGTTCGGCCTCGCTCTGCGCCACCTGGGCCGCACTGCGCTGCACACCGACCGCGGTTTCGCGGTCGTCGATGGTGGCCAGCAGCTGGCCAGCCTTGACGCGGTCGCCCATCTTCACGGCCAGCGTGACGATGCGACCGGAAGCCTGGGCCGAGACCACACTCTGCTTGACCGGCTCGATCACGCCGTCGATCTCGTAGCCGGTGGAAACGGCACGCGCCCCGATCTGGACCGTCGGCACGGTGACGCCGCCATGGGCCAGAACGGGCGCGCCGGCCAGAACGGCCAGGGAAACGACAAAGGCGATGGTGTGAATCGATTTCATGGCTATCTCCATATACTGGTGGCAGTATATACCATATACCCCCAGGAGTACAACCCCCAGAGACAAAAAACCCCGCCGACCTTACGGTGGGCAGGGTGGATACTGGCCTGAACCGGCTCCCGGGGCTCAGAACGGGATGTCGTCGTCCATGTCTTCGAAGCCGCTGGCCGACTTGGCCGGGGCCTGCGGGCGCGGGGCAGCGCTGGGCGCCGGGCGCGAGGCCGGGGGAGCGCTACGGCGCGGGGCGCCACCGCCGTCGTCGTCCGCCGGGCCGCCCGAGCCTTCGCGGCCACCGAGCAGCTGCATTTCGGTGGCGATGATGTCGCAGGTGTTCTGCTCAACACCGTCCTTGTTGGTGAACTTGCCGTACTTCAGGCGGCCTTCGACGTAGACCGGGCGGCCCTTCTTCAAATACTCGCCAGCGATCTCGGCCAGGCGGTCATAGAAGGTGACACGGTGCCACTGGGTGTCTTCGATCATCTCGCCGGAATTCTTGTCCTTGCGGCGGCTGGAGGTGGCCACGCTGACGTTGGCCACGGCCTGGCCCGAGGGCAGGTAACGGATTTCGGGGTCGCGGCCGCAGTTGCCGACGAGGATGACTTTGTTGACGGATGCCATGGGGAATTCCTCCAGATATTCGGGTGATTATGGCGCTTTGCGGCCCGGTGCGACCATGGGCCAGGCCAGCAGCAGCCACAGGGCCATGCCGACCGCGCAGGTGATGAAAAGCGCCGGCACGCCCTGGGTCTTGACCAGCCAGCCACCGGCCGCGCCGCCGGCAAAAAAGCCCAGCGATTGCAGGGTGTTGTAAACCCCCAGGGCGGCGCCGCGCGCGTGCGGCGGGGCCACACGCGAAGCCAGGCTGGGCTGGCTGGCTTCGAGCACGTTGAAGCCGCAGAAAAAGAGGAAAAGCATGAAGGCCAGCCAGGCGATGTGCGGCGCATCCGTCGCCCACAACAAACCCAGCTGGACCAGGGCAACTAGGCCAATCGCGCCCAGGAACACGGCGCGCAGGTAACCGCGGCGCTCCAGCGGGAACAGGGTGGCGCCCATGACCACAAAAGAAGCCAGCACGGCCGGCAGGTAGACCCACCAATGCTGCTTCGGAGGCAGGCCCGCCTGCACCAGCAGGGCGGGAATGGCCACCCACATGGCCAGCTGCACGGCGTGCAGGATGAACACGCCGGCATCCAGGCGCAGCAGGGCCGCGTGCGTGAGCACTTCCGAGAGCTTGCCGCGCGGCTGGTTCTTGTGCTGCAAGGGCTCGGTGGGCACCCACCAGATCACCACGGCCACGCCGGCCAGGGCCAGCGAGCCCGTCAGCGTGAACAGGCCGGCCAGACCGATGGTGGTGACCAGCAGGGGCGCCAGCACCAGGGAGAGCGCGAACATCAGGCCGATGCTGGCGCCCACCAGGGCCATGGCCTTGGTGCGCACCTCGTCGCGGGTCTGGTCGGCCAGCAGGGCGGTAACGGCGGCGGAGACGGCGCCGGCGCCCTGCAGGGAGCGGCCGATGATGAGCCAGGTCAGGCTGCCGGCCAGGGCGGCCACGAAACTGCCCAGGGCAAAAACCAGCAGGCCGGCGATGATGACGCGCTTGCGCCCCAGGCGGTCGGAAGCCATGCCGAAGGGGATTTGCAGCAGGCCCTGGGTCAGGCCATAGATGCCCATGGCCAGGCCGATCAGCACCGGATCGTCTCCGCCCGGGTAACGGGCGGCTTCCAGGGCGAAGACCGGCAGCACCAGGAACAAACCCAGCATGCGCAGGGCGAAGATGGCGGCCAGCGAAGCGCTCGCACGCCGCTCGCGCGCGGTCATGGCGTAGGCGTCGGGACTGGCGGCGGGTGTGGCAATTGTGGAGGACACGGGAAAGCGGGCACCGGAATAGAGAAGGCCCGCGCAGGGGCGGGCAGGACCTGTATTGTCCCCGATCCGGCCGGCCGGGGTGCCAGGCCGCCAGGAATTCTCTATCATGGACGGTTTTGCCCATAGGCCGCCCTTGAACTCCACCCCTGAAGGCCAGCGCGCCCCCGTTCTCGCCGAAGAAGTCTCCGGCCGTTACCTGGCCCACGCCCTGCAGCAGCAGGCCATGCACATCCGCGGGGCGCGCACGCACAACCTGAAGAACATCGACCTGGACATCCCGCGCAACCAGCTGGTCGTGATCACGGGCCTCTCGGGTTCGGGCAAGTCCAGCCTGGCCTTCGACACGCTGTATGCCGAGGGCCAGCGGCGCTACGTGGAAAGCCTGTCGACCTATGCGCGCCAGTTCCTGCAGCTGATGGACAAGCCCGACGTGGACCTGATCGAGGGCCTGTCGCCGGCGATTTCCATCGAACAGAAGGCCACCAGCCACAACCCGCGCTCCACCGTGGGCACGGTGACCGAGATCCACGACTACCTGCGCCTGCTCTACGCGCGCGCCGGCACGCCCCACTGCCCCGACCACAACCTTCCGCTACAGGCACAGACAGTGAGCCAGATGGTGGACGCCGTGCTGGCCCTGCCGGCGGACACGCGCCTCATGATCCTGGCGCCGCTGGCGCGCCAGAAGAAGGGTGAGTTCAGCGAAGTCTTCGAGGACATGCAGGCCCAGGGCTACGTGCGCTTTCGCATCGACGGCCACGCCGTCAACTTCGACGAGCTGCCCACGCTCAAGAAAACCGAGAAGCACGATGTCGACGTGGTGATCGACCGCCTCAAGGTGCGCGGCGCCGACGAGCCCGAACACGCTGCCCTGCGCCAGCGCCTGGCCGAGAGCTTCGAGGCCGCACTGCGCATCGCCCAGGGTCGCGCCATTGCGCTGGAAACGGACCAGGGCACCGAACACATGTTCAACGCGCGCTACGCCTGCCCGCTGTGCCACTACTCCATCAGCGAGCTGGAGCCACGCCTGTTCTCCTTCAATTCGCCGCAAGGTGCCTGCCCCACTTGCGATGGCATCGGCCAGCAGGAGTTCTTCGACCCGGCGCGGGTGGTGGCCTTCCCCAGCCTGAGCCTAGCCGGTGGCGCCATCAAGGGCTGGGACCGGCGCAATGCCTATTACTTTGCCATGCTGGAGAGCCTGGCCAAGCATTACAAGTTCAAGCTCGAGGACCCCTTCGAGGAGCTGCCGCTGCCGATCCAGGAGGTTCTGCTGCACGGCTCCGGCGAGGAGGAGATCAAGTTCAGCTACGTGATGGACTCGGGCGCCTCCAAGGGCCGCAAGGTCAGCAAGACCCACCCCTTCGAGGGCATCATCCCCAACATGACGCGGCGCTACCGCGAGACCGACTCCGCCCTGGTGCGCGAGGACCTGGCCCGACTGCGCGGCACCCAGCCCTGCCCGGCCTGCGCCGGCACCCGGCTGCGTCCCGAGGCGCGGCACGTGAAACTGGGCGAGGGCGACCAGGCCCGCGCCATTTTCGAGGTCAGCCACCTGACGCTGCGCGAATGTTTCGACTACTTCGAACAGTTGCAGTTGCATGGCGCCAAGGCCGGCATCGCCGACAAGGTGGTGCGCGAGATCCGCTTGCGCCTGAAGTTCCTCAACGACGTGGGCCTGAACTACCTGAGCCTGGACCGCAGCGCCGAGACGCTGTCAGGCGGCGAGGCCCAGCGCATCCGTCTGGCCAGCCAGATCGGCAGCGGCCTGACGGGCGTGATGTACGTGCTGGACGAACCCAGCATCGGCCTGCACCAGCGCGACAACGACCGCCTGATCGAGACGCTGCGGCATCTGCGCGACATCGGCAACAGCGTGCTGGTCGTGGAACACGACGAAGACATGATGCGCGCGGCCGACCACCTGATCGACATGGGCCCGGGCGCCGGCGTGCACGGCGGGCGCGTGGTGGCCCAGGGCACCTACGACGAGGTCAAGGCCCACCCGGATTCGCTGACCGGGCAGTATCTGGCAGGCACGCTGAAGATTCCCCTGCCCAAGCGCCGCACCCCCTGGCTGCCCCTGCGCGGTGAGCCGGTTGATGCAACACCGAAGACCACCAAAAAGGGCAAGGACCGCACCGAACTCCAGCGACTGCAGATCATCGGCGCGACCGGCAACAACCTCAAGAACGTGAGCGTGGACGTGCCCGTGGGCCTGTTCACCTGCGTCACCGGTGTGTCGGGTTCGGGCAAGTCCACCCTGGTCAACGACACCCTGTACAAGGCCGTGGCGCGCCAGCTCTATCGCGCGCACGACGAGCCGGCCCCCGTCAAGGAGATCGAGGGCATCGAGCATTTCGACAAGGTCATCAACGTCGATCAGTCGCCGATCGGCCGCACGCCGCGCTCCAACCCGGCCACTTACACCGGCCTGTTCACCGCCATCCGCGACCTCATGGCCGAGGTGCCGATGGCGCGCGAACGCGGTTACGGCCCGGGACGCTTCAGCTTCAACGTCGCCGGCGGCCGCTGCGAAGCCTGCCAGGGCGATGGCATGGTCAAGGTGGAGATGCATTTCCTGCCCGACGTCTACGTGCCCTGCGACGTCTGCCACGGTGCGCGCTACAACCGTGAGACGCTGGAGGTCATGTACAAGGGGAAAAACATCGCCCAGGTGCTGGACCTCACGGTGGAGGCCGCGCACGACTTCTTCAAGGCCGTGCCGGCCATCGCGCGCAAGCTGCAGACCCTGCTGGACGTGGGTCTGTCCTATGTGAAGCTGGGCCAGTCGGCCACCACGCTCTCGGGCGGCGAGGCGCAACGCGTCAAGCTCGCGCTCGAACTCTCCAAGCGCGACACCGGCCGCACGCTCTACATCCTGGACGAACCGACCACGGGCCTGCATTTCGCCGACATCGACCTGCTGCTGAAAGTCCTGCACCAGCTGCGCGATGCGGGCAACACCATCGTGGTGATCGAGCACAACCTGGACGTCATCAAGACGGCCGACTGGCTGATCGACATGGGGCCGGAAGGCGGCGCGGGCGGTGGCACCGTGGTGGGCATGGGCACGCCCGAGGAACTGGCCGCCAACCCGGCCAGCCATACCGCACGCTACCTGCGTCCTCTACTCTGAGAGGCCGGGGGCGTCACACGCTCAACGCTGCAGGTCTTCGATGGCGTCAATGACGATGCTGGTGCCGACGGCAATCAGCAAGATGTCCTGTGCCACGCGTACGAACTCATGGCCGGCCGGCGGCGAGCCCAGGCGCACGCGGATATCGGCCTCGACCGGGCGGTAGCCGATGTCACGCGGCAGCGGCTGGCCCATCTTCCACTTCTTGGCCTGTCCGGGCGGCTGGCAGCCGTTGTTCTTCTTGGCCAGGCCGGGCGGGCAGTTGGCACGCGACGGCTGGCCATAGGCCTCGTAGACCGAGGCGCGCTGGCGCTCGCCGAAGTAGCCGCCGATGGTGATTTGCGCATGGCCCCCGCCACGTCGCTCATCGTCGCGGCGATCATCGCGCCGGTCATGCTTGTCGTCGCGGCGGCTGTCCCGGCGGTCATCCCTGTGGTCATCGCGCCGCTCGTAACGGTCCTTGTCACGTCCCGGCCCGCTGGCACCCGGGGCTTCAGCCACCACGGAACACCCCCCAAGGGCCATGGAAGCGACCACGGCGTACATCGGCAGTTGCTTGAGAATTTTGATCATGACCCATTCCTGCATAGCCCGGGCTGCAAAAACATGACCTTGATTGTGCATCCAGGCCCTGTTCAGCGCCGGCTCTCTACCATTTGTTTCAGGCACCGCGTGCCGCCTGCAACTGGTCGCGCGTCTGCCGGGCCACCTGGCGTGCCGCAGAAGCGTAGTCCGCCCCCTGCGAGGCGTAGAGCACGGCCCGCGAGGAATTGACGATGATCGGTGCCGTGGTCTCGCCGCCACTGGCGCGCCAGCCGGCCTTGACCGTCGCTGCGGCGTCCCCGCCTTGCGCGCCCACGCCGGGGATCAGCAAGGGCACGGTGGGGGCCACGGCCCGCACACGCTCGATCTCAGCCGGGTAGGTTGCACCCACCACCAGGCCCAGCTGGCCATTCGTGTTCCACGGCCCCTGGGCCAGGCGGGCAATGTGTTCATAGAGCAGGGGTTCGCCCGGCACGCCGGCCAGGCGCTGGGCCTGCAGGTCGTCGCCGCCGGGATTGGAGGTGCGGCACAGCAGGAAGGCACCCTTGCCGTGGTACTTGAGGTAAGGCTGGATGGAATCAAAGCCCATGAAGGGGGAAAGGGTCACGGCGTCGGCGCCGTAGCGCTCGAAGGCCTCTTTCGCGTACTGCTCGGCCGTGCTGCCGATGTCTCCGCGCTTGGCATCCAGGATCACCGGCACCTGCGGCGACACGCGACGCATGTGGGCCATGAGTTGTTCCAGCTGGTCTTCGGCACGGTGCGCGGCGAAGTAGGCGATCTGCGGCTTCCAGGCGACCACCAGATCGACCGTGGCGTCGACGATGGCGGCGCAGAAGTCGTAGATCTTCGAGACGTCACCCTTCATGGCGGCGGGAAGCTTCGCAGGCTCTGGGTCCAGGCCCACGCAGAGCATGGAGTTGTTTTGGCGCTCGGCCGCGCGCAGCATCTCAAGGAATGTCATGGCCGTATTGTAAGAAGGGGCCCCGTAGGCCCCCTTCGCTGCGCATGGGGCGGGCCCTGCGTCAGTACGCCACGGTGAAGCGTTGCTTCACATGGCGCGGCTGCTCGATCTCGTCGACCAGGGCCACGGCCAGGTCCTTGACGGTGATGGTGCCGGGGGCCTCGCCGTTCATCAGCGGAGCCTCGCTGCCCAGGCGGTACTTGCCCGTGCGCTCGCCGGGCGTGAGCAGGATGGGCGGGGACAGGAAGGTCCAGTCCAGCGCCTGCTCCTGACGGATCAGGTTCAGGGCCTCGCGTGCGGCCAGCGCGCCCTGCTTGTATTCGGCCGGGAACTGCTGCGTGTCCACGAGCTGCAGGCCGGGCGCCACGAAGAGGCTGCCCGCGCCGCCGACCACGAGCAGGCGGCGCACGCCCGCTTCCCGCGCACCGGCGTAGATGGCACGCGTACCCTTGAGGAACTGGTCGTGGATGTCGGGCACGGTCCAGCCCGGGTTGTAGGCGCTGAGCACGGCGTCGTGCCCGGCCACGGCCTGTCGCACCTGGGCGGCATCCTGGGCGTCTGCGGCCAACACGGTGAGGCCCTTGCGCGGGGCAAGCTTGGCCGGATTACGCGCGAGCACCGTGACCTGGTGGCCGCGCTGCAGCAGTTCTTCGAGGGCGGCCGATCCGACAAAACCGGTGGCGCCGATGAGTGCGATCTTCATGAGGTGTCCTTTCGTTTAATACCCGTTGAGTGACTGTTCTTAGCTTAAAAACTTGTCAATCCAAGCACTAGACTGATAATTCAGCCTGGATATTTAAGTACAGCTTCACAATGGACGATCTCAAGCGCATGGCCGTCTTTGCCACCGTAGTGCAGCATGGCTCCATGAGCGGCGCTGCGCGCGCCCTGGGCATGAGCACCTCGGCGGTAAGCCAACAGGTGCGCCTGCTGGAACGCGAAGGCGGGGTCACGCTGCTGCACCGCTCCACGCGCAAGCTGGCTCTGACCGAGGCGGGACAGCGTTACCACGCCCTGTGCGCCGCCATGTGGACGGCGGCCGAGCAGGCGCGCGCCGAGCTGGCCGCCAGCCGTGCCGAACCCAGCGGCGAGCTGCGTCTCTCGGCACCCGTGGGTTTCGCCCGTCACATCGCCCCGGCGCTCGGCCCGCTGCTGGGCGCCCACCCGGCGCTGCGCCTGCGCCTGCTGGTGGACGACGCCTTCATCGACCTGATCCAGGAGCGCATCGACCTCGCAATCCGCTTCGGGCGCCTCGCCGATTCGAGCTGGGTGGCCCAGCGCCTGGGGCGCATGCAGTGGTGGCTGTGCGCGGCACCGACCTGGGTGTCGCAGCACGGCCTGCCCACGCACCCGGATGCGCTGCTCTCGCTTGGCTGGCTGGGTTTCGATCGGGGGCACAACAGCCTGCAGCTGGAGGCGCGCAGCCCCCAGGACGAGGCCCGCACGCTGCGCGTGTCGACACGCATCGCCAGCAACAACCAGCTCTCGATCCAGCAGATGTGCGAGGCCGGGCTAGGCCCGGCCCTGCTGGGCAGCATGGACGTGCAGGAGGCGTTGCAGGCAGGTCGCCTGCAGCGCCTCCTGCCGGACTGGGATTTCGGCGCGCTCGACCTCTGGGCCGTCACGCCGCAGCGCGACGCGCAGCCGGCCAAGGTGCGGCTGGTCATCGCCGCGCTGGGGCAGTACCTGCGCAGCCTGCCCGGGGTGCAGTACTGAGGTTGCGCCGTCGACTCAGAGGTCGAGCACCAGTTGCGGCGACTTGGAACGCGAGCAGCAGGGCGTGAACTGGTCGTTGGCCGCCTGCTCTTCCGGTGTCAGGTAGCTGTCCTTGTGGTCAGGCACGCCTTCGAGCACGCGCGTGAGGCAGGTTCCACAGACGCCCTGCTCGCAGGACACCATGACCTCCACCCCCGCGGCGGCCAGGGCCTGGGTGACAGTCTGATCCTTGGGCACCATGATGATGCGGCCGGAACTGGCCAGCTTGATCTCGAAGCCGGCGTCGCTGTCGGACTTCGTCACTTCCGCGCCGAAGAACTCGTAGTGCAGCTGGCTCTCGGGCCAGCCGGCGGCGCGCGCCGTGCCCAGCACCGCGTCCATGTATCCCTTGGGACCACACACGTAAAGGTGTGTGCCGGCCTGCGGCTTCGCCAGGAGGGCTTTGAGATCCAGCTTCTGCGCGGCGTCACCGTTGTCGTAGTGGAAATGCACACGGTCCGAGAAGCTGGAGGCCGCGATACGGGCGCGGAAAGCCGTGCGCTCGGGCGCGCGCGTGGCGTAGTGCATTTCGAAAGCCGCACCCGTGATGGCCAGGCGCTCGGCCATGCACAGGATGGGCGTAACGCCGATGCCGCCGGCCAGCAGCAGGTGTTGCTTCGCATCGTGCGCGAGCGGGAAATGGTTTTTCGGCGTGCTGATCTGCAGCAGATTGCCTTCCTGCACGCTGTCGTGCACGGCCCGGGAACCGCCACGTGAGGCCGGGTCGCGCAGCACGCCGATCAGGTAGCGGTGGGTTTCCTGGGGGTCGTTGCACAGCGAGTACTGGCGCGTGATGCCGCCGGGCAGCTGCACGTCCACATGCGAGCCGGCCGAAAACGCGGGCAGCGCGCGACCATCCGCGGCCACCAACTCGAGCGTGGCGATGTCCTGGGCCTCGACGTCCTTGCGCGCCACGCGCACCTGCAGGGTCTGGGCCGTGCTCATGCGGCCACGGGCGCTGCGGGGGCCGTGGCCGCCGGTACAACAGCGGCGCGTTCGGCGGCGACGATGCGATCGATGATCTTGCGCGACTGCACGCCGCCAGCGTCGATGTTGAGCATCAGCAGCTTCTTGTCCGGATAGGTGAGCAGATTCTGCTGCTGGCGCTCCAGCATCTCGAGGTCCTCGGCAAAGATCTTGCCCTGGCCTTCGCGGATGGTGGCGGTCAGCGCCTTGTCCTTCGGATTGAACTTGCGCGCCATGCCCCAGAAGTAGTGGATCGAGGTCTCGGTCTCGGGGGTGATGAAGTCCACCACCACGCTGTAGACCTTCTTGTCGCTGGGCGCGTCGTAGCCGCCGTGGCCCTGGTGGGCCACGCCCACTTCGATCATCACGTTGCTGGGCGGCGTGAAGCGGCAGATCTGCCAGCGGTCCACCGGCACGTCGTCGGCCAGGTTGTTGCTGCGCAGCGCGGCCTTCCAGAAAGGCGGGGGCAGGATGCCGTTCATGTAGCGGCTGGTGACGACCATGTCGCCCTCGACCACGGTCTTGCAGGGCGTCTCGTCGATTTCCTTCTGGCCGATGGACGTGCTGTGCACATAGGTCTCGTGCGTGAGGTCCATCAGGTTGTCGACCATCAGGCGGTAGTCGCAGGCGATGTGGTACAGGCCGCCGCCGTAGGCCCAATCGGGATGGTCGTACCACTCGAGCACGGGAATCTTGCTCTCGTCGGCCAGCGCCGGCTCACCGGGCCAGACCCAGATGAAGCCGTAGCGCTCGACCACCGGGTAGGCCTTGATGGCCGGGAAGCCGCCCACGCGCTGCCCGGGCATGGAAATGGTCTTGCCCTTGCAGCCCATTTCCAGGCCGTGGTAGCCGCAGACCAGCTTGCCCTCGCTCACATACCCCAGGGACAGGGGCGCGCCACGGTGCGGGCAGAAGTCCTGCACGGCCGCGACCTTGTTCTCCTCGCCGCGGTAGAAGGCGATGCGCTCACCGCAGACCATGCGGCCCAGGGGCTTTTCGTCGATCTCGTTGGGGGTGGCGGCGACGTACCAGGTGTTCTTGGGAAACATGGCGGGCTCCTTGTGAGGGTTGAAATTGGACGGACTGAACGGATTTATTCATTCCGTATACTGAATGTCATTCATTGTACTGAATGAATTCCACCTGTCAAACCCGAAAAGTCCGGACTTACCCTGATCTGGCGGGGGTTTCCGACCAACGGCCGGGACCTCTCTCAGGCCTTGGCGGCGAGGCGCAGTTTGCGAACCTCGGCAGGGTTCTGGCTGTCGTGCAGGTGCACGAACTTGCGCAGCAGGCGCATGAACTCCTTCTGCTCGGCCGACTCCAGGCTGCTCATCATGCCGTGGTACAGCACGTCCACACCGGGCTTGAGCTCCAGCAGCACCTCTTCACCTTCCGGGGTCAGGGACAGGCGGCGCTGGCGGCGCGGCAGCACCTCGCGCAGGATCCAGCCCTTGGTCTCCAGCCGCGCGGCGATGTCGGCCGTGGTGGAGGTGTCCAGCGCGATCAGCTGCGCCAGCGTGACCTGGTCGATGCCCGGGGTCTCGTGCAAGGTGCGCAGGATGGCGTACTGGATAGGCGTGACGTGGCGACCATGCACCTCGTGGAACTTGGAGACGGCAATCTGCTGGGCACGGCGGATCAGGTGGCCGGGCTCGTCATAGAGCTCGATGGACAGCGGGGCGTCGGCAGTCTTGTTGGTCATGGCGGCTTCGGGATGATGGGGCGTTCCTGAAGACGAATTGTGCTTCAAGCCGTCGCGCCGTCGTCTTGACCGCGATCATCAAAACGCTGCAGCACGCGGTAGCGCGCCTCGGGCCGGCCGGTCGACTCCATCAGCACATACCCCCGCACCCTCCAGCCCCAGGCCGGCGGCGCCGGCGGCACGGCCTGCTCGGCGCGGCGCGCCAGGGTGAGGTGCGGCCGGTAAGGGCGCTCGTCGGTGCGCAAACCCAGCCGGCGCAGCTGCGCGCCCAGGCGGTCATGCAGCACCTGCAAGGCGGGCGGCGTGGCCATCGGCAAGAGCACCGCCAGCCCATGCGGCCACAACGCAGGCTCGCCAAAGCGCAATTCGAAGGGGGTGAAGGGCTGGGACAGCCCGGCCCGCAATGCGTCCAGGCGGGTGCGCGGCACCAGGCCGATGAAGTGCAGGGTCACATGCCAGTCGGATGGGGCGTAGCGTAGTACCCCGTCGTTCCAGCGCCAGGCCTGGGTGTGCGCATTCAGCTCGGCCCGGACCGGCCCGTCCGGCACCAGGGCCAGGAACAGCCGGGCCTCGGTGGGCGTTTCAACGTCGTGCTGCATCCTGAGCGAGCCAGGCCTGCAACTGTGCCGTCCACCATTTGGCCTGTCCGGTGGTGCCATGGCCGCGGGTGCTGGGGCTGGCGGGAATGAAATAGAGACTGCCGTTCTTCACGCGTTTGAGTTCGCGTTCCATGATGCCGAGCTCGGGCGGGTTGCGCTCGTCGTCGGCGGCATTGATGGCCAGCAGGCGGGCGCGGATGGCTTCGAGCCGGGGCGCCGGGTTGTAGTCGCGCAGGGCATCGAACTGGTAGAGGATGTCGTTGGCATCGCTCGCTGAGCCCTTGGCCAGCTGGTCGGTGATGTACTGGTCGGCCTTCTCACGCGTCGGCGCGATCTGGTGCAGGCCCTGGTTGCCCCCCAGCGTGGCCACGCTGAAATACAGCTGCGCGACCTGCAGCCCGCGCGGCTGGCGCGTGTAGTTGCCGTTGTTCCATTCGGGGTCGAGCTTGATCACCTCCATCAGCATGCGGCGGGTCATCCAGTTGCGCCCGGCCACCTCGACCGGCATGGAGGCCATGGGTACCAGGTTGCGCATGGCATCCGGGTACATGACGCCCCACAGCCAGGTGTGCATGCCCCCCATGGAGTTGCCCAGCACCAGCTTCAGTTGCTTGATTCCGAGATGCTCGGTCACCAGCTGATGCTGGGCCCGCACCATGTCTTCGTAGTTGTACTTCGGAAAGGCCATGCGCAGGCCATCCGAAGGCTTGGACGAGCCGCCGGCCCCGATGGAGTCCGGCAGGATGATGTAGTGGCGCGCCGCATCGAGCGGCTGCCCGGGCCCGAACAACTCGCCGGCAAAACCCGGGCTGAGCAGGCCACGACCCGAACCGCCGGTGCCGTGCAGGATCAGCACCGGCTCACCGGTCGGCTCGCCGACCGTGTGATAGTTCACCTTCAGCTCCGGCATCACCTCACCCGTGTTGAAGCGGAAGTTCTTGATGACCCAGCTGCCCGGCTTGGGCGCCGGGTAGTCGGCCGCGCCGGCCAGGCTGCTCCCCGCCAGCAGGGCCAGGGCCAGGGCCAGGGCCAGCGTACGCCAGCCCGTCTTTTGAAGTGCTTGTCTCATGCTCGTCTCCTCTTGTGGATGAATTCGAAGTCAGTCCCAGTGAAACTTGTGCAGCAGGCGGTGCATGACCGGCGTGAACATCAGGGCTGCCGTGGCGATGAACACCAGCCCGGCGTACAAGGCGTAAAACCCGGCAAACAGCTTGCCCCCGGTCGTCACAGGCAGATGGACCGGCCCCATGCCCCCCAGCAGCATGGCCGCATTGATGAAGGCATCCACCCAGCCGAGCTGCTCGAAATGGGCGTAACCGACCATGCCGGCCAGCAATGAGACGCTGAGCAAGGCCAGCGCCAGGAAGAGGTGCAGCAGCAGACGTCGCAGGAAACTGGCATGAGGAAGCGGTGTCTGTTTTTTCGACTCGTACATGCGTCATCCTTTCGGCAGGCAGGCACTGCCGCTGCCGCACGCAATGCAGCCGCCCGGGCGGGTGGCGATGAAGACCAAGGAGCAGGGCTTCATGACCACGGCCGGTGTTTCAGCGTGCCGGCGTCAGCTGGCCTGGTGAGACGGCGGGTGCCAGGGGTTGCACCGGCGTTTGTGCAGGGGTGTCCACCACCTCGCGCACACCATCGATGAAGTATTCGGTCTCGCCGAAGCACGTCGAGGGGATGAACTTGTACTGGCGATAGTCCAGCACCACGCGCTTGCCGGCCAAGAGATTGATCTTCTGTGCCACGTCGTCGTCACGCACGGAGAACTCGAACTTCTCCGGTATGGCCCCCGGCATGGTGACCATGGCAATCTCACCCTCCCAGGTCTTGCACAACCAGCCCTTGCGCGAGAGCTTCTGCACATAACCGGCGCGCTCGCCGTCGGAATAGCTCCAGTGCAAGGCGATCCAGACCCAGCCGATGGCCAACAGGACCAGGACGGCCAGGAAGGTCAGCAGCAGGCGTATCAGTTTGGATTTCATGCCAGTTCTCCCGTTTTGACAATTCAGGCCGGTCTGCCGGCGCGCATCACGTCCATGGCTAGGCACAGGTCGACCCAGGTCCGAGCCTTGTCCTGCGGCGTGCGCAACAGGTAGGCCGGGTGGTAACTCACGATGACGGGCACGCCTTCGTAACTGTGCACCTGGCCACGCAGCTTGCCCAGCGGCATCGTGGCGACGTCGGGCACGCTGTGCTGCAACAGCGACTGGGCGGCAAAACGGCCCAGCGCCAGGATGATCTGCGGCTGCAGCAGCGCGACCTGGCGCCGCAGGTAGGGCTCGCACTGCAGCACCTCTTCAGGCTGCGGGTTGCGGTTGGCCGGCGGCCGGCATTTGAGCACATTGGCGATGTAGACACCCTGGGCTCCCGTGCCCTGGCGATTCAGCCCGACCGCCTTGAGCATGTTGTCCAGCAGCTGGCCGGCCTGGCCGACAAAGGGCTCGCCCTGGATGTCCTCGTTCTCGCCCGGCGCTTCACCAACCACCAGCCAGCGTGCCTGCCTGTCGCCGACACCGAACACTGTGTTCTTGCGGCTCTGGCACAGGCCGCAGGCCTGGCACGATGCCACCGCCTGCTCCAGCGCCTCCCAGTCCATGCCCGCGATCTCGGCCGGCATGGCCCGCGGAACAATAGCAACACTGACCGGCGCAGCCGGACGTGTGGCTGGGCGCGCCACGGCCACAGGGGCCGCCGCCAAGGCGGCCTCCCCCCCTCGAGAGGGGCTGGGGAGGGCGTCGTTGAAGACATCCGCAGGAACGCCCGCAGGGTGTTCTGGTCCCCAGACCTTCACCCCCATCTCGGCAAGCATTGCGCATTGACGCGCGTCCAGTTGCAGGCTCATAGCTGCATTGTCACAGACGCAGGCTCATGACCACCGCATCCTCGCGCTGGCCATGGCCGACGGGGTAATAGGCCTTGCGCAGGCCCACGCGGCGGTAGCCGTGCGACTCGTAGATGGCGATGGCGCGCGTGTTGCTCACGCGCACCTCCAGCCACAGCCATTGCGCGCCCAGGCTGCGCGCCCACAGGGCCAGGGCATCGAGCATGACGCGCCCCCAGCCCTGGCGCTGGTACTCGGGCGCCACCGTGATGTTGAGCAGGTGCACTTCGTCCACCCCCTGCATGGCCACGTAATAACCCAGCAGCTCGCCACCGGCCAGCAGCACGCGGGCGTGGTAGCCCGAACGCAGCGCGTCCATGAAGTTGCCGCGTGTCCAGGGGTGTGGGTAGGCGCGCTGCTCGATCGGCAGCAACTGTTCGAGCAGCGTGGCATCGAGCGGCTCGAGGCGAGCTTCGACGGGTTCGAGAACGGCACTCATCGCGTATCGGTTGCTACCTTGGCGGCGGCACGCTCCTGCGTGGTCTGGGCCACTTTATCGCGGATGTAGCGCGGCAGGGCATCAGCCGCGGCCACGGCGTTGCCCGCAGCCAACAAGGTCGGGGCCAGCCGCAGCATGGCCGCTGCCGTGGGCAGGGCCTGCCAGCAAGGCAGCTCGGGCGGCAGCGACAGGCGCTCGCCGTACTCGGCAAATACATTGCCGGCCAGGGCCTGGGCATCACCCAGCACCAGCTGCTCGGGCTTGAGCAGGCTGAAATCGTCCTGCTGCATCCAATGGCCATCAGCGTAGGCATAACGTGCGGCATAGAGCTCACCCATGCGGGCATCGAGCAGGGCCAGCAAGCGCCAGCTCTGCGCTTGCGGTGCCTGCTGCGCACGCGCCTCCTCGGCCACTGCCAGCAGCGTGTCGACCGGCAGCAGCGGCACATGGGCGCCGAAGCCCAGGCCCTGGGCTACGGCACAGGCCGTGCGCAGGCCGGTGAAGGAGCCCGGACCGCGGCCGAAAGCGATGGCGTCGAGTTCCTCGAACCTCAGTCCGGCCTCTGCCATCAGGGTCTCGATGGCCGGGATCATTGCGCTGGAGGCCTGCGCACCACCCGCGCCGGTATGCAGCCAGACGCGTTGCGCGCCGTCCACGAGACGCGTGACGGCGAGGGAGATCAGCTCGGTGCTGGTGTCGAAGGCGAGCAGTTTCATGTTTGCTTGCGGACCCCGAAGGTGATGCCCACCGTCACCAGCACCAGGCCGGCCAGCAGGTTGGCGTGCAGCGGCTCGCCCAGGAAGATGACAGCGCCCAGCGCCGAGAGGCCGGGCACCAGGGCCGTGATCATGGTGGAGCGCACCGGCCCGAAGTACTGGATCATGCGCACGAAGGTGATGCCCGAGATCACCACCGAACCCAGACCCTGGAAGACCACCTGGAACAGCAGCTCACCCAGCGGTGCGGTGAACAGCCGGCTCTCGATGGCGCCCAGCCCCTGCAGCAGCAGATAAAAGGGCAGGTAGCTGAACAGCGCGAACACGGTGACGGCTGTCGTGGCGCGCACGGCGTCCAGCCCGTGACGACGCGCCAGCACGCTGTAGGCCGACCAGCTCAGGGCCGCACTCATGAAAAGCAGGTCGCCCTTCCAGACCTCGCCGCCCTCGAAGGCGCGCAACAGGCTGGCGCCACCGACCAGCAGGTCGCCGCCCACGATGCAGGCCAGACCGATGATGCGCGCCGGCAGGATGGGCGTACCCAGCATCAGTGCGGCCAGCAGTGTGGTCCACAACGGCAGGCTGCCGGGCATCAGCACCGAGGCGTGTGCCGCCGGGGCGTAGAAGAAACCCGCATACGCCAGCAGCGCGTAACCAAAACCGCCGAACACGCCGCACAGCGCCGTCACGCGCAACGCCAGTGGCGAGAGGCCGAAGAAGGACGAGGCCGTGGCCAGCCCCTGCGCGCGGTCACGCCGCACCAGCCACCAGCCCAGGGGCAGCAGCACGACGCTGGCGCCGATGATGCGTGCCAGCGCGATGTCGAAGGGGCCGAGGGAACCCTGGGCCGAAGCGCGGGCGATGACGATGAAGGCCGTCCAGATGCCGACGGTGATGACCGCCGCCGCGATGCCGAAGGTGCGCGGGGACAGGCCCTTGAGGAAATGCATGCCTGCATTATCGGTGGCCGGCGTTAGACTCGTTGCCATGTCGACCTTGCGCGCCTCGCTCCTGCCCTTGCTCGCCAGCCTGCTGCTTCTGCACGGCTCCGCTCACGCCAGGGAAACCGCCCTGCCCCCCAGCGTCGTCAAGGCGCTGGCGCGCGCCAAGGTACCGGCCGAGGCCATGGGTGTGGTGGTCGAGGAAGCCGGGGGCGATGGCACGCCGCTGCTCAGCCACCGTGCCGGCACGCCCATGAACCCGGCCTCGGTGATGAAGCTGGTGACCACCCTGGCGGCCCTGGAAACCCTGGGGCCTAACTGGAACTGGCGCACCCCGGTCTATGTGGAAGGCACGGCGCGCGAGGGCACGCTCTACGGCAACGTCTATATCCAGGGCCAGGGCGATCCCAAGCTGGTGGTCGAGCGCCTGTGGCTGCTGCTGCGCCGCGTGCAGGGACTGGACATCCGCAACATCGCGGGCGACATCGTGCTCGACCGCAGCGCCTTCGAAACCGTGCCACACGACCCCGCCGAGTTCGATGGCGAACCGCTGCGGCCCTACAACGCTGCGCCCGATGCGCTGTTGCTGAACTTCAAGTCGGTGCTTTTGACCTTCGTGCCCGACCGTGGTGCCAACGCCGCGCACGTGCACGTCGAACCGCCACTGGCGGGCGTGACATGGCCCACCCACTTACCGCTGCGCGAAACCGAATGCAACGACTACCGCAGCGCGCTGCGTGCCGACTTCTCTGATCCGGCCTTGCCGCGCTTCGCGGGACGCTATCCGGCAGCCTGCAATGAAAAAGTCTGGCCCCTGGCCTATGCAGACCCGGCCAGCTACGGCGTGCGCGCCATCGAGGGCATGTGGCGCGCCATCGGCGGCCAGCTGCAAGGTAGGGTGCGCTACGGCGCCGTGCCCGAAGGCTTGGCGCCGGCCTTCGCGCTGGAATCGCCACCACTGGCCGAGGTGGTGCGCGACATCAACAAGTACAGCAACAACGTGATGACGCAGCAGCTCTTCCTCACGCTGAGCCTGCAGCAACAGGGGCGCGGCACCCTGACGGGTTCGCGTGAACTGCTGCGCGAGTGGTGGCGCCAGCGCTTTGGCGGCGACGAAGTGCCGCAGATTGCCAACGGCTCGGGCCTCTCGCGCGAGGACCGCATGACGGCCGGCGCGTTGGCGCGCCTGCTGCAGTACGCCTGGGCCTCGCCGCTGATGCCCGAACTCATGAGCTCCCTGCCTATCAGCGGCCAGGACGGCACGCTGCGACCCAGCCGCTGGCGCGCCAAGGGCAGCGCCCACCTCAAGACCGGCAGCCTGCGGGATGTGGCCTCCATCGCCGGCATCGTGCACGCCGCCGACGGCCGGCGTTATGTGCTGGTCGCCATGGTGAACCACCCCAACGCCGGGTCCGCCCGTCCGGCCATGGAAGCTCTGGTTGAATGGGTGGCGCAGCAGCCGGCACCGGGCCGGAAGAAGTAAACCGATAGCACCCGGATCCACCGGCAGCCCGCACATGAACGACCTCATCGGCTACATCGCCGCCAGCCTGACCACCCTGAGCTTCCTGCCCCAGGCCCTGCACACCTTCCGCACACGTGACGTCAGCGGCATCTCGCTGGGCATGTACAGCATGTTCACTGTGGGTGTGGGCCTGTGGCTGGTCTACGGCCTGCTGCTGTCGGCGTGGCCCATCGTGGTGGCCAACGCGGTCACGCTGGCCCTGGCCCTGGCCATCCTGGTGATGAAGCTGCGTTACCGCTGAGACAGAGCCAGCGCCTCAACTGGCGGCGGCGCGCTGCAGGCGGTCACGCACGCCCTCCCAGTCCGGGGTCTCGGGCGGCGTCTCGACCCAGATCAGATGGGCACGCTGTGCATCGAAGTCACGCAGCACGGCGAACAACTGTTGCGCAGCGTCGCCCGCATCGTCCGGCATGCGCCGGTACAGCACTTTCGCGGAAGGCACACGCAGCAGGCTGCGCGCGTAGACAGCGATGGTGGCGCCGTCGAAATCCTTACCCAGCACGTCCAGCGCCGTCTGCAGCGCTCGGCCATCCATCAGGCGTAGTTTGGCGTTCGGTGCGTAATGCGCTTCCAGCGTGCCGGAGGCGCGCGGCGCGGGTGAGGCAACATCCTCTTTCGAAAGCAGGCGCAGACCGCAGGCCGCCCGCACCTGCTCACGCGTGATGCGCCCCGGACGCAAGAGCACGGGTACGCCGCGTGTGCAGTCGATGATGGTGGATTCGATGCCCACGGAGCAGGCGCCACCGTCCAGGACCAGCAGGCTGTCGCCGAACTCGCCCTGCACGTGCGCGGCCGTGGTCGGGCTGACGCGGCCGAACTGGTTGGCGCTGGGCGCGGCCACGCCGTGCACGCCCAGCTCGCGGGCTGCCAGCAACAGGGCATGCGCCACAGGATGCGCGGGGCAGCGCAGGCCGATCGAGCCCTGGCCACCGGCGGCGGCCGCGGCCACCTCGGGGCGGCGCGGCAGGATGAGCGTGAGCGGGCCGGGCCAGAAAGCCTGCATGAGTTTGTGGGCGAAGGCCGGCACCTCGCGCGCGAATTGGTCCACCCCGCTGGCGTCAGCTAAGTGCACGATCAGCGGATGGTCGCTGGGCCGGCCCTTGGCGGTGAAGATCTTCGCGACAGCGCTGTCACTGGCGGCGTCGGCCCCCAGACCATAGACGGTCTCGGTCGGCAAACCGACCAGCTCACCGGCGCGCAAGGCCTGCGCCGCGGCGCTGACCGAGGCCGGATCCCGTCCGTCGAGGATCACGCTGCGCCCCTGCTCAGAAGGGCTCGATGCCCACGATCCTGGCCGCTGCCAGCGCGGTAGCACGCACCTCGTCCACGGTGGGGCCGGTGATGTTGAGGTGGCCCATCTTGCGGCCTGGCTTGGCGTCGAGCTTGCCGTAGAGGTGCAGATGGGTGCCGGGCAAGGCCAGCACCTGGTCCCAGGGCGGGTTGCCGCCGTGCGCAGCCCAGACGTCGCCCAGCAGGTTAAGCATGATGCTGGGGCTGTGCAGGCGCGGCTGCACCAGGGGCAAGCCGGCCAGGGTGCGCACCTGCAGGTCGAATTGCGAGTGGTCGCAGGCGTCAATGCTGTAGTGGCCGCTGTTGTGCGGGCGCGGGGCCATTTCGTTGACCACCAGCGAGCCGTCCTGCAGGATGAAGAACTCCACACAGAGCACGCCCACATAACGCAGGCCCTCGGCGATCGACTTCGTGGCGGCGATGGCCTGGGTCGCCAGCGCGGGCGGCACGTTGCCTTCAAACACCTCGGTCACGGCCAGGATGCCCTCGCGGTGCAGGTTGCGCTGCACGGGGAAGTTGACGATCTGGCCGTCCCAGCCGCGCGCGACGATGACCGAACACTCGGCCGCCAGCGGCAGCATCTTTTCCAGTACGCAAGGCACGTGCTTGAGCTCGTCCCAGGCGGTGGCCAGCTCGGCGCGTGTCTTGACGCGCATCTGGCCCTTGCCGTCGTAACCCATGCGCGCCGTCTTGAGGATGCCGGGCAAGAGCGCATCGGGCACCGTCGCCAGCTGCGCCGCGGTTTCGATCACCGCGTTCGGTGCCACCGGCACGCCGCAGCGCGTGAAATGCGCCTTCTCCTGGGCGCGGTCCTGGGCAATGGCCACGGCGTCGGCGCCGGGCGCCACCGGTCGGTGCGCGCCCAGGGTCAGCAGAGCGGGCGCCGGCACGTTCTCGAACTCGGTGGTGATGGCCGCACAACGCTGCATCAGCTGGGCCAGGCCCTGCTCGTCGAGGTAGGCGGTCTGGATGTGGTGATGGCTGACCAGGCCGGCCGGACTGGCAGCGTCGGGGTCGAGCACGGCGGTGAAGTAGCCCATGCGCTGGGCCGCGTGCACGAACATGCGGCCCAGCTGGCCGCCGCCCATCACGCCCAGGGTGGCGGGCTGGCCGCCCACCAGGGTGCCGGGCAGGATGCGGCCGGAAAGCGGGGTCGTGCTCATATCGCGGGCGGCAGGCTCATGCCACGGGCGGTGGCGGTCTGCTCGGCGCGAAAGGCTTCCAACTTGGCACGCAGGGCCGGGTCATCGTTGGCCAGCATGGCCACGGCAAAGAGCGCGGCATTGGCCGCACCGGCCGCACCGATGGCGAAGGTGGCCACCGGGATGCCCTTGGGCATCTGTACGATGCTGTGCAGCGAATCCACGCCCTGCAGGTGCTTGCTGGGCACCGGCACGCCCAGCACAGGCAAGGTGGTCTTGGAGGCCAGCATGCCGGGCAGGTGGGCCGCGCCGCCGGCACCGGCGATGATGGCCTTGAGGCCGCGGGTGGCGGCCGTTTCGGCGTAGGCGAACATGTCATCGGGCATGCGATGCGCCGACACCACCTTGGCTTCGTGGCCGATGCCAAAGTGGTGGAGAATCTGGACTGCCTGTTGCATGGTGTCCCAGTCGGAGCTGGAGCCCATGACGACGCCGATGAGTGTTTTCATCCCCGAATTTTACTTTCCCGTCCCGGATCGCCCCAAATGATCGATATCACGACCGAAAACTTCGAAACCGAGGTCATCCAGGCCTCCATGTCCGTACCTGTGCTGGTCGATTTCTGGGCCCCCTGGTGTGGCCCCTGCAAGTCGCTGGGCCCCATCCTGGAAAAGCTGGAAACGGCCTACGAGGGCCGCTTCGTGCTGGCCAAGATCGACTCGGACCAACAGCAGGAACTGGCGGCCGCCTTCGGTATCCGCAGCATTCCGACCTGCGTGCTCATGATGAGTGGCAAGCCGGTAGACGGTTTCATGGGCGCCCTGCCAGAAGGCAAGCTGCGCGAGTTCCTGGACAAGCACCTGGGCGGCGAAGGCCCGCTGCAGGCTGAACCGGAAGAAATGAACGAGGCGCAGCAGGCCCTCGAATCGGGCGACATCGCCAGCGCCATCGCCCGCATGGACGAGGCCCTGCAGGCCGAACCGGCCAACGACGAGTTGCGTTACGACTACGTCAAGCTGCTGATCGGCACCGGCCACCTGGCCGAGGCGGCCGGCGCGCTGGCCCCGGCGCTGGCGCAGATCCCGGTGCCGCTGCGTTTCGAGGCCTTGCAGCAGTGGCTCAACGCGCTCGAGTTCGTCACCACCGACCCGCGCGGCCAGTGGCCGCTGGCGAAATTCGAGGCGCTGATCGCCGCCAACAAGCGCGACTTCGAGGCGCGCTTCGCCAAGGCCCGCGTGCTGATGGTGGCCAACGAATGGGTGGCCGCATTGGACGAGTTGCTGGAAATCATCATGCGCGACAAGAAGTGGGACGGTGAAGCTCCGCGCAAGACTTTTGTCGGCATCCTGGAACTGCTGACGCCGCCCAAACCCAAGAACGCGGGCCCCGAAGCCAGCGGCAAAAGCGCCGGCGGCATCGAGTTGGCGGGCCCCGCCAGCGTGGAACAGGACGAGCAGGCCGCGCTGGTGTCGTCCTACCGGCGCAAGCTCAGCATGGCACTGAACTGAAACCGCCCTGTCAAGCCATGCTATGAGCTGGCTGAGGGTGCCCGGCGCGTTGCTCCAGGGCAAGCACGCGCTGCGCATTCAGGCTGCTGATCGGGACGGACACATCCTGAGGAATGCCGCCCGACAGCTGCAGGGCCAGATAACGACCGCAACACACCCGCAGGAACGAGGCAAAGTTGTCGATGTAGCCCCGCTCTGCCAGCAGTTCGTCATGCAATTTGGCGCACAGCTGCGGCACGCTCAGGCCGTCGCGACCCGCAATCTCCTCCAGCACCTGCCAGAACAGGTTTTCCAGCCGGATGCTCGTGGCCACACCGTGCAACCGCACCGAGCGGACCCGGTTTTCATACAGCGCTGGGTCTGCGCCGATAAATACCTGACACATGATGCGTCTCCAGCTGGTTAGCGTTTCCCCGACAAGCTCCGGGGATCATGCGACTCCGGCCGATATCCGTCAATGCGTGATTCTGGTGCCCAGCACCGCCAGGAACTGGGCGATCCATGCCGGATGCGCCGGCCAGGCTGGCGCCGACACAAGATTGCCATCCGTGTAGGCGGCATCGATGGCGATGTCGGCATAGGTACCACCTGCACGTTCCACTTCGGTACGGCAGGCCGGGTAGGCTGAGCAGGTCCGCTTCTTGAGCACATCCGCTCCCGCGAGCAACTGCGCAGCGTGGCAGATCGCCGCGACGGGCTTGTTGCTGTCGAAGAAGTGTTTGACCATCGCCACCACGGCAGGGTAGGTACGCAGGTACTCCGGTCCGCGGCCGCCAGGCAACACCAGCGCGTCGTAGTTTTCCGCCTTGATCTGCGCAAACGAGGCGTTGAGCGCAAAGTTGTGGCCCGGCTTTTCGCTATAGGTCTGCGCGCCTTCGAAGTCGTGGATCGCCGTCTTGATCAGATCGCCTGCCACCTTGTCCGGGCAGACGGCGTGCACGACATGCCCGACCGCCAGCAGCGCCTGGAACGGCACCATGGTTTCGTAGTCTTCGCAGTAATCACCACAGATCATCAGAATCTTCTTTGCAGCCATGTGCCCGTCTCCTCTTTGTTGATGAACAGAGAAGCTCATTCTTGAGCACAGCGGAGCGCCTGTGGTGTTATCGGGCTGTTACATCGCCCGATGGCAGGCTCAGGTCGTCAGGCGGGTCAGCGCCTCGCGGTACTTGGCCGCGGTCTTTTCGATCACCTCAGCCGGCAGCTTGGGCGCAGGCGCCTTCTTGCCCCAGGGTTGGCCATTCACTGTGGCCGTCTCCAGCCAGTCGCGCAGGAACTGCTTGTCGTAGCTGGGCGGGTTGGCGCCCTCCTTGTAGCCTTCGACCGGCCAGTAGCGCGAGGAGTCGGGCGTGAGCACCTCGTCCATCAGCACCAGCTTGCCGTCCGGGGTCAGGCCGAACTCGAACTTGGTATCGGCGATGATGATGCCCTTCTTGAGCGCGATCTCGCTGGCCGCCTTGTAGATGGTGATCGAGATGTCGCGGATCTTGGCGGCCAACTCCGGGCCGATCATCTGCACGGTCTTCTCGAAGGTGATGTTCTCGTCGTGCTCGCCGACCTCGGCCTTGGCTGCGGGCGTGTAGATCGGCTCGGGCAGCTTGCTGGCGTTCTTCAGACCGGCGGGCAGCTTGACGCCGCAGACCGACTGGCTGGCCTGGTACTCGGCCCAGCCGCTGCCGGCCAGGTACCCGCGCACCACGGCTTCCACCGGGATCGGCTTGAGGCGCTGAACCAGCATGGCACGTCCCTTGACTTGCGCCACTTCCGCCGGTGTCACCACGCTCTCGGGTGCGGCACCGGTCAGGTGGTTGGGGCAGATGTGACCCAGCTTGTCAAACCAGAACAGCGCCATCTGGGTCAGCAGCTCGCCCTTGCCGGGGATGGGCTCGCCCATGATGACGTCGAAGGCGCTGATGCGGTCGGAGGCCACCATGAGGATGCGGTCTTCGCCCACGGCGTAGTTGTCGCGCACCTTGCCGCGCGCCAGCAGCGGCAGGGAGGTGAGGGAAGAGGTGTGCAGGGCGTTCGTCATGGTGGGGCCTGAAAAAGAAAAGCCCGGCGCTGGAACGCCGGGCCTGCAATTATCGCAAGAAAGGGCTGGGGCTCAGTTCACCAGCTGAGCCAGCTCGCCACGGGCGTACTTGGTCGCCATGACCTGCAGGCCCTGGCCCTTGATCTTGGCTCCCTGGCCTTCGCAGCCGAACTCCAGGTAACGCGCCTTGCAGACGAGCTTGGCGGCCTCACGCGCGGGCTTGAGCCACTCGCGGGCGTCGAACTTGTCCGGATTCTCGGCCAGGAACTTGCGCACCGCGCCCGTCATGGCCAGGCGGATGTCGGTGTCGATGTTGATCTTGCGCACGCCGTGCTTGATGGCTTCCTGGATTTCCTTGACCGGCACGCCGTAGGTTTCCTTCATCTTGCCGCCGTACTGGTTGATGATGGCCAGCAGTTCCTGCGGCACAGAGGAGGAACCGTGCATCACCAGATGGGTGTTGGGGATGCGCTTGTGGATTTCCTTGACGCGGCTGATGGCCAGGATGTCGCCGGTGGGCGGGCGGCTGAATTTGTAGGCGCCGTGGCTGGTGCCGATGGCAATGGCCAGGGCGTCGAGCTGGGTGGCCTTGACGAACTGGGCGGCCTCTTCAGGGTCGGTCAGCATCTGGCTGTGGTCCAGCTTGCCTTCGGCACCGATGCCGTCTTCCTCGCCGGCATCACCCGTTTCCAGGTTGCCCAGGCAGCCGAGTTCGCCCTCGACGGTGACGCCGACCTTGTGGGCCATGTCCACGACCTTGCGCGTCACATCCACGTTGTAGGCGAAGTCGGCCGGGGTCTTGCCGTCTTCCTTGAGCGAGCCATCCATCATGACCGAGCCGAAGCCCAGGCCGATGGCGCCCTCGCAGACCTTGGGGCTGGTGCCGTGGTCCTGGTGCATGACCAGGGGGATGTGGGGATAGGCCTCCATCGCCGCCTGGATCAGGTGCTTGATGAAGGGCTCACCGGCGTACTTGCGGGCGCCGGCACTGGCCTGCAGGATGACCGGCGCGCCGACTTCGTCGGCTGCGGCCATCACGGCCTGGACCTGTTCCAGGTTGTTGACGTTAAAAGCCGGAATGCCGTAGCCATTGGCTGCTGCATGGTCCAGCAGCTCGCGCATCGAGACGAGTGCCATGTGATATCCCCAGGGAAGTTGGTAACTGGACGGTAACTGCTGCCAATTTTACCCTCTGGAGACGGGCCACCCCGCGCTCAGGAAACCTTGCAGATCTTCAGCATATTGGTGCCGCCCGGGGCGCCCATGGGCTCGCCGCAGGTGATGACGTAGATGTCGCCGCTTTTCACGATGCCCCGGTCCTTCAGGTGCTTCTCGGCATCCGCCAGCGCGGTATCCCGGTCGGCGCTGGTGTCCATCAACAGAGGGCTGACATTGCGGTACAGCGTCATCTTGCGCTGGCTCGACACCTTGGGCGTCAGGGCGTAGATCGGGATGTGGATGCGGTGGCGGCTCATCCACAGGGCGGTGGAGCCGGAATCCGTCAGCGCCACGATGGCCTTGGCGCCCAGGTGGTAGGCCGTGAACAGCGCGCCCATGGCGATGGACTGGTCGATGCGCGAAAAGCTCTTGCCGCTGAAGTCGGCATCCAGCTTCACCTCTTCGGCGGCTTCGGCGGCCACGCAGATGGCGGCCATTTCGACCACCGTCTCCAGTGGGAACTTGCCGGCCGCGGTTTCAGCCGAGGTCATCACGGCATCGCTGCCATCGAGCACGGCGTTGGCCACGTCGCTCACCTCGGCACGGGTGGGCATGGGGTTGTTGATCATGGACTCCATCATGTGGGTCGCGGTGATCACCGTCTTGTCCATCTCGTGCGCCATCTTGATCATGCGCTTTTGCAGCGCCGGCACGGCGGCGTTGCCCACCTCGATGGCCAGGTCGCCGCGCGCCACCATGATGCTGTCGCTGGCGCGCAGGATCTCTTCGAGCTTGGGAATCGCCTCGGCGCGCTCGATCTTGGCGATCAGGTAGGGCTTGTGGTTGTACTCGGCGGCAGCCACATTGCAGAGCTGGCGTGCCATCTCCATGTCGGTGGCGTTCTGCGGAAAGCTCACGGCCACATAATCAGCCTGGAAGCTCATCGCGGTCTTGATGTCTTCCATGTCCTTGGCGGTCAGGGCCGGGGCCGTCAGGCCGCCGCCCTTCTTGTTGATGCCCTTGTTGTTGGACAGCTCACCGCCCATGGTGACCGTGCAATGCACGGCCTCGCCCTTGACGGCATCGACCTTCATGGTGATCAGGCCGTCGTTGAGCAGGAGCACGTCGCCCGCCTTCACGTCGCGCGGCAGTTCCTTGTAATCGAGGCCGACGGCGTTGACGTCACCCAGCTCGGTGCGGGTGGCGTCGAGCACGAATTTCTGGCCGGTCTTGAGTAACGCCTTGCCTTCGGCAAATTTGCCAACCCGGATCTTGGGGCCCTGCAGGTCGGCCATGATGCCCACTTCGCGGCCGGCGCGCTTGGCGGCCTCGCGCACCAGTCGGGCGCGGTCGATGTGGTCCTGGGCCTTGCCGTGGCTGAAATTGAGCCGGACCATGTTGACCCCGGCGCGGATCATCTGTTCGAGCAGGGCCGGATCGCTGGAAGCAGGGCCCAGGGTGGCAACAATCTTGGTCTCGCGGCGCGTCATGTATCAGTCTCCTTTGTAACTTAGTTTCCATTCTGACATGAAATTAGTTACATCGGAACAACAAGATGAAACGGCCCCAGCGGGGCCGTTTTGCATGGTTGCGCCTGTGCTTCAGCCCCTGGCGCGTTTCTCCAGGATCTCAAAGGCCGGCAGGGTCTTGCCCTCCAGCACCTCCAGGAAGGCACCCCCGCCCGTGGAGATGTAGCCCACCTGCTTCTCGATGCCGTACTTGGCAATCGCCGCCAGGG
>CAUPMJ010000012.1:0-94910 GCA_963512455.1 uncultured Hylemonella sp. | reverse complement strand
CACGCCCTGGGGCAGCTGGTTGGCCTGGGCCACCATGGCGGTCGCAGCCTGCTGCAGGATCTGGGCACGCGACAGGGCAGCGGTTTCCGCGGCGAAGTCAGCATCCAGAATCCGGCTGCGCGAAGCGGTCAAGTTCTCCGACGTCACCTGCAGGTTGGCGATGGTGGTGTCGAAACGCGACTGCAGGGCGCCCAGCTTGGCGCGTTCACCGCTGAGGAAGGACAGGGCCGAGTCCACCGTCTTGAGCGCATCGGAAGCCTTGACCACCGTGGTCACGTCCAGGTTGGAGACCTTCTTCAGCGTCGAGTTGCCGTCGATGATGAGCGAGGCGGCGCTACCGACCGTGGCGTTCACCGCGAAGGACTTGTCCGAGTCCAGCGTCACGTAGCCGCTGGTCAGGGAGTTGTCGGCCGTGGTGTCAGCCGCCAGGGTGACGTTGCCGGCCACGGCCACCAGGGTGCCGGTGGTGTCAGCCACGTACTTGGTGACGGTCACGGCGCCGGCGTTGGCGGTGGTCGTATCAGCCACACGAACGTCGTTGCCGGTCGAGTTGGTCAAGATAACGCCCGTGCCGGCCGCGTTCAGGCTGGCAATCACGCCGGTCTTGGACGACTTCTCGTTGATGGCCGAGACGGCGCTGGACAGGCCGTCGGCACCCGTGGTGGCCGAGATCGCGAAGGAAACCACCTCATCCGTCGAGTTGTCCGAGCGCAGATTCAGGGAATAGGCGCCGGCGGTGCCGAAGGTCAGCTGCACGTTGGTATGGGCCGAAGCCGTCACACCGGTGGCGGAAGTCTGCAGGTTGATCGAGTCGGCAGCCGCCTTGGCCGTGCCGTTGACGACCAGGCTGACGCTGGCGCTGCCCAGTGCGCCGTTAATGGCCACGGTGTCGGCCACGCTGCCGTTGGCACCCCAGGTGGCGCCCGCTGCGGACGGACCGCTGGCGATGACCTGGTTGTTGCCATATTGGCTGGTACGCAAGTTGGCGGTCGAGGCCACGATGGTCTGGCCGGCGTTCGCACCGACCTGGAACTGGGCGGAACCGAAGGTGCCATCCAACAGCTTCTGGCCGTTGAATTCCGTGGTTTGCGAGATGCGGTCCAGTTCGGCGACCAGCTGGCTCACTTCCTGGTTCAGGGCCTGACGGTCCGAGGCGCTGTTGGTGGCGTTGGCCGACTGCACGGCCAGTTCACGCACACGCTGCAGGATGTCGCTGGAAGCCTTGAGCGAGCCTTCAGCCGTCTGCGCCAGCGACACGCCGTCGTTGGCGTTACGCACAGCCTGGTTCAGGCCGCGGATCTGGCTGGTGAAGCGCTCGGAAATCGCCAGACCGGCGGCGTCGTCACGGGCGCTGTTGATGCGCAAGCCCGAAGACAGGCGCTGGATTGCGGTGCTCAGCGAAGCCTGACTGGTGCCCTGGTTACGCTGGGCGGTCAGCGAGCTGATATTGGTGTTGATGATCGATGCCATTGCAAATCTCCTTGACAAACAGATGGCGTTACCGCCAACCAGGACGCCAGACGATTCTGGCGACTTGATTCACCAGTGCAACATTGCTGTCGCGGTGAATGGCGGACCCGGGGAGGACCGTTGAATCTGTTTTCGGCCCGGCTAGAACAAAACTTGAGGCCTGATTCACCGAATTACGCCACTTTTCCATGCCATTTGCACCCATGGGCCACGGCACAAGCTCCGGTGCAGGCCGGGTACACCAGAGTTTTCGGCGCTTGCGGGCCGAACTTGAGGGCTAAATGCAAAAGCTGGCCGGTTTTCCCCCTTTTTTTCGCGGCACCGGCCCGAAAGGCGCCGCCCACAATCAATCCATCGTTTTGCCATGTCCCATCTTTCATGGCGCGAACCGGCCACGAAAGGGCCACAACCCTGAACTGAAGGAGTGATTCAATGGCTGCCGTTATCAACACCAATATCAGCTCGCTGACCGCGCAGCGCAACCAAGGAAGTAGCCAGGCATCCCTGGCCACGTCCATCCAGCGCCTGTCTTCGGGCTTGCGCATCAACAGCGCCAAGGACGACGCGGCCGGTCTGGCGATTTCCGAGCGCTTCACCAGCCAGATCCGCGGCCTGAACCAGGCGGCGCGCAACGCCAACGACGGGATCTCCCTGGCCCAGGTGGCTGAAGGCGCCCTGGGTTCGGCGAGCAACATCCTGCAGCGCGTACGTGAACTGGCCGTGCAGTCGGCCAACGCCACCAACAGCGCCTCGGACCGTCAGGCCCTGAACCAGGAAGTAGGTCAATTGGTCGCTGAACTCGACCGCATTGCCCAGACCACCGAATTCAATGGCCAGAAGATCCTGGACGGCACCTTCGGTACCGCCCAGTTCCAGGTCGGCGCCAATTCCGGCCAGGTCATCGTGGCCTCGACCGCCAACCTGCGCACCGGCCAGTACGGCAACAACCAGATCATCGCCAGCGGTCCGTCCGCAGCGGGCGCCACTTGGGGTGCCAACGGCAGCGTGGCCGACACCGTGGCCATCAACGGCGCACTGGGCAGCGCCACCGTCAACATCGCGCCCAACGGCACGGCCAAACTGGCCGCCGACACCATCAATCTGCAAACCCCGAACACCGGCGTGACGGCTTCGGCCCGCACCGACGTGCAGCTGACCTTCGGTGCGGCCGGCGCCTACTCGCTGGCGCTTCGTTCGGACAACGCGGCCGACGAGTCCATCTCCTTTGCGATCTCGGCCACCACGGGTGCCGACGGCCTGTCCAACGCCGTCTCGGCCATCAACGAGAAATCGTCCAAGACCGGCGTCATTGCCAGCCTGAACGTAGCCGGCACCGGCATCATCCTGACCAACGCCACCGGCAACGACATCCGTGTGGCTGATACGACCACCGTCAACGCCGGTGCCGTGACCGTCACCAAATACGCCTCGGACACCACCGGCGCCCTGGTGGCCGTGGCCGGCAACGTCACCCTGGCGGCCGATGCCACCGCCGACAACGCCCTCATCAGCGGCTACGTGACGATGGACTCGGACAAGTCCTTCGCCGTGAACGCCACGACCGGCAGCGCCGCCTCGCTTATCATCGACAGCAACTCGACGCTGAAGAAGGTAGCCAACCTGGACGTGACAACCGCCATCCGGGCCAACGACTCGCTCAAGACGGTGGACTCGGCCTTGTCCTTCATCAGCGGCGAACGCGCCAAGCTGGGCGCCCTGCAAGCCCGCTTCGAGACCGCCATTTCGGCCCTGCAGATCACGGCCGAAAACCTGACCGCTTCACGCAGCCGCATCATGGACGCTGACTTCGCCGCGGAAACCGCCGCCCTGTCGCGTGCCCAGATCCTGCAACAAGCGGGTACTGCCATGGTGGCCCAGGCCAACCAGATCCCGCAGGGCGTGCTGGCCCTGCTGCGCCAGTAAGGCGCCTGACGGGCACCGACACACGTGCGAACTGCGCCCCCCCCCACCGCCGCAGATCCGCACGACGCGAAGCTGCATGCCGCCCTGCAGGCGGCAGACTGGCCGCTGCTGGTGCGCCTGTGCCGCCAGGCCCTGCGCAAGAACGCGCGGCACCTGCGGGCGCACCGACTGCTGGGCTTCGCGCTCAACAGGCAACGCGACACCAACGCTGCGCTGGCCGCCTACAAGCAGGCGGCCGCCCTGTGGCCGGACGACGCGGAACTGCTCATCAACTACAGCAATGTGCTGCTGGAGCATGGCATGCATGCCGAGGCCAGCCAACTGCTGGACAAGGTGTGCGTGCTCAAGCCCGAGCACGCCATCAGCTGGCTCAATCTGGCGTATTGCTGCTACGAGACACGACAGAACGAGCTGGGTTTTGCCGCCGCACAAAAGGCCGCTGCACTGGCCCAGAACGTCGACCAGCAAGTGGCGGCGCTGACGCAAAAAGCCATCCACCGGCGTGAACTCGGGGAGATCCGTGAGGCCGTACAAGATTGCGACGCCGCCATCCGGCTGAACCCGCAGTACTTGCCCAACCACACCAACCGCCTGCTTTTCATGCTGGCTGATCCGGCCATCGATGCGCAGCAACTGGCTGCAGCGGCCCGTGAATTCGCTGCCGTTGTGGAGCCCGCACTCAAGCCCCGCTGGCCGAATTTCGCGGCGCAACGCACAGGGCCGTGGCGCCGGTTGAAGATCGGTTTCCTGTCGCCCGACTTTCGCCTTCACGCGGTGATGTATTTCGTCGAAAGTCTGCTGGCACAACTTGATCGCCGTCAGTTCGAGGTATGGGCCTTGTACCTCTACCCCAAGGATGATGGGCTGACCCAACGGGTCCAGAACCATGCCGATCATTTCGTACGCCTGTCCGGCCTGACACCGGACGAACAGGCCGAGGCCATCCGCGCACAAGGCATCGACATCCTGATTGATCTGGCCGGACACACCGGGCACACTGGCTTGCTGGCCATGGCCCGCAAGGCGGCGCCGGTGCAGGTCTCCTGGCTCGGTTACCCGGCGACCACGGGCCTGAGCGCCATCGACTACAAGTTCACCGACGAGGTCACCGACCCGCCTGGCGCCGACGACCTCTACAGCGAGCGGCTGTACAGACTGCCCACCTTGTTCTGTTGCTATCGTCCCATGAGCAGGGAACCCCTCTGGCGGTACCAGCCCGCCTACCAGGTACGCCCGACACCGGCACTGCAAAACGGCCACGTGACTTTCGGCTCCTGCAACAACCTGGGCAAACTCACCGACGCCGTTCTCTCTCTCTGGGGGCGTTTGCTCGACACCGTGCCTGGATCCCGTCTGCTGATCGAAGGCAAGAACCTGGGCGAGGCTGCTTTCGCCACCGCCTATCGCCAGCGCTGCGCCCGGCTGGGGATCGATGTCAGCCGGCTCGAACTGGTCCCGCTGGATGGCGCCAACCAGTACCTGACCTATCACCGCATCGATATCGCACTCGACCCGTTTCCCCTCACGGGTGGCACAACCTCCTTTGACGTGCTCTGGATGGGTGTACCTCTGGTGTCAATGAATGGCAGCAGCTTCAAGAGCCGCATGGGCACCGGCATCCTGACCCACCTGGGACGTTCCGAGTGGCTGGCACATGATGCCGAGGAATACCTGGGCATCGCCAGCGCACTGGCAGGCAACCTCCAGCAACTCAACACCCTGCGCCTGGGCTTGCGCAAGGAAGTCGAGCAGTCGGTGCTGATGCGCGAAGACCTGTTCTGCCATCACTTCGGCGAAGGCCTGCGCCTCATGTGGCTGCAATGGTTGGCCGAGGGCCAGCACCCGCAGGACGCCGAGGCGCAAAGCCGTCTGATCGAAAGCTGGCTGCCCGACCTGCCCGTCGACTGGTCCACCAGGCCCACCCCCGGTGTCGGCCTGGCCCCGGGCAGGCGCGTGGATCTGCCGCAGGCCCACCAGCAACTGCAGGAGTTGCTGGACAAGGCGCGCACGATGCGCCCCTCCGTATCATCCACCGAAGGCCAGATCAGTCACCGCTGCTGGCGCGACGTGACGGAAGCCGCCGAGCAGTTGCTGTGCGCCGTACCGCACGATCCGGTCGCACTGGCCTGCCTGGCCGAGGTCGAACATGCGCACGGTCATACCGACTTTGCCGTGACCTATCTGCGCTATGCGCAGGAAGCCTTGATCGCCCGGGGCTGAGTCAAGGCCCCGAAAGGTTAGGCCCCAACCTCAGACGTCGCGGAAGAAGTCGCTCAGGATGTCGTGCCCGGGCACCTTGAACACCAGACCACCGCCCGCCCCCTGGTAGGCAATGCGGCCGGCTTCGGTGTCGCGGCTGATCACGCTGACGCCCTGCGCGATGACGGAGCGGCTGCGCACCTGGCAGCGCCCGATGATGGCCGTGTTGGGATAAAGAATGACCCCATCTTCCAGCACCGGCGCCTCGCCATGATTCTTGCCGACGGTGGAGTTCTGGTACAGCACCAGATGATTGCCATAGGTCGCCTTGGCCAGCACGATGCCCACCGAATGACCGATGAAAAACACCTCGGGCAGGTCGATTTCGTAGAAGCAGTCGATCGCGTTGAGCATCTTGTTCAGCAGGAACAGCTTGGAGCACACCGAGCGCGCCTGCTCACGCCGCCAGATCGTGTTGGACAGGTAGTACAGGAAGATGCAGTACTGCGAGGAATGCAGCACGTCGAACCGCCCGGGTGTCCACATGCGCACCTGGGCGATGCAGCGCTCCAGCCGGCCCAGGGCCTCGTCCAGGTGCGCATCGATCAGGCCCAGCTCAGGGTCTTCACCGGTCGGAAAAAACTGCGTGATCTGGGTCCGCACATAAGCGGCCAGCCGCGAACGCTCGAGGTTGATGATGTTCATGATGCTTGTGCCATGTCTCGCAGCCAAGGGCCGATCACGGTTTCCACCCGCGCCGGTCGCCAGCCGAACTCGTGTTGCAGACGGCTGATGTCGACCACCGCCGGTGCGGCCGGCACCTGGTCCGACCTGAAAACCAGGGTGCGGCCGGCCAGCCGACCGACCAGCTGCGCCAGCTCATCGTTGCGCACGTTCTCGCCGGTCGCCACGTTGTAGACCGATTGCGTGCCACGCTGCGCGATGTCCACCAGCGCGCGCAACACGTCAGGCAGATGGATGTAATCACGCGCCGCCTGGGGCGAGGAATCGATCGTGACAGTCGCGCCGCGTGGCGCCTGTGCCACCTGGCGCAAGAGCGCAGGCAGAAAGCCCTGGGCATCGTCCGGGCTGTCGTACACGCTGGCCAGGCGGGCCACACGTGCACGCCCCTGGCCCAGCACATGGCAGAGCGACTCGCCGGTGAGCTTGGTGAGATCGAACAGATGGCGTGGTACCTGCGGGGCCACGGGGAGCAAGGTGGATTCTTCAGCCCGAACGCCAGCGCTCAAGCCGTCATAGAGCCGCGTGGACGACAGGTAGACCAGCGAATCCCAGGTACTGGACTGCAGCACACGCACCAGCAGGCTGACGTGCGCCTCCACGGTGTCGGGCGCACGCTGCAGGTAGTCGCCGGTCAGGCCGGCGCAATAAAAGACATGGCCCAGCGGCTGGTCCTTCATGGGCCATGCCGTATCCCGCCCGGCAAGCCGGCAGTCCCACCCCGCTGCCGACAGATGCCGCGCCAGCGCCGAGCCGACGAAACCGTGGCCGCCGATGATGGTCGCGATCTGCCTGCTCATGGGACGGATTAGATACCGGCGACGCCAGCCTCAGCCCGGCAAACCGTCAAGTGGATGATGCAGCGCCGGCGACTTGTGGCGCAGCAGCTTCGGGCTGACGTTCTTCACCTGGCGGAACAAGGGGCCGGCGATAAGCGCCGGGTCTGCCACCGCCAGCATATTGAAACCATGCGGCGGACCTTCCAGGTAGACACTGTCGGCCGGCACCAGCTCGATGCAGCGTGTGCCCATTTCCTGGTGCGTGTTGAAGTCGCGCACGGCGTAGAGCTGGTAACCGGCGGCGCTCAGCAGGCTGCAGATGGGTGTTTTCGTCAGGCCGACGCTCCAGTCCACGTAATCGCGGTGCACCTCGAACACGACGGCCGGCTTGTCACGGGCCAGCACGCGCGCCGCGCCTTGCAGGGCGCGGAGCTCGGCGCCCTCGATGTCGAGCATCAACACGCTGAGAGGGCGCCCCTGGGCCTGGCAGTAGTCGTCGATGGTGATGGTTTCGAAGCCGTCATCGCCGGTCGCCGGCACGGCATTGGCAAAGGAGTCAAAGCCGTCCAGGCGCAGGCGCTGGCTGCTCTCATGCCAGAGCCCCTGCTTGTTGATGCGCAGGTTGTCCAGCGCGTTGAGCTGCGCGTTGGCCGCCAGCATGGCCGCCTGGTCGGTATTGGGCTCGAAGCAGTGCACCAGCCGGCCGCTGCCCTTGAGCTGCACGCCCAGCACCACGGCATGGTCGCCGAAGTAGGCGCCGCCGATCAGCACATCGCCACGGCCCTGCGCCGTCAGATGCTTCAGCAGGCGCGTGGTCTGCGGCTCCCAGACATGGCTGGGGCGTTCCTGCTCGGCCAGGATGAAATCGCGCGCGATCTTGGTGCGAAAGAGGAAACGGAAACGCGTGCCGTCGGCCAGTTGTTTCTCGTAGACATCCTGCTCGCTGTGCAGCGCATCGATGATGGGGCCGGTGATGTCGTCGCGCACTGAGCCTGTGTGAGGCAACTGCCGCTCGGCACGCTTGAGCCAGTCCATCAGCTCGGCCCGCAGGGCCGTGTCGCGCCCCAGTTGCAGCAAGGCCCGCTGCAGCCGGGAGCCGTCGAGGTCGCGTGGGTCATTTGCCATATCGAGTTCCTTAGGGGATTGTTACCGGGCCTGCCGCCCTCATGCCGACCGGATTTCCGGTACCGCCACCACCAGCTGCCCACCCCATGCGCGCACATAGGCCAACTGCACCATCAGCTCTTCGCGCAGGTTCCACGGCAGGATCAGCACCCGATCCGGCCGGTCTTGGCGCAGATGCGCCTCGTCCACGATGGGAATGCGGCTACCCGGCATGTACTTGCCCTGCTTGGCCGGGTTCAGGTCCACCACATAGGGCAGCAGGTCCGGCCGCACGCCGGCGAAGTTCAGCAGGGTGTTGCCCTTGGCGGCTGCGCCATAGGCGCCGACCTTGAGCCCATCGCGTTTCGCCTGCAGCAGGAACTCCAGCAGTTCGCGCTTGACGCGCTCGGCCTCATGCTGGAAGCCGGCGTAAAAGCCCGGCGCCGTCATGCCCGCAGCCTGCTCCCGCGCCAGCAGATCTGATACTGCCGCCCCCACGGGCTGGCGCCCGCCATCGCTGCGCTGCGCAAACACGCGCAGGCTGCCACCGTGTGTGGGCAGTTCCTCCACGTCGAAGACCTGCAGGCCGTTGGCCGCGAAGATACGCTGCACCGCGGTGAGCGACAGGTAGGAGTAGTGCTCGTGGTAGGCGGTGTCGAACTGGCACGCCTGCACCATGCGCAGCAGGTGCGGGAACTCGAAGGTCGCCACGCCCTGGGGTTTGAGCAGCAGGGCAAAGCCGGCCACGAAGTCGTTGATATCGGGCACATGGGCCAGCACATTGTTGGCGGCCATGAGGTCGGCCTGGCGACCCGCGGCCGCCAGCTCGCGCGCCAGCGCCACGCCAAAGAAGCGTTCGACAATCGCTATGCCCTTGGCACGCGCTGCCACAGCCGTGCTGGCCGTGGGCTCGATGCCGTAGCAGGGCACCCCGGCCTGCTGTACATACTGCAGCAGGTAACCGTCGTTGGCCGCCACTTCCACCACGCAACTTGCTGCATCCAGGCCGAAACGCGTGCGCATGGCCTGCACATAGGCCTGCGCATGCGCCAGCCAGGAAGTGGAAAAGGAGCTGAAGTAGGCGTAGTCGTCACTGAAGAGTTGTTCGCGCCCGGCATGGTCCTCGGTCTGCACCAGCCAACAGGAGGTGCAGACCAGCAGGCGCAGCGGGTACCAGGTCTCGGGTGCCTGCAGGTCCTGCGGCTTCAGATAAGCGTTGGACGGCGGGGCGCTGCCCAGATCGAGGAAGGGCAAGCGCAGTTCGCTGGCGCAGTGGCGGCACTTCACAAGCGCACCCCCTCGAATCCCGGTGTCAGCCAGGCAAAACCGGCATCGCGCGGCGACAGGCCCAGCACCGGCAGGGGCCAGTTGATGGCCAGCCGGGCATCGCGCACGTGCAGGCCGGCCTCGGCGGTCGGCGCGTAGGCGGCGGAATGGCAATAGACGAGTTCAGCATCGTCGCTCAGGGCCTGGAAGCCATGGGCAAAGCCGGCAGGGATCAGCATCGCTGCACCATCGGCCGCACTCAGGAATTGCGCATGCCATTGCAGGAAGGTGGGGGAGCCGGCGCGTACATCCACTGCCACGTCCCACACCTCGCCGCGCACGCAGCTGACCAGTTTCATCTCGACATGCGGGGCACGCTGGTAATGCAGGCCGCGCACCGTGCCGCGCGCACGGGTGAGACTGTGGTTGACCTGGGCCACCGGCACGGTCCAGCCGGCAGCTGCCAGTTCCTCGGCGCAGAAGAGGCGTGCAAAAGAACCGCGCTCGTCCGCCAGCCGCTGGCGTTGCACACGCTTGAGCCCGGCCAGGGGCAGGTCGCTCACTTTCAGGCTGCTCATACGGCGGCTTCCCAGGCTTCGATGTCGGTCAGGCACAGCGCACGCGCGGCAGCGCCATCCTTGTGCGCCCGGTACCAGCGCATGCTGCGCTGCACCGTCTGCGCCAGGGACCAGCTCGGCTGCAGCGCCAGCTGCGCCTGCGCCTTCGAGGTGTCGAGCGCCAGCCAGCCCGCCTCGTGCGGCCCCTTGGCTTCGCTCTCATAATGCACCGAGCCGCCGCCCCAGGCGCCGCGCGCCAGTTCCACCACTTGCTGAACGGTGGCGCGTTCATGCGCGTGCGGGCCGAAGTTCCAGGCACCGGCCAGCGCTGCGTCCTGCCACAGGGCCTGGGCCAGGCAGAGGTAGCCGGCCAGCGGCTCCAGCACATGCTGCCAGGGGCGCGTGGCCTGCGGCCGGCGGATCTGCAGCGTTTGCCCCGCCAACCAGGCGCGCACGGCGTCGGGCAACAGGCGATCGGCCGCCCAGTCGCCGCCGCCGATCACATTGCCGGCGCGCGCACTGGCCAGGGCCAGGCCTTGCGCCGAGAGAAAGGCATCGCGGTAGCTGCTGATGGCGATCTCGCTTGCGGCCTTGCTGGCGCTGTAGGGGTCGTGCCCGCCCAGCTCATCGCTCTCGCGATAAGGGTGATGCCACTCGTGGTTGCGGTAGACCTTGTCGGTCGTGACCAGCACGGCCACGCGCGTGCCGGGCTGCTGGCGCAAGGCGTCGAGCAGGTGCACCGTGCCCATGACGTTGGTGGCATAGGTGGCCACCGGGTCGCGATAGCTCTCGCGCACCAGGGCCTGGGCCGCCAGGTGCAGCACGATCTCGGGCCGGGTGTCCTGCACCGCACGCGCCACAGCCGCTGCATCGCGTATGTCGACCAGGCGATGGTCCATATCACCAACCAGGCCGGCGAGCTCGAAGAGATTGGGTTCGGTGGCCGGTGCCAGCGCCAGGCCCGTGACCTGCGCGCCCAGGCGCTGCAGCCACAGCGCCAGCCAGGCGCCCTTGAAGCCGGTGTGCCCGGTCAGCAGCACACGCTTGCCGCGCCAGAAGGCAGCGTCGGGCCGGCCGGCTTGCCCCTGCGTCATCACCAGACCTTCCAGGGGGCCTGCCCCGAAGCCCAGAGGGTTTCGAGCAAGGTCTTCTCGCGCAAGGTGTCCATGGGCTGCCAGAAGCCATGGTGCTCATAGGCCATGAGTTCGCCATCGCTGGCCAGCCCGGCCAGGGGCTCGATCTCCCAGCTGGTGGCATCGCCGGCAATGCGGGGGATGCAGCGCGGCGAAAGCACGAAAAAACCGCCATTGATCAGGCCGCCATCACCGCGCGGCTTTTCGGTAAAGCCGGCCACCTGCGCGCCCTGCATCTGCAACGCGCCGTAACGGCCCGGAGGCTGCACGGCGGTGACGGTGGCCAGCTTGCCATGCCCCTTGTGAAAACGGATCGCCTCGGCGATGTTGACGTCGGCCACACCATCGCCATAGGTGAAACAGAAGGCCTCGTCATCGGCCACGTAGTCGGCCACACGTTTGAGGCGCCCGCCCGTCATGGTCTCTTCACCAGTGTCGACCACCGTCACGCGCCAGGGTTCGGCGTGGCGACGGTGGATTTCCATGCGGTTGCTGCCCATGTCGAAGGTGATGTCCGAGGTGTGCAGGAAGTAGTTGGCGAAGTATTCCTTGATCACGTAGCCGCGGTAACCACAGCAGATCACGAAGTCGTTGACGCCGTGGGCGCTGTAGATCTTCATGATGTGCCACAGGATGGGCTTACCCCCGATCTCGATCATCGGTTTGGGTTTGAGGTGGGTCTCCTCGGAAATCCGGGTGCCCAGGCCGCCGGCCAGGATGACTGCTTTCATGGTGCGCCGCTTGAAAGTGACTGTATCTCTATATATAGCCGCAGAGAATAAAGCAGCGGGCCTCCCCGGAAAACAGGAATTGCCCGGTGTTCGCGTCTTATTTCATGGCATTCCCTTTGCCCCCTGTTTGTAGGATTTCCCCCTACAAGCCTGTACGCATTACCTCTCAGCACAGACAGCCACTGGCTGATTCAAGTTTTGCACCCGGTGTTCAGAATCAACCCCAACGCGAAACCTTCGAATTGCGCCGTAAAGGAGACCTAAATGACCGACGAACAGATGATCGCCGAAATCCGCGAAACCAACCTCACCTACCTGATGCTGGCGCAGAACCTGATCCGCAAGGACAAGGCCGAGGCGCAATTCCGTCTGGGTATCTCGGAAGAGTCGGCCGACCTGATGGCTGCCCTCTCCCCGGCGCAGATCTCCAAGATTGCCTCCAGCAGCATGCTGCTGTGCCGCTTCCGCATGGACGACGAGGTGGTGTGGAGCCTGCTGACCAACCAGGCCGCGCGCAAGGTGGACAACGACGCCACCACCCGCCTGCACGCCAGCATCCTGATGGCCGGCCGTTTCGCCGAAGCCACCTGAGGAGCACGCCATGGCCACCGGCAAAAGCGTCCTCAATGAATCGCGCCAGATCGAGCGCGCCGTCGCCCTGATCAAGCTGGGCGCCCGGCTGCAGGTGCTCGAGAGCGAGACCGACCTGTCCTACGAGCGCCTCTTGCGCCTGTACAAGGAAGTGGCGGGCAAGTCCCCCTCCAAGGGCCAGCTGCCCTTCTCGACCGACTGGTTCCTGACCTGGCAACCCAACATCCACGCCTCGCTCTTCCTCAACATCTACGAGTACCTGAGCAAGACCAGCAGCCTGGAAGACATCGAAGCCGTGATGAAGGCCTTCCGCCTCTACAGCGAGCAGATGGCCACCCTGGAGATGGAGCCCCTGCTCTCGGTCACGCGCGCCTGGCGTCTGGTCAAGTTCGTGGACAACAACATGTTGGCCATGACACGATGCTCCAAGTGCAACGGGCATTTCGTCTCGGAGCCCTATGAAAACGCCCGCCATTACGTTTGCGGCCTGTGCGAGCCGCCGGCGCGCGCCGGCAAGGGCAGTGCGGCGGGTGGCATCCTGCTGCACTGAGGCACGACAGCAAACCGCCATATCCGTGAAAAGGGGGCCGATTGGCCCCCTTTTTTTCGTAGCGCCCCACCCGACCTTTCCCCTAGAATGGTCCGGCACAGGCCACCAGCCCACGCATCCGCCCACCCTCAAGATCCTCCACGAACATGCTAGTCATCATTGGTTATGCCGTCGCCATGGGTTGCATCTTCGGGGTGTACATCGTGCACGGCGGCAATATCGGCGTGATCCTGACGGCCCTGCCTTTCGAGCTGATCACCATCTTCGGCGGCGCCCTGGGTGCCTTTGTGGTGAACAACCAGCCCAAGGTCCTCAAGGCGACCATCGCCATGATCCCGCAGGCACTCAAGACCTCCAAGTACACCAAGGAACGCTACCTTGAGTTGATGGCCCTGCTCTACGACATCCTGCAGAAGGCGCGCAAGGAAGGCCTGATGGCCATCGAGAAGGACGTCGAGAACCCTGAAGAGTCGGCCATCTTCAAGAAGTACCCCACCGTGGGCAGCGACCACCACGTGGTCGAGTTCACCACCGATTACCTACGCATGATGGTGTCGGGCAACCTCAACGCGCACGAGATCGAGTCCCTGATGGACAACGAGATCGAGACCCATCACCAGGAAGCGCACGGCCCCATCGCCGCCATCGCCCGTCTGGCTGGCGCGTTGCCGGCCTTCGGCATCGTGGCCGCCGTGCTGGGCGTGGTCAACACCATGGGCTCGGTGGGCCAGCCGCCCGCCGTGCTGGGCGGCATGATCGCCTCGGCCCTGGTCGGCACCTTCCTGGGCATCCTGCTGGCCTATGGCGTGGTCGAGCCGCTGGGCGGCCTGCTGGAGCAGAAGGCCCAGGACAGCGCCAAGGAACTGGAGTGCATCAAGTCCACGCTGCTGGCCAGCATGCAGGGCTACAACCCCTCCACCGCCATCGAGTTCGGCCGCAAGGTGCTGTTCTCGACCGAGCGCCCGACCTTCATCGAACTTGAAAGCCACGTGCGCGGCAAGAAGTAAGCCGACGCACCGACCAGGTTAGCCATGGCCTCCGACGCCAAAAAGCTCCAGCCCATCATCGTCAAGAAGGTCAAGAAGACCGGGCACGCTGCGCATGGCGGCGCCTGGAAGATCGCCTACGCCGACTTCGTGACCGCCATGATGGCCTTCTTCCTGCTGATGTGGCTGCTGGGCTCGACCTCCAAGGGCGACCTCAAGGGCCTGTCCGACTACTTCAGCTCACCGCTCAAGGTCGCCATGGCCGGCGGCAGCGGCGCCGGCGCCAGCCCCACCATCCTGCCCGGTGGCGGTGCCGACCTGACGCAACAGGCGGGTCAGCAGCATCAGGGTGAAAGCGCTGACCCCATGAAAAAAAGGCGCGCCCTCGAACAGGCGCGCGCTGATGCCGCCCGGCAGGATGCCAAGCGCCTGGCCGCCCTGAGCGCCAAGATCAGCGCCGCGATCTCCAACAACAAGAAGCTGGCCCAGTACAGCAACCAGATCCGTCTGGAAACCACACCCGACGGCCTGCAGATCCAGATCGTCGACGACCAGGGCCGCCCCATGTTCACCAGCGGCAGCGCCGTGGTTCAGCCCTATATGCGCGAAATCCTGCGCGAGATCGGCGCCGCCCTCAATGGCGTGGAAAACCGCATCAGCCTGGACGGCCACACCGACCAGACCCCCTACGGCAGCGGCGACCGCGGCTACAGCAACTGGGAACTCTCGGCCGACCGCGCCAATGCCTCGCGCCGCGAACTGGTGCTCGCCGGCATGCCCGAAGACAAGCTGATCCGTGTGACCGGCCTGGCCTCCAGCGTGCTGCTGGAGCCGGACCAGCCCCTGGCGCCGGTGAACCGGCGCATCAGCATCATGGTCCTGACCCGCGAGGCCGAGGAGCGCCTGCTGGGCACCAGCCGGGTACCCGTGCTGGCCGAGCCCGAGGCCGCCCCCCCGCCCGCCCAGGCGCCTGCCCCCACACCTGCGCCGGCCACCCCGGCACAATGAACCCCACTGCAAAGCATCCGAAAGACTTGGTCATCGCCCGGACTTGCGATAATCTGCCCCAATAGAACAGAAAGGCTCAGCCATGGCCAACCCCCGATTCCTGGTTGTCGACGACTTCTCCACCATGCGGCGCATCGTGCGCAACCTGCTCAAGGAGAGCGGCTTTGCCGATGCCGACGAGGCCGAGGATGGCGTGGTCGCACTGCAAAAGCTGCGCGCCAGCAACTTCGACTTCGTCGTCAGCGACATCAACATGCCGAACATGAACGGCTTCCAGCTGCTGGCCGAGATCAAGAAGGACGAGAAGCTCAAGCACATCCCGGTGCTGATGGTGACCGCCGAGGCGCGCAAGGAAGACATCGTGCTCGCAGCCCAGCAGGGCGCCGCCGGTTACATCGTCAAGCCCTTCACCAAGGCCACCCTGGAAGACAAGGTGATCCACATCCTCAAAAAAGCGGGGCTTGCCTAAATCATGGAACCCAGCGCCTCTGCCCACAACGCCGGGGACGCCGCTTCCCCGGACGCTGCTCCGGGCGTCCACCACAAGATCGGCCAGCTGACCCGTCAGCTGCACGATGCATTGCAGGAACTCGGCCTGGCCGAGAAACTGCAAGGCACCGCCGGCGAACTGCCCGATGCCAAGTCGCGCCTGTCCTACATCGCCCGCCTGACCGGCGAAGCTGCCGAGAAGGTGCTCAACCGCGTCGACCAGGCCAAGACCCAGCACGACCACATCGGCGCCCAGACCCGGCACATGATCGCCCTGCTGGTGGCCGACCCGGTGGCCGCCGTGGCCAAGGGCCACATCATGAATTTCCTGACCGACCTGGAGAAAGCCAACAGCGAGGTCGACCAGCACCTGACCGAGATCATGATGGCCCAGGACTTCCACGACCTGACCGGTCAGGTCATCGCCCGCGTGGTCAACCTGGCCACCGTCATCGAGGACCAGCTGGTCGAACTGCTGATCCAGACCGCTCCGCCCGAGCTGCAGTCCCGCGTCAGCCCGCCGGCGTCCGCCGCCGCCCCGCTCAGCGTGGACGATGTGGTGCTGTCCGGCCCGGTGGTCGACGCCAGCCAGTCCACCGACGTGGTCACCAGCCAATCCCAGGTCGACGACCTGCTGGCGAGCTTGGGTTTTTAACCCCCTGAGCGGCTGACGCCGCTCGATGCCCACGGCCAGAGGCCATGGGTCTTCAGGCTTCCCAAGCCTGCGCAGGATCAAGGGTGGAAAGGCCGGTCTTTTCGGCCTTTAGTTACGGCACCCCTTGACGACAATGGCGTGAACTTCAGCGTCTCGCCACCATGGATTCCAGCAGTCAGGACCGCAATTTACCCGCTTCGCCGCGCAAGCTGCAGCGGGCGCGCGAAGACGGCCAGGTCGCGCGCTCACGCGACCTCGGGCACCTGGCCGTGCTCGGCGGTGGCGCCCTCACCCTGCTGTTCCTGGCCCCCTATATGTACGGCGAGCTCAAGCTGGCCATGGGGCGGCAGCTCACCTTCGACGCGGCCGCGGCCCTGCAGACGGGCAGCATGCTCGATCGCCTGCAGGCCATGGCGCTCACCGGCCTGTTCGGCTGCGTCGTCTTCGCGCTCATCGTCACCAGCATCGCAGTGCTGGGCACGCTGGCTTCGGGCGGCTGGGTGCTCAGTCTCAAGCCCATCATGCCGGACCTCACCCGCCTCAGCCCCCTGGCCGGCCTCAAGGGCCTGGTCTCAAAGAAGAAGCTGGCCGAAACCGCCAAGACCACCTTCATCATGTTCTTCATCCTGGCGCTGGCGGCGGCCTTCATCCACTCCACCCTGCCCTCGGTGGCGGCCCTGGTGATGCAGCCTTCGGTGGGCGCTCTGGGCCAGATGTTCGAATGGCTGCTCACCGGCACCGCCCTGCTGCTGGCGGTCGTCGTGCTGGTGGCGCTGGTGGACCTGCCGCTGCAGAACTTCCTGCACCAGTCCGAGCTCAAGATGTCGCTCAAGGAAATGCGCGACGAACACAAGGAATCCGAAGGCAACCCGCAGATGAAGGGCCACCGCCGCCAGAAGGCGCGCGAGATCGCCCAGCGCGGCAGCATCAAGGCCGTGCCCCGGGCCGACTTCATCCTCATGAACCCCACGCACTACGCCGTGGCCGTGCAATACGACGAGAAGACCATGAGCGCGCCGCGTGTCATCTCCAAGGGCGCTGACCTGCTCGCCATGAAGATCCGCGACATCGCCAAGGCGCACGAGGTGCCGGTGCTGCAGTCGCCGGTGCTGGCGCGTGCGCTCTACGCCCACGCCGAACTCGACCAGGACATCCCCGCCAGCCTGTACACCGCCGTGGCCCAGGTGCTGGCCTACATCTACCGCCTGCGCGCCGCGATGCGCGGCGAAGGCCCCATGCCGGGCGAACCGCCGCAGCCGCCCGTGCCGCCCGGACTTGATCCCCTGCAGCCCAAGACGCCGAACATGGCCCAACCGAACCCGAGCGCCGCATGAACCCGCTACTCCAGACCCTGCAAGGCCGCTTCGGCCGCCACGCCGCCATGCTCTCGGGCGCTGCCGCGCCGCTGCTGGTCGTTGCGATCCTCGCCATGATGGTGCTGCCGCTGCCGGCCTGGGTGCTCGACATCCTCTTCACCATCAACATCGCCGTGGCGCTGATGGTCATGATGGTGGCGGCCTACATGCTGCGCCCGCTGGACTTCGCCTCCTTCCCGGCCGTGCTGCTGCTGACCACGCTGATGCGCCTGTCGCTCAACGTGGCGTCCACGCGCGTAGTGCTGCTCGACGGCCACACCGGCCCGGGCGCGGCCGGCGCGGTGATCGAAGCCTTCGGCCACTTCCTGATCGGCGGCAACTTCGCCGTCGGTCTGATCGTGTTTGCCATCCTGGTGGTGATCAACTTCGTGGTGGTGACCAAGGGCGCCGAACGTATTGCCGAAGTCTCGGCGCGTTTCGCCCTGGACGCCATGCCTGGCAAGCAGATGGCGGTGGACGCCGACCTCTCCGCCGGCATGATCGACGAGAAGGAAGCCAAGCGCCGCCGCGCCGAAGTCAGCGAGGAAGCCGACTTCTTCGGCTCCATGGACGGCGCCTCCAAGTTCGTGCGCGGCGACGCCATCGCCGGCATCCTGATCCTCTTCATCAACATCATCGGCGGCTTCGCCATCGGCATGCTGCAGCACGGCCTGTCCGCCGGCCAGGCCGCCGACAGCTACATCCTGCTGGCCGTGGGTGACGCGCTGGTGGCGCAGATCCCCGGCCTGCTGATCTCGGTCTCTGCCGCCATGGTGGTCTCGCGCGTGGGCAAGGACCAGGACCTGGGCCGCCAGATCGCCGACCAGATGTTCGTCTCGCCGCGCGCGCTGGGCATCACCGCCGGCATCCTGACCGTGCTGGGCCTGATCCCCGGCATGCCCAATATCGTCTTCCTCTCCATCGCCGCCCTGATCGGCTACGCCGCCTGGGTGCTGGCGCACAAGCCGCCGCCCGCCGAGGAAGCCACCGCAGCGCCCGTGGCGCAGGGCGACGGCGAAGCCAGCTGGGACGACCTGCAGCCCGTGGACCAGCTCGGCCTGGAACTGGGCTACCGCCTCATCACGCTGGTCGACAAGAACCGCTCGGGTGACCTGCTCACCCGCATCAAGGGCGTGCGCCGCAAGTTCGCGCAGGAAGTGGGTTTCCTGCCCCCGCCCGTGCACGTGCGCGACAACCTGGAACTCAAGCCCAGCGGCTACCGCATCAGCCTGCGCGGTGTGGTCGTGGGCGAGGGCGAGGCTTTCCCCGGCATGTACCTGGCCATCAACCCCGGCGGCATCACCACGCCGCTGATCGGTACCGCCACCACCGACCCGGCTTTCGGCCTGCCCGCGCACTGGATCGACGAGCGCCAGAAGGAAGCAGCCCAAATGGCCGGTTTTACGGTCGTTGATTCCGAGACCGTGATGGCCACCCATTTGTCACACTTGATGCAGGTCCACGCCGCCAAGCTGCTCAGCCGTACCGAGACCCAGCAACTGGTCGAGCACGTCAGCCGGCTGGCACCGAAACTGATCGAAGAAGTGGTCCCCAAGATGATCTCGATTGCCGTGTTCCAGAAAGTCCTGCAGCTGCTGCTGGAGGAGTCGGTGCACATCCGCGACATCCGCACCATCATCGAGACCATCGCCGAGCACGCCACCACCGTCAGCGATCCGAACGAGCTGGCCAAGCGCGTGCGCGTGGCGCTCTCGCCGGCCATCGTGCAGCAGATCTACGGCCCCTCCAAGGAACTCAACGTCATCGCCATCGACCCGCCGCTGGAGCGCCTGCTGGTGCAGGCCCTGGGCCATGCCGGCGGCCCGGCGCTGGACCCCGGCGTGGCAGACATGCTCAGCCGCAACGCCGCCACCGTGGCCATGAAACAGGAAGAGACCGGCGTGCCGGCCTGCCTGCTGGTGCCCGACGCCATCCGCAATTCCATCGCGCGCCTGGTGCGCCGCGCCGCGCCGCGCATGCAGGTGCTGGCGCACAGCGAGATTCCTGAAACCCATTCCATCCGCATCGGCCCGATCCTTCGAGGTGCCCTGACATGAACATCCAACGCTTTTACGCTGCCACCGCCCGCGAAGCCCTGGCCAAGGCCCGCATGGTCTTCGGCGACGGCACGCTGATCCTCTCCAACCGCCAGACGCCGCAGGGCATCGAAGTGGTGGCCACCACCGAGGAATCGTTGGCCACGCTGGACCAGAGCGTCCCCACTGCCGCGACCGCCGCCGCGATGGCCCCCGCCCCCCGCGCCAAGGCCGCTCCCGCGCCCAGCCCCGCCGCCGTGCGTGCCGCCGCCCAGACCCCGGTGGAAGAAGACGCCGCCCAGCTGGCCATGAGCACGCTCTCCTTCCAGGACTATGTGCGCGAACGCATGCTGCAGCGCCGCGCCGAAGCCCAGCAACAGGCCAAGGCCGCAGCGCCCCTGTCCGCACGCCCCGCCTACGAAATCATCCCGCCCGATCCTGAGGTTGCACCGCCGCCCGCGCGCAAGGCCGTGGCCGCTCCCGCGCCGTTGCCCGTCGCCCCGGCACCCGTGGCCGCCGCCCCGGCCGCCGTGTCGCAGGGACTGGTCAATGAACTCAGCGCCATGAAGGACCTGATCGAGGAACGCTTCAGCACCCTGGCCTGGCTGGGCCAGACCAAACAGAGCCCGATCCGCGCCAACCTCACGCTCAAGCTCATCCGCTCCGGCTACTCGCCCGCCCTGGCGCGCGCCGTGCTGAGCATGATGCCCGACGACGCCAGTCCGGCCGAGGCCATGCTCTGGCTGCTGGGCGTGCTCACGCGCAACATCAAGACCGACGCCGGCGGCCCCGCGCTGAAGGACGAAGGCGGCGTCTTCGCCCTGGTCGGCACCACCGGCGTGGGCAAGACCACCACCGCCGCCAAGCTGGCCGCACAGTGCGCACGCATACACGGCGCCGGCAGCGTGGGCCTGATCACCCTGGACAGCTACCGCATCGGCGCCCACGAGCAGCTGCGCGCCTACGGCCGCATGCTGGGCGTGGTGGCCCACATGGCGCACGACCGCGCCGCCCTGCAGGATCTGCTGGGCCTGCTGTCCAACCGCAAGCTGGTCATCATCGACACCACCGGCGTGGCCCCGCGCGACCCGCGTAAGCGCGACATCCTTGACGTGCTGGACCTGCCGCAGATCAAGCGCCTGTTGGTGCTCAACGCCGCCAGCCATGGCGACACCCAGGACGAGGCCGTGGCCAATTTCGGCGCCAAGCAGGCCGTGCTGACCAAGACCGACGAGGCCGTCAAGCTCGGCCCCGCGCTGGACAGCGTCATCCGCCACCACCTCGTGTTGCGCGGCGTGAGCAACGGCCAGCGCGTGCCCGAGGACCTGGAACGCGCCAATGCCGAACAGCTGGTCAGGCTGTCCATGCGCTCCTCGGGCAAATCGGCCCACGACCCGCAAATGGCTGAACTGGGCCTGTATTTCGCGCAGGCCGCCGCCCAGGGCCTGCACGTGCAGGGACAATTGCATGCTTGACACCGACAGCCACCAGGCCGCCGGTCTGGCCGCCATGGCCGCCGAACAGGCCCCGCGCATCGTCGCCCTGGCCAGCCACGGCGACCGCCGCAGCGAACTGCCCCTGCTCTGGCAGCTGTGCGCGGCCTGGACGGCGCTGGATTATCCGGTGGTGGTGCTCGATGCGCACGTGCGCGAATCCGAAGCCCAGCCCGGTCTGCAGCAGCTGCTGATGGACAGCGACGAACTGAGCCACCTAGGCCAGGGCCCGGACGACTGGGCCATCGTGCCGGCCGCCCTGGGCCTGACCGCGCTGGGCACGCCCCAGGCCAGCCCGCCGCCGGCCGCCAGCGCCGAGCGCGCGCGCCAGCTGGCCGAACTCTTCCACGATTACGAACTGATCCTGCTCTACGCCCCGGCGCACGAGCTGGCGCGCACGCTGCAGGGCAGCAGCCTGTCGCCGCTGCTCCCCGTCTCGACCAGCGACGCCGCGCTGCTGACGGCCTACCACGCGCTCAAGCAGTTGTTGAACCTGGGCAAACTTAGGCCTACCATCGTGGCTGTGATGGACGACTCCAACCTGGCCACCCGCGTCTCGGGGCACAGCATCAGCAGGAACCTGCAGGACTGTGCCCGGGATTTCCTCGCCTGCGAGGTGCCGGCCCTGACCGTCTGCCCCGACCAGGCCGGGGAGATCCAGCGCCTGGCCCTACGCACCCTGGAACATGCGCTGCAGCCGCCGCGCTGGACGCCACCACCTGCCGCCGGCCGCGCCAACCGCGCCGCGAGGAGCATCTGATGTATACCGCCAAAGGCCAGCTCGACCGCGACGCCCTAATCCGGCAGTACTCGCCGCTGGTGCGCCGCCTGGCCCACCACATGATGGCCAAGCTGCCGCCCAGCATCCAGGTCGACGACCTGATCCAGGTCGGCCTGATCGGCCTGTCCGAGGCGCTCACCCGTTTTGAGGCCAGCCAGGGCGTGCAGTTCGAGACCTTCGCCACCCAGCGCATCCGCGGCGCCATGATCGACGAGCTGCGCGAGAACGACTGGATGAGCCGCGGCTCGCGCAAGAGCCAGAAGGAGATCGAAGTCGCCCTCACCCGCCTGGAACACAAGCTGGGCCGCTCGGCCAGCGAATCCGAGATCGCCGCCGAACTGGGCATGGAGCTGGCCGAGTACCAGGCCCTGCTCTACAAGGTCAAGGGCACGCAGCTGGTCTACCTGGAAGACATGACCGGCAACAGCGAAGGCGAGGACGGCTTCCTCGACCGCCACATGGTCGACGGCGACTCCGACCCCATGCAGTTGCTGCGCAACCAGCGCATCCGCGATTCGCTGGTCACCGCCATCAAGAGCCTGCCCGAGCGCGAGCAGTACATCATGAGCATGTACTACGAGCAGGACATGAACCTCAAGGAAATCGCCGCCGTGCTGGGCATCACCGAATCGCGCGTGTGCCAACTGCACAGCCAGTCGATTGCAAGGTTGCGGGCGAAGATGCGGTCGCACTGACCCCTCCGCCCCATGTCGGCGCACCCTTCTCGAGGGGGGCGAACAGTGACACGGGGCGTTCAGCACAAGCGGCCCGGTTAAGCTGGAAGTCGTCTTCCCCCGGAACATTGCTGTGGGCCAATGGCGTTGTGCGCCGTCGCGCCGTACTGCAACTTGGTCAGCGCCGATGCAATCCGCCCATCGCCACAACACACCGCGATGAAAACTGCTTGACCCTATGTCGGTTTTCGACACATTCTGTTGCAAACACGACTCGGGCCTGGCCAAGTTAGCGGTTGCCCCCCAATAAAGCGACTCTTTTCGTCCAGCCACGGTCGTTCTATGACCCTTTTGGGGGATATGCCAAGACAGCTTGTCTCCCTAGAATTTTCCCAAAGCCCCTTTGCCTTTGTATAGCTCGCGTCGCGCGGTGTAGTCCCTTGCGGGCCATACGACCAGACGTGCCGGTGGACCCTTTACCCACCAAGCCGTCGTCCAGCCAGACCAGCCGCCCTGGTGGTGAAGGCTAAGAAATTTGGGGGTCTTGCGTGTGAAGCAAGGACAGGGGAGTGAGGGTGGAGAACAGATTACTTCAAATGAATGGCGTATGTCCTGGCGAACCGCACGCCCGACAGTCCCATTGGCGCCTGCGGCCGCTGGCATTTTCCTGCCTGCTTGCCTGCGCTGGCGCACCTGTGGTGCAGGCGGCCGATTGCGCAGCGAGCGACTTTGCCACCCTGTCGGCGTGTGCAGCCACTCAGAGCACGGGGGACACCATCACGCTGACCGCCAACCTCAACCTCACGGGGAACACACCCAATATCGCCGACGGCGTGACACTGGTCACCAATGGGTTTGACATCAGCGGGAGTGGAACGCTCAACATCATGCGGGCGAAGATCCTCGCCACCGACACCTCGACAATCTCCAACAGCTCAGTCGCGTTTCAGCACCAATTCACCGGCAACGGCATGACCCTGGCTGCTTCCGCCGGAAAGACTCTCAACGTGCAGCCCGCCCTGCTGAGAACGGAAATCTCGTTCCTGGTCTTCGGCAGCGCCACCGACACTGGCACCGTATTCTTCGCCCCCACTGTTTTCGATGTTTTACTCAACCGTATCGCGATCGAGGGCGGGACCGTCCGACTCGGCAATGCCCAGTTCGAAAACAGCACCATGACGTCGAACGGCAGCGGCATCGTGACCTCTGTGGCAGCTGGCGCAACCCTGGACATCAACGGCTTCAACACCCACATCGATACCTTGGGAGGCGCGGGAACGATTCAGACTGGCGGAGCAACCCTCTCGGTGACTTCGCAAGGCAACTTCAACGGCGTCATCACTGGCACCGGTGGCGTGACGAAGGAAGGTACTGGATCGCTGATACTGACGGGCAACAACACCTACACCGGTGGCACCACCATTTCCGGCGGCGTGCTGCAAATCGGTAACGGCGGCACCAGCGGCACGCTGGGCAGCGGCAACATCGTGAACAACGCCAGCCTGGTGTTCAACCGGGCGGACGCCTTGACGGTAGCCAACAACATTTCCGGCAGTGGCGGCGTCACGCAGAATGGCAGCGGTACCCTCGCGCTGACCGGCAACAACACCTACACCGGCGGAACCACCATCAATGGCGGCACGGTGCGCACAGCCGGCCCTTTGGGGACGGGCGGCAATATCGTGCTCAATGGTGGCATGCTGGCAGGCGCCTCCAGTCTGACGCTCTCGAACAACAACCTCAGTTTCGCCGCCGCTCAGACCAGCACGCTGGCTGCCGCCACCGGCACCACCTTGAACATCGGGACTGCCAATGTAACCCTGGGCAACAACTCGACGGCAATTTTTGGCAGCACGGGGGAAACCGGCACCATCGTGCTGACAGCCGGCAATTTCAACGGCAACGCCACGGCCACCATCCGGATAGCGGGCGGCACCCTCAGGGACGGCAACGGCATGCTGGGGCTCTTCGGCACCAGCTTCGCCAACTCGACAACGGTCGATGCCGGCGCCACCCTGGACTTCAATGGCTCGGATGCCGTGGTAAAAAACCTGCTGGGCAACGGCACGGTACAGACCGGCAACAACTCCAGCAAAAGACTGAGTTTGAGCAATGCCAATTTCGGCGGGACGATTACCGGTGCAAGCCAGCTTGCTCTCGGTGCGGGTGGTGTGGCCATCCTCTCAGGCAACAATACCTACACAGGCCTTACCACGGCCTTGTCCGGCAGTACGCTGCAAGTCGGCAACGGCGGCACCACGGGCACGCTGGGCAGCGGCAACATCGCCAATGAGGGGACCCTCGTCTTCAACCGCAGCGACACGCTGATGTTGGCCAACGACATCAGCGGCACCGGCAACCTGACCCAATCGGGCCCAGGCACCACCGTGCTCACCGGCACGAACGGCTACAGCGGTCTGACGGCAATATCCTCGGGAACCTTGCAGGTCGGCAACGGCGGCACCAGCGGCACGCTGGGCAGCGGCAACGTCACCAATAACGGGACCCTCACCGTCAACCGCACCGACACGCTGACCTTGGCCAACGATATCAACGGCACCGGCATCCTGGTCCAGTCGGGCCTAGGCACCACCGTGCTCACCGGCACGAACGGCTACAGCGGTCTGACGGCAATATCCTCGGGAACCTTGCAGGTCGGCAACGGCGGCACCAGCGGCACGCTGGGCAGCGGCAACGTCACCAATGACGGAACCCTCATCGTCAACCGCTTGGACGATCTCACCTTGGCCAATGCCGTTGTCGGAAATGGCAGCGTCACAAAAGTCGGTGGCAACACCCTTGTTCTGACCGGCGCCAACAGCTATAGCGGCCTCACGACGATATCCGCGGGAACCTTGCAGATCGGCGATGGCGGCACCGCTGGTACGCTAGGCAGTGGCGTCGTGGTCAATAACGGCACGCTCCTCTTCAATCGTGCCGACGCACTGACGGCGACCAACACCATCGGCGGTGCGGGCACATTGACGCAAAACGGCACCGGCAACCTGAATCTGACCGGCACCAACACCTACAGCGGGCCAACCAGCGTCAATGCCGGCACGCTGTCGGTAAACGGCTCGATCATCAGCGACACGACCGTCAACAACGGCGGAACGCTCGGCGGCAGCGGCACCACCGGCAACCTCATCGTTGCCAGCGGCGGCGTGCTTGCCCCGGGCAATTCGATCGGCACGCTCACCGTGAATGGTGATCTCACATTCAATGCGGGCGCGATTTACCGCGTCGAAACCGACGCCGCGGGTAACGCCGATCGCGTCAACGTCACCGGCGCACCAGGTACCCTGACGATCAACGGCGGCACGGTCGACGTACGGGCCGGAACCGGCAACTATCGGCGCGATACGAGCTATACCATTCTCAGCGCAACCGGCGGCGTGACCGGGAGCTTTACCGGTGTCACCTCGAATCTCGCTTTCCTTGTGCCGACACTGAGCTATGTCGGCAACGATGTACTCCTCAATCTTCACGCAAGCAATCTCTCCTATGCGAGCGTGGCGCGCACACCCAACCAGCTCAGCGTGGCGAACTATCTGAATGGATTTGCCAACGCACCCGGCAACGCCGCCGCTCTGATCCAGCAACTCGACAACCTCAGTGCCGAGCAGGCCCGCAATGCTTTCGACGCCCTCTCCGGCAACCAGTACCCCGCCACAAGCCAAGCCGCGAGCGCCTCGGGGCGCACCTTCTCCAACAGCCTCTTCACTCACGCCGGTTCTGCGCACGGCCGTGAGACGCGTAGCAGCGCCAAGTACAGCACCCTCAAGTATGCGAGCATCGACTTTTCCTCTTTCACCACGCCATGGGCGGAAATGAGCGACACGCCTCCCTCTGCTATGAGCGGGGATACCACGCCCGACCACAGCTTGTGGGTGCAGGCATTGGGTGGCGCAGGCCAGAGCGATAGCGATGGCAATGGCGCCACCCTGGGGTATCGCTCAGAGGGTCTTGTGGCCGGCCGTGACTTCGTCCTTCGTTCGGGCTGGCTGGCTGGCGCGGCGTTCGGTTACAACCGCACCGCTTGGAATGCCAGCACCAACGGCATTGCGCCCGCAAGCGGAGATATCAGCACGCCACTAGCGGCACTCTATGCGCGTCGGGACTCTGGCAAATGGCTGCTCAGCGTCAACGCCACATACGCGGATCACACATTCGACACCCGGCGCACCATCAGCATCGGCAACAGCACTTCCACAGCCTCCGCCAGTTACAAAGGCTGCGAGTATGGTTTCGCCATGCAGGCCGAATACGCCGCCCTGGATCCCATCAACGCCTGGCACGTACGTCCTCTGGCGGCGTTGCGCCATGCCCGCTTGCATGAAGCGGGCTTTACCGAGACTGGCACCAGTTCCGGCAATCTGACGGTCGCAGACCGCGATACGCAGAACACCCTTGTCTCCATGGGCACCAGGGTTTTACGCCCCTTCGCCAACGGCACCTCCGGCATGGAGCTGCGTGCGGCCGTGTCCCACCTCTATGGCGACAACGATACGCCGATGACGGCGCAAATGGCGGGGCAAGCGACTCGCTTTTCCATCGCCGGTACACGAGTGAAACGCGATGCGCTGACCCTTGGTGCCGGCCTCGCCGGAAAAATCGGTCGCGACATGAATGGCCATATCGACGTCTCCTATGAAAGTCGCGGCGGGAGTCAGAATGTTTCGACACTGTCTGCCAGACTGACCAAGGTCTGGTAAGACGCGATCACGGGGTCGCTCTCAGGCCGGATGAAAAGGCACGGGAACGAACCCGGTCTGCCGCCATAGACGGCCCTGCCGAATCAACAACACCCCAAGCGGCACGACAATACAAAAAAGGCTGCCCACGGCAGCCCTTGTGCTGGGAGCGTAATCAGCTCAGGCGGAAAACGCCTTGTAGCTGCCGGCCCGGCCGGCCGGGGCGGCGTAGGTGCTCTTGCGGGTGGCGGGCACCATGGCGTGCAAGGCGCGCTCCACCACCACGCTGCGGCGGATCAGGTTTTCGCGCTGGATGTTGAGTTGCACCGCCAGCTTTTTCAGGCGGGCGCGCAGTTCGGGGCCGGCCTGCTGCGCACCGCCCAGGCGCTCCATGAGACCGGAGAAATCCAGGGCCGCCTGCTGCAGGGCGTTGCTGGCGTTTTCCAGCATCTGTGGCTCGCCGGTGGCCACGGCCGCTGCCACGGCTTCGCATTGCAGTTCAATCAACGACAACGGTTTTTCAATCTCGGCGGGCAGCATGGGGTTCTCCGTGGGGGGCTCAGTTCTGCGTGCGGTTCAGCATTTCCTGAGCGTTGGACAGCAATTTGTCAGCGATGGCTTCGGCGTTGACGACATAGCTGCCGTCCTCAATGGCCTGGCGCACCGCGTTGACTTTTTCGGTATCGACATCAGCCGCCTCGCCGCGGTTGGCCTGCTCCAGGCTGCGCACCGAGGTCGACACGGTCACCGCCACGCCAGAAGAACTGGCCGTGCTGGCTGCCGTGGCGGCCGCTTCCTTTTTCGCAGGTGCAGCCGCGCCGGACGCCGCTGCCGCCGGTGTCGAAACTTTGGGCAAATCTGCCGGTTGACCTACTTTCATGGCGTTCTCCAATACTGCCGCGGATAGGGGGCTATCCACCAGGAGGGCATAAAAAGCCCCGTACGTTTGGTATCGGCAGCATCATGACTGACTTTAGGTTTTTCTTCGCTTTTCCTTCGATCAGCTGTTGTCACATCTCGACCTGGACGGTCCGGGCATCGAGAACGGTAGTGGTGAGCACGCGCCCACTATCCATGCGGACCTTGGCCAGCTGGCCTACGACGCCGGGCGACAGCGCCTGGGCCTGGGAGCTGATCTGGAAACCGCCGCCCTGCACCAGCACCCGCACCTGGGCGCCGGCCTGGAACACCTGGGCAGCACGCACCATGTTCTGGCGCAGGGTCTGGCCGGTGCTCAAGGCGCGGTTGGCCACCTGGCCCGCCCAGGCATCGCGAGCGGCCAGCGCCGGGCTGGTTTCGGCGGCCCAATCCACCTCGGCCAGCATCAGGTCGTCCGCTTCCAGCGGGCGGCCCGGCGCCACGTCGCGACGCAGTACCCAGGCCAAGCCGGTGGCCTTGACGGTCACCGGCATGGAAACATTCCAGCGGCTTGCCCCCTCCAGGCAGCGCAGGCCGACACGGCCCTGACCCCAGAGACGGCTGCCCGGCGGCAGATAGGCTTCGACGCGGGCGCAGGGCGCCAGCTTGAGCCGGCTGTCCAGCGGGCCCAGCGTGGCCTGCAGGCGCACCGGCTGCTCCATGCGGGCAGCCTGGGTCGCCAGCGTCTGGTCCAGCCAGCGCTGCGCCAGCGCCGGCAACTGGGCTTCGCTGGCCACGGCCTGGGCGCGGGCCGGCAGCTGCATGAAAACACAGGCGAACAGGACCAGCGCGGCGTAGGCGCCACGTTTCCACGTCTTGCAGCCCGAGGGCATCTGCTTCATGACTTGTTTCTCCTGCCTGAACGGTGTCGTCGGGTGTTACAAAAAAGTGCTCAGGACTCCACCCACATTGCCGACTATACGTACAGGCATGGCGCGCAAAGCCGGCAAATGCACAGCTTTCCCCCCTCATTTCAGGCGCTCGCGTATTCAAGTTCTTCCCATAATTTCCGTACGGGGTCCCAGCCAGCACCCGCCCTATGGGGCCCCACCGACCGCAGAGGTGATTTATGTTCGACAAACTGACCAGCGCACTGGACTTCCACGGGAAGGCCCTGGTGCTGCGCGCCGAACGCCAGCGCACCATCGCCAGCAACATTGCCAATGCCGACACCCCGGGCTACGTGGCCCGTGACTTCAATTTCCGTCAGGCCATGAGCCAGGCCCTGGACGCCGGCAGCCCCGCCGGCCTGGCGCAGCCCGCGGCCAGCGCCCCCAACCCGCGCCACCTGCCGCTCAACGCCAGCGGCAGCGCCCTGGGCTCCAACCTCGGTTATGCCCAGCAGACCCAGCCGGCCATGGACAGCAACAGCGTCGACCTCGACCGCGAGCGCGGCAACTTCGTCGACAACGCGGTGCGCTACGAATCCACCCTGCGTTTCATTAACGGCAGTTCGCGCACGATCTTGAGCGCGATCCAGGGCCAGTAAACCGCCACCGGCCAAGGAACACCATCATGTCCATGTTTTCCATCTTCGGGGTTTCGGGCAGCGCCATCAGCGCGCAGTCGCAACGCCTCAACGTGGTGGCCAGCAACCTGGCCAACGCCGACGCCGTGGCCGGCCCCGACGGCAAGACCTACAAGGCCCGCCAGGTGACCTTCGAAACCGTGCTGATGGACTCCGCGTCCTCGGCCGGTGTCAAGGTCAGCAGCGTCAAGGAAGACCAGACCCCGGCACGCCGCGTGTTCGAGCCCACCCACCCCTCGGCCGACGCCGAAGGCTACGTGACCCACTCCAACGTGAACCCGGTGGAGGAGATGGTCAACATGATCTCCGCTTCGCGCTCGTACCAGAACAACGTCGAAGTCATGAACACCGCCAAGACCCTGCTGCTCAAGACGCTGCAGCTCGGCCAGTAAACCCACGGAGCACCCATCATGGCAGTAGACAGCGCAACCTATATCGACAGTCTCACCAAGACCGGCAGCAGCAGCGCGTCGAGCCGCACGCTGACCACCGATCCGGCGCAGATGCAGGACCGTTTCCTCAAGCTGCTGGTCGCGCAGATCAACAGCCAGGACCCGCTCAACCCGATGGACAACGCGCAGATGACCACGCAGATGGCGCAGATCAACACGGTCAGCGGCATCCAGCAGCTCAACACCACGATGCAGAGCATGACGGCGCAGTTCTCCGCCATGCAGGTGCTGCAGGGCGCCGCGCTGGTGGGCCGCGACGTGTTCATCGAGAGCGACAAGCTGGTGGTGCAGGGCGGCGTGGCGCGCGGCGCCATCGACCTCAAGGGCGCAACCGACAGTGTCAAGGTCGAGATCCTCAACGGCTCGGGCCAGCTCATCGACACCCTGAGCGCCGGCTCGCTGCCGGCCGGCCGCCACGAATTCGCCTGGGACGCCTCGGCCTACGCCGGCACCACCAACCCGAGCTTCCGCATCGTCGCCACGCGCGCAGGCAGCGCCATCGAGGCCACGAGCCTGGCGCGCAGCACCGTGGAATCGGTGGGCAGCGAAAACGGCGTCATGCAGATCCGCCTGGCCGGACGCGACCCGGTGTCCTACGCCGACATCAAGTCCATCCTCTAAACCCGACACCCTCACGCACCCCCGAAGGAAAACACCATGGGCTTCCAACAAGGTCTCTCCGGTCTGAACGCCACCAGTCGCAACCTGGACGTGATCGGCCACAACATCGCCAACGCCAACACCACGGGCATGAAGGCCTCGCGCGCCGAATACGGCGAGCTGGTGGCATCCTCCCTGGGCACGGGCGGCGGCAGTTCGGCCGGCCTGGGTGTGGAGGTGAGCACGGTCTCGCAGCAGTTCACGCAGGGCAACATCTCGGTCACCAACAACGACCTGGACGTGGCCATCAACGGCGCGGGTTTCCTGCAGCTGGAACTGCCCGACGGTTCGGCGGCCTACACGCGCTCGGGTGAACTCAAGCTGGACCGCTTCGGCTTCATCACCACCAACACCGGCGCCCAGGTGCTGGGTTACCAGACCGACATCGCCGGCAACCGCCTGAGCTTTGCCACCAACCCGATCCAGCTGCCCACGGCCGCGCCCATCGGCGCCAACCAGACCACCGCCATCACCGCCGAGTTCAACGTAGACGCCGAAGCCGTGGTCTGGAACTCCGTCACGCCCAACACGCCGTTGACCACCTACGGCACCTCGCTGACGGCCTATGACTCGCAGGGTGTGCCGATCCCAGTCTCGATGTACATGCGCAAGGTCGCCAACGACCAGTGGGTGGTCTACACCGACCCGGCCAACATCGGGCCTGCTCCGGGCACTGACGTAGCCACGCTCAACTTCGGTACCAACGGCCTGCTGGCCTCTACAGTACCTGCAGCCATCACCGTGCCCATCACCTCGCCCAACATCGCCATCGGCACCTTCGCCGTCACGCTGGATGTCTCGGGCGCGACCCAGTACGGCGCGCGCTTCGCGGTCTCGGACCTGACGCAGGACGGCTACCCGCCCGGCGAACTGGTGGGCGTGAAGATCGAGGAGAACGGCGTCATCCTGGCGCGTTACTCCAACGGCGAGACCCAGGCCGCCGGCCAGTTCGCCATGGTGAACTTCCGCAACGTGCAGGGCCTGGCACCCACCGGCAACGGCCAGTGGATCGAGACCCTGGCGTCCGGCCAACCCATCCAGGGCGCGCCGACCGAAGGCAAGTTCGGCAGCCTGCGCGCCGGCGCGCTGGAGGACTCCAACGTCGACCTGACGCAGGAGCTGGTCAACATGATGACCGCGCAGCGCGCCTACCAGGCCAACGCCCAGACCATCAAGACGCAGGACCAGGTCCTGCAGACCCTGGTGAACCTGCGCTAAACGCCACCTGAAAGCCACAGACCATGGACCGCCTGATCTACACCGCCATGACCGGAGCCAACGCTGCCGCGCACCGGCAGTCCGTGCTCTCCAACAACCTGGCCAACGTCTCGACCAACGGTTTTCGCGCCGAACTCTCGACCTACCGCGCCGTGCCCTTGCGCGGCGAGGGCGCGACCACGCGCGTGTTTGCCCTCGAAGCCACGGCCGGCCACCGTGATGCGCCGGGCCCGGCCCAGCGTACCGGCCGCGACCTGGATGCGATGCCCCAGGGCAACAGCTGGTTCGCCGTGCAGGGCCTGGACGGCACCGAGGCCTACACGCGCAGCGGCGGCTTCGAGGTCTCGCCCCAGGGCGTGGTGATGACCAGCACCGGCCTGCCCGTGCTGTCCGATGGCGGCGCACCAATCACCGTGCCCAACGACTCGGTCATCAGCCTGGGTTTCGACGGCACCATCAGCGCCAAGACCGGCAACCAGCCCTCGACCAACGTGGGCCGCCTCAAGCTGGCCACGCCCACGCCCGAGGACCCGCTCAAGCGCGGTACCGACGGCCTGTTCCGCCCCGCTTCGGGCAACCCGCTGCCCAACGACGCCAACGCCCGCATGCTGGTAGGTGTGCTCGAAGGCTCCAACGTGAACGCGGTGGAAACCATGGTCGGGATGATCCAGACCGCGCGCCAGTTCGAGGTGCAGATGCGCCTGATGCAGACCGCCGAATCCAACGACCGCTCCGCCGGCCAGCTGCTCAGCCTGCAAGGCTGAAGCCCACTTTTTAGGAAGACACCATGTTCAATTCCCTGTGGATCGCCAAGACCGGCATGGAAGCCCAGCAGATGCAGCTGGACGTCATCTCCAACAACCTGGCCAACTCGTCCACCAACGGCTTCAAGCGCGCGCACGCCGTGTTCGAAGACCTGATGTACCAGAACCTGCGCCAGGCCGGCTCCAGCACCTCCGAACAGTCGCAGCTGCCCACCGGCCTGCAGGTGGGCCTGGGGGTGCGCACCGTGTCCACCAGCCGCAGCTTCACGCAGGGTAGCCTGCAGCAGTCGGGCAACAACCTGGACGTCGCCATCCAGGGCAACGGCTTCTTCCAGATCACCATGCCCGACGGCACCCTCAACTACACCCGCGACGGCGCCTTCCAGGTCAATTCCCAGGGCCAGCTCGTCACCAGCAACGGCCTGCCGGTGGCCAACGGCATCACGGTGCCGGCCAACGCAACGAACGTGAGCATCTCGGCCGACGGCAACGTCACGGCCACCATTCCGGGCACCGTCACGCCGCAGCCCATCGGCACCATTCCGCTGGCCAGCTTCATCAACCCGGCCGGCCTGGAGCCGCGCGGCCAGAACCTCTACGCCGAGACCACCGCCTCGGGTCAGCCCAACACCGGCACCCCGGGCGCCAACGGCCTGGGCCAGCTGATGCAGGGTTTCCTGGAGACCTCCAACGTCAACGTGGTGCAGGAGCTGGTGACCATGATCCAGACCCAGCGCGCCTACGAGATGAACTCCAAGGCGATCCAGACCTCGGACCAGATGCTGCAGAAACTGGGACAACTGTGATGAAACACCTGACCCTGCTCCTGGGCGCCGCGCTGCTGGCGGGCTGCGCCTCCACGCCGAAGCCGGCGCTGGTCGACTTCGCCGAACCCCGCCTGCCGCAAGCGGCTGCGCAGCCGGCCGCGCGCCCGGCCACCGGCAGCCTGTTCCAGAACGCCAGCTACCGCCCCAGCTTCGAAGACCGGCGCGCGCGCCAGGTCGGCGACACGCTGACCGTGCGCATCGTCGAGAACGTCACGGCCAGCCAGAAGTCCAGCTCCACGGCCAACCGCACCAGCAGCATCGACGGCAGCATCACCGCCGTGCCGGGCATGAAATTCCCGGGCACCGTCGCCGAGAACAATTTCCGCATCGGCGCGGCCAGCGAGGCCGACTTCTCGGGCAAGGGCGGCACCGAAGCCGCCAACACCTTCTCGGGTTCGATCACGACCACCGTGGCCGAGGTGCTGCCCAACGGGCACCTGGTCGTCACGGGGGAAAAGCAGATCGGCCTGAACCACAACGTGGACGTGCTGCGCTTCACCGGCACAGTGGACCCTTTGGCCATCCTGCCGGGCAGCATCGTCAACTCCAGCGCCGTGGCCAATGTTCGCGTCGAGTCCAAGGGCCGCGGTCCGCAGCATGAAGCGCAGACAGTTGGCTGGTTAACCCGGTTCTTTTTCAACATTTCGCCGTTCTGAGCACTTACAGAATCAGCTATCGGTTGTTTCGACTTTTTCTGCCAGAACTTGAGCCCCGCACCATGAACACCGGCCGCCTTCCTTCCCTGTCCACCGCACTGCGCCGCGGTGCGACGCTGCTGGGCTTGTGCCTGCTCGTCGCCCAGCCCGCGCTGGCCGGTCGCATCAAGGAAGTGGCCGCCATCGAAGGCGTGCGCAGCAACCAGCTGACAGGCTTCGGCCTGGTGATCGGCCTGGACGGCACCGGCGACCAGACCACGCAGATGCCCTACACCACGCAGACGCTGAGCAACTACCTGCAGCAGATGGGCATCGCCCTCTCGCCGGAGCTGGCCTCGCGCCTGCAGCTCAAGAACGTCGCGGCCGTGCTGGTCACGGCGCAATTGCCGGCCTTCGCGCGGCCCGGCCAGAACATGGACGTGACCGTCTCCTCGATGGGCAATGCCAAGTCCCTCAAGGGCGGCACCCTCATCTCCACACCGCTGCGCGGTGCCGACGGCCAGGTCTACGCGCTGGCACAGGGCAGCCTGATCATCGCCGGGGCCGGGGCCGCCGCCGGTGGCAGCCGCGTGCAGATCAACCACCTGGGCGCAGGCCGCATCCCGGGCGGCGCGCAGATCGAACGCGCCGTGCCCACGCCCCTGCTCGAAGGCAACAGCTTCAGGCTCGGCCTGGAAGCCAGCGACTTCCAGACCGCGCGCCGGGTGGCCGCGGCCATCAACACCCGCTTCGGCGACGGCGTAGCCCGCGCCCTGGACGGCCGCACGGTGGACGTGCGCGCGCCCACGGAGCCCAACGACCGCATCAGCTTCATCGCCGAGATGGAAGAGCTGCCCCTGGAGTCCTCGGTGCCGGCCGCGCGCGTGGTCATCAATTCACGCACCGGCTCCATCGTGCTCAACCAGGCCGTGACGCTGGGCCCCTGCGCCATCGCGCACGGCAACCTCTCGGTCAGCATCAGCTCCACGCCCATCATCAGCCAGCCCGGCCCGCTGTCCAGCGGCCAGACCGTGGTGGCCGAGAAGGCCAATATCGAAATCCGCCAGGAACCCGGCATCCTGATCCAACTGCCCACCGCGCCCAAGCTGGCCGACGTGGTGCGCGCACTCAATGCCCTGGGCGCCACGCCGCAGGACCTGCTGGCCATCCTGCAGGCCATCAAGGCCGCGGGCGCGCTCAATGCCGAACTGGAAGTGATCTGAGATGCAGTCCGGCGCACTGAACCCTCTGACCCAGTCCCTGGCCGCCGACGGCGCCAGCTTGAACCGCCTGAAATTCCAGGCCGGCCAGGCCACGCCCGAGGCCGTCAAGGAAACGGCCAAGCAGTTCGAGTCCCTGTTCATGCGCGAGTTGCTCAAGAGCATGCGCGACGCGACCGCCAGCATGAAGAGCGGCATGATGGACAGCCCCGGCGGCGACCTGGGCGCCGACCTGCTGGACCAGCAGTTCGCCGTGCAGATGGCCGGCCAACCCGGCGGCCTGGCCGAGGTGATTGCCAAACAGTTGATGCAGCAGATGGGCATGAAGGACCGGGCCGCTCAGCCTGCGCCCGCTGCCGCCGCCACAACGGTGCCGGCACCCGCCGCCGCGCGCGGCTTCGTGCAGCAGCACGGTGCTGCCGCCCAGGAGGTGCAGCGCAGCAGCGGCCTGCCGGCCAGCTACCTGCTGGGCCAGGCCGGCCACGAGAGCGGCTGGGGCCAGCGCGAGATCCTCATGAAGGACGGCAGCCCTTCGCACAACCTCTTCGGCATCAAAGCCAACGCGGACTGGAAGGGCAAGGTGGCCGAGGTCACCACCACCGAATACACGGACGGCGTGCCGCACAAGACCGTGGCGCGCTTTCGCGCCTACGACTCGCACGCCGAGTCCTTCCGCGATTTCGCCAACCTGATCGGCAACAGCCCGCGTTATGCGCAGGCGCGCCAGCAGACCGGCTCGGTGCAGGGCTGGGCCGAGGGCCTGCAGGACGCCGGTTACGCCACCGACCCGGACTACGCGGCCAAGCTGAGCCGCGCCATCAACACCACGCTGCGGCTGCAGCGTGCCTCTGACGCCGGGAGCCTGTCATGAGCGGCATCATCAACATCGGCGTGAGCGCACTGACCGCCAACCAGAACGCGCTGCAGACGATCAGCAACAACATTGCCAACGTCAACACGCCCGGCTACACGCGCCAGGCCGTGGTGTTGTCCAACGTCCCGGGCCAGTTCACCGGCAGCGGGTATTACGGCAAGGGCGTCGAGACCCTGACGGTGCGGCGCCTGTACGACGAATTCCTCACGCGCCAGGCCGCCACCTCACAAGCCGTGGCCTCCAGCGATGCCACGCGCTACAGCTACATGCAGCAGCTCGAGAGCCTGTTCCCGAGCGGCGCCAACGGCCTGGGCGCCTCGGTGAGCGATATGCTCAACGCCTACTCCGACATCACCAATGCGCCGACCGACCTGACCGCGCGCGCGGTGGCGCTGGCGCGGGCCGACGAGATGGCGCACCGCTTCCGCTCGACCGCCGAAGCGATCAACGAACTGCGCATGGGCACCACCGCCCAGCTCAAGATCGACGCCACGGCCATCAACAACCTGGCCGGCCAGATCGCCAAGACCAACGAGCAGATCGCGATTGCGCAAGGCAGCGGCCACACGCCCAACGACCTGCTGGACCAGCGCGACCAGCTGATCCGCGACCTCAACAAATACGTCCAGACCACCAACATCAAGGCCGACGACGGCAGCCTGAGCATCTTCCTGGCCGGCAGCCAGCCCCTGGTGCTGGGCAAGACGGTCTCGCCGGTGTCCGTCGTCGAGGACGAGTTCGGCGATCCGGCCAAGGTCAAGCTGGCCATCACGGTGGGCGGCGTACCCCGCATCCTCGAGGAGTCCATGCTGGGCGGCGGCGAAGTCGCCGGCCTGCTGCGCTTCCAGAACACAGACCTGGTCGACGCCTCCAACCTGCTGGGCCGCATGGCCCTGGCCATCGGCACCAAGATGAACGAGCAACAGGCCCTGGGCCTGGACCTCAACGGCAACGCCGGCAACCCGCTGTTCAACCTGTCGCCCCTCCCCAACGGCTACGCGTCTGCGGCCAACACGGGCGGCTCCACGCTGACCGTCGGCATCCAGGCCAACCCTTCGGGCACGACCGCCTTCCTGGCCAGCAACTACGAGTTCTCCTTCGCCACGGGCACCACCGGCACCATCACGCGCCTGTCCGACGGCGTGCAGACCGCCTTCAACTTCGGCGCCACCAACCCGGTGCTGCTCGACGGCCTGGAGATCGAGCGCATCGGACTGGCCGCCAACGCCGGCGATCGCTTCGTGATCGCGCCCTATGCCGCTGCGGCCCGCAGCATCAACACCGCCTTTTCCTCGCCCAAGGAACTGGCCATGGCCAGCCCCATCGCGGCGCAGGCCGGCGCCGGCAATACCGGCGCGCTGACCCTGCAGGGCCTGGCCACGCGCACCGTGCCCCTGCCTGCCAACGTGGCCACCGCGCCCGCCGTGACGCTGCGCTTCATCGGCCCGGGGCAATACATCCGCTCGGACGACGTGGATTACACGGCGCCCCCGGCCGCCGTGCTGGGCACGGCCACGGTCTACAACTACGTGCCCGGCCAGGCCATCGAAGCCAATGGCCGCCTCACCAACCTGCCTTTCGCCCCGAACGCCGAGTGGGGCTGGTCGCTCACGCTCAAGGGCATCCCGCAAGCCGGCGACACCTACACCGTGGACGCCAACCCCTACCCGCTGCTTGACGGCGCCAACGCCCAGGCCATGCTGGACCTGCGCGACCTGGCCATGTTCGATGGCGGCCCGCTAACCGACGGCTATGCCAGCCTGATCGCCGAGATCGGCACCAAGGTACAAGGGGCCGAACAGGCCTCCATCGTCTCCGGCAACATCGCGACCAACATCGAAAAAGACCGCACCAGCGTGGCCGGCGTCAACCTGGACGAGGAAGCCGCGCGCATGATCCAGTACCAGCAGGCCTACCAGGCCGCCGGCAAGATGATGCAGATTGCGCAGAACATCTTCGACACCCTGCTGGCCTCTTTCTCGCGCTGATGCGCACCGCAAGGACTGAGCCATGAGACTCGCCACCGCCAACACCTACGACAACACCCTGGCCAACATCACCAGCCGCCAGGCCGGCCTGGCCGACCTGCAGGAAAAGCTCTCGGCCGGCAAGAAGGTGGTGCGCCCCAGCGACGACCCCACCGGCGCGGCCCAGGCCGAACGCGCGCTGACGCGCTCCACGCGCGTGGACGTGGAGGTGCGGGCCCTGAACCTGCAGCGCAACTCGGTGGCCATGGCCGAAGGCACGCTGGGCAACAGCATCGAACTGCTGCAGACCATCCGCCAGCTCATGGTGAGCGCCGGCGACGCGGCCTACAACCCGTCGGACCGCCGCAGCATTGCCGAGGAAATGGCCGGCCTGCGCGACCAGCTCTTCACCTACGCCAACAAGAAGGACACCAACGGCATCCCGCTGTTCAGCGGCCTGGGCAGCGCCTCGCAACCCTTCGTCGACGTGCCCGCCGGCGTGGTCTACAACGGCATCCCGGGCTCGCGTTCGAGCACCGCCGTCTCCATTCCCGGCACCATGGACGGCCAGGCCGTCTGGATGAACGTGCCCACCGGCAACGGCGTGTTCAACCTCAACCTCGGCACGAACATCATCCCCCCTGTTGGCCCCAACAAGGGTGAGCTATGGACCGACGTCGGCCAGATCGCCGACCCTTCGCTGCTCACCGGCAACAACTACACCATCACCTTCAGCGTCAGCGCCACCTTGCCGCCGGTGACGACCTATACCGTGGTCAACACCACCACCGCGACCACGGTGGTCCCCGTCCTGCCGGCGCTGCCGCCCGTCTACACCGACGGCCAGGACATAGCCTTCGACGGCCTGACCTTTGTCGCCCGCGGCGTGCCGGCCAATGGCGACACCGTCAACATCACCCCCAGCACCCGCGACGACCTCTTCGCCCTGCTGGACCAGGCGATCACCGCCATCAACGGCGCCGGCAACGGCCACCAACTGGCGCAAGACCTCTCGCTGGCGCTGTCCCAGATCGACAGCGGCATGGAGCGCGTGCAATCCGCGCGCAGCCAGGCCGGCGAACTGCTCAAGCGCGCCGACATCATCGAAGGCACGCAGGAGGAGAAAAGCATCCAGCTCGCCGCCGACCGCTCGCGCGCCGAGGACATGGACATGATCAAGGGCCTCTCCGAGTTCCAGAACCAGCAGACCGGCTACGACGCGGCTCTCAAGACCTACGCCCAGATCCAGCGCCTCTCGCTGTTCAACTACCTGGGCTGAGCCGCCCGCATCCTCTTGCACCTCCTGCACTGCACGGCATGAGCGCCTCCGTCCTGGACCAGCTCACCCTGGGCTACCGCTTCCTCTGGAACCACCGGCGCGAGATCGCCGCGGTCGAGCTGCACGCCGACCCGCTGCCCGAGGCCCGTGGCACCGATGCGCGCCACCTGCTGGCCACGCTGGCCGAACTCTGGCCGACGCGTGCGCCCCAGCTGCTGCTGCGTGTGGGCCACCCCCTGCTGCTGCTCGACCTGCTGGCGCACGCCCGCGCCGACGGCCCCTGGCTGGTGCTGCCGCCCGAGGTGCAAAGCGACGCCGTGCTGCGCCCGCGCGCGCTGCAGGCCCAGGCACGCGGCCTGCCCCTGGTCTGGCCCGGCCGCCTGCCCGCCGAGACCGCCCCCATCGCCACACGCCCCGGCGCCTACCTCACGGACGAGACGCAGGCGACCCTCTCCCCGGGTCAGATCGTGCTGGGCAGCGGCCACCGCGCGCAGACCGACGCCGCACTCGACCAGCACGCCGCCTGGGCAGTTGCCGGCTGGCCCGTCGAGGATGTGCTGCACAGCCTGCCCACCCAGGCCCGGCAACCCGACCGCACGGCGATCAGCCGCGTGGTGCGCGCGATCGACGACGACGCGGACCTGGACCGCATCGAAACCCTGCTCAGCGCCGACCCGCTGCTGGCCTACCGTTTCCTGCAGCACGTCAACACCGCGGCGCCGCAGCTGCGCGGCGCGATCGACACCCTGCAGCGCGGCCTGCAGGTCTGGGGCCTCAAGCACGTGCAGGCCTGGCTGCTGGGCCAGCTGCCGCAGGCCAGCAACGAACCTGACCTGCAACCCGTGCGCCTGGGCATGGTCGTGCGTGCGCGTCTGCTCGAACACCTGCTCGATGCCGGTGACGAAGAGGATTTGCGCCGCGAGGTCCAGCTCTGCGGTCTGTTCTCGCAACTCGACCGCCTGCTGGACGAGCCCCTGGCCGCGATACTGCAACGCCTGCCGCTGTCGCAGCGCATCCTGCAGGCCCTGCTGGAGCACAGCGGCCCCTACCACCCGGCCCTGCAACTGGCTCGCTCGCTCGAACTGGCCGACACTCGCGCCACGCGCCTGCTCTGCGAAAGCTACGGCTACACCCCCGAAGACGTGAACCGCGCCCTGCTGCACGCACTGGCCACCCTGTCGAACTGAGCCGGCGCAGCGCGTTAAAGTCGGTGCGATGCACGCCCCGCCTCCCCCTCATTCCCTGGACCCGCTGCAGCGCCGCGGCCTGTGGCTCGGACTGCTGGGCGTCTTCATCTTCGCCCTGACCCTGCCCATGACACGGCTGGCGACCGGCACGCCCGAAGCGCCGCAGTTGCCGGGCCTGTACATCGCCGCAGGCCGCGCCGTCGTGGCGGCTGTGCTCTCGGGGCTTTTCCTGCTGGCCCTGCGCGCGCCCTTGCCGCGCCGCGCCGACTGGAAACCCCTGGCGCTGGTCGCTGGGGGCGTGGTCTTCGGTTTTCCCATCTGCACCTCCATCGCCATGCGCCATGTCGAGGCGGTACACGCCAGCGTGATCGTGGGCGTGCTGCCCCTGGCCACCGCCGCCGTGGGCGCCGCCTTGCAGCGCCAGCGGCCCTCACCCGGCTTCTGGCTCTGCGCCATCGTCGGCACCGCGCTGGTAGTGAGCTACGCGGTGCTGCGCTCGGGCAGCGCGGGGCTCACGCTGCATCCGGCCGATGGGCTGCTGTTGCTGGGCATGCTCTGCGCTGCCGTGGGCTACGGCTACGGCGCGCGCCTGGCGCAGCACATGCCCGCGGAGCAGGTGATCTGCTGGGCCCTGCTGCTGTCCCTGCCCCTGACCTTGCCGCTCACGTTGTGGAGCTGGCCGGCGACGCCGGCCTCCAGCGCGGCATGGAGTGGTTTTGCCTACGTCGCGGTGTTCTCCATGTGGCTGGGCTTTTTCGCCTGGTACCGCGGCCTGTCCCTGGGCGGCACCGTGCGCGTGAGCCAGCTGCAGCTGCTGCAGCCCTTCGTCTCCATGGTTTTCGCCGTTCCGCTGCTGGGCGAAACACTGGATGTCCTCACGTTGGGCTTCGGCCTGGCCGTCATCGCCGTCGTCTTTGCCGGGCGCAAAATGTCGGTGGGCAGCGCCCGCGCCCGCCTCTCTGAAACACAAGGAAGCACCCCATGAAACCGAGCACCCCCTCCACCTCGCCATGGGTGCTGTCATCGCGCGCTGCACTGATGAACCCCTCGGTGCTGCGCGAGCTGCTCAAGCTCACCGAGCAGCCGGGCATCATCAGCTTTGCCGGAGGACTGCCTTCACCCAAGACCTTCCCGGTGGAGGAGTTCGCGCAGGCCTGCGCGCGCGTGCTGCGCGACGACGCCCAGGCCGCCCTGCAGTACGCGGCCAGCGAAGGCTACGGCCCGCTGCGCGAGATGGTGGCGGCCGGGCTGCCCTGGAAGGTGGACCCGGCGCAGGTGCTCATCACCACCGGCTCGCAGCAGGGCCTGGACCTGGCCGCCAAGGTGCTGATCGACACCGGCAGCCGCATCCTGGTGGAGACGCCCACCTACCTCGGCGCCCTGCAGGCCTTCGCCCCCATGGAGCCGCAGGTGCACAGCGTGGCGAGTGACGACGAGGGCGTGGATATCGCCGCGCTGTGCCAGGCCCAGGCCGCCGGCACGCCCGCGCGTTTCATGTACGTGCTGCCCAACTTCCAGAACCCCACCGGCCGCATGATGAGCGAGGCCCGGCGCGCCGCACTGAGCAGCACGGCCACCGAATTGGCCCTGCCCCTGATCGAGGACAACCCCTACGGAGAACTCTGGTTCGACCAGGCGCCGCCCGCGCCGCTGACGGCGCGCAACCCGCAGGGCTGCCTCTACCTCGGCTCCTTTTCCAAGGTACTCGCGCCCAGCCTGCGCCTGGGCTACCTGGTCGCGCCGAAGGAGGTGTTCCCCAAGCTGCTGCAGGCCAAGCAGGCGGCCGACCTGCACAGCCCGGGCTTCAACCAGCGGGTGGTGGCCGAGGTCATGAAGGACGGTTTTCTGGACCGCCATGTGCCACGCATCCGCGCGCTCTACAAGTCGCAACGCGACGTGATGCTGGCCGCGCTGGAGCATCACATGCCCCAGGAGGTGAGCTGGAACCGGCCCGTGGGCGGCATGTTCCTCTGGGCCCGCCTGCCCGAGGGGCTGGACGCTGCGGCCCTGCTGCCCAAGGCCGTGGCACGCGGCGTGGCCTATGTGCCGGGCGCAGCCTTCTACGCCGGCGCGCCCGATGCACGCACCCTGCGCCTGTCCTTCGTCACGGCCAGCGCGGAAGAGATCGAGCGCGGCGTCTCCGCCCTGGCCGCCGTGATCCGGGAGCAGATGAAATGACCCAGCACCAGCGCCCTTACAAACAGGTCGACGTTTTCACCGCCACGCCCTACTGGGGCAACCCTCTGGCGGTGTTGCTGGACGGCAGCGGACTGAGCGAGGACCAGATGCAGCGTTTCGCGCGCTGGACCAATCTGTCGGAGACCACTTTTTTATTACCGCCCACCCAGACCGGCGCCGATTACCGTGTGCGCATCTACACACCGGGCGGTGAGCTGCCCTTTGCCGGCCACCCCACGCTGGGCAGCTGCCACGCCTGGCTGGAGGCCGGCGGCGCGCCGAAGAACAAGGACCTCATCGTGCAGGAATGCGCCGTAGGCCTGGTCAACATCCGCCGCGCCGGCCAGCACCTGGCTTTTGCCGCACCGCCGCTCCAGCGCGGCGCGCCCGCCCCTGAGCTGCTGGCCCAGATCGCACAGGCCCTGGGCATCACGGTGCAACAGATCCTCGCCGCACAGCTGCTGGACAACGGCCCGTCCTGGCTGGGCCTGCTGCTCGACAGCGTGGACACCGTGCTCGCGCTGGAGCCCGACCACCAGCGCCTGCGCGAGCTGGGGCAAAAGGTGGGCGTGGCCGCGCTCACGCAGGACAGCGGCGCCGTGCAGCTGATTGCCCGCAGCAGCCGCGAGACCCGCGCCTTTGCCGAACACGCGGCCGACGCGCCGCAGCTGGCCGCGCCCGACCTGGAGGTGCGCGCCTTCGCCGCACCCGTGGGCATCACCGAAGACCCGGTCACCGGCAGCCTCAACGCCAGCCTGGCCCAGTGGCTCATGGCCGAAGGCCGACTGCCGGCACGTTATCTGGCCGCGCAGGGAACGTGCCTGGGCCGCGCCGGGCGCGTGCTGCTGGAGCGTGATGCACAGGGGCAAGTGTGGGTCGGCGGGCAGGTGCAGACCTGCATCACAGGTAACGTCTTGCTGTGAGCGCGCAGCTCGACCACCTGGTGGTGATCGCCGCCTCGCTGGAAGACGGCGTGGCCTGGTGCGAGGCCACGCTGGGTATGACACCGGGCCCCGGTGGCCAGCACGCGCTGATGGGCACGCACAACCGGCTCTTCAGCATCGCCAGCCCCACCTACCCGCTGGCCTACTTCGAGATCATCGCCATCGACCCGGCCGCGCCACCGCCGGCACGCCGGCGCTGGTTCGACATGGACGAGCCCATCCTGCAGGAACGCGTGCGACGCAACGGCCCGCAACTGCTGCACTGGGCCGCACGTGTCCCCGACGCCCGTACTGCCGTGGCTGCGCTGCAAGCGCAGGGCCTGGACCGCGGCGAGATCATCGCCGCCTCACGCCCCATCCCTCAGGGCCTGCTGCAGTGGCAGATCACGGTGCGCGCCGATGGCCAACGGCTGCTGGACGGTTGCCTGCCCACGCTGATCCAGTGGGGCGAGGTTCACCCTGCGGCGGCCATGCCGGCCAGCGGTGTGACGCTGTTGTCTTTCGATCTGCAACACCCGCAGGCCGACACCCTGGCCAGCGCCTGCCAGGCCCTCGACCTGCAGGGCGTGCCAATGCAGCCCGGCCCGGCACGCCTGCGGGCCCGACTGCAAACCCCGAAAGGGATCGTCGAGATTTGCTCCTGAATTCATAGCATTCGTCGCGACGGCGACAAGCGCCAGACGCCGAACTTGCGACAATCCCCCCATGGGAACCCTCTACCTCGTGCGCCACGGCCAGGCCTCTTTTGGCGCGGCCGACTATGACCAGCTCAGCGACCTTGGCCGCAAACAGAGTGAGCGCCTGGGCCAGTACTGGCGTGAACGCGGTATCACCTTCGACGCGGTGTTCACCGGCACGCTGCGCCGCCATGCGCAGACCTGGGCCGGCATCGCACAGGGTGCAGGTTATGCCAACGAGGTACAGGCCCTGGCCGGCCTGAACGAATACGACAGCGAGGCGGTGATCGCGACCATCCACCCGCAGCCGCTGCAAAAGCCCGACACACCCGAGCTCTACCGCCATCACTTCCGCCTCTTGCGCGACGGCCTGCGTCAGTGGATGAACGGCGTGGTCAGCCCCAGGGGCATGCCCAGCTACGACGATTTTCTGGCCGGCGTGACCGGGGCACTGGACCAAGTGCGCCAGAACCATGAGGGGAATGTCCTGATCGTTTCCAGCGGCGGGCCCATCGCCACCGCGGTCGGTCATGTGCTGGGCACCACACCCGAGACGACCATCGAGCTCAATATGCGCATCCGTAACAGTGCCGTGACCGAGTTCACCTTCAATCCGAAGCGCCACACCCTGCTGAGCTACAACACCCTGCCGCACCTGGACCACCCGGACCTGGCGGACTGGATCACCTACGCCTGAGGCCCTAAACTGCCCCCTATGCAGCACCCCACCCCGCCCACGCTGGAATTTTTTGCCCAACTGTCCGTCATGGTGAGCCGGCCTCAGGAAGTCGGCCAGACCGTGCACGGCATGCGCCGGCTCATCCCCATCCTGGGCGGTGAGGCCCGGGGCCTGGACTGGAACGCGCGCGTGCTGCCGGGCGGGGCCGATTTCCAGCTCATCGTCAACCCGCGCCTCGCGGAGCTCGATGCACGTTACGTGATGGAGACCGATGCCGGCGATCTGATCTACGTGCAGAACCGGGCCGTGCGCGTGGCCGCGCCGGAGGTGATGAGCCAGCTCATCCGCGGCGAGGCGGTCGACCCACAACTGATCTACTTCCGCTGCAGCCCGAGTTTCGAAACCGCGTCACCCACTCTGGGCTGGATCAGCGAACGGCTCTTTGTCGGCACGGGCGTACGCCGCCCGGACCGCGTGGAGATGCAGTTCTTCACCGTGGCCTGAATTGCGCCACGGACGGGCTCAACGGCGCGTGAGCCCGCGGTAGCCCGCGAGCAGCAGGAGTTCAGGATAGGCCACCAGCCCGCGCAGCAGGCGCAGCAAGGCCTTGCCGGCCAGTTGCACGGCCGCGTACAGATCCCCCAGCGTGTGCCGCAGCGGCTCGGACTGCCGCCGCTGCGCCGCGCCCTGGGCGAGCGGCAGCCATTCGAAGCTCAACACGTCCTGGTCCAGCGACTCAAGCACCAGGTGCCGCCCGGGGGCCACCGCCAGTTGATCACCGACCAGCAGGAAATAATCGCCCGCGTCCGGGCCGTGTCCGGTGGGCTGCTCATCCAGCGTGACCCAGGCCCGGCCCTCCCGTATGCGCAAGGTACCGGCGCCGCGCGGACGCAGGCTCAGCACCTGTCCGGCCGCCAGATTCCAGCAGCGCGCGACGCCGATCGCGTCGAATGATTGTTGCAATTCGTGATCGCCGAGGGAGGCCATGACTGACTCCTTTTGAGAGTGTTCGGCATTGCATCATCAGCAAAATCTGCTGGCCCGTCTAATGAAATCCGGTTAGGCTATTGATTCCCAAAACGCATCAATCAACCCCCCACGGTATTTCATGTCCAGCCCCGACTTCGCGCCCCGCACCCGCCCCATCGGGGTGGGCCAATTGCGTGCTTTCGAGGCCGTCGCGCGGCACCTGAATTTCCGCGCCGCCTCCGAAGAACTGGCGCTGACGCAGAGCGCGGTGACACGGCAGATCCAGGCCCTGGAGGACGAGGTGGGCGTGAGCCTGTTTTTGCGCCACACGCGTGCGGTGGAGCTCACGGCCGCCGGGGCGCAGCTGCTGCAGGCCGTGCTGCCTTCGCTGGAGCGGCTGGACAGCGCGGTGCGCCAGGTCCGCCGCAGTGCCGGGCGCAAGAGCGTGGCCATCAGCACCTGGGCCTCGTTCGCGTCCATGTGGCTGATCCCGCGGCTGGAGGCCTTCCAGAGCCAGCACCCCGACATCGACATCCGCATCGACGCCTCGGATGCGCTGGTGGACCTGGACACCGCCGACGTCGACCTGGTGCTGCGCTACACCCAGGCCTCCAGTGTGCCGGCGCACGCAGTGCACCTGTTCGACGAACAGCTCACCCCCGTGGTCAGCCCCTGGCTGCTCAAGAACCGGCCTCTGCAGCGCGCCGAGGACCTGGCGCATTTCACCCTGATCGAGGCCAACGAGGCGCAGCACAGCCAACCCATGACCTGGCTGACCTGGCGCCACTGGCTGGACGTCTACCGCCTGCGCAAGCTCGAACCCAAGCGCTGGCTCTACTTCGGTTACGCCTACCAGATCGCGCAGGCTGCGCTGGCCGGCCAGGGCGTGGCGCTCACGCGCATGCCGCTGGTGGCCGACAGCCTGCGTTCCGGGGACCTGATCGAAGTGCTGCCCGGCATGCGCCTGGACTCGCCCATGGCCTACTGGCTGATCGCGGCGCCGCACAGCCATGCGCGGCCCGAGGTGCAGGCCTTCTGCGAGTGGCTTACGGGACAAGCGGCGCAAACGCGCCAGGCGATCGGCAAGGACCGCTGAGGCTACGAGCGAAAACTCAGGCGGTGGCGCCCACCAGCACCGAGAGCTCGCGTGCCAGCAGGGCCGGGTCCTGGGAGTTGCGCTCGATCAGCTGGCGCAGGTGCGTGACGCTGTCGAGGTCGATGTGCAGGCACTGCAGGCCCAGCTGGCTGCCCTGCACACGCGTCACCGCCACGTCCATGGCGATGAACACGGTGGGCGAGAGTAGCAAGCGCAGCCGGCCGCGCACCCCCACCGGACAGGGCAGGGCTGCGCCCATGTCGACCAGCGCCCCCTTGAGGGAGACATCGAGCACCTGGACCTCGCGCATATAACCCGCGAGGTTGAGCCGCGCTGGCGCCTGGTACACCGAGCGCAGGAAACGGCGGTAGGCCGTCGAACGGTTGAGCACCGGCACTGCCTCCATCACCTCGACGGGTTCGGGGCGCGTGGCGAATTGTTTCCAGGTCTTGAACATGGTGTCGCGCCCTCCGTGTTGATGTGGTTTGGATGTCGCAAGTCTTGCGCCCGATGTGCAAGTCTCGCGCCTTAACGATAACCCGAATCCCTATGGAAAACCCTGAAAAATCGCACTGTTACGAATGAACGACCAACACAGTGCAGCTTAGGGCCGAGACTTGAGAAAGCACTTGAAGTACGGCGTCTTCCGACAGCAACAGCTCACCAAAGAACACTTGCCTATGCCCGCTGTCTCGCCCCCGAAATGGCCCCGGTCTGGCGCGGGCACACCGTGCGCCAGGGCACCATGGTGTGCAGCGCGCACCTGGTGCGCACCGCCAACGGCAGGGCTGCTTTTTGAGGTCCAATACGGCCATGGATTCCACCCAAGACACCGACATCCGCCTGACCGAGCTGGAGATCAAGGCCAGCTATGCGGAAGACCTGCTGGATCAGCTGAACCAGACCATCTATCGCCAGCAGCAGCAGATCGACCTGTTGCTGCGCGAAGTCATGGGCCTGCGCCAGCAACTGCCCGAAGGCAGCGCGCCGGTGCTGCGCAACCCACGCGACGAGTTGCCGCCGCACTATTAAGACGTCGGACTCAGTACTGCTTGTAAGGCAGGAACTTGCCCGACAGCACCACGTTGACGCGGTCGCCCTTGGGATCGGCCTGGCGCGTGATGTCCATGCTGAAGTCGATGGCGCTCATGATGCCGTCGCCGAACTCCTCGTGGATCAGCTCCTTGATGGTGCTGCCGTAGACGTTGACGATCTCGTACCAGCGGTAGATCAGTGGATCGGTCGGCACTGCTGTCTCCAGCGAGCCCTTGTAGGGCACGACCTGCAGCCACTTCTGCTCTTCGTCGTTGAGGCCGAAGATCTTGCCGAGCACCTTGGCCTGCTTGGCATCGAAGGTCATCTGGCCCAGGCAACCGGCCGTGACCCACTCCTTGCTCAAGCCGACCTTCTTGGCCACGTCTTCCCATTTGAGGCCCTTGGCGACCTTGACGGTGATGATCTTCTCGGTGACGTCGTTGCGGTTCATGTGAACTCCTTCATGTTGTGGTTGGGGATGAAAAAATCTCAGTGGGCCCTGGCCCGTGTGACCAGGAAGTCGACGATGTGGTTGCGCAGCGCGTAATAACCGTCCAGGTGGTGCAGGCCGGCGCGGCTGCGTTCGCGCGGCAGCGGGTTGACCACCACCTCAGCGATGCCGCCGGGCGTGTAGATACCTTCGTGCTCGCTGCCGTTGCTCATGAGCAGGATGCGGTCAGCCAGCAGGATGGCCTCGTCCACATCGTGCGTGATCATGAAGACGGTCTGCTGGGTCTGGCGCACGATGCCCATGAGCTCGTCCTGGATGGTGCCGCGCGTGAGCGCGTCCAGCGCGCCGAAGGGTTCGTCCAGCAGCAACATCTTGGGCGCGATGGCAAAGGCGCGCGCGATGCCCACGCGCTGCTTCATGCCGCCGGACAATGCGCTGGGTTTGCGGTCGATGGCCTGGCTCAGGCCCACCATGGTCACGTACTTCTCGACATGCACGTTGACCTTGGGCGCGGGCCATTCCGGCCAGCGCGACTTGACGGCAAAGGCGATGTTCTGGCGCACCGTCAGCCAGGGCATGAGCGCATGACCCTGGAACACCACGCCGCGTTCCAGGCTGGGGCCCACCACTTCGCGGCCGTCCATGAACACGTGCCCGGCTGAGGCCTGGTCCAGGCCGGCCAGCACGTTGAGGATGGTGGTCTTGCCGCAACCGGAGTGGCCGATGATGCAGACGAACTCGCCGCGGTCCAGCGTGAAGGACACATCGGCGAACACGGGCTTGCCGGCCTGGTAGGTCTTGCCGAGCTGTTCGACTTTGAGAAAAGCTTTCACACCGAATTCCTTTGCTTGCGCCGCACCGGCCAGCCCTTGCGCCGGCATCTCACTCCACATAGGTCACCGCCTTCTGCAGGCGGCCGAAGAGCAGGTCCAGCCCCATGCCGACCAAGCCGATGACCAGGATGGCAAACAGCACATTGGTCAGCGACAGGTTGTTCCACTCGTTCCAGACGAAGTAGCCGATGCCGGTGCCACCCACCAGCATCTCCGCCGCGACGATCACCAGCCAGGCGATGCCCATGCTGATGCGCATGCCGGTGAGGATGGTGGGCGCCGCCGCCGGCAGGATCACCAGGAAGGCCTTGCGCAGAGGGCTGACCTCCAGCGTGGCGGCCACGTTGAGCCAGTCACGCCGGACCGAGGCCACGCCAAAGGCCGTGTTGACCAGCATGGGCCAGACCGAACAGATGAAGATGACAAAGATGCCCGACACCGAGGAGTCCTTGATGGTGTAGAGCGCCAGCGGCATCCAGGCCAGCGGGCTGATGGGCTTGAGCACCTGGATGAAGGGGTCCAGGGCGCGGTGCAGCAGCGGCGACATGCCAATGGCAAAACCCAGGGGAATGGCGACCCCACACGCCAGCAGGAAACCCAGCGCGACCCGGCCCAGCGAATGGGCCAGCTGGATGGCGATGCCCTTGTCGTTCGGTCCGTTGTCGTAGAAGGGGTTGGAAAGGTGGCCCCAGACCGTGGCCCCCATCTGGGCCGGCGTGGGGAAACCGCCGCTCTTGCTGGCGCCCGGGTCCTTGCCCATCATGCGGGCGTACTCCAGCTGCTCGGGCGTCAGGTTCGCCGCCGGCGCCGCCACGCTGCCCGTGGCCGTGGCCGTGGCCGTGGCGAGGTACCAGACGCCCAGCAAGGTCAGCAGGATCAAGGTCGACAGCAGAGCCGAGCGCAGTCGCAGCGATTGCATACGTGTGCCCTCAGGTCGTCTTGCGGATGGGGAAGCTGCGCGCGTACTCGGCGGCCTTGCCCGGGTCGAACTCGCGGCCCATGACCTTGAACTTGGGGTAGGCGCCGTCGGGCACCTTCTGGTCCAGCTCCTTCATGTGCTTTTTCGCATCGGTCAGCAGGAACACCTTCTCGGCGATCTGTTTGTAGTTCACCTCGCCCTTGATGTAACCCCAGCGCTGCATCTGCGTGAGCATCCATACCGCCATGCTCTGCCAGGGCATGGGGTCGAAGTCGGCGCGGTCGGGCACGTTCTGGATGCCGCCCAGGCCGTCGGCAAACTTGCCGGTCAGCACCTGGGTCAGCACCACCTCGGGCTGGTTCAGGTATTGGGCCGGCGCGATGACCTTGGCGATCAGCTCGCGGTTCTCGGCCTTGCGCGCCATGGCCGCTGCGGTCAGCACCGCACGGTACAGGGCCGCGAAGGTGTTCGGGTTCTTCTGGATGAACTCGGTGCTGGTGCCGAAGGCGCAGCAGGGGTGGCCGTTCCAGAGCTCCTTGGTGAGCACGTGGATGAAACCCACCTCCTCGTACACCGCGCGCTGATTGAAGGGATCGGGGCCGAGGAAACCGTCGATATTGCCGGCGCGCAGGTTGGCCACCATCTCGGGCGGGGGCAGCACACGGATCTGGATGTCGGTGTCGGGGTTCAGGCCATGCTCGGCCACGTAATAGCGCAGCAGGAAGTTGTGCATGCTGAACTCGAAAGGCACGGCGAACTTGAAGCCCTTCCAGTCCTTCGGGTTGCGCTTGTCCTTGTGCTTGAGCGCCAGCGTGATGGCCTGGCCGTTGGTGTTCTGAATGGTGGCCACGTTCATCGCGGCCGCGGTCGAGCCGATGCCCAGGGACATGGCCAGGGGCATGGGGCTGAGAAAGTGCGTGGCGTCGTACTCCTTGTTCAGCATCTTGTCGCGGATCAGCGCCCAGCCGGCCGTCTTGGTCACTTCCACGCTCAGGCCCTGCTTGCTGTAGAAGCCCAGCGGGTGCGCCATGATCAGCGGCGTGGCGCAGGTGATCGGGATGAAACCGATCTTGAGCTCCTTCTTCTCCAGCGCGCCTTTTTCCTGCGCCATGGCCTGCAGACTGGCCACGGGCAGCACGCTGGCGATGGCCGACATGGCCGCCCCCTTGCCCACGGCGCGCAGGAAACGGCGGCGCACCGCGTCCTGCGGGAACAGGGCCTTGACCAGCGTGGCCTCGATGAACTCGTTGCTGTAGGCCTCGAACTCGGCCGTCTCGCTGCGCGCCCGCAACGTGGCAGCGGCCTGCGCGCTCGCCACCTCCTGCTGATGCTCGGCCACCGTGTGCTCGCGTCCGCAACTGCACTTGAGCATCAGCGGACGGTCGGCGTTGTAGGGATCGAAGTAGGGGGTCATGGCATCACCTTGGGTAGTGGAGTGCCATGTCCTATGCAATAGTCAGGCCAGCTTGTGTACAAGCAGGCGCCACGCGGCGCCTGCCGGCATGGCCTGCGGGCGGACGGTCATGCACGCGACTGGTGCGCACGCCGGCACTGCCTTGAGGCCTGTCCCCCGATGGAGAGGAGAAAGATCAGGATAAGGGCGGTGGCGCGTAACGCAGGGAATCCTGCGACCGGCCCTGGCGGTCCACCCGCACCAGCACCATCTCGCTGCTGGCCACGCCACCGCCGGCATAGGCCGTGATGACGCCCTGGTGCGTGACCAGGATGGGCGCGCGGTCCAGCGGACCGGCCAGCAGGCGCGCCACGAAGGCCTGCAGGGCCTCGGTATGCTGCGATGTGAGGTCTGCGCGCCCGAAGATGGAGCCCAGGCTCTCTTCCACACTCACGGCACCCAGGCCCAGCAGGCGCGCGGTCTCGAGGCAGCGGCACCAGGGACTGGAAAACACCTGCGCACGCACCACGCCCTGGCTGCGCAACCAGCGGCCAGCGGCGCGAGCCTGTTCGCGGCCAGCCCCGCCCAGGTTGCGTTGGGTGGCGCAATCGCCCCGGCGGAAACCCGGCGGATCGCCGTAGCCCGGGGCATCGGCATGGCGCATCAGCAGCACGTGCCGACCCGAGGTCAGCAGCTCACCCGGAGTGGCGGCCTGTGCGGAAGACCCCAGCAGCACGGCCGGCCAGGCCAGCAGGGAACGTCGCTGCACGTCGCAATCTCAGGCTTCGGCGCGGCCCTGGGTCACCAGGGTGGCGAGGTCACGCTCAAGCAGGGCCGGGTCATCGGCATTGTGTTCGACCAGCTGGCGCAGGTGCGTCATGCTGTCGAGGTCCAGGCGCTCGCAGTGCAGGCCGACATGGATGCCCTCGACATGAGCAACCGTGGTCTCCATGGTGATGGCCGCATCGCTGGCCAGTTCCAGGCGCAGCAGGCAGGCATCGCCCACGCGCCCGCCCCAGCTGGCCGAGACTTCGACCAGCGCGCCCTTGAGCGACACATCATGCAGAAAAGCCTGGCTTTCGCGTTCGCCCAGGCGCAGGCGCACCGGCGCATGGAAAACGGAGCGCAGGAACTGACGGCGGTCGTGGGAGGTGTTCAAAGGCGGCTCCTGTTCCTGGAACGGACTAGTACTGCGACCCGGAAGTATCGAAACATGAAAGCGCGCCTTCGCACGCTTGGCGGCGTTGCAAATCCTCGCCATAGCAAGGGCTACGGCTGTGGTTTGCGCCTTGCCCTGCGCACGAATCCATCACTTTCATTGAGTTCCTCTACTTCCGGGACCCAGTACCAGAGAGTATCCGCAGCGCCGCCGGGACTGTCAAACCGGCCGTGAGGGCCTTCAGCCACTCAATCCCATGTGCGCCAACCAGTCTTCCAGCGGCTGCGGTTGGGAAAAAAGATATCCCTGCAGCCGGTTGCAGTGGCTGTCCAGCAGAAAGTCGGCCTGGGCACGGTTCTCCACGCCCTCGGCCACGACCTCCAGGCCCAGGTGCTGCGCCATGGAGAGGATGGACTGCACGATGGCCGTGTCGTTGACGTCGTGGGGCGTGTCCTGGACGAAGCTGCGGTCGATCTTGAGCTCGAACAGGGGCAGACGCTGCAGGTAGCTCAGGCTGGAATAACCGGTGCCGAAGTCGTCGATCGAGAAACGGATGCCCATCTTCACGAGTTCGATGATGCGGCGCAGGGAGTTGTCCCAGTCCTGGATGAACAGGCTCTCTGTCACCTCGAAGACCAGCTGCTGCGCCGGCGCGCCGGTGCTCTGCAGGATGGCCTGCACGCGCGGCACGAAATCCTCGCTGCGGAACTGGCGCGCGCTGACGTTGACCGCCAGCGACTGCGTCAGCCCCTGGCGGCGCATGCGCGCAAGCGTGTGGCAGGCCTGCTCGATCACCCACTCCCCCAGCGGCAGGATCAGGCCGGTTTCCTCGGCCAGCGGGATGAAACGCATCGGCGGCACCAGGCCGCGCAAGGGGTGCAACCAGCGCACCAGCAGTTCGCCGGCGACCTCGCGGCCTTGGGCGTCGACCTGGGACTGCACGTGCAAGCGCAGCTGCCCGGCGGCCAGCGCCTCCTTGAGCTCCTGCTCCAGGGCCAGCCGCTCCTCCACCTCGTGCTGCATCGCCAGCTCGAAGAAGGCGATGCGGTTGCGCCCGGCGGACTTGGCGCGGTACATGGCGGTGTCGGCCTCGCGCAGCAGGTCGTCGATCTGCTGGCCAGCCTTGGGGAACAGGCTGATGCCCAGGCTGCCGGTGCTGGTGTAGCTGAAGTTGTCGATCAGGTAGGGTCGGTCCAACGCGGCGCGCACCTTCTCGGCCACGGCCATCGCCGCGCGGGCGCTGGCCTCCACGTCCTGGCCCAGCTCGTTGATGAGCAGCACGAATTCGTCGCCGCCGATGCGCGCCACCGTGTCCTCGACGCGCAGCAAGGCCTGCAGGCGCTTGGCCACCTCGGTCAGCAGATGGTCGCCGATCGAATGGCCGCGCGCATCGTTGATCTGCTTGAAGTTGTCCAGGTCGACGAACATCACGGCCCCGTACTGGTGGTTGCGCCGCGCCAGCGCCAGCGCCTGTTCAATGCGGTCGCGCAGCAGGCTGCGGTTGGGCAGGCCGGTGAGAGCGTCGAAATAGGCCAGGCGGAAGGTGTGCGCCTCGGCTTCCTTGCGTTCGGTGATGTCGGTGATGAAGCCGTACCAGACGATGCTGCCGTCCTCCAGCCTTTCGGGCTGGGCGTCGCCCTGGCGCCAGCGCAGCCCCTGCTCGGGCAGGAGCATGCGGAATTCGCAATGCCAGGGCTGCAGGGTCCGGGCCGAGGCCATGAAGGTTTCGCTCACCATCGGCAGGTCGTCGGGATGCATGCGCTCGCGCAGCCGCGTGGCATCGGCACGCGCCTCCTCGGGCGAGATTTCGTAGATGGTCCGCACGCCTTCGCTCGCGAAGGGCATGTTGAACTGCCCATCCGGCGCCATGCGGAACTGGCACAGCACGCCCGGCGCATGCCGGGACAGCTTGTGCAGCAGGTCCACCTGGGCCTGGAGCCGCGCCGCCCAGAGCTGGCGTTCGGTGATGTCGCGGAACACGATGCTGCTGAGCCACTGCCCGTCCAGGCCCTGGTAAAGCGCCGAGGTGATCTCCACTTCGAACAAGGCTCCATCCGCACGACGCATGCGCAGTTCGCCCCGCGCCTGGCCTTCGCGCTGGCGGGCTTCCAGCAGGGTGTGCAGCCGCGGGTCGCTCAGGTCGAGCACGTGGTCACGCCCGCGCAGTCGCATCTCCTCCACGCTCATGCCCAGCATGGCGCAGGCCGCCGGATTGGCCGACAGGATGTCACCGCCGGGGCGGGTCTGCAGCACCCCATCCAGGGTGTGATCGAACAGCTTCTGGTAGCGGTCCACCGCCAGTTGCAGTTCGGTCTGCTGCCTGCGCAATTCCAGCTGGGCCACCACCTGCCGGGCCAGCCGCGCCAGGGTCTGACCTTGCGCCTCGGTGAAGTCACGGGCTTGCCGATCGATCACGCACAGCGTGCCCAGAGCCTGGCCATCGGGCATGAGCAGGGGTGCGCCGGCATAAAAACGGATGCGGGGTTCACCCGTGACCAGCGGGTTGTCCCGGAAGCGGGGGTCCAGCTGCGCATCCGGCACCACCATCACTTCGGTCGGCCGCTCGATCGCCACGCTGCAAAAAGCCTGGCTGCGCGGCGTCTGTTCCGCATCCAGCCCCACACGTGACTTGAACCACTGGCGCTCTGCATCAATCAGGCTGACCAGCGCGATCGGCATGCCCAGCCACTCGGAGGCCAGTTGCGTGAGCTCGTCGAACCCCGCCTCGGGCGGCGTGTCCAGCACGGCATAGCTGTGCAGCGACTGCAAGCGCCGCTGCTCGGCCGTGAGAGGGGCGCCGGTAGCAGGGCGGGCCGGATTCATCTCGTCGCCAGCGTGTCCGGCGGCAGGCGGTCGATCTCGGCCAGCAAGGCGGCCAGCGCGCGACCAGCGGCGTCGAGCACGGCGCGGCCCTGTTCGGCCGTGGCCGCGGCCGCGTTGCCCACAGCACCCGCCGGGTTGTAGTCCTGCATCTGCCAGCCCAGCTTGGCACTCTTGCCATTGCCCAGGATGGGGAAGGCCTGTGCGCGCCGCTGCGAGGCCGAGGCAAAGTTCTGCGCCTGCGCCATCTGCACGCGCCCGGGCTTGAGCGCCAGCATCATGGCGGTCTCGATCTGGCCGGCATGGATACCGAAGCGGTGTTCCTCGGCACTGAACTGGCCTTCGACCTGCGCGCCCAGCGGCAGGTTGAACCAGTTGACGCTGTAGACCAGCATCCCCAGCCGCGCGCGCAGGTCACGCGCCACGATGTCCATCACGCCAACCTGGCCGCCATGCGCATTGAGCAGCACCAGCTTCTTCACACCGGTGCGCGCCACCGATTCGCCCAGCTCGGTCCACAGGCTGATGACGGTGTGCGCTGACAACGTGAGCGTACCGGGGAAGGCCTGGTGCTCGGGGCTCAGGCCCACGGCCTGCGTGGGCAGGAAGAGCACGGGCAGGTCCGCAGCAATGTGCGGCAGGGCCGCGGCCACCACACCATCGGCCAGATCCGAGTCCACGCTCAGCGGCAGGTGCGGGCCATGCTGCTCGGTGGCCGCCACCGGCAGCACGGCAATGGCACGCGCCAAGTCGAGCTGCGCGAAGTCACGCGTGGAAAGGTCAGCCCAGAAACGCGGGGGGGTAACGCGGGTAGATGTGCCCATGCGCCTATCTTAGGGCAAGGCTCTCAGGGCAAGGCCGAACACCTGCGGCCGGTCAATGCGGGTACATCCAGCGACGCGACCAGGGCAGGCCGCGGGCGGGGCGGCCCGACTTGCGGCACAGCACCTGGTAGAGCGAGATCTCGTCGTTCTCGAAGGCCCACTGGCAGCCCGCCAGATAGACACGCCAGATGCGCCAGCGCCGCTCGCCCACCATGTCGCGCAAGGTCTCGCCGCTGGCCTCGAAGGCCTGGCTCCACAGCCCGGTGGTGCGCGCGTAGTGGCGGCGCAAGCTTTCCACGTCCAACGCCTCCAGGCCGCCGGCCTGCAGGGTCTTGAGCACGGTGCTGATGTGCGGCAGCTCGCCCTGCGGGAACACATAACGGTCGATGAAACGGCCGCCGCCGTAGGCAGTTTCGCCATCGTTGACGTCGGTGGACGTGATGCCATGGTTGAGCACCCAGCCCTCGTCGGCCAGCAGGCCGTTGATGCAGGCGAAATAACCCTCCAGGTGCCGCAGGCCGACGTGCTCGAACATGCCCACGCTGGTGATGCGGTCGAACTGGCCTTGCACGTCGCGGTAGTCCTGCAGGCGGATCTCCACCCGGTCCTGCAGGCCGGCGGCGCGCACCCGCTCCGTGGCCAGTTCGAACTGGCGCTGCGAGAGCGTGATGCCCGTGCAGCGCGCCCCGAACTTCTCGGCCGCCCGCATGACCAGCGCGCCCCAGCCGCAGCCGATGTCCAGCAGGCGCTGGTTGGGCTGCAGTTGCACCTTGGTCAGGATGTGGTCGATCTTCTTGAGCTGCGCTTCTTCGAGGCTCTCGTCGCCGTTCTCGAAGTAGGCGCAGGAATAGACCATGGCCGGGTCCAGCCAGGCCTGGTAGAAGGCGTTGGAGACGTCGTAGTGGTACTGGACGGCCTCGCTGTCGCTCTTCGGCGTGTGTTTGAAGTGGCGGGCGATGCGCGTGAGCCGGCTCTCGGTCCGGCTGCCGGCTTCGGCCAAGCGGTGCGCCATCTCCAGGATGTCGTCCACGCTGCCGTCCACGTCGATCAGGCCCTCGACATAGGCCTCACCCAGGCTGTCCAGCGTGGGCGAGAGCAGCAGAGGCACGGCGCCGGCCTTGCGCACGCGGATCACGACCTTGGGGCTGCTGAAATCGCCCAGGCGCAGGCCCGAGCCGGGCGCCGGGTTCTCGCCCCACTGCACGAGCAGGGGCAGGTTGGATTTGGACTTGAGTTGAGCCACCCAGGGGCTCAACACCGCTTCCATGCTGGACGTCATCATGAATCTCCCTTGGATCGAGCTTTTCATGGACAGGCCAGGGTTGACGGCCTGTGGTCATCTCCACGCATTATTCGGACCAGGACCCGGAGCGCGGAATTTGATAGTGTCTATGAGGCCCATAGGGAATTCAAGACTTTCAGTCTTCCCTTATATTCGTGGATGGCCTGCGCTGCCCGCCCTGCGGTTGGCGTCTGCGGGGAACTTGCACCAGTCTGGCGCACTCCCAACTGTTTCCCCCACCCTGGTACCCATGACTCTTCTCCGTCATCTGCGCTCCCTGTTGCTGGCTCCGCTTTTTACAGCCGCCGCACTTTTCGCTCCGTACGCCAGCGCACAGTTGGTGGCCCAGAAAGCCGTCGTCACCACCGACCAGGCCCGCACCGAACTGCTGGCCCATGCGCCCGAAGGCGTTTCTCCCGGCCAGCCGGTCTGGGTGGGACTGCGGATCGAACACAAGAAACACTGGCACACCTACTGGAAAAACGCCGGCGACTCCGGCCTGCCCACCGTGCTGGAGTGGACGCTACCGCCGGGCGTACAGGCCGGCGAGATCGCCTGGCCCATCCCGAAGAAGATTTCGGTCGGCCCCCTGGTCAACTACGGCTATGAAGACACGCTGCTGCTGGCCGTGCCGCTGACCATCACGCCCGACTTCAAGCCACCCCTGCTGGGCGACGAACTCACCGTCAAGCTGCGCGCCAGCTGGCTGATCTGCAAGACCGAGTGCATCCCCGAGGAAGGCGAGTACACCCTGCGCATTCCGCTCAAGGGCTCCACCGCGCTGCATGGCCCCACCTTCGAGGCCGCCCTGAAAGCCCAGCCCCGGGCGCTGGACGCCGGCAAGAACAGCCGCATCCAGATCGAGGGCCAGACCCTCAAGCTCAGCGTTGCGGGCCTGCCCGCCAGCCTGCAGGGCAGGCCGCTGGACGCCTTCCCCGAAACCGCCGAAGTCATCAACCCCTCGACGCCCTGGCAGCAGAGCTGGCAGGGCGCCGTATGGACGGCCGAACTGCCGCTCATGGCGCAGCGCAGCGCCAGCCCCAGGCTGCTGCCGGTGGTGCTGACCCAGGGGGGCCAGGGCTGGCGCGTCGAGCTGCCGGTCAGCGGCAACTGGCCGGCCAGCGCCGCGCCGGCCGCCCTCTCGCCGGCGCTGCAGGCGGCCCTGGCCGCCAATGCCGCACAGGTGCCTGCGGCTGCGCCGCCGCTGGGCTTTTACGCCGCCCTGCTGGGCGCGCTGATCGGCGGCCTCATCCTCAACCTCATGCCCTGCGTGTTCCCGGTGCTGGCCATCAAGGTGCTGAGCTTCACGCGCCACGCCGACGACCACCGCAGCCACCGCATCAGCGGCCTGGCCTATACCGCCGGGGTCATCGTCAGTTTCGTCCTGCTGGGCCTGCTGCTGCTGGGCCTGCGCGCCGCCGGTGAGAGCCTGGGCTGGGGTTTCCAGTTGCAGGACCCGTGGGTGGTGGCCGCCCTGGCCGCGCTGTTCACCGTCATTGCGCTCAACCTGGTCGGCGTGTTCGAGTTCGGCCAGTTCGCGCCCAGCTCGCTGGCGGCCTTCCAGGCGCGCCATCCGGTGATCGACGCCTTCCTCACCGGCGTGCTGGCCGTGGCCGTGGCCTCGCCCTGCACCGCGCCTTTCATGGGCGCCTCGCTGGGCCTGGCCGTCACGCTGCCGCCCGCGCAGGCCCTGCTGATCTTCGCGGCGCTGGGCCTGGGCCTGGCACTGCCCTACTTGGCCGTCAGCTTCGTGCCGGCTTTCGCGCGCCTACTGCCCAAGCCGGGCGCGTGGATGGACGCGCTGCGCAAACTGCTGGCCTTCCCCATGCTCGTCACCGTGGTCTGGCTGGTCTGGGTCCTGGGCCACCAGAGCGGTGTGGACGGCGCGGCCGCCCTGTTGACCCTGCTGATCGCGCTCAGCGCCGTGATCTGGGCGCTCACGCTGCAGGGCCGCCTGCGCACGGTGATCGCCGCGCTGCTGGTCGCCGCCGGCGCCTGGGCGGCCTGGGCCCTGGGCCCCTACATGTTCAAGATCGAGACCGCCACAGCCAGCCAGGCCAGCGGCGAACGCTGGTCGGCCTGGAGTCCCGAGCGGGTGCAGACCCTGCTGGCCGGTGGCCAGACCGTCTTCGTGGACTACACCGCCGCCTGGTGCGTGACCTGCCAGTACAACAAGCAGACCACACTGGCCGACGCGCAGGTGCTGGCCGACTTCGATGCCAAAAACGTCGTGATGCTGCGCGCCGACTGGACCCGGCGCGACCCGGCCATCACCGCCGCCCTGGCCCAGCTGGGCCGCAACGGCGTGCCGGTCTACGTCTTCTACCGCCCCGGCCGTGCGCCCCAGGTGCTGTCCGAAGTGCTGAGCGTGGGCGAAGTGCGCCAGGCACTGGCTTCCCTCTGAGCCACCGGAGATCACCGTGGCACTTCGCCTGCTCCTCTCCCTGCTCGTGCTGTGCAGCGTCCTGCTGCCGGGCCCGGCGTCGGCCGCCCTGGGCCTGGGCCAGACCGCACCCGACAAGGCGCTGTCCGATGTGCAGGGCAAACCGGTCCGCCTGAGCGACTACCGCGGCCGCCACGTGGTGCTCGAATGGAACAACCCGGGCTGCCCCTTCGTGCGCAAGCACTACCGCAGCGGCAATATGCAGGCCCTGCAGGCCGAGGCCCGGGGCCAGGGCGTGGTCTGGCTCACGGTCAACTCCACCGCGGACGGCAGCGCCGACTTTCTGACACCCCAGCAGATGGCACGTTGGCTGGCCGAGCAGAAGGCCACCCCCAGCACCGCGCTGATGGATGAAAGCGGCGAGCTGGGCCGCGCCATGGGCGCGCGCAGCGCCCTGCACATGTTCATCCTCAACCCGCGCGGCGCACTCATCTATGCCGGCGCCATCGACAGCATCCCCTCGGCCAAGGCGGAAGATATCCAGACCGCCACCAACTACGTGCGCCAGGGCCTGAAGGAGGCGCTGGCCGGCCAGCCGCTGAGCGTGGCCACCAGCCGGCCCTATGGCTGCCCCATCACCTACCGCTGATGGACCAGAGCGACGACATCCGCTGGGTCCTGCGCCACTGCCGCACGGTGGCCGTGGTCGGCCTCTCGCCCAAGCCGCACCGCGACAGCTACATGGTGGCGCGCTACATGCAAGCCCACGGCTGGCGCATCGTGCCAGTCAACCCCATGGCCGGCGGCCAGAGCATCCTGGGCGAGCCGGTCTATCCGAGCCTGACCGAGGCCACCCGCCACGAGCGCATCGAGCTGGTGAACTGCTTTCGCAACAGCGCCGACATCCCGCCCATCGTGGACGAGGCCATCAGCATCGGCGCTTTGGCCATCTGGATGCAGCTGGGCGTGGAACATGAAGCAGCCGCAGAGCGGGCGCGCCAGGCCGGGCTGCGCGTGGTGCAGAATCGCTGTCTGAAAATCGACCACGCACAGAACCAGAACCATGAGTGAGACAGCCAGCACCGGCATCGTCGAAGGCCCCGAGCCGATCTACGTGCCTTTTGAGGAATTCCGCACCGGCCTGCCCGCCGGGCGTTTCCGCCTCATCGTCAACCCGGAGCGTGCGCGCAAGTACGTCAAGCACCGCCTGATGCTGACCGCGCTCATCCTCCCCATCATCGGCACCGGCATCGGCATGGCCTATTTCGGCTACCCCTGGCTGGGCCTGGGCCTGGTGCTGTTCGGTGTGGGTGCGCACCGCGTGGTGGCACACCAGGCGCCCAAGATCCTGCTCTACATGGCCACGCACGACATCCGCATCTACCGCGAAGCCATCGACTTCGAGATCATGGAAGTGCGCCTGGCCCAGTAAAGGCGGCGCCGGCAGACCCGGCGGGCGGGCCTGCGACAATTGGGGGCTATGAGTTCCAGCTACGCCCCCCTGCAAAACGACACCTTCCTGCGCGCCTGCCTGCGCCAGGCCACCGACTACACCCCCCTGTGGCTGATGCGCCAGGCCGGGCGCTACCTGCCCGAGTACTGCGCCACGCGTGCCAAGGCCGGCAGCTTCATGGGCCTGGCCACCAACGTGGACTACGCCACCGAAGTCACGCTGCAGCCCCTGGCGCGTTACCCGCTGGACGCGGCCATCCTGTTTTCCGACATCCTGACCGTGCCCGACGCCATGGGCCTGGGCCTGTCCTTCGCGCAAGGCGAGGGCCCGCGTTTCGCCACCCCGGTGCGGGACGAAGCCGCCGTGGCGAAACTGGCCGTGCCGGACCTGGACAAGCTGCGTTACGTCTTCGACGCCGTCACCTCCATCCGCAAGGCCCTGAACGGCCGTGTGCCGCTGATCGGCTTCTCCGGCAGCCCCTGGACCCTGGCCTGCTACATGGTCGAGGGCGCGGGCTCGGACGACTACCGCCTGGTCAAGAGCATGCTCTACAGCCGCCCGGATCTGATGCACCGCATCCTGCAGGTCAACGCCGACGCCGTGGCCGCCTACCTCAACGCCCAGATCGATGCCGGCGCCCAGGCCGTGATGGTGTTCGACAGCTGGGGCGGCGTGCTGGCCGACGGCGCCTTCCAGGAATTCAGCCTGGCCTACACGGCCCGCGTGCTGGCCGGCCTCAAGCGCAACGGTGTGGACGGCAAGATCGTGCCGCGCATCGTCTTCACCAAGGGCGGCGGGCTCTGGCTGGAACAGATGGGCCAGCTCGACTGCGAGGTGCTGGGCCTGGACTGGACCATGAACCTGGGCAAGGCGCGCGCGCTGGTCGGCGGCAGCAAAGCCCTGCAAGGCAATATCGACCCCAATGTGCTGTTCGCCCCGCCGGCGGCCATCGAGACCGAGGTGAAAAAAGTGCTGGAAAGCTTCGGCGCCCCGCACCGCGACCCCAAGAGCAGCGGCCCCACCCACATCTTCAACCTGGGCCACGGCATCAGCCAGTACACCCCGCCGGATCACGTGTCCGCGCTGGTCGAGGCCGTGCACACGCATTCGCGGCGGATGCGCGCCTAGGCCGTCAAGATCGGGCACGTCATGGTTTTCCCGAATTCCGGTGCCCCACCCTGGCAGCCCCAAAAAAGCTCAGTGCAGACTCACTTATGCACAAAATCCGTGCTGCGGTGCGCCAAAGTGCCCCCCGGGGTGTGACTGTTGCTACAAAACCAATAGCGCCGCTAAGTTGTTGATTTATAAGAAATTAGCTCGTTGCTTTTTTTGAGGGCATTTTGAGCAAAGCCTTGATTTTCAAGGCTTCAGCGCGGCTCATGACAAGCTATCAACAAAGTTATCCACAGAAACCTTGGATCATTCGCAAAGTCATTCCAGATCAAGCACTTAGCGTGACTTTCGCCAGTCGGCATGAAGACTGGCCCCCAAACACCCACATCGCATGACGCAGCCGCTCCCCGTCCTGGTCCAGACCCCGGCCCACAGCCAGGTGGCCGGCACGCTGAGTTATCTGAGTGAGTCGGCACTTGCGGCGGGCACGCTGGTGCGCGTGCCGCTGGGCCGGCGCGAGACCCTGGGCATCGTCTGGGATGCTGCGTCGCAAGGTCAGGCCGAGGTCGAAACCAGCCGCCTGCGCCCCATCGCCACCGCGCTCACCGCCCTGCCCCCGCTCAGCGCCGCCTGGCGCCAGCTGGTGGACTTTGCCGCCAGCTACTACCAGCGCGCGGCCGGCGAGATCGCCCTGGCCGCACTGCCGCCGCAGTTGCGCGAACTCAGCAGCGAACAGCTGGCGCGCCGCCTCAAGCGCACCGCAGGCGAGACCACGCCCCCGGCCACAGAGCAGGCGCCCACACTCACGCCCGAGCAGCAGACGGTACTGGCGCAGATCGAAGCCCAGGCCGGCCCCTTCCTGCTCTTCGGCGCCACCGGCAGCGGCAAGACCGAGGTCTACCTGCGCTGCGTGCAGGCCCTGCTGGAACGCGACCCCGAGGCCCAGGCCATGGTCATGGTGCCCGAGATCAACCTTACGCCCCAGCTCGAATCACGCTTTGCGGCCCGCTTCGGCGCCGAGGTGGTGGTCTCGCTGCACAGCGGCATGACCAACCCGCAGCGCCTCAAGAGCTGGCTGGCCGCGCACAGCGGCGCGGCGCGCATCGTGCTGGGCACGCGCATGGCGGTGTTCGCTTCCATGCCAAAACTGCGCCTGGTCGTGGTGGACGAGGAACACGACCCCAGCTACAAACAACAGGAAGGCGCGCGTTATTCGGCACGTGACCTTGCCATCTACCGCGGCCGACAGGAAAACGCCAAGGTCATCCTGGGCTCGGCCACGCCCTCGCTGGAGAGCTGGCACCACAGCCGCCCGGCGAGCGAGGGCGGGCGCTACGTGCGCCTGCTCATGCCCAGCCGCGTGGGTGACGGTGGCGCCCTGCCGCTCGTCCGCCGCGTGGACATGAACCACCAGCCCAAACACGCCGTGTTCTCACCGCCGCTGCTCGAAGCCCTCAAGGGCCGTATTGCCAAGGGCGAGCAGAGCATGGTCTTCCTGAACCGGCGCGGTTACGCCCCGGTGCTGCATTGCAATGATTGCGAGTGGAAAAGCGAGTGCCCGCACTGCAGCACCTTCCGGGTCTTCCACAAGGTCGACCGCACCCTGCGCTGCCACCACTGCGGTTTCACCGAACGCGTGCCGCGCGCCTGCCCGTCTTGCGGCAGCCCCGACATCCGCCCCATGGGCCGCGGCACCGAAAAACTCGAAGAGCACCTGGCCGAACTGCTGGCCGATGTGCAGCGCCCTGATGGCACCCCCGTGCGCATCGTGCGCATCGACGCCGACACCACCAAGCTCAAGGGTGAACTCGAAGCGCAACTCGCCCAAGTGCATGCCGGCGAGGTGGACGTGCTGGTCGGCACCCAGATGATCGCCAAGGGCCACGACTTCCGTCGCATCACCCTGGTGGCCGCCGCCAACCCCGACAGCGCCCTCTTCTCCAGCGACTTCCGCGCGCCCGAACGCCTGTTCAGCCTGCTGATGCAGGCCGCAGGCCGCGCGGGGCGCGACGCCGGCATCAGCGCGCAAAGCGAGATGTGGGTGCAGACCCAGCACCCCACCCACCCGCTGTACGAGAACCTGAAGAAACACGACTACCCGGGTTTCGCCGCACAGCAGTTGAAGGAGCGCGAACAGGCCGGCCTGCCGCCTTACAGCTTCCAGGCTCTGGTCAGAGCAGAAGCGCGCACGCAGGAGACGGCCCAAGCTTTCCTCAACGCCGCCAGCACCTTCGGCACCGAAGCGGCCGCCTCACTGAACGTCACGCTCTACCCGGCCGTGCCCATGAGCGTGCAGCGTGTGGCCAATGTGGAGCGGGCGCAGATGCTGATCGAATCGCCTTCACGCGCAGCGCTGCAGCGCTTTCTGGCGGGCTGGCATGAGGTGCTGCATCAGGTACGGCAGGGCCCCGAGGGCAAGGGGCTGATCCGCTGGGCGGTGGATGTGGATCCGTTGACGATTTGACTGGCCAGTCTGTACGTCAAAATACCTCCGTATGAGCGCAAAGCTACCCCTTTCCACTCGCAGATATTTTTTGCCACTTTGTGGTGTCCGCGTCGAATGCTTAGATCGTAAGCAAACCCCAATCAAAAATGCGGTGGCATCGGGTTTCATTCGAAAAGAGAGTGATCGACTGTTCTTGTACACCGCATGGCACGTTGTCACTGGATACGATCCGAACCATCTTGATATTGGCACCGAGCTCCCGAATCGACGATACCTTCGGGTGCCCCTGCAGGATGCAAGGAGCACGCAACCGGGTATTCAGGCTATTGGCGGCTCTCAGGCCCATGTGCTACCACTTTATGCTGACGCTCAAGCAAGCGCCGGGCCTCTTCACCCGCTGTGGCATCAGAACGAACAGCATGTACCCAATAGATACTTGAATGCCGTCGGACTGTTTGTCCCGTTTTGGCATGATGTCGTGAAAATTGAATTGCCGAACACATTGCGTCTTTCGGACCTGCAACTCATTGACGAGGCGATGTTCATGTCTGGAAGCGACTCTCTCGTCGGACCAGGTGAAAAATGCCTGATCGTTGGATACCCCTACGGATTCAGCGCAGCGATTGGCAAAGAGCAGCCCACTCCTGTCGTTTTCACTCGGTTTGTTGCAAGCGCACACATATCAGGCGAGCGAAACAAAGAAGTTTTTCTTGATGGCTATGGAGCCCCCGGGATGTCGGGTGGGCCCGTTTTCATCGAACGAGAGGATTCCATTTTCCTGTTTGGAATGTATACAGGAGATATTTACCCCGACTTTGATCAACGAAGAGAGAAGACTACCGCTCTTGGAACAGTCACTGACATTCGGATGATTTACTGGGGTCACATCCCATTAGTAGAAACGCCACAAGCGCCGCTCAATCGTGATGGCAGCCCGGGTTTCGTTTGACATTGCGACCTCATTGCCCAATGTAGCGCTAGCTCATTGAGCCACCTGCCAGCACTACGATTAATGCAATGCCAGTCGGCAATTGGGCCTTCCTGTCATGCGGTAGTGATGGCAAAGGCCACCCGAAGGTGGCCTTTGTTTTTTCCGCTAATCCTTACGCCAGATCGAACCGGTCCGCGTTCATCACCTTCACCCAGGCGGCGACGAAGTCCAACACGAACTTCTCCTTGCCGTCGGATTCGGCATAGACCTCGGCCAGCGCACGCAGCACGGCGTTGGCGCTGAACACCAGGTCCACACGCGTGCCCGTCCACTTGACGGTGCCGGTCTTGCGGTCCCGGCCCTCGAAGTTGTTGCCTGCGGGTTTCCACTCCGTCGCCATGTCGAGCAGGTTGACGAAGAAGTCGTTCGTCAGCGTGCCGGGCTTGGCCGTGAGCACACCAAACTTGCTGCCGTCGAAGTTGGCGCCCAGCACACGCAGGCCGCCGACCAGCGCCGTCATCTCCGGTGCAGTGAGCGTGAGCAGCTGGGCCTTGTCCACCAGCAGGTGCTCGGCGGGAATGCCCGACTTGGCCATCTTCGTGTTGACGTAGTTGCGGAAACCGTCGGCCATGGGCTCCAGGTGCTGGAAGGATTCCACGTCGGTCTGCTCAGCCGTGGCGTCGACGCGGCCCGGCGCGAAGGGCACCTCCACCGCCGTGCCTGCCGCCTTGGCGGCCAGCTCGATGCCCACGCCACCGGCCAGCACGATCACGTCGGCCAGCGACAGCTTGCCGCTCGCCTTCTGGATGGCTTCGAGCTTGGGCAGCACCTTGGTTGCGATCTGGTTGACGGCCCAGTCCTTCTGGGGGCTAAGGCGGATGCGCGCGCCGTTGGCGCCGCCGCGCTTGTCACCCCCACGGAAGGTGGAGGCCGAGGCCCAGGCGGTGGACACCAACTCGGCCACGGAGAGGCCAGAGGCGGCGATCTTCGCCTTCACGTCGGCAATGTCGGCGGCCGCGGGCTTGTGCGTGGCGGCGGGCAGCGGGTCTTGCCAGAGCAGGTCTTCCTTGGGCACTTCGGGGCCGAGGTAACGGGCCTTGGGGCCCAGGTCGCGGTGGGTCAGCTTGAACCAGGCGCGGGCATAGGCTTCGGCGAAGGCCTGCGGGTCGTTGAGGAACTTGCGCGAGATCTTCTCGTAGACCGGGTCGAAGCGCAGCGACAGGTCGGTCGTGAGCATCGTGGGCTTGCGCTTGGGTGCATCGGGCGTGGGGCCGGGGATGATGGCCTCGGCATCCTTGGCTTCCCACTGGATGGCACCGGCCGGGCTCTTGGTCTTGACCCACTCGTACTTGAACAGGAACTGGAAGAAGTCATTGCTCCAGCGCGCCGGGGTGCTGGTCCAGGTCACCTCCAGGCCGGAGGAGATGGTGTCCTTGCCCTTGCCGCTGCCGAACTTGCTGGCCCAGCCGAAACCCTGCTGCTCCAGCGGGGCGGCTTCCGGGTCCGCGCCCACGTTGTCGGCCGGGCCGGCGCCGTGGGTCTTGCCCAGGGTGTGGCCGCCGGCGATCAGCGCGACGGTTTCCTCGTCGTCCATGGCCATGCGCGCGAAGGTCTCGCGGATGTCTTTGGCGGCCGACACCGGGTCGCCATTGCCGTTGGGGCCTTCGGGGTTCACGTAGATCAGGCCCATCTGCACGGCAGCCAGGGGGTTCTCCAGGTCACGCTGGCCGCTGTAGCGCTGGTCGGCGGCCAGCCAGGTGCTCTCCTTGCCCCAGTACACGTCCTGGTCCGGTTCCCACACGTCTTCGCGGCCGCCGGCGAAACCGAAGGTGCGGAAGCCCGCGTTTTCCAGCGCCACGTTGCCGGCCAGGATCATCAGGTCGGCCCAGGAAATCTTCTGGCCGTATTTCTGCTTGATGGGCCACAGCAGGCGGCGGGCCTTGTCCAGGTTCACGTTGTCGGGCCAGGCATTGAGCGGCGCAAAGCGCTGCTGGCCCCGACCGGCACCGCCACGGCCATCACCCACGCGGTAGGTGCCGGCGCTGTGCCAGGCCATGCGGATCATCAGGCCGGCGTAGCTGCCGGAGTCGGCGGGCCACCAGTCCTGCGAATCGGTCATGAGCTTGTTCAGGTCGGCCTTGAGCGCCGGGTAGTCCAGCTTCTTGAAGGCCTCGGCGTAGTTGAAACGCTGGCCCAGCGGGTTCGATTTTTCCGAATGCTGGTTCAGCAGATCCAGGCGCAGCTGGTTGGGCCACCAATCCTTGTTTTGCGTACCGGTGCCGGCGGCACCGTGGAAGGGGCATTTGGCTTCATTCGACATGGTTCTCTCCTGCGGGTTGTGAGGTGAACGTTCGGGCCGGACGTCTCAACTGGCTTGCGCCAGTGCGGCCAGACATTCAAGCCAGGCCGACGGGCGGCTGGGCACGGTGGAATGGGCTGGACTGGGCAAGACGGGCTCCTGGCTTGAACGAGGCCCAAGTTTAGGAAAAGACTATTGAAATAGATATTTGATTTCTGATATCTATTAAATAGCCGGCGCCTATACGCAGGGCCATTGCAGCACGAAGCGATGGCCCTTGTCTGTACCGGGGAAGGGGTTCAGCCCATGAGGCCGACCAGCACGATCAGGGCGCGGGGGCCAGTTGCGTGATCAGGCGGTGGTAGAAGCGGATGGCATCGGCGTAGTTCGCGATGCTCAGCCGCTCGTTGGTGCCGTGGAAGCGCTTGAGGTCTTCGGCATTCGCCCGCACGGGCGAGAATTTGAAGATGTGGTCGCTGATCTCGCCGTAGTGGATCGAGTCGGTGCCCGCCACCATCAGGCCCGGCGCCACCAGGGCGTCGGGGAACACTTCGCGGATGGTGCGGTTCAGGGTGCGGTACTGGGCCGAATCGGTGGGCGCCACCTTGGACGCGTCGACCGCGCCGGGCAGGGCGTAGAGCTCGAACTGGCTGGCCGGCACCACGGCGCCCACGTGGCCGCGCATATGTTCCATGACCTGCTCCTTGCGGTCGCCCGGCAGGATGCGGAAGTTCACCGTGGCCTCGGCGCGGCCGGGCAGCACGTTGTCCTTGTTGCCGGCGTTCACGATGGTCAGCGCCGTGGTGGTACGCAAGACGGCATTGGTGCTGGCGGCGCGCTCGAGCTGCTTCTGCACCCACGGGGCCGAAGAGCCAGAGGTTGGACAAGGCCACCCGGGAAAAACCGCCCATCTCGGGCGCCAGGGTGTCGAACATCTCGCCGGCCACGCCGCGGATGCCCCCGGGCAGCTGGTGGTCGTCCAGGCGCTTGAGGGCCGCGCTCAGCATGCCGATGGCGCTGCCCCCTTTGGTCGGCGGCATGGAGGAATGCCCGGGTGTGGCAGACACGTTGAGGACCACGGAGAGATAACCCTTTTCCGCCACGCCGATCAGGGCGGCGGGCTGCCTGAGCCCCGGCAACACGCCGTCGAGCACCAGCAGGCCTTCGTCGAGCACGAAGTCCAGGCGCACGCCGCGCGACTTGAGCAGGGCGGCGATCTTCGCAGCCCCGCGCTGGCCACCCACTTCTTCGTCGGCACCGTAGGCCAGGTAGAGGGTGCGCGAGGGCTTGTAGCCGCTGGCCAGCAGCAGCTCCACGGCCTCCAGCTGGGACAGGAGGTTGCCCTTGTCGTCCCAGGAGCCGCGCCCCCAGACGTAGCCGTTCTTCACGCTGCCCGAGTAAGGCGCTTCGCTCCAGTCGCCTTCGGTGCCCGGTGCGATCGGCACCACGTCCTGGTGGGCCATGAGCATGATGGGGCGGGCCTGGGGGCCGCTGCCCTCCCAGGTGTAGAGCAGGTTGAGCTCACCCACCACCTCGCGCTTGAGCGTGGCATGCACACGCGGGAAACGCTGCTGCAACAGCGTGCGCAGGGCACGGAACTGGTCCGCGTTGAGCCCCGCCTCCGTGCGCGAGGACACGGTGCGCAGGCGCACGGCTTCGGCCAGGCGGCCGGCTGCGCCGGCTTCGTCGACCTGGATCGGCGCCAGCGGCGTCACGAGCAGCTGGCGCGAGCCTTTGCGCCAGGTGTTGATGCCGACCGCCGTGGCCAGGAGCAACACAAGCACGACGATGAAGAGAAGCGCTTTCTTGATCATGGGTCGGCCACGGGCAGAAGGAAACAAGGGACGGGCCTCAGGTCATCAGGCCGACCGCGCCGGAGAAGCTCAGGAAGGCCACGGCGGTGGAGACCAGGATGATGCGGGCGATGCGCCCGTTGTCGGCGCCAAAGCGCTCGGCCAGCAGGGAGACGTTGCTGGCGCTGGGCAGGGCGGCGGCCAGCACCATGACGGTGAGCGCAAAGCGGCTCAGCGGCACGCCCAGCTGCACGGCGCCCACGCCCACCAACAGCACCAGCAGAGGGTGCAGCAGCAGCTTGAAGACGGCCACGGGCACGTAGTCGCGCAGGGGGATGGGCGCGTGTTTGCTTTCCACCGTAAGAATCTGCGAGCGAGCCAGCACGGCGCCGATGGTGAACAGCGCCACCGGCGAGGCGGCATCGGCCAGCAGGCCCAGGGTCTTGTGCACCGGGCCGGGCAGCTCCAGCTGGACGTAGGAGGCCAGCCCCCCCAGCAGGATGGCCCAGGGCATGGGGTTGGTCAGCATGCCGCGCATGGCGTTCTTGAGCGCCACGGCCATGCCGTGTTTGTCGGCGCCGTCCAGGCGCGACAGCGCGATGCACAGCGAGGTGGTGATCACCATGTCCACCAGCATGCCCACGATGATGGGCGCGGCCGCCAGCGGCCCCAGCAGGGCCACCAGCAGGGGCACGCCCATGAAACCGGTGTTGGGAAAGGCCGCCACCAGGGCGCCGAACGAGGCATCGTTCCAGCGGATGCGGTCGTTGAGGGTGACGGCGATGGTGAAACCCACCATGACCAGGCCGCAGAGCATCCAGACCAGAAAGACCGAGTAGTCCAGCAACTGGGCAATCGGCGTGCTGGCGCCGAAGCGGTAGAGCATGCAGGGCAGAGCGAAGAACAGCACGAAACCGTTCAGGCCGGGGATGGCCTCCAGCGGCAGCATGCGCCGCCGGGCGGCCAGGTAACCACACAGGACGAGTGCAAAGAAAGGGAAGGTGACCGAGAAGATTTGCAACACGGTGTGTATTGTCGCCGCACTGTGAAATGGTCTCTCGTTATGATCTGAGCGCAAGTTCTGAATAACGAATGTCGTCTTCCCCCACCCACGGTCTCAATCTCGCGCAGCAGGACGCCGTCAATTTCCTGCAGGGCCCCTGTCTGGTGCTGGCCGGCGCCGGTTCCGGCAAGACCCGCGTCATCACGCACAAGATCGGCCGCCTGATCCAGGCCGGGCTGGAGCCCAAGCGCATCGCGGCCATCACCTTCACCAACAAGGCCGCCGCCGAAATGCGCGAGCGCGCCAAGAGCCTGATCGGCAAGGCCGCGAAAGAGGTGCGCATCTGCACCTTCCACGCCCTTGGGGTACACCTGCTGCGTGAAGACGGAGAGGCCGTGGGCCTGAAACCGAAGTTCTCCATCCTGGACAGCGACGACGTCACCGGCATCCTGAAGGACGCCGGCGGCAGCACCGACGCGGCCACCGCGCGCCAATGGCAGTGGACCATCAGCCTGTGGAAGAACATGGGGCTGAATGCCGAGCAGGCCGAAGCCCTGGCCAAGGACGACAACGAGCGCATCACCGCGCGCATCATGGCGCGCTACGAGGAACGCCTGGCCGCCTACCAGAGCGTGGATTTCGACGACCTGATCGGCCTGCCCCTCAAGCTGCTGCGCGACCACGCCGAGGTGCGGGCCAAGTGGCAGAAGATCATGGGCCACATCCTGGTCGACGAGTACCAGGACACCAACGCCACGCAGTACGACCTGCTCAAGCTGCTGGTGCCGCCCGACCCGAGGGATGCGCGTTTCACCGCCGTGGGCGACGACGACCAGTCCATCTACGGCTGGCGCGGCGCCACGCTGGACAACCTGAAAAAACTGCCGGTGGATTTCCCCACCCTCAAGGTCATCAAGCTGGAGCAGAACTACCGCTCCACCGGCGCCATCCTGCAGGCCGCCAACAACGTGATCGGCCCCAACCCCAAGCTCTTCCCCAAGCGCCTGTGGAGCGAGCTGGGCGAGGGCGAGCCGGTGCGCGTGGTGGACGCCGACAGCGAAGAACACGAGGCCGAGCGCATGGTGGCGCGCATCCAGAGCCTGCGCTCGGAGTCGCAGCACAAGGAGTTCCGCCACTTCGCCGTGCTCTACCGCGCCAACCACCAGGCCCGCATCCTGGAGCAGGCCCTGCGCAAGGCGCAGATCCCCTACAAGGTCTCGGGCGGCCAGAGCTTCTTCGACCGCGCCGAGATCCGCGACCTCTGCGCCTGGTTCCGTCTGTGGGTCAACAACGACGACGACCCGGCCTTCCTGCGCGCCGTGACCACGCCCAAGCGCGGCATCGGCCACCAGACCCTGCAACAGCTGGGCACCTTTGCCGGCCAGTACAAGCTGAGCCTGTTCGAGGCGCTGTTCTCCAACTCCCTGCCCTCGGTGCTCAATGCACGCGCGGTGGGCAGCCTGCACGAGTTCGGCCGTTACGTGAACGACCTCGAATACCGCGCCCGCCACACCGAAGGCGCCGAGGACGCCATGGCCTTCCTGCTGGACTGGCTCAAGGACATCGGCTACGAGAAGCACCTCTACGACGGCGAGGACAGCGAGAAGCTGGCCGCCTCGCGCTGGACCAATGTGCTGGATTTCTGCGACTGGATGGCCAAGCGCTGCGGCGGCGAGATCGACGACACCGCCGGCGTGACGCTGGCCAGCGAGAAGAAGTCGCTGCTGGAAGTGGCGCAGACCATCTCCCTGCTCTCGACCATCAGCGAGCGCGACAAGGACCAGGACGTGGTGACCCTCTCCACCCTGCACGCCGCCAAGGGCCTGGAGTGGCCGCACGTGATGATGGTCGGCGTGACCGAAGGCATGCTGCCCTTCAAGCTGGACGAGGGCGCCGACTCCCTGGGCGGCTCCACGCGCGAGCACGAGGCCGTCAACGAGAGCGTGGCGCTGCGCCTGCAGGAAGAGCGCCGCCTGATGTACGTGGGTATCACACGCGCGCAGCGCACGCTGGCCGTGAGCTGGCCCAGGAAACGCAAGAAGGGGCGCGAGATGGTCAGCGTGCAACCCAGCCGTTTCATTGCCGAGATGGCGCTGAACCAGGCCACCACCAAGGAAGACCCGCGCGAAAAGCTGCGCGCGCTGCGCGCCGAATTCGCCAAGAAGGCGCTGGACACGGCGGCCGCGCAAGCCCTGGCAGGAGACGCGGCATGAGCCTGCGGCGGGCCGTGGCAGGGCTGGTGCTGCTGGGCAGCGCCGTGCCGGCCTGGGCGCAGGCCCAGGCGGCCGATCCATCGCTGGTAACCAGCGGCTGGCAGGCCTGCGCGCAGCAGACCCAGGACGCGAGCGCACGCCTGGCCTGCTACGACCGCTGGGTGCAAGCGCAGGGCCAGCCGGCCGAAGCCGGCGCCATCGCCCCGGCAGCTGCACCTGTCGAACCCGGCAGCAAGACCAGCGCGTCCCCCCGACCGCCAGAGTGCCGCAGCGGCCCGCAGTCGGCCCTTTCGCGCTACTGGGAACTGGAAGACGGCAGCGACTGCGGCCGCTTCAACATCCGCGGCTACCGCCCCATCAGCCTCTCGTACATCCATTCGGACACGGTCAACCGGGCGCCAAGCTCGCCCACGGCCGGCCACAGCGCCACCAGTGAAACGCCCTACCTCATCAACGAGGGGCGCATCCAGCTCTCGGTGCGCACCAAGGTCGGCCAGGGTTTCCTGCCGGTCAGCAATTTCGGCGGACGCGATTCCCTGTGGTTCGGCTACACGCAGCAGTCCTACTGGCAGCTCTTCAGCGGCTCGATCTCGCGGCCCTTCCGCACCACGGACCACGAGCCCGAGATCATGTACATCGTGCCGATACCGACCGACCTGCCCGGCGGCTGGCGGCTGCGCTACGCCGGGGCGAGCTTCAACCACCAGTCCAACGGCCAGAGCCTGCCGCTGTCGCGCAGCTGGAACCGCGCCATCCTGATGGCGGGCATGGAAAAGGGCGAGCGTTTCACGGTGACCGCCCGCCTGTGGAACCGCATTGCCGATGGCGACGAGATCGACGACAACCCGGAGATCGACCAGCTCATCGGCCGCGGCGAAGTCACGGGCGGCTGGCAAGTCAACAAGGACAACACCCTGCTGCTGACGCTGCGCCACTCCATGACCAGCCCCGCCAACGGCTCCTACCGGCTGGAGTGGCTGCAGACCCTGGGGGAGGCCAATCGCAACGGCAGCCCGAGCGGGCTGCGCATGCATGTGCAGCTGTTCAATGGCTACGGCGATTCGCTGGTGGACTACAACCGCGGCCGCACCGTGCTCAGCATCGGCCTGAGCCTGGTGGACTGGTAAGCCGCCAAGTTCACCGCGGCCTGCACCTCGCGGTTGAGCTGCTGCACCTGCGCGGCCGGCGTCTTCGAGGGCACGAACAGGGCGCCGGCGAGCACAAGGCCCAGGGTCGGCAACCATATTGTCGTGGTGCGCTCCTCAGGGCTTGGCCGCCTTGGCGGCTTCATCCTTGAACACCTGCTGCGCGATCTTGAAGGAATCGAGCCCGGCCGGTGCGCCGCAGTAGACCGCCGCCTGCAGGAAGATTTCGCACATCTCCTCCTTCGTGACGCCGTTGTTGAGGGCGCCCTTGATGTGCAGCTTGAGTTCATTCGGGCGATTGAGCGCCGTGAGCATGGCCAGGTTGAGCATGCTGCGCGTCTTGCGCGGCAGGCCGTCGCGCACCCAGACCTCACCCCAGGCGTTCTCGGTCAGGAGCTGCTGGATCGGTGCCATGAACTCGTCGGCATTGGCCAGCGAGTTGTTGACGTATTCGTCGCCCAGCACGGCTCTGCGCACGGCCAGGCCGGCCTTGTATTTCGGGTTCTCGTCCATGGGGTCTCCGTCGTGGTTGCTTGGTCCCGACGACTTTACAGGGAGCACCACCACCGGCGGTACGGTACAAGCCCGTACTCAGTCGCCCCAGCGCACGTAATACACCGCAAGCGCCGTGACCAGACCGTACAGAAGCATGGCCGCGCTGATGAGGGCGAACATGCCCTCCACCGGCACGTTGTAGTGCACCAGCAACCAGCCGCCCACGGCCACCAGCAGCAGGCGCAGCGTGCCGGCCAGCACCGGCCCCAGCAGCTTGCCCGCGCCCTGGGCTGCGAAGTACAGGCACAGGCCGAAAGCGAAGAAGCCGTAGGCCGGTGCGACCCAACGGAAGTAGCTGCCGGCGTAGGCGATCACCTGCGGCTGCTCCGTGAACAGCCGCGACCAGACATCAGGAAAAACCGCCACCAGCAGGCCGATACCGCCGACGATGGCGGCCGTCAGGCTGGCGCCTGTCCAGGCCACGCGCCGCGCGCGCAGCACTTGGCCCGACCCCAGGGCCATGCCCACCAGGGGCAGACAGGCCACGCCGATGGCGAAGGTGACGGGAATGAGCAGGAACTCCAGCCGCGCGCCGATGCCGTAACCGGCCAGCGCCTCGGTGCCATAGCCGGCCACGATGCGCGTGATGATGAGGATGGTCAGCACAGTCTGCAGCGAGGAGATGCTGGCGACGGCGCCGACCTTGAGGATGTCGTAAAAGTGGCCGCGCTGCAGCAGCCGGGTGGCGAACACCAGGCGCACGCGGCCCTGCCCCGAGCGCAGGTGGTGGTAGAGGTAGAGCGCCCCCAGGCTGAAGGCGATCACCTGCCCCAGCGCGATGCCGGCCATACCCAGGCGGGGCACCGGCCCCCAGCCCAGGCCCAGCAGGCCGCCCAGGATGATCTGCCCCAGGGCCACGCCCAGCAGGGTGAGCGACGGCGTTTTCATATTGCCCGAGCCGCGGATGACCGAGGCCAGGGCATTGGCCAGCCAGATGCTCAGGGCGCCGGCAAAGGCGATCTGCGCATAAGCCAGGGACTGCTCCAGCGCGGCGCCCTGCCCGCCGATCAGCGCGAACAGGGGCCGCCCCCAGAGCAGGATGAGCGCACTGAAGAACAGCCCCAGCACCGCGCTGATGATCACGGCATGCAGGGCCAGCGCATCGGGGCGGGCCTGCTGGCCCGCCCCGATGGCACGGCTCACGGCCGCCGAGATGCCGCCACCGATGGAGCCGGCCGACAGCATCTGCTGCAGCATGATGAGCGGAAAGACCAGCGCCATGCCGGCCAGTGCCGGCGTGCCCAGCAAACCCACGTACACGGTCTCGGCCACGCTCACCAGGGCCGTGGCCACCATGGCGAACATATTGGGCACGCTGAGCCGCCAGAGGGTGGGGAGGATGGGCGCGGTGGTCAGGGAATGGGGAGCGGCCATGGGATCTTGAGGGGGCCGCCACCGGCCCGCGTGTTCCATGATGGCAGGGTTCCCGGTTTTCTGCTGCGCGCCTGGGCGACAGTGCAGCGCCCTGCGCAGCACAGTCAGCTGCAATAAAAAAGCCCCTTGCGGGGCTGCTTGCTCAGGCGGCTTGCGCGGCGGCGGGGCTCAGTGTGCGGCCCGTCCAGACAGCACACAGCGTGTCCGCCAGTTGCTCCGGCACCTCGTTGTCAAAGCTCATCAACAACTCAGGCGCCTGGGCTGCAGACGCCGACTTCAGGATGCTGGCCAAGCTGGCGCGCTGCGCATCGGTGGCCACATGGCTGTGGCGCTGGGCCAGGCAGGCCAGGGTGGCGTCGCGCAGGCGATCAGAGCCCAGCACGTGCCAGGCGTAGTCGATCTCGTAACGCTCGAAGGCGTCTTTGAGACTCTCGCCGTTGATCTTGGCTTCTTCGGCGAAATGGTTCAGCGTACGGGTGCAGATGGCGCTCATGACGCCGGCAACCTGCTCGGCGTGCTCGTTCACGGAATTGTCGATGGCCATGGAGGGCTCCTGATGGGTGATGAGCGTGAGCCCAGGGTACGGCTGGGGCATCGCCTTGTGGGTCGATGGACAGACGCTGGAAACAGGGACCGCACAGCTCGGAGGCGACAGGGCCTGGTGCGGGAAAACAAAAAAGCCACCCCTGAGGATGGCTTTCCGAGAGATTCTGGTGGCCTGGGGCGGAATCGAACCACCGACACGCGGATTTTCAATCCGCTGCTCTACCAACTGAGCTACCGGGCCTGGAGAGATGGAATTATAGCAGCACTCCGGCGGCCTTCCGGCCGGGCTCAGGCGCTGTTGCGCTTGCCGCGGCTCAGGTCCACGCCGAGCTGCTTGAGCTTGCGGTAGAGATGGGTGCGCTCCAGGCCGGTTTTTTCGGCCACGCGGGTCATGGAGCCGCTTTCACGCGCCAGGTGGTACTCGAAATAGGCTTTCTCGAACTCGTCGCGCGCCTCGCGCAGCGGCTTGTCGAGCTGGAAGTTCTGCTGCGCCTGCGGGCCGGTCTCGACACTGGCCATCAGGGGCAGGCCCAGGCCGGCCAGGCTCTCGCCGCCGGCCACTGGCGGCTGGCCGCCAGCGAGGGACGGCGCCGCCGGCTGCGGGGTGTTGCGCACCAGGCCCTGCTCCACCGCCTTGAGCAGCTTTTGCAGGGTGATGGGTTTTTCCAGGAAGGCCTGGGCGCCGATCTTGGTGGCCGCCACGGCGGTGTCGATGGTGGCGTGGCCACTCATCATGATGACGGGCATGGTCAGCAGGCCGGTGGTGGACCATTCCTTGAGGAGGGTGACCCCGTCGGTGTCGGGCATCCAGATGTCGAGCAGGACCAGGTCAGGGCGCTCGCGCTGGCGGGCGGCACGCGCCTGCGCCGCGTTCTCGGCGACTTCGACGGTGTGGCCCTCGTCGTTCAGGATTTCCCACAGCAGGTCGCGTATGCCTAGCTCGTCATCGACTACCAGTATGTTTGCCATGATGTGAACGCGGGTCTCTCGTAGTTCGGGCGGGATTCAGGCCGGGGCCGGTTTCTCCACTGCGAATGATAACGATACTTGCGCCCCCACCACCTGATCCTCGGCCAGGCGGTTCGCCAGGTCGATCCGGGCCCCGTGTTCGTCGGCAATTTTCTTCACGACGGCCAGGCCCAGGCCCGTGCCCTTGGCCTTGGTCGTGACGTAGGGCTCGAAGGCGCGTTTGAGGATGGCCTCGGGGAAACCCACGCCCCAGTCCAGCACGCTCAGCCGCACGCGGCCGCTGGCCTCTACCCACTGGGTGCGCACGATGACCGGGAATTCCGGCCCGCTGCGCCCGGCGGTTTCGGTGGCGTCCTGGGCGTTCTGCAGCAGGTTGTGCAGCACCTGGCGCAACTGCTGGGCATCGCCCATGACCCTGGGGCAACGCTCGTCGAGATCGGCGCGCACCGGCACGCGGGCACTGTCGCCGCCATAGAGATGCATCACCTCGCCGACGAGGGCGTTGAGTTCCAGCGGCTTGAGTTCGGCAGCGGGCAGGCGCGCGTAGTCGCGGAATTCATTGACCAGGCGCTTCATGGCGTCGACCTGGTCGACGATGGTCTTGACCGATTTGGTGAGCACAGTCTGCTCGGCCGCCTCCACCTTGCCGGTGAGCTTTTTCTCCAACCGCTCGGCCGAGAGCTGGATGGGCGTGAGCGGGTTCTTGATCTCGTGCGCCAGGCGGCGCGCCACCTCACCCCAGGCCTGGGCGCGCTGGGCCGAGACGATCTCGGAGATGTCGTCGAACACCAGCAGCCAGTCCTTGCCCGGCAGCTCGGCGCCGCGCGCCACCAGGGTCAGGGTGCTTCCCTCGCTGGTGCCGGCCGCCGGCGAGCCCGAGGGGGGGCCGAGTTCAAAGGACTGCTGCCAATGGTCCAGCGCGTGTTCGGCGCGTTCCTCCACGAAACGGTCGAACTGCTGCTGCACGTTCCTGGCGAAATCGGCCAGGCCCTCGATGTCCGCCAGGCGCTTGCCCTCCCAGGCCGCCAGCGGCACGCGCAGGATGCGGGTGGCGCCGGGGTTGACGGAGCGGATCACGCCCTGCGCATCCAGCACCATGACGCCAGCGGTCAGGTTGTCCAGGATGGTCTGCAAATTCTCGCGCGCAGCATTGACCTGCTCCATGCTGCTCTCCACCGCGCCACGCGCGTCGGCCAGCTGCTGGGTCATGTCGGCAAAGGATCGGGTGAGGCCGCCGAGTTCGTCGCGCCCCTGCAGCGCGGCCTTGGGCGTCAGGTCGCCGGCGGCCACCTGGCGCACGCCGTCGGCCAGCAACAGCAAGGGCCGCGTGATCTGGTTGCCCAGCACCACGGCCAGCAGCACGGCGCCAAACACCGCCAGGAACAGGCTGAGCGTGAGCGTGCCGATGTACATGCGCCGCAGGCCCTGGCGTGCCAGGGCGCGCTCCTGGTACTCGCGATGGGCCTCGGTCACGGCCAGGGCGTTGGCCACCAGGGTCTCGGGCAAGGCCTGGGTCACCACGAGAAAGCGCGGTTCGTCCAGCATGTCCAGCCCAGTGCGTGGCACCAGCACCAGGGCCTTGATGCGCGCCTGCGCCGGTGCCATGGCGCTGCCGTCTTCCAGGCCCTCGACCCAGGTCACGGCGCGCTGTGTGCGCGCCTTGCGAAACTGCGAAGGCGCCGGTTTTTCGGGGTTGAGCTCGAAGCGCGACTCGCCCACGCTGGCCAGCACCTGGCCGTTGCTGCTCCAGAGCGTGGCGTCACGCACCTCGAGCTGCTCGCGCAAGCGTTCGAGCATCAGGCCCGCCACCACGTCGGGCGTGTCCTGTAGCTGTGCGGCCGAAGCGCGCGTCTTGCTGGCCAGGTCGTTGGAGAGCGTCTCGATCGTGGCGCGCCCCAGACCCAGGCCGGCTTCGAGCGCGCCCTCGACCTGCACGTCGAACCAGCTCTCGATCGAGCGCGAGACGAACTGGTAGGAGACCACGTAGATCAGCAGGCCGGGCGCGAAGCCGGCCAGCGCGAATACTGCGGCCAGCTTGACCAGCAGGCGGCTGCCGAAGCGCCCCTGCCGCAGGCGCTTGAAAAGGCGCCAGGCCACCCAGCTGATGACGGCCAGCAGCACCAGGGCCACCACCACGTTCAGCGTGAACAGGCGCGCGTAATTGCGCTCGTACATCTGTCGGTTGTCGGTGGCCTGGGTCAGCAGGAAGAGCAGCACCAGGCCGATGGCCACGACGATGGCCAGCACCACCCCCAGGGTCCAGCGCAGGGCTTTGGACTTCTGCCGATCCAGGCGCGCATTGGCGCCCGCAGCAGGTGTCGTCACTTCAGGTTCTCCGGCTGCAGGCGCTTGCTCGCGCTGACGGCCAGCACCCAGTCGCTCTCACCCAGGGCACCGATCTGCAGCGGGCGCGGCAACTGGGTGATGTCCAGGCGGAAGCGGAATTCGAAGCGATGCTGCGTTCCGGCCTCCAGTTCGGCCAGGTTGGCAATGCGCCAGCCCGAAACGCGCCGGATCACGCCCAGGGCCTCGTCCAGCGTGTCGAAGGTCTGCGCCAGGGCCACGCCCCCCTCGCTGCCGCTGACCGGGCCGGCCCCCGCGGTGAGTCGCCAGCGGCGGATCAGGGGCTGGAACACCAGGCGCATGTGGCGCTGGGCGCTGCCAACGCGCTTGTCCAACCAGTACCAGCGCTCGCGGTAGACCTCGGCTTCCTCGACGAAGATCACCGGCAGGCCCTTGTAAAGCGCGTCCTGCACGGCCGGCGGCAGCTGGAACTTGACGGTTGCCGCCAGTTCGACGCCATCGCCGCTGCGGCTCAGGTCCATCTGGGTGACTTCGGCCACGGTCGGCTGGGCGTGCAGGACCAGCGGCGACACGCCCAGCAAGGCGCAGGCCAGCAGCACGGACAGGTCAGCCCGCGCCCTTCTCCAGCAGTGCGTAATAAAAGCCGTCGTGGTCACTGCTCTGATTGTCCGTGACCGCGTCGCTTTCCAGCGACATGGAGGGCCATAAATGCCCGGGCGAAGGCAGCAAACGGGCTTCTCTGTTGTGTGCAAGAAACGCCCGGACCTGATCCTCGCCCTCGGCCCGGAACACCGAGCAGGTGCAGTACACCAATCGTCCGCCCGGCTTGAGCAGCGGCCAGAGCGTCCCCAGCAGGCGCGCCTGTTGCGCCGCGAGCTGGGCCACGTCGCTCTCACGGCGCAGCCAGCGCACGTCGGGGTGGCGGCGCACGATGCCCGAGGCGGTGCAGGGTGCGTCGAGCAGGATGGCGTCAAACGCCTGTCCATCCCACCAGCGCTCGGGTGTGCCCGCGTCCGCCGCCAGCACGCGGGCCTGCAGGCCCAGGCGCTGGAGGGTGTCCGCTATGCGCTGGCAGCGCTGGGGATCGATGTCCAGGGCCGTCACCTCGGCATCGGCCAGCTCCAGCAAGTGGGCAGTCTTGCCGCCCGGGGCGGCGCAGGCGTCGAGCACGCGCAGCCCGGTGCGATGCACCAAGCCCTGCAGCAGCAAGGGGGCGGCCAGCTGGGCTGCCGCATCCTGCACCGACACCCGCCCCTGGGCAAAACCCGGGAGCTGCTGCACCGGCACGGGTGCGGCCAGTGTCAGCCCCTGGGCCCCATTGCGGCGAGCGCTGATGCCGGCGGCCGACAAGGCGTCGAGGTAGTCGGCCACGCTGCCCTGGCGCGGGTTCACCCGCAGCGTCATGGGCGCCTGGACATTGTTGACCTGCAGGATGGACTGCCAATGCTGCGGCGTCTCGCGCTGCAGTCGTGTGATCCACCAGGCCGGGTGGTTCCAGCGCGCGACGGGGTCGGTGTCCGTCTGCGCCACCAAGGCGCTGCGCTCACGCAGAAAACGGCGCAGGCAGGCGTTGACGAAGCTGGCCTGGGCGTGCATGGCCTCGGTGCGCTTGGCGGCTTCCACCGCCTGGTTGACCAGGGTGTGGATCTCATAGGGCCCGTCCTCGCGCCAGCCCAGCGCCAGCGCCAGGCACAGCAGCGCATCGGCCGCGGGGGGCGGCTTGCGCGGGGCCAGCAGGCGCCGCAAGGCCTCGGCGCGGCCGAGTTCGCGCAAAGCGACGTAGACCAGCGCCTGCACGCCGGGACGCAGCAGCGCGGGCACGGCCTCGATGGCCGCCGTCCCCGAGGTGCCGGCGCGGATGGCCGCCAGCGCGGCTGCGCCCGCCTGCAGCTGGCGCCACAGCGGAGGGGCCTGCCCGGTATCACTCATGCATCGATCCTCGTCATGGACGTATTCTGTCCTGGGACAGGCAAAAAAATGCCCCAAGCGCTGCAAGCACCTGGGGCATACGCGTGGGGCGCGACCGGTTTTACTCGGTGGCGGCGCCTTCGCTGCTCTGGGCCAGTTCGGCCGCTTCCGCGTCGGCGATGGCGCGGCGCTCGGCCTCGTCCATGTTCTCGCGGATCTTGCGGGCGTCGTGGTAGGCCATGCCGGTACCCGCCGGGATCAGGCGGCCGACGATGACGTTTTCCTTCAGGCCACGCAGCTCGTCGCGCTTGCCCATGATGGCGGCTTCGGTCAGCACGCGCGTGGTCTCCTGGAAGGAGGCGGCGCTGATGAAGCTGTCAGTGGACAAGGAAGCCTTGGTGATACCCAGCAGCAGGTTGGTGTAGGTCGACGGGATCTTGCCGTCCTTGCGCAGGGCGTCGTTGGTGTTGAGCATCTCCGAACGCTCGACCTGCTCGCCGCCGATGTAGCCGGAATCGCCAGGGGCCTCGACCACGACACGGCGCAGCATCTGGCGAACGATCACCTCGATGTGCTTGTCGTTGATCTTCACACCCTGCAGGCGATAGACGTCCTGGACTTCGTCCACGATGTAACGCGCCAGCTCTTCCATGCCCAGCAGGCGCAGGATGTCCTGCGGATCGGCCGGACCGTCGACGATGCTCTCGCCCTTGTTGACCACCTGGCCTTCGTGCACCACGATGTTCTTTTCCTTGGGCACGAGCTCTTCCCAGACCTTGCCCTCCGGATCGGTGATCTGCAGGCGCACCTTGCCCTTGGTCTCCTTGCCGAAGGACACGGTACCCGTGACCTCGGCCAGGATGCCCTTGTCCTTGGGAGAACGGGCTTCGAAGAGCTCGGCCACACGCGGCAGACCGCCGGTGATGTCGCGCGTCTTCTGGCCTTCGATCGGGATACGGGCCAGCACTTCGCCGGGGCCGACGTCCTGGCCGTCACGCACCTGGATCAGGGCGCCGACCTGGAAGCCGATGGTCACCGAGTGGTCGGTGCCGGGGATCTTGACCTCGTTGCCCGAGGCGTCGATCAGCTTGACCTGCGGACGCACGACCTTGACGGAACCGCGACGCTTGGGGTCGATCACGACCAGGGTGGACAGGCCGGTGACTTCGTCCACCTGCTTGGCCACGGTCAGACCTTCCTCGACGTTCTCGAAATGCGCCTTGCCGGCGAACTCCGTGATGATCGGGCGGGTCAGCGGATCCCAGTTGGCCAGGATGGTGCCGGCCTTGATCTGCTGGTCGGCCTTGACCGTCAGGATGGCGCCGTAAGGCACCTTGTGACGCTCGCGCTCGCGGCCATGCTCGTCCTGGATGACGATCTCGCCGGAACGGGCGATCACCACCAGTTCCTTCTTGCTGTTGGTCACATAGCGCATCGTGGCGTTGAAGCCGATGATGCCGTTGGACTTGGCTTCCACGCTGGAGGCGATGGCCGCTCGCGAAGCGGCACCACCGATGTGGAAGGTACGCATGGTCAGCTGGGTGCCCGGCTCGCCGATCGACTGGGCCGCGATCACGCCGACCGCCTCGCCCATGTTGACCAGACCGCCGCGGCCCAGGTCACGGCCGTAGCACTTGGCGCATAGGCCGAAGCGCGTAGCGCAGGTCAGCGCAGTGCGGACCTTGACCTCGTCGACACCAGCGGCTTCCAGCTCCTCGATGATGTCCTCGTCCAGCATGCTGCCGGCGGGCACCAGAACGACGCGGGATTCCGGATGCAGCACGTCCTCGGCCGCGGTGCGGCCCAGGATACGGTCGCGCAGCGACTCGATCACCTCGCCGCCTTCGACGATGGCGCGCATCAGCGAACCTTCGCTGGTACCGCAGTCGTCCTGCGTCACCACCAGGTCCTGCGTCACGTCCACCAGACGGCGGGTCAGGTAACCCGAGTTCGCGGTCTTCAGCGCCGTGTCGGCCAGGCCCTTACGGGCGCCGTGCGTGGAGATGAAGTACTGCAGCACGTTGAGGCCTTCACGGAAGTTGGCCGTGATGGGCGTCTCGATGATGGAGCCGTCGGGCTTGGCCATCAGGCCGCGCATGCCGGCCAGCTGACGGATCTGCGCAGCGGAGCCGCGCGCGCCGGAGTCGGCCATCATGTAGATGGAGTTGAAGGACTCCTGGTCCACCGTCTTGCCGTGGCGGTCGGTGGTCTTCTCGGTGCGCAGCTGGTCCATCATGACCTTGGAGACCTTGTCGCCAGCCTTGCCCCAGATGTCCACCACCTTGTTGTAGCGCTCGCCGGAGGTCACCAGACCCGAGGTGTACTGCTGCTCGATGTCCTTCACTTCCTTCTCGGCCGACTCGATGATCTCGTGCTTTTCCTTGGGCACCAGCATGTCGTCGATGCAGATCGAGATGCCGGCCTTGGTCGCCAGACGGAAACCGTTTTGCAGCAGCTTGTCTGCGAACACCACGGTTTCCTTCAGGCCGCACTTGCGGAAGGACACGTTGATCAGCTTGGAGATTTCCTTCTTCTTCAGCGCCTTGTTGATGTTGCTGAAGGGCAGGCCCTTGGGCAGGATCTCCGACAGCAGCGCACGGCCGGCCGTGGTCTCGACCAGCTTGGTCTCGGGCACGAACTCACCGGTGTCCTTGTCCTTGGTCCACTCGGTCAGACGCACGTTGACGCGGGCGGTCAGCTCGACCTGGTTGTTGTCCAGTGCGCGCTGGACTTCGGACGTGTCGGCAAAGATCATGCCTTCGCCCTTGCCGTTGGTGCGCTCACGGGTCGTGTAGTACAGGCCCAGCACCACGTCCTGCGAAGGAACGATGGAGGGCTCGCCGTTGGCGGGGAACAGCACGTTGTTGGAGGCCAGCATCAGGGTGCGGGCTTCCATCTGCGCTTCCACCGACAGCGGGATGTGCACGGCCATCTGGTCGCCGTCGAAGTCGGCGTTGAAGGCAGCGCAGACCAGCGGGTGCAGCTGGATGGCCTTGCCTTCGATCAGGATGGGTTCGAAGGCCTGGATACCCAGGCGGTGCAGCGTCGGGGCGCGGTTCAGCAGCACCGGGTGCTCCTTGATCACCTCTTCGAGGATGTCCCACACCACCGGCGTGCCGGTTTCGACTTCCTTCTTCGCCGCCTTGATGGTGGTGGCGATGCCCATGGCTTCCAGGCGCGAGAAGATGAAAGGCTTGAACAGTTCCAGGGCCATCAGCTTGGGCAGGCCGCACTGGTGCAGCTTGAGGGTCGGGCCCACGGTGATGACGGAACGGCCCGAGTAGTCGACGCGCTTGCCCAGCAGGTTCTGACGGAAGCGGCCGCTCTTGCCCTTGATCATGTCGGCCAGGGACTTGAGCGCGCGCTTGTTGGCGCCCGTCATGGCCTTGCCACGACGACCGTTGTCCAGCAAGCTGTCCACGGCTTCCTGCAGCATGCGCTTCTCGTTGCGCGCGATGATCTCGGGCGCCTTGAGCTCCAGCAGACGACGCAGACGGCTGTTGCGGTTGATGACGCGGCGGTACAGGTCGTTCAGGTCGGAGGTCGCGAAGCGGCCGCCGTCCAGCGGCACCAACGGACGCAGGTCCGGCGGCAGCACGGGCAGCACTTCCAGCACCATCCACTCGGGCTTGATGCCCGACTTCTTGAAGGCTTCGAGCACCTTGAGGCGCTTGGCGTTCTTCTTGACCTTCAGCTCGGAGCCGGTCAGGTCACCGCGCAGGCGCTCGATCTCGCTGTCGATCTCGATGCCTTGCAGCAGGTCCTTGATGCCCTCGGCGCCCATCTTGGCGGTGAACTCGTCACCGTATTCCTTGACCTTGGCGTCGTAATCGTCCTCGGACATGATGCCGAATTTCTTCAGCGGGGTCATGCCGGGGTCGGTCACCACATAGGCTTCGAAGTACAGCACGCGTTCGATGTCGCGCAGCGTCATGTCCAGCACCAGGCCCAGGCGCGACGGCAGGGACTTCAGGAACCAGATGTGGGCGCAGGGCGCGGCCAGGTCGATGTGACCCATGCGCTCGCGGCGCACCTTGGTCTGCGTGACTTCAACGCCGCACTTCTCGCAGATCACGCCGCGATGCTTGAGGCGCTTGTACTTGCCGCACAGGCACTCGTAGTCCTTGATGGGGCCGAAGATCTTGGCGCAGAACAGGCCGTCACGCTCGGGCTTGAAGGTGCGGTAGTTGATGGTCTCAGGCTTCTTCACCTCGCCGAAGGACCAGGAACGGATCTTCTCGGGCGAGGCCAGGCCGATCTTGATGGCATCGAAATGCTCATCCGGCGTGAACTGCTTGAACAGGTCGAGTAGGGATTTCATATGACTCTATCCTTTGCGAATTAGGAGCGCTCGAGCTCGATGTCCAGGCCCAGGGAACGGATTTCCTTGACCAGCACGTTGAACGACTCGGGCATGCCAGCTTCGATGGCATGCTCGCCCTTGACAATGCTCTCGTAGACCTTGGTACGGCCCTGCACGTCGTCCGACTTGACGGTGAGCATTTCCTGCAGCGTGTAGGCGGCGCCGTACGCTTCCAGTGCCCACACTTCCATTTCGCCGAAACGCTGGCCGCCGAACTGGGCCTTGCCGCCCAGCGGCTGCTGGGTGACCAGGGAGTACGGGCCGGTCGAACGGGCGTGCATCTTGTCGTCCACCAGGTGGTGCAGCTTGAGCACGTGCATGTAGCCGATGGTCGTCGGGCGCTCGAACTGCTCACCGGTACGGCCGTCAAACAGGCGGGCCTGCGTGCGGGCGTCGGTCAGGCCCTTGGCCTTGACCACCTCTTCCGGATAAGCCAGCTTGAGCATGTTGCGGATTTCCTCTTCCGAGGCGCCGTCGAACACCGGCGTGGCAAAGGTGACACCGGTCGACAGGTTGCCGGCCATCTCCACCACTTGCGCGTCGCTCAGCTTGCTCAGGTCTTCCTTGCGGCCGGACGTGTTGTACAGCGTCTCGAGGAACTTGCGCAGCTCGGCCGCCTTGGCTTCCGCCTGCAGCATGTCGCCGATGCGCTGGCCGATGCCCTTGCCGGCCCAGCCCAGGTGCACTTCCAGCACCTGGCCCACGTTCATGCGCGAAGGCACGCCCAGCGGGTTGAGCACGATGTCGCACGGCGTGCCGTCGGCCATGTAGGGCATGTCTTCGACCGGAACGATCTTGGACACCACACCCTTGTTGCCGTGGCGGCCGGCCATCTTGTCGCCGGGTTGCAGGCGGCGCTTGACGGCCAGGTAGACCTTGACCATCTTGAGCACGCCCGCGGGCAGCTCGTCGCCCTGCGTGAGCTTCTTGCGCTTCTCTTCGAAAGCCAGGTCGAAGCTGTGGCGGGTCTGCTCCAGCGAGTTCTTGATGCTTTCCAGCTGGCTGGCGACTTCGTCGTCGGCCGGGCGGATGTCGAACCAGTGGAACTTCTCGACGCCGGCCAGGTAGGCCTTGTCGATCTTGGAGCCCTTGGCCAGCTTCTGCGGGCCGCCGTTGGCGACCTTGCCGTTGAGCAGCTTCTCGATACGGTCGAAGGCGTCGGCTTCCACGATGCGCAGCTGGTCGTTCAGGTCCAGGCGGTAGCGCTTGAGCTCGTCGTCGATGATCTGCTGGGCGCGCTTGTCGCGCGTGATGCCTTCACGGGTGAAGACCTGCACGTCGATGACGGTGCCCTGCGAACCCTGGTCTACGCGCAGCGAGGTGTCCTTCACGTCGGACGCTTTCTCGCCGAAGATGGCGCGCAGCAGCTTCTCTTCCGGCGTCAGCGTGGTCTCGCCCTTCGGGGTGACCTTGCCCACCAGCGTGTCGCCGGGCATGACTTCGGCACCCACGTAGATGATGCCGGACTCGTCCAGACGGTTGAGCTGCTGCTCGGACAGGTTGGGGATGTCGCGGGTGATTTCCTCGGCACCGAGCTTGGTGTCGCGTGCCATGACCACCAGTTCCTCGATATGGATCGAGGTGTAGCGATCTTCGGCGACCACGCGTTCGGAGATCAGGATCGAGTCTTCGAAGTTGTAGCCGTTCCAGGGCATGAAGGCCACCAGCATGTTCTGGCCCAAGGCCAGTTCGCCCAGGTCGGTCGATGCGCCGTCGGCGATCACGTCACCCTTGGCCAGCTTGTCGCCCTTCTTGACGATGGGACGCTGGTGGATATTGGTGTTCTGGTTGGAACGCTGGTACTTGATGAGGTTGTAGATGTCCACACCCACTTCACCGGCCGTGGCTTCGTTGTCGTTCACGCGGATCACGATGCGGGTGGCATCGACATAGTCGACCACGCCGCCGCGGTTGGCGGTGACCACGGTGCCGGAGTCGACCGCGGAAACGCGCTCGATACCGGTACCGACGAAGGCCTTCTCGGGGCGCAGCACCGGCACGGCCTGGCGCTGCATGTTGGCGCCCATCAGCGCGCGGTTGGCGTCGTCGTGCTCCAGGAAGGGCACCAGCGAGGCGGCCACCGACACGATCTGTGCGGGCGACACGTCCATGTACTGGATGCGCTCGGCACCGCAGAGGATGGACTCGCCGGTTTCACGGGCCGAGACCAGCTCGTCGGTCAGGCGGCCATCCTTGTCCAGCGTGGCATTGGCCTGGGCGATGACGTACTTGCCTTCCTCGATGGCCGACAGGTAGTCGATCTGCATCGTCACCTTGCCGTCGACCACGCGACGGTAGGGCGTCTCGATGAAACCGTACTCGTTCAGGCGGGCGTACAGGGCCAGCGAATTGATCAGGCCGATGTTCGGACCTTCCGGGGTCTCGATCGGGCAGACACGGCCGTAGTGGGTGACGTGCACGTCGCGCACTTCGAAGCCGGCGCGCTCGCGCGTCAGACCGCCCGGGCCCAGGGCCGAGACACGACGCTTGTGCGTGATCTCGGACAGGGGGTTGGTCTGGTCCATGAACTGCGAGAGCTGCGAGGCACCGAAGAACTCTTTCAGCGCCGCGGAGATCGGCTTGGAATTGATCAGGTCGTGCGGCATCAGCGGCTCTTGTTCAGCCTGGCCCAGACGCTCCTTCACGGCCTTTTCGATACGGGCCAGGCCGGCGCGGTACTGGTTCTCGGCCAGTTCGCCGACGCAACGCACGCGGCGGTTGCCCAGGTGGTCGATGTCGTCCACTTCACCGCGGCCATTGCGCAGGTCCACCAGGATCTTGACCACGGCGAGGATGTCCTCGTTGGTCAGCACCATGGGGCCGTTCGGGTCGTTGCGACCCATCTTGGCGTTGAACTTCATGCGGCCGACGCGCGACAGGTCGTAGGTGTCCGGGTTGTAGAACAGGCGCTGGAACAGGGCCTGCACGGCGTCTTCGGTCGGCGGCTCGCCGGGGCGCATCATGCGATAGATGGCCACGCGTGCGGCGAACTCGTCGGTCGTTTCGTCGATGCGCAGGGTCTGCGAGATGTAGGCACCCTGGTCGAGTTCATTGGTGTAGATGCACTGCAGATCCTGCACACCGGCGGTGCGCAGCTTCTTGAGCAGGGCGTCGGTCAGCTCGTCGTTGGCCTTGGCGATGATCTCGCCGGTGTCCGGGTCGACGATGTTGCGGGCCACCACACGGCCGACCAGGAAGTCTTCAGGCACGCTGATGTGGGTGGTGGCGGACTGCTCCAGATCGCGCGTGTGACGCGCGGTGATGCGCTTGTCCTTGGCGACGACGACCTTGCCGCTCTTGTCGGTGATGTCGAAACGGGCGACTTCACCACGCAGGCGCTCGGCCACGAATTCCATCTGCGCACCGCTGTCCATCAGGCGGAAGTTGTCGTTGACGAAGAAGTTCGCCAGGATGGACTCGGGGTTCAGGCCGATGGCCTTGAGCAGGATGGTGACCGGCATCTTGCGACGGCGGTCGACACGGAAGTACAGGACGTCCTTGGGGTCGAACTCGAAGTCCAGCCAGGAGCCGCGGTAGGGGATGATGCGAGCGGAGAACAACAGCTTGCCCGAGCTGTGGGTCTTGCCCTTGTCGTGTTCGAAGAACACGCCCGGCGAACGGTGCAGCTGCGACACGATGACGCGCTCGGTCCCGTTGATGATGAACGAGCCCTTGGTCGTCATGAGCGGCACTTCGCCCATGTACACCTCTTGCTCCTTCACTTCTTTCACGACCTTGTTCTGCGGCGTCGAGGACTCGCGGTCGTAAATGATGAGCTGCACGCGCGCGCGCACGGCCGACGCGAAGGTCAGGCCGCGGGTCTGGCACTCGCGCACGTCGAAGGCGGGCTTGGCCAGGTTGTATTCCAGGAACTTCATCTCCACAAAACCGTTGTGCGAGACGATGGGGAAGGCGGCTTCGAAAGCGGCCTGCAGGCCCTCGGGCGTGCGTTTGGTGGGCGCAAGGTCTGCCTGCAGGAAAGCCGTGTAGGCGTCCTTCTGCATCTGCAGCAGGTAGGGGATTTCGAGCACGCTGTCGCGGCTGCCGAAACTCTTGCGAATCCGCTTGCGTTCGGTATAGGTATAGGCCATTAGATCTGCTCCACGGGCTTGAGAGGTCTTTGGCGACTGGCGCGCCGGGCATCACACCCAGCAGGCTTGGTGGTTGGCCGCTACCAACCAATGGCGGACGGCCGCGCATTGCACGCGGCCCGAACCAAGGCGTCTTCTGCAGTCGGGTCAGAAGTCACTCAAAAACTCTCTTTGAGAGGGGGCTTTTGAGTGCGCTCTGTAAGCGCCAAAGGCTGGAGGTCTTTTCAGACACTCCAGCCTTCGAGCAAGACCGAATTACTTCAGTTCGGCCTTGGCGCCGGCTTCCACCAGCTTCTTGACCGCTGCATCAGCGTCGGCCTTGGGCATGGCTTCCTTGACAGCCTTGGGAGCGCCGTCCACCAGGTCCTTGGCTTCCTTGAGGCCCAGACCGGTGATTTCGCGCACAGCCTTGATGACCGACACCTTGTTGGCGCCAGCTTCCAGCAGCATCACGTTGAACTCGGTCTTCTCTTCAGCAGCAGCAGCGCCAGCGCCACCACCAGCAGCAGCGGGAGCGGCCATGGCGGCAGCGCTCACACCAAACTTCTCTTCGATGGCTTTCACCAGGTCGTTGAGGTCCATGACCGTCATGCTGTCCAGCGCGGTCAGAAATGCGTCTTTATCGAATGCCATTTTTAATTTCCTAACAATTGGTTAACAGGGTTGCCGCGCATCAAGCAGCAGCAACTTCGCCTTCGCCTTTTTTGGCCGCCAGGGCACCCAGCACCACGGCGGTGCGGGAGATCGGCGACATCAGCAAGCCACACAGCTGAGCCAGCAGCACTTCCTTGGAGGGGATGCTTGCCAACTGCTTGACGCCGTTCACGTCCAGGGCCTTGCCTGCAAATGCACCGCCGCGAATCACCAGCTTGTCGTTGGTTTTCGCGAAGTCAGCCACCACTTTTGCAGCGGCGACGGCATCGACAGAGAAGCCATAGATCAGCGGCCCGGTCATCTGGTCGACTGCCACTTCAAACTGGCTGCCAGCCACAGCACGGCGGGCCAGCGTGTTTTTCAACACGCTCAGGCTCACACCATTGCTGCGGGCGGTGGCGCGCAGTTTGGTCATGTCAGCGACCGTGATGCCGCGGTATTCCGCCATCACGAGCGTTTGAGCTTTAGCGGCGAGGCCGGTCACATCACTGATGACCGCTTCTTTCTCACTGCGATTCAGACTCAAGGTCTAACTCCTTCAAAATGTGTCCGTCGACTCAACGCCTGCGAACACGCCTCATTGCAGCGATCAACTGTTCGGGAACTCATTCCATCTGCAGCGGGATCGCCATCTACGCTGGCTTTCACTGATTAAGCACAGCAGGACTGTGCGCCAACGGTCTTGGATGGCCCGGCCAGTCTTGCAACCGGCCGGCCCACCACATCGACCAGCCGTTTCCAGCCGGTCAAATTTTTGCGATTACGCCGAGATGGTCTGGGTGTCGACGCGGACACCCACGCCCATCGTGGACGAAACAGCAATCTTGCGCAAAAAGACACCCTTGCTCGAAGCCGGCTTGGCCTTGTTCAGCGCCTCGATCAGCGCAGCCAGGTTGCCCTGGAGCTTGGCGGCATCAAACGAGCGGCGACCGATCGTGCTGTGCACGATACCGGCCTTGTCCACGCGGAACTGCACCTGACCAGCCTTGGCGTTCTTCACGGCCGTGGCCACGTCAGCGGTGACGGTACCGACCTTGGGGTTGGGCATCAGGCCACGGGGGCCAAGCACCTGACCCAGGGTACCGACGACGCGCATCGCGTCCGGAGCAGCGATCACGATGTCGAAGGGCATGTCGCCAGCCTTCACGCGGGCTGCCAGGTCGTCCATGCCGACCACGTCGGCGCCGGCGGCCTTGGCTTCTTCAGCCTTGGCGCCCTGGGCGAACACGGCCACGCGCTTGGTCTTGCCCGTGCCGTGCGGCAGCACGACGGCGCCACGCACCACCTGGTCCGACTTCTTGGCATCGATGCCGAGCTGCACAGCCACGTCGATGGATTCATCGAACTTGGCGGTCGCAGCGTCCTGGACGATCTTCAGCGCATCAGCCAGCGGGTACAGCTTGTTGCTGTCAACCTTGCCCTGCAGGGACTTCTGTTTCTTGGTGAGCTTGGTCATTTACACGCCCTCCACATTCACGCCCATGGAACGGGCAGAACCGGCGATGGTACGAACGGCGGCGTCCAGATCGGCGGCCGTCATGTCCTTCATCTTGGTCTTGGCGATTTCCTCGAGCTGGGCTCGGGTGATCTTGCCGACCTTGTCCTTCAGCGGATTGGACGAACCCTTGTCCAGCTTGATGGCCTTCTTGATCAGCACCGTTGCGGGCGGTGTCTTGATCACGAAGGTGAAGCTCTTGTCCGCGAAGGCGGTGATCACCACCGGCAGCGGCAGACCGGGCTCGACGCCCTGGGTCTGGGCGTTGAACGCCTTGCAGAACTCCATGATGTTCAGACCGCGCTGGCCCAGAGCGGGACCAATCGGCGGCGAGGGATTGGCCTTACCAGCCGGCACTTGCAGCTTGATAAAACCGACGATTTTTTTCGCCATGCTTTTCTCCTTACGGGTGATAACGCCTGGGCAATCTACCTCGGCTCCCCGGGGTTAACGACTCACTTACTACATTCGCGCCGAGTCGAAAAGCGCGAAATCCAATCAATCTCTATCTCGTTGGGGTCAGAGCACATTGCACGCAAGTGGTCTGACCCGCAAAACATCAGGTTTTTTCGACCTGCGAGAACTCCAGCTCCACCGGAGTCGAGCGGCCAAAAATCGTGACCGCCACGCGCACCTTGTTCTTTTCGTAGTTGACTTCCTCGACCGTGCCGTTGAAGTCGGTGAAGGGGCCTTCCTTGACGCGCACGTACTCGCCCACTTCGAACTCAACCTTGTGACGCGGCTTGTCGGAGCCTTCCTGCATCTGGTTGACGATCTTCATGACCTCTTCTTCGGAGATCGGGGCCGGGCGGTTCTTGGCGCCGCCCACGAAGCCCGTCACCTTGTTGGTGTGTTTCACCAGGTGCCAGGTGTCGTCATCCATCACCATTTCCACCAGCACATAACCGGGGAAGAACTTGCGCTCTGTGGTGCGTTTCTGGCCGTTCTTGATCTCGACCACTTCTTCCATCGGCACCATGATGCGGCCGAACTTGTCCTGCAGGCCGGAACGGTTGATGCGCTCGATGATGTTGCGCTCGACCGCCTTCTCCATGCCGGAGTAGGCGTGCACGACATACCAGCGCAGGTCCGGATTGGCCGGCTTGGCAGCCGGCACGGACGAAGCATCTACCACGTCAGTCATTACTTCCTCCAGCCCAGAATCAGGTCAAAGATGAACCACTCAAGGGTCTTGTCGGTCAGCCACAGAAACAGGGCCATCACCACCACGAAGGCGAAGACGTAGGCCGTCATCTGGATCGCTTCCTTGCGCGCCGGCCAGACCACTTTGCCGACTTCGCGCCAGGCATCGCGCCCGAAGGCCCACAGATCCCGCCCCGTCTGGGCCGAGAAGAACACGACGACCGCAGCCACCAGAGCCGCCAGCAGCGCCCCCCACTGCATCAGGGCGCCTTGCTTGCCCAGCCAGTAGAAAGCTACCAGGCCAGCCAGCAGCAGCAGCACTGCCGCAGCCAGCTTGAGCTTGTTCGCTCCGCTACCGACCGTTTCCACTTGTGAGGTTGCCATTTTCTAAATTCCGCTTAGCGCCTGTATCAAAACCACCACGCCTCTTTAGACGCTGAAGCCCGCCACGGCGGTGGCGGGCTTTTTGTGCACCAACCCGCTTCAGCAGGTCAGGTGGCAGGGGCAGTAGGAATCGAACCTACAACCTTCGGTTTTGGAGACCGACGCTCTGCCAATTGAGCTATACCCCTACAAAACCATTACGCCAGGATCTTGGCGACCACACCGGCGCCCACGGTCTTGCCGCCTTCGCGGATGGCGAAGCGCAGGCCTTCTTCCATGGCGATGGGGGCGATCAGCTTGACGGTGATCGACACGTTGTCGCCAGGCATCACCATTTCCTTG
>CAUPMJ010000011.1:0-125541 GCA_963512455.1 uncultured Hylemonella sp. | reverse complement strand
TTCCCCGGGCGTGTCGCTGAAAAAGCGAGGCAAACATGACAACGACAACGGGCCAGGCCCAGCACACCGTCCGCCGGGTGCTGGACGACAAGCGCGATATGCCGGGGGCGCTGCTCCCCATCCTGCACGACATCCAGGACGCGCTGGGTCATGTGCCGCCGGAGGCCGTGGCCGACATCGCCTTGGCGCTGAACCTTTCACGCGCCGAGGTGCACGGGGTCATCTCCTATTACCACCACTTCCGTACCGAGGCGCCCAAGGGCGCCGTGGTGCAGGTCTGCCGGGCCGAGGCCTGCCAGTCTTGCGGCTCCGAAGCCCTGTGGGAACACGCAAGCAAGCAGGCCAAGGGCCAGAACGTCACGCTGGAATCCGTCTACTGCCTGGGCCTGTGCGCCACGGCCCCGTCCATGAGCATCAACGACAAGCCCTACGCCCGCGTGAGCCACGCCAAGTTTGACCACCTGCTGGCGCAGCTGAAGGAGGCCGCATGAGCAAGATCAAGATCTACGTGCCGCGTGACTCCGCGGCCCTGGCCCTGGGGGCCGACGAGGTGGCGGCGCTCATCGTGCTGGAGGCGCGCAAGCGCAAGGTGGACATCGAGTTGGTGCGCAACAGCTCGCGCGGGATGTTCTGGCTGGAGCCGCTGGTGGAAGTGGTCACCCCCAAGGGCCGCATGGCCTACGGGCCGGTGCAGGTGGAAGACGTGGCGGGCCTGTTCGAGGCCGGTTTCCACACCGGTGGCAAGCACCCGCTGAACCTGGGCCTGACGGACGAGATTTCCTACCTGAAGAAGCAGGAGCGCCTGACCTTTGCGCGCATGGGCATCACGGACCCGGTGTCGCTGGCCGACTACGAGTTGTTTGAAGGCTACGCCGGCCTGCGCAAGGCACTGACACTGAAACCCGCCGAGGTGGTGCAGCAGGTGCTGGACTCGGGCCTGCGCGGCCGTGGCGGCGCGGCTTTTCCGGCCGGCATCAAGTGGAAGACGGTGGCTGCCGCTAAAGCCGAGCAGAAATATGTGGTGTGCAACGCCGACGAGGGCGATTCGGGCACCTTCTCTGACCGCATGACCATGGAGGGCGACCCCTACATGCTCATCGAGGGCATGACCATCGCGGCAATAGCCACAGGCGCCACGCGCGGCTACATCTATGTACGCAGCGAGTACCCGCACGCCATAGCGGCGCTGAACGAGGCGATCCAGCGCGCCACCCAGGCCGGTTTCCTGGGGGACAGCGTGCTGGGATCGGGCAAGGCCTTTCACCTGGAGGTGCGCAAGGGCGCGGGTTCTTATGTATGCGGTGAAGAAACGGCCATGCTGGAGAGCATCGAAGGCAAGCGCGGTGTGGTGCGGGCCAAGCCGCCGATTCCGGCGCTCAGCGGCCTGTTCGGCCAGCCGACCGTCATCAACAACGTGATCACCTTTGCCTCGGTGCCTATCATCCTGGCGCGCGGCGCGGCGTTTTATGCCAACTACGGCGTGGGCCGTTCCAAGGGCACGCTGCCCATCCAGATCGCGGGCAACGTCAAACACGGCGGCCTGGTGGAAAAGGCCTTTGGCGTGACGCTGCGCGAGCTGATGTACGACTACGGCGGCGGTACGGCCAGCGGCCGGCCCATCAAGGCCGTGCAGGTGGGCGGCCCGCTGGGCGCCTATGTGCCCGAAGCGCACTGGGACCTGCCCTTGGACTACGAGGGCTGGACGGCCGTGGGCGCCACGGTGGGCCACGGCGGCATCGTGATCCACGACGACACGGCCGATCTGTCCAAGTTGGCGCGTTATGCCATGGAGTTCTGTGTGATCGAATCCTGCGGCAAGTGCACGCCCTGCCGCATCGGCTCCACCCGCGGGGTGGAGGTGATCGACCGCATCACCCAGGCCAAGCCGCAGGACGGCACCCAGCCGCAGCAGGTCAAGCTGCTGCGCGAGCTGTGCGACACCATGGTCAACGGTTCGCTCTGCGCCATGGGGGGCATGACGCCTTTCCCCGTGCTGTCCGCCCTCAACCATTACCCGCAGGATTTCGGCATCACCGTGCCGGACCGCAAGGCTGCCTGAAAGGAATTGCCATGCTGAACCATCTCAAACTCGACATCGACTACGGCACCCCCAAGCGTGAGTCCGCCCGGGAAGTAACGCTGGAGATCGACGGCCAGAGCGTCACCGTGCCCGAGGGCACCTCGCTGATGCGCGCGGCGGTGGACGCCGGCGTGAAGGTGCCCAAGCTCTGCGCCACCGACAGCCTGGAGCCTTTTGGTTCCTGCCGCCTGTGCCTGGTGGAAGTGGAAGGCCGCCGCGGTTACCCCGCCAGCTGCACCACCCCGGCCGAAGCCGGCATGAAGGTGAAGACGCAGACCAGCAAGCTGCAGGAGCTGCGCAAGAACGTGATGGAGCTCTACATCTCCGACCACCCGCTGGACTGCCTGACCTGCAGCGCCAACGGCAACTGCGAGCTGCAGGACATGGCCGGCGTGACGGGCCTGCGCGAGGTGCGCTACGGCCTGGACGGCGACAACCACTTCCGCGGCGAGAACAAACCCAAGATCGACGATTCCAACCCCTATTTCAGCTACGACGCCAGCAAGTGCATTGTCTGCAACCGCTGCGTGCGGGCTTGTGAAGAAACGCAGGGCACGTTTGCGCTCACCATCTCGGGCCGCGGTTTCGAAAGCCGGGTGTCGCCGGGCCAGGACCAGCCTTTCATGGAGAGCGAGTGCGTGAGCTGCGGCGCCTGCGTGGAGGCCTGCCCCACGGCCACGCTGCAGGAGAAGAGCGTGATCTGGCTGGGCCAGAGCGAACACAGCGTGACCACCACTTGCGCCTATTGCGGCGTGGGTTGCGGCTTCAAGGCCGAGATGAAGGGCAACGAGGTGGTGCGCATGGTGCCGTGGAAAGACGGCAAGGCCAATGAAGGCCACGCGTGTGTGAAGGGTCGCTTCGCCTGGGGTTACGCCACGCACAAGGACCGCATCACCAGCCCGATGATCCGCAAGAGCATCAACGACGCGTGGAGCGAGGTGAGCTGGGAAGAGGCCATCAACTACGCGGCCAGCGAATTCAAGCGCATCCAGGCCAAGTACGGGCGCGATTCCATCGGCGGCCTGGTGTCTTCGCGTTGCACCAACGAAGAAGGCTACCTGGTGCAGAAGCTGGTGCGCGCCGCTTTCGGCAACAACAATGTGGACACCTGCGCCCGCGTGTGCCATTCGCCCACGGGTTACGGCCTGAAGCAGACGCTGGGTGAATCGGCCGGCACGCAGACTTTCAAGTCGGTGGAGAAGAGCGACATCATCATGGTGATCGGCGCCAACCCGACCGACGGCCACCCGGTGTTCGGCTCGCGCATGAAAAAGCGCCTGCGCGCCGGTGCGAAGCTCATCGTGGTGGACCCGCGCACCATCGACCTGGTGCGTTCGCCCCACGTCAAGGCCGACCACCACCTCAAGCTGCGCCCGGGCACCAACGTGGCCGTCATCAGCGCCCTGGCCCACGTGATCGTGACCGAAGGCCTGGTGGACGAGGCCTTTGTGGCCGAGCGTTGCGACATGAAGTCTTTCAACGAGTGGCGGGAGTTCGTGGCCAAGCCCGACAACTCGCCCGAGGCCATGGAAGCCATCACCGGCGTGCCGGCGGCCGAGCTGCGCGCTGCAGCCCGCCTGTTTGCCACAGGAATTGACAAGAACGGCCAGAAGGCCTCGGGCAAAAACGGCGCCATCTACTACGGCCTGGGCGTGACCGAGCATGCCCAAGGCTCCACCATGGTGATGGGCATTGCCAACCTGGCCATGGCCACCGGCAACGTGGGCCGCGAAGGCGTGGGCGTGAACCCGCTGCGCGGGCAGAACAATGTGCAGGGTTCCTGCGACATGGGTTCCTTCCCGCACGAGCTGCCGGGTTACCGCCATGTGTCGGACGGCACGGCACGCGCCGCTTTCGAGAGCGTGTGGAACGTGTCGCTGCGCGCCGAGCCGGGCCTGCGCATCCCGAACATGTTCGACGCGGCCATCGACGGCAGCTTCAAGGGCCTGTATTGCGAGGGCGAAGACGTGGTGCAGTCCGACCCGGACACCCAGCACGTGGCCCACGCGCTGGAGTCCATGGAGTGCGTGGTGGTGCAGGACCTGTTCCTGAACGAAACCGCCAAGTACGCCCATGTCTTCCTGCCGGGCGCATCGTTCCTGGAAAAGGACGGCACCTTCACCAACGCCGAACGCCGCATCTCGCGCGTGACCAAGGTGATGCCGCCCAAAGCCAAATACGCCGACTGGGAGGTGACGCAGATGCTGTCCAACGCGCTGGGTTACCCCATGAACTACAAGCACCCCAGCGAGATCATGGACGAGATCGCCGCGCTGACGCCCACCTTCAAGGGCGTGAGCTTCAAGAAGCTGGACGAACTGGGCAGCGTGCAGTGGCCCTGCAACGACGAGGCACCCGAGGGCACGCCCACCATGCACATCGACACCTTTGTGCGCGGCAAGGGCAAGTTCATCATCACGCAGTACGTGCCCACGGACGAGAAGGTTACGCGCATGTTCCCGCTGATCCTGACCACGGGCCGCATCCTGTCGCAGTACAACGTGGGCGCGCAGACCCGCCGGACCGAGAACGTGCGCTGGCACAGCGAGGACCGGCTGGAGATCCACCCGCAGGACGCGGAAGACCGGGGCATCAAAGAGGGCGACTGGGTGGGCATCCAGAGCCGCGCGGGTGAAACCGTGCTGCGCTCCACCATCACCGAGCGGGTGCAGCCGGGTGTGGTCTACACCACCTTCCATTTCCCCGAGTCGGGCGCCAACGTGATCACCACCGACAACTCCGACTGGGCCACCAACTGCCCCGAGTACAAGGTGACGGCGGTGCAGGTGATGCCGGTGACGCAGCCGTCCGAATGGCAAAGAGGCTACGAGCGTTTCAACAAGGAGCAGCTGGAGCATCTGCACGCGGCGCACCCCGCCGATGCCACCGAGACGGTGGGGAAGTAGGGAGGCAGGCCATGCACATGCATGAACTGCCTTACCCCCCGGTGCCCGGCGCCCGCGCCACGGCCGTGCGCGGCCTGCGCAGCGGTGAAGTGTTCGAGACCACGGACTGGGTGGCCGAGGAGGTGCCCGTGGCCCTGGTCTACAACGGCGTCTCGCACGCGGTGATGCTGGCCTCTCCCTCGGACCTGGAGGACTTTGCCATCGGCTTCAGTTTCAGCGAAGGCATCGTGGACAGCCCGGCGCAGATCTACGGCATCGAGGTGCAGCAGGGGGAACGCGGCATCAGCGTGGCGCTGGACATCGCCTCGGCCTGCTTCATGCGGCTGAAGGGCCGGCGGCGCACCCTGGCCGGGCGCACGGGCTGCGGCCTGTGCGGCACCGACAGCCTGGAGCAGGCGGTGCGCCAGCCCGGCGCGCTGGGCGCGGGCGTACCCTTTGATGCGCCGGCCGTCTCGACGGCGCTGGGCCAGCTGCGCGAGCGCCAGCTGCTGCTGGGCGTGACGGGTGCCTCGCACGCGGCGGCCTGGTGCACGGCGGCGGGCGAGATCGTGCTGCTGCGCGAGGACGTGGGCCGGCACAACGCGCTGGACAAGCTCATCGGCGCCCTGGCCCGCGACGGCCGGAATGCGAGTGAGGGCTTCATCACCGTGACGAGCCGCGCGAGCTACGAGATGGTGCAGAAGACGGCGAGCGCAGGCGTGTGCCTGCTGGCGGCGGTCTCGGGTGTGACGGGCCTGGCCATCGACACCGCGCAGGACTGCGGCCTCACGCTACTGGGCTTTGCGCGCGGGCAGGACCTGAGCGTCTACAGCCACCCCCAACGTATCTCTCTCGAAAGTAAATCAACATGAACCGCGAACATTTGGTCCGCATGGCCAACCAGATCGGCACCTTCTTCCAGTCCCAGCCCGACAAGGCCGAAGCCCTGGAAGGCTTGGCCAACCACATCGCGAAGTTCTGGGAGCCGCGCATGCAGCGCGAATTCAGGACCATGCTGGACGAAGGCGGCGAGGGCGTGCTGCCCATCGTGCGTGAAGCGCTGGAGAAACACCGGGCGCTGATGGCAGCCTGAGGCGAAAACCGCTGGACGGGGGCACTGTCGGGGATGCGCTGAAAACGGGCCTTGCCTGTCGTTTTTGCGGCCAGCCGTGCAGGCCTTTGCAAGTTTGCCTACACTGGCCCGGCTTTTCCCATTTCCATCCCAGCGAGAACTCACCATGAAACTCTTCATCAAACCCGGCGCCTGTTCCCTCTCCCCCCACATCGTGCTCGAAGAACTGGGCCTGAAGTACGACACTGAGGTGGTGGACCTCAAGGACAAGAAGACGGCCTCGGGTGGCGATTACCTGGCCATCAACCCCAAGGGCTACGTGCCGGCGCTGCAACTGGATTCCGGCGAAGTGCTGACCGAAGGCCCGGCCATCGTGCAGTACCTGGCCGACAGCCAGCCCGCCAAGAAACTGGCCCCGGCCAACGGCACGGTGGAGCGCTACCGCATGCAGGGCTGGCTGACCTTCACCGGCACCGAGCTGCACAAGACCTTCAGCCCGTTGTTCAACCCGGCCGCCCCGCAGGAGTGGAAGGATTTCTGCCGCGGCAACATCGAGCGCCGCCTGAAATACGTGAACGAGCAGCTGGCCGGCAAGGACTACCTGATGGGCAAGGACTTCAGCGTGGCCGACGCCTACCTGTTCACGGTGACGAACTGGACCAAGCGCGTGGCCATCGACATCAGCGGCCTGCCCAACCTGGTGGCCTACATGGCCCGCGTGGCCGCCCGCCCGGGCGTGCAGGCGGCGATGAGGGCTGAAGGGCTGGTCTGAGCGACTGAACCCCGACCGTGCGCTCACGCTTTGCGCTGGGTGCCCGGTCGCTGGCCCCAGAGCCAGAGCAGCACCGCCACGAGCACGGCTGCAGCCATGGCGTAACCGATCACGCGCGAGAGCAGCAGCTCGCCTTCGCGTGCGGCGCCCATGAAAAAGAGGATGAAGGCCAGCAGGTGCACCCCGACGCGCTGGGCCCGCAGCCACAACGCGTCGCTGCGGTAGAACCAGGCCAGCAGCACGTCCACCACCCACCAGACGGCAAACACGGTGTCGAGCCTGGGTGCGCTCACGCGCGGGGTGTTGAGGATGCGCGACCAGTCGTTGCCGAAGACCAGCACCACGGCCCAGTAGAAGTGGATGGCGAAAGCCAGCAGCGACACCGTCCAGAAGGCCCGCCAGTAACGGCCTGCCGTCTCCGAGCGGCGCGCGAAGGGGAACAGGCAGAGCGCGGGCGTCACCAGGGCGATGGTGGCCCAGACGGTGAAAAAGGTGGCATGCAGGTCGAAGCGCTGTTCGGGCCGAACGTCCGGCGTACCGCCGCCGGGCGGCAGCAGCGAGAAGAGGGGCTGGCCTTGTGTGAGCCAGGCGGCCAGCAGGGCGGCGCCGGACAGAAGGAGGCCCAGTCCGAGGGCTTGCCGTAGGGCCTGGGTATCGGTGCGCGCGCGCTGGAACATGGTGAGGTCCTGTGCTGGAAAAGGGGAAACATGGTGCCATAGATCCGGTGTTCCCGCCGGGCACGCGCCGGGCCATCACGCATCGCTCTGGCAGCTAGAGCGCTGGCGTGGGGTGTGCGGCGCAGGGGTTGACTACACTGCCCTGAGCAAGGTGCCGCCGCCGTGGCGCCGTTTTATTCTTTTGATCGACTACGTCGCTCCATGACTTCGAAAACCAGGGACCCCGCGCCCGCCGCCCCGGCGCATCCCGGTGGCTGGCTGATGGCCACGCTGCTGTTGCAGATCACCTTCGGTGTCGTGGCCATGACGCTGTGCCTGCCGTCGATGCCGACCTGGGCCACGGAATTCCATGCCAGCCAGGCCAGCGTGCAGCTGACCTTCAGTGCCTATGTGGCGGCCTTCGGCGGCCTGCAGCTGGTCTATGGCCCCTGGTCGGACCGCATCGGGCGCAAGCCCCTGCTGCTGGGCGGCATGGCGCTGGTGCTGCTGGGCTCGGTGATCGCGGCGCTGGCGCCCAACCTGGCGGTGCTGGTGCTGGGGCGTGTGCTGCAGGGCGCGGGCGGTGCGGCGGGCATGTCCGTGGGGCGGGCCATGGTGCAGGATTTTTTCAGTGGCCGCGAGCGCACGCGCATGATGGCCTACGTGGGCATGGCCATGGGCACCTGCCCGCCGCTGGCCACACTGCTGGGCGGCCAGGTGCATGTGGCCCTGGGCTGGCAGGCCAATTTCTGGATCACGGCGGCGCTGGCAGCGCTGGCCCTGTTGGCGGCCTGGCGCGGCCTGCCGGCGCGCAAGCCGGTCCATGCGACCACCACGCACTGGCTGACCGCTCTGTTCAGTGCCTACGCGCGGCTGCTGCGCGAGCCGACCTTCCTGTGCTACGTGCTCATCATGGCGATGCTCACCTCGGCCTTCTACTGCTTCCTCTCGGGCGCGCCCATCGTGCTCACGCACTACGGCGTGACGCCGGACCGCATGGGCTGGTACATCATGGCCGTGCCCATTCCCTACATCTTCGGCAACATGCTGACCAGCCGCCTGGTGCACCACATGGGCGACCGCCGCCTCATGGGGCTGGGTTTCTTCGCGGTGCAGGCCGGGCTGTGGCTCATGCTGCTGCTGGCCTGGGGAGGCTTGCACACCCCTTGGGCCTTTGCGCTGCCGCTGACGCTGCTGGGCCTGGGCCACGGTCTGATTGCTCCGCCCGCCATCTCGGGTTCGGTGGGCCTGATCCCGGCGCTGGCCGGTGCCGCCGCGGCCGTGGCCGGCGCCTCGCAGCAGGTGATGGGAGCCTTCGGCAGCTATGTGGTCGGACTGCTCAAACACGAGGGCCCGGTGAACCTGGGCCTGCTGATGATGGGTTTTTCGCTGATGGGCGGTGTGGCACAGTTGCTGCTGAACTACGCGGTGAAGCGCAAGCCGGTGGTGGTCTGACGGCGCGCCGGGCTCAGGCCGGCGCGGGCAGCAGCATCCATTCCGCCACCAGCAGGTTGGGCACCCAGCACAGCCAGGCAATGGCGGGATAGGCCAGGTCGAAAGGGAGGCCGGCCACGAAGGACGCGGGCAGCCAGAGCCGCAGCGTGACGGCCGCGAAGGTGAGCGCGAAGTTGCGCACCATCCAGCGGCAGTGTTCCATCACCTGGCGCGCGCGGATGGCCAGGTAGGCGCGCAGGCCGGTGTACAGCCAGGCCAGTGCGAGCAGGCCGAAACCCAGGCGGGCGACCGGCCCGCCATAGGCGAAGCTGGCCATGTACAGGCCGGCCAGGCCACCCACCAGCACACCGATACCCAGATAGAGCCGGCCCATCCAGCGGTGCAGCGCGGGGCGGGCCGCACGCAGGCGCGCCGAGAACTGAAAGGGCCCGAGGGTGAGTGTGAACAAGGCGGCAAAGACGTGCGCATAGATGCCGATGCGCTGGGCTTCGTAGGTGGCGCGCATGTCCGGGTGCAGTGCGATGCCCAGCGGCAGGAAACCGTAGACGAAGAGGGCATAGCCGGCCACGCCGAGCGAGAGGACGCTGAGTGTCAGATGGCCTGTCAGTCGCATGCCGGCTAGGGGGTGTGGGGCTCAGTCGCGCTTGCCTGTGCCGAGCTTGCGGTAGACGGTGGCGCGGCTGATGCCCAGGTTGCGTGCGGCCTGGGCCACGTTGCCGCGGGATTCTTCCACGGCCTTGCGGATCAGGCCGGTTTCCACGTCGCGCAGGGGCAGGGTGGTGGCGGGTGTGCTGACCATCCGCGGCGCCATGGCGGGGCCGGCGGCGCGGCCCACCAGTTCGGCACGCGCCTGCAGGCGCAGGCCGGACCACAGCGGCACTTCCACCGGCTGGCCCTGGCGGGCGGCGTCGAACAGCATTTCCCAGGGCAGGGCGAAGAGGTCGCGGCTGTGCAGCTCGTTGTGCTGGTTGCCGACCAGCGGGGGCAGCAGCTGGCGCGCCGCGCGGTTGCTGGCGCACACCAGGCCATCGGCGTCCAGGGCCAGCAGGCCGTCGGCGTCGTCGCCCAGCGGCATGTCGGGCCAGTTCATGCGCAGCAGCAGGCGGTGCGGTCGCTGCAGCAGCAGCGCGTTTTCGATGCGGCGCGCAGCGTGCGTGGCCAGGTGGCGCAACTCGGGGCGCTCGGCGGCTTCGATGCCGGTGAGGTCGAGCATGCCGACGCAGCGGCCGTCGGGGCCGAACAGGGGCGAGCCGGCGCAGCTGTAGACCGAGGTGTCGTTGAAGAAGTGCTCACCGCGGTGTAGCCAGACCGGCTGCAGTTCGCGCAGCGCCGCGCCGATGGCTGTGGTGCCCACACTGTCTTCCGAGAGGTTGACGCCGACGCGGGTGATGAGGGCGGCACGGCGGTCGCTGCGGTCGACGGGGCCGTCGGTGTCGATCACCACGCCGTCATGGTTGGTGAGGATGGCGAAGTAGCGCGTTTCGGCCAGGGCGCCGCCGAGCTGCTTGAGGATGGGGCGCGCGGCCTGCATGAGCTTGTGGTTGGCCTCCGAGGCCTGGCGCATGACGGCGGGCGAGACGGCCTCGAAGTTCACGCGCTCCTGCGGGCGCAGGCCGCGGGCCAGGCAGCGTTGCCAGCTCTGCGCGATCCAGGGTTCGACCAGGCCACCGGCCAGCGGCGCCGCTTCCTGCAGGGCGAGCTGGCGCGCCTGCGCGATGCGCGCGAGGCGGGAAACGGGTTGGGGAGCGGGCGTGGCATGCATGGCGGTATGCGGCGGCGGATCGTGTTTGACGGGCATCATGCCAGCCTTTGGCGCTTTTGGGCGGTGTTGCATTTTGAGAATAAAGCTCGCCGACGCCATAGCCGACTAGGGTTCTCCCTAGTCCCTCCCGGGGCCCGCAATTCAAGAATGCCTATGCACAACGATTCATAGGCAAAGTGCCACGGCACGAATACCCAGGAGACCTCCATGCAAAAGGTGTTGCACATCAACGCAGACAAATGCACCGGCTGTCTGCAGTGCGAAATGGCCTGTTCTTTCGAGAACTACGGCACCTTCGCCACCGCCAAGTCGCGTATCAAGGTATTCGACTTCCACCACACCGGCAAGAAAGTGCCCTACACCTGCACCCAGTGCGACGAGGCCTGGTGCCTGCACGCCTGCCCGGTGGAGGCCATCACGGTGAACAAGGAGACCGGCGCCAAGGTGGTGAACGACTCCACCTGCGTGGGCTGCAAGGTCTGCACCATCGCCTGCCCCTTCGGCACCATCAACTACGTGCAGGAAACCGGCAAGGTGCAGAAATGCGACCTGTGCGGCGGCGAACCGGCCTGCGCCGACGCCTGCCCGACCGGGGCCATCACCTTCATCGACGCCAACTGGACCGGCCTGGGCAAGATGGAACAGTGGGCCAACAAGCTCGGCAACCAACCCTCTGCGGCTTAAGGAGAAACATCATGTCTTGGGCAGGAAAAATTCTCCGCGTCGATCTGACGAAGGGCACCGTGAAGTCGGAGCCGCTGAACATGGACTGGGCGCACGCCTACCTGGGCTCGCGCGGCCTGGGCTCCAAATACCTGGTGGAAGAGGTGGACGCCAAGGTCGACCCGCTCTCACCCCAGAACAAGATCATCTGGGCCACCGGCCCGCTGACGGGCACCATGGCCTCCACCGGCGGGCGCTACACCGTCATCACCAAGAGCCCGCTGACCGGCGCCATCGCCTGCTCCAACTCGGGCGGCTACTGGGGTGCCGAGTTCAAGATGGCCGGCTGGGACATGGTGATCTTCGAAGGCAAGAGTCCGAAGCCGGTCTACCTCTACGTGAACGACGACGTGGCCGAGCTGCGTGACGCCGGCCACCTCTGGGGCCAGAGCGTCTGGAAGACCGAAGAGGCGCTGAAGAAGAGCTTGCAGGACCCGCTGCTGCGTGTCTCCAGCATCGGCAAGGCGGGCGAGAACGGCGTGCTGTTCGCCGCCGTGGTGAACGACCTGCACCGCGCGGCCGGCCGCTCGGGCGTGGGCACGGTGATGGGCAGCAAGAACCTGAAGGCGATTGCCGTGCGCGGCACCAAGGGCGTGGGCAATATCCGCGACCCCAAGGCCTTCATGAAGGCCGTGAAGGAGAAAAAGCAGATCCTCAAGGACAACGCCGTCACCGGCCAAGGCCTGCCGGCCTACGGCACCCAGGTGCTGATGAACGTGATCAACGAGGTGGGCGCGCTGCCCACGCGCAACCACCAGGATGTGCAGTTCGAAGGCGCCAAGGACATTTCGGCCGAGGCCATGGCCACGCCACGCAAGACCGACGGCAAGAAGCAGCTGGTGACCAACCAGGCCTGCTTCGGTTGCACCATCGCCTGCGGGCGCATCAGCAAGATGGACGAGGGCCACTTCACGGTGGCCAACAAGCCGCAGTACTGGGGCGCCTCCGGCGGCCTGGAATACGAAGCGGCCTGGGCGCTGGGCGCGGCCAACGGCGTGAACGACCTCGAGTGCCTGCAGTACGCCACCATGATCTGCAACGAGGAAGGCATCGATCCCATCAGCTTCGGCGCCACTGTGGGTGCGGTGATGGAGCTGTATGAAAAAGGCGTGCTGACCAAGGAACAGATCGGCATCGAGGCGCCCTTCGGCTCGGCCAAGGCGCTGGCCTTCCTGGTGGACGAGACGGTGCACGGCCGCGGCTTCGGCAAGGAGATCGGCCAGGGCAGCAAGCGCCTGACGGCCAAGTACGGCCACCCCGAGCTCTCCATGACCTCCAAGGGCCAGGAGTTCCCGGCCTACGACGGGCGCGGCATCCAGGGCATCGGCCTGGCCTATGCCACCAGCAACCGCGGTGGCTGCCACCTGCGCGGTTACACCATCGCCTCCGAGGTGCTGGGCATTCCGGTCAAGACCGATCCGCTGCAGCACGAGGGCAAGCCCGAGCTGGTCAAGGCCTTCCAGGACGCGACCGCGGCGTTCGATTCATCGGGCCTGTGCGTGTTCACCACCTTTGCCTGGGGCCTGGCCGACCTGGCGCCGCAATTGCAGGGTGCGATTGGCGAGCAGTACACGACCGAGGAGCTGGAGAAGATCGGCGAGCGCATATGGAACATGGAGCGCGAATTCAACAACCGCGCCGGCCTGACCAAGGCTGACGACTCGCTTCCGAAGCGCCTGCTGACCGAGCCCGCCAAGACCGGCCCGGCCAAGGGCAAGGTCAACGAGCTGGCCAAGATGCTGCCCAAGTACTACGAGGTACGGGGCTGGGACACCGAAGGCCGGCCCACCGCCGCCACCAAGAAGCGCCTGGGACTGTAGGGTCATGGCGCACCACGTGATCCTGGGCGCCGGCCCGGCCGGCGTGATCGCGGCCGAGACCCTGCGCCGGCAGGCGCCGGATGACCGCATCACCCTGGTGGGGGAGGAGCGCGAGGCACCGTATTCGCGCATGGCCATCCCCTATTTGCTGATGGGCAATATCGGAGAGGAGGGCACGCTGCTGCGCAAGGGCGCACGTCACTACAGCGATCTGCGCATCGAGGCCGTGCAGGCCAAGGCCGTCCAGCTGGACACCAAGGCGAAGCAGGTCACGCTGGACAACGGGCAGACCCTGACCTTCGACACGTTGCTGATCGCGACCGGATCCAACCCGGTGAGCGCGCCCATTCCCGGCATGGACCTGCCCGGCGTGGAGAGCTGCTGGACGCTGGCCGACGCGCGCGCCATCCAGGCGCGTGCGGCCAAGGGCGCGCGCGTGCTGCAGATGGGCGCGGGTTTCATCGGTTGCATCATCATGGAGGCGCTGGCCGCACGCGGTGTGGCGCTGACCGTGGTGGAGATGGGCGACCGCATGGTGCCGCGCATGATGGGGCCGGCCGCCGGCGGCATGATCAAGCAGTGGGTGGAGGCCAAGGGTGTGGCGGTGTTTACCGGCACCAAGGTGGAGTCCATCACACAGGGCAAGGACAAGACGCTGGACGTGAAACTGTCCAACGGCAAGACGCTCAATGTGGACCTGGTCATCAGCGCCACCGGCGTGAAACCGGCGATAGCCTTCCTGGAAAAAACGGGCGTGAAGTGCCTGCAGGGTGTGCTGACCGACGAGCACATGCAGAGCAATGTGCCGGGCATCTACGCGGCCGGTGACTGCGCCGAAGCCTTTGACAAGGTCAGCGGCACCACGGTGGTGAGCGCCATCCAGCCCAATGCGGCCGAGCAGGCGCGGGTGGCCGCACTCAATATGGCCTTGCAGAACCGGCCGGGCAAACGTGCCGTGCTGCGCGGCGTCACGCAGATCAATGTGCTGGACACCCTGGGCCTGATCTCCACCAGCTTCGGCAACTGGCAGGGCGTGAGCGGTGGCCAGCAGACCGAGCTGACCGATGCGCCGGCCTGGCGCCACCTGAGCCTGCAGTTCCAGGGCGACGTGCTGGTGGGCTGCAACAGCGTGGGCTGGACCGAGCATGTGGGCGTGATGCGCGGCCTGGTCGAAGGCCAGGTGAAACTGGGCGGCTGGAAGGACGAACTGCTCAAGGACCCCACCCAGCTGGTGCCGGCGTATCTCGCCTGCGCGCAGGCGCAGGGTCACTGGAGCGGGGCGGACGATGCGCGCCGGCGTGCGTGACGGCCGCTGCTCGCCGTTTGCCCTGAGCCTGTCGAAGGGCCGGACGCCAAAGACCATCAGCCGATGAAGATCACCTTCAAGCTCTTTGCCTCGCTGACCGACTACCTGCCGCCGCAGGCGCGCGGCGACAACCAGATCGCCCTGGACGTGGCGCCCGGTGCCACCATCACGCAGGTGATCGAGCCCTATGGCCTGCCGCCCAAGCTGGTGCACCTGGTGCTGGTCAACGGCGTCTACATTCCGCCGGAGCAACGCGCCACGCGTGCGCTGCTTGAAGGCGACGTGCTGGCGATCTGGCCGCCGATTGCCGGCGGCTGAGACGCGCGAGCAGGCGCCGTGCAATCCTTCTACCCCGAGCGTTTCGAGCGCGACATGGCCTGCACCGAGGCCGAGTGGCTGTCGTGGCTGCCGCGTGCCGTGGGCGAACACGCCCATGAGGTGCATGGTGCTTCGGCCCGCGTCACCCTCGGCGCCGGCCAGCTCTTGCTGGACTGGCGTGTGGCGCCCCCGCGGGTGATCGCCCTGATGCGCCTGCCGCGCCTGGTGGTGTGTTTTGCCTTCAGCGCCGTGCCTGAAGCCGAGCGCCACGCTTTCATGAAGCGTTTTGATCTGTACACGCAGCGCGGGGGCGGGTAAACCCGAGGTCTCGGGTGTCTGCCCCTGATTTCGCTTGCGGCTCAGTGGAACTTTCTTATATGCTCACACACTTAACTATGTGAGCATGGTTGCCGTGCAGGCCCCGAGCGGGTGTGCCCTTGCGGCCGGGCTCACGCTCATCTGCCCAGAGGTCATCCATGCCACTGCAAAAAGCCCACGGATCGTTCTTCACCACCTTTCGCCGACTGTGGTTCCAGGACCCGGCCGCCGACACGCTGTTCATCAACGACATCGCGGTGCGCATCCGCGCCGGGCTGATGCTGGCGGTTCCCCTGTTCATGGCCTTCACGCTCTATGACGCCGTGTTCGGCTCGCACTGGATCGTCACGGGCAATTCGATCAAGGACACCTTTGACACGGATTTCGACGGCCACATCCTCTACAGCGTCGAGGCGATCCGCCGCACCTACGACTACACGCTGCAGACCTGGGTGCTGCTGTATGCGCTGTTCGAGATGCTGGCGGGCATGTTCGCCGTCACCGCGCGTTTCTCGCCCACCATCCTGATCGCCAGCCTGCTGGCGCGCGGCCACGCCCCGGTGTGGAAGCCGTTGACGCCCAAGCGCTTCGCCTGGTCCATCGGCGCGAGTTTCATTGCGGTCTGCCTGGTCTTCTTCAACCCGGACACCTTTGCGGGCTGGGTCAATGCGGTGGCCATGCACGCGGTGCTGCCCACCACGGTCAACTACATGCCCAAGTGGATTCCGCTGGTGCTGGTCTGGGTCTGCCTGGGTTTCATGTGGATGGAGACCGTGCTGGGTTTCTGCGTGGGCTGCAAGGTCCACTCCCTGCTGGTGAAGATGGGCGTGATGAAGGACGAGTGCGAGGCCTGCAACAACCTGAGCTGGAACGCCTGAGGCAGGCGGCAGTTCGCACCATGCAAAAAGCCGCGCCCTGCGCGGCTTTTTCGTGGCGGGTGTCGGCTGCTTACCAGCGCGCCATCAGCCGGCCCTGGTCGACTTTCGATTCGATGGGCGTCAGCGGTGTCTTGCCGTTCTTGATGCAGGCGCCGCTTTTCACGTCGAAGGCCCATTCGTGCTTGGGACAGGTGAGGGTGAGGCCCTGCAGCGCGAGCTGCGGGATGTCGGTGCCCTGGTGCGGGCACAGGCTGTCGTAGACCTTGTAGCTCTGGCCTTCGCGGTAGACGAAGAGGCCGCGGCCTTCGCAGTCCATGCGCTTGACTTCGCCTTCATCCAGGTCGGTGGCGGCCATGATGTCGTGCCACTGCGGCTGTGCGCGGTGCAGGGCCTCGGGCGCGAAACCCGGCAGCTGCATGGCAAGGATGATGTCGGTGGCCCAGACGATCTTGGTCAGGCCCAGGGTGGGGAAGGCCATGAGCAGCGCGTCGATGACCTCCAGCGGTGTGCAGCCTTCTTTCAGCGCGCGCTTGAGGTACTGGCGAAAACCGCGCTCGGTCTGCGCATCGACCTTGGTGATGACGGAGATCAGGTTGCGGGTCTTCGGGTCCAGGTGCTTGCCGGCGTCCTTGAGGAAGCTGAAGTAGTGGCCCATGGCCTCGGGGCGGGCCTGGACGAGGTAGTCGAGCGCGTCGCTCATGGGTAAACCTCCGTGCTGCGCACTGCGGTGCGATCGACTTCGGGCGGCCGTGCGTCGCTCATGGGATGCTCCTGGAAATGGTGGGCGACAGGGGCGGCAGCTGCGCGGCCTCGTCGTGGGTCAGGCGCGTGCGTGCGCCGCTAAGGGGTTCGAACCAGTCCAGCGTGCCGTGCAGTTGCACCACGTCGCCGACGATGAGCAGGCTGGGCGACGAGAAGCCGCTGCCTTCAACCTTGCGTGGCAGGTCGGCCAGGGTACCGGTGAGCACGCGCTGGGTGGACAGGGTGCCGTGCTGCACGACGGCGATGGGCCGTGTGGCCGGCGCGCCATGCGCGATGAGCTGCTGGCAGATCTCGGGCAGGCCGCTCAGGCCCATGTAGATCACCACGGTCTGCTGTGGGCGCACCAGGGCGGCCCAGTCCAGTTCGGGGTTGCCATCCTTGAGGTGGCCGGTGACGAAGAGACAGCTCTGCGCATGGTCGCGGTGCGTGAGCGGGATGCCGGCGTAACAGGCCACACCGCTGGCGGCCGTGATGCCGGGCACCACTTCGAAGGGCACGCCGTGCTCGACCAGCTTCTGCATCTCTTCGCCGCCGCGGCCGAAGATGAAGGGGTCGCCGCCCTTGAGGCGTACCACCTGCTTGCCTTGCTGCGCGAGCTGCACCAACAGGGCGTTGATCTGTTCCTGGCGCAGGGTGTGTTCCTTGCGGCGCTTGCCGGCGTAGATGCGCTGTGCGCCCGGGTTGGCCAGGGCCAGCACGCCGTCGGAGACGAGGTTGTCGTAGACCAGCACGTCGGCCTGCGCTAGCAGGCGCGCGGCGCGCAGGGTCAGCAGCTCGGGGTCGCCGGGGCCGGCGCCTACCAGGTAGACGCGGCCGGTCGGGGGGGGGGAGGCGGGTTTCATCGTGCGGGTCGCGCCGCTTTCAGCGCGCGAGGATCAGCTCCACGCTCTTGATGCCGGCGATGGTGAGGGCCAGCGAGCCCAGCAGGTGCAGCCCGGCGGTGCCCAGAGCCAGCGCATAACGCGCCTGCTGCAGCATGGACACCACCTCGGCCGAGAAGCTGGAGAAGGTGGTGAGCGCGCCCAGGAAGCCGGTGACGAGCATGAGGCGCCAGGCCGGGTCCAACTGCGGCAGGGCCTGGAACACCGCCACACACACGCCGATGAGGTAGCCGCCGACGAGGTTGGCCGTGAGCGTGCCCCAGGGCAAGAGGGCGCCGGGTGTGCTGAGCCACAGGCCCAGCCGCCAGCGCAGAAGAGCGCCGGCGCAGGCACCGAGACAGATGGCGAGGACGGGGAGCATGGGGGGAGTTTATCGTCCTGGCCGGCATGACCTCACAGGCATCGTTGTCGCTGGCAGCGGCTCATAATCTCCCGCATGGCCCTCCCGCACGCCTCCGCCGGTCAATCCATCGACGTCCAGCCCTTAGGCATTCGTTTGCCGAGTGAGAAGACCGTGGCGCTGTTCAAGGCGCAGGACCTGGAGGTGATGCGGCTGGTGCTGCAAGCCGGCAAGTCACTGCCGCCGCACCAGGTGGCGGGGGAGATCACCATCCAATGCATCGAGGGCACGCTCGACGTCAGCGTCGACGGCCACAGCCACGTGCTGCACGCCGGGCAACTGCTGTTCCTGGCAGGTGGGGCCATGCATGCCGTGACAGCGCTGCAGGACGCCTCGGCTCTGGTGACGATCGCTTTGCGCAAGTCGCCCCAGGCCGGCTAGCGCTCCACGCCCATCAGCCAGTTCGGCACGCTGGTGACGATGGAGGGGAAGACCGTGATCAGCCCGATGGCAAGGACCATGCAGGCGAAGAAGGGCAGGGTGACGCGCGCAATACGGTTGCTGTCCACGCCGGTCATGTTCTGCAGCACGAAGAGATTGAAGCCCACGGGCGGCGTGATCTCCGCGATCTCGATCAGCAGGATGATGAAGATGCCGAACCACACCAGGTCGAAACCCGCCTTCTGCACCATGGGCAGCACCACGGCGCTGGTGAGCACGATCATGGAGATGCCGTCCAGCGCGGTGCCCAGCACCAGGTAGACCACCACCAGCACGGCGATCAGGCCGTAGGCCGAGAGGTTCATGCTGTGCACGAACTCGGCCAGCTCGCGCGGGATGCCGGTGAAGGCCATGGTCTTGGTCAGGAAGGCCGCACCGGCCAGGATGAACATGATCATGCAGCTCACGCGCGTGGCGCCGGCCAGGCCGTCCCAGAAGTTGCGCCAGGTCAGCGAGCGGCTGGCCGCGGCGATGGCCAGCGAGCCCACCACACCCCAGGCCGCGCTTTCGGTGGCGGTGGCGATGCCGGCCACCAGCACCCAGACGATGAAGACGATGAGCAGGCCGCAGGGGATGAGGCTGCCGGAACGACGCAGCTTGTCCTTGAAGCTGGTCGGCGCTTCGGCCGGCGGCACCTTGCCTGGATTGCGCAGGCTCCACCAGATGATGTAGCCCGAGAACAGGGCCATGAGCAGGAAACCCGGCAGGAAACCGGCGAGGAAGAGACGGATCACGCTGGCGTCGGCGGCCACGGCGTAGACCACCATGGTGATGGACGGCGGGATCAGGATGCCCAGGCCGCCGGCCGCAGCCAGCGAGCCCAGGGCGATGTTGCGGTCATAACCGCGGCGTTCCAGTTCGGGCAGGGCGACCTTGGCGATGGTGGCGCAGGTGGCGGCGGACGAACCCGAGACCGAGCCGAAGATGCCGCAGCCCAGCACGGTGGTGTGCATCAGGCGGCCGGGCACGCGCGAGAGCCAGGGCGAGAGGCCGTCGAACATCTGTTCGGACAGGCGGGTGCGGTAGAGGATCTCGCCCATCCAGATGAAGAGGGGCAGGGCCGCGAGCTCCCAGCTGGCCGTGGTCTCCCAGAAGGAGGAGAACAGGTTCATGCCGGGCTGCGTGTTGGTGAAGAAGGCCTGGCCGACCCAGCCTACGATGGCCAGGGTCATGGCGATCCAGACGCCGCCGGCCAGCATCAGCAGCATGAGGAAGAGCAGCAGGGCCCCGATTTCAAGCAGACCCATCTGGAATCCTTAGAGTTCTTCGGAAAAATCGCCGCGCGCATGGCGCTCTTCGACGCGCGCGACGTAGCTGGGCTTGGCGCCGCGCAGCACGCCCACGCATTCATCGACCACCGCGATGACCAGGATGGCGGAACCCACCACGAAGCTCATCTGCGGGATCCAGATCGGGATGGCCACCATATTGCCGGCGATGTCGTTGAAGCGCCAGCTGTCGTAAGTGAAACGCGCGGCCCACCAGCCCAGGTAGGCGATGGCAACGGTGGCGATGAGCAGGGAGACGACCTCCAGCCAGCGCCGCACGGCGGGTGTCACCGATTCCAGCAGCAGGGTGACGCGTACGAAGTCGCCGTTGCGAAAGCTGTAGGCCATGCCCAGGAAGGCGGCCGCGGCGCAGAGCCAGGCTGTCACGTCGTTGATCCAGGCCACGCGCCAGTTCGCCACGCGCCCCACCGAGGCGCCGATCATCAGCACCAGGATGGCCAGCACGCACAGGGCGGCGAGGACGCCCCCCGTGGCGTACAGGCCGTCGAGCGCGCGGCGCAGGGCGCCGGGGCGGTTTGCACGCATCTCGGGTGATCAGCGCTGGTAGGCGTCGACCAGGGTCTTGCCTTCGGGGCCGGCTTTTTCCAGCCATTCCTTGAGCATGGTGTCGCCGACCTTCTTCAGGTCGGCCTTGAGTGCGGCCGAGGGAGGCAGCACTTCCATGCCATTGGCCTTGAGCTTGGCCAGGGTCTCGGTATTCACGCGCTGGCTGGCGGCTAGGCCTCGGGTTTCAGCCGTGGCGGCGGCCTTGAGCAGGGCGGCCTGGCTGGGTTTGTCCAGCGCATCAAAGGCCTGCTTGTTCACGATGACCATGTTCTTGGGCAGCCAGGCCTGGGTGTCGTAGTAGTACTTGAGGTTCTCGTAGAGCTTGCTGTCCACACCGGTGGCGCCCGAGGTCATGGTGGACTCCACCACGCCGGTGGCCAGGGCCTGCTGCAGCTCGGCGGCCTGCACGGTGACGGGCTGGGCGCCCACCAGGTCGGCAATGCGTGCGGTGGCCGGGCTGTAAGCGCGCCACTTGATGCCCTTGAGGTCGGCGGCGCTGTTGATGGGCTTCTTGGTGTAGATGCCCTGGGGCGGCCACGGCACCGAGTACAGCAGCACCAGGCCCTGCTCGGCCAGCTTCTTCTCGATCATGGGGCGCTGGGCCTTGTAGAGCTTGACCGAGGCGTCGTAGCTGTCGGCCAGGAAGGGCAGGCCGTCGGCACCGTAGATCTGCCACTCGTTCTGGAAGTTGGCCAGCAGGATTTCACCGGCCTGGGCCTGACCGCCCTGCACGGCGCGCTTGATTTCGGGCGCCTTGAACAGGGACGCACCCGCATGCAGCGTGATCTTGAGCTTGCCGCCCGTGGCCTGGTCAACGTCGGTGGCGAACTGGGCCATGTTCTCGGAATGGAAATTGCTTGCCGGATAGGCAGCCGCCAGATCCCATTTGGTCTGGGCCTGGGCGCTGCCGGCGGCCAGGGCTAGGGTCAGGCTGAGACCGGCGAGAGAGAAATGACGACGCTGCATGGGGCACTCCATAGGGGTTGATGAAGGATGCTGGTGACTGTACGGTGAGGCGCCAACGATGGCATAGGTATATTCCCTAAACGTTGACAAATTGTCAACAAATTGTTTTTATATTTCTATAATCGGCCACAGAACGAGGGGCACACCGCCCCAGGAGCGTGCTGTTCATGGCCAAGAAACCTACCCCGCCCGCCGCCGACCCGGGCAGTTCTCCCATCGTGTCCTCGGCCCACCTCGTGTCGCCGCGCAGCGCCGAGATGAGCGAGTTCGAGTTCGGCCTGATCGTCTCGGGCAACGCCTTCCACCGCTGGATCGTGCATTGCATGTCGGCCGCCGGCCTGAAAGACCTGACGCCGCTGGACGTGCTGGTGCTGCACCACGTGACGCACCGCGCGCGTGACAAGCGCCTGGCCGACATCAGTTTCATCATGAACGTGGAAGACACCCACCTGATCAACTACGCGCTCAAGAAGCTGCAGGGGCTGGGCGTGGTGGCCTCCAGCAAGAACGGCAAGGAGGTGACCTACGCGGCCACCGATGAAGGGCGTCGCTACGTGCAGCGTTACCGCGAGATCCGCGAGAGCTGCCTGATCAATGCGCTCAAGGCCGACGAAGGGCTGAACCGCGACATCGGTGAATTGGCCCGTCTTCTGCGCGTGCTTTCAGGCGTGTATGACCAGGCGGCCCGTTCCGCCGCGAGCTTGTGAAGGAGGCGCGCATGGCAGACGCAGGCAAGAACCGCTGGCAATTCTGGATCGACCGCGGCGGTACCTTCACCGACATCGTGGGCCGCCGGCCCGACGGCAGCCTGGTCACGCACAAGCTGCTCTCGGACAACCCGGGCCAGTACCGCGATGCGGCGGTGGCCGGCATCCGTCACCTGCTGGGCCTGCAGGCGCATGAGCCCATCACGCCCGAACGCGTGGACTGCGTGAAGATGGGTACCACGGTGGCCACCAATGCGCTGCTGGAACGCAAGGGCGAGCCCACGCTGCTGGTTACCACGCGCGGCTTTCGCGACGCGCTGCGCATTGCCTACCAGAACCGCCCGCGCCTGTTCGACCGCCATATCGTGCTGCCCGAGCTGCTATATGCGGCTGTGGTCGAGGCCGAGGAGCGCATGGGCGCGCGGGGCGAGCTGGTGACGCCGCTGAACGAGGCGGCGCTGCGCCGCGAACTCCAGGCGCAGTTCGATGCCGGCCTGCGCAGCCTGGCCATCGTCTTCCTGCACGGTTACCGCTACACGGCGCACGAAGAGACCGCGGCGCGCACCGCCCGCGAGATCGGCTACACCCAGGTCAGCACCTCGCACGGCACCAGCCCGATGATGAAGTTCGTGAGCCGCGGCGACACCACCGTGGTGGACGCCTACCTCTCGCCCATCCTGCGCCGCTACGTGGACCAGGTGGCGGCCGAGATGCCGGGCGTGCGCCTCTTCTTCATGCAGTCTTCGGGCGGGCTGACGGACGCCCACGCCTTCCAGGGCAAGGACGCCATCCTCAGCGGTCCGGCCGGCGGCATCGTGGGCATGGCCCGCACGGCCGAACTGGCCGGCATGGACCGCGTGATCGGTTTCGACATGGGCGGCACGTCCACCGATGTGAGCCACTACGCTGGCGAGTTCGAGCGTGAGTTCGAGACCCAGGTCGCCGGGGTGCGGATGCGCGCGCCCATGATGAGCATCCACACCGTGGCCGCGGGCGGTGGCTCCATCCTGCAATACGACGGCGCGCGCTTTCGCGTGGGGCCGCAGAGTGCGGGCGCCAACCCGGGCCCGGCCAGCTACCGGCGCGGCGGCCCGCTGGCCGTGACCGACGCCAATGTGATGCTGGGCAAGATCCAGGCGGCGCATTTCCCGCACGTGTTCGGCCCGTCCGGCGCGGAGGCGCTGGACGATGCCGTGGTGCGCGAAAAATTCGCAACCCTGGCCGCACAGACCGGGCGCAGCGCCGAGGATGTGGCCGAAGGTTTCGTCAGCATTGCCGTGCAGCAGATGGCCAATGCCATCAAGAAGATCTCGGTGGCGCGGGGTTACGACGTGACGCGTTACACCCTGCAGTGCTTCGGCGGCGCCGGCGGCCAGCACGCCTGCCTGGTGGCCGATGCGCTGGGCATGACACGCGTGCTGGTGCATCCGCTGGCAGGGGTGCTCTCGGCCTATGGCATGGGCCTGGCCGACCAGAACGTGATCCGCGAACAGGCGGTGGAGCTGCCGCTGGAGGTGAGTGCTCTGCCGACCATCACCGACAAGCTCGATGTGCTGGCCCACGCCGCGCGCAGCGAACTGGAGCGCCAGCAGCTCAGTGCCGCCGCGGTGCGCGTGCAGCGGCGTGTGCACGTGCGCTACGAGGGCAGCGATTCGGCGCTGATCGTGGCGTACGGCTCGGTGCCGGAGATCACGGCTGCCTTCGAGGCCGCCTATCGCCAGCGTTTCGCTTTCCTGATGCTGGGCAAGCGCCTGATCGTGGAAGCGGTCTCAGTGGAAGCCGTGGTGGCGGGAGATGCGCCGGCCGAGCCGCGCCACGCGCTGCACCCGGCACGCGCCGTGCCCAGCCGCGAGACGGTGCGTTTGTATTCGGGTGGCCAGTGGCATGAGGCGGCCCTGGTGGTGCGCGAGGACCTGCGTGCGGGCGACCGCATCCCCGGCCCGGCCATCATCGCCGAGAAGAACGCCACCACGGTGGTGGAGCCCGGCTGGGAGGCCGAACTCACCGCCCTGGATCACATCGTCCTGCACCGGCGTGTGCCCCGCGAGCAGCGGTATGCCGCCGGCACCACGGCCGACCCGGTGCTGCTGGAGGTCTTCAACAACCTCTTCATGAACATCGCCGAGCAGATGGGTCTGCAGCTGCAGAACACGGCCTACTCGGTGAACATCAAGGAGCGGCTGGATTTCTCCTGCGCGCTGTTCGACACCCAGGGCAACCTGATTGCCAACGCGCCGCACATGCCGGTGCACCTGGGCTCCATGGGCGAAAGCATTAAGACCGTGATCCGCGAGAACGCCGGGAAGATGCAGCCGGGCGACGTCTACGTGCTCAACGACCCTTACCACGGCGGCACGCATTTGCCCGATGTGACGGTGATCACACCGGTCTACCTGGAGGGCAAGACGGAACCCACGTTCTACGTCGGCTCCAGAGGACACCACGCAGATATTGGTGGCACGACACCGGGCTCCATGCCGCCTTTCTCCACGCGCATCGAGGAGGAGGGCGTGCAGATCCAGAACTTCAAGCTGGTGGACCGCGGCGTGCTGCGCGAGGCCGAGATCCTGGCCTTGCTGGCCAGTGGCGAATATCCCTCACGCAACCCGCAGCAGAACCTGGCCGACCTCAAGGCGCAGATCGCCGCCAACGAAAAAGGCGTGCAGGAGCTGCGCAAGATGGTGGTCCAGTTCGGACTGGACGTGGTGCAGGCCTATATGCGTCACGTGCAGGACAACGCCGAGGAGTCGGTGCGCCGCGTGATCACGCGGCTGAAGGACGGCCAGTTCACCCTGCCGCTGGACAATGGCGCGCAGATCAGCGTGGCCATCCGCGTGGACGCGAAGGCCCGCAGCGCCGAGATCGACTTCACGGGCACCAGCGCACAGCAGGCCAACAACTTCAACGCACCCACGGCGGTGTGCATGGCGGCGGTGCTGTATGTCTTCCGTACCCTGGTGGACGACGATATCCCGCTCAACGCGGGCTGCCTCAAGCCGCTCAAGGTCATCATCCCGCCGGGCTCCATGCTCAACCCCAACCCGCCGGCCTCGGTGGTGGCAGGCAATGTGGAGACCTCAAGCTGCATCACGAATGCGCTCTATGGTGCCCTGGGTGTGATGGCGGCGAGCCAGTGCACGATGAACAACTTCACCTTCGGCAACGCGACCTACCAGTACTACGAGACCATCTCGGGCGGCAGCGGTGCCGGTGAGGGCTTCGACGGAACCTCGGTCGTGCAGACGCACATGACCAACTCGCGCCTGACCGACCCCGAGGTGCTGGAGTTCCGTTTCCCCGTGCGTTTGCTGGGCTACGAGATCCGCCAGGGCTCGGGCGGCGTCGGCCGCTGGCGTGGCGGCGATGGCGGTGTGCGCCGTGTCCAGTTCCTGGAGGCCATGACGGCCAGCATCCTCTCCAATGGCCGCAAGAGCGGGGCCTTTGGCATGGCCGGCGGCGCGAGCGGGCAGACGGGACTCAACCGCGTGTTGCGTGCCGATGGTCGCAGCGAAGTGCTGGGCCACATAGGCCAGACCGATATGCAGCCGGGCGACGTGTTCGAGATCCATACCCCGGGGGGCGGAGGCTACGGACCGCCGACCTGAGCCTCTGTCATGACCGGTTAGCATGCGGCTGTCATCACGAAGCGGGGGGAACCATGGCTGATGTCGAAGAGCAGTTGCGTGCGCTGAACCTGCGCCTGGCCCGGCTGGAGGAAGCCGTGCTGAACCTGTCGCCGCGTGTGCCGGCCGCTGCGACGGTGCGGGACGAGGACGACCCGCATTTCCGCAACACCGAGCCCCAGCCCTACGCTGCCGCGACGGCGCAGCCACGGGCCAAACCGGCGTCGGCCTCGCCCTTTTTCGAGAAATCCACGGACGACAGCGAACTCACGGTCACGCAGGTCATGGGCTGGACCGGGGCTACGCTGCTGGTGCTGGCCGCGGCCTACCTGATTCGCCTGGTCTATGACGCGGGCTGGCTCACGCCGCCGCGCCAGCTGGGGCTGGCCGTGCTGGGCGGTGTCGGCCTCATCGTGGCGGGCCTGCGCTTGCGTCGCCTGGACAGCAACTACGCCAGCCTGCTGCCGGCCGGTGGCCTGGTGGTGTTCTTCCTGGCCATCTATGGCGCCCATCTTTATTACCACCTGATCGGCGCCGGCGTGGCCACCGCGGCCGTGATCTGCAACTGCCTGCTCGCGCTCTGGCTGGGCCGCATCTTTGGCAGCGAGATCTACGGCCTGTTCGCTGTGGTGGGTTCCTACTCCGCGCCGCTGTTGCTGCGGGCCATGAGCGGTTCGGTGGTGGACCTGGCGATCTACTTCACGGCCTGGAGCGTGGTGTTCTGCCTGTATGCGCTGGCCATCGGCAATCGCCGGCCCTATCTGCTGGCCGGCTACATGGCCCTGGTCGCCTTCCAGGTGCTCTGGGAGCAGCTGGCACGCAGCCAGTGGGGGGTGGCCCTGGTGTTCCAGACCCTGCAGTTCGCGGTCTTCCTGAGTGCAGCCATCACCTTCTCGGTACGCCACGATCGGCCCATGACGCAGGCCGAGGGCGTGGCACACCTGCCCCTGCTGCTGCTGTTCTACGCGCTGCAGTACGCCATCCTGAGCCGGCACCTGCCCGCGCTGGCGCCCTGGGTGGCACTGGGCAGCGCGGCCGTGCTGCTGCTGGCCTACGCCGTGGCGCGGCGCGCGCTGGGGGTGTCGCTGGCGGCCGGTGGCTTCATCGTCGGCGCCTACGGCGCGCTGGTGCTGTTCCATGCGGTCTATCTGGAATTGTTGCCCGACCGCTGGGCCCCCTGGGCCGTGCTGCTGGTGCTGCCGCCGGCGGCGCTCTTCGTCACGCGGCCGACAGCCGATGCACAGCTCATGCTGCCCTTCAAGCTGCTGCTGGGCGCGCTGCTGGCCTTGAATTACGTGCGCGTGGTGCTGCTGGACGATACGGGCGGCGCCGGCCACGGTACCCTGCTGTCGCTGCTCTACACGGCCGAGCTTTACGCGGCCTGGTTCCTCGGGCGCAGTCATGTCGCCCTGCGGCCCTGGCTGGCCTTTGCCCTGTATGCCGCGCACATCGGCCTGATGGGGGTGGTGCTGCGCAGTTTCGACAACGAACTGCTGGTCTCGCTGGCCTGGGGCGCACTGGCCCTGGCTTCCTTGCTGCTGGCCTTCCGCAGCAGCGATCAGGACCTGGGCAAGTCCTCGCTTTTCATCTTCGCGGCCTCGCTGGTCAAGGTCATCCTCTACGACCTGGCGGGCGCCGCACCGCTGCTGCGCATCGGCAGCCTGGTGGTGGTGGGGCTCTCGCTCTATGCGGGTGGTTTGCTCTACAAGCGGGTGGTGGCGCTGGAGCGCTGAACGCTCCACTACACTGCTCTCTTTCAGTTATCCGGGTTGTTCATGGAGTTTCTGTTTCTGCTGCTGGCGCCCATCGCGGGCTACCAGTTCCTCAAGGCGCGTGAGCAGCGCCGCCGCATCTACTTGCTGGGAGGCTACCTGAGCCAGTACCAGATCGAGAAGCTCATGGAGAATGTGACCGAGGGCTATCTGCGCGCGCTCGGAGAGGACAATGAAGAGCGTCGTGCACAGATCTGGAGCATGCTGGGCACGGCCGAGGCGGAGCTCAACAGCCAGTTCCAGCGTTTCGCCACCGATTTCTCCAAGGTCTGGAACGGGCAGACCCAGGTCAGCACCCTGGGTTTTGCCTTCCCCTACGCCGACAAGCTCCTTCCACGCCAGTCCTTCGACATGCGTCACCTGCTGGCCATCCATGCCGAGGGCATCGCGGCGGCAGCCGAGAATCGCGGCCAGCTCACGCAGCGCGACAAGGCGTTCACGATGTCGGCCGAACTCTTTCTGATGCAGCACAGCTGCCACTGGTTCTGCCGTTCCAGGGCCGTCGCCTCCGCGCGCCTGCAGGCCCGCCACCAGACCAGCCACGCGCAGGTGCTTGCCGCGGTGTCGCCCGCAACGCGCGAGGCCTACCGCAAGCTCACGGGCGTTTGATCCCGTTTTTTTGCATTTGGATACACGCAGAGACGCTAGACTCAAGGCATCGTGTTTCTGTTGTTGATTGGAGAGACTATGCAGCTATTGAAAAACTTGATGAACACCTTGGCCCTGGGCCTGCTGGCCGCTGGCCTGTCGGGCTGTGCGAGCTCGATGATCGGCGAGCGTGTCGGTGCTGACCAGGTCGTGCTGGCCAAGGATACGGAAGTGACCAAGTGCAAGTCGCTGGGGCGCTCCACGCTCAGCGTGCTGTCGTCCCTGGGGCCCATCACACGCAGTGCCGAGGCGGTGGAAGAGAACCTGCTGCAGATGGCGCGCAACGAGGCCATCGACAGGGGCGGCGATACCGTGGTCAAGGGCAACTCCCTGGAATACGGCAAGCGTTCCTACGAGGTCTTCAAGTGCAAGTGAGGCGCTGAACGTACCAAGAAAAAGCCGGCGGATACCGCCGGCTTTTTTCATGGACGAGGCCTTGATCAGGCCCGGCTGGCCAGCCACTTCACGTACTGGGCCACGCCGGTCTGCACGTCGGCGAATGTGTGATCACAGCCGGCGGCGCGCAGCTTGGCCAGATCCGCCTGCGTGAAGCTCTGGTACTTGCCGCGCAGCGCGTCGGGGAAAGGGATGTATTCGATCAGGCCCTGGGCCGCGATCTTGTCCAGCGGCAGGGCGGCCTCGCCCTTCAACCCGCGCAGGGTGTTGACCACACCCACGGCCACGTCGTTGAAGGGCTGGGCACGGCCGGAGCCGAGGTTGAACACACCGCTCTTGCCAGGGTGGTCGAAGAACCAGAGGTTGACGGCCACCACGTCGTCGACGAAAACGAAGTCACGCATCTGCTGGCCGGGGCCGTAACCGCCGTATTCGCCGAACAGCTTGACCTTGCCTTCGGCGCGGAACTGGTTGAACTGGTGGAAGGCCACGCTGGCCATGCGGCCCTTGTGCTGCTCGCGCGGGCCGTAGACGTTGAAGTAACGGAAACCCGCGACCTGGATCTTGGCCTTCTCGAAGTTCGTGCCCAGTTCGCGGCGCATGCGCTGGTCGAACAGCAGCTTGGAGTAGCCGTAGACGTTGAGCGGCGCCTCGAACTCGGGTACCTCGCGAAAGGTCTCGGAATTGCCATAGGTGGCGGCGGAGGAGGCGTAGAGCAGGCGCGTGCCGTAGCGCTGGCAGGCCTGGAACAACTCGCACGAGAGCGTGTAGTTGTTGTCCATCATGTACTTGCCGTCCTGCTCCATGGTGTCGCTGCAGGCGCCTTCGTGGAAGACGGCCTCGACCTTGCCGTAGTGGCCTTCCTCGAAGTTGGGATAGAAATCGTCCAGGTCGACGTAGTCGGCGATCTTGAGGTCGGCGAAGTTGCGGAACTTGTCGCCCTGGCTCAGGTCATCGACGACGATGATGTCGTCGATGCCGCGCTCGTTCAGGCCCTTGACGATGTTGGCGCCGATAAACCCCGCCGCCCCGGTAACCACTACGCGTGTCATGTTTCAGTCCTCAGAATTTCATTGTGCGCCGAACAGTTCAGCGTAGCTGACGGTGGCCGTGCCGAACTTGCCCACGACGATGCCGCCGGCCTTGTTGGCCAGGGGCATGGCCTCGCGCAGTGGCAGACCGGCGCCCACCAGGGCGGCCAGGGTGGCGATCACGGTGTCGCCGGCGCCGGTGACGTCGAACACCTCGCGCGCCTGGGCGGCCACGCTGATCTCGCCCGCGGCGTCGTACAGCGTCATGCCTTCTTCGCTGCGCGTGAGCAGCAGGGCCGTGAGGCCCAGCTCTTCGCGCAGCTTGCGCGACTTGGCGCGCAGATCCTCTTCATTGCTCCATGGGCCCACCACCTGCTGCAGCTCGGCGCGGTTGGGGGTGATGACGGTGGCGCCGCTGTAGCGCGAGTAGTCCGAGCCCTTGGGGTCGATCAGTACCGGTTTGCCGGCGGCCTGCGCGTGCTCGATCATGTGGTGCACGTGGTCCAGGCCGCCCTTGCCGTAGTCGGAGAAGAGCACGGCGTCGTGCTGCGGCAGCAGCCTGATGAAGTCGGCTGTCTGCGAGGCCAGCACTTCGCCCTTGGGGCTGTTCTCGAAATCGAGTCGGATGAGCTGCTGCTGGCGGCCGATGACACGCAATTTCACCGTGGTCTGCAGGGCCGCGTCGCGGCCGAAGTGCGGGGTGATGCCGGTCTGGGCCACCAGTTTTTCCAGCGTGTGGCTGGCGTCGTCGTCGCCCACGACGGTGAGCAGGGTGGCCTGGGCGCCGAGCGAGACGACGTTGCTGGCCACGTTGGCCGCGCCGCCGATGCGCACTTCCTCGCGCGTGACGCGCACCACGGGCACCGGGGCCTCGGGGCTGATGCGGTCGACCGCGCCGTACCAGTAGCGGTCGATCATGGCGTCGCCCACCACGAGCACGCGGGACTTGGCGAGTTGGGCTTGAGTTATTTTCATAGGCATGACGGAGATGCTGGTTGCTGAATTACAGCAGTCACGAAGAAGTCCAGTCGCGGGACGCCGTGGAACCGGCTTCGCCGGGCCACTGGCGTCGCCCCCTTGAGGGGGGATGCGAGCTACACGCAGTGAGCGAGAGTCGGGGGTGCTTCATTACAGCTCTTCGACGCGGCGCGCGGGGTAGCTGTCCCAAGTCTGGCAGCCTGGGCATTGCCAGAAATGCTGCTTGGCCTCGAAGCCGCAGGCGGCGCAGCGGTAGCGTGTGAGCGGCTTGACGGCATGGTCCAGTGCGCGCTGAACCTGGGGGTGGAACTGTTCGTGCTCCAGCTTCTCGCCGGCGATCCACTTGGCGGCGGCGACCAGCGAGGGTTCACGCTCGAGGTGGTGCACATACCAGTCGCGTGTGCTGGTGTTGCTGCTGCCGGCGGCCGCCTGCAACGTCACCAGCGCTTCCAGCACGTCCAGCGAAGGCGTCTGTTCGTAGCTTTCCTGCAGCTTGGCCAGCACGGTCACGGTGCGGCCGCTGGCCACAGCGGCCTGCGCCAGCGGGGCGGCGATCAGCGGCGTGGCAGGCGGGCAGGCGGAGAGGGCGGCTTCCAGCGTGACGCAGGCCTGGGCGGCCTGGCCCTGTTCCATCTGCAGACGGGCCAGTTCGATGCGCGCGCGCGGGGCGCTGGGGGCGGTGTCGATGGCCTGCTGCAGCACGTCCTGGGCGGCCGCAACTTCACCGCGTGCCAGGTGGGCGGCAGCCTGCTCGCACAGGTAGTGCGCGAGGCGGCTGCTGAAGCTGCCGTGCTCGGCGTCTTCCAGTCGGCGCGCGATCTCGGCGGCCAAGGCCCAGTCGCGCGAGCGTTCGTAGTTGGCCAGGCGCGCGAGCCGGGCCTGGGCCTGGAAGGGCGTGCCTTCGAGCTTGATGAGGGCGTCCTCGGCGCGGTCCAGCAGGCCGGCCTTGAGGTAGTCCAGCGCCAGGGCGTGCTGGGCGCGCTGGCGGTCGGCTTCGGACAGGTCGCCGCGCGAGAGCAGGTGTTCGTGCACGCGCACGGCGCGCTCGTATTCGCCGCGGCGGCGGAACAGGTTGCCCAGGGCGAAGTGCAGTTCGGAGGTGTCGGGATCCTGCTGCACGGCCTCGATGAAGGCGTCGATGGCCTGGTCCTGCTGCTCGTTGAGCAGGAAGTTCAGGCCGCGGAAATAGGCCTTGGGGTTGCGCCGGTTCTCGATGCGCAACTGGCGCAGGTCCAGGCGCGAGGCCAGCCAGCCCAGGATGAAGGCGGCGGGCAGGCCGAGCAGGATCCAGCTCAGATCAAGATTCATGGGGCGGTTGGATGGTGGTGAGGGCGAGTTCGCTGTCGGCAAGGACCCGGCGGCGCAACTGCCGCGCAGCGCGGCGCTGCTTGAGCCAGCGCGGCAGCATGGCCAGCACGCCGGCGGCCAGGCCCAGGGCGAAGGCGGCCAGCACGACGAGCACCATCGGTGCGGTCCAGTCGTGGCCGAAGAAGAGGTGCACGCTGACGTCCTGCTGGTTGTTCAGGGCGAAGGCGAGCAGGGCAAAAAAAATGGCTGCCCTCAGTATCCACTTCAGCAGCCATGTCAGTTGTTTCATCAATGTCCCCCGGGTGAGGGCATTCTAGCGAGTAGGGCCTTCAAACTTTGGGTTCGTTTGCCTGCATTTCGCTGGTGCGCTGGTCCACCGCTTCGCGCAGGGCCTTGCCCGGCTTGAAGTGGGGGACGCGCTTTTCGGGAATGGCCACGCTCTCACCGCTACGGGGGTTGCGCCCCATGCGCGGCGGCCGGCGGTTGATGGAGAAGCTGCCGAAGCCGCGGATCTCGATGCGGTGCCCACGCACCAGCGCATCGTTCATCGCGTCCAGGATGGCCTTGACCGCGAACTCGGCGTCGCGGTGGGTCAGCTGCCCGAAACGGGCGGCCAGTTCTTCAACCAGGTCGGAGCGGGTCATGTCAGGGTGACGTTCGCGTGTTTGGCAGGGGCACACCGCCGCTCAGCAGCGGCGTGCCCCATGCACATCACTTCTCGGACGTGTCCAGCTTGGCGCGCAGCAGGGCGCCCAGGCTGGTGGTGCCGGCGCTTTCGCGAGCCGACTGCTGGTTCAGGTTGGCCATGGCACCCTGCTCGTCGGCCAGATCCTTGGCCTTGATCGACAGCTGGATGTTGCGGGTCTTGCGATCCACGTTGACCACCACGGCGGTGACTTCGTCGCCTTCCTTCAGGACGTTACGAGCGTCTTCTACGCGGTCACGCGAGATTTCGCTGGCGCGCAGGTAGCCCAGGATGTCCTGGCCCAGATCGATCTCGGCGCCACGGGCGTCCACGGTCTTGACCTTGCCGGTCACCGAAGAGCCCTTGTCGTTCACCGACACGAAGGTGGTGAAGGGGTCCTGGTCGAGCTGCTTGATGCCCAGGGAGATGCGCTCGCGGTCCACGTCCACGGCCAGCACGAGTGCTTCCACTTCCTGGCCCTTCTTGTAGTTGCGCACGGCGGCTTCGCCCGGCTCGTTCCAGGACAGGTCGGACAGGTGCACCAGGCCGTCGATGCCGGCAGCCAGGCCGACGAACACGCCGAAGTCGGTGATGGACTTGATCGGGCCCTTGACGCGGTCGCCGCGCTTGGTGTTCTGCGCGAATTCCTGCCAGGGGTTGGCCTTGCACTGCTTCATGCCCAGGCTGATGCGGCGCTTGTCTTCGTCGATCTCGAGGACCATGACTTCGACTTCGTCACCCAGCGACACGATCTTGGACGGGGCCACGTTCTTGTTGGTCCAGTCCATTTCGGAGACGTGCACCAGACCTTCGATGCCCGGCTCGAGTTCCACGAACGCGCCGTAGTCGGCGATGTTGGTGATCTTGCCGAACAGGCGGGTGGCGGTGGGGTAACGGCGCGAAACGCCCATCCACGGGTCGTCGCCCATCTGCTTCAGACCCAGGGACACACGGTTCTTCTCGGTGTCGAACTTGAGGATCTTGGCGGTGATTTCCTGGCCAGCGGTCACCACTTCGGAAGGGTGACGCACACGGCGCCAGGCCATATCGGTGATGTGCAGCAGGCCGTCGATGCCGCCCAGGTCCACGAAGGCACCGTATTCGGTGATGTTCTTGACCACGCCCTGCACCACGGAACCTTCTTTCAGGTTCTGCATGAGCTTGGCGCGCTCTTCGCCCATGGAGGCTTCCACCACGGCACGGCGGCTCAGCACCACGTTGTTGCGCTTGCGGTCGAGCTTGATGACCTTGAATTCCAGGGTCTTGTTCTCGTAGGGGGTCAGGTCCTTGGTCGGACGGGTGTCGACCAGCGAACCCGGCAGGAAGGCACGGATGCCGTTGACCAGCACGGTCAGGCCGCCCTTGACCTTGCCGCTGGTGGTACCGGTGACGAATTCGCCGGTTTCCAGGGCCTTTTCCAGGCTCATCCAGGAAGCCAGGCGCTTGGCGGTGTCGCGCGACAGGATGGTGTCGCCGTAGCCGTTTTCGATGGAGCCGATGGCCACCGACACGAAGTCGCCCACTTGGACTTCGAGCACGCCCTGGTCGTTCTTGAATTCCTCGATCGGCACGTAGGCTTCGGACTTGAGGCCGGCATTCACGACGACGAAGCCGTGCTCGAGACGAACGACTTCAGCGGTGATCACTTCGCCCGGACGCATTTCGGTGCGTGTCAGGGATTCTTCAAACAGGGCGGCAAAAGATTCAGACATGTAAGTTCCTAGACCATCTGGGCGTCCATGGCTTGAAGGCCATGGCGTGACAGCCGCACCATTGCGACTGGGGGGTAGCTTTCGACGGCGATTTTTGCGGATGATCCGCGGGGTTGCGTTGTTGAACCACTCGGCCGAAGCGCTTGCTGCGCGAGGGGAGCCGGGCGGGCCTCTTAGCCGATCAGACGGGTCCGAACGGCTGTTTGCCCTGCCACCAGTCCAGCACGAGATCCACCGACTCTTCAATCGACAGATCCGAGTTGTCCAGCAACCGGGCGTCCTGTGCCGGTTCGAGAGGTGCGACGCTGCGGGACATGTCCCGGGCATCACGCGCTTCCAGATCGGCACGAAGGGTTTCGATTGTAGTCGAAATTCCCTTTGAAATCAACTGCTTATGACGCCGTTCGGCTCGTTTGGCGGCGTTGGCGGTCAAAAACACCTTCAGGGGGGCGTCCGGGAAGATGACCGTGCCCATATCGCGGCCGTCGGCCACCAGGCCGGGCAGGCGGGCAAAGCTGTGCTGCAGGGCGACCAGCGCGGTGCGCACCGCCGGCAGGGCCGAGACCTTGGAGGCGTTCATGCCGCCTTGTTCGCTGCGGATGATGTGGCTGACGTTTTCTCCGTCCAGGAGCACGTGCTCACCTTCGAAGCGCACCGGCAGGTGCTGGGCCAGGGCGGCGATGGCCACTTCGTTCTCGGGCTCCAGGGCCAACCCGGCGCGCAGGGCGGCCTGCGCGGTCACGCGGTAGAGGGCGCCGGAATCCAGCAGGTGGTAGCCCAGGCGCGCGGCCAGGCGCGCGGCCAGCGTGCCCTTGCCCGAAGCCGTGGGGCCGTCCACGCAGAGCACCGGCACGGCACCGGTGGCCGGGGTGGTGACCGAGAACAAGGCTTCGAAGTAGTCGGGGAAGGTCTTGGCCACGCACTTGGGGTCCAGGATGCGCACCGGCAGCCCCGCCGGGTTGAAGGCGGCCAGGGAGAAACACATGGCGACGCGGTGGTCGTCGTAGGTGTGGATGCTGGCCGGTTTCCAGCCGGAGGTGACCAGGGGCGTGATGCGGATGTAATCCGCGCCTTCCTCTACCGTGGCACCGAGCTTGCGCAACTCCGTGGCCATGGCAGCGATGCGGTCGGTTTCCTTGACACGCCAGCTGGCGATATTGCGCAGGGTACTCGGGCCGTCCGCATACAGCGCCATCACGGCCAGGGTCATGGCGGCGTCGGGGATGTGGTTGCAGTCCAGGTCGATCGCCTTCAGGGGCCAACTGCCTCGGGAAATTTCGAGCCAGTTGGGGCCACCCGTCACGCGCGCACCCATCTGGCGGGCGGCGTCGACGAACTTGATGTCGCCCTGGATGGAGCTTTCCCCCACGCCCTCGACGCGCACCGGCGTGGCCGCGTCGGCGGCGATGGCGCCCAGGGCGATGAAATAACTGGCCGAGGAGGCGTCGGCCTCCACGTGCAGCACGCCTGGCGACTGGTAGCGGCTGCCGGCGGGGATGGTGAAGCGCTGCCAGCCTTCGCGCCGGACGGTGATGCCGTAGCGTGAGAGCAGGTTGAGCGTGATCTCGATATAGGGCTTGGAGATGAGTTCACCGACCACCTCGATCACGATGTCCTTGCGCGCGACCAGCGGCAGGGCCATCAGCAGGGCGGTCAGGAACTGGCTGGAAACGTCGCCGCGCACCTTGATCGGGGCATCGAGCTGCAGGCTCGGGCGGCCGATGCGCAGCGGCGGGTAGCCCTCTTTGCCCAGGTAATCGATGGTGCAGCCCAGCGGGCGCAGCGCATCGACCAGGTCGCCGATGGGGCGCTCGTGCATGCGCGGCACCCCTGAAAGTTCGAAGTCGCCACCCAGCACGGCCAGCGCTGCGGTCAGCGGGCGCATGGCGGTGCCGGCATTGCCCATGAAGAATTTCAGGGCGGTGGCGGGCAGCTGGCCGTCCAGGCCGTCGATGACGACGGTGCTGCTGTCCTGCAACACGCCGCAACCCAGCTGGCGCAGCGCGGCCAGCATGACGCGGGTGTCGTCGGAGTCGAGCAGGTCGTGCAGGGTGGTGCGGCCGCGGCACAGGGCCGAGAGCAGCAGCACGCGGTTGGAAATGCTCTTGGAGCCGGGCAGTAGCACCCGGCCGTGCGCGCCGGTCAGCGGCGGCAGGTCGAGAAAGGCGGTGGAATACATCGGCGCGGAGGAGGGCGTCTCAGCGACGGTTCTTGTTCATGCTCCAGTTGGCGCGGGCCTGGCTGGCCTGGCCGATCAGCTCTTCGAGCGCGTCGGCGTTGCCATTGGAGATCATGAGTTCGAGCGCCTGCAGATTGCGCTGGAAGAGCTTGGACTGGGTCAGCAATTCTTCGCGGTTGGAGATCATGATGTCGCGCCACATGTGCGGGTCGCTGGCAGCGATGCGCGTGAAGTCGCGAAAGCCCGGGCCGGCCAGGGAAAGGAAGTCCTTGCCCTGGTTCTGGCCGGTGATGGAGTTCATCAGCGCGAAGGCGATCAGGTGGGGCAGGTGGCTCACCGAGGCAAAGGCCGCATCGTGCGACTCGGGCGTCATCTTGAGCACATTGCAGCCCAGGGCGGACCAGATGTCGATGGCCTGCTGCACCTGCGGGGCGTGGGTGCGCTCGATGGGGGTCAGGATGATCTGCTTGCCGGAGTACAGGTCGGGGTCGGCGTGCTCGACGCCCGAGACTTCCTTGCCGGCGATGGGATGGGCCGGCACGAAAGAGCCGATCTGCTCACGCAACGCGCGGCGTGCGGCATCGACCACGTCGCGTTTGGTCGAGCCGACGTCCATGATGAGCATCTGCGGCGTGACCAGGTGCTTGATGGCCTTGAAGGTGGCCTCGGTGGCCGATACCGGCACGGCGATCAGCACGATGTCGGCGCCCGAGACGGCCAGCAGGGCCGAGGGGGCCTCGACGTCGATCACGCCCATGGCGCGGGCGCGCTCGGTGGTGGAAGGCGACTTGCTGTAGCCGACCACGCGCTTGACCAGACCGGCGCGTTTGAGCGCCAGGGCAAAAGAACCGCCCATGAGGCCGCAACCGATCAGACCCAACTGTTCAAACATAAGACTCTCGCAGGGCCGCCCCAAGGGATGCTTGCGCCCCCTCGGGGGGCAGTGAATACACGTAGTGATGAACGTGGGGGCTCATTATTCAGATACCGGGTAGGTGCCAAGGACTTTGTAGAAGGCGCAGAGGGCCTGCAGTTCCTGCAAAGCGGCGACGACATGGGGCTGCGAGGTGTGGCCCTGGATGTCGATGTAGAAATAGTATTCCCATTGGCCGGAGCGCGCCGGACGCGACTCGAAGCGCGTCATGGACACGCCGTGTTTTTTCAAGGGAACCAGCAGGTCGTGCACCGCACCCGGGCGGTTGGGCACCGACACGATGAGGCTCACGCAGTCCTTGCCCGAGGCTTCCGGCGTGGGCAGGGTCTGCGGCAGGCAGACCACGGCAAAACGGGTGCGGTTATAGGCGTCGTCCTGGATGGCGTGGGCCACCACGTGCAGGCCGAACTCGCTGCCTGCGCGCTCGCTGGCGATACCGGCCCAGGCCGGGTTGGTCGACGCCAGGCGCGCGCCTTCCGCATTGCTGGCCGCGGCGTGGCGTTCGGCGTGCGGCAGGTGGGCGTTGAGCCAGTGCTGGCACTGGGCCAAGGCCTGCGGATGGGCGTAAACGTCGGTGATGCCTTCGAGGGAGTCGGACAGGCGCAGCAGGTTGTGGCGCACCAGCAGGCTGGTCTCGCCGATCACATGCAGGGGCGAGGCGAGGAAGAGGTCGAGCGAACGCGAGACCATGCCCTCGGTGGAGTTCTCCATGGGCACCACGCCGAACTGCGCCGCACCCGCCGCGGTGGCGCGGAAGACTTCGTCGATGCTGCCGCAGGGCATGCGTTCGATGCTTGAGCCGAAGAACTGCTCGGCCGCCTGTTCACTGAAGGTGCCGGCCGGGCCGAGGTAGGCGACGCGCTGCGGTGCTTCCAGGGCGCGGCAGGCCGACATGATCTCGCGCCAGATGGTGGCCACGCTGTCACGCTTGAGCGGCCCGGGGTTGCCGGCCTGCAGGCCGGTGATGACCTGGGTTTCGCGTTCGGGGCGAAAGACGGGCGAGCCTTCGACCTTCTTGATCTCGCCCACTTCATGGGCCAGGGCGGCGCGCCGGTTCAGCAGGGCGAGCAACTCCTGATCCAGGGCGTCGATCTGGGTGCGCAGTTCGGGCAGGGTCTTGGCCATCAGCGGATCAGCTATGTGTACGTTCGAATTCTCGCATGTACTCGACCAGGGTCTGCACCCCCTCGAGCGGCATGGCGTTGTAGATGCTGGCGCGCATGCCGCCGACCGATTTGTGGCCCTTGAGTTGCAACAGGCCGGCGGCCCTGGCGCCGGCGAGGAAGGCGTCGTTGCGCGACTCGTCGCGCAGGAAGAAGGGCACGTTCATGCGCGAGCGGCAGTCTTTCGCCACCCGGTTCACGTAGAACTGCGAGCGGTCGATCGCCTCGTACAGCAGTCGGGCCTTGGCGATGTTGCGCGCCTCCATGGCCGGTACGCCACCCAGCTTTTTCAGCCACTGGAAGATCAGGCCGGCCATGTAGATGGCGTAGGTCGGCGGGGTGTTGAACATGGACTCGTTGTCGGCCACGGTCTTGTAGTCGAAGGCGCTGGGGCAGGCGGCTTGGGCGTGGCCCAGCAGGTCCTCGCGCACGATGACCAGGGTCAGGCCGGCCGGGCCGATGTTCTTCTGCGCGCCGCCAAAGGCCAGGCCCACGCGCGACCAGTCCACCGGGCGCGAGGCGACCTGGGAGGAGAAGTCGATCACCAGCGGCGCCTTCGAGCCCAGCGCCTTCAGATCGGGCAGCTCGTGGAATTCGACGCCGTGGATGGTCTCGTTGGAGCACAGGTGCACGTAGCTGGCATCCGGGCTCAACTGCCAGCTGGCCGGGGCGGGCAGCCGTGTGAACCCGTTGGCCTCGTCGGTCGCGGCCACGTTCACCTTGCAGTATTTGCGCGCTTCCTTGATGGACTTCTGGCTCCAGGTGCCGGTCAGCACGAAATCCACTATGCCGCCACGCGAGAGGTTGAGCGGCACGATGGCGTTCTCTGCCAGGCCGCCACCTTGCATGAAGAGGATGTGGAAGTTCTTCGGAACGGCCAGCAGTTCGCGCAGGTCGGCCTGGGCCTGCTCATAGATGCTGATGAACTCCTTGCCGCGATGGCTCATCTCCATCACGCCCATGCCGCTGCCGTGCCAGTCCAGCATTTCGCTGGCGGCCTGCTGCAGCACCTCGGGTGCGATGGTGGCCGGGCCGGCCGAGAAGTTGTAAGGGCGCTGCATCAGCTGGCGTCTTCCGCGTCGCCGGTCTCGCCCTCGGCGCCTTCGGCGCCATTCGCGTCGTTTTCCACGATGCGCTGCAGGCCGCTGAGCTTGGCGCCTTCGTCCATGCCGATCAGGGTCACGCCCTGGGTGGCGCGGCCGAGTTCGCGGATTTCGGAAACGCGGGTGCGCACCAGCACGCCCTTGTCGGTGATCAGCATGATCTCGTCATCGGCATGCACCAGGGTGGCGGCGACGACCTTGCCGTTGCGCTCGCTCTGCTGGATGGCGATCATGCCCTTGGTGCCGCGACCGTGGCGGGTGTACTCGGTGATGCTGGTGCGCTTGCCGTAGCCGTTTTCGGTGGCGGTCAGCACGCTCTGCTGTTCGTCCTCGGCCACCAGCATGGCGATCACGCCCTGGCCGTCGTCCAGCATCATGCCGCGCACGCCGCGGGCGTTGCGGCCCATGGGGCGCACGTCGTTCTCGTCGAAGCGCACGGCCTTGCCGCCATCGCTGAAGAGCATCACGTCGTGCTGTCCGTCGGTGAGCGCCGCGCCGATCAGGAAGTCGCCCGGGTCCAGGTCGACGGCGATGATGCCGGCCTTGCGCGGATTGGAGAATTCGTCCAGCGAGGTCTTCTTGACCGTGCCCATGGAGGTGGCCATGAAGACATAGTGATCGGCCGGGAAGCTGCGGTTGTCACCGGTCAGCGGCAGCACCACGTTGATCTTCTCGCCCTCTTGCAGCGGGAACATGTTGACGATGGGGCGCCCGCGCGAGCCGCGCGAGCCGGCAGGTACTTCCCAGACCTTGAGCCAGTACAGGCGGCCGCGGTTGGAGAAGCACAGGATGTAGTCGTGCGTGTTGGCGATGAAGAGCTGGTCGATCCAGTCGTCTTCCTTGGTCGCGGTGGCCTGCTTGCCGCGGCCGCCGCGCTTTTGGGCGCGGTACTCGGACAGGGGCTGGCTCTTGATGTAGCCGGCGTGGCTCAGTGTCACCACCATGTCGGTCGGCGTGATCAGGTCTTCGGTGGCCAGATCCTGGGCGTTGTGCTCGACCTGGCTGCGACGTGTGCCCGCCTTGTTCTGGCCGAACTCCTGCTTGATGGCGCCCAGTTCCTCGCCGATGATGATGGCCACGCGCTCGGGCTTGGCCAGGATGTCGAGGAAGTCCTCGATCTCGGCCATGACGTCCTTGTACTCGGCAACGATCTTGTCCTGCTCCAGGCCGGTCAGGCGCTGCAGCCGCATCTGCAGGATTTCCTGCGCTTGCGTGTCGGACAGGCGGTACAGGCCGTCGTTGCCCATGCCGTAGTTCTTTTCCAGGCCTTCGGGGCGGTAGTCGTCGGCATTGACCACGCCGCCGTCTGCGCGGGTGCGGGTGAGCATCTCGCGCACCAGCTTGCTGTCCCAGGGCCTGGCCATCAGCTCGGCCTTGGCCACCGGCGGGGTGGGGGCGTTGCGGATGATGGCGATGAAGTCGTCGATGTTGGCCAGCGCCACGGCCAGGCCTTCGAGCACGTGGCCGCGGTCGCGCGCCTTGCGCAGGTTGAACACCGTGCGGCGGCTCACCACTTCGCGGCGGTGGTCCAGGAAGACCTCGATCAGATCCTTCAGGTTGCACAGCTTGGGCTGGCCGTTGATCAGGGCCACCATGTTCATGCCGAAGGTGTCCTGCAGCTGGGTCTGCTTGTACAGGTTGTTGAGCACCACCTCGGGCACTTCGCCGCGCTTGAGCTCGATCACCACGCGCATGCCGGACTTGTCGGACTCGTCCTGGATGTGGCTGATGCCCTCGATCTTCTTTTCGTGCACCAGCTCGGCGATGCGCTCGAGCAGGGTCTTCTTGTTGACCTGGTAGGGCAGCTCATCGACGATGATGGACTGGCGCTGGCCCTTGTCGATGTCCTCGAAGTGGCATTTGGCGCGCATCACCACGCGGCCGCGGCCGGTGCGGTAGCCGTCCTTGACGCCCTGCATGCCGTAGATGATGCCGGCGGTGGGGAAGTCGGGCGCCGGCACGATCTCCATCAGCTCGTCGATGGAGGCCTGCGGGTTGCGCAGCAAGTGCAGGCAGGCATCGACCACCTCGTTGAGGTTGTGCGGCGGGATGTTGGTGGCCATGCCCACGGCGATGCCGCCCGAGCCGTTGACCAGCAGATTGGGCAGCTTGCTGGGCAGGACCAGCGGTTCCTTCTCGGAGCCGTCGTAGTTGGGGCCGAAGTCCACCGTCTCCTTGTCCAGGTCGGCGATCATCTCGTGGGCGATCTTGGCCAGGCGGATTTCGGTGTACCGCATGGCAGCGGCGCTGTCGCCGTCCACCGAGCCGAAGTTGCCCTGGCCGTCCACCAGCATGTGGCGCATGGAGAAGTCCTGCGCCATGCGCACGATGGTGTCGTAGACCGACTGGTCACCGTGCGGGTGGTATTTACCGATGACGTCGCCGACGATACGCGCCGATTTCTTGTAGGCGCGGTTCCAGTCGTTGTTGAGTTCGTGCATCGCGTAGAGCACGCGCCGGTGCACCGGCTTGAGACCATCGCGGGCATCGGGCAGGGCCCGCCCGACGATCACGCTCATGGCGTAATCCAGGTAGCTGCGACGCATCTCCTCTTCGAGGCTGACGGGCAGGGTTTCCTTGGCGAATTGGGTCATGGGAGAGATGAGCTCGGGCGTGGGCAATCCACGATTCTAAAGTGCCGGCCATGTGGCATGTCTGCAACAGACCATCGGCAAGCCCAGCAGGCATGCGCCCGCCTCGCGTCGCTCCGGTTGACCACCGGGTTTGATATGGCACAATGTATAAGACAGTCGGGTGGCGCTCATAACAAGTGAATGCCTTCCATTTAACCGCCGTGCCGCTCAGGCCCCAATCCGTTAGAGGAGAACCATGAAAAAACTGAATTCCGTGGCAGCCCTGTTTGCTGCAGTCGCACTGGTGATGGCCGGTTGTGCATCCACCCCCGAACCCGAGCCGGCACCGAAGGCTGCCCCGGCTGCTCCGGCACCCGCTCCGGCCCCGGCACCCGCCCCCGCTCCGGCAGCTGCTCCGAAGCCCGCTGCTCCGCCGCCCGCCGCTGCCGTCAAAGTGACCTACGCCGCCGACACTTTCTTCGACTTCGACAAGTCGGTGATCAAGGCTGACGCCAAGGCCAAGCTGGATGATCTGGCCGAGAAGGTCAAGGGCATCAACCTGGAAGTCATCATCGCCGTGGGTCACGCCGACTCCATCGGTACCGATGAGTACAACCAGAAGCTGTCCGTGCGTCGCGCCGAAGCCGTGAAGGCCTACCTGACCTCCAAGGGCATCGACAAGAACCGCGTCTACACCGAAGGCAAGGGCGAGAAGCAGCCTGTGGCTGACAACCGCACGACCGAAGGCCGCGCCAAGAACCGTCGCGTGGAAATCGAAGTCGTCGGCACCCGCGCCAACAAATAATCTTCTGATCGCTTGAAACAAACCCCGCTTCGGCGGGGTTTGTCGTTTCTGGGGCAGCGATCTTTGCGAGCTGTCGGATAATCAAGACATGACGTCCACCGTGAATGCAGATCCGGCCGAACTGGCCAAGTTTTCCGAGCTGGCCCACCGCTGGTGGGACCCTGAGAGCGAATTCCGTCCCCTGCACCAGATCAACCCCTTGCGCCTGGACTGGATCAACGGTTTGGTGCCGCTGGCCGGCCAGCAGGTGCTGGATGTGGGCTGTGGTGGCGGTATCCTGTCCGATTCGATGGCACGCAAGGGCGCCCAGGTCACCGGCATCGACTTGTCGACCAAGGCGCTCAAGGTGGCCCAGCTGCATGCGCTGGAGGCCGGCACACCCAATGTGAACTACCGCGAGCTCAGTGCCGAGGCACTGGCGAGCGAAAAGCCGGCCAGTTTCGATGTGGTGACCTGCATGGAGATGCTGGAGCACGTGCCGGACCCGGCGTCCGTGGTCCAGGCCTGCGCCACGCTGGTCAAGCCCGGTGGCTGGGTGTTCTTCTCCACCATCAACCGCAACCCCAAATCCTTCCTGTTTGCCATCGTCGGCGCCGAGTACATCCTCAAGCTGCTGCCGCGTGGCACGCATGAGTACGCCAAGATGATCCGCCCCAGCGAACTGGCCCGTTTTTGCCGCCAGGCCAGCCTGGAACTGGGGCCCACGCGCGGCATGGAATACAACCCACTGACCCGGCGCTACTGGCTCAGCGCCGACACCAGCGTCAACTACCTGCTGGCCACGCGCAAGCCGGAACTGTGATGAGGTCTTTTGCCGGTATCGAGGCCGTCCTCTTTGACCTGGACGGCACCCTGATCGATAGCGCACCCGACCTGGGGGCCGCTGCCGACCAGATGCGCACCACCCGCGGCCTGCCGCCTCTGCCCCTGGAGCAGTACCGACCCATGGCAGGCGCCGGCGCACGCGGCATGATCGGCGTGGCCTTCGGCCTGACGCCGGACGCTCCGGGCTACAACGAGCTGCGCGAGGAGTTCATGGCCAACTATGAGCGCTGCATGACGGTGCGCACCTACGCTTTTGCCGGCGTGGCCGAATTGATCGAGGCGCTGCTGCAGCGAGAACTGGCCTGGGGCGTGGTGACCAACAAGATCGAGCGCTTTGCCCTGCCGCTCACGGGCGCCATGCCCCTGTTTGCCAGCGCACGGGCCATCATTGGCGGCGACACCACGCCGCATCCCAAACCGCACCCGGCGCCTTTGTTCGAGGCCGCGCGCCGCCTGAACCTGGACCCGCAGTGCTGCCTGTACGTGGGTGACGACGAGCGCGACATCGTGGCGGGCCTGGCGGCCGGCATGGGCACGGTGGCCGCCACCTACGGCTACCTGGGCCAGAAGTCCGATGTGGCCAGCTGGGGCGCCCATGCCTTGATTAATTCTCCGATCGAGCTCTTGCAATTGCTGGGACAGGCCTAAAATGGAGGTCTTGGGGCTGCATTGGTTTCGACGTGGGTTCGGACGCGATGTGGTGCATGTCGAGCTGAATGTGCTCGTAAAACTGATTCAAAAAACCTAACTGCAAACGACGAACGTTTCGCACTCGCTGCTTAATTGCCAGTGAGCTTTACAACAGCAGGCCGATGGGCTGGGCAAGGGGGCGCAAGCCTCCCGGCTGTAAAGATAATTTCATCGGCTGGTCCGGGGCTGGGTACCTTAGCAACGGACGAGAAAATAGGGTGCTGGCGGCTGGCATAGCGTGCGACTGCGCGATGTCAGTGGCGAGATCCAAATCAGACCGCTAAACATGTAGATCTGCTCGAACAAGGCTTGCGGACGGGGGTTCAAATCCCCCCAGCTCCACCAAACACAAAACCCCGGCCGGTAACGGTCGGGGTTTTTTTATGTCCGGCCCTGGCGGCCGGTCGCTCAACGGCCTTCGGTGAGTTCGCCGGACCGGCTGTCCAGCGGGGCGACGAAGGAGTCGTGCTTCCAGGTGGTGGAGAGCTGGCTGTCGTAGGCGTCGTGGCTGTGCGGGTCGGCGGACATCAGGGCTTCCAGCCGCGCGAAGTCGCTGGCGGTCGGCTGGTTGTTGCGCTGCCGGATCAGTGCCGCCTTGAGGTTGGCGCGGGTCTGGTTGAACTCGGTCTCGGTGCGCACGCGCTCCAGTTCCTCTTTCATCACGGTCTGTTCGCCCAGGAAGGCGGCGCGGATCGTGCTGACGCTGGGCAGGTGCTCGGGATCGACCACCCAGTAGCGAACGTTGCATTGGGAGAGCAGGGTGTGCTTGAGGGTCTGGTTGCTCAGCGACAGGCCCTGCGGACCCGGTACGTCGACGCAGCCGACCACCTGGCCATCGCCATTGCAGACGGTGAAGGTGCAATAGACGCCACCGAGGATCTGGAACCAGTGCTGGCCCTCTTCGCGGACCTGCGGCATGGTGAAGCGCGTGACCGGCAGCTTGACCATGACGTGATGGTCCTGGAAGGCGCGCAGCATCCAGCGCCAGACGAGCCGCTCCCGGCTGTTCACCATGGTTCGCACGATCAGAGGCCATTTGCGCGGGATGCGTCGCTTGGACTGCTCCTGCTTTTTCAGGCGCGTGGCATAAGCGTACGCACCCAGTGCACCGCTCGCAACCATCAATCCTGCGACTATCATCCACCCTGTGTACCCGTTCATATGCGTAGGTATCGTTGTTTGAGAAAAGTGTAAGGTCTACGGTCGCTATCCTGAACCGGATACGCGAAGTTGGTGCAGGTAAGCGGGGCTTGGGGCTGCACTTTTGCACGGAATCCAGCCCTGATTAAGAGTCAGCATGCTGATTCGCTACAGTTTTTGTATTCCACGGCCTTGCCAGTCGTGCCCTTGAGACCTATTCATGCAGTTGCAGGACATTCTTTACGCCCAGGGTTTTGGCACGCGCCGGGTTTGCGCCGGCCTGATCCAGCAAGGGCACGTGAGCGTTGATGAGATCGTGTGCCTCGATGCCACGGCCGAGTTCGATGACGAAGGCCTGCGCCTGCGCGTGCAGGGGCTGGAATGGGTCTGCCACCGGCAGGCTTGCATCATGCTGAACAAGCCGGCCGGCATCGAGTGCTCGCAAAAGCCTTCGGCCTGGCCCAGCGTCTATACCTTGCTGCCCGCGCCGCTGCGCCAGCGCCCCAACAAGAGCGCCGTGCAGGGCGTGCAGGCCATCGGCCGGCTGGACCAGGACACCACAGGGCTGCTGCTGCTGACCGATGACGGCCAGCTCATCCACCGCCTGGCCTCGCCGCGCCATGCGGTGCCCAAGGTCTACGAGGTCACGCTCAAGCATCCGGCGGGCGAGCGTGAACTGCAGCAGCTTCTGGCTGGCGTGGTGCTGGACGACGATCCCCGGCCGGTGCGCGCGGCTGCCTGCGAGCTCACGGACCCGCAGCATCTGCGGTTGACGCTGACGGGCGGCAAGTACCACCAGGTCAAGCGCATGGTGGCGGCCGTGGGCAACCGGGTCGAGGCCTTGCACCGTTCGCAGATTGGCGGCCTCACCTTGCCGAAGGACCTGACGCCCGGCCAGTGGCGCTGGCTGGAAACGGCCGACCTGGCGCTGATCCAGCCCTGAGGCGAGCCCCGCGCGGGGACTTGATGTGCCTCAAACCCTGGCTGCTGGCGGGCGGACCGCGGCCGCTACACTTGCTGCTCCATAGCTGCGAGTGTTCCATGCCGAAGTTTCTCCCCCGTGTCCTCGTCCTCTGGCTGGCGTTGACGGCCGGCTGGTCCGTGGCACAGCCGCAGCCGGCACCCATTTTCGTGCTCAATTCCAAGGACGCCGATGTCAGCGTGATCGACCCGGTGAGCTGGAAGGAGATCAAGCGCTTCGCCACCGGCAAGGAACCGCACCACCTCTACCTGACGCCCGACGAGAAATCGCTGATCATCGCCAATGCCTTCAGTGACTCGCTGACCTTTGTCGATCCGCGTACGGCCCAGGTGCAGCGCACCGTGCGCGGTATCCTCGATCCCTACCAGCTGCGTTTCTCCCCCGACATGCAATGGTTCGTCACGGCGGCCAACCGGCTCAACCACGTCGACATCTACCGCTGGGATGGTCGGGACCTGACGCTGGCCAAACGCATCCCCACGGGCAAGACGCCCAGCCATATCTGGATCGACAGCAAGAGCACCACGGTTTACGTGACCATGCAGGACAGTGACGAACTGGTGGCCATCGACCTGCCGCAACAGGTGCTCAAGTGGCGCATCAAGACAGGCCCGCTACCGGCCGATGTGTTCGGCACGCCGGATGACCGCTTCCTGCTCGTTGGCCTGACGGGGGGCGAGGGCGTGGAAGTCTACGACCTCGCCATGCCGGTGCCGGCCGCCGTGCAGTTGATCCCGACTGGCAAGGGGGCGCATGCCTTCCGTGCCGTTGGCGACCGTCGCCACGTGCTGGTGAGCAACCGCGTGGCCAACACCATCAGCAAGATCGACTACAAGACCATGACCGTGGTCGACGAGTACCCTGGCCCGAGCGGGCCCGATTGCATGGACCTAACGGCCGACGGCAAGTACATCCTGCTGGCTTCGCGCTGGGCCGGCAAGCTCAGCGTCATTGATACCGGCACGCGCCAGGTGGTGCGCCAGATCCGGGTCGGCAAATCGCCCCACGGGGTCTGGACTCTGGACCATGCGCCGCGCCAGTAGCAGCATCGTTTTCCTTGCGCTGGCGCTGCTGGCGCTGACGGTCTCGGCCCAGGGCCCGGTGACCGATGGTTGCAGCAAACCGGTCTACCTGACCTTCGATACTGGCCACATGGGCGTGGCCGATCGGATCGCCGAGGTATTGCAACGCCAGCAGGTGCGTGTCACCTTCTTCGCCGCCGATGAGCGCACCCAGGCGGGCGATGGCAGTCTTGGCACGCACTGGGCGGCCTGGTGGCGCGCCCGCGCGGGCGAGGGGCATGAATTCGCATCCCACACGCTGGACCATGTCTACTGGCGCGCCGATGTGCCCACAGCGAGCGGGGCGCTGCGCTTTCGCGTGCGGCCTTCGGCCGGGGCACAGCAGGGGCGTGACATGGTCTGGGATGCGTCGTCCTACTGTGCGCAGCTTGATGCTGCCTCGGCCCGCCTGCAGCAGCATACGGGCCAGGCGCCGTTGCCGCTGTTCCGTGCCCCCGGCGGCAAGACCTCGCCGGCGTTGCTGGCTGCCGCACACCAGTGCGGCTACCGGCACGTAGGCTGGGCGCCCGCCGGTTTCCTGGGGGATGAACTGCCCAGCGACAAATACCCCAACGACATGTTGCTCAAGAAGGCGCTGCGCGACATCCGTGCCGGCGACGTGCTGGTGGCGCACCTGGGCATCTGGTCGCGCCAGGACCCCTGGGCTCCGGCGGTGCTGGAGCCGCTGATCGCCGGGCTCAAGCAGCAAGGGTATTGTTTCCGTACCCTGCGCGAGCATCCGGACTATCGGAGCTGGATTGCACAGCGCGAAGCCCGTGGGAAGTGAGCGAGTCATGGAGCATCTGGTGAACGCCTTTGACGCCCTGCAGCAGTGGCTGTTCGAGTCGCTGGTGCAACCCATGGTGTTCGCGATCGGCCTGGGCAACCGGCTGGAGGACGCCTACAGCGGTACCGGCTGGCTGCTCGTCGGTCTGCTGCAACTGGTGGTCATGCTGGCGGTCATGGCACCACTGCAGCGTTGGCGCCCGGTCGAACCGGTGGCCGATCGCGCGACCATTCGCACCGACGTGCTCTATACCCTGATCCACCGCCTGGGCCTGTTCCGGCTGGTGCTCTTCTTCACGTTAACGCCGTTGATGGACGATTTCTTCGGCATGCTGCGCGTGGCCGGCCTGCCGACTTTCCACCTGGACGACCTGTGGCCTGGCGTGACCGATCTGCCGCTGGTCAGCCTGCTGATCTACCTGGTCGTGATGGATTTCTTCGACTACTGGCTGCATCGCGGCCAGCACCACTTCGAGTGGTGGTGGCGCCTGCATGCGCTGCACCACGCGCAGCGCCAGATGACGATGTGGAGTGACAACCGCAACCACCTGCTCGACGACCTGCTCCGCGACGTGCTGCTGGTCACCCTGGCACAGCTTATCGGCGTGGCACCGGGGCAGTTCGTGGCCATCGTCGCTTTCACCCAGCTCAGCGAAAGTTTCCAGCACGCCAACCTGCGCCTGTCCTTCGGGCGCTGGGGCGAGCGCCTGTGGATCAGCCCGCGCTTTCACCGGGTGCATCACAGCATCGGCATCGGTCACGAGTCACCGGGCAAGGTCCTCGGCGGGCACAACTTCGGCGTGCTGCTGCCCTGGTGGGACATGTTATTCGGCACGGCCAACTTCGAGCTGCGCTATGACCCGACCGGCATCCGCGACCAAGTGGAGCAGGGACGCGACTACGGGCGCGGCTTCTGGTCCCAGCAATGGCTGGGCCTCAAGCGACTGGTGGGGCGGGCCTGAAACAGGTTTGAAACATGCGCCAAGGTATGCTTGGAACATGACACTTTTCCTGGACTCCTTCTGGCGCGCGCTGGCCTATTGCCTGCAGCCGCGCGTGATTGCCTTGTCCTTCCTGCCCCTGGTGCTGCTCGCAGCCTTGAGCGTGGGGCTGTTCTGGCTGTTCTGGGATCCGGCCGTGCTGGGCCTGCAGACCTGGCTGGCCGACTGGGCTCTGATGGAAAGCCTGTTCCGTTGGCTTGACAGCATGGCCATGGGGCATCTGCGCATGGTGCTCCCACCCCTGTTGCTCATCTCGCTGGTCCTGCCGCTGATGATCGTGCTGTCCCTGCTGGCGGTGGCCTGGCTGGCGACGCCGGCCCTCGTCAAGCTGGTGGCCGAGCGCCGTTTCAACGCGCTGGCACAACGGCGCGGAGGCAGCTTTGCGGGCAGCCTGCTGCAAGGGATGGGCTCGGCGTTGCTGGCGTTGCTGGCGCTGGTCCTGACCCTGCCACTGTGGCTGATCCCCCCGCTGGTGATCGTCGTGCCGCCCCTGATCTGGGGCTGGCTGACCTCACGCGTGATGGTCTACGACGTGCTGGCCCTGCACGCCAGCGAGCCGGAGCGCGAGGAGTTGATGCGTCGTCACCGCTACTGGCTGCTGGCCATCGGCGTGATCAGCGGCTACATGGGCGCGGCGCCGGGGCTGATCTGGGCGATCGGCGCCATGGCCGTCGTCCTGGCGCCGCTGCTGGTGCCCTTGGCGATCTGGATCTATACCTTCGTGTTCATCTTTGCAGCGCTCTGGTTCAGCCACTACAGCCTGGCGGCACTCGCCGCCCTGCGCGCCGCACCTCTGCCGGACGCCGGCGCCACAGACCCTACCCATGCCTGACACTACCGTATCCTTCGGCCTGATCATCATCGGCGACGAAATCCTGTCGGGCAAACGCGCCGACAAGCATCTGCCCAAGGTCATCGAACTGCTGCAGGCGCGCGGCCTGCAGCTCGCGCATGCCGACTACGTGGGCGACGACCCGCAGCGCATCACGGCCACACTGGCACGTGCCTTCGCCTCGGGCGAGGTGGTGTTTTCCTGTGGTGGTATCGGTGCCACACCGGATGACCACACGCGACTATGTGCAGCGCGCGCCCTGGGCGTGGACCTGGCGCTGCATCCCCAGGCCGAACTGCTGATCCGCGAGCGCATGCAGGACGTGGCGCGCGAACAGGGCGTGCCCTATGTGCCGGACCGTCCGGACAACGTGCACCGGCTCAATATGGGGGTCTTTCCTGTTGGGTCGCAGATCATCCCCAACCCCTACAACAAGATTCCCGGGTTCAGCTGCGCGTCCCCTGGCGGCCGGGGGGCCGTGCATTTCGTGCCGGGCTTTCCCGTGATGGCCTGGCCGATGATCGAATGGGTGCTGGACACGTTTTACGCGGGGCAGTTCCGCCGCAATGCCTGGTGCGAGCAGTCCGTCATCGTCTACGGCGCCATGGAGGCCACGTTGACACCGCTGATGGAGGCCATCGAGGCGCGGCACGCTGGCGTCAAGGTCTTCAGCCTGCCCAGCGTCGATCATCCGCAGCATGGCCGGCACATTGAACTGGGGGTCAAGGGCGGTCCAGATCTGACCCCGCTTGCTTATGCGGCGCTGCTCCAGGGCCTGAGCCAGATGGGCGCCAAGATTGGCCCCGAGTTGGTGCGTAGAAATTAATTTACCAACTTGGTGCATTTTTGTTGCACCAAGTTGGATCATTTTGGTAAAAAGTTTCTGCCTTGGTGTGCATCGGATCGCTGGAAGACACTGAAACTCAAGGCAGAATACCGACTTTGACGCAAGCCCTCGTGATCGGGATTGGCACAGAAACTGCATTCATGTGCCAGCGTAACTTTTAACAACCCTTCCTACCAGGAGTACCAGATGGCCAAGACCGTCGCAGACGTGATGAAGATGGTGAAGGAAAACGAGGTCAAGTTCGTTGACTTCCGCTTCACCGACACCCGTGGCAAGGAACAGCACGTGACCGTGCCGGTTTCCCACTTCGATGAAGACAAGTTCAGCTCGGGCCACGCCTTCGACGGTTCGTCCATCGCCGGCTGGAAGGGTATTGAGGCTTCGGACATGCAGCTCATGCCCGATCCGAACACCGCCAACATCGACCCCTTCTTCGAAGAAACCACCCTGTTCCTGCAGTGTGACGTGGTCGAGCCCAGCGACGGCAAGTCCTATGACCGTGACCCGCGCTCCATCGCCAAGCGCGCCGAGGCCTACCTGAAGGCTTCCGGCATCGGCGACACCGCCTACTTCGGTCCCGAGCCCGAATTCTTCATCTTCGACGGCGTGCGCTGGTCCAACGAACCCGGCAACGTGATGTTCGCCATCGACGAGTACGAAGCGCCCTGGAACAGCGGCAAGCAGCTCGAAGGCGGCAACCGCGGCCACCGTCCCACCACCAAGGGCGGCTATTTCCCGGTGCCCCCGGTCGACAGCACGCAGGACATGCGCGCCGAGATGTCCCTGATCCTCGAATCCCTGGGCATCCCGGTCGAAGTGTTCCACCACGAAGTGGCGGGCGCCGGCCAGAACGAGATCGGCACCAAGTTCAGCACGCTGGTGCAGCGCGCCGACTGGACCCAGGTCCTGAAGTACGTGGTCTGGAACGTGGCCAACGCTTACGGCAAGACCGCCACCTTCATGCCCAAGCCCTACGCCGGTGACAACGGTTCCGGCATGCACGTGCACCAGTCCATCTGGAAGGACGGCAAGAACCTGTTCGCCGGTGACGGCTACGCCGGCCTGAGCGACTTTGCCCTGTACTACATCGGCGGCATCATCAAGCACGCCCGTGCCCTGAACGCCATCACCAACCCCGGCACCAACAGCTACAAGCGCCTGGTGCCCGGCTTTGAAGCCCCGGTGAAACTGGCCTACAGCTCGCGCAACCGTTCCGCCTCCATCCGCATCCCCTTCGTGGCCAACCCCAAGGGGCGCCGCATCGAGGCACGTTTCCCGGACCCGTCCGCCAACCCCTATCTGTGCTTCTCGGCCCTGATGATGGCTGGTCTGGACGGCGTGGAAAACAAGATCCACCCGGGCGAAGCCGCCACCAAGGACCTCTACCACCTGCCTCCGGAAGAGGACAAGCTGGTGCCGACCGTCTGCCACAGCCTGGACCAGGCCCTGGACTATCTGGACAAGGACCGCTCCTTCCTGACCAAGGGTGGCGTGTTCACCGACTCCATGCTGGATGCCTACATCGAGCTGAAGATGGGCGAAGTCACGCGCTTCCGCATGGCGCCGCACCCGGTCGAGTACGACATGTACTACTCCCTGTAAAGGGTGCCCGCAGGCTGTGATTCGTTACAGCTTGTCGCAAAAAAAGGACGGCTTCGGCCGTCCTTTTTGTTTTCCGTGAACTTTCGGGGTTTGATTTTTGGATCGAATAGTCGATACTGTAAGACCGCCCCTGCATTTTCGATGCGCGGAGAACCCTATGAAGAAGCCTTTACTGATGTCGTTAGCAGCTACGCTTTTCGTAGCAGGCCTGACCGTGGCCGATCTGGCCCAGGCCCAGGGCCGCATTTACCGTTGCGGCAATGAGTACACCAATACCGTGCAACCCGGCCAGAAGGGCTGCAAGCTGCTCGAGGGCGGCAACGTGACCGTGGTGCAACGCCCGCGCGCGACGGAGTCGGTTCGCCTGGCCTCGGCCGGGCAGGCTGGTACGCGGGTGGATGGTGAGCAGCAGCGCCAGCGCGACGTTGGCGCCCGCCAGATCCTGGAGACCGAGCTGCGCAAGGCCGAGGCCCGCAAGAATGAATTGATCCAGGAATACAACAACGGCGAGCCCGAAAAGATGGGGCCCGAATTCCGCAACCATCAGAAGTACCTGGATCGCGTGGCCGAGATGAAGGCCAATATCGAGCGCAATGAAAGCGATCTGGCCGGTCTGCGCCGCGAACTCGATCGTCTTCCTGAGGCTGCTGCTTCATCTGAGTCAAAATAGGCGGCTTGAAACCGACCGCCATTTCCTCCGTCAGCCGCTTCCAGCCTTTTGACCTCCTGGCCACGCTCGTCGCCATCGTGCATGGCGACGGGGCGGTGGTCTATGCCAATGCCGCCCTCGAGGATGCGCTGGGCATGTCCCGGCGCAGCATCGAGGGTTCCGCGCTGGCCGACTACTACACCGAGCCCCAGGTCCTGGCCTCTGCCCTCGGGGGGCTGCGCGACAACGAGTTTGCGGCCCTGCGCTACGACGCCTGGGTTAAGCGTCCCGGGCGTGACCCCCTGCCCGTGCACGTGATCCTGACCCAGACCGACCAGCCGGGCGACATCCTGATCGAGATGCTGCCGCTGGAGCAGCAGGCCCGCCAGGAACGCGAAGAGCGCCTGATCGACCAGGCCCAGGCCAACAAGGAACTGATCCGCAACCTCGCGCACGAGATCAAGAACCCGCTGGGCGGCATCCGTGGTGCGGCCCAGCTGCTGGAGATGGAAATCGACAGCCAGTTGACCGAGTACACGCGTGTGATCATCCACGAGGCCGACCGCCTGCAGACTCTGGTGGACCGCTTGCTGGCGCCGCACCGCCGACCGCATGTGGTGGGCGATGTCAACATGCACGAGGTCTGCGAGCGGGTGCGCTCGCTGATCCTGGCCGAGTTCCCCAAGGGCCTGCGCGTGGTGCGCGATTACGACACCTCCATCCCCGAGTTTCGCGGTGACCGCGAGCAGCTGATCCAGGCCGTGCTCAATATCGCGCACAACGCCTGCCAGGCCCTGGCCGAGCGCATCGCTGCCGGTGATGCGCGCCTGACCTTCCGTACCCGGATCGCCCGCCAGATCACTTTCGGCAAACAACGCTACAAGCTGGCATTGGAATTGCATGTCATCGACAACGGGCCCGGCGTGCCGGACTCGATCAAGGACCGTATCTTTTTCCCGCTGGTGTCGGGACGGGAAGGCGGCTCCGGCCTGGGGCTGACGTTGGCGCAAACCTTCGTGCAGCAGCACCATGGCCTGATCGAGTGCGACAGCGAGCCCGGCCGGACCGATTTCAAAATATTGATACCGCTGCCCTGAGAATGGCAGCATGACCTAAGGGTGTAGCCGCACATGAAGCCGATTTGGATCGCCGACGATGACCAGTCCATACGCTTCGTGCTGGAGAAGGCGCTGCAACGCGAGCAGATGCCCACGCGCAGCTTCACCAACCCGCGCGAGGTGCTGGCTGCCCTGGACGAGGAGGGCGAGGGCCCGCAGGTGCTGGTGAGCGACATACGCATGCCGGGAGGCTCCGGCCTGGAACTGCTGGAGAAGGTCAAGGCGCGCCATCCCGGCCTGCCGGTCATCATCATGACGGCCTTCTCCGATCTGGACAGCGCGGTCTCCGCCTTCCAGGGGGGGGCCTTCGAGTACCTGCCCAAGCCTTTCGACCTGCCCAAGGCGGTGGAGCTGATCCGCCGTGCTGTCGAGGAAAGTCAGCGCGAAGAGGTGGCGCAGGAGACCATCGACGAAGCCCCCGAGATGCTGGGCCAGGCCCCGGCCATGCAGGACGTGTTCCGCGCCATCGGCCGCCTTTCGCAGAGCAATGTCACCGTGCTGATCACCGGCGAATCGGGTTCGGGCAAGGAGCTGGTGGCGCGTGCCCTGCACAAGCATTCGCCGCGTGCCAACGGGCCTTTCGTGGCGATCAACACCGCCGCGATTCCGAAAGATCTGCTGGAGAGCGAACTGTTCGGCCATGAGCGCGGTGCCTTCACCGGCGCGCAGACCATGCGCCGCGGCCGTTTCGAGCAGGCCGATGGCGGCACGCTCTTTCTCGACGAGATCGGCGACATGCCTTTCGACCTGCAGACACGGCTGCTGCGTGTGCTGTCCGACGGCCATTTCTACCGCGTAGGCGGGCATAGTGCGGTCAAGGCCAATGTGCGCGTGATCGCCGCCACGCACCAGGACCTGGAGCAGCGCGTCAAGGAAGGCGTGTTCCGCGAAGACCTGTTCCACCGCCTCAACGTCATCCGTCTGCGCCTGCCGGCGCTGCGTGAGCGGCGCGAGGACGTGCCCATGCTCACGCGCCACTTCCTGCAGCAGAGCGCGCGTCAGCTCGGCGTCGAACCCAAGCGCATCTCGGATGCGGCGCTGGAGCGGCTGGGGCGCTTCGGCTTCCCCGGCAACGTGCGCCAGCTGGAAAACATCTGCCACTGGCTGACCGTCATGGCACCAGCCCAGGTGATCGAACCGAAGGACCTGCCCCCCGAGATCGCTCAGGCACCTGGTGAGGCTGTTGCTGTTGCCACCTCATCTGTTGTCGCGGCAACTGGGGCGCCGGAGTCCGTGGCCCTGGCCCCACCGCCAGCGGGCATGCCGCCGTCTGCAGGTGACTGGGAAAGCGGCCTGCAGGCCGAGGCCATGGCCCTGCTGCTTAGCGGTCGCCTGGACGTTTGGGATGAACTGACGAAGCGGTTCGAGCGCAAGCTCATCCTGACGGCGCTGGACAGCACCCGTGGCCGGCGCATCGAGGCCGCCCACAAGCTGGGCATCGGCCGCAACACCATCACCCGCAAGATCCAGGAACTGGGGCTGGAGGAGTAGGACGCCCCCCGAAGCGGCCTCTGGCCGCCTCCCCCCACTGGGGGGCGACGCCAGTGGCCGGGCCGAGCCCGATCCACGGCGTCCCCGATCGATACCAGACGGTTGGCAGTTCGATCGCGGCTGGCTTTAGTCGAACAGCCCCGGGCCGCCGAAGCGCGCGCCCTCGATCTCCAGCATCTTCAGCTTTGTCTGCAGCCCGCCATGGGCCGAGAAGCCTCCCGTGCCCGTCTGGGCGCCCAGCACGCGGTGGCAGGGCACCACGGGAGCAAATGGGTTGGCCCCCAGGGCCTGGCCCACGGCGCGGGCTGCGCCCGGTTCACCCAGGCGCTGCGCCACTTCACCATAGGTCAGGGTCTGGCCCGGCGGGATGTGTCGTGCGAGTTCGTAGACGCGCTGGTGAAAAGGTGGAACGCCGCTCATGTCCAGCGGCAGGTGCGTTAGATCACGCGGTTCGCCGGGATGGCCTTCCAGCAGGGCCGTGACGGCAGCGATGGCGTCTCGTACAAAGGGCGGGGGTTCGCTGCGCTGGCACTGCGGGTAACGCCGTGCCAGACGCCCGAGCGTGGCCCCTTCATCGGTTTCCGGCAGTTGCACGCAGGTCAGCGCCCGGCTGTTCCAGGCGATGCCGCAGAAGCCCAGGGGCGTCGGAAAGAGGGTGTAGCCCAGCGTGTCCATGACCGGCGGGCCAGGGCGCTCAGAGCCCTTGCAACTCCAGCACCACCGGGGCGTGATCGCTGGGACGCTCGTTCTTGCGCGGCGTGGGGTCCACAGCGCAGGCCGTGGCCAGTGGCTTGAGCGCATCGCTGATCAGGATGTGATCGATGCGCAGGCCCTGCTTGCGGCGGAAGGCCATGTTGCGGTAGTCCCACCAGGAATAGTTCTTCTCCGGCTGCGGGAACAGGCGCACCGAATCCGTCAGGCCCAGATCGATCAGCGCGCGCAGGTGGGTGCGTTCTTCCACCGTGCAGTGGATGGTGTCCTTCAGGCCCACCGGGTCCCAGACGTCGAGGTCGTCGAAGGTGATGTTGTAGTCGCCCATGAGCACCAGCTTCGGGTGCTGCTGCAGTTCGCCGCGCACCCACTCGCGCAGGGCATCGAGCCAGCGCATCTTGTAGGCGAACTTGTCCGAGCCCGGCTCCTGGCCGTTGGGGAAATAGGCGCCGATCACGCGCACACCGTTTACCGTGGCGCTGATCACGCGCGCCATCTCGTCTTCGAAGCCCGGAATGTTGCGTACCACGGCCCCCAGCGGCGAGCGCGAGAGCAGGGCCACGCCGTTGTAGGTCTTCTGGCCAAAGCTCTCGGCCTGGTAACCCGCCGCTGTGAAGGCGTCGAATGGAAACTTGTCGTCGGTGAGCTTGAGCTCCTGGAGCGCCAGCACATCCACCGGATGGGCGGCCAGCCAGTCCAGCACCTGTGGCAGGCGCACGGTCAGGGAGTTGACGTTCCAGGTCGCGAGTTTCATCGACGGCTTGCTATCAAATGTGAAGCACAGCCAAGCCGCCCACGACCAGGCCAAGAGCTCCGGCGGCAAACATGGCGTATTCCAGCCACTTCTTGCGCGTCAGCAGGGCGATGGCGGCCAGCGCGATACAGACCTGCAGCACGGTGGTGGCCTGGGCCCAGCGGTGGTGCAGGTGCATCTGCTCGTCGCTCTTCTTGTCCCAGTCGGTGGCATCGGCTTCGAGCTTCTCGGCGACCACCTTGATCTCGTTCTTTTCCTTCTCGTAGCGGTCGATCTTGGCCTGGTACTTTTCCTTCTCGGCACCGCTGGAGGTCAGATCGCGCGAGACCTCGGCCAGGGACTGCTTGGTGCTCTTGGACTGGAAGTAGTTCCACTGGTTAGAGGCTTCGGTCTTCTTGATGGCCGCATTGTTCTTGTACAGGCCGGCATTGGCCTGGGTGGCGCCGCCCATGTAGGCGAAGATGGCGCCCACCGTGGCGATGATGGCCGTGAACATGGCGATCTGGTTGGTCATGCCGCCCCCATGGTCACCATGGCCACCGCCCTGCTGCGCGTGTTCGAGTTCGTGGTCGTGCGGGCCGTGCACGTGAAAACCGCCTCCGGACATATCAGACTCCTTTTGTATTCGTGTAAGTCACAAAACTGAAATTCAGGCCGGTGGAGGAGACGTGACGCTCACGTCGCGTTTCCTTCCACTCGGGTCCGAATTGTGGCGCAAAAGCATCCCCGTCATATGACGCTTCTATTTCTGTGACCACTGCGGTACTGGCCAGTGGCAGGGTCTGTGCGTAGATGTCGGCGCCGCCGATGATCCAGACGTCGCTCACCTCGCCGCACTGGGCCAGGGCCTCGGGCAATGAATACGCCACACGTGCGCCCTCGGCGTGCCAGCCTGGCTGGCGCGTCACCACCACATTGGTGCGGCCGGGCAGGGGGCGAAAGCGCGCCGGGATCGATTCCCAGGTCTTGCGGCCCATGACAACCGGGCAGCCCAGGGTGGTGCGCTTGAAGTGGGCCAGGTCCTCGGGCAGGTGCCACGGCATCACGCCGTCCTTGCCGATGGTGCCATTGGCCGCGCGGGCGAAGATGAGGTGCAGTTTCATGCGGATATTCTCCGGGAACGCGGCGGCAGCAGCACGGCGGCAATGGCCAGCATCACGAAGACGATGGCCACGTAATCCTGCCAGTGCGGCCATTCGCCGACGATGAAGGTGGCGCTGAGCGTGCCCACCAGGGGGATGGCCATCACGCTCATGGCGCTGGTGGACGCTGGCAGGTGCCGCGCCAGGCTGGCCCACAGGGTCTGGGCAAAACCGTAGTTGATGAAGGCACCGTAGGCCAGGCTGAGCCACATGGTGCCGCTGAACTGCCAGCTGGGCCAGGGCTCGCTGGCCAGGGCGATGAGCCAGAGGCAGGCGCTGGCCAGAATCATGGTCCAGATGGTGAGGGTCTCCACCGGCAGGGTGAGGGTGGCGCGTCGCATCATCAGCGTGCCGATGGCCCAGCAGATCGCGGCAATCTCCATCCACATCACGCCCAACGGACGGCCGCTGAGGTTGGTGAACTCGCTGGAGGTCAGCAGCGCAATGGCGATGGCCACGGCCACCGCAGCCACGCTCACCCGGCGCGTGAGCCGCTCGCCCATGAACAGTACGCCGATCAGCACGGTCCAGATCGGCATGGTGAAACCCAGGATCGCCGCTCGGCCCGAGGCCAGCTCCCCTACGCCGAGGATAGCGAAGGTGTGCCAGCCCAGCATATTGGGCGCACCGATGGCCAGGACCGTACGCCATTCACGGCCCTGCGGCCACATGCGCAGGCCCTGGGCCCGGTACCAGCTGTAGAGAAAAAGCGCGCCCGCCGTCATCGTCAGCGCGCGGAAATACAGGGGCGAGAGTTCCCGCAGCGAGAACTTCATCATCGGCCAGTTGATGCCCCACATCAGCGTGAGGGCGATCAGGGTGATGAGCTGTTTTCGGCTGATCACACGGCCACCGGAGCCTTGATGGCCGGGTGGCACTGGTAGTCCAGCACCTCGAAGTCCTCGTACTGGTAATCGAAGATCGAGTCCGGCCGGCGCTTGATGTTCAGCGTGGGGTAGGGGTAAGGCGCGCGGCTCAGCTGCAGCTCTACCTGCTCGTGGTGGTTGCTGTAGATGTGGCAATCGCCGCCGGTCCAGATGAAGTCACCCACGTCCAGGTCGCACTGCTGCGCCAGCATGTGCGTGAGCAGCGCGTAGCTTGCGATGTTGAAGGGCACGCCCAGGAAGATGTCGGCGCTGCGCTGGTAGAGCTGGCAGCTGAGCTTGCCCTCGGCCACGTAGAACTGGAAGAAGGCGTGGCAGGGCATGAGTGCCATCTTGCTGAGTTCAGCCACATTCCAGGCGCTCACGATGATGCGGCGCGAGTCCGGGTTGGTCTTCAGGGTTTTGACGACCTCGGCGATCTGGTCGATGTGGCCGCCGTCCGGCGTGGGCCAGCTGCGCCACTGCACGCCGTAGACCGGGCCCAGATCACCATCAGGCCGCGCCCATTCGTCCCAGATGGAGACGCCGCGCTCCTTGAGCCAGTTGTTGTTGCTCGAGCCCGTCAGGAACCACAGCAGCTCCTGGATGATGGAGCGCAGATGCACCTTCTTGGTGGTGACCAGGGGAAAACCTTCCTTGAGGTCGAAGCGCATCTGGTGGCCGAACACGCTGCGCGTGCCGGTGCCGGTGCGGTCGGTCTTGGCCACGCCCGTGGTGTACACGTGGCGCATGAAGTCTTCGTACTGGGAGCGGACGGGGCGGGTGGTCATGGAGGAGATTTTCCTACAAGTCCGGATGCCGCCCGGCACAACGGCGACAGCCTGAGGGGCCGGCTCAGGCCGGCTGTTCCAGCCGCGCCAGCAGGCGGTCGCGGCCCGAGAGCACGTGGCGCTCGGCCAGGGTGCGGGCGCGTTTGGCGTCGCCCTTGGCGATGGCCTCGTAGATGGCGCGGTGTTCGCTGTTGGAGCGGCGCATATTGCCTGGGGCGTTGAAATAGCTGCGCCGGAACAGGTGCAGCTCCTTGATGTAGTCGTCGTAGGCCTGGTGGGCGCGCTGGTTGCCCGAGAGCTCCAGGATCACGGTGTGAAAGCGCAGGTTGAGCTCGTAATAGCCCGTTCCGTCGCCGGCGTCGCAAGCCGTGTCCATGCGGTCAAGCAACTGTTCGAGTTCCTTGCGGTGGCTGTCGTCCACGTGCTCGCTGGCGCGTTCGGCGGCGAAGCCGAAGACGAGGGCGCGCAGCTCATAGATCTCCAGCATCTCGCGCACCGAGATCTGGCGCACGAAAACGCCGCGGTTGGGCACGGCCGTGACCAGGCCCAGGCCGGCCAGCATGCGGATGGCTTCGCGGATGGGGCCGCGGCTGGTGCCCATGCGCAGGGCCAGCGCAGCCTCGTTCAGGCGGTCGCCGGGCTGGATTTCGCCGCTGTAGATGAGGCGCTTGAGTTCTTCCGCGATGGCGGGTGAGAGTCCCTGCTCGGTTTTTTCTTTGGCGGGTTCCATGGGGGAGGTAGGCGATGGACGTCGGGGGTGGCTGGATGGTAGCACCCGCGGCCACGGCGGGATTGGGGAAAACCATTAAAAGTGTCATCTATTTTTGTAAAAGTGTTGACACTTAGAGTCTTAAACAGGACACTGCCTTCCAGTTTGACTCGCTGTGACCTGCCCACCATGCCCCATACCCCTGCTTCCTCCGCCCTCGCGCGTTTTCGCGTGATCGACCTGACCCAGGTGCGCGCCGGCCCGACCTGCTGTCGCCAGCTCGCCGACTGGGGGGCTGACGTCATCCAGGTCCAGATGCCCGAGCACATGCGTGGTGACGACACCCTGGGCGGCCAGGACGGCTCCGATTACCAGTACACCCACCGCAACAAGCGCTCGATCACGCTCAACCTGAAAGAGGCCGAGGGCATCGCCGTGCTCAAGCGCCTGATCGCCACGGCTGACGTGGTGGTCGAGAACTTCCGCCCCGACGTGAAGTTCCGTCTGGGCATCGACTACGAGACGCTGGCGAAAGATCACCCGCGTCTGGTCTACGCCAGCATCTCGGGTTTCGGCCAGACGGGTCCCCTGGCCCAGCGCCCGGGCTTCGACCAGATCGCCCAGGGCATGAGCGGCCTGATGTCCGTGACCGGCAAGCCGGGCGACGGCCCCATGCGCGTGGGCATCCCGATCGCCGACCTCTGCGCGGGCATCTTCGCGGCCCAGGGCATCCTGGTCGCGCTGCTGGAGCGTGAAGCTTCCGGCAAGGGGCAGTTCCTGCACACCTCGCTGCTGGAGTCCATGGTCTACATGATGGACTTCCAGACCTCGCGCGTGCTGATCGACGGCGAGGTGCCCACACAGGCCGGCAACTACCACCCGACCAGCATCCCCACCGGTGTCTACAAGGCGCGCGACGGCTGGATGAACATCGCAGTGTTCGGCTCCAAGATCTGGGAACGTTTCTGCGACATCCTGGGCGCACCCGAGTGGGTGACGGATGCGCGTTACCACGACAAGATGGGCCGCTCGGTCAACCGCGACTCGCTCAACGAAGAGATCAATCGCCGCCTGGCCGGGCAGGACCGCGCCTACTGGGTCCTGCGCTTCAACGAGGGCGGCGTGGCCTGTGGCCTGATCAACAATGTGCAGGAAGTGTTCGAGGAGGCACAGGTCCAGCATCTGGGCATGGTCAAGGAGGTGGTGTCGGCGCACCACGGAAAGCAGCGCCTGGTGGGCCAGCCGGTGCAGCTGGAGCGCACACCCAGCACCATTGCCCGCGCGGCGCCTAAGCGCGGCGAGCACAGCGCAGAAATCCTGCACGAACTCGGCCTGGCCGATGATGAAATGAAGCGCCTGAAGGCACAAGGAGTCTATTGAGATGGCAGAGATCACGTACACCTCCCCCACCGAGCGGGTGCAGAGCTGGATGGATGAGGACGGCAGCACGCTGCACATCCGCTTCAACAACCCCGAGCGCCACAACGCGCTGTCGGTCGACATGTGGGAGGCCGTGCCCGTGCTGCTGGCCCAGGCTGAGACGGACGAGCGTGTGCGCCTGGTGGTGTTCTCCGGTGCCGGCGAAAAGGCCTTTGTCTCCGGTGCCGACATCTCGCAGTTCGAGGACATGCGCGCCGCACGTGAGGCCGTGGCCCGCTACGAGCTCATGGCCGAGCAGGCGCTCATGGGTATCTACAACTTCAGCAAGCCCACCCTGGCCTGCATCCGCGGTTATTGCATCGGTGGCGGGGTCAACGTGGCCATGAGCTGCGACATCCGCATCGCCAGCAGCGACGCGGTGTTCTCCATCCCGGCCGCGCGCCTGGGGCTGGGCTACCGTTATTCGGCCATGAAGAACCTGGTGGACCTGGTCGGCCCCGGTGTGGCCAAGGACCTGTTTTTCACCGCGCGCCGTATCAGCGCGGTGGAGGCCAAGGAGGTGGGCCTGATCTCGCGCGTGTGCGCGCCGGACCAGCTGCCCACGCTGCTGGCCGAGTACACCCAGGCCCTGGCCACCAATGCGCCGCTGACGGTGCGCGCCGGCAAGGCCATCGTGGCCGAGATCCTCAAGCCCTCGCCCGAGGTGGACTTCGACAAATGCCGCGCGCTGATCCAGGGCTGTTTCCAGAGCGAGGATTACGCCGAGGGCCGCAAGGCCTTCATGGAAAAACGCAAGCCGGTGTTCCGCGGCAAGTGAAGCGACAAAGGAAATCGAGATGAAGTCCTACTGGGCCAGGATCACCGGCGGCAAGATCGCCGTCGAGTTACGCGACATTCCCCGTCCCGAAGCCGGGCCGGGCCAGGTGCTGGTGCGCGTGCGCGCCGCCGGCCTGAACCGCGGTGAATTCATCATCGGCCACAGCCTGCAGGCCGAAGGCAGCGCCAAGGCCGCGGGCATGGAAGCGGCGGGCGAGGTGGTGGCCTGCGGGGCCGGCGTCACGGGTTTCAAGCCGGGCGATGCCGTCATGGGCCGTTGCTCCGGTGGTTTTGCAGAGTTCGTGCTGATGGATGCGCGCGAGGCCATGCCCAAGCCCGAACGCCTGAGCTGGGAGCAGGCGTCGGCCGTGCCCCTGACCGGTCTGGTCGTGCACGACATGCTGGTGCTGCAGGGCCATCTGCAAGCAGGACAGTGGCTGCTGGTCCCGGGTGTGTCCTCGGGCCTGGGCGTGACCGCGCTGACCATGGCCAAGGCCCTGGGCGCCAAGGTGATCGGCACCTCGGGCTCGCAGGCCAAGCTCGACCATCTCAAGACCCTGGGCCTGGACCTCGGCATCTGCACGCGCCAGCCTGATTTCCATGACGCGGTCATGCAGGCCACCGGCGGCAAGGGTGTGAACCTGGTAGTCAACGCCGTGGGCGGCACGATGTTCGCCGAGAGCATGCGCTGCCTGGCCTTCCAGGGCAGGCTGGCCGTGGTGGGTTATGTCGATGGCTCGTTGCATGCCGAGATCGACCTCGATGCCCTGCACGCCAAGCGCCTCACGCTCTTCGGTGTGTCCAACAAGCTGCGCAACGCGGACATGAAAGCCGAGGGCGTGCCGCCCTTCAAGGCGCAGATCCTGCCGATGCTGGCCGATGGCCGCATCGCGCCGCTGGTGGACCGGGTGCTGCCCTTCGAGCAGCTGGCCGAAGCCAAGGCGGCCATGGAAGCCGGTCAGCACATGGGCAAGATCGTCCTGGCCGGTCTGCCCTGAACTTGTTTCCGTCACGTCAGCCATCCATAAACAACGAGGAGATACGACATGCACAAACGCAAACTGCTACTGGCTGCCCTGGTTCTGGGCAGCTGTTCCCAGGTCGCCCTGGCCCAGGCGCCGGCCTACCCGGCCAAACCCGTGAAACTGGTGGTGGGATTCGCCCCGGGAGGCGCCGCCGATTTTGTCGCCCGTGCGATTGGCGAGTCCCTGAGCCGCGCTCTGGGTCAGCCCATCGTGATCGAGAACAAGGCCGGTGCGGGCTCCAGCATCGCGGCCGAGGCCGTGGCCAAGTCCGCGCCCGATGGCTACACCCTGCTGATCGCCAGCCCGAGCAGCATCTCGGTCAACCCCGCGCTCAACCCCAAGCTCGGTTACAAGGCCAGCGACCTGTTACCCGTCACCAAGCTGACGGCCTCGCCCCTGGTGATTGCGGCCAACCCGGCCACAGGCATCACCTCGGTCAAGGAACTGATCGCCAAGGCCAAGGCGGCCCCCGGCACCCTGAACTACGCTACCTCGGGCAACGGCTCGGCGCCACACCTGGGTGCGGCCCATTTCAGCCAGGTGGCCGGCGTGCAGATGCAGCACATCCCGTTTCGTGGCGGCGCTCCGGCCATCCAGTCGGTCATTGCGGGCGACACGCAGCTGACCTTCGGCACGCCGCCCTCGGTGCTGCCCATGATCCAGGCCGGCCGCCTGCGCGGGCTGGCCGTCAGCACGCTGGAGCGCACCGCACTCTTCCCCGATCTGCCGGGCATGAAGGAAGCCGGCCTGCCGGAGTACAACCTGGACTTCTGGTACGGCTTCTTCGTGCCGGCCGGCACGCCCCCGGCCATCGTGCAGAAGCTGTTCGCCGCCACGCAGACCGCGATGCAGGTGCCTAGCGTGAAGGCTGCGCTGGCGCGCGAAGGGACCGATGTGTCGGTGTCCAAGTCGCCGGCAGATTTCGCGGCCTTCCTGGCCAAGGACGAGAAGTTCTGGGTCAAGCTGGTGAAGGACGCCGACGTCAAGCTCGAGTGATGCGGCCTGCGGTCCGGCAGTCCGGGTCTTAAAACGATAAGGAGACGAGACATGCGACAGTGGTACATCGTGCTGGCGGGCCTGCTGGCCCTGGGGGGCGCCTCATCTGCCGTGGCGCAGGCTTACCCGAACAAACCCATCAAACTGGTGGTCGGTTTTGCGCCCGGCGGCGCGGCCGACTATGTGGCGCGTGCCGTGGGCGAGGCCCTGGGCCGCGCCCTGGGCCAGCCCATCGTGATCGAGAACAAGGCCGGCGCCGGCTCCAGCATCGCCGCCGATCTGGTGGCCAAGTCGGCCCCGGACGGCTACACGCTGCTGATCGCCAGCCCTGCCGCCATCTCGGTCAACCCCGCGCTCAATCCCAAGCTCAGCTACAAGCCCAGCGATCTGTTGCCCGTGACCAAGCTCACGGCGTCGCCACTGGTGATTGCGGTCAACCCGAACGCCGGCATCAACTCGGTGCGCGAACTGGTGGCCAAGGCCAAGGCTGTTCCGGGTGCGCTCAACGTGGCCACCGCCGGCAACGGTTCGGCCACGCATCTGGGCGCCGCGCAGTTTGCCCAGGTGGCGGGTGTCAAGTTCACCGAGATCCCTTACCGCGGGGGCGGGCCGGCCATGCAATCGCTGATCGCGGGTGATACGCAGATCTACTTCGGTACACCGCCGTCCACGTTGCCGCACATCCAGTCCGGCCGGGTGCGTGGCCTGGGGATCAGCGCGACTGAGCGCAGTGCCCTGTTTCCCGATCTGCCGGGCATGAAGGAAGCCGGCCTGCCGGAGTACAACCTGGATTTCTGGTACGGCTTCTTCGTGCCGGCCGGCACGCCGCAGCCCATCGTGCAGAAGATCTTCGATGCCGCCCGCACGGCCATGCAGCAGGAGTCGGTCAAGGCTGCGTTGGCGCGTGAGGGGACCGAGGTTTCGTTGTCGAAGTCGCCGGCGGACTATGCGGCTTTTCTGGTTCAGGATGAGAAGTTTTGGGTGAAGCTGGTGAAGGATGCGGGCGTCAAGCTGGATTGATTCCGGCGCGACCGCAAAGCATTCCGTTCGCCTGTTGTCGGGTTGCGGGTTGGTTAACGTGGCTAGCCGGGTCTCGGCCCGGCGGCCGACTCACTTTCTCTTGCTTCGCCAAGAGAAAGTAAGCAAAGAGAAGGCGACCCTGGTGTCTGTGACCCCGGCTGCGCCGGGGCAACCTGCGATGCTCGCGTCAGGCGGGAGCCGCGCAAACTCGCTACGCTCAAACATGCGCGTCTCTGGATCCGCCCGCCGCTGCGCTTCTCGGCACAGACACAAGGGTGGGGGATACCGAGAACCAAAAGCACACAAGACAAGGGCACGCTATCGCGTGCCCTTGTCTTGCGGGAAGAGAGAAAGCGATTGCTATGAGAGTCAACGTTTAGAGCGCGTTGTCACTGTGGTCATCAAAGAAGAGCCCAAGGCTCGCGGAGATGCTTTTAGCAAGCCTATCCTTCAATTCAGCCGACTCCAAGACGAAGTCCTCGAGCATCAGCAGTACGCCACCGCTCTCGCCGGGGATGTGGATCACAGTTTCCACCTTCACGTGCCGGTCACCAAGAGCAATGAGGTCGCCCGCGCGCGGTACACACTCGAATTCCAGCTTCCCGGAGATTTGCCCCGTTCTGCCACTCGGCCAAAACACGGAGGCGTCAACTTGGACCTGAGTCATGCCACGGCTCACCTTTGCGCGCTCTAACTTGATAGGGACCGCAGAAGTGCCAAATGACATGGACGGACGTTCATCCTCGCGCCTCCCTTGCTGCAAGCTAAAAGCTTGTTTTGTTTCAAGAGTTTGGCTGACTATAGCGTCGCGTGGCGCGTATGACAAACCGTAAACCCCGCAGTCCCCGCGTCAGCGGGGACTGCGGGGTTCGGGTATCCGGTTTCCCCTGCCGTGTGCGGAGGCGAGTAGCGCAGGCAGCGGCGGAAGAAGAAGCGCAGATGTTTGAGCCCGCAGGGCGAGTTTCTGCGCTTCCCGCTGCTGCCGAGCAACGCAGCGTGCCCGGAGCGCAGCGGAGGGACGACGCACCCGGCTCGCCTTCTCTTTGCTTACTTTCTCTTGGCGAAGCAAGAGAAAGTAAGTCGCCCGCCGGGGCGAGACCCGGCTTGCAGGTATGCCAAGAATCTCACCCGCGAATCATGCGCCCAGGATTCATCAGGTTGTGCGGGTCCAGCGCCTGCTTGATGCTGCGCATCAGGCCCAGGGCCACCGGTGACTTGTGGTCGGGCAGCTTGTCCACCTTCAGGCTTCCGATGCCGTGTTCGGCCGAGATAGAGCCGCGGTAGCGGTCCACCACCTCGTAGACCACGGCATTCATGGGCGCCTCCTCCTCGTTGAGGAAACGCGCCTGGTTGTCGCCCTCCGGCGCCTGCACGTTGTAGTGCAGGTTGCCGTCGCCCAGGTGGCCGTAGGTCACCAGGCGTGCGCCCGGGAACTTCTGCAACAGCAGGGCATTGGTCTCACGCACGAACTCGGGGATGCGCGAGACGTTGATGGAGATGTCGTGCTTGATGTTCAGGCCTTCCTGGGCCTGGGCCAGCGGGATGCTTTCGCGGATGTGCCACAGCGCCTTGGCCTGCGCCATGCTTTCGGCCACCACGGCGTCGGTGACGCAGCCGGCCTCCATGGCGGCTTCGAGCAGGCGTTCGAACTGCTCGCGTGCATGGGTCTCGGACTCGTTGTCCGAGTTCTCCAGCACCACGCACCAGGGCGACTCCTGCCAGAAGGGCACGCGCTGCTGCGGGAAGTGCTTGACCACCAGGCTCAGTGCGAACTGGCCCATGACCTCGAAACCGGTCAGGCCCGCGCTCAGATATTCGTGCGCCAGGCCCAGCAGTTTGACGGCGTCCTCCAGTGAAGGCACAGCGGCGTAGGCGGTGAGCTGGGCTTTGGGCATGGGGTAGAGCTTCATGGTGGCGCCGGTGATCACGCCCAGCGTGCCCTCGGAGCCGATGAAGAGGTGGCGCAGGTCATAACCGGTGTTGTCCTTGCGCAGGCCGGTCAGGCCGTCCCAGATCTCGCCCTGGGCCGTCACCACTTCCAGGCCCAGGCAAAGCTCGCGCGTGTTGCCGTAACGCACCACCTGCGTGCCGCCGGCATTCGTGCCGAGGTTGCCGCCGATGGTGCAGCTGCCCTCCGAGGCCAGGCTCAACGGGAACAGGAAACCGGCTTTTTCACACTCTTCCTGCAGGCTTTGCAGCACACAGCCGGCGTCCACCGTGATGGTCAGGTTGCCCGCGTCGAGTTTGCGCACCTTGTTCAAACGCGTCAGGCTGAGTACCACCTGGGTACCGCTGGCGTCGGGGGTGGAGCCCACCACCATGCCGGTGTTGCCGCCCTGCGGCACCATGGCCACGCGCGCAGCAGCGCAGGCCTTGACGACGGCCGCCACTTCGGTGGTGGAGGCGGGGCGTACCACGGCCAGGGCGCGGCCGCGCTCGCGTTTGCGCCAGTCGAGTTCCCAGGCGCTGAGGTCGCCTTCGGTCAGCACATTGGGGGCGCCGACGATCTGGCGCAACTGGGTCAGCAATTCGGTGGGGGTCGTCATGGTGTGGTCGTGTCGAGGTTCGCGGTGGTGGCCTGGGCTGCCTTCTGGCGCAGGCGGATGTGCAGCACGCAGGCGGCAAATAGGGCCAGGCTCAGCAGCACTTCCAGCCCGGCCAGCCAGGCGCCGGGGGCGGGCTCACTGGTGGCGCGCACCACCCCCTCGGTGAAGTAGAGCCAGAGCAGCAGGCTGAGCCAGCGGTAGGTGTACATGCGGTTCTTCAGCAGGCCGGCCAGCGGCAGGCACAGCGGCAGCACCTTCAGCGCCAGCCAGGAGCCGCCCGGGCGCAGCGGCGCCAGCCAGAGTTCCCAGGCCAGGCCCAGCACGATCAGGCCCAACAGGCTGGCCACGGCGAGTTGACGGCTGAGCCGGACGTGGGAGGGGAAGACGGTGTCGGTGGCTTGCATGGAGGTGGCATCATAGCGGGATGAGCTTGTCCCTCCGCCTGCAAGAGTTGCTGACCGACCTCTCGCACTTTCCCTGGAAAACCACGGCCCTGACCCTGCGCGAGCGCTTTCGCGAAGACCGGCTGGGCCTGTCCGCCAGCAGCCTGACCTTCACCACGACCATCGCCCTGGTGCCGCTGTTCACGGTGGCGTTGGCCCTGTTCACGGCCTTCCCCATGTTCGCCAAGTTCCAGGACGTGCTGCAGAAGTGGCTGGTGGAAAGCCTGGTGCCCGACAACATTGCGCGCCAGGTGCTGGGGTACTTGACGCAGTTTGCCGGCCGGGCCGGTCGCCTGGGCTGGGCGGGTCTCACGGTATTGTTTTTCACGGCACTGAGCCTGGTCTTCACCATCGACCGCACGCTCAATGCCATCTGGCGCGTGCGCCGGCCGCGGCCGCTGGGGCAGCGCGTGCTGGTCTACTGGGTGGCCATCACCCTGGGGCCCTTGCTGCTGGCGGGCAGCCTGACCATCACCTCCTACATCGTCTCGGCCTCGCGCGGCATGGTGGGTGGCCTGCCCGGCGGCCTGCGCCTGCTGCTCGACGGCATCGAGTTCCTCATGATCGCCGGCGGCCTGGCAGCCACCTACCACTACGTGCCCAACACAGCCGTCAAATGGGGCCATGCCTGGACCGGCGGCATCTTTGCCGCCGCCGCCATCGAACTGGCCAAGAAGCTGCTGACGCTCTACATCGGCATGGTGCCCACCTACTCGGCGGTCTACGGCGCCTTCGCCACCCTGCCCATCCTGCTGATCTGGATCTACGTGGCCTGGGCCATCGTGCTGCTGGGGGCGGTGATCGCGGCTTATCTGCCCAGCCTGCTGGCGGGTGTGTCGCGGCGGGCCGTGGTGCCGGGCTGGCGTTTCCGGCTGTCACTGGAAATGCTGCAGGCGCTGGTGAATGCGCGTCGCGGGCTCACGCTGATGCAGCTGGCCGAGCAACTGCACGTGGATCCCTTGCAGCTCGAACCGCTGGTCGAGACCCTGGTGACGCTGGACTGGGTGGGGCGGCTGGTGGACGACGGGCAGGACGGCCTGCCGCGCCTGGTGCTGCTGGCCGAACCGGCACGCACACCGCTGGCGCCGCTGATGCAGGCCCTGCTGCTGCCGCGCGAGGCCAGCACCGACGGCTTCTGGGGCAGCGCCCGGCTGGATGAACTCAAGCTGGCCGATGCGCTATCGAAATAATAGCAATCAGGGTCAGAACGGAATCTTGCCGGTCCAGATGTCCTTGTACATGACCCAGTCGCCCATGAAGCTGTAGAGCGGGCGCTTGAAGCTGGCGGGTTTGTTCTTCTCGAAGCCGAAGTGGCCCAGCCAGGCGAAGCCGTAACCGCACAGCAGGGCGTAGAGGAAGTACTGCGGCTGGGCCGTAACCACCAGCATCGCCAGGCAGGCCAGGCTCAGCGTGCTGCCGATGAAATGCAGGCGGCGGCAGGTACGGTTGCTGTGCTCGCCCAGGTAGAAGGGGTAGAAGTCGGCAAAGCGCGTGAAGCTGCGTGGATCGGTGGCGGTGGGGCTGCTCATGTCAGGTCTCCTCTTGGGGTGTTCGATGCTGCAGTGTAGGGCGCGGGGCCCGGGCGCGGCAAGTGCTCCCGGTTATAGTGCCGCGATCACGAAACGCCGCAGGAGAGCCCGGATGCCCAGCGCCGCCTTACGCCAGCTACGCATGCTCACGCGCTACAACGCCTGGGCCAATCACCGCCTCTTCGAGGCACTCGCTGCCTTGCCGGCAGGGGAGGTGACGGCACGGCGCAACCACGGCACCCACAGCATGGTCGGCACGCTGGGCCACGCCTGGGTGGTGGACCGGATCTGGCAGGCCCATCTGCAGGGCCGCGCGCACGGCTACAGTTCGCGCCAGCCTGAAAAAGAGCCCGTCCTGTCCCAGTTGCAGCAAGACCAGCTGCAGCTCGACCAGTGGTACATCGCCTACGCCGACGGCCTCGACGCGGCGGCGCATGCCGAGGTGGTGGACTTCCGTTTTGTCGATGGTGGGGCCGGTGCCATGACACGCGGCGACATGCTGCTGCATGTCGTGAACCACAAGACCTACCACCGAGGCTATGTGGCCGACATGCTTTACCAGGCCGGCAGCCGTCCCCCCGTGATGGACCTGCCGGTGTTCCTGCGGGACCTGCCGCAGCATCACGACGCCAGGAGCTGACCCCCATGTTCATCGGCCACTTCGCCATCGGCTTTGCCGCCAAGACCGCAGCGCCCCGGGTGTCGCTGGGCACGCTGTTCCTGGCGGCTCAGTTCATCGACCTGTTGTGGCCCACCTTCCTGCTCATGGGGCTGGAGCGGGTGCGCATCGAGCCTGGCGCCACGACGGTCACACCCCTGGTCTTCGAGCACTATCCCTGGTCGCACAGCCTGCTGGCCGTGCTTGGCTGGGCCGCCTTGCTGGCCGGCCTGCATTTCCTGCTGCGGCGCGACCGCCGCAGTGCCCTGATCCTGGCCGGCCTGGTCCTGAGCCATTGGCTGCTGGACCTGCTGGTGCACCGGCCGGACCTGCCCCTGTGGCCCTGGGGAGGCTCCGTGCTCGGCTTGCGCCTGTGGTCTTCGCTGCTGCTCACGCTGGCGCTGGAGGTGCCGCTCTTCATGCTGGGCGTGTGGCTTTACAGCCGCAGCACGCGCGCGCTGGACGGTGCCGGACGCTGGGGCCTGGTGGGACTGGTGCTCTTCCTTTTCGTGGTCTACGCCGGCAATGTGCTGGGCAGCCCGCCGCCCAGCGTCGAGGCCATCGCCTGGATCGGCCAGCTGCAGTGGCTGCTGGTGCTCTGGGCCTACTGGGTGGACTGGCACCGGCGCGCCGTGGTGCCGGCCTGACACACAGGCGACGGGCAAGCTGGTAACCTAGAACACACACCACGGCACACACCACTGAGGAGACGGCATGGATCTGGGTCAGGCGCTGCAAGGGCGCAGTTCGCGCACGGCATCCATCCTGCTGGCCATCGTGTCGGTGCTGCTGGTCACGCTGCTGTACTACAAGCAGAACACCTTCCTTGAGGGCTTCGAGGCGCGCACCTACGACCTGCGGTTCAAGAGCCTGCGCGGCCCGATCACGCCGCACCCTGACATCGCCATCATCACCATCGACGACCGCAGCATCGCCGAGCTCGGGCGTTTTCCCTGGAGCCGCCAGCAGTACGTGCGCCTGCTGGAGCGCCTGGAGACGGCCAAGCCCAAGGCCATCCTGTTCGACGTCTTTTTTCCCGAGGCCGAGAATGCCGAGACCGACCAGGCCCTGGCCGAGGCGATCCGGCGCGCCGGCAACGTGGTGCTGGCCACCACCTTCGAGTTCGACCGCCAGTTCCGCGTCAGCGGCAGCACCGGCAGCCTGCCCCAGCTGGAGCGGGCGGCGGCCGGTATCGGCCACATCAACCTGATCCCCGAGGAAGACGGTGTGAACCGCCGCAACCTGCTGCAGATCGAGCGCGATGGCAAGCCTGTGCCCTCGCTGGGCCTGATGGCGGCCATGCTGAGCCTGGGCGAGAAACAGTTCAGCGTCGAATCCTTCCGGGTGCAGCTGGGCGAGCGCAGCATCCCCGTGGGGCGCGACGGCGCCTTGTGGATCAACTACACCGGCGCGCCCGGCAACTACCCGCGTTATGCCTTTGCCGATGTGGTCAACGGCCGGGTCGACCTGGCGCCGCTGCGCGGCAAGACCGTGTTCCTCGGGGCCACGGCGCTGGGGATCTACGACATGCGCGTCACGCCCTTCCATGCCAACTCGCCCGGGGTCGAGGTGCACGCCGCCGTGGCCGACGACATCCTGAGCCAGCGCTACATCCAACGCACCGGCCTGCAGTCCCTGTTCGACCTGGTGATGATCGGGCTGATCGGTGGGGTCAGCTTCTGGCTGACGGCCCGGGTGCGGCTGCAGCGCGCCATCCCCGCCGTGCTGCTGCTGGCCACGGCCTATTTGGGCCTGAGCTACTGGCTCTTCCTGCAAGGCCAGTGGGTCAGCATGGTCTACCCGCCGCTGGCGGCCACGGTGGCCCTGCTGGTGGGCGGTGGTTTTCGCTACATGGTGCTGGAGCGCAGCGCGCGCGAGATGCGAGCCATGTTCTCCAGCTACCTCTCCAGCAAGCTGGTCAGCCAGCTCGAGAAGAATCCGGGCGCGGCGCGCATCGGCGGCGACAACCGCGAGGTGACGGTGATGTTCACCGACATCAAGGGCTTCACCGCCTTCAGCGAACGGCACAAGCCGCAGGTGGTGGTGGCACGCCTCAACGAATACCTGGGCGCCATGGTGCAGCTGATCTATGCGCACGACGGTACGGTCGACAAGTTCATGGGCGACGGCATCCTGGCCTACTGGGGCGCCCCGCTGGCCCAGCCCGACCACGCCAAGCGCGCCGTGGCCTGCGCCCTGGCCATGAAGCAGGTCATGGCCGAACTGGGCGCGCGCTGGCAGCAGCAGGGCGTGGAGCCCTTCGTGATCCGCGGCGGCATCCAGACTGGCGACGTGGTGGCGGGCAACATCGGCTCGCGCGGCCAGAAGATGGAATACACCGTGATCGGCGACACCGTCAACCAGGCCTCGCGCCTGGAGGGCATGGCCAAGTACTTCGGCGTGGACTTCGTGGTGGGCGACGCCACCTACCTCAAGACCTGCGACAGCTTCCGCTTCCGCCGCCTGGACCGCGTGCGTGTGGCGGGCAAGGACATCCCGGTGGCCATCCACGAACTGCGTGGCGCCGTGCAGCCGCAAGAGGACCGGCTGGAGACGCTGTTTGCCGTCGCCCTGGTGCAGTTCCGTCAGCAGCACTGGGAGGCGGCCGAGCAGGCCTTCCTGGCCATCTTGGTCGAGTATCCCAACGACATCCCGAGCCGGCTATATTTGGAGCGCTGCCTGCAGTTCAAGGCGGTGCCCGTCTCCACCGACTGGGATGGCGTGTTCAACCGGCAGGACAAGTAGCACCTTAGCGAAAAAGAAGACCTGGCCCGCGACGGCCAGGCGCGAACCATCAGAGGACAGACACCATGCGTCTTTTCACCATCGCCGCCATGGCCCTGCTGCTGCAGGGCACCGTGCTGGCGCAGAACGCTGCGCCCAGCCGGGTCGAATACGTGCGTTTCCTGCAGGCCACGGAGACCCGCAAGCTGCTGGGCATGGGCGGCAACCGCCTCTACGTGGCGCGTAAGAGTGGGCAGGTCGATGTGCTGGACGCCGGCCAGAACGGCCAGGTCCTGTTCAGCCTGCAGGCCAAGGACGCCGAAGGCCGCGCCCTGCTGGGCCAGGCCGAAGCGGTGGCGGTGTCCGAAGACACCGTCTACGTGGTCGACAGCGACGAGAACCGCGTCGTGATGTACGGGCTGGACGGCAAATACAAGGGCCGCTTCGGTGGCCGCAGCAGCGAGGGCGGCCTGTCCTCGCCGCAGGGCATCTTCGTGGCCGGCGGCATCGTCTACGTGGCCGACACGGGCAACCGTCGCATCCAGATGTACGGCGACAACGGGGTGTTCCTCTCCACGCTGCCTATCGACAGCGCACCGGCCAACAAGGGCATCGACGAGCAGAAGGTGGCCTACAAGCTGGACAAGCCGGCGGCCGTCGCGGTGGACCCGCAGGGCCAGATCTACGTGCTCGATGCCAGCGGCGGGCTGTTCAGCGACAAGTCGCAGGTCAAGGTGTATGCCCAGGACGGCAGCCACCTGCGCCTGCTGCCCAAGAACGGCAAACCGGCGGCCCTGCAGATGGCGCATGACGGGGTCTATGTGGTCGATGCCGAAGGGTATGCCGTGCAGAAATACGATGCCAGCGGACGTATGGTCAGCTACTTCGGTTCGCGCGGTGACGGGCGCGCCCAGTTCATGAGCCTGTCCGGCCTGGCGCTGGCCGGCACCGACGTCTACGTGGGTGACCGGGAGCGCGGCCTGGTGCACCACTTCCGCACCGGCGCGGCACCCGCCAGCGCGCTCACGCCGCGGCAGACGGCCGTGCCCTATGTGCGTTGGCAGCAAAGTCTCAACGTGGCCGCCGGCCGCATGGTCTGGGACGGCAAGGACACGCTCCTTGCGGTGGCACGTGACAAGTCGGCCCTGCTGCGCATCAAGGATGGCGCCGCGCAGGAGATGCCGCTCAAGGACCTAAACCCCACGGCCCTGGCCTTCGACAAGACCGGCGCCCTGTGGGTGCTGGAGCGCAATCGCGCGCGCCTGCACAAGCTCGATGCGGCTGGCAACCCGGTGTTGACTGTCGGCAGCAGCGGCAGCCGCAACGGCCAGCTCGACAGCCCGAACGACTTCGTCATCGCCAGCGATGGCAGCCTTTATGTCGCCGACAGCGGCAATGGCCGCATCCAGGGTTTCAGCGCCGACGGCGTGTTCTTCAAGCTGATCGACAAGGGCGTGCGCGAGAAGCTGGGCCGCCCGGCGGCGCTGGCCATCGATGCGCAGGACCAGCTCTACGTGCTCGACACCAGCCGCAACGCCATCACGGTCTATTCCGCCGCCGGCGAGCCGCTGCGCGAGTTCGGCAACGACCCGGCGCGCGAGGCCGAGAAGCTCAGCCGCCCCGTGGCCCTGCTGGCCACGCAGGAAGAGCTATTCGTGCTGGACAGCGACCGCGTGCGCGTCTACAGCTTCGAAGGACGGCAACTGCGCAGCTTCGCCGCCCCCGGCAAAGAGAACGGCGAACTCTCCGATGCCGACGCGTTTGCCCTGCGCGATGCCAGCAGCTTCTACATCGCCGAGCGCGGCAGCCCGCGGGTGCAGCTGTTCAGCACACAGTACAAGCCGCGCGCGCCGCAGCAGCTGGTCGCTCAGCCGTCGGTGCATGCCGTGGAACTGCGCTGGGCGGCGTCGCCCCTGGCCTATGTCAAGCAGTACCAGGTCTACCGGGCCAGTAGCGAAGCCGGGCCCTTTGTGCGCATCGGCAGCAGCCCGAGCCCGCAGTACATCGACGCTCAGCTCAAGCCCGACGAGACCTTCCACTACCGTGTGGCGGCCGCCACGGCCGGTGGCGAGGAAGGCCTGCCGGGCCCGGTCGTGGCCGGCGCGGCACTGAAGTACACCCCGCCGCCGCTGCAGGAGGTCAAGGCCGAGGCCACCACGGCGCGCGTGCGCATCAGCTGGAAGGCGTTGGACGCCAAGCTGGTCACCGGCTATGTGGTCTACCAGAAGGAGGGCGAGAAGTTCACCAAGCTGGGCGAGACGACGGCGCCGGAGTTCCAGCGCGACAACCTCAACCCCGGCACGGCCTACACCTTCTGGCTGGCCGCACGCAGCGTGGACGGCGTGGAGTCCGAGAAGCAGGCCGTGGCGGCCAGCACCCTGGCCGACAACCGCGCCCCGCTGGAGATCGATGCCGGCCAGCTGCACAACGTCTTCTCCAACAGCTACAAGCTCTACGAGAAGGACGGCGTGGGCGCCATCAAGCTGAGCAACAACACGCGCTCGACCATGAACGACATCAAGGTCAGCTTCGTGCTCAACAACTTCATGGACTTCCCCACCGAGCAGCGCATCCCCTCGCTGGAGCCCGGCGCCAGTCGCGAAGTCGTGCTCAAGGCTGTGTTCAACAACAACATCCTCACGCTGACCGAAGACACCCCCGTGCAGGCCAAGCTGGAGGCCAGCTACTTCGAGAACGGCCAGCCCCGGGTCTACAGCCAGATCAAGACCATCAACATCTACGACAAGCACCGCATGGGTTGGGACGAGCGTGGGCGTTACGCCGCCTTCGTCACGCCCAAGGATCCGCTGCTGATCAACTTCTCGCGCTCGGTGGCCTCGGAGTTCGGCGCCAACAAGGAGCCGACCCAGCTGGCCGCGGCGCTTTTCAACACCCTGGGCGCGCTGGGCGTGACCTATGTGCAGGACCCGATCAACCCCTACCAGGTGACGTCCAACAAGGTCGACTACGTGGACTACATCCAGTACCCGCGCGAGACCATCCAGCGCCGCTCGGGCGACTGCGACGACCTGGTGGCCTTGTACTCGGCCGCCCTGGAAAGCCTGGGCATCCCCACGCGCGTGCTGCTGGTGCCCGGCCACATGCTCATGATGTTCGCCACCGGCGTGGAGGCCAGCTCCGACGGCTACACCATGAACGACATGTACGTGGTCCACGAGGGCATGTTGTGGATCCCGGTGGAGGCCACGCTGGTGGGCAAGTCCTTCATCAAGGCCTGGGAAACGGGGGCCGCCACCTATTACCGCGAGAAGGGCCGGTCAGGTTTTGCCGTCTTCGACGTGCACGAGGCCTGGGAGAAGTTCAAGCCCGCCGGCCTGCCTGAAGACCCCTGGCGCGCGCCGGTGGTGGGGCGCGAGGTGATGGAGCGCAACTTCCCCGGCGACCTGCTCTCGGTGCTCAAGATCAGTTCGCAAACGATGACGCGTCGTTACCTGCAGGCCATCCAGAAGAACCCGGCCGACATGGACGCGCACCTGCAGACCGGCATCATCCTGGCGCGCCAGGGCGACCGCGCCGAGGCGCGCAAGTACTTCCGCAAGGTGGTCGACAACCAGCCGCGCAACGCCGCCGCGCTCAACAACCTGGGCAATCTGCACATGCTGGACAGCCAGTACGCCGACGCGCAGAAGTATTACGCCGATGCGGCCAAGGCCGACCCCAAGGACCCGGAGATCCTGGTCAACCTGGCCCAGGCCTACAAGGCCGGCAAGAACGTGGACAAGGCCAAGGAAGCGTTCACGCAGGCCCAGAAGGTGGACCCGGCCATGGCGAACAAGTACAAGGCGCTGGGCCTGGAACTGCTGAACGCCATGTCCTCTTCCAGGGCCAGGCCCGCGACGGCGGCTTCGCGTGAGAGAAAATAGACAAACGGGCGTGTGCGTGTCGCCAGCGGACTTGATTTTGACCGGCTGGCTCCCATACTCGCTGATGACGGCGGACACGCCCTGAACTTCCGGAGTCCCACATGAAAAAGCTCATCACCCTCCTGCTCGCCTTCGGCGCTGCCACCGCTTTTGCCCAGAGCGGCGGCCAGGGCGATTCCTGGACCGGTTTCTGGGAGCGGCTGCGCATGAAGATCGAGCAGATGACGCCGCAGAAGAAGCTGGGCAGCACCACCGCTGTGGGCGGGGTACGTGGCGCGGCCGTCGAGGCCACCGACGTCTACTGGAAAGGCGAGGCCAAGCCCCAGTCCATCGATGCCGACGAACTCGGCGCGTTCCAGAAGGCCATGGCCCTGGTCGAGGCCGAGCAGAAGGACCAGGCCAAGGCCGCCTTTGCCGAGTTCAGCAAGACCTACCCCAACAGCCCGCTCAAGGCCGACGCCGACCAGGTCATGGCGCGCCTGATCGCCGGCAAATAAGCGCCGCGGCCTTCAGCGCCGCAGGAAATCCCGGATCGCAGCCAGTGTCTCGTCCGGGGTTTCCGTCATCTGGTGGTGGCCCACGGGCAGGCTGACCACCTCCACCTTTTTACCGCTCTCTCGGGCCTTGGCGATCAGGCCCTGTGCCGCCTTCGGGCTCGTCATCTGGTCCATGCTGCCCAGCAGGAAGAGCACCGGGCAGCTGATCTGCGCCATGGCCTGTTCGCCATTCGCATAACGGTCGCAGGCCTGGAAGCCGCGGTGGAACACATTGACCTCGCGATTGCTGGCCAGCACGCGCCGGCCCAGCGCCAGGCTGGCGCCGTAGATCCAGGTGCCCGGGCCGAGAGAGGAGGGCGGGGCGGCCAGGGTGCTGCGCGAGAAGACGTTGATCATCTTCAGCGCCTTTTCAGGCTCGTTCAGCGAGGCGTCCAGCAGGGCCTGCGAGACCTTCATGGGGTAGGCCGTGCCCACCAGCACCAGGTGGCTGATGCGCTCCTTCAGGCGTGCAGCGGCTTCCAGTGCGATCAGCGAGCCCCAGCTGTGACCCACCAGGGCGGCACGCTGGATGCCTGCGGCGTCGAGCAGGGCGGCGATGAAGGCGGCCGCCTGCTCCACGGTTTCGGGCGCGTCCCCGCCGCTGCGGCCGTGGCCGGGCAGGTCCACAGCCAGCACGTTCCAGCCGTGGTTGGCCAGGTAACGGCTCTGCAGGCCCCAGACGCTGTGGTCGTTCAACACGCCGTGGATCATCACGACCGTGGGTTTGGCCGCATCAAAGGCTTTGCCGCCGGTATAGCAGTAGCTGGGTGCGCCATTGACGGTGAGTTTCATCATGCACCTGCCTTTTCAGCGGCCTTGAGCGCGCGCTTGAGGTCCTCGATCAGGTCGTCCGGGTCCTCCAGGCCGATGGACAGGCGGATCGTGCCCTGCGTGATGCCGGCGCCGGCCAGGGCCTCGTCGCTCATGCGGAAGTGGGTGGTGCTGGCCGGGTGGATCACCAGGCTGCGGCAGTCGCCCACATTGGCCAGGTGGCTGAAGAGCTTGAGCGCCTCGATGAAGGCCTTGCCCTGTTCCCGGTTGCCCTTGAGGTCGAAGCTGAACACCGAACCGGCGCCGCGCGGCAGCAACTTGTTGGCCAGCGCATGGCTGGGGTGGCTCTCCAGCAACGGATGGCCCACACGCGAGACGAAAGGCTGGCTGGCCAGGAACTGGACGACCTTCTCGGTATTGCTCATGTGGCGCGCCATGCGCAGCGGCAGCGTCTCGATGCCCTGCAGGATCAGCCAGGCCGTGTGCGGGCTCATGCAGGCGCCGAAGTCGCGCAGGCCCTCGCGCCGCGCGCGCAGCAGGAAAGCGCCGATGGTCGACTCTTCGGTGAAGACCATGTTGTGGAAACCGTCGTAGGCCTGGCTCAGCTCGGCAAATTTCCCGGACCGGTCCCAGTCGAAGCTGCCGCCGTCCACCACCACGCCGCCGATCACCGTGCCGTGGCCGCTGAGAAACTTGGTGGCCGAGTGGTAGACCAGGTCGGCGCCGTGCTCGAAGGGCTTGATCAGCCAGGGCGAGGTGAGGGTGGAGTCCACCAGCAGCGGCACGCCGGCCTGGTGGGCGATGGCGCTCACCGCGGGGATGTCCAGCACGTCCAGGCCCGGGTTGCCCACGGTCTCGCCAAAGAAGAGTTTGGTGTTGGGGCGCACCGCCGCGCGCCAGCCGTCCAGGTCGCCCGGTTTCACGAAGGTGGTGTCTATGCCGAAGCGGCGCAGGGTGTAGTGCAGCAGGTTCTGCGAGCCGCCGTACAGGGCCGTGCTGGCCACGATGTGCGAGCCCGCCCCCATCAAGGTGGCGATGCTCAGGTGCAGCGCCGCCTGGCCGCTGGCCACGGCGATGGCGCCGATGCCGCCTTCGAGGGCCGCCATGCGCTGCTCGAACACGGCATTGGTCGGGTTGCTGATGCGGCTGTAGACGTGGCCGGCGCGCTCCAGATTGAACAGCGCCGCAGCATGGTCGCTGGACTCGAAGACGAAGGAGGTCGTGAGGTGGATGGGCACCGCGCGTGCCCCCGTGGTCGGGTCGGGTGCGGCACCGGCGTGCAAGGCCAGGGTGTCGAAGCCAGGGTCGGAATAACCGGGCATGGATGTCTCCTAGGGCACTCGGCATCAGGGTCAACCGGTGTGCTACCGGTTGACCTGCGCGGGCATTAGCGTTTGAATGGTGACATTGTGGGCTATATTCATAGCAAACCAAGCCACATAGGCGTCACGAGGAGCACACCATGAAAGTCAGCGACATCCTGCGCGTCAAGGGCAGCACCCTGTACACCGTGACCCCCGAGGAACCCCTGGCCAGGGCGCTGGACGCCATGGCCGAGAAGGATATTGGCTCGCTGGTGGTCATGGAACACGGCGACCTGGTGGGCATGCTGACCTTCCGCGAAGTCATCCAGCAGGTGGTGAAGAACCGGGGCAGCGTGGGCACGACGCTGGTGCGCACCGCCATGGACGACGCGCCCCTGACGTGCACCATGGAGACCGAGCTCGATGAGGTGCGCCGCATGATGCTGGACCGCCACGCGCGTTACATGCCCGTGATGGACAAGAAGATGCTCATGGGCGTGATCAGCTTCTACGACGTGGCCAAGGCCGTGGTGGACAGCCAGAACTTCGAGAACAAGATGCTCAAGGCCTACATCCGCGACTGGCCGGAAGACGACGTGCCGGATTCGAAATTCTGAGCGCCACCTGGCATCTCCCGCTCTGGGATAATCATGTCCCATGAGCGGCAATACCTTCGGACACCTCTTCACCGTCACCAACTTCGGTGAATCCCACGGCCCGGCCATCGGCTGCGTGATCGACGGCTGCCCGCCCGGCATGTCGCTCAGCGAGGCCGACATCCAGCCCGACCTGGACCGCCGCCGCCCCGGCACCTCCAAATTCGTGACCCAGCGCAACGAGCCCGACGCGGTGGAGATCATCTCCGGCGTCTACGAGGGCAAGACCACGGGCACGCCGATCTGCCTGCTCATCAAGAACACCGACCAGCGCAGCAAGGACTACGGGCAGATCCTGCAGACCTTCCGCCCTGGCCACGCCGATTACAGCTACTGGCGCAAGTACGGCATCCGCGACCCGCGCGGCGGCGGCCGTTCCTCGGCCCGTCTGACCGCGCCCATGGTGGCAGCCGGTGCCGTGGCCAAGAAGTGGCTGAAGGAAAAATTCGGCACCGAGTTTCGCGGCTGCATGACGCAGATCGGCGAGGTGACCATCCCCTTCGAATCGTGGGAGCACGTGCCGAACAACCCTTTCTTTGCCCCTGCGGCCGACATCTCGGCGCTGGAGAGCTACATGGAAGCGCTGCGCAAGTCGGGTGACTCCTGCGGTGCGCGCCTGCGTGTCACGGCCACCAACATGCCTGTGGGCCTGGGTGAGCCATTGTTCGACAAGCTCGACGCCGACATTGCCTATGCCATGATGGGCATCAACGCCGTCAAGGGCGTGGAGATCGGCTACGGTTTTGCCAGCGTGGCCGACAAGGGCAGCACCCATGGAGACTCCCTGACGCCGCAAGGCTTCAAGGGCAACAAGGCCGGCGGCGTTCTGGGTGGCATCAGCACTGGCCAGGACCTGGAAGTCTCCATCGCCGTCAAGCCCACGAGTTCCATCCTGCAGCCGCGCGAGTCCATCGACACGGCGGGCCACAGCACGGAAGTCATCACCAAGGGCCGCCATGACCCCTGCGTGGGCATCCGCGCCACGCCGATTGCCGAGGCCATGCTGGCCCTGGTGGTGATGGACCACGCGCTGCGGCATCGCGCGCAGTGTGGCGATGTGGTGTTGCCGATCGACCCCATTCCCGGTTCGGTCTGACCATGGTGCGGCCTATGAGCGAGGCCGAACGCGCCACGCGCATCGATCTGGCTGCGGCCTACCGCCTGGCTGCGCTCAACGGCTGGGACGACACCATCTACACCCACATCTCCGCCGCCGTGCCGGACGAGGAGGGCGTGTACCTGATCAACCCCTACGGCCTGCTGTTCGAAGAGGTCTGTGCCTCGAACCTGGTCAAGGTCAACACGCGCGCCGAGAAGCTCGATGACTCACCCTACGCCGTGAACCCCACGGGCTTTGCGATCCACGGCGCCATCCATGCGGCGCGCGCCAGCGCACGTTGCGTGCTGCACCTGCATACCGAATGGGGCCTGGCCCTGGCCATGGTGCCCGGCGGCCTGCTGCCCACCACTCAGCACGCCATGCGCCTGTTCCAGCGCCTGGGCCGCCACGCCTACGAGGGCCTGGCCCTCAGTGCAGCCGAAGGGCGTCGCCTGGTGCAGAACCTCGGTGAACTCGACGGCCTGATCCTGGAGAACCACGGCACCCTGACCGTGGGCCGCACTGTGGCCGAGGCCTATATGCTCATGCACCATCTGGAGCGCGCCGCACGCGCCCAGCTGCGCGCCATGGCTGCCAACGGCGGTCAGGTCCTGACGGCAAACGATGAAGTGGCTGCACGTACCTATGCCCAGTGGGTTGGTGACGGCAGCGAACGTGATGGGGATGCCGAATGGCCGGCCCTGCTGCGCAAGCTCGACAAGATCGATCCCTCGTACAAGAACTGAACTGTTAACCAAGGAGTCCAACCATGCCCACCATCCGCGTCGACATGTTCGAAGGCCGCACGCCCGAACAGAAGAAGGAATTCGTCAAGGCCCTGACCGAGGCCACCGTCAAGGCCCTGGGCACCTCACCCGAGGCCGTGGACGTGATCCTCACCGACATCAAGAAGTCGGACTGGGCCACCGGCGGCGTGCTCTGGAGCGAGCAGAAGAAATAAGGGGGGCTTCCCCGTGCCGAGCGTGCGCCGCCACCTGCTGCCTTTCTCGGCCCTGTCGGCGAGTTATTTCGCGCACATCGGCTTCTTCAACCCCTACCTGCCGCTGTGGCTCAAGGACCAGGGGTACAGCCTGCTGGTCATCAGCCTGCTGACGGCGGTGCCCGCGGTCACTCGCCTAGTCGGGCCCTATGCCTGGGGCGCGCTGAGCGACCACACGGGTGAGCGCGTCAAGCTGCTGCGGTATGCGGCCACCACGGCGCTGATCGTGTCGCTGGGCCTGTGGGTGGAGGCCGGCGTGGCCTGGCTGGCTGCGGTGCTGTTCCTCATGTTCCTGCACACCAGCGCCATGATGCCCATGAGCGAGGCGGCCATGGCGCATCTGGTGAGTGCCGGCGGTGCCTTCGATGCCAAGCGTTACGGCCGGGTGCGCCTGTGGGGTTCGCTGGGTTTCCTGGTCACCGTGTTCACGGCGGGCGCCTGGTTCGAGCACTACGGCATGGGCCATTTCCCGGCCTGGACCGTGGTGTCCATGGCCCTGGTGGTGGGCTGCGTCTGGTGGCTGCCCGACCTCAAGGAAGAGCTGCACCCGCATGAGCAGAAGCGCCCGCTGCTGCCCATCCTGCGCCAGCGGCCGGTGCAATGGTTCTTCGCCTCAGCTTTTTTCCATGTGTTGGCGCACATGGGCGTCTACATCTACTTCTCGCTGCACCTCGATGCGCTGGGCTACAGCAAGACCGTGATCGGTCTGATGTGGGGCATCTCGGTGGTGGTGGAGATCGTCTGGTTCTACACCCAGAGCCGCTGGTTGCCGCTGCTCAGCCTGAGCGGCTGGCTGCTGCTGTGCGCCGCGCTCACGGTGCTGCGCATGGGCATGACCGCTGGTGGTGCCGCCCTGTGGCCGGTGCTGCTGCTGGCCCAGTGCCTGCACGCCTTCACCTTTGCCGCGCACCACGCGGTCTGCATCGCGCTGCTGTCACACCATTTCCCGGGCAGCCTGCGCGGGCGCGGCCAGGCGCTGTACACCGTGCTGGCCTATGGCGTGCCCGGCGTGCTGGGCGGCCTGGCCGGTGGTCTGCTGACCAGCTACCTGGGCCTGGCCAGTGTGTTCTGGGTCGGGCTGGCTTGCGCGGCCCTGGCCACGTTGTGTGCCTGGCAGGTCTGGCGCCACTTGCACGGCCCGCAGCACTTGGTGCGTTAAGGCGCGTTCCAGGCCGAGAGTCGCGGTGCCGCCTCGTCCTTCTCGCGCGGCTCCAGCCCGCGAGTGGGCGTGCCGATGCAGGTGAAGCCCACCAGCTGTTCGCCCTCCTCGCAGAAGGCCTGCACCAGCGCCGGGTGCTGGCATTTGCGCCCGCTCAGGATCTTGGCCCCGAAGCCCATGCTGTGCACGGCGTTCATGAAGTTGCCCATGGCGGCGCCCACGCAGATCCACTGTTCGTGCGGTGGCACCTTGGCCACGCTTTCATCGATGCGCGCCACCCAGGCCACCAGCACCGGGCCGTTCCAGGCGCGCTCGCGTTCGGTGGCCACCTCTTCTTCGCTCTTGCCGGCGTCGCGCGCGAACTGCTCGAACAGCGCGGCCAGGGCCGGACGCTGGGCCTCGGCGATCGTGACCAGGCGCCAGGGCTGCAGGCGACCGTGGTTGGGTGCGCGCAGTGCGGCCTGCGCCGCCAGCGCCAGTTGCTGCGCATCGGGCCCGGGGGCCACCATCCAGCGCGGGCCCAGCGAGTGGCGGCTGAGCAGGGCGGCCAGGGCCGCGGGCAGGTCTGAGTTGATGCGATCGTTCATGCGGCTCAGTACCTCAGGCGGTCGTGGATGCGCTGCGCCGCGGCCAGCAGCTTGTGGTCTTCACCCATGCGGCCCACCAGCTGCAGGCCCACGGGCAGCCCCTTGGCGTTGCGGGCAAAGGGCAGGTGCATGGCGGGCAGGCCCAGGAGGGACCAACTGCGGCAGAACAGCGGGTCGCCGGTGGCGGCCAGGCCGGCCGGTGCCGCGCCCATGGTGCTGGGCGTGAGCAGCACGTCGTGCCGCTCGAACAAGGCGTCGATGCGCAGGCGCCATTCGGCCGTACGCTGCAGCCGGGCCGCATGCGTGGCGCCGTCGATGCTGATGCCGGCATCCAGCAGGGCCACCAGCTGGGGGCTCAGGGCCTCGCGGTGGCGCAGGCGCTCGAAGCTCAGCGAACGTGCCATCTCGAACGTCATCACGTCCTTCTGCAGCTGGATCAGCTCGTCGAAGTCCTGCGGCATGGCCACGTCCTGGCAGCTGTCGCTGTTGCGAGCCAGTGCCTGCGTGGCCTGTTCCCAGGCCTTCTGGGTGTCGGCATCCGCCTGCGCCCAGGACGGCGAGGGGAACAGGCCGATGCGCAGGCTGCCGTGTTCGTGGCTTTCGAGCAGGCGCAGGTCGCCGGTGAGCACGGCGCCCAGCAGGGCCACGTCGCGCACGTCCCGGCCGAAGCCGCCGATCACGTCCATCGTCGGCGAAAGGCTTTTCACCCCGGCACCGACCACGCGGCCCAGGCTGGGCTTGTAGCCCACCACACCGCAGTAGGCGGCCGGGCGGATGATGGAGCCGGCCGTCTGCGTGCCCAGGGCCAGTGGCACCATGTGGTCGGCCACGGCGGCGGCCGAGCCGCTGGAGGAGCCGCCCGGTGTGTGCAGGGCGTTGTGCGGGTTGACGGTGGCGCCGGGCGCGAAGTAGGCGAATTCGGTGGTCACGGTCTTGCCCAGCACCACGGCGCCTGCCTCGCGGCACAGCGCCACACTGGCCGCGTCGGCCGCTGGGCGATGGTGGGCATAAACCGCCGAGCCGTAGGCCGTGGGCAGGTCGCTGGTGTCGAAAATGTCCTTCACGCCGAGGGGCAGGCCGTGCAGCGGGCCGCGCACGGGGCCGGCATCGAGCGCGCGGGCCTGGGCCAGGGCCGAGACGGCGTCCAGGTGCACGAAGGCGTGGATGTCGTCGTTGCGTGCGGCCACGCGCTCCAGGCAGGCGCGCACCAGGTCTTCGGCCTTGAGTTCGCGTCGTGCCAGCAGTGCGGCAGCCTGGGCGGCGCCGAGTTCGTACAGCTTGGGGGTGGTCATGCGGTCTTCCTCGGGATTCTTGTCGTCGAATGGTAGCTGAGGGATGGTGTTCAAAACTCCCGCCATGCGCGTTCGAGTCAAAAACGGGATGATTTGACCGCCAACATCGCGCGTCGTGTGCCCGTAGGCACACGCAAGCGATTTGGTGGGCAAAGGACCCGTTTTTGGCCGAACCCCTACGGGGGCGTGGTTTTGCGGGCGATCCGCGGCGTTGCAAAACCAGGCAAGCCGTACAGGCTTGCCTTGGGTTTTGCGCCTTGCGGCTCATCCCGCAAAAGCCACGCCGCGCGCGGCGCGAGTTATGAATACCATCCCCGATGGCACAATTCAGCGATCCAAGACCGGGAAAAATTTCCATGAAAACTGCACTCGTCCTCAACGGCCCCAACCTCAACCTGCTTGGCACGCGCGAGCCGGCCGTTTATGGCTCGCAGACCCTGGCCGACGTGCAGGAGCTCTGCGAACGCGCCTGCGCCGCCAACGGCCTCAAGCTGGATTTCCGCCAGAGCAACCATGAGGGCGAGCTGATCGACTGGATCCATGAGGCCGGCCGCCAGCAGGCCGCCGGCAAGATGCTGGGCGTCATCCTCAACGCCGGCGCCTACACCCACACCAGCATCGCCCTGCACGACGCCATCAAGGGCGCGGGTGTGACGCTGATCGAGCTGCACATCAGCAATGTGCACGCGCGCGAGGAGTTCCGCCATAAGTCCTGGATCTCGCCGGTGGCCAAGGCCGTCATGGCCGGTTTCGGTGTCAATGGTTACGCCCTGGCCATCGCCGGCCTGGTGCAACTCACGGAGAAGAAATGAGTCGCAAGGCGCCCGAGCTGCTGGCCCCGGCCGGCTCACTGGCCATGTTGGAGACGGCCTTCGCCTTCGGGGCCGACGCCATCTACGCCGGCCAGCCGCGTTACTCGCTGCGGGTGCGCAACAACGACTTCGGCGATATCGAGGTGCTCAAAAAAGGCATCGACCGCGCGCATGAGCTGGGGCGCAAGTTCTTCCTGGTCTCCAACATCTTCCCGCACGGCAACAAGGTCAAGCACTACGTGCCGAACATGGCGCCGGTGATTGCCCTGAAGCCCGACGCCATGATCATGTCGGACCCCGGCCTCATCATGCTGGTGCGCGAGAACTGGCCCGAGATGGAGATCCACCTCTCGGTGCAGGCCAACACCGTCAACTCGGCGGCGGTGAAGTTCTGGAACAAGGTGGGCGTCAAGCGCATCATCCTCTCGCGCGAGCTGTCGCTGGACCAGGTCGAGCAGATCCGCCAGGACTGCCCGGACAGCGAGCTCGAAGTCTTCGTGCACGGCGCGCTGTGCATCGCCTACTCGGGCCGCTGCCTGCTCTCGGGTTATTTCAACCACCGCGATGCCAACCAGGGCAGTTGCACCAACGCCTGCCGCTGGGACTACAAGACGCACACGGCGCAGGTGGACGCCAGCGGCGACGTGCTCTCGCCCCAGCATGCCGCCGGCCACAGCTGCGGCCAGGGCGAGACGCTGCCCAGCGAGGCGCGCGAATCCATCTCCTACCTGCTGGAGGAAAGCAAGCGCCCCGGCGAGTTCATGCCCATCGAGGAAGACGAGCACGGCACCTACGTCATGAACTCCAAGGACCTGCGCGCCATCGAGCACATCCAGCGCCTGGTGGCCATCGGCGTCGACTCGCTCAAGATCGAGGGCCGCACCAAGAGCCCGTATTACGTGGCGCGCACGGTGCAGAGTTACCGCCAGGCCATCGATGACGCCGCTGCCGGCCGCGGCCTGGACCCGGCCCTGTTGGGGCAGCTCGAAGGACTGGCCAACCGCGGTTACACCTCGGGCTTCTACCAGCGCCACACGCCGCAGGAAACGCAGAACTACCTCAAGGGTTATTCCGAGTCGGGCCGCAGCCAGTACGTGGGCGACGTCCTCGCCTTTGATGCCGCGCGCGGCCTGGCGCAGGTGCGTGTGCGCAACAAGTTTTCCGTGGGCGATACCCTGGAGTTGATCCACCCGTCGGGCAATCGCGACGTGTTGCTCGACTGCATGGAAAACGCCGAGGGTCAGCCCTTGAGCGTGGCCCCCGGCGATGGCCACATGGTCTGGCTGCCGCTGCCGGCCAGCAGTGTGGGGGCCTTCGTGGCGCGCTACGTGAACTTGAACGCTGGCGTGCCGGCGACAGCCGTCGTCTGAGACGGCGCCCGCCATGTCCCAGCCCGCGCTGCTGCAGGTCGATGAGTCGGAGGTGCAGATCAGCGCGATCCGCGCCCAGGGGGCGGGTGGACAGAACGTCAACAAGGTTTCCAGCGCGATCCACCTGCGCTTCGACATCCCCGCCTCGTCATTGCCCGAGGACGTGAAGGAGCGCCTGCTGGCCCTGCGCGACAGCCGCATCACCCAGGAGGGTGTGCTGGTCCTCAAAGCCCAGCAGCACCGCAGCCAGGACCTGAACCGGCTCGACGCCTTTTCCCGCCTGCACGAGCTGGTCAACAGCGTGGCCCGTGCGCCCAAGCCGCGCCGCGCCACCAAGCCGACCTATGGCTCGCGCCAGCGCCGCTTGGAGGGTAAGAGCCAGCGTTCCGAGACCAAGGCGCAACGGGGGCGGGTGCGCAATGGTTCCGAGTCGCACTGAGCGGTTTGATTCGAGGCCAGCACGGTTTTCCCTAATCCCCTAGCATTCACCCATGACTACCTCACTCCAAATCGATTTCGTCTCCGACATTGCCTGCCCCTGGTGTGCCGTGGGCCTGGGCGGCCTGGAACAGGCGCTTGAGAACCTGCTCGGCCAGGTCGACGCCCACATTAACTTCCAGCCCTTCGAGCTGAACCCTGCCATGGGCCCCGAGGGCCAGGACATGACCGAGCACCTGACGCAGAAGTACGGCTCCAGCCCTGAGCAGCAGGCGCAGATTCGCGAGACCATCCGCGCGCGCGGCGCTGCGGTCGGCTTCAGTTTCAAGCCCGAGGGACGTGGGCGCATCTGGAACACCTTCGATGCGCACCGCCTGCTGCACTGGGCCGGCGAGTTGGGGCCGGACCGGCAGTACGCGCTCAAGAAGGAGCTGCTGACCGCCTACCACGGGCGTGCCGAGAACGTGTCCGATGCCGAGGTGCTGGTGCGCGCCTGCCGCACGGTGGACCTGGACGAGGCGCGGGCCCGAGAGATCCTGGGCGGTGACGAATACGCCCTGGCCGTGCGCGAGAACGAGCTGCAGTGGCAGCAGGCCGGCATCAGCTCCGTCCCCGCCGTCATCGTGAACCGCCAGTACCTGATCTCGGGTGGCCAGCCCGTGGCGGCTTACGAGGACGCCCTGCGCCGCATCGCCGCCGACGTCGCCCAGACGAGCTGAACGGCGGGCGGGCGCCGACCAAACTGCAAGCGTTTGTTTCCGCCGTCTTTTGGCCGGGCGGCTTTGGTTTAATGGCGGGATACGTCCCCGGAGAAAAACCATGTCGGTTCTGCTGCGTTATGTGATGATCGTGATCGCCTGCATCTGCCTGTTGGCGGGCATGCAACTGCCCCATCTGGCCGACCAGTACGCCAAGCGCGTCGACGCCACGCTGCGCGAAGTCACCATCAACTTCCAGCCCTTCCTGATCATCGCCAACCAGCACACCGGCGGCAACGTCGAGGCGCTGATCGCCATGCACCGCCAGAGCAATGTGGCCGCCTTCAAGGCCGAAGGCGACGCCATCGAGCGCATGTACCAGCGCAAGCTGCGCTTCGAGGGAGAGGCCAAGGCGCTGCAGACCCATCTGCCCGGTCGCCTGTGGCATGTGGCCTTCCGCGCCGACCCGGACCTGCGCGAGCAGACCCTGATCCAGTACAACGCGACGGTGCCGCTGACGCAGGACGCACTGATTTCCGGTGGTGTGGTGGCGCTGGTCATGCTGCTGCTGCTCGAAGCCGCCATGGCCGCGGGGCGGCGCCTGCAGGCCATGGCCACGCGTTACATCAACCACCGCTGGCGCGGCGCCGACTAGCGTCATAGGTCTGTCACGCAACCGTCATCCGTCGGCGTTAGGGTCGAACCATCGTCCTTACGCTCCCGGGGTGCTTGCCATGTCCTTGCGTCGAATCTCATGCCTCCTGGCCCTGAGCTGGGCCTGCGCCGCGACAGCGCAGCCTGTGTCCTTCGGCTTGTTCGGTGACACGCCCTACAACCGGTTGGAGCGCGAGCAACTGCCCGCCATGCTGGCGACCATGGGCCGCGACAGGCTGGCTTTTGCCGTGCATGCCGGCGACATCAAGAGTGGCAGCAGTGTTTGCAGCGACGAGGCTTTCCTCGATATCCTGGGCGTGTTCCGGGCTGCGCCTTTGCCGCTGGTTTATGTGCTGGGTGACAACGAGTGGACCGACTGCCACCGCGCCAACAATGGTCCTTATGATCCGCTGGAGCGCCTGGCCCGCCTGCGTGAGCTGTTCCTGGGGGGTGATGACACACTGGGTACGCGCCCTTTTCGGCTGGAGCGCCAGAGCGCTGATCCGGCGTACGCGATCTACCGAGAGAACGTCCGCTGGGAGCAGGCCTCGGTGCTTTTTGTCGGCATGAACGTGCCTGGCAGCGAAAACAATTACCACGGCGCGCGCGCAGGCAGCGGCCCGGTGCCCGAGTTCATTGAGCGCAGCCGGGCCAACGATGCCTGGCTGGCACAGTCCTTTGCGCTGGCGCGCAGCCGCCAGCTGGCCGGTGTGCTGATCGTGGTGCAGGGCAATCCCGACTTCGAAGCCGCCCGCGCCGGCCAGTCCAAACCGGGCTACCGCGACTTCATCGCCCAGTTGCGTCGGGAGACCGAGGGTTTTGCCGGCCAGGTGGTGCTGGTCCATGGGGACACGCACAAGCACCAGATCAACCAGCCGCTGTTTGATGAGACCGGACAGAAGTTGCTGACCAACTTCACGCGCGTAGAGATCCATGGCTCGCCCTTCACGGGCTGGGTGCGCGGCACGGTGGATGCCCGTGATCCACGGGTGTTCAGCTTCGAGCCCAAGCCCTGGCGTGTAGAGCCGGCGGCCTCAGGCCCTTGAGTCGCCCTCTGCCACTTCGACCGGCTCCACCGTCACGGCCACCACCAGGGCGTGCTGGCCGCCGCCGTGGATGACCCCGCGGATCGGTGAGATGTCGGCGTAGTCGCGACCGGTGGCGAGGGTCACGTAATCCTCACCCGGGGTGCCCCAGCCGTGGCGGTCATTGGTTGGGTCCAGGTCGTACCAGCCCTGGCCCTCCTGGGCCCTGGGCAGGTCCGGCAGGAAGATGGACACCCAGGCATGCGAGGCGTCACTGCCCACCAGCCGCGGCTGGCCGGGGGCCGGCTGGGTCAGCAGATAGCCGCTGACGTAACGCGCGGCCAGGCCCATGCTGCGCAGGCAAGCCAGCATGATGTGGGCGAAGTCCTGGCAGACGCCCTTGCGCTGGGCCAGCGCCTCCAGCGGCGGGGTGTTGACCTCGGTGCTGGCCGTCTCGTAGATGAAGTCCGTGTGGATGCGTTGCATCAGGTCGCGCGCGCCGGCCAGGGCCGACACGCCGGCGCCGAAACTCGGGCGTGCGTAAGCCGCGAAGGCTTCGTGCCGCGGCGCGCGTGCCGAGGCAAAGCTGAACTCGGCGGCTGCGCTCCAGGCCGCGCCCGAATGGTAACGAAACTGTTCGCGCAGCGCTTCCCAGCTGATGCGGCTGTCGATGGCTTCGGGCGCGCGTGTTTGTACTTCGCTGATGGCCACCACGCGCAGCTGGGTGTGCGGGGTCTGCAATGAAAAGAAGGCGCGCCGGTTGCCGTAGATGTCGTCGGTCTGCGTCATCTGCGCAGGCGCTGGCGACACATCCAGCCGGTGGCTCAGCAGGGTCTGATACGGCGTGTCCAGTGGCTGCAGATAGGCTACGTGCTGCGCGGTCTCGACGGCCGGCGTGTAGTCGTACTGGGTTTCGTGGGTGATGCGCAGATGCATGGGCTTGGGTTCAGGCCCCCAGGCTTTGCCCGGATTCGCCCGTGTGCGTGAAGTAGCGCAGGCTGATCTCGTCCGAAACCCGCCAGGCCGCTTCGTTGCACTGCGTCAGCAGCTCGGCCAGTCGCGGCAACGCGCCATCCTCACGGGTCTCGCACAAGGCGTCGAGTTCCCAGCGCTCGGGGTCGGGCACCAGCAGGGCGAGCGCGTCCAGCTCGCCGGCCGGGCAAGCTGCCAGCTTGGCCAAGCGGCCGCGTAGGGTCTGCGCCACCCAACCCAGCGAGCGCGGATTGTCGCGGTCCAGCACCAGCAGGTCCAGCAGCGCGGGCACTTCACGGCTCTGCTGGTACTGGGCGTGGAAAGTGATGGTGCTGTCGAAGAGGGCGATCAAGGCTTCGAAGCCGCCGTCGTCATGAACCGCGCCGGTCTCGAAGCTGCCGGCCAGGGCCGGTGCCAGGAAACACAGGCGTTCGATCTGGCGGCCGATGGACAGCAGGCGCCAGCCGTCGTCGCGGGTCATGCGGTCGGTCTGGGCGCCGGTGATGGCGGCCAGATGGCTGCTGGCCGCTTCGAGTACGCGCAGGGCTTCCGCGGCAGAGTAGTCACCCTGGGCCGCCTGCTCGGCGCAGTATTGCGTCATCTCGGATTCGGCGCGGGTGATGATGTTCCACTGCTCCTGCGAGAGTCGTTCGCGCACGGCAGCGGCGGCCAGCTTGAGCGCGCGCAGGGTGTAGCCCACGCTGGTGGCCATCTCATGGCTGCCCAGGCTGGCGATCAGCGAGCGCTCGAACACCCGGCGTGCCTGCAGGGCGGTGGGCACGTCCGGCAGCACCAGGGTGTTGCGGACCGCCAGGTCGCTGAGCCAGGTCAGCAGGGCGGGTGAGCAGGGGTCCTGCCCGTTCAGGCTGTCCAGCGTGAGGCGGGCCAGCCGGATGTTGTTTTCGGTGCGTTCCGTGTAGCGGCCCAACCAGTAGAGGTTCTCGGCGGCGCGGCTGGTGACCAGGCGCTTGCGTTGCGTGAGGATGGGCGTCGCGTGATGGGTGGCCAGCAGCGTGGTGCGGTCCACCTCGCCGTGGGTCATGACCCAGGTGTCGGCGCTGCTGCCGCCGCGCTGCATGGACGCCATGCCCGCGCTGGCATTCACCAGCCGGGCCAGGCCGCCGGGCAGTACACGCCAGGACTGCGGGCCGTCGGCCACCGCAAAGACCCGCAGCATCACCGACCGCGGCGCGATCCTGTTGTCCTGCCAGGTTGGCATCTGCGAAGGCGGCAGGTAACGCTGCACCGTGTGCTGGTCGCCTTCCCGCAGTAGACGACCGGCCCATTCATCGAGGCCGCTGCGGTTCAGGTTGCGGCCGAGCACGGCCTCGAAGCCACCGGCCGTTCCGGGGTAGGTGGGTTTGATCACACACTCGCCCAGACGCGGCAGCGCGTCTTCCAGGCCCGCACGTTCGCCGCACCACCAGGTGGGCAGGGCCGGCAGGGACAGCTCTTCGCCCAGCAGGTGGCTGGCCAGGGCCGGCAGAAAACCCAGCAGCGCGCTCGACTCCAGGAAGGCCGAGCCCGGCGCGTTGGCCACCAGCACGTTGCCGGCGCGGATGGCCTGCAGCAGGCCAGGCACACCCAGCGTGGAGTCGGGGCGCAACTCCAGCGGGTCCAGGAATTCGTCGTCCAGGCGCTTGAGCAGGCCGTGCACCGGTTCCAGACCGCGCAGGGTCTTGAGGTAGAGCTTCTGGTCGCGCACGGTCAGGTCGCTGCCCTCGACGAGCGTGAGACCCAGGTAACGCGCCAGGTAGGCGTGCTCGAAATAGGTTTCGTTGTAGGGGCCGGGAGTGAGCAGCGCGATGTGCGAATCGGCACCGGCCGGGCTCATCTGCTTGAGCGCGTCGATCAGCGCGCGGTAGGTCGCGGCCAGACGCTGGATGTGCATGCCCTCGAAGGCCGGAGCGAACTGGCGCGAGATCGAGATGCGGTTCTCCAGCAGATAACCCAGGCCCGAAGGCGCCTGCGTGCGCTGCGAGATCACCCACCAGTTGCCGTCGGGCCCGCGCGCCAGGTCGAAGGCCACGATGTGCAGGTGTGTGCCACCCACGGGTGCCACACCATGCATGGGGCGCAGGTAACCCGGGTGCCCTTGCACCAGGGCCGGCGGCAGCAGGCCTGCCTTGAGCAGTTGCTGTGGGCCGTAGACATCGGCCATCACGCGTTCGAGCACACGCACGCGCTGCAGCACGCCGGTCTCGATCTGCGACCAGCTTTCGGGCGAAATGATCAGCGGGAAGAGATCGAGCGACCAGGGCCGCTGCGGGCCGCTGGCATCGCTGTAGACGTTGTAGCTGACGCCGTTGTCGCGGATCTGGCGCGCCAGGCTGTGGGCGCGGTGGTTCAGGTCGGAAAAACCTTCGCTGCCCAGGTGTTCGAAGAAGGCGCTCCAAGGCGGCGCCGGCTGCTGGCCGGGCAGGCCGCCTCGCAACTCATCGTAGTGACCGTTGGCGGCGGGTGGTGCCAGCGCCACTGCCCGCTGTGCAGGCGAGGGCAGGGGGTCGGCGTCGAAGAGATCGGAGTCGGCGTGGTCCACTGTGACGGTATTGTTACATCACTGTCGCATGGCACGGCTGCTTTCTAGTGCCTGAGATCGAGCGTGAACGGAAATTCGCGGCTTCCTGGCAACTCGCTGTTGGCCGGCGGTACATCGAGCGCACCATCGCTGTGCCCCATGCGGAAGAAACGCGCCAGGCGCCGGCTTTCGGCCTCGTAGGAATTGACCGGGAAGGTGTCATAGCTGCGCCCGCCCGGGTGGGTCACGTGGTACTGGCAGCCGCCGAGCGAGCGTTTCATCCAGGTGTCCACGATGTCGAAGGTCAGCGGTGCGTGCACGCCGATGGAAGGGTGCAGCGAGGACGGCGGGTTCCAGGCCTTGTAGCGCACGCCAGCCACGAACTCGCCCACGGTGCCGGTGGGCTGCAGGGGCAGCGCCCGGCCGTTGACGGTGACCGTGTAACGGCTGGGGTTCAGGCCGCTCACGCGCACCTCGATGCGCTCCAGCGAGGAGTCGACGTAACGCGCCGTGCCGCCGGACGTGCCTTCCTCGCCCATGACGTGCCAGGGCTCCAGCGCATTGCGCAAGGTCAGCGCGATGCCCATGCTTTGTACCTCGCCCACCAGCGGGAAGCGGAACTCGAAGTGCGGCGCAAACCAGGTCTCTTCGAAGGCAAAACCGGCTTGCCGCATCTCGGTCATCACGTCGGCAAAGTCCATGCGCACGAAGGCGGGCAGCAGGAAACGGTCGTGCAGCTCGGTACCCCAGCGCGTGGCGGGCGCCAGGTAGGGCGTGTCCCAGAAGCGCGCGACCAGGGCGCGCAGCAGCAGCTGTTGCACCACGCTCATGCGCGCGTGTGGCGGCATCTCGAAAGCGCGCAGCTCCAGCAGGCCCAGGCGGCCGGTGGCGCTGTCGGGTGAGTAGAGCTTGTCGATGCAGAACTCGCTGCGGTGGGTGTTGCCGGTGATGTCGACCAGGATGTTGCGCAGCGTGCGGTCCACCAGCCAGGGCGGCATATCGGCACCAAATTTTTCCCGATTGGTGTGGATCTCGCGCAGCGCGATCTCCAGTTCATAGAGCTGGTCGTTGCGCGCCTCGTCCACGCGCGGCGCCTGGCTGGTCGGGCCGATGAACATGCCGCTGAAGAGGTAACTCAGCGACGGGTGGTTGTGCCAGTACAGCAGCAGGCTGGCCAGCAGTTCGGGCCGGCGCAGGAAGGGGCTGTCGGTGGGCGTGGCGCCGCCCAGCACCATGTGGTTGCCCCCGCCGGTGCCGGTGTGGCGGCCGTCGGTCATGAACTTCTCGGCCGAGAGCCGGCACTGGAAGGCGGCCTCGTAGAGGAACTCGGTGTGCTGCACCAGCTCGCTCCAGTTGTGCGCGGGGTGGATGTTGACTTCGATCACCCCCGGGTCCGGCGTGACCTGCAGCAGCTTGAGGCGCGCATCACGCGGCGGCGGGTAGCCTTCCAGCACGATCTTCACGCCCAGCTCGTCCGCCGTGGCTTCCACCGCGGCGAGCAGGCTCAGGTAGTCCTCCAGCCGCGCCAGCGGCGGCATGAAAACGTAGAGCAGGCTGGACTTGCCGCCGTGCGCGCCTTCGGCCTTGGGGCCGTTGGCGCGCATGGGGTCGCGCGCCTCGACGCACAGGGCGGTACGTGTGATCCAGTGGGCCGATTCGAAGCGTTTCGGTTCTTGCGCCTGACTTGCACCCGCGGGGTCCGCCCCCGCCGTCTGTCCCGGCCCGGCTGCGCCAGCTGTACCGCTCTTGAGGGCTGCGCCGCTGCGCTGGTGGGGCGCATACTGCGCGCGCAGCTGTGCCGCCTGTGGCAGCGGCGTGCGCGGCGCGTAAGGGTCCTGCTCGATCAGGTAGGGGTAGTCGCCTTGTTTGACCCAGGGCAGGGATTCCAGGGGCAGGCGGTAACCCATGGGCGAGTCTCCGGGCAGCAGGTACATGCGGTCGTCGCGGAAGAACCAGGGGCCGGTAGACCAGCTGGCGCCGGCCAGCGTGGTGTCATTGGCCTGCAGGGGCAGCACATAACCCACCACGGCGTCGAGTTTCTGTCCGAAGACACGGCGCAGGCGGATGCGCTCCATCTCGTCGTCGAGTTTTGACTCGAAGGGGTCCACGTTCACCGGAAGCTTGCGCTCACGCCAGAGGTAATAGAAGACATCCTCGTAGCCCGGCTGGATGTACTGGTCCGTCATGCCCAGCTTGCCCGCCAGGGTGTGGGTGAAGCGGCGCGCGTCTTCACTGGTGTACGCGGCTGGCGTGCGCTCGTCGGCGAACAGCTCGGGCTGGCGCCAGATGGGCTGGCCGTCCTGGCGCCAGTAGATGGACAGGGCCCAGCGCGGCAACTGCTCACCGGGGTACCACTTGCCCTGGCCAAAGTGCAGAAAACCGCCTTGCCCATATTCGGTGCGCAATTTATGCACCAATTCGGTGGCATAGGCGCGTTTGGTCGGGCCCAGGGCATCGGTGTTCCATTCCGGTGCGTCGCGGTCGCTGGCCGCCACATAGGTCGGCTCGCCGCCCATGGTCAGGCGCACGTCACCGGCCCGCAGGCGGCCTTCCACCGCTTCGCCCAGCTGCATGACCTGGGCCCATTGCGCGTCGGTATAGGGTTGGGTGACGCGCGGCGATTCGTAGATGCGCGTGACCTGCATGTGGTGGGCGAACGCCACCTCGCTCTCGTCCACGCCGCCTTCTACCGGGGCCGCACCCGAGGGCTGGGGCGTGCAGGCCAGGGGGATGTGGCCTTCGCCGGCCATCAGGCCCGAGGTCGGGTCCAGGCCGATCCAGCCGGCGCCGGGCAGGTAGACCTCGCACCAGGCGTGCAGGTCGGTGAAGTCCACCTCGGTGCCGCTGGGCCCGTCCAGCGATTTCACATCGGGCTTGAGCTGGATCAGGTAACCCGAGACAAAACGCGCGGCCAGGCCGCAGTGGCGCAGCAGCTGCACCATGAGCCAGCCCGAGTCGCGGCAGGAGCCACTGCCCAGGCCCAGGGTCTGCTCGGGCGTCTGCACGCCGGGTTCCATGCGGATCAGGTACTTGATGTCGCTCTGCAGCTGCTGGTTGAGCTTGACCAGGAAGTCGATCGTGCGCATCTTCGTGCGGTCGATCCGGGCCATGTAGACCTTCAGGTGCGGCGTGAGCGGCCCGGCGGCCAGGTAGGGCGCCAGTTCTTCGCGGGTGAGCGCGCTGTAGCTGAAGGGGAACTCTTCGGCCTCAGGCTCCAGGAAGAAGTCGAAGGGGTTGTAGACCGCCATCTCCACCACCAGGTCGACCGTCACCTTGAATTCGCGGGTTTTGTCCGGGAAGACCAGACGGGCCTGGTAGTTGGCAAAGGGGTCCTGCTGCCAGTTGATGAAATGGGTGGCCGGTTCGACCTTCAGAGAATACGAGATCACCTTGCTGCGGCAATGCGGGGCCGGGCGCAGGCGGATGACCTGGGGGCCGAGGTTCACCAGACGGTCGTACTTGTAGTGGGTGACGTGGTTCAGGGCAGCGTGGATGGACATGGCGAGGGCTCGGTCGGATGGGGGCCGCCGCGGCAGCGCAGGCCCTGGTTTCGAGACCGCAAGAACCGCGCCAGGCCCGGAAATTGCTGTATTCCCTGCAGGAGAAGGCGCCATGCAGAAATTCGACGAGATGTACACCACGCCGGCCGCTGCCGGGCAAAGCCAGAGCCAGGGCGGCGGGCAGGGCCCCTCGCAATCGCAGTCGCAGGGGCTGTCGCCCGGGGCCGAGGTGCGGGAGCACTACCGCACATATGGCCAGTGGTTGGCGCGCCAGAGCGCCGAACTCATGAAAGCTCGGCGCGAGGAAGCCGAGATGATCTTCCGCCGCGTGGGCATCACCTTCGCCGTCTATGGTGCCAAGGACGAGGACGGTGCCGGTACCGAACGGCTGATCCCCTTCGACCTGATCCCGCGCATCATCCCTGCGCGCGAGTGGGCCGGCATGGAGAAAGGCCTGATCCAGCGTGTGAACGCGCTCAACCGCTTCATCCACGATGTCTACCACGAGCAGGAGATCCTCAAGGCCGGTGTCATCCCGGCTGAGCAGATCCTGAACAACGCGCAGTACCGTCCCGAGATGAAGGGGGTGGATGTGCCCAACCAGGTGTATTCGCACATCAGCGGCATCGACATCGTGCGCGCCCCCAATGCGAAAGGCGAGGGCGAGTACTACGTGCTGGAAGACAATCTGCGCGTGCCCAGCGGCGTGAGCTACATGCTCGAAGACCGCAAGATGATGATGCGGCTGTTCCCCGAACTGTTCAGCGCCCACCGCGTGGCGCCGGTGGCGCACTACCCTGACCTGCTGCTGGAAACCCTGCGCGCTTCCAGCCCGGGTACTTCGGCCGAACCCACCGTGGTGGTGCTCACGCCCGGCATGTACAACAGTGCCTACTTCGAGCATGCCTTCCTGGCGCAGCAGATGGGCGTGGAACTGGTCGAGGGGCAGGACCTGTTCGTGAAGGACAACTTCGTCTACATGCGCACCACGCGCGGTCCGCGCCGGGTGGACGTGATCTACCGCCGGGTCGATGACGATTTCCTCGATCCCAAGGTCTTCCGCCCCACTTCCACCCTGGGCTGCCCGGGCCTGATGGACGCTTACCGCGCCGGCCACGTGGCCATCTGCAATGCGGTGGGCACGGGGGTCGCGGACGACAAGTCGATCTACCCCTACGTGCCCAAGATGATCGAGTTTTACCTGGGCGAGAAGCCTATCCTCAACAACGTTCCCACCTACATGTGCCGCAACTCCGAGGACCTGAAGTACGTGATGGCCAACCTGAAGGATCTGGTGGTCAAGGAGGTGCACGGTGCCGGGGGCTACGGCATGCTGGTGGGGCCGGCGGCCACGAAGGCCGAGATCGAGGACTTCGGCAAGGCCGTGCTGGCCAACCCGAGCAACTACATCGCCCAGCCCACGCTGAGCTTGTCCACCTGCCCTACCTACGTCGAGCAGGGCATCGCCCCGCGCCACATCGACCTGCGGCCCTTCGTGCTCACGGGCAAGGAAGTGCAGATGGTGCCGGGAGGCCTGACGCGCGTGGCGCTCAAGGAGGGGTCGCTGGTGGTCAACTCGTCGCAGGGCGGGGGCACCAAGGACACCTGGATCCTGGAAATCTGAAGCACTGAAGAGGAGACCATCATGCTGAGCCGCACCGCCGATCACCTTTACTGGATGAACCGCTACACGGAGCGTGCGGAGAACACCGCGCGCATGCTCAACGTGAACTACGAAACCTCGCTGCTGCCGCAGTCGGCGGCCGTGGCCCAGGTCGGCTGGCAGGGGCTGCTGTCCATCAGCGAACTGCTGCCGTCCTACACGGCGCTGTACGGCGAGGTGACGGCCAAGGGGGTCATGGAGTTCATGGTCCGCGACGAGGACAACCCCTCGTCCATCATCTCCTGTCTGCGCGCCGCGCGCGAGAACGCGCGCGCTGTGCGCGGCACGCTGACCACCGAGGTGTGGGAAACCCAGAACCAGACCTGGCTGGAGGTCAACCGCATGCTCAAGAGCGGCGAGTTCGAGCGCGACCCGGGCCAGTTCTTCGAATGGGTCAAGTTCCGCTCGCATCTCTCGCGCGGCGTGGCCGTGGGCACCATGCTGATGGACGAGTCGCTGCACTTCATGCGTCTGGGCACCTTCCTGGAGCGCGCCGACAATACCGCCCGCCTGGTGGACGTGAAGTTCCACGCCGCCCAGCGCGACTTCTTCGGCAACGGCAAGCAGAAGGACCAAGAGTACGACTTCTACCACTGGAGCGCCATCCTGCGCAGCGTGAGCGGCTTCGAGATCTACCGCAAGGTCTACCGCGATGTGATCCGCCCAGAGCGCGTGGCCGAGCTGCTGATTTTGCGTCCCGATATGCCGCGTTCCCTGCACGCCAGCATGAATGAGGTGGTGAGCAATCTGCACCTGGTGGGCAGCGACAGCGGCAGCGAAACCCTGCGCCACGCCGGCAAGCTGCGCGCCGAGCTGCAGTACGGCCGCATCGACGAAATCCTGGCCACCGGCCTGCATGCCTTTCTGACCCAGTTCCTTGACCGCGTGAACGACATCGGCTCGCGCATCAGCCGGGACTTCCTGATGCCCGAAATCGCCTGAGGCCGGTGTCTGACATGCCTGGGCGGCCGCTAAGATGGCGGCTGCCCTTATCCCACGAGTGAACCCTCATGACCTACTGTGTCGCCGTCCGCAATGATGCGGGCCTGGTCTTCCTGTCCGACTCGCGCACCAATGCCGGGGTGGACCAGATCAACACCTTCCGCAAGATGCACGTCTACGAGGTGCCGGGCGAACGGGTCATGGTGCTGCTGACCGCGGGCAACCTGTCCGTCAGCCAGTCGGTGGCCAGCGGCCTGCGGGTGCAGATGGAAAACCACGGCGAGAAGAGCCTGGCCACGGCGCCCAACATGTTCTCCGCCGCCAAGCTGGTGGGCGACGCTGTGCGCAAGGTGCATGCGCGTGACGCCGAATCGCTCAAGGCGTTCGGCATCGAGTTCAACGTCAGCCTGATCTTCGGCGGACAGGTCAAGGGCGAGGAGCCGCGCCTTTTCAACATCTATTCCGCCGGCAACTTCATCGAGGCCACGCCCGAGACACCGTATTTCCAGATCGGCGAGTCCAAGTACGGCAAGCCCATCCTGGACCGTGTGGTGGGCGGCCAGCTCTCGCTGGACGAGGTGGCCAAGTGCTGCCTGATCTCCATGGACTCGACCATGAAGTCCAACCTCTCGGTCGGCCTGCCCTTGGACCTGCTGTGTTACGAGAAGGACGCGCTCCAGGTGCAACGCCGCACACTGATCGACGGCAAGGACCCGTACTTCGCCTCGCTGCGTGAGCGCTGGGGCGAGCAGCTGCGCAAGGTGTTCAACGAGCTGCCTGCACCGGGCTACTGGAAGAAGTAGCCCGGGCCATAACAGCTCAGGTCCCGATCAGACCTCCGTCGCGCTTGCGGATCACCACCGTGGCCGAGCGCGGACGGGCGCCGGCCTTGCCCGAAGGCCAGTTCGAGAGCTTGCCTGGCTCGGCCGGATCGCTGCGCTCCGAGGGGCTCTCACCCGGGTGCTGGATGTTGATGAACATCGTGCGGCCATCGGGTGTGCCCGTGGCGCCGGTGATTTCGCAACCGCTGGGGCCGGTCAGGAAACGGCGGATCTCGCCCGTGGCCGGGTCGGCCGCCAGCATCATGTTGTTGCCCAGGCGCGCCAGGTCACCTTTGCCCATAGCCGAGGTCGACATGTCGGTCTGGATCCACAGCACGCCGCGCGCATCGGTCCACAGGCCGTCCGGGCAGGCGAACATATCGCCCTTCACGTTGCCGCGCGCTTCGGCACGCGTGTTGGCCGGGTCGCCGGCCAGCACGAAGTGGTTCCACTTCAGCGTGCTGCCGTGGAAGTCGCCGTCGTCCTTCCAGCGGATGATGTTGCCCATGCTGTTGTTGGCGCGCGGGTTGGTCGCGTCCAGGCCCGGGTTCTTGCCCACGGCGCGGTTGCTGTTGTTGGTCAGCGTGCAATAGACCCAGCCGTTCTTGTCCACATCGATCCACTCGGGGCGGTCCATCTTGGTCGCGCCCAGCAGGTCGCTGGCTTGGCGGCTCTTGATCAGCACCTCGCCTTGGTCAGCAAAGCCGTTGGCTGCCGTCAGCGGGCCCTGGCCGTGCGTGAGCGGCAGCCACTGGCCGCTGCCGTCGGCGTTGAACTTGGCCACGTAGAGCGTGCCGTGGTCCAGCAGCGTGGCGTTGGCGCGTGCGCCACCCGGCTGGATGCGGTCGCGGCTGACGAACTTGTAGATGTACTCGAAGCGCGCGTCCTCGCCCATATAGACCACGGCGCGGCCGTCCTTCGTCACGGCCACTGTGGCGCCCTCGTGCGCGGCGCGGCCCAGGGCCGTGCGTTTGACGGGCGTGGAGCTCGGGTTGGACGGGTCGATCTCCACCACCCAGCCGAAGCGGTTGGGTTCATGGGGATTCTTGGTGGCGTCGAAGCGCGCGTCGTGTTCGTGCCAGCGGTAGCCGCCGGCGCCGCCCTTTTTCAGGCCCCAGCGTGCCTCGTGCGGCGTGAGCGTGTCGCCGCCGTTGAAGTAGTTGATGAAGTTTTCTTCGCAGGTCAGGTAGGTGCCCCAGGGCGTGATGCCGCTGCCGCAGTTGTTGATGGTGCCCAGCACACGACGCCCGCTCGGGTCGGCGGCGGTCTGCATCAGGGCATGGCCCGCGGCCGGCCCGCCCACCGTCATGGGCGTGCTGGCCGTGATACGACGGGCCCAGGGCGAGGGGTTTACCAGGGCCCACTGGCCGTCGCGCTGCTCCACCTCGATGATGCTCACGCCGTGCGCGGCCTGCGCCTTGCGCACTTTCTCGGGCGTCCAGGTCTTCATGCCGTCGGGGAAGAGCAGGCCTTCGTCGGTGTACTCGTGGTTCATCACCAGCATGCCGCTTTGTGCGCCGTTGAGCGCGTAATAGTGGATGCCGTCATGGTGCATGCCCAGCTGCGTCTCCTGCTGGGCAGCCGTGTTGCTGCCGTCTTCCTTGAAGGCGTGGTTCTCGCCGGACAGACCCACCGGGTCACCCCAGGGGGCGATCACCTGTGCGGTGTAGCCCTCGGGCACCACGACGGTGTCGGCGGTCGAGATCGGCACGCTCTTGAATCCCAGCAGGGGGCTGTCTGTGCTGCCGGTGCTGGCGCAGGCCGTCAGGGCGGCTGCGCCGCCGAGCGGCGCCAGCAGGCCGCTGAGCGTGGCGCCCAGGCCGCCGCGCAGCAGCGTGCGCCGGGTCGGGTCGGAAATGTCGTGGATGCTGGGGTTGGAGGAGCGGTTGCTGTCCTCCATGGTGGAAAAGTCCTTGGCCATGGTCCTGCCTTGTTGAGGGTTGCGTTCACCGGTCGTTGGACCGGTACCCCCGTGTTTTTAAGGCGTAACCGTGACAGTATGAAGACAGTGCTGTGGCAGAACAGCACGTCGCCGGGGCGGGGCCCGGCTCAGGCGCTGAACTTGGCGTAGGCCGTTTCGTCCATCAGCGCGTCGAGTTCGGCGGGCTGGGACAGCTTGAGCTTGAAGAACCAGCCGTCGCCCAGCGGCTCGTTGTTGGCCAGTGCCGGGTCGGCGCGCAGCGCCTCGTTGACTTCGGTGACCGTGCCGCTCACCGGGGTGTAGACGTCGGCCGCGGCCTTGACGGACTCCACCACGCCGGCCACGTCCTTGGCGGTCAGGGCCTTGCCGATGGCCGGCAGTTCCACGAAGACGATGTCGCCCAGTGTGTCCTGCGCGTGCACGGTGATGCCCACCACGCCCGTATCGCCTTCCACCCGCACCCACACGTGTTCGTCGCTGAACCTGATCATTGCTGTTACTCCGTTAACGAGGGCGTGATCTTACCCGCCCGGGTTCCGGTGCATGCCGCCTGTCGGAATCCCCTTTTTGTGGGATGGCGGCGGCTCGCGTGGGAGCCCAGGATGCCTGACGTCACCACTTCAGGAGAACGTCATGCCCCAAAGAATGTCTGTCGTACTGCTTTGCTTCTTTCTGCTCGGCAGCGCCTGGGCCGACAAGCTGCCGCCGCCGGGCCAGCAAGTCCAGAAGGCACGCTTGCAGACCCTGCCAACGGCCCAAAGTCATATCGACCGGGGCGCGCGCATGATTGCGAGCTTGGTCCATGCGCGCGATTTGCAGGCGGTCAAGGAGAGCGGGGTTCAGGGCATGAAGCGCGAAGGTGCGCTGACCGACATCCCTGGCTTCACTCCCGGGCGCAACGAAGCGGACAGGCGCATCGGTGGGCGTCCGGCCGCGGCGACGGTACCCCAGGACTCGGGGCTGCCCAACGATCCCCTGGCGGCCCTGCGCAATACCCGGCCGCGTTCCACCGTGGTTGGCCCCGCGGGCATGCCCGACAAGGGCAGTCTCCTGCGCCAGGATGGCGAGGGCGGAACGGGACCAGGGACCGAATACGGTGGTGGTTGGCGCAGCCCCCATGGCTCGGTCTGGGCTGAGCGCAGCACCTGGCGCCAGTCCAGCGACGGTCTGCGCTCCTGGGGCAGCGTCAGCTATCGCGATACCTCGGGCAACCACTGGCGCGTCGACTACACCGATACGCGCCGCGAAGACGAGACCGTCACGTCCACGGACACCGTGTTCGACGCCCGCGGCGAACCCATCAAAACCACCGTGCGCGAAAGTTTCATCGACGGCTCGGCCATCGAGACCACAACCACGCACGCTACCGGGGAGGTCACGCAGAACTCGGGGCCTTTTGTCAAGATTTTTCCCGAGCGCAACGTGGATCCGGACGCCCCCGGCCGTGGCGATGGCGTGGCGCCGCGCGGCTGGTACAACCCCATCACGGGCGCGGCTCAGAACCCCGGCCTCAAGACAGGCAACAACCAGGTCAACCCCGGGCGCGGTGATCCACAACCCCAGGCGGCTGCGCCCCTAAGGCTCGATCCGAAAGACCTCGTCATCAATCCGGCACCGGACGCGCTGTCCGGTGGTTCCAGCCGTCCGCGCGATATTCGCCAGGGCAATCCCACCATCGTCGATCCCCCGCGCCCACCGAACTAGAGTTGCCATAAAAAAACCGGCCCTGAGGCCGGTTTTCTTTTGAAGGGGTGAGACTTCAGTAACGGTTGCGGCCACCGCCGCCGCCGCCAGCACCGCCGCCGTAACCACCGCCGCCGCCGCCGCCGCTACGGCCGCCGCCGAAGCCGCCGCCGCCGCCGCCACCAGTGCGCGGCTCCATCGGACGGGCAACGTTCACGACCATGTCGCGACCGTCAACGTTCTGGCCATTCATGCCGCGGATCGCAGCTTCGGCTTCCGCCGGGCTGGACATTTCCACGAAGCCGAAGCCCTTGGAGCGGCCGCTGTCGCGGTCCATCATGACCTTGGCGGACTGGACAGAGCCGAATTCACCGAATTTTTGTTGAAGATCGTCGTCCCGCACCGAGTAGGAGAGGTTACCGACATAAAGTTTGCTGCTCATGATTGAGCCTTTCTAAAAACGCGCCGTGGGTCGCAATGCAACTTGTGACGCAGGGGAATGACAGTCCGGATGGGCTGTCAACGAAACGTGCGCCGGGCCGGCGCGGGTGCGCCGCCGGTGCGAGGAGGGAGGTGACGGAAGGTGATGCGGCCCTTGCCCAGGTCATAGGGCGAGAGCTCGAGCGACACCTTGTCGCCAGCCAGGATGCGGATGTGATGCTTGCGCATCTTGCCGCCGGTATAGGCGATCAGGCTGTGCCCGTTGTCCAGTGTCACGCGAAAGCGGGAATCGGGGAGCACTTCCTCGACCTTGCCTTCCATCTCGATCAATTCTTCCTTGGCCATGGGATATTCCTCGTGGGGTATGACAGTGTAAGACGCTCAGGCCGCGCATTGGCGCTGCTGCAGCCAGCTGTGGCCTTCGGCCACGGCGTACTGCAGGGCGCCTTCGCGGGTGGCGAATTCGGGCAGGAAGCGGTAGACACGGTCAGACGTGCCGCGGCCGCTGCCGCTACGGATGGACACGGAAGCCGTGTACTGGCCCGAATCGGTCGTTCGGGTGAGGGGTGAGACAAGGTACTTGCCCACCGAGAATGCATTTTCTAGGGTGGTAATCATCAAAACTAAAGGCGCGCGATTCAGTACGCGTCGCAAGAAACAGGAAAAACCGTCAGCCCTGGGGCTGGACGTTGCGGCACAAGCCGCTTGGGGTGTTCGGTCCAGGGAAGGAAATACAGACCGGGGATAGGGCTCGCCGCAGAGAAGGGGAGTTTGACGACCGGGGGCCGGTGAGTACGGCCAGATGGTGAGGCGGGCGGCTTGTAGGTGCCGCGAACCAAGTCAGACAACAGCTGCTGCAAAGGTAAGCAAATTGCAGCAACGTGCGGATTGTACGCTGTATTGTGGAATGGTGTCGAGATATCTACTCTTCAAGGCCCGCAACGACCACAACGGCCAACAGGGACAGGGGTACGGGGGGGGCCGTAGCCACCGGCTGATTCAGGTCGACTCCAGAGGGAGCGCCGGCGTTGCCTGCGGGTGCCAGGCGCTGAAGGTCCCATGTAACATACCGGCATGGGTTTCCTGCACCCCTCCCGCTGGTTGTCCTCCCGCGTCATGATGTGTAGCTGGCTGCTGTCGGCCGGGCTGTTCGCTTTTGTCAGCAGCGCAGCGCAGGCCCAGACCTTGCCGGAGAAGGCCGACAGCAGCAAAGAGGTGCTTCTGTTGCTGCAGCCCGGTTATGGCCGACCCGGTGTGGATGCCTATGTCGCCAGCTTCGTGGCCACCTGGCGGCAGCTGGGCATGTCGGTGGAGAAGGTCTACGTGGAATACCTGGACCTGGCGCGCAACCCCGCCCCGGCTTACCGCAAGCTCAACCGCGAGCTGTTGCTGCACAAATACGCGAACCGCTCGCTGGACCTCATCGTCACCTTCCAGCAGACGCCGCTCAATTTCCTGCTCGACGACCTGTCCACCCTGAGCCCGACGGCGCCGGTGATCGCCTCCAACGCGTCGATCAGTGCCGAGCAGGCCGCTCGGAGCGGGCGGCGCTTCCTGCGTCAGGACGTCAGCTTCGACTATGCCGGCACCCTGGACATCGCCCTCAAGCTCTTCCCCGGCACCCGCAAGGTGCTGGTGCTGGGCGGCACCGGCGTGCCGGACCTGGCGGCGCGGCGTGAGCTTGAAGCCCTGGCGCCGCGCTGGCAGGGGCGGCTGCAGTTCGACTACACCAACGAGCTGAGCTACGAGCAGATCCTGCTGCGACTGGCCCAGCTCCCGCCTGGCACCATCGTGCTGCGTACCACCTTCAACCGCGATGCTGCCGGCAAAACCTTCAGCTCGGCCGATGTGGGCGTGGAGTTCTCGCGCGTGACCAGCGTGCCCACCTTCTATCTTTTTGACACCAAGTTCGGTGTCGAGTCCAGCGTGGGCGGCATGATGTACGCCATCGGCACCGAGGGCGAGCGCGCCGCGCGCCTGGGCCATGACCTCGTGCAGGGTCGGTTGGCGTTGCAGGAGGCCGTCACCCCGCTGCCCAGCCGCAGCGTGCCCATGTTCGACTGGGCGCAACTGCAGCGCTGGGGGGGCGATACGTCGGCGCTGCCTCCGGACAGCGTCATCATCCACCGCCCGCCCAGCCTGTACGAGGAGCACCGTACCCTGGTTCTGGGCACCGGCGCCGCGCTGCTGGTGCTGTCGGGCATGGTGGTGGCGCTGACGCTGCAGAACCGGCGGCGCCTCGTGGCTGAACGCGAGGCAAGGATGAGCGAAGCCAGCGTCAAGATGCTGGTGGAGCATGCGCCCGAAGCCATCGTCGTCTACGACCTGCAGACGCAGCGGTGTGTGGAGGCCAACCGCAAGGCGGAGCGGCTCTTTGCCTGTTCGCGCGAGGAGATCCTGCGCTCGGACCTGCGGCGTTTTTTTGCACCGGATCCGGCCCAGCCCGACGGGCTGTCGATCGGACGTTTCCTCGACCAGACGCTGGCCAGCCTGTCGCCCGGGCAGCACGTCTTGCAGGAGTGCCGGGTGCGTCCTGTTGCCGAAGGCCGTGACGTGCTGTGCGAGATGGACCTGCTGCAGATGCCTACGCATCAGCACCGGCAGCTGAGGGTGAGCTTCGTCGACATCACCGAGCGGCGGGAGAACGAGGCGCGCATCCATCGCCTGGCCTTCTACGATCCCATGACAGACCTGCCCAACCGTCGTTTGCTCATGGACCGATTGGCCATGGCCTTGCACACCGCGCAGCGCTCGGGCGCCTGCACCGCCGTGCTGTTCTTGGACCTGGACCATTTCAAGAACGTCAATGACGCCAGCGGCCACGCGGTGGGCGATGCCCTGCTGTTGCAGGTGGCCCGACGCCTGAGCAGCCTGCTGCGCGAGCAGGACACGGTGGCGCGTATCGGCGGCGACGAGTTCGTCATCCTGCTGCCCCATGTGGGCGAGGAAAGCCACCCGGCCAGCCTGGTGGCGCTGGGCGTGGCCGAGAAGATCCGCAAGGCGCTGCAGCAGCCAGTGGAGCTGGGACGTCAGGTCTATGCCTCGGGCTGCAGCATCGGTGTGACCTTGCTCACGCCGCAAAGCCGCTCAGTGGACGACCTGCTGCGCGAGGCCGACACCGCCATGTACCGCGCCAAGTCCGCCGGCCGCAATGCCATCGCCTTCTACGAGCCGGCCATGCACGCCGAGGTGCAGGAGCGGCTGGCGCTGGAGCTGGATCTCAAGCACGCCATCGGTGCCGGCCAGTTGGCCTTGCACCTGCAGACCCAGATGGATACAGCCGGGCGGCCTTGCGGTGGCGAGCTCCTGCTGCGCTGGTTGCACCCGACGCGTGGGTACGTGTCGCCGGCGCAGTTCATTCCCCTGGCCGAATCCACCGGCCTCATCCTGGAACTGGGCCACTGGGTGCTGGCGCAGGGCTGCCAGATACTGGTCACGCTGGCGCAGGCCGGGCACGCTATGCCCCTGTCCATCAACATCAGCCCGCGCCAGCTGCGCGAACCCGATTTCGTGGCGCAGGTGCACCGCGCGCTGGCCGACACCGGCGCGCCGGCGGACCGGCTCATCTTCGAGGTGACCGAGGGCCACCTGGTGGAAGACGTGGACCAGATCCTGGCGCGCATGCATGAACTGGCGGCCCTGGGCATCCGCTTTTCCATCGACGACTTCGGCACCGGCTACTCCAGCCTGGCCTATCTGAACCGCATGCCGCTGTACGAGCTCAAGATCGACCGCAGCTTTGTGCAGGGCCTGCCCGATGAACTGCACGCCCGCGGCATCGTCGAGACCGTGCTGTCCATCGCGCGCAACTTCTCCCTGCACGTGGTGGCCGAGGGGGTGGAGACCCAGGCCCAGGCCGACTACCTGCTCAAAAGTGGCTGTCCCAGCCTGCAGGGTTACCTGTACGCGCGGCCGGTGCCGCTGCGGGACTGGCTGGCGCAGCAGGGCTGAGGCGCCTGCGCTGCGGGCGTACCATCAGACCCTAACAGTCAGGGGTTCTGATGCGCCACGCCTTGATCCATCACCGCACCGATCTGTCGACGATCGCCAGCTGGGCCATGTTCAGCCGCGGCTTGCAGCCCGAGTTCCCGCCGGCCGTGCAGCAGCAAGTGGCCCGGCTCAAGGGCCCGGCGCAGGAGCAGGACAGCCGTATCCGCGACCTCACCGCGCTGCCTTGGTGCTCCATCGACAACGACGACTCGCATGATCTCGACCAGCTCACCGTCGGCGAGGCGCTGGCCCACGGCCGCGTGCGCCTGTTCGTGGCCGTGGCCGACGTCGATGCGCTGGTGAAGAAGGGCTCGCCGGTCGACGAGCATGCGCGCATCAACACCACCTCGGTCTACACCTCGGCGCGCGTCTTTTCCATGCTGCCCGAGCGCCTGAGCCACGACCTCACCTCGCTCAACCCCGATGAAGACCGCCTGGCCGTGGTCTGCGAAATGGAATTCAGCGACGACGGCATCATGACGGCCTCCGTCATCTACCGCGCCCGTGTGCGCAACCAGGTGCAGCTGGCCTATGACGCGGTGGCTGCCTGGATCGAGGCCAAGGGCGAGCTGCCGGCCGCCGCCCACCGCATCGCCGGCATGGATGCGCAGCTGCGCCTGCAGGACGACCTTGCGCAGAAGCTGCGCGTGCTGCGCCGCGCCGAAGGCTCGCTGGAGTTCGAGACCTTCCAGCCGCGCGCGCTGTTCGACGGCGAGCGCATGACCGACATCCGCCTGCAGCCGCACAACCGCGCCCGCCAGCTGATCGAGGAATTCATGATCGCCACCAACGGCTGCACCGCGCGCTACCTGGCGGCACAGGGTGCGGCCTCGCTGCGCCGTGTGGTGCGCTCGCCGGAGCGCTGGCTGCGCATCGTCGAAGTGGCGCAGGGCTACGGCACCACGCTGCCGCTTGAGCCCGACGCCAAGGCGCTGGAAGCCTTCCTGGCGCGGCAGCATCGGCTGGACCCGCTGCGCTTTCCGGACCTGTCGCTCGTGATCGTCAAGCTCATGGGCTCGGGGGAATACGTGGTGGAGCGCACGCAAGGCCCACCCATTGGCCACTTCGGCCTGGCCGTGCAGGACTATATGCACTCCACGGCGCCCAACCGCCGTTACCCGGACCTGATCACCCAGCGACTGCTCAAGGCGGCGCTGGCCGGCGAGCGGCCGCCATATTCCAACGAAGAACTGGCCGAGCTGGCGGCGCACTGCACCGCGCAGGAAGACGCCGCGCAGAAGGTGGAGCGGCAGGTACGCAAGTCCGAGGCGGCCTTGCTGCTGCACGACCGCATCGGACAGCGTTTCGACGCCCTGGTCACCGGCATCAGCCCCAGCGGCACCTGGGTGCGCATCTTCGAGCCGCCGGCCGAAGGCCGCCTCACGGGCGAGCTGCCCGAACTGCGGGTGGGTCAGCAGCTGCGTGTGAAGCTGGTGTCCACCTCGGTGGAGCGCGGGTTCATCGACTTCGTGCCCGCGCATTGAGCCGGGAGGGGATCAGCTCTTCCCGCCGGCTGGAACCAGGCAGGGGCGCTCCCACCGCACGCGCCGCTTCGAGAGTTCGGAGATCAGCGCGTTCACCAGCGGCTTGCCGCCCTGGAAGGGCAGGTACAGGCCGACCACACGGGGTGACTTGACGGTCTCGTCCGCATAGAGCAGGGCCTTGATGGAGCCGACCGCGACGATGGCGTTCTGGGCCGTCGTGCGATTCAATTCGCTCTGGATGGGCAGGGCGGCGGCAATGGCCTTGCCGTTGATGCCCAGGGTCTGCACGATCAGCGAGCCGCGCAGGCGCGAGGCCTCGGCCTCCGCACCGATGACCCCGATGCCGGAGATGTTGGTGTCTCCGCTGATCACATAGACGTTGGCCGACACGCGCAGCCCCACACCCACGTAGACCGGGATGTTGTACTCGGCCATGAAGGCCTTCTCCTCCGGACTGGCGATGGCCTTGTCGTCGGCGCGGCTGACGTCATAGACCTCCGAGCCGGCCTCGTAGTCCGTGCCGGCAGACTGGAACAGGTTGACCGGCTCCAGCTGATGGGACTGCTTGTGCCGCATCATCTTGCGGATGCGGATCGGCACGTTGATGGTGTCGGCGTTGATGAAGTCCACCGTCACGCGGTAGGTTTCGCCGCTGGCCGTGACCTTGGAGGCACCGAAGGTCACGCCGCCCGAGGTGTCGAAACGTTCGACCAGCATGCGTACGGCGTTGTCGGGCAGCGCGTCGAGCAGCTGTCCCCGGCTGCTGCCGGTCTTGCAGCCCTCGCCCGCCACGGTTTCCACCGGGAAGGGGTCGATCGGGATGTAGGTGAAACCGGATTCGGTTTCGCCGCTCGTGGGCGGCGTGCCGATGGGGGTCATGGCGCCGGGCACCAGGGTGCCGCAGCCGCTCAGGCCGGCGATCAGCAAGGCGTAGAGGGTGTATTTCAGCATGGCTCCTCCGGGTGGTGTGGGGGCACGCTGGCATGCTTTTCCGGCGTGACCGGGTTGCCACTGTGAACTCCCCGGAGCTTCTTGTCCATCCCCGGATCATGGGATGGACAATTTGGGCTGCAAGGCCCCGCGGCGGATCTGGTCGCGTTCCAGGCTCTCGAACAGGGCCTTGAAGTTGCCTTCGCCAAAACCCTCGTCGGCCTTGCGCTGGATGAACTCGAAGAACACCGGTCCCAGCAGCGTCTCCGAGAAGATCTGCAGCAGCAGGCGCGGCTGGCCGCCCTGGGTGGAGCCATCGAGCAGGATGCCGCGCGCCTGCAGTTCGGGCACCGGCTCGCCATGGCCGGGCAGGCGCTCGGCCAGCATGTCGTAGTAGATGTCGTTGGGGGCCGTCATCAGCGGAATGCCGGCCAGCTGCAACGCATCCACGCTCGCCATCAGGTTGTCGGTCAGCAGGGCGATGTGCTGGATGCCCTCGCCGCTGAACTTCATCAGGTACTCCTCGATCTGCCCCGTGCCCCGGCCCGATTCCTCGTTGAGCGGAATGCGGATCAGCCCGTCGGGTGCCGTCATGGCGCGGCTGGTCAGGCCCGTGTACTCGCCCTGGATGTCGAAGTAGCGGATCTCGCGGAAGTTGAAGATGCGCTCGTAGAAGGCGCCCCAGAAGGCCATGCGGCCGCGGTAGACGTTGTGTGTCAGGTGGTCGATCACCTTGAAGCCGTGGCCGCGCGGGTGGCGGTCCACGCCCTCGATGAACTCGAAGTCGATGTCGTAGATGCTCTTGCCGTCCTCGAAACGGTCTATCAGGTAGAGCGGCGCACCGCCGATGCCCTTGATCGCCGGCAGGCGCAATTCCATGGGGCCGGTGGGCACCTCCACCGGCTGCGCGCCCAGCTCCAGCGCGCGGGCGTAGGCCTGGTGCGAATCGCGCACACGAAAGGCCATGGCGCAGGCGCTGGGGCCGTGCTCGGCGGCAAAGTAGCCGGCCAGGCTGCGCGGCTCGCGGTTGACGATGAAGTTGATGTGGCCCTGGCGGTAGAGCAGCACATCCTTGCTGCGGTGGCGCGCCACCAGGGAGAAACCCATCTTCTCGAACAGGGGCTCCAGGGTGTTGGGGGCGGGCGAGGCGAATTCCACGAACTCGAAGCCGCACAGGCCCATGGGATTGTCGAACAGATCAGCCATGAGAGGTCTCCAGAAAAAATGATCAATGCGAGGGCAGGCAGGCCCCGCCGTTGTTGTGTCAACAGCGGCGCCAAGGCGGCGCGCAGGGCCGCCCGCGCGTGCTACGCGCCAGGTGCTGGCCGATGATCAGGAACTGGGTGGACATGGAGTGTCTTGACGGGTCTCAAGCGTAACGCATCCGGCCGATAGCACCCATACGGGCCTCCCGCCCGGCTAAACCCTGTATGGGGCAGGTGTATATGACTCGGATCAAGGTAAATCCTATAAGATTCACGACAAATACATCTATAGGGCCAGCGCCTTGCCGCCCATGACCGATCCCACGCCCGCCCGCATCATCCCCATCCAGCCCCAGCCCCAGCCCCAGGCTCCGGACCCGGAGCTCATGGTCTCGCTCTACGAGAAGCAGCAGAAGATCTACCCCCGCGCCGTCAGCGGCTGGTTCGCCCGCTGGCGCTGGACCATGGTCTGGCTGACCCAGCTCGTGTTCTATGGACTGCCCTGGCTGCAGTGGAACGAGCGCCAGGCCGTGCTGTTCGACCTGACCGAACGGCGCTTCTATGTGCTGGGCCTGGTGCTGCATCCGCAGGACTTCATCTACCTCGCGGCGCTGCTGGTGATCTCGGCCATGGCCCTGTTCTTCTTCACGGCAGTGGCCGGACGCCTGTGGTGCGGCTACGCCTGCCCGCAGACGGTCTACACCGAGATGTTCCTCTGGGTGGAGCGCCACACCGAAGGCGACCGCAGCGCGCGCATGCGCCTGGACGCCGCCCCCTGGAGCGTGCAGAAGATCGCCCGCAAAGGGAGCAAGCAGGTCTTGTGGCTGCTCATCGGCCTGTACACCGGCTTCACCTTCGTCGGTTACTTCACGCCCATCCACACCCTGGCGGCGGAGGCGGCCGCCTTGTCCTTCTCGCCCTGGGAATGGTTCTGGGTGCTGTTCTACGGCTTCGCCACCTACGGCAACGCCGGCTACCTGCGCGAGCAGGTCTGCAAGTACATGTGCCCCTACGCCCGTTTCCAGAGCGCGCTGATCGACATGGATTCGCTGGTCATCGCCTATGACAGCCAGCGCGGCGAGGCGCGCGGCTCGCGCTCGCGCCAGGCCGACCCCAAGGCCCTGGGCCTGGGCGACTGCATCGACTGCACCCTGTGCGTTCAGGTCTGCCCCACGGGCATCGACATCCGACAGGGCCTGCAGAACGAATGCATCGCCTGCGCCGCCTGCATCGACGTCTGCGACGACGTCATGGACAAGATGGGCTATGCCCAGGGACTGATCCGCTACTCATCGGGCAACGCCATCGTCAAGTCCTGGTCGCCCGCGAAGATGCTGCGCCGCGTCTGGCGTCCGCGGGTGCTGATCTATGGTGCCTTGCTGCTGGCCATGAGCCTGGCCTTCGTGGTCAGCCTCTCGTTGCGCCAGGGTTTCGTGGTCGACGTCATCAAGGACCGCGGTGCCATGGCGCGTGTGGTGGGGCAGGGCGTGGTGGAGAACGTCTACCGCATGCAGATCACCAATGGCAGCGAACACCCGCAGCACTACCGCATCAGCGTGGCCGGGCTGGAGGGGCTGGCCATCGTCACGCCCACCGAACTGGCGGTCGACGCGCTGGACATCGGCACCCTGCCGCTGCGCCTGACCTTGCCGCCCGAAACGGCCCAGGCCCACCCGGGCCAGGCCAGGCCCATCGTGTTCACGGTCACCACGGTGCAGGAGGGCGAGGAGAAGACCACGCGGGTGAAGTCCACCTTCCTGGTGCCGCGCTGAGTCGGGCAAAAAAAAGCCCGGCCGGCCCGCAGGCCGACCGGGCGCCGGTCCGGCTTCAACTGCAGCCGCAAGCCGAGCCCGAGCCGCAGCCCTGCGCCGGCTGCGGCGTCTCGAACTGCGGGAACAACACATTGTTCTCCAGGTGGATGTGGTTGATCAGGTCCTCGTTGAGCTGGGCGATGCCGGCGTAGAGCGCGCGCCAGGTGTTGCAGGCGCCCTGGGGCGGGGTGGCGTCGTGGGTCAGGGCGGCGAGGCGTTCCAGGGCCTCGCCGTGGTCCACGTGCTCATGCCGCATCATGCCGATGGGCTGTACCACGAAGGCGTTGCCGCCGGCCTTGAGGATCGGGAAGAGGATCTGCTCCTCCTTCATCATGTGCGAGAGCAGTTCCTGCTCCATGTTCTCCAGGAAATCGGCCAGCCCGGCGGGCACGTCCGGGTTCTCGCGGTGCACGGCCTCCACCCGGCGCGCCATGCGGATCAGCTCGGGTAGCTGCACGCGGTGCACCTCGTGGTAACGCGCCAGGATGTGGTCGATCAGCGCGCCCGGCTCGCTGGCGGCCGGCATCGTGCTGGGGCGCTGCAGGGTGCCCAGTTCTTCCATCAGGGCGGGCAGGTTCAGGCCCTTGTCGGCCGCGGCCTGCCGCAGGCTGATCTGGCCGCCGCAGCAGAAGTCCAGCTTCAGGCGGCGGAACACGGCGGTGGCACCGGGCAGCTGCACGGCGATCTGGCCGATGGCCTGGTCGGCGCTCAGGGTGTCGGGGGCGGTGGTTTCCAGTCGGGCGTTCATCACATTACTCCATGTCTGTACGAGGTGCAGCCATTATGAATTTAAAGAAATACTTTGTGCATATCTTCAAGTTGATCTGGCGCAAGTCTCAGCCATTTGGGGGCGATGCCCCTGGAGCGTGCAGGGAAATCGTGGGCCTTCAGGCTGGAGCGGGTGGGGGCGCGGGCCCCACCATGAGGGCCGGGTTCACCCAGCGGTCGAAGTCTGCCGCGCTCACCTCGCCCAGCGCCAGCGCCGCCTCGCGCAGCGTGCAACCGTCGTGGTGTGCCCGCTTGGCGATGGCCGCGGCGCGGTCGTAGCCAATGTGCGGCGCCAGTGCCGTCACCAGCATCAGCGAGCTGTCCAGCAGGGCCTGGATGCGTTCGCGACGGGGTTCGATGCCTTGCACGCAGAACGCATCGAAGCTGGCCATGCCGTCGGCCAGCAGGCGGATGCTCTGCAGCAGGTTGTGGGCGATCAGCGGCTTGTACACATTGAGCTCGAAGTTGCCCGAGGCCCCGCCCAGGGTGATGGCCACGTCGTTGCCCATGACCTGGCAGCAGAGCATGGTGAGCGCCTCGCACTGCGTGGGGTTCACCTTGCCCGGCATGATGGAGCTGCCCGGCTCGTTCTCGGGCAGGGTGATCTCGCCCAGGCCCGCGCGCGGGCCCGAGGCCAGCCAGCGCACGTCGTTGGCCATCTTCATCAGCGCCACCGCCAGCGTCTTCAGCGCGCCGTGCATGGCCACCAGGCCGTCGTGCGCGGCCAGCGCCGCGAACTTGTTTGAAGCGCTGGTGAAGGGCAACTGCGCGCCACGCGCCAGCTCGGCGGCCACCCGCACGCCGAACTCGGGGTGGGTGTTCAGGCCCGTGCCCACCGCCGTGCCGCCGATGGCCAGCGGGTAGAGCGCGGCCAGCGTGGCGCTGATGTGGGCCCTGGCCTGTGTCAGCTGTGCCGCGTAGCCCGAGAACTCGTCGCCCAGCGTCAGCGGCGTCGCGTCCTGCAGGTGGGTGCGGCCGATCTTCACGATGCCGGCAAAGGCCGCGGCCTTGGCCGCCAGCGTCTCGTGCAGGCCCGTCAGCGCCGGCAGCAGCGCCACGGTGATGCTGTGCGCCGCGGCCAGGTGCATGGCCGTGGGGAAGACATCGTTGGACGACTGGCCCAGGTTCACGTCGTCGTTCGGGTGCACCACACGGCTGGCGCCGCGCGGGCCCCCCAGCAACTCGGAGGCCCGGTTGGCCAGCACCTCGTTGAGGTTCATATTGCTCTGCGTGCCCGAGCCGGTCTGCCAGACCGAGAGCGGAAACTCGGCGTTGTGCTCGCCGTCCAGCACCTCTTCGGCCGCGCTGGCGATGGCCATGGCCTTCTCGGGTGCCAGCAGGGCCAGCTCCAGGTTCACGCGGGCGCAGGCCAGCTTGACCATGGCCAGCGCCTGCACGATCTCCAGCGGCATGCGCTCGGTGGAGATGGCGAAGAAGGCCAGCGAGCGCTGCGTCTGCGCACCCCAGAGCCGATCGGCCGGCACCTCGACGGGGCCGACGCTGTCGAACTCGGTGCGCGTAGCGGGTGAGGGTGCGGTAACAGACACAGTGAAGCTCCCTTGGGGCGGTGGGTCATTACACACCCGTCATTGTGCGAAGCGCAATATGCGGGTTCAATACATCCTGTGCGCCTGCCCTGCCGGGCAGGCCCGGAAAGGAAACCAGACATGACGCCTCAGTACACCGAGTTCTGCGAACTGTTCGCGCAGCTGGGCTTACCCAGCGAGGTGAAAGACATCGCAGCCTTCATCCAGAGCCATTCGCCCCTGAACCCTGCCACCCGGCTGGAAGATGCCGGCTTCTGGACCCCCGCGCAGGCCGCGCTGCTGCGCGAGCAGCTTCAGGCCGACGCGAACTGGTCCGCCGTGGTGGACCAGCTCAACCTGGCCCTGCGCGCCGTCAAGCGCTGAAACCTTTCCGGGAAAAGCCCCTGCGCCAGCAGGTGCTGTATGGCGGCCCCACAATGCGCGCTGTTTCATCATCAGCTTTACCCCGGAGACCCCCCATGAGCATTTCCATGTACCAGGCCAGCGTGCCGCGTTTCATCAACATTCTCGGCAACCTGTCGGCCATCCTGGACAAGGCGCAGGCCCATGTGGATGCGAAGAAGCTGGATGAGACCGCGCTGACGGGGTTCCGCTTCTACCCCGACATGCTGCCCATGGCGCGCCAGGTCATGATCGTCACCGACACCGCCAAGGGCCTGGCCGCGCGCCTGGCTGGCGTGGACATCCCGGTCTACGAGGACACGGAAAAGACCCTGGCCGAGCTCAAGGCCCGCATCGCCAAGACGGTGGCCTATCTGCAGAGCTTCAAGCCCGCGCAGATCGACGGCACGGAAGACAAGGAAATCGTCATCAAACGCGGCGACAAGGAAACCCGCTACAGCGGCCAGCAGTTCCTGCTGGGCCACGCCGTGCCCAACTTCTACTTCCACGTCACCACCACCTACGCCATCCTGCGCCACAACGGCGTGGAGATCGGCAAGCGCGACTACCTCGGCAATCCCTGAGAGCTGAGGCGCGGCGCCGGCCGGTCCGGCGTCCTCTTCCTTCCTAGCGGTACAGCCTGGGGTAGCTGCTGCGCAGCTTGTCCAGCTTGGGCAGGTCGTGGATCACGATATAGGCCTGCCTGGGGTGCAGGGCCAGGTAGTTCTGGTGGTAGTCCTCGGCACGGTGGAACTGCTGCAGGGGTGCGATCTGCGTCACGATCGGCCGCGGGAAGGTACGCGCCTGCGTGTACTGCTGCACCTGGGCCTGCGCCTCCCTGGCCTGCTCGGCACTGGTGGTGAAGATCGCGGAACGGTATTGCGTGCCCACGTCCGGGCCCTGGCGGTTGAGCTGGGTCGGGTCGTGCGCCACGGTGAAAAAGACTTCCAGCAATTGCCGGTAGGACACCTGGTCCGGATCGAAGCGCACGCGCACGGCTTCGGCGTGGCCGGTGCCGCCGCCGCTGACCTGGCGGTAGCTCGTGCGTGCGGGGTCGCCGCCGGCGTAACCCGATTCCGCCTCGATCACCCCCTTGACGTGCTTGAACACGGCATCCACACCCCAGAAGCAGCCGCCGGCAAACACCGCGGTCTGCTCCTTGGCGGTCGCCGCCTGTGGCGTGGCCGCATGGACCGGTGCCAGGGCCGGCAGGGTGAATACGAAGGCCAGCAGGGCGGCGCGCCGTGAGAGGGTGATGGCTTGGGACGATAGAGCGGGCATGAGAGCATTCTCCGTAAACGTGTGGGGTGCGACAACTTCCGCAGTCTGCGCCCGGGCGGAAAACCCGGGTGGTCGCGGGGCCGCCGGTGGGGGGTGAGGCCGGCACGGCGCGCGGCCTTACCCCCGCCCTGAACTTACTTCTTCATGCCGTCTTTGGCCATGCCGTCCTTGGCCATCGAATCCTTCTTCATGGTGTCCTTGGCCATGCTGTCCTTCTTCATGGTGTCTTTTTTCATCGTGTCCTTGGCCATCGAGTCCTTCTTCATCGAATCCTTGGCCATGCTGTCCTTGGCCATGCCGTCCTTTTTCATCATGGCGTCGTCGGCCATCGCGGCGCCGCCGGCCAGCAGCAGGGTGGCGGACAGAAGGGTGGAAATGAACTTTTTCATCGTGAACTCCGTAGTGGTGGTGATGTGTGGCAGTGATGCCGATTTTTCAGGGCAGGCGAGCTTGCGGGCTCAACTGCCTCCGAACCAGTTGTACCCCTGGTCTTCCCAGTAACCGCCGGGGTAGGTGTTGGTGACGAAGATCGCCTGGATGTGCTTCGGGTTCTTGTAGCCCAGCTTGGTGGGCATGCGCAGCTTCATGGGGAAGCCGTATCTGGGCGGCAGGGGCTGTCCGTCATACGTCAGGGCCAGCACCGTCTGCGGATGCAGGGCCGTGGGCATGTCGATGCTGGTGTAGTAGTCATCGGCGCACTTGAAGCCCACGTATTTCGCGCTGAGGTCGGCGCCCACCCGGCGCAGGAAATCCGCAAAAGGCACGCCGCCCCATTTGCCGATGGCGCTCCAGCCCTCTACGCAGATGTGGCGGGTCACCTGGTCGGTCTGCGGCAGGGCCTGCAGTTCCGGCAGGGACCAGCGGCGTTTGTCCGCGACCAGGCCGCTGAGTTCCAGGCGGTAGCTGCCGGCGTCGATCTCGCGCACCTCGTTTTCGCCGTAGAAGGCGTTGAAGGGGAAGGGGCGCGTGATCATCGACTCGGGGTAGGTGGGGGCCAGCCGCGTGGGATCGAAGAGCCAGCCCTGTGCCGCGTCGTTCAGGCGGGAGATGCGCATCAGCGCCGTCTCCACGCTGCCCTCGCCGTCCAGCGTGCAGCCCGTGAGCATGGCCAGGCCACCCAGCGTGAGCGAGCGGCGCAGGAAATCGCGCCGGGCCGGCTGGCTGGCGGAACTGAGGCGCTGCACGGCCTCTTGCAGGACCAGCTCACCGTCGACGGCCGGGCGCAGGGGATTTCGGATCTTCATGCGTGGTGTTCCTCAGCGACCGCTCAACATGGTGCGCAGCGTGCGCGGCACCAGTGCCACCATCAGCAGGTGCACCAGCACGAAGGCGGCCAGGCCCGCCATGCTGAAAAAATGAACCCAGCGCGCGCCCTCATAGCCGCCTATCAGTTCACGCAGCAGCGGAAACTGCACGGATTTCCACAGCACCAGGCCGGAGAGCACGATCAGCAGGCTGTCCACCATCACGAAAAGATAGGCCAGGCGCTGCACCGTGTTGTAGTGCTGCGGGTCGCCGTGCGACAGGCGGCCCTGCAGGGCTGCGCGCAGATCGGCCAGCAGGGCCCGGGGAGAGAGAGGAAAGAACTTGCGCCGCAGGCGGCCGGTGCCCAGATTGAGCAGCAGGTAGAGCAGGCCGTTGGCCACCAGCAGCCACATGGCCGCGAAGTGCCATAGCAGGGCGCCCCCCAGCCAGCCCCCCAGGGTGATCCCGTTCGGGATCGAAAAACCGAGGAAGGCGGTGGCGTTGTAGATGCGCCAGCCGCTCATCATGAGCACAAGCACCACCAGGGCATTGAGCCAGTGCGTGGCGCGCAACCATACGGGATGGATGAGGGGCCGGGGCTGGGTGTTGCTGGTGTGCATGGTGTGTTCTTGCGCTGGTTCCGGTCTGTAGTTCGGTGCGGGACCGGCACGGGTTACAGTTCCCCGCAGAAAACCGAAAAATATTTTTCGCACCCGCTGTAACCCAAAGCCTGCATGGAACGAACAGTAGAAAGAGAGGCCCGCTTCTCGGCCACCGAGCAGCGGCTGCGTGATTTGCTGCTGCCAGGCCTGGGCGGCGACGCGCCGGCCTATCACCGCTTCCTGAAGGACCTGAGCGCCTACCTGCGCGCCTACTTCAGAAAGCGGCTTTTCCAGCGACCCGACGACGTAGAGGACCTTGTGCAGGAAACACTGCTCGCGGTGCACAACCAGCGCCATACCTACCGGCACGACCAGCCCCTGACGGCCTGGGTGCACGCCATCGCCCGCTACAAGCTGGTGGACCAGCTGCGTGCCCGGGCCTCGCGCGAGGCGCTGACCGACCCGCTGGACGACGAACTCGAGCTGTTCGCCGCCTCCGACACCGAGGCCGCCGATGCGAAGAAAGACCTGGGCCGGCTGCTGGCCACCTTGCCCGACCGCCAGCGCCTGCCCATCGTGCACGTCAAGCTCGAAGGACTGTCGGTGGTGGAGGCCGCGCAGCGCACCGGCATGTCGGAATCGGCCGTCAAGATCGGCGTGCACCGCGGCCTCAAGGCCCTGGCCGCCAGAATCAAGGAGATCCCATGAAAACCGAAGAACTCGTCGCCCTGCTGGCGACCGGCGCCACGCCCGTGCCCGCGCACGCCGTGGGCCGGCGCTACGCCCTGGGCCTGGGGCTGGGCCTGCCCGCGGCCTTTGTGCTGCTGCTGGCCACCCATGGCCTGCGCCCCGACCTGCCGCACGTGCTGGTGGAGTGGACCTTCTGGTTGAAGTTCGTCTTTGCCGGCCTGCTGGCCCTGGCCGCTGGTGTCGCCACCGAGCGCCTGGCCCGCCCCGGCATGCGCCTGGGCCGCGTCTGGGTGGCGCTGGCCACCCCGGTGCTGCTGCTGTGGCTGCTGGCCGGCGTGACGCTGCTGGAAGCCACGCCCGACCAGCGCCCCGGCCTCATCCTGGGCAGCACCTGGAAGAGCTGCCCCTTCAGCATCGCCCTGATCTCGCTGCCGCTGTTCGCCGCCACGCTCTGGGTCCTGCGCGGCCTGGCGCCTACGCGCCTGGCACTGGCCGGCGCCGGCGCCGGCCTGCTGGCCGGTGCGATGGGCACGCTGGTCTACGCGCTGCACTGCCCCGAATCGGGTGCGCCCTTCATCGCGCTCTGGTACCTGCTGGGCATCGCCATCCCCACGGCGGCGGGGGCACTGCTGGGGCCGCGGGTGCTGCGCTGGTAATCAGGGCGGCCCCAGCGGGCCTCAAGCCAGCTTCGTTTTCAAGTAGATCTCAGCACCCCGGATACGGTTGTAGGCCAGGAGCGGACCGCTAGAACCAGCACACCATCGACCGGTTCAGGCTGATTGCAGACGGGTGGATTCGCCGAACGAGGGACTGCGATCATAGAAACCGGTCATTCGTTGTACACGGGCCCAAGTGACAGCTCGGCCCCCAAGACCAGTCGTTCGACCAGGATTTATCTGACGCGGCCCCAGGAACGACTGCTTGCGCCGGGTATGAACTGGTGGTACTCCCGACCCTAAGCGGTCCGCCGCGGATTGTGGAAGCAGACTTTGAAAAGCCGTCTCAACTTGACGTGGACGACGGCACTCATTGATTCCGCAGGGCTACTTCTTGGGCGAAGGCGGGGGCGGTGGTGGTGGCCGGGGCTTGTGGTAGGTTGGGCCTGGATTGAGATTCCCTCCCTTAGAATCGCCAGTTGGGATAGGTTGAGACGGTGGCGGTTTAGTGCTCATCTGGACTCCTCAGGGTTTCTGACAAATTCAACATGTCCGATGTCCTTGACATCTAGTAGTACGCCTTCCGCCTCGCTGAGTTCAAGAGGTGCGTCCCCATGCACCCAGGAAGCAGCAGTTATGAAGATGTGTCCTTCCTCAGGATCGGAGGGCCATACGGTTGGCCAGCCATACAGTCGCCGATCATCCTTTAAATGGACAACCACAAATTGCCGGCGCGGGCCGAAGACGGTACACCATTCATTCGGCGATGCGCTTCGTTGGGACAAATTGAACCTGCGCAGCAGCGCATGCAAGGTATCTCGGTTTGTCAGATGTGCGACGAATAGGCCGAGCAGCAAAGCGGTCGCCACAGATGCTATGAGTTCGGCATCTTTGTCCCATGGACGAATCGAGTGCCACTGACCAAGAAACTGAAAGATGATTCGCTCAAGGGCAACCAGGGCGGAAACTAGCAGAGTAAATAGAAGGGCTTGAATAACCCGTTCTGACTGCGATGGTTTCGCGTGAGATGTGAATGCGTAGAACAACCATGCCACCAAGAAGCCTGGCAGCAGGTATGTAAGAAGAGCAATGGCCTCTGTGGTGATTTCGGGCATATTGGCTACCTACTTAATATAGGCTGCAGAACTGCGTAGTCTGAATCTAGCTTCCGGGTCGTCGCCAGGCAAATCGTACTCTTCAATATCTACCCTTGATCGAAAGCTCCCAGGGCTTAGTCGGTTGATGGGGGCTAGGCAACGCTCACCACCCGCGGCGGCGGCATTCCAGAGACCAAGATGTCCGTTCAGCGTTTGCGACGATCAACCAGAGAGGAACTCCATCACCGCAGCAGTGACGACGTTCATCATCTTACGTGACCTGACTGGGCCAATATACGTAGCCTTCTGGAACGTGGCCTCTGACGAGGTCAACGCCTCACCGACTGTTTCAACTCCAATCGACTTGAGCGCAGACTGCTGATGTTCTGTCAGGTCAAGTACGGTAGTAGGGGCATCCAGAAGTTTCTCGAGCACTGACGACAAGTCGGCATCTACCATCGCCCCAACTCGGCTCGCTATCTCAACAAATGGCGCGAGATTCTGACCATACTCAGTGAAGCGTTTGATGGTCAGTCCGCGCTTGAGCTCCGTAATAAAAGCGGCGGGGGCCGGGGATGGCGCGGCCAAACAACCCATGTTGATCGCATAGCGCGTCCCAATCTCGCGCCTCGTAGCGACTACGCCAGAGTCCATCTTGACGATCACGCCAGTGTAGGCTAGCAAGCGCAACGCTTCCGCCACCGCCTCAGGCGAATCTCGATGCACCCAGAAGTAGCACGTACGCTCTGGCTTTCCTTCCGCCCTCCAAGCATCATTCTTCTGTATCGCATCGGGAATCGCATGCTGCTCAACGAAAGTGCGGCCCCAATCGATCAGTTCCTTATGTCCAGGGTAGCGCTCAGCAAGAGCGCTGTGTTCAGCCCAGATTGCATTGCGGTAGAAGTCCTTGAGCACACCTTGGACATCCGATGAACGGAGGCGCCCAGCAAGCGCGACCGTCTTGAGCAGCAGTCTTGGATTTCCACTTACGGCAATGGCAAGCGCGTCGAAGTTCTCTCCGTTCTTCTCGATGTCGCTCTGCAGCTCAGATCCGGATTGCTTGAGTACGATTTCGCGCATCTGCTCTCGGTACGATGGCGCAAGAATATCTCGATTGAGAGACTCAATTTGTGCGTCGTGAACCGCCTCAAAAGAGGGTCCATAGGAGGTCACGCCAGGGTACACCGCAGCGTTGCAGGTCATGTACGGAGACCGGAGGTCTCGAAAGAGAGTGAAGAACTGGCGCTGCTGCTCTGGGCGGAAGATATGGGCGGCCTCATCAAACAGCACGTTAATCCGACGAAGACCTAGTTCCTTGCACAGGTCTTGAATAGCATCCTTAAATGTCTCTACATCGGGTACCGCTTGGTCATCTACCACCTCTCCAGGATTTCTGAAAGAGTCTTCAAACCGTTGTGCCACTTTCTCAAGTTCCGTCGTCTCTCCCGCAGCACCGAACACGCCACCGGCAAGCACTGCAGCGGACGGAGTCGCCTTTGCCAGCAGGCCGAGTTGATAGAACGTTCGCAGAACACGCGAGGCAAGGCGTGCAAGCATCCAATGCTGGAACTGTTGCTCGTTTTTCGCGCTCAACAATGAACTTTTAACGAAAGAGACATATACGGGCACTATGCGTGATGCACTGAACTCTGCAAGCTGCTCTTGCTCGCAGACACGCAATAAGAACGACTTTCCAGTTCCTCTGCTACCTTCGAGAATGACAGGGCTAGCTGACTTCAGGGCGGAGATCAACTGCAGATCACGCTCCGTCGGCACAAAGAGGTTCAGGATCTCCTCGGGTCGAATGTCCTCGGTCCGAATGACGAAGCTCTTCGAATCGTTCATGTCACGCACCTCGCTCAAACGCCGCGCGAATGGCCGCTATATGCGGCGGATTCAACCGGTCGATGCAACACATTCGCTGAACATCTCAGCGGGCGTTTGGAAGCCGAGCGTCTTGCGCGGCCTTTGATTCAATTGTCTCGCAATCGCATTGAGTTGAGTCTGCGACAAGCCTGAGAGATTCATTC
>CAUPMJ010000010.1:0-156801 GCA_963512455.1 uncultured Hylemonella sp. | reverse complement strand
GCAGGGCTGAGCAGCGCAGCAGCGGGCGGATCAGGGCGGGCGTTGTTTGAGCGCAGCGAGTTTAGCCCGACCCCGCTCGATGCGAGCAGCGCAAGGTACCCCGCAGGGGCCCTGACTTCGGCTCGCCTTTTCTTTGGTGACTTTCTTTTGGCGAAGCAAAAGAAAGTTACTGCCCTGCCGGGGGCACATCCCGGCAAAGCCACGCAAACAACAACCCAACGCAGAAAAGAAAAAGCCACCTGAACGGTGGCCTTTCCAGCAGCAGAGCTGAACGAAGCAATCAGTCGGCGTAAACGCCCGCCGCCTTCAAAACAGGACTCCACTTGGCAATCTCGGCTGCCACGAACTTCTTGTGCTCAGCCGGTTCGACGCGCTTGTCGTTCACCACCACCGCGCCCAGGCCTTCCTGCTTCTTGATGAAGTCCGGGTCCTTCAGGGCCGCCTTGAGCGCCGCGTTGAGCTTGGCCACCACGTCGGCCGGGGTGCCCTTGGGCGCGTACAGGCCGTGCCAGATCGTCACCTCGAAGCCCTTGAGGCCAGCCTCGTTGAGCGTGGGCAGATCTTTGAGGGCCGGCGTCGCCAGGCGCTTGGTCGTGGTCACGGCATAGGCCTTGACCTTCTTGCCTTCGATCTGGCTGGTGGTGTTGGTGGTCTGGTCGCACAGCAGGTCGATCTGGCCGCCGATCAGGTCGGTGATGGCCGGCGCCGTGCCTTTATAGGGCACGGTGGTCATGTCGACCTTCAGCGCGTTCTGGAACATCAGGCCGCACAGGTGCGAGGCTGCGCCGATGCCGGCGTTGCCCAGATTGATCTTGCCCTTGTTCTCGTTGATCCAGGCCGACAGTTCCTTGTAGTTGTTGGCCGGCAGGCTGGGGCGGCCGATCAGGGTCATGGGCACGTCGTTGACCATGCCGAGGTACTCGAAATCGCTCTCGACCTTGAAGGGCAGGTTGCGCACCAGGGTGGGCATGGTGGCCATGCCGATGTGGTGCAACAACAGGGTGTGGCCATCGGGCGAGGCCTTGGCCACCTTGTTGGCGCCGATGGATCCGCCGGCGCCAGCGGCATTGTCCACCACCAGGGTCACACCACCCAGGGGCTTGCGCATGGCTTCGGCCAGGTCGCGGGCCACGCGGTCGGTCGGGCCGCCGGCCGAGAAAGGCACGACGATGGTGATGGGCTTGGAGCCGGGGAAGGACTGGGCCTGGGCCGCGAAGGCGGCGACGGCAGCGGCAAGCAAAAGCAGACGTTTCATGATGGTTCCTCCAAAGGATGGAATCGAGTCTAATCCCGCCTGTCTCGCCCGTCAGAGCGGAAAATACGTAGGGCCTGTTCCCACTCACTCCTCAAGCGTGCACAGGCCCCAATCAATCCTGGCGGCCCACACCCCGCCAGTGACGGCTTACTTGTAACTGCGCGCGTCCTCGATCACCTTGCCATCATTGGGCAGGGTGCCGGGCAGCAACAGCTCCACCTCGCCGCGCAGCTTGGTCACGTCGCGCACGGTCTCGGCGATGCGCAGCGCCAGTTCCCCCGGCCCGCTGCAGGCGGTTTCCACCTTGAGCGTCATGGTGTCCTGGGCCATCTCGCCGGCCACCACCAGGCGCGCGCGCACCACCTCCGGATAGCGCTTGACGATCTCGGCAATCTGGCCCGGGTGCACGAACATGCCGCGCACCTTGGTGGTCTGGTCGGCGCGGCCGAGCCAGCCCTTGATGCGGGTATTGCTGCGGCCGCTCGGGCAGGCACCGCTCAGGATGGCCGAGAGGTCGCCGGTGCCGAAGCGAATCAGCGGGTAATCGGCATTGAGCACCGTGACCACCACTTCACCCACCTCGCCTTCGGGCACCGGGTCACCGGTGCCGGGGCGCACGATCTCCAGCACGATGCCCTCGTCCAGCACCAGACCCTGACGCGCGGGCGTCTCGTAGGCGATCAGGCCGGCATCGGCCGTGGCGTAACACTGGTAGGCGGTGATGCCGCGCTCGGCCAGCCAATCGCGCAGGCTGGGCGGAAAAGCCTCGCCGCTGACCAGGGCCTTGTTGATCGACAACTTCTGGCCTGCCTCCTGCGCCTTCTCGACCAGGATCTTCAGGAAACTCGGCGTGCCGGCATAGGCCACGGGCCGCAGGTCGGCGATGGCCGCCAGCTGCTGCTCGGTATTGCCCACGCCGCCAGGAAAGACCGTGCAGCCCAGCGCCTGGGCACCGGCCTCCATGATCCAGGCGCCGGGTGTGAGGTGGTAGCTGAAGCAGTTGTGCACCAGGTCCCCGGCCTCGAAGCCCGCAGCCGCGAAGGCCCGCGCGCTGCGCCAGTAGTCGGCCTCGTGGCCCTCGGGTTCGTAGATGGGCCCGGGCGACTGGTAGACGCGGCGCGCGCCCGTGCCGCGCAGCAGGCCGCGCCAGCCGATGGTCGAGAAGCCCCCGAAGGGATCGCTCGCATCACGCGCGCGGGCGGCCTGCTGGCGCTCCAGCAATTCGTGTTTGCGCGTCACCGGCAGTTTGGCCAGCGCCGCACGCGTGGTGACGGCAGCGGCATCCACGCCGCGCAGGATCTCGGCAAACGCCGGGGCCGCACGCTGGGCCTGCGCCACATGGCCCGGCAAGGCGGCCAGCAACGCCGCCTCCCGTTGCGCCGGGTCGCGCGTTTCGAGCGCGTCGTAATGTTTCATATCCTCTCCCTATGCCAGCCAGCGCTTCCTGCGCTTGTAACTCTTGACGTCACGGAAACTCTTGCGCTCGCCGCCGCCCATGCCGAGGTAGAACTCCTTCACGTCCTCGTTGCTGGCCAGGTCGCTGGCGACACCGTCCATCACGATGCGACCCGACTCCATGATGTAGCCATAGTCCGCGTACTTGAGGGCCATATTGGTGTTCTGCTCGGCCAGCAGGAAGGTCACGCGCTCCTTCTGGTTCAAATCCTTGACGATCTCGAACACCTCCTCCACGATCTGCGGCGCCAGGCCCATGGAAGGCTCGTCCAGCAGCACCATGCTGGGGTTGGCCATCAGCGCGCGTCCGATGGCGCACATCTGCTGCTCTCCACCCGAGGTATAGGCCGCCTGCGAGGTACGGCGCGTCTTGAGGCGCGGGAAGTAGGCGTAGACCTTCTCCAGGCCGGCGGCCACCTCGGCCTTGCTCTTGCGCGTGTAGGCGCCGGTCAGCAGGTTTTCCTCGATGGTCAGGTGGGCGAAACAGTGCCGCCCCTCCATCACCTGCACCACACCACGTTTCACGAGGTCCGAAGGCGTGAGGTTCTCGATGCGCTCGCCGCGCAACTCGATGGACCCCTTGGTCACCTCGCCGCGCTCACCCTTGAGCAGGTTGGAGATGGCCCGCAGCGTCGTCGTCTTGCCCGCGCCGTTGCCCCCCAGCAGCGCCACGATGCCCCCCTCGGGCACCTGCAGCGACACGCCCTTGAGCACCAGGATCACGTGGTTGTAGATGACCTCGATGCCGTTGACGTTGATAACGATGTTCTTTGCGTCCATGGTGATGCCTTTGACCAATCGAAAGACCCGCACAGCGGCCCTTTCGATTGGCGGCCCCGGTCGGGGCCGCTGCCCCTCCCTCATGGAGGGAGGGGTTGGGGGAGGGAGCCGTCAATACAGCGGCTCGCCGCGCCCCGGCATGACTGTCAATCCCTCAGGATTGGCAGTCAGCCGGGGTACGCGGTGTCAGCTTCTTCTCCGCCGCGTACTTGGCCGCCGTGCTTTTCACCAGCGGCTTGATGATCTGCTCATCAGCCTGCAGCCAGTCGGACGTGAACTTCCAGGCCTTGCCGTCCCAGGTGTGGATGCGGGCCCAGGAGGCGCCCATGTGGTCCACGCAGGAGGTGCTGATCGGGCGCATCACGCCGGCGAAACCCAGCGCGTCGAGCTTGGCCTGCGTGAGGTTCAGGTTCTCCAGGCCCCAGCGCACCTGCTCGCCGGTCATGACCTTGCCCTTGCCGTAACGCTCCTGCGCTGCGCGGATGCCCTCGATGCCCAGCATCGCGCTCATGGCGCCGCGCATGTAGAGCACCTGCCCCACCTCCTCCTTCGGCCCCGTGCCCTGGCCCTTGCCGTGGATCATGGACAGCACGTCCTTGACCAGCTTGGACTGCGGCTCGGCGCCGTGCTGCATGGTCACGGCGTTGTAGCCCTTGGCACCGTCGGCCACGTCCTTCACGTCCGGCTCGGCACCGGCCCACCACACGCCGTACATCTTCTCGCGCGGGTAACCGGTGGCCTGCGCTTCCTTGATGGCCGTGCTGTTCATCACGCCCCAGCCCCACAGCGCCACGTAATCAGGTCGGTTCTGGCGCACCTGCAGCCAGGTCGCCTTCTGCTCCACGCCCGGTGCCGTCACCGGCAGCAGCTGCAGCGAGAAACCGTGCATGGCGGCGCGCTCCTGCAGCAGCGGGATGGGCTCCTTGCCGAAGGGGCTGTCGTGATAGACCAGCGCGATCTTCTTGCCCTTGAGGTTGGCCAGGCCGCCTTCCTTCTTGGCGATCGCCTGCAGAATCGCATCGGCCGCCACCCAGTAGGTGCCGGCGAGGGGGAAGTTCCACTTGAACACGGTGCCGTCGGCGCTTTCGCTGCGGCCGTAACCCACCGTCACCACGGAAATCTTGTCCACCGGGGCTTTTTCGGTGATGGCGAAGGTCGCGCCCGTGGACAGGGGCTGCACCAGGGATGCGCCCTTGCCCTTGAGACGTTCGTAGCATTCGACGCTGCGCGCCGTGTCGTAGCCGGTCTCGCATTCCTCGTAGGAGATCTTCACGCCGTTGATGCCGCCGCGCGCGTTGACCAGCTTGAGGTAGTCGACGTAGCCGTTGGCCCATGGCACGCCATTGGGCGCGTAGGGACCGGTGCGGTAGGACAGCACCGGAATGAACTGTTCCTTGGCCTGCGCGAAAGCGGCCGAAGAGCCGAGCGCGCCTGCAAGGGTGGCTGCCACCAGCGAGGTGGCGAGGGCGAGTTGTCGAAGCTTCATGGTATGTCTCCTAGGTAGGTTATGGGTGAAGCACGCGGAAGAACACTCGAAAGGGATCGATGCAGGGTCAATGGGGGAAGGGCCACAGGCGCAGCTTCTGCTTGCCTATGCTCCACAGCTTGGCCAGGCCGTGCGGCTCCACGATCAGGAACCAGACGATCAGGCCGCCAAAAATCATGAGCTCGGCATGCGAGATCCCGGCCGTGGAAATCTCGATGCCGAACAGCCCCATCAGCAGGGGCAGGAACTGGTTGAGCGCGATTGGCAGCACCACGATGAAGGCCGCGCCGAAGAAGCTGCCCATGATGGAGCCCAGCCCGCCGATGATCACCATGAAAAGCAGGCGGAAGGAGTAGTCCACCGAGAACGCCGCCGGCTCCCAGGCGCCGAGGTAGACAAAAGCCCACAGCGCGCCGGCCACGCCGACGATGAAGGAGCTCACGGCAAAGGCGCTGAGCTTGGCATACATGGGGCGGATGCCGATCACCGCGGCCGCCACGTCCATGTCGCGGATGGCCATCCACTCGCGGCCGATGGCGCCACGCACCAGGTTCTTGGCCAGCAGCGCCACCACCACCAGGATGGCCAGGCAGAACCAGTACTTGCTCAGCGCGCTCTCCAGCGGCCAGCCAAAGACCTGCAGGTTGGATACCGAGACCGAACCCGAAGGCGTGTCCAGCGTGAACCACTTGATGCGCAGGAACATCCAGTCGGCGAAGAACTGGGCAGCCAGCGTGGCCACCGCGAGGTACAGGCCTTTGACGCGCAGGCTGGGCAAGCCGAACAGGATGCCGAAGGCCATGGCGCACAGGCCGCCCAGGATCAGCGCCGGGATCAGCGGCAGGCCCGGAATGCGCACGAAGAAGTTGTAGGCCCCGTAGGCCCCCACAGCCATGAAGGCGCCCGAGCCCAGCGAGATCTGGCCGCAGTAGCCCACCAGGATGTTCACGCCGATGGCGGCCAGCGAAAAGATCAGGAAGGGCACCAGGATGGCGCGGAACAGGTAGTCGCTGGCCAGCGCGGGCACCAGCACGAAGGCCACCAGCAGCAGCAGGCCGATGGCGATGCGGTCCTGCAGGATCGGGAAGATCTGCTGATCCGCGCGATAGCTGGTCTTGAACTGGCCGTTTTCTCTATAGAACATGGTGTCAGTTCCTCACACGCGATCGATGATCTTCTCGCCGAATAAACCCTGCGGCCGGAAGAGAAGAAAGACAAGAGCCAGCACATAGGCAAACCAGATCTCGATACCACCGCCCACAAAGGGACCCAGGTAGACCTCGGACAGCTTTTCGCCCACACCGATGATCAGGCCGCCGATGATGGCGCCCGGCACCGAGGTCAGGCCGCCCAGGATGATCACGGGCAGCGCGCGCAGCGCGACGGTGGCCAGCGAAAACTGCACCCCCAGCTTGCTGCCCCAGATCATCCCGGCCACCAGCGCCACCACACCGGCCAGGCACCAGACGATGAACCAGATGCGGTTGAGCGGGATGCCGATGGACTGCGCGGCCTGGTGGTCGTCGGCCACGGCGCGCAGCGCGCGTCCGGTGGCGGTCTTCTGGAAGAACAGCGCCAGCCCCGCCACCAGCACGGCGGCGATGGCCGCGGCGATCAGGTCTTCCTGGTTGATCAAGATGCCGCCCTCGAACACCTTGTCGAAAGCGAAGATCGGGTCCTTGGGCATGCCGATGTCGATCTTGTAGATGTCGCTGCCGAAGATCGTCTGGCCCAGGCCTTCCATGAAGTAGGTGATGCCCAGCGTGGCCATCAGCAGCGTGGCACCTTCCTGGTTGACCAGGTGGCGCAGCACCAGGCGCTCGATCACCCAGGCCACCACGAACATCACGGCGCCGGCCAGCACGAAGGCCACCGTGTTGGCCAGCCAGAGGCTGTCGATGCCGGTCCACTGCGGAATCCATTCGGCAAACCGCGCCATCGCCAGGGCCGCGAACAGCACCATGGCGCCCTGCGCGAAGTTGAAGACGCCCGAGGCCTTGAAGATCAGCACAAAGCCCAGGGCCACCAGCGAATAGAGCATGCCGGCCATCAGGCCGTTCAACAAAGTTTCAAGGAAAAAAGCCATGGTGATTCCTCAGCCGCCGCCGGGCCGCCCCAAGGCGGCTGAAGCCCCCTCGGGGGACAGCGAATTACATGAAATGAAGAGCGAGGGGGTCATGTCAGTGCTCCGTGCCCAGGTAGGCCCGGATCACTTCCTCGTTGTTGCGCACGGCGTCGGGCGTGCCGTCGCCGATCTTCTTGCCATAGTCCAGCACCACCACGCGGTCGCTGATGTCCATCACCACGCCCATGTCGTGCTCGATCAGCACCACGGTCGTGCCGAACTCGTCGTTGATGTCGAGCACGAAACGGCACATGTCCTGCTTCTCTTCCACGTTCATGCCGGCCATCGGCTCGTCCAGCAACAGCACCTGCGGCTCCATGGCCAGGGCGCGGCCCAGGTCCACGCGCTTTTGCAGGCCGTAAGGCAACTGCCCCACCGGCGTCTTGCGGTACGCCTGGATCTCGAGGAAGTCGATGATCTTTTCGACGAACTCGCGGTGACGGATCTCCTCGCGCTCGGCCGGGCCGAAACGCAGCGCCTGCAGCAGGATGTTGCTTTTGATCTTCAGGTTGCGCCCGGACATGATGTTGTCCAGCACGCTCATGCCCTTGAACAGGGCCAGGTTCTGGAAGGTGCGCGCCACACCCATCTCCGCCACCTGGCGGCTGTTCATGTGGTCGAAGGTCTGGCCACGGAAGGTGATGGTGCCGTGCTGCGGCGTGTACACCCCGTTGATGCAGTTGAGCATGGAGCTCTTGCCCGCGCCGTTGGGGCCGATGATGGCGCGGATCTCGTGCTCCCGCACGTCGAAGGAGATGTCGGTCAGCGCCTTCACGCCGCCAAAGGCCAGCGAGATGTTCTTCACATCCAGGATCACGTCGCCCAATTTTCTTTGCGTCATTTGATCTTCACTCTTCTCAGGCGGCCTTGGCCACGCCCGGGTAGCGTTTGGCGTCACGGATGGGCAGCGTGGCCGAGACGGTGCCGCTGCGGCCGTCCTCGAACTTCACCTGCGTTTCGATGAACTGCTCACTGCGTCCGTCGTACAGGGCCTCGATCAGCACGGCGTATTTGTCGCCGATGAAACCGCGGCGCACCTTGCGCGTGCGGGTCAACTCGTCGTCATCGGGGTCCAGCTCCTTGTGCAACACCAGGAAGCGCGCGATCTGGGTGTCGGACATGCCGGCCTCGGCGGCCAGGTCGGCGTTGACCTGCTGCACGCACTCGGCCAGCATGTTCAGCACCTGCGGTTTGCTGGCCAGGTCGACATAACCGCTGTAAGGCAGGCTCTGGCGTTCGGCCCAGTTGCCCACGGCCTCGAAATCGATGTTGATGAAGGCGCAGACCTGGTCGCGACCATGGCCGAAGACCACCGCTTCCTTGATCTGCGGGAAGAACTTGAGCTTGTTCTCGATGTAGTTGGGCGCGAAGATGGCGCCGCTGGCCATCTTGCCCACGTCCTTGGCCCGGTCGATGATGATCAGGTGGCCGTCGGGATCGATCACGCCGGCATCGCCGGTGTGGAAATAACCCTCGGCATCCATAACCTCGGCGGTGGCGTCCGGGCGCTTGTAGTACTCCTTGAGCACCGAGACACCGCGCACCAGCACCTCGCCGCTGTCGGCAATCTTGATTTCAATGCCCGGCGCGGCCTCGCCCACGCTGTTGAGCTTGACGCGGCCGTTCTTCTGGATGCAGACATAGGCACAGGTCTCGGTCTGGCCGTAGAGCTGCTTGAGGTTGATGCCGATGGAGCGGTAGAAGCGGAACAGATCCGGCCCGATGGCCGCGCCCGCGGTGTAGGCCACGCGGATGCGCGACAGGCCCAGCACATTGCGCAGCGGCCCGTAGACCAGCACATTGCCCAGGGCGTAGAGCAGGCGGTCCGTGAAGGGCACGGCGTGCCCGTCCAGGATCTCGGCGCCGCAGCGCCGCGCCACGGCCATGAACTGTTTGTAGAGCCAGCGCTTCGGGGTCGCCGCGTCCTCCATGCGGATCGAGACCGAGGTCAGCATGCTCTCGAAGACCCGCGGCGGCGCGAAGTAATAACTCGGCCCGATCTCGCGCAGGTCGATGCTCACCGTCTCGGCCGACTCGGGGCAGTTGGTGGTGAAACCCGCCACCAGCCACTGGGCAATGGAAAAGAGGTGGTCCCCCACCCAGGCCGGCGGCAGGTAGGAAATGATGTTGTCCTCGGGCACCAGGCCATCCACCTGCACCCCGCCCTGTGCGGCGGCGATGAAGCTGGCATGCGTCTGGCACACGCCCTTGGGACGACCCGTCGTGCCCGAGGTGTAGAGGATGACCGACACGTCGGAGGGCTGGCCCAGCTCGACCGAGGCCCGGTAGAAATCAGGGTGCTGCTGCTCGTACTGGCGCCCCAGTTCGAACAGGCGCTCTATGCTGATCAGCCCCTCGTGCTGGTAGTTGCGCAGGCCGCGCGGGTCATCAAAGACGATGTGCTTCAGCAGGCTGCCGTCCACGTCCTTCAGGCTCTCGCGCAGCTCCAGCAGCTTGTCGACCTGCTCCTGGTTCTCGGCGAAGGCAAAGCGGATCTCGGCGTCCTGCAGCACGAAGGCCATCTCGCTGGCGATCGCGTCCTGGTACATGGGCACGGGCACGCCGCGCAGGCTTTGCGCTGCGATGAAGGCCTGGTACAGATGCGGCCGGTTGTCGCCGATGATGGCCAGGTTCTGCCCGGGCTGGAATCCCAGCGCGGCCAGGCCGCAGCTCATGAGGCGCACGTCCTCGGCCGCGCGGGCCCAGCTCCAGGTCTGCCAGATGCCGTATTCCTTCTCGCGCATGGCGGGGGCCTGGGGCCGCTGCGCCGCATGCTGCATCAGAAGTCTGGGAAAAGTCGTCTGCATCCCGTTTCCTTGTCTGCTCACCATTGGCCACACCGGGCCTTGCTTGCAGTCATGGTATGGAGTGATTTGACGTCATGTTGTCATTGCGACGACAATTCAGGGTAGACCCTAGGTGGTATTTTCCCGCCCCGATCATGAGCACAGAACCCAGCCTGCACCAGCGCCGACGCGCGCCCACCCCAGCCGAACTCGCCGGCATTCCCTGGCTGAGCCGGCTCACGCCCGAGGAATACGCCATCGCCGTCCCCGAGCTGCAGATCAGCGAGGCACAACCGGGCGACCTGGTCTGCCGCATCGGTCGCCCGGTGACCTACTGGTTCGGCGTGGTCGACGGCCTGCTCAAGATGAGCAGCGAAAACGCAGAGGGCCAGGCCATGACCTTTGCCGGCCTGCCACCGGGTGGCTGGTTCGGCGAAGGCACGGTACTCAAACGCGAGAGCTACCGCTACAACGTGCAGACCCTGCGCAAAAGCCTGGTGGCCGGCCTGCCGGTGGACAGCTTCCACCGGCTGCTGGACCAGTCCATCGGCTTCAACCGCTTCGTCATGAACCAGCTCAACGAACGCCTGGGCCAGTTCATCGCGGCGCGCGAGATTGACCGCATGAACAGCCCTGACCTGCGCGTGGCGCGCAGCCTGGCCGCCCTCTTCAACCCCGTGCTCTATCCCGGCGTGGGTGAGGTGCTGCGCATCACGCAGCAGGAACTGGCCTACCTGGTGGGCCTGTCGCGCCAGCGCGTCAACGAGGCCCTGGCCAATCTGCAGGAGCGCGGCCTGATCCGCATCGAGTACGGCGGCCTGCGCGTGCTCGACCTCGAAGGTCTGCGCACGCAACGCCAGGGTTAAAGCGGCACGCTGAGTCGCACACCCAGCGTCCAGTTGAAACCGGGCGCCGGCTCGTAGAACTGGCTGGCCGCCTGGTTGACGATGACCGAACCCACGTAGCGCTGGTCCGTCACGTTGTCCAGCCGCCCGTAGGCCGTCAGGCTGCCCTTGCCGGCCACCGGCCAGCCCTGGCTGGCCTTGAGGTTGAGCGTGTTGTAGCCCTCGGCCGAAGCGGAGTTGCTGTCGTTGGCGTAGAGTTTGCCGGCACTCACCACCTCCGCGCCGGCCTGCGTGCCCAGCCCCGGCTTGCGCCCGGCGTTGTCCAGGGCCTGCGCGGACCACAGCAGTTCGGTGAAGAGGAAATGCTGCGGGATGCCCGGCAGGCGGTTGCCGGCCTTCACCGTCACGTTGTTGGTGACGAAGGTCTCCGAGAACTGCGCCTCGATCGCCGACGCCGACAACGTGGCCCGCCAGTTCGGGCTCAGCAGGGTGCGCCCCGCCAGCTCCCAGCCCGTGCGCCGGGTGCCCGGCGCGTTCTTGTAGGCCGTGCTGCCGCCACTGCTCACCGCCACCACGATCTCGTCCGTGGTGGTGATCTGGTAGAGCGTGAAGTCCACGCGCGAGCGCGCCTCAGGCGCCCACTTTGCACCCAGCTCGTAGTGCTGGCTGCGCGCTGCGTTGATGTTGGGGTTGAAGTTCGGCGCGCCGGTGCCGGTGTAGGCCACCTCCACCAGCGTGGGCGTCTCGAAACCGCGGCCGTAGTTGGCGTAGAGGTTCAGCGTGTCCAGCGTGTGCCAGGTCAGGCCCAGCACCGGGTTGGCCGCGCTGTAGCTCACGTCGCCCGAGCCGTTGCCATTGCCCAGGAAAAAGTCCTCGCTGGTTATGCGCACCGAACTCGCGCGCAAACCGGCCGTGGCGGACAGGCGGTCAGCCGCCAGCACCGTGCTTTGGACAAAGGCGTCGCTGTTCTGCGCGCTGTTGTCCTCGTTGCGCGTGAGCGCGCCTGATTTCTCGCCGCCGCTCACGCCGCCGGACTGGCGCCGCTCCTTGGAATAGTCGTACTCGTAACCCGCCACCCAGTTCACGGGGCGGTTGCCCCAGCGCGCCTGCGCGTTGTACTGCAGGCCGGCGCCGTAGTAGTCGCGGTTCAGGCCCACCCAGTTGGTGGGCAGGTACTGCAGGTTGTCGCGCTTGCCGTAGTACAGGCGCGCCGTCACCGATTGGTTGGCGTCCAGCGCATGCGTCAGCGAGGTGCCGGCCTGGCTCTGGCTGGTGATCTTGCGCAGGCGCGCGCTCTGGGCGCTGGTGCCGGCCTGCGTGGCGTCCTGCGCCAGCTGGGCCGCCGTCAGACCCACCGGGTCCTGCGCCAGCGGCATGTCGAACTGGTTGAACACCAGGTTCACGCGGGTGTGTGCATCCGGCCCGAAGCTGAGCTTGCTGTTGAACTGTTTGCGCTCGGTCGTGCTGTGGTCGCGAAAGCCGTTGGTGTCGAAGGTGCTGTAGTCGGCCACCAGCCCCACCGTGCCGATGCGACCGGCATATTGCCAGTCGCTGCGGCGCATCTCGTAGGACCCCGTGTAGTACTGCAGACCGAATTCCGGTACGTCAGGCGCCTCGCGCGTGAAAGCCTGGATCACCCCGCCGGCCGAGTTGCCGTACATCAGCGCCAGCGGGCCGCGCAGCACCTCGATGCGTTCGGCCGAGGTCAGGCTCACAGAGGAGCCCTGGCCCTGCCCGTCCGGCGTGGTGGCCGGGATGCCGTCAATCAGCAAGCGGATGCCGCGGATGCCAAAGGCCGAACGCGCGCCAAAGCCGCGGATGGAGACCTGCAGATCCTGCGCGTAGTTCTGCCGGTTCAGGATGGTCAGGCCCGGCACCCGGTTGAGCGACTCCGACAGGTTGACCTGCGGGCCCGCGCCCTGGATGGTCTCGCGGTCGACCGACTCGATGGCCGCCGGCGCGTCGAAGCTGCGCTGCTGCGCGCGCGACGCCGAGATCACCACGTCGTCCAGCGTCTGCGCCCAGGACGGTACGGCGCCCAGGCCGGCCACCAGCAGCGCCAGCGTGGTGCGCACGCCAGGGAACCGATTCACCCGGCGGTCTTGCTGTTGCTGCAATCTCATTTCTCTTCCACCCGGATCTGCAGGGACGCGTACCACGCGGCCAGGTTGTCGATGTCGGCGTTGCTCAGGGGCTTGGCAATGACCGTCATCACCTCGTTGACCCGTTTGCCATTGCGGAAATGCTTGAGCTGTTCGGCCAGGTAGACCTCCTGCTGCCCGGCCAGGTGCGGCACGCCCGGCTGCATGGACAGGCCCAGCGGGCCATGGCACATGGCACACGCGGCCGCCGCCTTGGCCTTGCCGGCGGTCACATCGGCCTGCGCTGCAGCCGCCAGGGCCAGCAACACGCAGCCCAGGATGAACTTGTTCATTCGAAAATTCCTCACTCAAAAAAACGGAGATCGCTGCGATCTCCGTCCGTCTCATGGCGCTGCACGGCACCGCCGTGCAGCGCACTGGTGCCACGCTCAGTTGCTGTAGGTCACGCGATAGATCGCGCCGACGTAGTCATCCGAGATCAGCAGGGAGCCGTCCTTCATCGGTGCCACGTCCACCGGACGGCCCTTGTAGATGCCATTGGCATCCAGCCAGCCTTCGGCGAAGACCTCCGAGGCGCCGGCCGTGCCGTCGGCCTTCACGGGCACGAAGTTGATCAGCGCGCCGCTGGCTTTGGTGCGGTTCCAGGAACCGTGCGAAGCCACGAAGATGCCGCCGCGGTACTTGGCCGGGAACATGCCACCGTTGTAGAAGGTCATGCCCAGCTGGGCCTGGTGGGCGGGGAACTCGACCTGCGGCTTCGTCCAGTTGGCCGGCGCCTTCATGTCCTTGAGGTCGGGCGCCGCGCCCGTGCCGGCGATCTGGGTGCTGTTGCCGTGGATGAAGGGGTAGCCGAAGTGCTCGCCCCCGGCCTTGGTGATGCGGTTGAGCTCACCCGGCGGGATCTCGTCGCCCATGCCGTCGGTCTGGTTGTCGGTGAACCAGACCGTCTTGTCCTTGGGGTTGATGTCCATGCCCACCGAGTTGCGCACGCCCCTGGCGACCACTTCGCGCTTGGAGCCGTCGAAGGGGTCCATCCGGATCATGCCGCCGATGCCCAGCTTCTCGTACAGGGCCACCTTCTCCTTGGGCTGCACGTTGTAGGGCTGGCCCAGGGTAACGTAGAGCTTGCCGTCGTCACTGACGCGGCAGGTGCGCGCGCCGTGGTTGTAGGACTCCTCTTCTTCAGGCACCAGCTTGCCCTGCGGCACCACCTCGATCACCGCCACGTCCGGGCCTTCATAGAAGAACTCGGCGGCCGGGAAGTTGAGCACGCGGTTGTGCTCCGCGACGATCAGGAAACCGTCCTTGGTCCAGCACACGCCGTTGGGCACCTTGAAGTTCAGCGAAGGCGCGAAGGCCTTGACCTCGTCGGCCGTGCCATCGCCATTGCGGTCGGTCACCGCCCAGACCTTGGTCTTGCGCGTGCCCACGAAGAGCATATTGGTCGAAGGCGCCACCGCCATGTGGCGCGCGTCGGGCACCACGGCGAACAGCTCGATCTTGAAACCCGGCGGCAGCTTGACGCTCTTGAGGTTGGCGCGTATCGCGTCCGCATTGCGCCCTTCCTGGGGCACCAGCGGAATGTTCAGGTCGGTGGTGGCGACCTTCATCTGTTTGAGAGTGGACAGGTTGTCCTTGCCCGACTGGGCACTGGCCCCGCCGACGAGACCCGCCATCAGCATGGCGGCGAAAAGTGTCTTCATCTTCATTCCTGCTCCTTGGTTGTTTGGTTTCTTGTTTCCAAAATGAATTTGGAACAGTCATTAAGCAAACCCTCAAACCAAATTGCAAGTTGCCATCGGCTACCCATGACCGTATCGAGGGTAAGTCCTCAACCAAGTGTCAATTTTTGAAGCACTCGCTCGATGCTGCTTCATCACCCCGGTCTTATATCTGTGCCGTTGGCGAAATCGTATGCATACGTGGAAACCCTAGAACAGGTCAACGCCTGCGGTACTAGCATCGGTTTCGGTCGCATACAACAACACCTTCTACGGAGACATCCTTCATGACCAGAACACTCACCCTGGCGGGCGCCGTGCTCGTCGGCCTGCTGACCGGCTGCGCCACCTCCGAGCCGCCCAAGCCCCAGGCCGCCCCCGCCCAGCCCGCACCGCAAGTCGCGGCCGCCCAGCCCGCTGCCGCACCGGCCCCGATGGCCGCCGCGACGCCGGCCCCCCCGCCCCCGCCCGCCTGGCAGCAGGGCCGCCCGGCCAGCATGGCCGACTCCAGGCTGGCCCCGGTGGCCGGCAAGAACACCGTGACACCCGCCTCCGAAATCCCGCTGGACAAGCTCAAGCTGCCGCCGGGTTTCAAGGTCGAGGTCTGGTCCACCGGCACACCCGGCATCCGCGCCATGTCGCGCGGCGCCAGCGGCAAGATCTACGCCGGCACGCGCGGCCTGGGCCGCGTCTACGAGATCAGCGACAACGGCAAGGAGCGCAGCAGCCGCGTCGTGGTCGACAAGCTCAACCAGCCGGCCGTGGCCATCCACAAGGGCAGGCTCTACGTGATGGCCATCGACAAGGTGCTGCGCTACGACGGCATCGAGAAGAACCCCAACGTGGCACCGGTCGACATGACCGCCGCCTTCAAGCTGCCCCCGCAGCAGCACCACAACTGGAAGTACCTGCGCTTCGGCCCGGACGGCAAGCTCTACGTGCCTTTCGGCGCACCGTGCAATATCTGCGCCCTGCCCACGCAGGAATACGCCCAGATCCGTCGTTACAACGCCGACGGCACGGGCATGGAAGTCATCGCCACCGGCGTGCGCAACACCCAGGGCTTCGACTTCCACCCCGTCACCAAGGAACTCTGGTTCACCGACCACGGCCGCGACTGGCTGGGCGATGACGGCCCCGAGGACGAACTCAACCGCCTGGGCAAGAAAGGCCAGTTCTTCGGCTTCCCCTCCTGCCATGCCAACGGCATAAACGACCCCGACATCAAGAAGGACGACGCCTGCAAGGGCGTGACCCTGCCGGTGCGCACCATGGGCCCGCACGCTGCCGCCATGGGCCTGCACTTCTACACCGGCAAGATGTTCCCGGCCAAGTACCGCAACGTGGCTTTCGTCGCACGCAAGGGCTCGTGGAACCGCACCACCAAGATGGGCTATGACGTGGTCACGGTGAATGCCGATGCCCAGGGCCGCAACCCGGTGATGACGCCCTTCATCACCGGCTTTGCCGACCCGGCCGCCAACACCTTCTGGGGCCGCCCGACCTACTTCCTGCAAATGCCCGATGGCTCCCTGCTGCTCTCCGACGAGCAACTGGGTGCGATCTACCGCATCTCCTACAGCGCCAAGAAGTAAGACCCCGGTCTGACCCGGCAAGCAGGGCCTCAGGGCCCTGCTTTTTTTCCGGTCATCGATACCTACCGCCTATCCCATGCGTTTCATCCACACCCTCATCCCCGCCCTGGCCCTATTGATAGCCATGGCCGCCCAGGCCCAGCAGCCGCCACGCCTGGAGTTGTGCGCGGCCTGCCACGGCCCGCAGGGCAACTCACAGAACCCACAGTTCCCCTCGCTGGCCGGGCAACCCAAGATCTTCATGGAGAACCAGCTGGTGCTGATCCGCGAAGGCCTGCGCGACATCCCGCCCATGAAGGGCGTGCTTGACGGCCTCAAGGACGCCGACCTCATCGTGCTTGCCAAGTACTTTTCGGAGCAGGTGCCGGTGCCCCTGGCCACCCCGGTCGATGCCGAGCGTTACGAGCGCGGCAAGGTGCTGGCGCGCAGCATGCTGTGCGGCACCTGCCACCTGCCCGACTACAAGGGCCGCGAGCAGATGCCGCGCCTGGCCGGCCAGCACGAGCCCTTCCTGCGCGCCGTCATGGAGGAATACCGCGACAAACCCGGCCCCGGCCGCGACACGGTCATGACCAATGCCCTGGGTGGCCTGAACAACCAGCACCTGGACGACCTGGCCCACTTCCTCTCCCACGTCAAATAAGCCGCCTGGGGGGTGGCGCCTAAAATCAGCCATCTATGAAGGACACCCCCGAAAAGCCCGCCACCCCCGCCCTGCGCCGCGCCCCGCGCCCCGAAGGCGCCGCCGCGCCCAAGCCCGGCGGCGCAGCCGCCACCAGCCGCATCAACAAGCGCATGGCCGAGCTCGGCCTGTGCTCGCGCCGCGAGGCCGACGCCTGGGTCGAGAACGGCTGGGTCAAGGTCAACGGCAAGGTGGCCGAGATGGGCCAGCAGGTCACGCCCAGCGACCGCATCGAGGTCGACAAGCAGGCCCAGAACCAGCAGGCCACGCAGGTCACCATCCTGCTCAACAAACCCATCGGCTACGTCAGCGGCCAGGCCGAAGACGGGCACGAACCCGCCGTGGTGCTGGTGCAGCCGCAGAACCGCTGGCGCGACGACAACGCCCGTTTCTTCTTCAACGGCGCGCAGCTGCGCGGCCTGGCGCCAGCCGGCCGGCTCGACATCGACTCCACCGGCCTCTTGGTGCTCACGCAGGACGGCCGCGTGGCGCGCCAGCTCATCGGCGAAGACTCGGTGATGGAAAAGGAATACCTGGTGCGTGTGGTCTACCTGGGTACGCCCGCTGCGGACGCGGCGCCCACCCAGCTCACCCGCATCGACGATGACGACCCCATCTCCACCAATGTGCAGGCCGTCTTTCCCGCCGCGCAATTGGCCCGCCTGCGCCATGGCTTGAGCCTGGACGGCCAGGCCCTCAAGCCCGCCAAGGTGGACTGGGAAAACCCCGAGCAACTGCGCTTTGTGCTGACCGAAGGCAAAAAGCGCCAGATCCGTCGCATGTGCGAGCTGGTGGGCCTGAAAGTGGTGGGGCTGAAACGCGTGCGCATCGGCCGTGTCATGCTGGGCCAGCTACCCGTGGGCCAGTGGCGTTACCTGGCGCCGCACGAGAAGTTCTGAGCCTTCCGTCGGCTCTTGAAACCCCGGGCCCCCGCCCATAATTCCCGTTGTTGCCGGCCCGCCCTGGGCTCCCCCTGTTTTTGTACCGCTGACTGATCCCATGAGCAAACAAACCCATTCCTTCCAGGCCGAAGTTGCGCAGCTGCTGCACCTGGTCACCCATTCGCTGTACTCCAACAAGGAGATCTTTGTACGCGAGCTGGTCTCCAACGCCTCGGACGCCTGCGACAAATTGCGTTACGAAGCACTGAACAACAGCGCCCTGTACGAAGACGCGCCCGAGCTGCGTGTGCGCATCGCCTTCGACGCCGCCGCCAAGACACTGACCATCAGCGACAACGGCATCGGCATGAGCGCGCAGGAGGCCATCGACCACCTGGGCACCATCGCCAAGAGCGGCACCAAGGACTTCATGAGCCGCCTGGGCGCCGAGAAGCAGGCCGACGCCAAGGAACAGGGCCAGCTCATCGGCCAGTTCGGCGTGGGTTTCTATTCGGGTTTCATCGTGGCCGACAAGATCACCGTGGAAACACGCCGCGCCGGCCTGAAGGCCGAAGAAGGCGTGCGCTGGATCAGCGGCGGCACCGGTGACTTCGAGGTGGAGGCCATCACCCGGCCCGAGCGCGGCACCAGCGTCATCCTGCACCTGCGTGACGACGCCGAGGAGTACCTGGGCGCCTGGAAGATCAAGCAGATCATCGGCAAGTACTCGGACCACATCGCCCTGCCCATCCAGATGCGCAAGGAAGAGTGGAAAGAAGGCGAGAACGACCAGCCCGGCGAGATGGTGCAGACCGACGAGTGGGAAACCGTGAACAAGGCCAGCGCCCTGTGGAGCCGCCCCAAGAAGGACATCACGCAGGAAGAGTACGAACACTTCTACCAGGCCATCAGCCACGATTTTGAGCCCCCGCTGGCCTGGAGCCACAACCGCGTAGAAGGCAGCACCGAATACACCCAGCTGCTCTTCGTGCCGGCCAAGGCCCCGTTTGACCTGTGGAACCGCGACAAGAAGGGCGGCCTCAAGCTCTACGTCAAGCGCGTCTTCATCATGGACGAGGCCGAGGCCCTGCTGCCCAGCTACCTGCGTTTTGTGAAGGGGGTGGTGGACAGCGCCGACCTGCCGCTCAACGTGAGCCGCGAGCTGCTGCAGGAAAGCCGCGACGTGCGCGCCATCCGCGACGGCAACACCAAACGTGTGCTCACCCTGCTGGAAAACCTGGCCAAGCACGACGTGCCCGCCGCGGACGCCAGCGAGGAAGACAAGGCCGACGCCGGCAAGTACAGCAAGTTCTACGCCGAGTTCGGCGGCGTGCTCAAGGAAGGCCTGGGCGAAGACTTCGCCAACCGCGAGCGCCTGGCCAAGCTGCTGCGTTTTGCCAGCACCACGAGCGACACCGCCAATGTGTCCCTGGCCGACTACAAGGCCCGCATGAAAGAAGGCCAGGAGGCCATCTACTACATCACCGCAGATACCCTGGCCGCCGCCAAGAACAGCCCGCAGCTCGAAGTGTTCAAGAAGAAGGGCATCGAGGTGCTGCTCATGACCGAGCGCGTGGACGAGTGGGCCCTGAGCCACCTGCCCGAGTTCGATGGCACGCCGCTGCAAAGCGTGGCCAAGGGCGCGGTGGACCTGGGCACCCTGCAAGACGAAGCCGAGAAGAAGGCTGCCGAAGAAGCCGCCGAAGCCTTCAAGCCCGTGCTGGCCAAACTGAAAGAGGCGCTGAAAGACAAGGCCGAAGACGTGCGCGTCACCACCCGCCTGGTCGATTCACCGGCCTGCCTGGTGGTGAAAGAAGGCGACATGAGCAACCAGCTCGCCCGCCTGCTCAAACAGGCCGGCCAGAAGGCGCCCGACAGCAAACCCGTGCTCGAAGTGAACCCCGAACACCCGCTGGTCAAGAAGCTCGACGGCTCGGTGCACTTCAACGACCTGGCCCACATCCTCTTCGACCAAGCCCTGCTGGCCGAAGGCGGGCTGCCGGAGGATCCGGCGGCGTATGTGAAGCGGGTGAATGCGTTGCTGGTTTGAGCGGCTTCACTCACTCAACAAAAAAACCGCCTTCGGGCGGTTTTTTTATTAGGTTGTCGATCTCTGCCTTCGTCCTCAAACTATCGGATGGCATGCACTCTGTTTATGGGAATAGAAGTTATTGTTGACCGGGAAGACTGCCGTAAGCCATACTAAAAAGCAATAAGTCAGGGAGACGACACTATGCATATCGATTTCATAGAGATTGCGAATTTCCGCAAGCTTCTTTCCGTTAGAGTTGATTTCGCTGAAAAAACGACGCTTTTTGTTGGCGCGAATAACAGCGGAAAAACATCGGCCGTACTTGCACTTCGGCGCTTCTTGGTGGAGAAGGGAAAGCGATTCAGGACGCAGGATTTCACACTCTCTCACTGGTCCGCTATCGACAGCATAGGAAAAGCCTGGGAGTCACTCCCAGATGGCCACGAACCTGCGTTTACGACTGAAGAGTGGGCGCATTTACTCCCATCTCTCGATCTTTGGTTGTGGGTCGAAAAGAACGAATTTAACTATGTCAGCGGCCTCTTGCCTGGCCTGGAATGGGACGGAGGTTTACTCGGCGTACGTACCCGACTAGAGCCTGAGAAGGTTGAAAACTTATTTCGAGATTTTAGAAAAGCTATTAAAGACGTTCGGGTATTGCATGATGCAGCGGAAGTTGCGGCAAAACTGAAAGCCGCCAAAGAAGGGGGCAAGCTATCCGATCCGATTATTGACCCCGCCGTAGTAGCCAAGCGATTGAATCTCTGGCCCGTAAGCCTGACAGACTTTCTGGGGCGCAAGCTGGGCGACTACTTCACCCTGCGATCCTATATTCTTGATCCGGCTAAATTATTGGCGGCTGAGAAAGGGCTTGCAAGACCTCAGGCACTTCCTCCGGATGCGATGCCTCTTGCCTCCGACCCCCTTAGCGGCCTCATTCGGATCAATGAAATCAGTGCACAGAGAGGGCTTGGGGAGTCTGACAGTGCAGACATAGATGGGGCGCTATCCAGCGGCAAAGACGGACACAAGCTTTCCGATCAATTGCGGGCTTACTACACAAAACACCTTGATCCCTTTTCGACGCCGGAGGCGTCCGATCTAGCTGCATTACAAGCTATCGAGGCCGCACAGGAAGCATTTGATCAACGCCTTCATGAAAGTTTTACGGAAGCACTTGCTGAAGTTGAAGGCATGGGATACCCCGGTGTGTTTGATCCAAAGTTAAAGATTGCGTCCAAGCTGAAAACAACAGATGGCCTTGACCATGAGGCCGCAGTCTCTTTCGAGATTCAGATGGCAGACAAGGGAGGCATCAAAGTACCCTTGCTTCGATTACCTGAGTCGTACAACGGACTCGGATATCAAAATCTCATCTCCATGATCTTCAGACTCATGAGTTTTCGAGATTCCTGGATGCGTGTTGGCAAGGCAGGCAAGGTAACTACAGACATCAAGCTGGAGCCCCTTCATTTGGTGCTTGTTGAGGAGCCTGAGGCTCACCTTCATGCCCAAGTTCAGCAAGTCTTCATCAGCAAGGCATATTCCGTATTAAGAGCTCACAAACTTCTAACTGCCAATCCGAAACTCAAGACCCAGCTCATAGTCAGTACGCATTCAAGCCATGTTGCTCATGAGACAAGCTTCTCCTGTCTGCGTTATTTTAGGCGTCTACCTGCAGGCATGGCTTCTACCGTACCCGTGTCGACGGTAGTCAATCTTTCGAACGTCTTTGGGGCCGGGACAGACACAGAAAGGTTTGTCACGCGATATCTACGTGCCCAGCACTGCGACCTCTTCTTTGCGGATGCCGCAATCCTTGTTGAAGGGCCAGCTGAAAAAATGCTGGTGCCGAATTTCGTTCGAAATAACCATCAATTCTTGACTCAATGCTATGTCACCATGCTTGAGATCAATGGCAGCCACTCTCATACGCTTAGAGAGCTCATCGAAGCCTTAGGGTTAGTTACGCTCATCATTACAGATATTGATGCTGCAGAAAAGCTCGGAGGGAAAGGTGTTATTCCTGAAAGAGGAAAAGCCCAGAAGTCTGGCAATACGGCTCTACGCACCTGGTGCCCAAAAGAAGAGGACGTTGATGGACTGCTTGACCTTGCTAGTGACAAGAAGGTCGTCCAATTTGATGAAATGTTCTCGCTTAGGGTAGCGTATCAAGTCCCAGTAAAAATCAGCTTTGACGACGGAAAGACTTTTCAAGAAGCATTGCCAAGCACTTTTGAGGACGCTCTGGCATTTGAAAACCTTGAGTTTTTTAAAACGCTGAACGGGGTTGGTATGGTTAAAAAATTCAGAGAGGCAGCAACATCAAAAGCATCCGTACAAGAATTATCTTCCGCCTTTTTCCTTGCACTTGAGCATGGGAGCAAAGCGGCATTTTCTTTAGATGTCATCTGGAGCGATAAGTTTTCTGACGTGAAATGCCCTTCCTATATTTCTGAAGGCTTAAGTTGGCTAGAGGAAATGCTACGGCGCAAACAGGTTGATGTCTTACCACTGGGCACAGTAGGGCCGGGAGTAATCAAATGACGTCAAATGCCTCTCTAGATGATGGGGTAGATGAAGAAATCAAGGGATACCTCAATCTTGAAACGCCAAAGAGCTTTTTTCTCTACGCTGGGGCCGGCTCTGGGAAAACACGCTCACTCGTGAAGGCGATTGACAATCTTCGGCAAACCGAACGTCAGAGGCTCATTCTTTTTGGACAGCGAATCGCTGTCATTACGTACACCAATGCTGCCTGTGACGAAATCAAGCACCGGCTTGAGTTTGATCCAATTGTTCAGGTGTCTACGATTCACTCCTTTGCCTGGGATTTGATTGGGGGCTACGACGCGGATATCCGCGAGTGGCTTCGCATTAATCTCAATGAAGAAATAGCGGATCTTCGTGCAAAAGCCCAGCGCGGAAGAGCCAGTGCTGCCGCCTTGGAGCGAGAACGGTCTATTGCGAGCAAAACGCGTCGACTAGGTCGACTCGACGCCATCAAGAAATTTGTATATAGCCCGGCGGGAGACAACAGAGGTCGTGACTCACTCAACCATTCCGAAGTAATCGGTATCACTTCAACGTTCCTAAAAACCAAGCCTACGCTTCAATCCATTCTCGTCGGACGTTTTCCTGTTCTTTTGATTGACGAGAGCCAGGACACCAACAAGCATCTCATGGAGGCTTTTCTTTCCACCCAAGAAACGCATTCGGCAACATTCTGCGTTGGCCTATTTGGTGACGTCATGCAGCGTATCTATGCGGACGGAAAAATTCACCTTGAAAGGGCCATTCCAGACAGCTGGGGCAAGCCAATCAAGAGGTTGAATCACAGATGCCCGCAGCGAGTCATTCGACTCATAAACCGTATTAGTTTGGATGCAGATTCGAGCCGACAAGAACAAATCGGTCGAGACAGCAACATCGAAGGTTTTGTAAGATTTTTCATTGCCCCCCTCAATGTCGAATCTCAATCTGCGATCGAGGACCGCGTCCTCAATAAGATGGCCGAAGTCACGAATGCGGAGGCTTGGCGCAATCCATCTACCCCACCAAAATCTCTGATTCTCGAACATCACATGGCTGCGAGACGACTTGGCTTTATCGATCTTTACGAGTCAATCTCTAAGGCATCGCGGCTAAAGACAGGCTTGTCGGATGGCACTCTCCCAGCTCTCCGATTTTTCGCTTTTGACGTCTATCCAGTTGTGGCAGCGTCAAGGATCAATGACGCCTTTGGCATTGCGGATGCGGTTAGAAAAAACTCGCCGTTACTTAGCCCAGAGGCGCTGGTTCAGGCTGGCGAAGATCACCGGATTCAACTCAAAAAAATCAAGAAAACCGTTGACGGTCTTATGCAATTGTGGGAAACGACGCCCTCTCCGTCTTTTCAGAAAGTACTTGAGTATGTTTCTGACACAAAGCTTTTCCAAATTCCTGAATCACTCATGGTTTTTGTTGATGAGAAGCAGTCCGAGGAGAGAGCAGATTCTGCAAAGTCAGTAGACACCGCCATTGATTTTGAGCCCGAAGAAGAGAATGAAGAAATTAGCCAGGAAGTTGTCGCGCTCAAGAATTTTCTTCAAACCCCTTTTGATCAAATCGCCGCTTATCGCGATTACGTGACGGGCAAAACACGATTCGATACTCATCAAGGAGTAAAGGGTTTGGAGTTTCCTCATGTCATGGTAATCATCAGTGATGAAGAAGCTCGTGGTTTTTCATTCAGCTATGACAAACTTTTTGGCGCGAAGGCTAAAACGAAATCTGACCTAGATAACGAGGCGGCTGGTACCGAGACATCCATCGACCGCACTCGAAGGCTGTTTTACGTAATATGCAGTCGAGCCATGCATAGCCTGGCCATAGTGGCGTACTCCGAACATCCGGAAGCGGTAAAAGCACAGGTGTTACGTCAAAACTGGTTTTCAGACGATGAAGTCGAAATATTGACTGAATAGTGAGTGCAAATACCGCCCGTGTAACTACCGGCTGATACCGGTGCCGCACATAGGCCCGTGAAAAAGGCCGCGCGCGGAGGCTCCCACGTGCACACACGAAGCACGAGAACCCAGGCGATTCGCTTTTCCTCACCTGCCCCTCTAGCATCGCCCCACCCCACAACAACAACGGAGACAAGGCATGACCTTCCCCACTTGGCAGCGCCTGACGCTGCCCCTGCTGCTGGCCGCCTGGCTGGCGGGCTGCGCACAGAACCCCACGCAAACATCCGGCCCGGCCGAAGCCGCACCCCAGGCCGCTGCCTGCCCCAAGGGCACACCAGACGGTGCGCGCTGCCTGCGCGGCCAGGACTCGGCCGGGGCGCCTTACCTGATCGTGATCCCCGCGCAGTGGAACAAGATGCTGGTGGTGCACGCCCACGGCGGCCCCACGTTGGGCGAACCCAAGGCCAGCCGCGCCGACGAGGACATCAAGCGCTGGGCCATCACGGTGCGCGCGGGTTATGCCTGGGCGGGCTCGGTCTTCCGCCAGGGTGGCGTGGCCGTGCGCAGCGCGGCCGAGGACACGGAGCGCGTGCGCCGCATCTTTGTGCAGCATGTGGGCCAGCCCACGCGCACACTGCTGCACGGCCAGTCCTGGGGCGCCAATGTGGCGGCCAAGGCGGCCGAGATGTACGCTGGCCCGGGCATGCGCTCACCTTACGACGCGGTGCTGCTGAGCAGCGGCGTGCTGGCAGGTGGAACCCGTTCCTACGACTTCCGGCTGGACCTGCGGGTGGTCTACCAGTACCTGTGCAACAACCACCCGCGCGGCGACGAACCGCAATACCCGCTGTGGATGGGCCTGCCCACCGACAGCAAGCTGACGCGCGCCGAGCTGAACGCCCGGGTGGAGGAGTGCCTGGCCACGCGCAAGCCCGCCGCGCAGCGCACGCCGGAGCAGGCGCGCAAGCTCAAGACCATCGTGGACGTGATCAAGATCCCCGAGTCTTCGGTGGCGGGGCACCTGGCCTGGGCCACCTGGCACTTCCAGGACATTGCACAGAACCGTACCCAGGGGCGCAACCCTTTTAGCAATGACGGCGTGCGTTACCAGGGCTCGGCGGACGACGCCGCGCTCAACGCCGCGGTGTTGCGCTACAAGGCCGACCCGGCCGCCGTGGCCCGCTTTGCCGACGACACCGACCTGACGGGCCGCATCGCCGTGCCGGTGCTGACGGTGCACGGCATCACCGACGCCACCGCTTTTGTGGAACTGGAGAGCGCCTTCCACCAGACCATGGAGAGCGCGGGCAACGGCGCGCGCCTGGTGCAGGTCTACAGCGAGCACAACACGCACAGCTACCTGAGCGACCCGACCTATGTGGCGCTCTTCGAAGCGCTGCTGCAGTGGGTGGAGCGCGGCGAGAAGCCCAGCCCGACGTCTGTGGCCGAAGGCTGCAAACGGGCCGAAGCCGGCTTTGGTGCCGGCTGCAAGATCCGCCCGGACTACCAGCCCGCGCCGCTGGCGGCGCGGGTGGCACCGCGGTAGTCAGGCCCGGGCCGCCTGCGGGCGGTTTTTCCTTTCATGTCGGTTCGCCCGCGAGTGGTTGCGGGGCAAGCCGGGCGGCCACCTCGTAGAACGCAGCAATCAGCGGTGACTGCCGGCGTTCCGCACGGCAGATGATGTGCACACGGGTGGACATGGCACTGTCGACCAGTCGCAGCTTGACCAGCCGCGGGTCAGGCACGTAGGCGGTTTCCGCCACCACACCCAGCCCCAGGCCCTGGGCCACGGCCTCGCGCACGGCTTCGCGGCTGCCCATCTCCAGTGCGGCGTGGATCTGGATGCCACGGCCGGCCAGTTCCTGCTCAAAGACCCGGCGGGTGGTGGAGCCTTCCTCACGGATGACGAAACGTTGGCTTTGCAGGTCGCGGATGGAAATATCGCCCCGCTGTGCCAGCGGGTGCGCCACGGGCGCGAAGACCACGAGGTTCTGCACGCGGTAGGGCACGCTGTGCAGGTCCGCCACCTCGGCGTGGTTGAGCACCAGGCCCACGTCACCTTGGTAGTCGCTGATCTTGGCGGTGATGGTGCGCGAATCCCCCACGCCCACGGCCACACTGACCTGGGGATAGGCCTGGGCATAGGCCTTGAGGATGGGCACGACGTTGTACGGCCCGATGGCGTGGACCACCAGGCGTCCGGCATAGCGGCTTCGGGCGGCGGCCAGCAGCGCATGCGCGTCCTCCTCGGCGCTGAAGGCGCGCCGCGTGTGGTCCAGCAGCGCGCGACCGAAGGTCGTGAGCTCCAGCCGGCGTCCCCGCCGGTACAGCAGTTCAACGCCATATTCCTTTTCGAGCCGCTGAATGTGCGCCGACACCGTGGGCTGCTGCAGCTCCAGAACACGGGCGGCCGCAGTCATGCTGCCCCAGCGTGCGGTGGCGTCAAAAGCCTTGAGGGCGGCGAGAAGACTGAGTCCTGACATAGATGCCGTCTATGGATGCCCTGATTCTGAGACCGGCAAGTTTCATTTGGATGACACCTTGCACCGGCAGACTGGCGCTGCATCCCCAAGGAAGCAAACGCGTCCCGGCCGGTCTTGCACCTGAAGACCCGCCGGACATCGGGAAACCGCCCCACCGAGACACCGCCCATGACCTTGTCCGCCCCAGCCCCCCTGCTCACGCTGCGGAACGTTTCCGTGGCCTATCCGGACGGCCACCAGGCCCTGCACAGCACCAGCCTGCAGGTGGAGCCCGGTGAGTTCCTCGTCCTGCTGGGCGCCTCCGGCGCCGGCAAGTCCACCCTGCTGCGCAGCGTCAACGGCCTGGTACAGCCCTCGGGCGGCGAGATCCTGGCCTCGGACCTGCCCGCGGCCGCGCTGTCCCGCCGCAACCTGCGCGAGCACCGCCGCCGCTGCGGCATGGTGTTCCAGCAGCACCATCTGATTGGGCGCCTGTCGGTGCTTGCCAACGTGCTCATCGGCCGCCTGGCCAGCCGCGGCCTCCTGGGTTCGCTGCTGCCCTGGAGCCGGGAGGACAAGCTGGCGGCCCTGGCCGTCATCGAGCGCGTGGGCCTGCTCGACAAGGCGCTGGCCCGCGCCGACACGCTCTCCGGCGGGCAACAGCAACGCGTGGGCATCGCCCGCGCCCTGGTCCAGCGCCCCCGCCTGCTGCTGGCCGACGAACCGGTGGCCAGCCTCGACCCCACCACGGCCCACGCCGTGCTTGCCCTGCTGCACGAGATCTGCAAGAAAGACGGTCTCACGGCCATCGTGAGCCTGCACCAGGTGGATCTGGCCCGCCGCTACGCCGACCGCATCATCGGCCTGCGCCAGGGCCGCATCGTCTTCGACGGCGCGCCCGCCGCCCTCACCGCCAGCACCGAAGCGCAGCTCTACGCCCACGCCCCGTCCACGCCGCCGGACCCCGTTGCCGTGGACGTGGCAAGACCCATCCCCTCACCCACCACCCAACCCAAGGAACTGCAACCATGCTGAACCGCCGCCTCGCCACCCGACTCATCGCCGCCGCACCGCTGGCCGCCTGGCTGCCGCTGCACGCACAGGGCAAAGACCCCGCCCGGCTGCGCGTGGCCCTGCTGCCCGACGAGAACGCCGCCAGCATCATCCAGAACGCCCAGCCGCTCAAACGCCACCTCGAGCAGGCACTGCGCAAGGACATCGAGATCACCGTCACGACCGACTACTCATCGATGATCGAGGCCATGCGCTTCGGCCGCATCGAGGTGGCCTACTTCGGCCCCTTCTCCTACGTGCTGGCCAAGTCCAAGGCGCCGGCCATCGAGCCCTTTGCCGTCGGTGTCGAACGCGGCTCGCCGACCTACCAGTCGGTGCTCATCGCCACCGCGGGCGGGCCGGTCAAGACCCTGGCCGACGTCCGCGGCAAGCCCTTCGGCTTCGGCGACCAGGCCTCCACGTCCAGCCATCTGGCTCCGCGCGCGCACCTGCTCAAGAAGTACCAGCTCGACGGCGAGAAAGACTACCGCCCCGTCCACCTGGGCACCCATGACGCGGTGGCACGTGCCGTGCAGACGGGCCAGGTCCCGGCCGGCGCCCTGTCCAAGCCCATCCTCGACAGCCTCATCAGCCGCGGCATCGTCGACGGCAGCCGGATCGTCCAGCTCGACCTGTCCGCCCCGATCCCGAACTACCCCATGGTCATGCAATCGGACCTCAACCCGGCCCTCAAGCAGGCCATCCGCACGGCCTTCCTCGACCTGAAAGACAAGGACATCCTCAAGTCCTTCCGGGTGGAGGCCTTCGCCCCGACGGACGACCAGGCCTATGACGTGCTGCGCGACACGGCGTCCATCCTCAGGCTGGACCTGGGACGCATGAAATGAGCGCACTGACTTTCGAGTCCGTCGTGGCGGCCGAGCGGCAGCGCCTGCTGCAGCAGCTGGGGTTTGCCGCCATCGTGCTGGCTGTCTGCGCCGTGGCGCTGCACATCACGGGCTTCTTCGACTTGCAGCGTTTTGTGGAAGGGGCGCCCGCCATCCGGCAGCTGGGCTCCGAGATGGTGCCGCCGAACTTCAGCCGATGGGAGCACTGGCTCACGCCGCTGCGCGACACCCTGGCGATGTCGATTGCCGGCACCGCCTTGACCGTCGTCCTGTCGCTGCCGCTGGCGCTGCTTGCCGCACCCAACACCACGCCGCACCCGCTGCTGGGCCGCCTGATGCGGGCCCTGCTCGCGGCCTTCCGCTCGGTGCCCGAGATCATCCTGGGCATCATCTTCGTCGCTGCGGTGGGCTTCGGCGCGCTGCCCGGCGTGCTCGCGCTGGCCCTGCACTCCAGCGGCATGGTCGGCAAGTTCTATGCGGAAGCGATCGAGCACGTGGACCCCAAGCCGCTGGAGGCCGCGCTGGCCGCCGGCGCCAGCCGCTTCCAGGTCATCGTGCACGCCGTGATGCCCCAGGTCCTGCCGCAGCTGGCCGACATCACCATCTACCGCTGGGAATACCACTTCCGGGCCTCGGCCGTGCTGGGCATCGTCGGCGCTGGCGGCATCGGCTTCGAGCTGATGGCCGCGCTGCGCCTGGTGAAGTATGACGAGGTCTCGGCCATCCTTCTGTCCATATTGGCCTGCGTGCTGGTCGTCGACAGCATCGGCGCCGCCCTGAGGAAACGCCTGAAATGATGAGCGCACCGCCACTGCCCAAGATCGTCGTCACCCAGCCCGTGCACGCCGAGGTATTGACCAGGCTCCAGGCCCACGGCCGGGTGGTAATGAACCCCGGCCCCCACCCCTGGACGGACGACGAGCTCATGCACCACCTCGCCGACGCCGAGGGCATGCTCGCCTTCATGCCCGACCGCGTCGACCGGCGCCTCCTGCAGCACGCCCCGCGGCTGCGGGCCGTGGCCTGCGCGCTCAAGGGCCATGACAACTTCGACCTGCGCGCCTGTGCCGAGGCCGGCGTCAGCGTGAGCTTCGTACGCGACCTGCTGACCGAGCCCACCGCCGAACTCGCCATCGGCCTGGCCATTGCCGCGGCGCGCCACATCCTGCCCGGCGACCGCGCGGTGCGCCAGGGTTATGGCGGCTGGCGCCCCGCGTTCTACGGCACCGGCCTGCACCGATCCGTCGTGGCCGTTGCCGGGCTGGGCGCCGTGGGGGGCGCGATCGTGGACCGGCTCATGGGCTTCGGCTGCGCCGAACTGCTCGGCGTGGACCCCCAGGCGCGGGACGCACGGGTGGAACACGTCGACCTGCACACCGCCCTGCGCCGGGCCGACTACCTCATCCTCGCCGTGCCCCTGGTGGCGCAGACGCGCCACCTCCTCGACGCACGGGCCTTGTCGCACGCCAAGCCGGGCCAGATCATCGTCAACATCGGGCGCGGCTCGGTGGTCGACGAGGCGGCCGTGGCCCAGGCGCTGCAAGACGGGCGCCTCGGCGCCTACGCCGCGGATGTCTATGAGATGGAGGACTGGCTGCTGCCCGACCGCCCGGCCGAGGTCCATCCCGGCCTGTTGAACAGCCCAGGCACCGCGCTCACGCCCCATATCGGCTCGGCCGTCAGGCGCGTACGCCTGGCCATCGAGCACCGCGCTGCCGACAACCTGCTGCAGGCCCTGCGCGGCGAATGCTTCAGCGATCTGGTCACGGAGGCCGATCTGGTGAACTGACGCCGCGACGGATGCGCCGCTGAGTAGGGGTAGCGGATCAGCGCGTCGCTGGTGAGGACGACTCCCACGTCAAAAGCCGCCTTCGGGCGGTTTTTGCATTTTCAGAGGGCGCTTTTGACCCGATGCGGACCCTAGTGTTACCAGGGAATCGGACATTCAACGTTTGACATGGGGGCGGCCGAGGGCGATAGCCCTTGGACGCCCCTCTTGATGGAAGGGTTAGGCCTCACTGGGCTCAGGCCTGCGCTACCCATCCGCGGAATGCTAGGGCTACATAAAAGGTGCTTATGTTCGAGAAGCCCGCCTTTCGCATGAGTTCTTCGTCCTGCTCCGGAGAGAGTATTGGCAACTGCGTGCTTATCGCAGCCACCGATGTCTTTGCCTGCTCCGCATCGACCCCGGATGAGATGGCGAACGCTGCACACCGAGACAGCCACAGATCACGCTCGGCCTGGCTCTGGGGAATGCTGTAGTGCATCGCGACAAAAACTCCGCCGGGCTTCAGTCGAGCATGAACTTCGCACAGCGTCCTGTAGCGTTCTGCCTCGGTGGTGAAGTGCAAGGTCAAAAGAGAACACGCCGAGTCAAATGGCCCCTTAGGAGCCGCGTCGATGTAACCCTGCTGTAGTTGAACACTAGAAACCAGCGGCCCCAAAGCCGCGTTTGCGAGACCCAACATTTCGGCAGAGGGATCAATGCCAACAAACTGCCACCCTGGATGTGACTGCGCGAAGGACTTGAGCTCCATACCTCCACCAGCGCCGACAACCAGCACCCGCCCATTGGATGGTGTGCTCTCTGCCAGTAGCAATGCTGACATTCGGTGTACGTCAGTCAGGCCTGGGACACGTCGGATTGCGTTCTCCGCGTAGTTGGAAATTGCTTTGGGATCGGAGAAGGATGACATTCAGTGTTGCGTAGCGTTAGATGGGGATGACAACTCTGGGCGACGCCGGGCCACAAATGTGTTTTGTGAGGCCTAACGTTGGAAGCCAGGCGACGCGGAAGGCGGTCGCCTCTGGGCCGACGTGTTAAACATGCTCGCTCCCCCGCGGCAAGAAAGACTTGCACGCTAAATAAACGGGAACGCCGATCAAAACGGCCGCAACGACTGCGACGAATAAAGCACCCACCGGCCGCACCAGTGCAAACAGCGGCTGGGAAGAGAGTGCGTCGGTGGAGCAAATGTTGCCGGCAAGAAGTTCGCCACCAACATCTAGGCATGTGTCTTGAGCCAGCCAGTAAAGGCCAAAGCCGATAGCAACAAGGACGGCAGTACCGGCGATGGCCAACGAAATGACGATGCGCGTAGGCATTGCGTGCTGTTTAATGTTTGAGATGAGTGGGAGCCGTAGGCGATCCACTCTCGATTGAAATGTTAGGGGGCCCCGCGAACGAATGTATCGCCGTCGAAGCAACGCATACTGACCCTGCTCTATTTAGCCAAGACATAAGAGAGCACGGCCGCAATGAATAGCGCCGCATTGATACCAAGACAGAAGCCTTGCGACCGCGCAGGCAACCTCCGCCCGAACAAAAAGACTAGAAGCGTCGCTCCAACGCTCGCGACGAACGCGCCAGAAAAGTACGCCCGGAGACCAGTGGCCAACTCCACAGCCGCAGGATTGCTACGACTACCAGACTCAAGGAACTGCCCCGTAATCAAGGCTGACACGCCGACATAGAGCGCAAAAATGGCCAGCAAAACGACAATGGCCAGACCACCGATTCTTTCGATCCTGGATAGAGAGCTCGACGGTGTATTCATTGAGTGTGCCGTCTAACGTTTGAGATGAGTGGGAGCCGTAGGCGATCCGCGCTCCATTGAAATGTTAGATCGTTTCATTCGTATAAACATTGGAGCGAGCAAGTTATCTGCTAGTAGCCGTCATTGCGCTTGACTGGACGACATGCGGTGACCACACCAAAGCAGGATAGTTATCACCGCAATACCCAGAAGGGCGCCCATCAAATGGCCTTTATGTGACGCCAACTCTCGCTCCTGGGCTGCTGGGTCGAGGGCATACCCATTCATTGCTGAGAAGGTTACAAGAAAAGAACGTGAGAACAAGCCACTGGTCTGGACGATCTCCGCCTCGATGGAGACACCTGGATTGCTTCGAACCCAGTCACATGCAGCAGTGGCCTTTCCACATCTGGTTGTAAACGCGTCTGTTTCTGACGACTTGGGAACGTAGAAAGTCTCACCACCGCCTCCGCTGTAAGTCTTCACGAGCGTTGGAACACCCTTTACCTTCAAACGCTCCGCCCCTTGCAGATCTTTTGGAAGTCGTAGCAAATCCATAGTGATAACCAACAGTATTGCTATGCCGAATGCTGCTATTGCCAGACGCTGAAACATACCTTAGGCGATCTAACGTCGAAATTGACCGGCACGAAGGGGCATTGCGTAGCGAGACGTATGCTCCCGCGCACGGTTCGCGGCGCAATGCCGCTTCGTGTCCTTGTCAAACGACCTGTTAGACCTCATCGCACAGTGGCCATCGTTTGCAGTTTCCGAATACAAAGTCAGCTCCTTCGCACTCGCATGCTTGCCCCGATGATGCTGCCCAGCATCGGTATCGCAAGTGAGGCCACGACGCGCCACAGGGGCAATGCCTCGCTGCTTCCGATAGGACCAAAGGTCATGATGATCGGAAAGGAAACTGCCATCAGGCCGGCCAGTGCGCCTTGGACGATTGCAGTCCCACGGCCTTGAGCCATGGCAATCCAGCCACACGCAAGCGCAAAGGCGACATCGGCGGCTAGTCCAACCACTTCAACTGCGGAGAAACCCTGACTCCAGAGCCGCGCATACGCTTCTTGCAGTGACAGCCCCTCGCGTAGGTAAACCCACACCGACACATTTCCAACAAGCGTTCCCCAATATGCGCTCCCAGCAATAAAGACGGCGGCACCGAGCAGCGCGGATCTCCAGCAGATGTTGTTCAGATTCATTCTCCCTTTGTAGCGATGCGTTCCCATACCTACCTCGGAACAGAAAAATGGCGTTCGTGAGGTCTAACGTTTGACATGAGGGGCAGCCAAGAGCGATAGCTCTTGGACGTCCCTCTCGATGGAAGGGTTAGGCGGCTGCGTCTTCATGGAGCCCTGCAATCTCTTCAATCTCAACGTCTCCAATCTTTCGCGCACCTTCCATGAAATGACCTCTGACACCGACTTTGGCTCTCGAACGATGGACAGACGCTCTCATCTCAGGCACGAGAACCCACATTGACGCCCTTCCCTGCGGCGGAACTACTACTTTGTCTTCAATCGGGATTCCTGCTTCATCTAGGAATTCAGGATGAATCATGTAGATCGCGTCGTCCCACGGGTTGTCGCCTTCGTACATGAAATCGCATCGGAGGTGCTGATAAGTTACCTTCCGACCGCCTTCCTCTGGCGAATAGAGGCGGTACTTGACGATGAAGTCAGGTCTGTGCCCGCGAATGTCTTGGTACGTTCTCATGTGCGTCGCTTCTCAGCCGCCTAACGTTTGAGGTTAGCGGATGCCGAAGGCAATCCGCGCTTGACCGAAAGGTTAGACACCATAGCCCTCATTTCTGCACTCAATGTTTTTACCAGACTGGGCAATGAAGCTTCCCGCCTTTGGATCAGCGATCCATACGGCCTCGATTTCCTTCGACCATTCGCGTGCCTTTACGTGGCGAACCATGGCGACCAAGTCATGGCGGATAACACCGCCAATGCGGCATTCACCAAAATTGAAGGTGTAACCTGGCTTCAATCGTGGCTGTCCCATTTCAACTATGAGTACCCCATCAGGGCGCAACAGTCTCCACGGCCCTCTTTCAGTAGGCAACTCAATGCTTGGGCTCCCCGCCTGAGTTGGATAGATAAGCCAGCCGACAAAGCTCTTATTCTTTGCATCGACTGCACCAGAGATAAGCGCAAGAGACAAGAGCACGCAGCGAAAGATCGTCATGGCGTCTAACTTGATATAGACGTCAAACCTGTCTGACTAACAAGGTCGTAGCTCCTCAAGTTTCCTCCCGTGATTTGTTCTAAGTGCCTGTTTTATATCAGCCTTTTCCGTTTCGGCCCACTTGGTCAGACCATGAAAAAAGTCCACAAACCCAGCAAACCTGTCTGTATAACAAGGTCGACTGACGGATAACAAAGTGAAGGGGAGTCGGAGAAATCCTTTGGAAATCAAAAGGTTGCATTGGTTTTGCAGCCAATCGAGGGGATAACAAACCGGACAAACCCGTCACTTCGGTGTCTGCTTTGCGCCTTCAATGCCCATGTCCACTATTGGCCGCAAGCAGTCCCCGCGTCAACAAAAAAGCCTCAGGCCTCCGCCAACTTCCTCACCGCCGCCAACACCGCCTCCGGAATCTCCACCCCCCGCTCCTGCGCCAGCCGCAACTTCTGCTCCCGCCGGTCCCCCGGCACGCGCACGCCCTCTTCCGCGCACATGGCGGCGATGATGGCTTCGATGCGTTCCTTGTAGACCGCCGTGCCGGCCATGCTGCCGGGGTCGATGACCAGAAAGAGCTGGCCGATGCGCGGCACGTTGCCGCCCTCTTCAAAGAACGTGTCCACCTCGGCGCCGAAGCGCGCGCCGGTGAGGGTGATGACCAGCAGCTCGACGAGCAGCGCCAGCAGCGCGCCCTTGACGCCGCCGCTGGCGGAGCCGAAGGGCAGCATGGAGCCGCGCAGGCCGGCCCTGGCGTCCGTCGTGGGCTGGCCCTGTTCGTCCAGCGCCCAGCCCAGGGGGATGGGCTCGCCCTTTTGTGCGGCCACCATGAGATTGCCGCGCGCCACCTCGGAGAGCGCGAAGTCCATCACCAGCGGCGCTGCGTCCACCCGCGGAAAGGCCGCGGCCAGCGGGTTGGTGCCCAGCAGCGGGCGGGTGCCGCCGGCTACGGGCATGGCGGCCGGGCCGTTGCCCATGGCGATACCGATCAGGCCAGCGCGCGCCACGGGCTCCAGGTGGTAGGCGGCCGCGCCGAAGTGGTGGCTGTTGCAGACGCCCACCAGGGCCAGGCCCTCGGCCTGGGCGCGGGTGATGGCCTCTTGTATGGCCAGCTCGCAGGCCGGGAAGGCAAAGCCCTCGCCCGCATCCACCAGCACGGCCGCGGGCCGGCCCGGCAGCACCCGTGGCACGGCCTGGCCGTTCACGCGGCCGGTGCGCAGGTGGCTGGTGTACATGGCCACGCGCGAAACGCCGTGGGTGGCCAGGCCCTGCACGTCGGCGGCCACCAGGGCGCGGGCGGTGGAGAGGGCCTGTGCCGGGCTGGCGCCGGCGGCGCGCAAGGCGGCCGCAGCGAGCGATTCGAGTTCGGCGATGGAGATCATGGCGGAGCGGGAAAAGAAGCACGGAGAAAGCAAGGTGTGATCTTCGCAGATCGCCCTTCTAAATTGGGCGACTGGCTGGCCAAGCTCAGCGGCGTGGAATGGTTCAGCTCCCCGGGCGCTCCTGTCTCCGACGGTCAGGTGCTTGTGGGCTTCGACGCCTGGACGTGATCTGCATAAGCCACGCCATGCCCCAGCGACCAGTCCATGCGCGTGTTCTCCACGAGGGCGATCATCACGTCATCGGGGCGGAACCCCGCCTCAACGGCGCGTGCGGTCAGCCGCTGGTAGAGCTGCCGCTTCTGCTCATCCGTGCGCCCCTGGAGAAAGGTGATCTCCACGATGCAGGCGTCTAACGACCGGCTGACGCCGCCGAAGGTGGGGTCCAGAATCATCTCCTCGGCGTCAAAGCGCGCCAGCAGCTGGAAGAGATCGTTGGGCGGAACGTTGCAGGTGCTGACCAGCGCTTCTTGCGCCGCGTCGGCCAGCGCCTTGATCTTGGCGTGGGGCAGGTGCCTGGGGGCGGAGATTCGGGTCAGTGGCATGGTGGAGTCCTGATGAAACGCGCAGAGGTCTATTCCAAATGAAACCTGGCTTTGAATTCACCGGTGGTGCGGGGCTTTGTCGCGCAGCGTCCGGTGGATAAATATGTTGAGCGTCTGTGAGCCGCGGCTAACTCTCAGAAGTTCTTTGGCTCTCGTCACAAGTCAAAAAAAATCGAAAATCGAGAAGTCAATATCAGGAAATTCGAGCCAAGAAAGATCCAAGTCAAACCACGATGTATCGGTAGCATTGCTGACAGAAGACAGCATCTCCCCTTTCATCTCCACGTAGTCACAACTCTCACCAATCGACTGGTGGTAGCTGTCAAAGTCGCTGTGTGTGTTGAATGTAGCGTGTGACCAGCAAGCCACGTCAAGATTGATGCCCTGCCGGCGGTTCGCATTTTTTACTTCTTGCACTGTGTAGTACGGTTTTCTGCCGTAGTTCTTGACCAGATCATTTCCGACGACTTGGACTTGCTTTCGACGGTCCGTCGGACTTATTGCGCAGGCTCTCATGTGACTCCTTTGTGCTTAAGATGCCCAGGCCAGAAGTTCATGGCCAGCGCCTTCCTTGTTACGTCAAGGTGCATGTTGCGTATCGGTTTTCTTGTGCTGCGTGGAGTCTGCCGGGTCTACAAAAAACCCTGAAACCACGCACGACGCTTGAAATTCTAGGCAGGCCCGCGCCAGCGGCCTATCCCCCAAACGGGGGATACCACCACACTCACCAGCGGTGAGCGATCAGTACGTCAGCTCCAGCACCGTCACGCGCTGCTGCGCCGCGGGCCAGATGCGCCCCACAAGCTTCTCGCCGTTGAACTCGGCCGCGATGGCGCGGTCTGCGGCAGTAGCGAGCTTGAGTTTGGAACTGGACACGCCGGCGCCGGCCGGGGGCACTCCCGGCGGCAAGGCCTGACCATCGAAACTCAGACGATCCCGTTGCGCATCGAAGTAGCCCCGCGGTCGCGTGAAGATGATCAGGGCCTGGGCGTCCTGGTCGGCCGCAGCGATGCGCTCGGGCCGCAGGTTCACGATGGCGCTGGAGCGCGCAAAGGCGCTGCGGTAGATGTGGGTGGTGGCGTAACCGGGCGCCTTGATCTCGAACTCATAGGCCGTGCCGGCCTGGGCCGTGAAGGGCCCCCAGCGGCCGTCGGCCCCCACCTTGCGTGTGTAGGCCGCCGCGCCCATGCGCTGGCCCGTGGCCGCATCGGTGGCGTAGATGGCGAGTTCGGCGCCCGCGATGGGCAGGTTGTTGGCGAAGTTGCCGGTGGCCGGGTTCAGCGGGTCCACGCCCTGGCCGGTGATGACACCGCCGAGTTCGATGCGCGGCTCGGGCACGATGTCGCGCACCAGGGTGGCGCGGCCGGTGATGAAGCTGTAGGCTGCGGCGAAGGCGGCGGGCGAGAAGGAGGTCTCGCGGTGGTCGATGCGCGGGATGACGATGTTGGTCGCGCCCTTGAGTTCGGGGCCGGCATACGTGACGTAGGTGGGCTTGCCCTTGGCGCCGATCCACAGCCCGTCGGGCTGGGCGAACTTGTCGTTGTTGTCGCTGCGGATAGTCATCCAGCGCACCGGGCCGGTGACCTCGTCGCCATTGGCGTTCTTGGGCGCGTTCAGGCCCGTGAGGAAGGGCCCCGTGCCCGAGAACTCGTTGCCTTCGCGAAAGCCGGGGATGGCCCAGACGCCGTGGTTGGGTGTGCCACCCAGGATGGCATGCGAGACGGTGGCCGCGCCGCCGCCGTTCTGGATGTAGTGACGGATGGCGTTGCCACCGCGTGAATTGCCGAAGAGCACGACCTGCTGCGCACCGGTGGCGCGCAGCACCTTCTCGACCTCGGCCTTCAGAAAAGCCATGTGCTCGGCCGTGGAGCTGCGGCCGGGCTGGGCCTTGCTGTCGTCATCGCGCGCCAGGGGATAGGGCAACTCGATGGCGTGCAGGCGCTCGCGCGGCCAGCCGTTGGATTCGAAGCGCCAGAGCGTGGTCAACCACAGCGCGGCGCTGTCGCCGTTGCCGTGCACGAAGACGATGGGCGGCGCCTCGCTGAACGAGGGCGACGGTGCCGTGGCGCAGCCCCCCAACAGGGTCAGGCCGGCCAGCAGGCCCAGAAGATGACGACGGATCAACATGCTTACCCTCCTTGCGCCTGCGCGCGATGGTGCCAGCGCTTATTCGAAGCCGCCCGCGCGGCGCAGTTCGGCTGCGGCCGGTGCGGCCATCAGGTCGATCATCATGCGTGCGGCCTGCGGCTGCTCGGCCTTGGTTGCGATGGCCGCGGTGTAGACCGTGGCCAGCTCGAACGCCTTGGGCAGCAGGCTGATGAGCTGCACACCCGGCGTGTAGAGGATTTCCGTGACCTGGGTGCAGCCGATCAGGCCCGCGCCGCTGGCCTCTGCCACCGCCTTCATGGCGGCGGCGCCATTGGGGTAGGGGCGCAATGCACCGGCCACCTGCTGATCGATGCCCAGTTGCTTGAGCACGTTCATGAAGTGGATGCCGGCCGTGGCCTTGACCGGGTCGGGGAAGTAGATGCCTTGGGCGGCCAACAGCGCGGCCTTGAGCGCCTCGGGTGTGTCCACCTTCGGTTGCGGCTCGCCGCTCTTCACGGCGACACCGGTCTTCACCACCCCCAGCGGCGTGGCGCTGCCGGGCTGGACATGGCCGTTGGTGGTGAGATCGGCGATCAGCGCCTGCGTGAGGATGACCACGTCGCAGGGCTCGCCCGCGAGCAGCTTGTCGCGCATGAGGCCCACGGCGCCGAAGCTGCCTTCGACGGCGCGGCCGGTTTCGTTGTAGATGGCGCCGCGCAGCTGGTTGACCAGCCCCTGGGCAGCGCCGCCGCTAAGGATGTGCAAAGAACTCATGAGGTGCAGTATCGCAGTTTGGATGTCGCCGCTGTGTCAGTCCACCTTGATGCCGGCGCTCTTGATCACGCGGGCCCACTTTTCGATGTCTTCGCGCATGTACTTGTCGAACTCCTGCGGGTTCATCTTCATGGCCACGGCGCCCTGCTTGGTCCAGAGCTGCACCACCTCGGGCTGGCTCACGATCTTGCTCACCGCGTCGTTGAGCTGTTGGACGATGGCCGGCGGCGTGCCCTTGGGAGCCATGAGCCCGAGCCAGATGGTGGCTTCGTAACCGGGCAGGCCGGCCTCGGCCAGGGTGGGCACATCAGGCAGCACGGCCGAGCGCTGGCGGCCGCTGGTGGCGATGGCGCGCACCTTGCCGGCGCGGGCCTGCTCGGACATGGTGGTGACGGCGTCGAACATCATGTCGACCTGGCCGCCGATGATGTCGGTGCGTGCGCCCGAGCTGCCGCGGTAGGGGATGTGCACCAGGTAGATGCCGGCCATGCTCTTGAAGAGCTCGCCCGCCATGTGGTACGGCGTGCCGTTGCCCGAGGAGGCGTAGTTGTACTTGCCGGGCTTGTCCTTGGCCAGCTGGAGGATGTCCTTCAGGTTCTTGACCGGCAGCGAGGGGTGGGCGACCAGCACCAGGTCGGAATAGTTGACCGGTGCCACGGGCACGAAGTCGCGCATGAGCACGAAGGGCTTGCTGGGGATGAGGGTCTCGTTCACCGTGTGGGTGTTGGACATCATCAGCAGGGTGTAGCCGTCGGCCGGGGCCTTGGCCACCACGTCGGTGCCGATGATGGAGCCGGCACCGGGCCGGTTGTCGACCACGAAGGGCTGGCCCAGCGCATCGCTCAGGCGCTGGCCGATGAAACGCGCATAGTTGTCGGCCGGGCCGCCGGCGGCGAAGGGCACGACGATACGCACCGATTTGCTGGGGTAGCTCTGGGCCTGGGCCGCGCCGGCTGCCAGCAGCAGCACGGCCAGCAGGCCGCGCAGAATGGGGAATCGCATGATGCAGTCTCCTGATAGGTATGCATGCATGCTAGCCGCAGGGCCACAAGACCGCACCCGGGCTATCCCGAACTTGGCTCGCATTGGTCGGGCTACGCTGAACAAGCCCCCACCGCGTGTTGCATCCCCTCAGACCATCAGGGGCTCTTCCTGCATGGCCTCGATCTGGTCTTCCAGCATCTGCACCTGGCCTTGCCAGTAGTCGCTGCTACCGAACCAGGGGAAGTTGATGGGGAAGGTGGGGTCGTCCCAGCGGCGTGCGAGCCAGGCGCTGTAGTGGATCAGGCGCAGCGTGCGCAGTGGTTCGATCAGCGCGAGTTCGCGGCGGTCGAACTCCCGCATCTGTTCGTAGCCGTCGAGCAGGCAACTGAGCTGGTAGGTGCGCTGGGCGCGGTCACCCGAGAGCAGCATCCACAGGTCCTGCACGGCCGGGCCCATGCGCGCGTCGTCCAGGTCCACGAAATGCGGCCCCGGCCCGGCGGTGGCGGGCACGTCCACCGGCGTCCACAGCACGTTGCCGGAGTGGCAATCGCCATGCAGACGCAGGCGGCGGATCTCGCTGGGCGCGCCCGTCAGCACCGGCTGCTGGGCGATCAGGGCCAGCGCCTCTTCGCATTTGCGCTGCCAGCTCGACTGCACGTCCAGCGGGATCATCTCGTGCTGCAGCAGCCAGTCCATGGGCTCGCGCCCGAAGGATTGCAGATCGAGCGCGGGGCGGCTGGCAAAGGGGCGCGCTGCGCCCACGACATGCAGGCGCGCGAGAAAACGGCCGATCCACTCCAGCACCTCTTCATCGTCCAGCTCGGGCGGGCGGCCGCCGCGGCGCGGGCAGACCGAGAACAGGAAGCCGGCATGCCGGTGCAGCGTGCTGCCATTCAGTGTGAGCGGCGCCACCACCGGCACCTCGGCGGCCACCAGTTCAGCGGCAAAGGCATGTTCCTCAAGAATCTGCGCTTCGCTCCAACGCGCGGGGCGGTAGAACTTGGCCACCACCGCCTGCCCGTCGTTCAGGTGCACCTGGTAGACCCGGTTCTCGTAGGAGCTCAGGGCCTGCTGGCGACCGTCGCAGGACAGGCCCAGGCCCTCCAGCGCATCCATCACCACGTCGGGCGTGAGCTGCTCGAAGGGATGGCGGGCGGCGGTTTCAGCTTGGGTCATGCCTCGATTGTCGCCTGCGCGATCCGTATGCGATGTCGCTGGCGTTTTCCCTAGGCTGGCGCTACAGGGGCATGGCTACACTGGGTCGCATGTCGCCCCTGCTTCCTTTCCATCGCAAGCTCGCGCTCGGCACCGCGGGCGTGGCGCTGGTCGTGGCCACGCTGGCCGGCCTGGCCGCTGGCTTCATCGCCCACGACAGGGCCGAGAACTCGCTGGTGGCACAGGCCACCGAAGACACACAGCGACTGCTGCGCCACGAGGCCTACCGCCCCGAGGGCGTGCTGGCCACGCGCAATGCGCAGGCCGCGGCGCAGGCGCTGGCGACCAGCTATTTCGACATTGCGCAGATCTACACCGCCGGCGGCCTGCTGATGGCCGAACAGTTCAGCGCCGATGGCCGCACGCTCGAGGCCGAGCTGCCGCCGCGCAGCGCGCGCAACTACACCCAACCCTGGTTTGAGCGGCGCTGGCTGCCTGGACGCCGCCCGGTGCTGCGCCTGTTCATTCCGCTGCGCAGCGAGGGCCAGGCGCTGGCGGGCTATTTCGAGGGCGCACGCCTGGTGCCGGACTGGCAGCGCGCGCGCATGCTGGCCGACGCGCGCCGCACGGGCCTGCTGACGGCGCTGGCCGTGCTGCTGTGCGGCGCCGCGCTCTACCCGCTGGTGCTGCGCCTGAACCGCGACAGCCAGAGCCGCCAGCGCGAGCTGCTGGAGTCGCACATCGCCATGATGGAGGCGCTGGGCCGCGCCATCGCGCGGCGCGATTCGGACAACGGCATCCATAACTACCGCGTGGCCTGGATCTCGGCCACGCTGGCCGAGGCCGTGGGCCTGCACGGCACGCGCATGCAGGAGCTGATCGCCGGCAGCTTCCTGCACGACGTGGGCAAGATCGGCATCCCCGAGCACATCCTGCTCAAACCCGGCCCGCTGAGCCACGAGGAAATGCTCATCATGCACACGCACGTGGCCGCGGGCGAGGACATCGTCAGCGGTTCGGGCTGGCTGGCCGGCGGCCAGGCCGTGGTGGCCGGCCACCACGAGAAGTGGGACGGCAGCGGCTACCCGCGCGGCCTGGCGGGCACCGACATCCCGCTGGTGGCGCGCATCTTTGCGATTGCCGATGTGTTCGATGCGCTGTGCTCGCGCCGGCCCTACAAGGAACCGGTGCCCCTCGACACCGCGCTGGCGGCCCTGCGCGCGGAATCCGGCAAGCATTTCGACCCGCACCTGGTGCAGGTCTTCGACCAGCAGGCGGCCACGGTCTACCGCACGCTGACCGAGGCCGACGAGGAACAGCTGCAGGCCCTGCTCACGCGCATGGTGCGCAAGCACTTCAGCCTCTGACAGAGTCACCCCCTGAGTCGCCTTCGGCGCCTTCCCCCTGCAAGGGGGACGCACCCGGCGGCCTGGCAAAGCCAGTTCCGCGGGTGCCCTGCAACGGCCAGCTGCGCGGCCTTGGGCCATGCGTCGTAGGGACTGCTCCTAAAACGGCACCTCGCGCGTATCCACCTCGGGCTCGCCCACCGTGCCCAGCTGCTCGAAGGGCAGGGTCTGTTTGACGAGGATGACGGTGCAGGGCGCGTCCATGGCCACCTTGATGGGCACGGTGGCGATGAAACGCTGGGTCTTCAGGCCGTGCGTGGCCGCCCCCATGACGATGACGCTCACGCGGTTGCCCCGCGCGTAGTCGATCAGCGCCTGCGCCACGTCGCCCGACTCCAGCACGTGGCAGGAGGTCTGGTACCCCGTCTGCTCCAGCGGCTGGGCCCACAGCCTGAGCTGTGTCAGGTAGCGCCGGTGCACACTGGTTTCGCTGTCGCGCTCGCTGACCGAGCTGGTCGCGCCGGGCGAGATCACCGAGACGCAGGCCAGGCGCGCGCCGGGCCGCGTGCCCAGCGAACGTGCGGCCGCCTCGCGCAGCGAATAGAGCGTGGCATCGCTCACGTCCTGGTGCGGCACGGCCACCAGCACGATGGGCACCTCGGCGATCTGGCGCTCGGGCAGGGGGCTGGGCTGGTAGTGCAGACCGGCCGCCCGAACCCAGCGCTTGAAGAGGACCCAAGCACCGACGCCGTGCTGGCGCTCGCCGCGCGCGCTCACGCGCACCTGCGCCGGGTGCTGCAGATCGAAGGCCAGATGGGCTGCAGACGGGTAGCGCTGCGCGGCCTCGGGCGCCAGGCAGCGCAGCACCACTTCCTGCAGCCAGGCCGGCAGCTCGGGGCGGTAACGGCGCGGCGGCGGTGGCTCCATCCACAGGCGCTGGCGCAGGCCGCCGTTGGTCACGGGCGCGCCGAAGGGCAGTTCACGCGTGAGCAGCTGGTAGAGCATGACGCCGATGGCGAAGACATCGCTGCGCGGGTCGCCGCGCACGCCCACCACCTGTTCGGGCGCCATCCAGGCCGGCGAGCCGACGGCGCGGCGCATCTCCTCGGCCAGCAGGTCAGGGTAGTGCGCGTGGCAGGACAGGCCGAAATCGAGCAGCACCACACGGCCGTCTTCGCGCACCAGCACATTGGCGGGCTTGAGGTCCAGGTGTACGGTGTTCTGCTGGTGCAGGCTGTGCACGGCATGGGCCAGGGCCACGCCCAAGGCCACCACGTCGTCGACGGGTGTGGGCTCGGGCTGCTCCAGCCAGTGGTCCAGGGTGCGGCCGGGCACGTACTCCATGACCAGGTAGGGCAGGCGCTCCAGGTCACCGGCGGCCACGAAGCGCGGCACGTGCGGCCCGCTCAGGGCCTGCAGGATCTGGTGCTCGACCTCGAAGCTCACGATGTTCTCGGCGCCGTCGCCCTCGGCCATGCGCGGCACCTTCATGACCATGGGGAAACCGGGATCGGCCGCACCGCTGGCGTAGTGCACGCGGTAGATGTGGGCCATGCTGCCGTAGTGGAGGCACTCCTCCACCACGAAGCCATCCAGTTCGCTGCCAGGCTCCAGCAGTTTCATCGTCCCAGCTCCAGTCGGTCGGCAAAGAAATCGGGCAGCCCGGCGGCGCGGATGGCCTCGGCGGCGGCATGGTGGTCGTAGGCCACGCGGTGGAAGGTCAGCTGCGCCTGCGTGGTGTCGAACACGGCGTACATGGCCTTGGGGCTGCCGTCGCGCGGCTGGCCGACCGAGCCGATGGTGGCCAGCCAGTGCCGCCGCGCGGACACCGGCACCGCCACGCCGGCCGTGGGCATGAAGGAGATGAGCTTGTCGTCGGCGCCGCGGTAATAGAGGGACTGGCGGTGCACGTGGCCGCCAAAGACGTAACGCACGCCCTGCAGCGCACTGGCGGCCTCCAGGCTGAGGGCGGCCACCTGCGCGTCGTAGACATACCGCCACAGCAAGGGTTCATCGGCGGTGGCGTGCACCAGCAGCACGCGATCGTCCTGCACGGTCATGGGCAGTCCGGCCAGGAAGGCACGCTGCACGACATCGAGCTGTTCGTGGGTCCACCAGGCCGTGCTCTCGCCCAGGGTGGTGTTGCCCGGGGGTGGATGGGCCGCCATGTCGTCGTGGTTGCCCTTGAGCACCAGGGCCCCGTCGTCGGCCAGATCCATGATGCGACGCACCACGGGCCCCGGATCGGCGCCATAACCGACCAGGTCACCCAGGAAAGCCAGCCGGTCAGCACCTTGCGCCTGGGCATGTGCCAAGCAGGCCTCCAGGGCCTGGAGGTTGGCATGAAGGTCGGACAACAAGGCCAGTCGCATGCTGGCAGTATGCCTTGCCGAACCGGGCTGACCAGGGGTTTGCACGCGGCTTTTGATGCAGGTCAAGCTGGCATGCGGGTATCACCCGGGACGGCAACCGGGAGTCTGTCGCTAACATGCCGGCAGCGGGAGACTGTTCATGTACGACTACATCATCATCGGCGGCGGCTCGGCCGGCTGCGTCCTGGCGGCTCGCCTGTCCGAAGACCCGGGTGTGCAAGTGGCGCTGCTGGAGGCCGGCCCGCCCGACGACAGCGTGCTGATCCACTGCCCGGCCGGCCTGGCCCTGCTGGCCAAGAGCGGCCAGGCCAACTGGGGCCTGCAGACCGTGCCGCAGGCCGGCCTGAACGGCCGGTGCGGTTACCAGCCACGCGGCAAGGTGCTGGGCGGTTCCAGCTCGGTCAACGCCATGATCTACACGCGCGGCCATCCGCGCGACTACGACGACTGGGCCGCGCAGGGCAACCCGGGCTGGGCCTGGTCCGATGTACTGCCCTTTTTCAAGCGCGCCGAGCACAACGAACGCGGTGCGGACGATTTCCACGGCAGCGGCGGCCCGCTCAACGTGATGGATCTGCGCAGCCCCAACCGCCACAGCCCGGACTTCGTGCAGGCCGGCGTGGAGGCCGGTTATGCGCACAACCCCGACTTCAACGGCGCCGAGCAGGAAGGCGTGGGCCTGTACCAGGTCACGCACAAGAACGGCGAGCGCTACAGCGCGGCCAAGGCCTACCTCACGCCCCACCGCGCCCGCCCCAACCTGCATGTGCTCACCGGCGCCCACGCCACGCGCATCCTGCTCGAAGGAAAGCGTGCCGTAGGCGTGGAGTTTGTGCACGGCGGCCAGAAACGCGAACTGCGCGCCACACGTGAAGTGCTGCTGAGCGCCGGCGCCCTGCTCTCGCCGCAGCTGCTGATGCTCTCGGGCATCGGCCCGGCCGATCAGCTGCGCGAGCATGGCATCACGCTGCACCACGAATTGCCCGGCGTGGGCCGCAACCTGCAGGACCATGTGGACGTGGTGCTGGTCTACGACGCGCCGCAGCTGACCGAGCTGTTCGGCCTGTCCTTCAAGGGTGCGCTCAATATGGTGCGTGGCATCTTCGAGTGGCGCCGCCAGCGCAGCGGCATGCTGACCACCAACTTCGCCGAGGCCGGTGGTTTCATCCGCAGCCAGGCCAGTGAAGCCATTCCCGACCTGCAACTGCATTTCGTGGTCGGCAAGCTGGTAAACCACGGCCGCACCACGACCACCGGCCATGGCTACTCCTGCCACGTCTGCCTGCTGCGCCCGAAGAGCCGCGGCAGCGTGCGTCTGGCCAGCGCCGACCCGCTGGCCGCGCCGCTGATCGACCCGGCCTTCCTCGCCGAGCGCGACGACATGGACCGGCTGATCCGCGGCTTCAAGCTGATGCGCAGCATCCTGTTGCAACCGGCCTTGGCGCGTTTCGGCGCGCGCGAGCTGCCGGCCTCAGCTTCGGCGCGCAGCGACGCGCAGATCGAGGACTTCATCCGCAACCACGCCGACACCATCTACCACCCGGTGGGCAGCTGCCGCATGGGGCCGGGGCCGATGGACGTGGTGGATGCGCAGCTGCGCGTGCACGGGCTGCAGGGCCTACGGGTGGTGGATGCCTCGGTCATGCCCGGCCTGGTGGGGGGCAATACCAACGCCCCCGTGATCATGATGGCCGAGAAGGCCGCCGCGCTGATCCGCACGGCCCGCTGAGGGCTGGTGTCAGGCGCAGCAGAGGTGCTTGTCAGGTAAATTCCGACACGCGAAACCGGCAGATGCCGATTCAAGTTGGCTGACACGGGGCCTAGAGTGATTGCACCACATCCGCAAATGATGTGATGCAAGGAAAACCTGTGAGAACCAACCCTATTTCGCTCAACCCCTTCAGCCTCATGATGGAGCCGGAAATCGTGCTCCATGCCATGGAGCATTCCAAGTCATTGCGCGCACTGCGCCGCCACAAGCTGCGCCCGCTGGACAAGCCCCTGATCCCCTACGCCGTCAACCCGGTCGACGACGAACTGGACGAAGAAACCGTCCCAGGCGAGCTCAGCGGCAACCACTGAGCCGCCGGCGCGGCCCGCTGTGCTGCTAGCATCGGACGCATGCATATCCCGTCCTGGCTCCCGCGTTTTCCTGTCGGTCTTTTTGCCATCCCCGTTGGCCTGCTGGCGCTCGGCGGCGCCTGGCGCCGTGCCACGCAATTCGGCTGGGCCTGGGCCCGCGACGTCGGCGACCTGCTGGCCTGGTCTGCCCTGGTCCTGCTGGCCGTCCTGCTGCTGATCTATCTGGCCAAGACCCTGCGCCACCCGCAGACCATTGCCGCCGAGTTCACCCACGCCCTGGCCGGCTCGCTGATGGCGCTGATCCCTCTGTCCTTCCTGCTCTGCGTCATCTATTTCGGCACACCCGGCCACACGGGCTGGTTGCTCTTCACTCTGGCCACGCTGGCGCTGCAGGGCGTGATCGCCATCCGCATCGTGGCCATCATCACCACGGCCAGCCTGCCGGCCGGCGCCGTGACCCCCGCGCTGTATGTACCGCCGGTGGCAGGCGGCCTGGTCGGCGGCATGGCACTGCAGACCCTGGGCTACCCGGGCTGGGCCGCCCTGCTCTTCGGCATGGGCCTGGCCAGCTGGGCGCTGCTGGAGATCCGCGTGCTCAACCGCCTCTTTGAAGGCGCCATGCCCGAAGCCATGCGCCCCACCATCGGCCTGGAGCTGGCACCGGCCACCGTGGGCACGCTGGCCGTGGCCACCTTGTGGCCGCGATTGCCGGGTGAGCTGCTCATCATCGGCCTGGGCATCGCGGCCGGCCCGTTGGTGGCCGTGCTGGCGCGCTACAAATGGTGGCGCCAAGTGCCTTTTGCCATCGGCTTCTGGTCCTTCTCCTTCCCGGTGGCAGCCTTTGCCGCCGCCCTGATCGAGGTGGTGCGGCGCGGCGGCTGGCCACCCGCTATCGCCGGCACCGGTCTGGCGCTGGCTTCGGTCGTGATTGCCTTCCTCGTGCTGCGCACGCTTCGCCTGCTGGCCCAGGGCCGGCTGATACCCGCGGCACCCATGCAAACGGCACGGCCATGAACTTCTGGCCGAACTGCGGTTACGACCGCCTGCAGCGCAATGCGCAGGGCTGGCTGCTCGTCACGCCGGACTACCTGCGCCTGTTCCTCGACCGGCCCGAGCTGGCCCTGGTCCCCGAGTCCTGCAAGGCCGAGCGCCGGCTGCACCAGGCCCTGCGCGACGACCCGCTGCAGTCGGTCGCGCCGGACACCCTGGCCCGTTTCAAGGATGCAGATGCGCGCGACAACTACCTGCTGTTCCTGGACTTCCGCGACGCGCTACTGGCTGCCGGCACGCTGGAGGCGTATTACCTGCAGCTCATGCGCAGCGGCCACATCACCATCCCCCCGCTTTTCATCGACCTGATCGTGCAGGCCATGCTGCGTGGCCTGCTGGCGGACAACGAGGACGCGCAGCAGCTGCGCGCGGCCGAGCTGCTGTTCCGCCCGCAGCGCCTGACCGTGCAGGAGGGCCAGGTGCTGGCCGCCGACCAGGCCGTGGTGGACCTGTACAGCGAGAACGCCGGCCTGGGCGAGATCGGCCGCCTGCTGATGGAAAACAAGTCGCGGCTGCGCGAAGCCGAGCTGGCCGTGCTCGATGCATCGAACGCCGCGCGTTACTGGGAACGCAGCGAGCGTTACCACTACCTGCTGGACCTCACACATGAAGTGCAGCAGGAGCTGAGCCACGGCCTGACCCTGCGCATGACGCGTGCGCGCAGCGGCCTGAAGGCGCTGGCGCGGGTGCTGGAACTCTGGGTGCAACACCTGCTGGGTGTCGAGGTGAAGATCGAGCCGCTGGCGCGCGTGGACGACGCCAGCTGGCGCTGGCACATCGGCCTGGATGCCGAGGCCACGGCCATCCTCAACGATCTGTACGAAGAACAGGCCGTCGAGCCCGAGCGCATGCAGCGCCTGGTCAGCCTGTTTCGCCTGAGTTTTGCGGACCCGGCCCAGATGCAGGCCGAGCTGGCGGGCAAACCGGTCTACCTGGGCCTGGCCATGAACGCGCAGGGCCTGCTGCGCCTGAAGCCGCAGAACCTGCTGCTCAACCTGCCGCTGGCCTCGCAGCAATAAGGGCTACATGTTCCGGCGGTACTGGCCGCCGACCTCGAACAGCGCGGTCGTGATCTGGCCCAGGGAGCAGACACGCACCGCGTCCATCAGCACCTCGAACACGTTCCTGTTGTCGATCACGGCCTGCTGCAGGCGTTGCAGTTGCGCCGGCGCCTCGGCGGCGTGACGCGCGTGGAAGTCGGCCAGGCGCTTGAGCTGGCTCTGCTTTTCTTCGTCGGTCGAGCGCGCCAGTTCGAGCTTCTCCATCACCGTGTCACCGTGCGGGTTGCGGAAGGTGTTGACGCCGATGATGGGCAGCTCACCCGTGTGCTTGAGCATCTCGTAGGTCATGCTCTCGTCCTGGATCTTGCCGCGCTGGTAACCGGTCTCCATGGCGCCCAGCACGCCGCCGCGCTCGCTGATGCGCTCGAACTCGGCCAGCACGGCCTCCTCCACCAGCTCGGTCAGTTCCTCGATGATGAAAGCGCCCTGGTTGGGGTTCTCGTTTTTCGCCAGCCCCCACTCGCGGTTGATGATGAGCTGGATGGCCATGGCACGGCGCACCGAATCTTCCGTGGGCGTGGTGATGGCCTCGTCAAAGGCATTGGTGTGCAGGCTGTTGCAGTTGTCGTAGATGGCAATCAGGGCCTGCAGCGTAGTGCGGATGTCGTTGAACTGGATCTCCTGCGCGTGCAGGCTGCGGCCGCTGGTCTGGATGTGGTACTTGAGCTTCTGGCTGCGTTCGTTGGCACCGTATTTCTCCTTCATGGCCACGGCCCAGATGCGGCGCGCCACGCGGCCCATGACCGTGTACTCGGGGTCCATGCCGTTGGAGAAGAAGAAGCTCAGGTTGGGCGCGAAGTCGTCGATATGCATGCCGCGCGCCAGATACGCCTCCACCAGCGTCAGGCCGTTGGAGAGCGTGAAGGCCAGCTGGCTGATGGGGTTGGCGCCGGCTTCGGCGATGTGATAACCCGAGATGGACACGCTGTAGAAATTGCGCACGCCGTGGTGCACGAAGTATTCGGCGATATCGCCCATGACCTTGAGCGAGAACTCGGTGGAGAAGATGCAGGTGTTCTGGCCCTGGTCTTCCTTGAGGATGTCGGCCTGCACGGTGCCGCGCACGTTCTCCAGCACCCATTCACGGATCTTTTCAGCTTCGGTGTCGGTCGGCGCGCGGCCGTTGTCGGTCTGGAACTTGGCCAAGTACTGGTCGATGGCCGTGTTCATGAACATGGCCAGGATGGTGGGCGCCGGGCCGTTGATGGTCATGCTGACCGAGGTGGCAGGGTCGCAGAGGTCGAAGCCCCCGTAGAGCACCTTCATGTCGTCCAGCGTGGCAATGCTCACGCCAGAGTTGCCGACCTTGCCGTAGATGTCGGGGCGCGGGTCCGGGTCGTTGCCGTAGAGCGTGACCGAATCGAAGGCGGTGGACAGGCGCTTGGCCGGCATATTGGCGCTCAGCAGCTTGAAGCGCTTGTTGGTGCGGAAGGGGTCGCCCTCGCCCGCGAACATGCGTGTGGGGTCTTCGTTCTCGCGCTTGAAGGCAAAGGTGCCGGCCGTGTAGGGGTAGCTGCCGGGCACGTTGTCCAGCATCAGCCACTTGAGCACCTCGCCGTGGTCTTCGTACTGCGGCAGCGCCACCTTGCGGATGGTGGTGCCCGAGAGCGACTTGGTGGTCAGCGCGGTGCGAATCTCCTTGTCGCGGATCTTCACCACGTACTCGTCACCCGCATAAGCCTGCTGCATGGCCGGCCACTGGGCCAGCAGGCGGCTGGCGTCGGCGTCCATCTGCAGTTCACGCGATTGGGCCAGGTCAATCGCCGCCTCGGCGGCCTTGGCGCGGTCGGGCTTGTCCTGCTTGAGCATGGCCGCCGCCGCATTGAGCTGCTGGATCTCGCGCGCCAGCCGGGCCTGGGACCGCGCACGGCGTTTGTAGCCGCGCACCGTGTCGGAAATCTCGGCCAGGTAACGCGTACGGGCACCGGGCACGATGGGGCTCTGGTTGCTGCTGTGGCGAACGCTCACAACCGGCAGACGCCCGGCTTCAAGCTTGAGGCCCAGCGCACCCAGGCGCACCTTCAGCGCCTGGTACAGCGCAGTCACACCGTCGTCGTTGAAACGCGCGGCCATGGTGCCGAAGACCGGCATCTGCTCAGGCGGGGTGCTCCAGGCTTCGCGGTTGCGCTGCACCTGTTTGGCCACGTCACGCAGTGCGTCAGGCGCACCCTTGCGGTCGAACTTGTTGATGGCCACGAACTCGGCGAAGTCCAGCATGTCGATCTTCTCGAGCTGGCTGGCAGCGCCGAATTCGGGCGTCATGACGTACAGCGGCACGTCCACATGCGGGACGATGGCGGCATCACCCTGGCCGATGCCCGAGGTCTCGACCACGATGAGGTCGAAGCCGGCGCATTTGCAGGCGGCCACCACATCGGGCAAGGCCGCGCTGATCTCGCTGCCGGCATCGCGTGTGGCCAGGCTGCGCATGAAGACACGCGACCCCTGCGCCCAGGGCGAGATGGCGTTCATGCGGATGCGGTCACCCAGCAGGGCACCGCCACTCTTGCGGCGCGAAGGGTCGATGCTAATCACGGCCACGCGCAAGGCGTCGCCCTGGTCCAGGCGCAGGCGGCGGATCAGTTCGTCGGTCAGTGAACTCTTGCCAGCCCCGCCGGTGCCGGTGATGCCCAGCACAGGAACCTTCCTGGCTGCCGCTTGCTCACGCAAGCGTGTGACCAGCCCCGCATCGGCGTTACCGTTCTCGAGTGCGGTCATGAGCTGGGCCAGGGCGCGCCAGGCGGCCTCGCCATGGCCCTGGAGGGCTTCGATCTTTTTCGGCGCCAGGGTGCTGAGGTCGCGGTCGCAGCGCATGACCATCTCGCCGATCATGCCGGCCAGGCCCATGCGTTGGCCGTCTTCGGGGCTGTAGATACGCGTGACGCCGTAGGCCTGCAGTTCGCGGATCTCGCTGGGCACGATGACCCCGCCGCCACCGCCGAAGACCTGGATGTGCGCGCCGCCGCGCGCCTTGAGCAGGTCCATCATGTACTTGAAATACTCGACGTGGCCGCCCTGGTAGGAACTGATGGCGATGCCCTGCACGTCTTCCTGCAGCGCTGCCGTAACCACCTCGTCCACGCTGCGGTTGTGCCCCAGGTGGATGACCTCGGCGCCCATGCCCTGCAGGATGCGCCGCATGATGTTGATGGCCGCGTCGTGCCCGTCGAACAGGCTGGCCGCGGTGACAAAGCGCACCTTGTGCGTGGGACGGTAATTCGCGAGGGCCTTGAAGTCGGCGGACAGGTCGGTCATGGTGTACCCACGTTGACGTTTACGTAAACGTCAATCTTAACGTTTTCGTGCCACCCGACCAAGAAAAAGGGGCGCTGACGCGCCCCTTGGTCCTTGTGCAGCGATCCGTGCTGATTACTTGTACAGGATCTGCGGCAGCCACAGGCCGATGGCCGGGAACTGGTACAGCAGGAAGATGGCAATCACCTGGATGCCCATGAAGGGCAGCATGCCGGCAAAGATCTGGTTCAGTGTCACGTGCGGCGGGCTCACGCCCTTCAGGTAGAAGGCCGCCATGGCCACCGGCGGGCTCAGGAAGGCGGTCTGCAGGTTCAAGGCCACCAGCAGGCCGAAGAACAGCGGATCGACACCGAAGTTGTCCAGCAGCGGGATGAAGATGGGCATGAAGATCACGATGATCTCGGTCCACTCCAGCGGCCAACCCAGGATGAAGATGATCACCTGGCTCAACACCAGGAACTGTGTCTTGGTCAGGTTCATGGACATGACCCAGTTCTCCACCAGCTCCTGACCTCCCAGAAGGGCGAAGGCCGCGGAGAAGATGGCCGAACCGACGAAGAGCCAGCACACCATCGCGGAGGTCTTGGCCGTGAGGAACACGCTTTCCTTGACCACATCCAGCGTCAGTTGCTTGTAGGCGGCAGCCAGCAGGAAGCCGCCCAGGGCGCCGACGGCGGCCGCTTCGGTCGGCGTGGCCAGCCCCATCACGATGGAGCCCAGCACCGCCAGGATCAGCACCAGCAGCGGGAAGAAGCTGGTCAGCAGCATCTTGAACACTTCGAGGCGCGTGAAGCTCAGCAGGCCGTAGTAGACCAGCATCGCCAGGGCACCCACGCCCACGCCGATCCAGTAACCGGTCGGAGCCGGCTGGCTGGTTGCGGCGGCAGCTGCAGGCGTGACAGGCGCAACCGGCTCAGCCACCGGCGCGGCAGCAGCAGCCGGCGCCGCTTCTTCCTTGTCATCCTCGGCACCCGGCGGCAAGGCCAGGCCACCCTCTTGCTCTTCGGCAGCCTCTTCGGCATCGCCATCGCCCATGCTTTGCAGGGTCGCCGTGTCTTCGACCGGCGGCACCGTGGTCACGCTGGCGTAACTCCACAGGGCCACGAAGGCGAAGAGGATCAGGGGCATCAGCACCACGCCCAGCTGCTTGAGGAGGTAGCTCGTCGGCACCTCGGCGTTGCTCCGGCCCTTGAGGGCCTTGAGCAGCGCCGGCAGGGCGCGCGCGGAATGCGAGGGGGCAATCTTCTCCATCAGCGGCGGCAGCGGGATGTAGCGCTCCTTCTCCGACAGCGGGGGCGCCATGTGCGGCTTGAGCTTGGCCACGACGATCACGTACACGATGTACAGACCGGCCAGCATGATGCCGGGGAAGAAGGCGCCGGCATACAGCTGCACCACGGAGACACCGGCGGTGGCGCCATAGACGATCAGCATGACCGAGGGCGGGATCAGGATGCCCAGGCAGCCGCCGGCCGTGATGGCCCCGGCCGACAGCTTGACGTCATAACCGGCGCGCAGCATCTGCGGCAGGGCCAGCAGGCCCATGAGCGTGACCACGGCACCGACGATGCCGGTGGCCGTGGCGAACACGGCACAGGTCACCAGGGTGGCCACGGCCAGCGCGCCGGGCACACGGGCCAGGGCCAGGTGCAGGCTGCGGAACAGCTTTTCGATCAGGTTGGCGCGCTCGACCAGGTAGCCCATGAACACGAACAGCGGAATCGAGATCAGCACGTCGTTGCTCATGACCTTGTAGGCCGCGGAGACCATCAGGTCGAGCGTCTTGGTCGTGTTTTCCTCGTAGGCGATCCAGGTGAAGATCATGCCCATGCCCATCAGCGTGAAGGCCGTGGGGAAGCCCAGCATGATGGCCACGACCACCAGTGAGAGCATCAGCAGGCCGATGTGGCCGTTGGTGATCTTTTCGGCACCCAGCAGCATGCCGAGGGCAGCAAGGATGATCAGCCCCATAAGGCTGAAGCCGAACCAGAGTTCTTTGCGGATTTTCATTTGTGGGCGCCTTCCTTCACGACGTACTTGTCCAGCGCCTGGATGTCTTCGTCTTTCACGTGGACCATGGCCTTGAGCTTCTCGACGTCGACCTCTTCCACGTCTTCTTCGCGCGACGGCCACTCGCCGTCACGGATGCACAGGATGCAGCGGATGATCTCGACGATGCCCTGCAGCAGCAGGATGCCGCCCGAGAGCGGGATGATGAACTTGAAGGGATAGACCGGCAGCGCTTCAGCCGAGAAGGTCTGCTCGCGGATCACGAGCGATTCGTTGAAGTAGGTCCAGCCGGCCCAGGTCAGCGCGGTGATGCCGGGCAGGAAGAAGATGAAATAGAGAATCAGGTCCAGGGTGGCCTGGGTGCGCGGCCGGAAGAAGCCGTAGAGCACGTCGCCACGCACATGGCCATTCTTGGACAGTGTGTAGGCACCCGCCGTCATGAACAGGGTGCCGTACATCATGATCTGGAAGTCCAGCATCCAGGCATGGGGGTGGTTCAGCACGTAGCGTGAGAACACTTCCCAGCTGATCATGACGGTAAGAATAAGGGCGGTCCAGGCGAAGATCTTGCCTATCCAGGTGGACAGGCGATCGACCGCGAGCAGGAAGTTCTGCATTGTGATCCCAGCAGGTCAGGTTGAAGTCAGAGTTTCAGAATGAACTGAGGGCGCCATGGTCTGCACCACAGCGCCCTCGGAGGGCGATCGCGAATTTTATCCGCTCAAGCCATCAGGCCTTCTTGGCCGTCTTCTTGCCGAAGTAGTGGTTGGAGGCCATCTTGAAGTCGACCGTGTAGTCGTTCTGCCACTGGGTGGCACGCTCGGCGTAGGCACGCTGCGAATCCAGAACCTTCTTGAACAGAGCGTTTTCGCCGCCCTTCTTGTCCATGATCTTGTCCCAGGAAGCCAACTGGGCCTGCAGCACGGCGTTCGGGGTCTTGTAGAACTTGATGCCCTGCTTCTTGAGTTCGATGTAGTCCTTCGAGTTGCGCTCGATGGCCTTCCAGCTCATGTCGGCGCTGGCGGCCTGCACGGCGTAGTCGATGATGGCCTTGAGCTCGGTCGGCAGGGCGTTGAGCTTGCCCTTGTTGAACAGGATTTCGAACTGTTCGCCGGACTGGTGGAAGCTCTGCAGCATGCAGTTCTTCACCACATCGGGGAAGCCCAGCAGGCGGTCGGAGGAGGCGTTGTTGAACTCGGCGCCGTCGATCAGGCCACGGTCCAGGGCCGGCACGATCTCGCCGCCGGGCAGCGGGTTCACGGCAGCGCCCATGTCGGTGTACATGTCAACGGCCAGGCCCACGGTGCGGAACTTGGTGCCCTTGACGTCAGCGACCTTGGTGATCGGCTTCTTGAACCAGCCGAAGGGCTGGGTGGGCATGGGGCCGTACAGGTAGGAGACCACGTCCATGTTGATGGACTTGTAGATCTCTTCGAGCAGGGCCTTGCCGCCGCCGTAGTTGTGCCAGGCCAGAAGCATGTTGGGGTCCATGCCGAAGGACGGGCCGGAACCCCACAGGGCCAGGGCCGAGTTCTTGCCGTAGTGGTAAGCCACCACGCCATGGCCGCCGTCCAGCGTGCCTTTGTTCACAGCTTCGAGGAGCTGGAAGGCCGGCACGACGGAGCCAGCAGGCAGCACTTCGATCTTGAGCTTGCCGCTGGCCATGTCATTGACCTTCTTGGCGAAGTCGCTGGCGTACTCGTGGAAGATGTCCTTGGACGGCCAGGTGCTCTGGAAGCGCAGCGAGGTGGTGGTCTGTGCGGTGGCAACCATCGGGGCGGCCATGGCGCCAGCGGCGACGGCAACGCCCTTGAGCAGGCTGCGGCGATTGGGGGTTTTGTTATCGGTCAAGGTGATCTCCTAGTGGGGGGACAGAACAATCAGTTTACTTACTGTCCGGCCGGATTCTGCGCCTGTGCGCCGTGGAATACACCTAGGGGTTTTCACCAATATTGCACACACTTCCGGGGAAACTGTTTTCACTAATCGACACCCATTCCACTGAGGACACTGGTACAAATCTGTTGTGCTCACCCACATCAAAATTATTTCCAACGAGGAGACTTTCATGGACAGACGACATTTTTTCGAGAACACGGCCCTGGTCACCACCGGTGCACTGGCCGGCTGCGCCTTGCCGGGCGTGGCCCAGAACAAGGCCAAGACGCCTTTCGAGGTCAGCGACACCTACATCCCCATCGTCGGCAGCGACGAAATGTTCCCCGTACGGCGCATCTATTGCATCGGCCGCAACTACAGGGCCCATGCGATTGAAATGGGCTCCAACCCGGACCGCGAACCGCCCTTTTTCTTCCAGAAACCGACCGACGCCATCCAGCACGTGGCCGCCGGCACCGTGGCCGACCACCCCTACCCCACCCTGACCAAGAACTACCACTACGAGGCCGAACTGGTGGCCTGCCTGGGCAAGGGCGGACGCAACATCCCGGTGGAAAAGGCGCTCGATCTGGTCTACGGCTACACCCTGGGCCTGGACATGACACGCCGCGATCTGCAGCGCGCCATGGGCGACCAGAAGAAGCCCTGGGAAATCGGCAAGAGCTTCGACAAGTCGGCGCCCATCGGGGCCGTGCACAAACTCGGCCAGGTCGAGCATTTCACCAAGGGCAGCATCTGGCTCAAGGTCAATGGCCAGATCAAGCAGAACGCCAACCTGAACCAGATGATCTGGTCGGTGGCCGAGCAGATCAGCCAGCTCTCCCAGGCCAATGAGCTCTTCCCCGGCGACATCATCTACTCGGGCACGCCCGAGAACGTCGGGCCCGTGGTCAAGGGCGACGTGATCGAGATGCACATCGACGGCCTGCCCAACCTGAGCGTCAAGATCGTCTGATCTCCGAACCGTGCACCCGGCCCATGAGGGCCGCGTCATGCAAGTGACGCGGCCCTCGCTTTTTTTGCGTATCCTTGGGGCTTGCTCTCGCGTCCTGCCCGGATGACTGCCCGCCCATGAAACCGATCCAGCTCTTCGATCCGGCCTCCAGCACCTACACCTACCTGCTGTTCGACACCGACAGCCGGGAGGCGCTCATCATCGACCCGGTCGACGAACAGCTCGAGCGCGACCTGGGCGTGCTGCGCGAATACGGCCTGCAGCTCATGCTGGCGGTGGAGACCCACGCCCATGCCGATCACGTCACCAGCGCCGGCCTGCTGGCGGAACACACCGGTGCCCTGACCGCCGCCCCCGAGGCCTGCGGCATCCGCACGGCGGCCATCCAGTTGCAGGACGGCGCCGAGCTTCGTTTCGGCGGCCAGCACATCCGTGCCCTGCACACCCCCGGGCACACCGCCGGCAGCATGAGTTTCGTCTGGGAATCCGAAGAGCAGCGCCACGTCTTCACCGGCGACACCCTGCTCATCAATGGCTGCGGCCGCACCGACTTCCAGTCCGGCAGCGCCGAGGCGCTCTACAACAGTCTCGCCCAGGTACTGTTCGCGCTGCCGGACGACACCGTGGTCTGGCCCGGCCACGACTACCACGGTCGCAGCCACTCGACCATCGGCGCCGAGAAGACGGGCAATGCGCGAGTGGCCGGCAAGTCGCTGGCGGAATTCAAGGCCATCATGGACAACCTGAACCTGCCCAAGCCCAGGCGCATCGACGAGGCCGTGCCAGCCAACCTGCACTCAGGCCTGCGCCACGATGCCGATGGCGCAGCACTCATGGCCGTGCGGCCAGCCCAGGGCTACGCGGGCAACATCACGCCGCAACTGGCCTGGTCATGGGTGCAGGCCGGCGAGGCCGTATTGGTGGACGTCCGCACAGACGCCGAGCGCGAGTGGGTGGGGTTCGTTCCCGGGAGCGTCGCCCTGGCCTGGAAACAATGGCCCGGCATGGCCGTCAACCCTGATTTCGACGCGGGCCTGCGGGCCGCAGTGGCCGCCGGCCAGAAAGCCGTTTTGCTGTGCCGCAGCGGCGTGCGGTCGATTGCCGCGGCGCGGCGCGCCACGGAACTCGGCCTGGAGGCCTACAACATCCTGGAAGGTTTCGAGGGCGATCCCGACGAGTTGGCGCATCGCGGCCGCAAGGGAGGCTGGCGTTACCACGGCCTGCCCTGGCGTCAGGGCTGAACAGCTTCCTTTATGATGTGAGCCGTCGCCAACGGATCACAAGCCATGTCTTTTCTCGCCATCGACGTTGGTAACACCCGCCTCAAGTGGGCCCTGTACGATGCGCCGCAGCCCGGCGCACACGTCCTCGCCCAAGGGGCGGAATTCCTGGATCACATCGACCGCCTGGCCGAATCGGCCTGGGCCGGCCTGCCCTCGCCCAGCTGCATGCTGGGCTGCGTGGTCGCCAGTGACGCCGTCAAGCACCGCGTCGAGGCGCAGATGGAGCACTGGGACGTGTCGCCGCACTGGGTCATTTCCAGCGCGCACGAAGCCGGCCTGAGCAATGGCTACGACCATCCGGCGCGGCTGGGCCCGGACCGCTGGGTGGCCATGATCGGCGCTTGGCACGGCATGCTGGCCATGGGCACGCCACGGCCCATCGTGGTGGCCATGGTGGGCACGGCCGTCACCGTGGAAGCCATCGACGCTTCAGGGCGGTTTCTCGGGGGCTACATCCTGCCGGGCCACGGCATCATGCTGCGAGCCCTCGAATCCGGCACTGCCGGCCTGCACGTGCCCACGGGCGAGGTGCGCCCCTTTCCCACCAACACCAGCGACGCACTGACCAGCGGCGGCACCTATGCGATTGCCGGTGCCATGGAGCGCATGGTCGATCATGTGCGCGAGCACTGTGGCGCCGAACCCTGGTGTGTCATGGCGGGCGGCGCCGGTTGGAAAATGGCGCCCAGCCTGGCCACGCCCTTCGAACTCCACGACACGCTGATCTTCGACGGCCTGCTGCAGATCGCCGCGCACCGCGGTTTCTGCCTGCCACGCTGACGCGGCGTCAGCGCTGCGGCGCCAGCCAGGCCTCAGCCAGTTTCACCCAGTAGCTCGCCCCCAGCGGGATGAGTTCGTCATTGAAGTCATAGCTCGGGTTGTGCAGGGTGCAGGGGCCGCCGCCGTGGCCCATCTCGCGGTGCACGCCGTCCCCATTGCCGATGAAGGCATAGGCACCCGGCTTGGCCAGCAGCATGTAGGCGAAGTCCTCGGCGCCCATGGTGGGCTCCTGCTTCAGCACATTGGCCTCTCCCACGATGCCGGCCATCACCTGACGGGCGAATTCCACCTCACGCTCGGCATTGATGGTGGGCGGGTAGTTGCGTTCGAACTCGAACTCGCAACGCGCGCCAAAGGCGGCGCAGGTGTGCTGAGCCACCTCGCGCATGCGTGCCTCGATCTGGTCCAGCACCTCCAGCGTGAAGGTGCGCACCGTGCCCTGCAGCTCGCAGCTGTCGGCAATCACGTTGGTGGCATGCCCTGCATGGATCATGGTGACCGAGATCACACCGGCGTCAATGGGCTTGAGGTTGCGGCTGACGATGGTCTGGAAGGCCTGCACCATCTGGCAGGCCACCAGCACCGGGTCCACCGCGTTGTGCGGCATGGCGGCGTGCCCGCCCTTGCCGTGGACGGTGATCTTGAATTCGTTGCTCGAAGCCATCACCGGGCCCGGGCTCAGCGCAAAGGTACCGGCTTTCATGCCCGGCCAGTTGTGCATGCCGAACACGGCCTCCATCGGGAATTTCTCGAACAGTCCGTCCTTGATCATCTCGTTGGCACCCGCGCCGCCCTCTTCGGCGGGCTGGAAGATCAGGTAGACGGTGCCGTCGAAGTTGCGCTGCTTGGCCAGATGCTGGGCCGCCGCCAGCAGCATGGCCGTGTGGCCATCGTGCCCGCAGGCATGCATCTTGCCGTCGTGCCGGCTCGTATGGGCGAAAGTGTTGTTCTCCTGCAAGGGCAGGGCGTCCATGTCGGCGCGCAGCCCGATGGCACGTTTCGAGGCGCCTTGCTGGATGATGCCGACCACGCCGGTGCCGCCCAGGCCACGGTGCACGGGGATGCCCCATTCGGTCAGCCGGGCCGCGACCAGGTCGGCGGTGCGCCGCTCCTGGAAGCTCAGTTCGGGATGCGCGTGGATGTCACGCCGGATGGCCGCGATGCCGGCGGCCTGGGCGACGATGGAATCGATGACCTTCATGGGTGAGAGTCTATTCCTTCACCCGCCCTTCTGTCAGCCGGGGATATCCCCGGCCCGCTTCAAGTACGCACCCGGCCGTCGCCGGTCAGCATGGACAGTTCCACAAAGCTCGACGCAACGTGCTGGCTGGCCGAGAAATTGAGCTGGAAGCCGCCCAGGCTCTGGCTGCCGATGGCTTCGATGCCCTGGATCAGGCCTTCGCGGCTATTCATGCGCGCCCCGGCACGCTTGAGCCCTTCGGTCACGACCTTGGCGGCCAGATAGCCTTCCATGCTGGAGAAGTTAGCCTGCGCATTGCCACCGGCCTTCTTCACCGCTTCGGAAAACTCGCGGGCGATCGGGCGCGCCAGGGAATACGGCGAGGGCATGACCTGCGAGACCACGACGCCAGCGCCATCCTTGCCCAGCTCGTCGGCCAGGGCCTGTGTGCCGACAAAGGACACGTTGAAGAAGGTGCCACCAAAGCCCGCCTGGCGTGCGGCACGGATATAGGCTGCGCAGGACTTGTAGGCACTGATCTGCACCACGGCGTCCGGCCCGGCTGCATTGAGTGCGCGCACGGCAGCGGCCACGTCCACCGAATTGCGCTCCACCGTGGCCTGGGCCACAGGCTTGAGGCCAAGCTTGTCCAGCGCCAGCGTCACGCCGTCCAGGCCAGCCTTGCCGTAAGCGTCGTTCTGGTAGAAGACCGCGATCTTCTTCAGGCCAAGATTGGTGAGCTGCTTGACGATCAATGCAGTCTCGTCGTTGTAGGAAGCACGCAGGTGAAAGACCTGCTTGTTGAAAGGCTCGCGCAGCCCCATGGCACCCGTGAACGGTGCGATGAAGGGCACCTGGGCCTTGCTCAGCAGCGGCAGCGCCGCCAGGCTGGTCGGCGTGCCGATGTAGCCGAAGAGCGCAAACACGTCCTCGGCGATCAGCTTCTGCGTATTGGCGGCACAACGGTCAGGCTCGTAGCCGTCATCCAGGGTCTTGATCTCGATGGTCTTGCCGGCAATGCCGCCCTGGGCATTGACCTGGTCGAACCAGATCCTGGCGCCCTGATGGAACTGGATCCCCAGTTCGGCCGCGGGCCCTGTGAAGGCAGCCGACTGGCCGAGGATGATCTTGTTGTTGCCCTGGGCCTTGAGCAGAGCGGGGGCGGCCAGCAGCGAAGCTGCGGCCAAGCCGAATTGGCGGCGAGTGGTCATGTCAGGTTCCAATAAGGGGGAGCAGGGCTTTTGGCCTGGCTCCTACATTCACGGCACTGCTTGTTACAGTGTCCAGAAGCAGAAAAGCCCTCCGAAGAGGGCTTTTCCTTGTTGGTTGCGCGAGGAGGATTTGAACCTCCGACCTTTGGGTTATGAGCCCAACGAGCTACCAGGCTGCTCCATCGCGCGGTAATCTAGCATTGTAGCTTATTCTGCCTTCGCTGTCTCAGAAGATTCAGCGGGGCGGTCCACCAGCTCCACCAGGGCCATGGGCGCGTTGTCGCCAACGCGGAAACCCATCTTGAGAATGCGGGTGTAGCCGCCCGGACGCGTCTTGAAACGCGGGCCGAGGTCGTTAAACAGCTTGGTGACGCTGTCGCGGTCACGCAGGCGGTCAAAGGCCAGGCGGCGGTTGGCCAGCGTGGCTTCCTTGGCCAGGGTGATCATGGGCTCGACCACGCGACGCAGTTCCTTCGCCTTGGGCACGGTGGTCTTGATGACCTCGTGCTCGATCAGCGAATTCATCATGTTGCGCAGCATGGCGAGGCGATGCTCGCTGGTGCGGTTGAGTTTACGGAGACCGTGTCCGTGACGCATGGTGCTTTCCTTTCTTTATATAAACAGGCAGCCGTATCAGGTACTGCCCGGTGCACCCAGCCCTGAGAGGCTGGTCCTTGTCCGACCCGCTTGGGCGGGCCGTGATTCTAAATCAACGCTTTTCGAGCGCGGCCGGCGGCCAGTTCTCGAGCTTCATGCCGAGGGTCAGACCGCGGGAAGCGAGCACTTCCTTGATCTCGTTGAGCGACTTGCGACCCAGGTTGGGGGTCTTGAGCAGTTCGTTCTCGGAGCGCTGGATCAGGTCGCCGATGTAATAGATGTTCTCGGCCTTCAGGCAGTTGGCCGAACGCACGGTCAATTCGAGTTCGTCGACCGGACGCAGCAGGATCGGGTCGAACTGGCTGCCGCTGCGCGGTGCCGGTGCGTCGAAGGCGGCGAGTTCGCTGCCCTCGAGCTGGGCAAACACGGCCAGCTGTTCCACCAGAATCTTGGCCGAAGCGCGCACGGCGTCTTCAGCGGTGATGGCGCCGTTGGTCTCGATCTCGACGACCAGCTTGTCCAGGTCGGTGCGCTGCTCGACGCGAGCGCTCTCGACGGTGTAGCTCACGCGCTTGACCGGGGAGAACGACGCGTCCAGCACGATGCGGCCGATCGACTTGGTCGGCTCGTCGCCGTAACGACGCATGGTGCCCGGCACATAACCACGGCCCTTCTCGACCTTGATCTGCATGTCGAGCTTGCCACCGGCCGACAGCGTGGCGATCACGTGGTCGGGGTTGATGATCTCGACATCGTGCGGGGTCTGGATGTCGGCAGCAGTAACGACGCCTTCGCCGTCCTTGCGCAGGCTCAGCGTGACTTCGTCGCGGTTGTGCAGCTTGAACACCACACCCTTGAGGTTCAGCAGAATGTTGACCACATCCTCCTGCACGCCGTCGATCGACGAGTACTCGTGCAGCACGCCGGCGATGGTCACTTCCGTGGCAGCGTAACCCGGCATCGACGACAGCAGGACGCGGCGCAACGCGTTGCCCAGGGTATGGCCATAGCCACGCTCAAACGGCTCCAGCGCCACTTTGGCGCGGTTCAGGCCGAGTTGTTCGACGTTGATTGCTTTGGGTTTCAGCAGACTGGTTTGCATGCAGACTTCCTGTCAATACCCCCGGCTCGTTACACCGGTAAGGCTGGTGAAGCGCCTGACCGGAATGCCTCCGGTCAGGTACGAAAACTCCAAGGCCGAGGTCGCAGGCGACCTCGTGCGCCTTGTTTACCTCGAGTACAACTCGACGATCAGCGATTCGTTGATATCGGACCCGAATTCGTCGCGATCGGGCACTTTCTTGAAGGTGCCTTCGGCCTTGTCGAGGTTCACCTCAACCCAGGCCGGCATGCCGACCTGCTGTGCCAATTGCAGCGCTTCCACCACGCGGTTCTGCTTCTTCGACTTTTCGCGCACGGCGATCACGTCGCCGGCCTTGACCGAGTACGACGGGATGTTCACGGAATTGCCGTTCACGGTGATCGCCTTGTGCGAGACCATCTGACGTGCCTCAGCACGGGTCGAACCGAAGCCCATGCGGTACACCACATTGTCCAGGCGGCACTCCAGCAGGAACAGCAGGTTGGCACCGGTGTTGCCCTTGCGGCGATCGGCTTCCTCGAAGTAACGGCGGAACTGGCGCTCCAGCACGCCGTACATGCGCTTGACCTTCTGCTTTTCACGCAGCTGCAGACCGAAGTCGGAGGTGCGGGCGCCCGAGGTGCGGCCGTGCTGGCCGGGCTTGGAATCGAACTTGGCCTTGTCCGCAATCGAGCGACGGGCGCTCTTGAGGAACAGGTCGGTGCCTTCGCGGCGGGAGAGTTTGGCCTTGGGGCCGAGATTGCGTGCCACTTGAACTTCCTTCTATGTCAACTTCCGCAGTTGCCTGCGGGAGCCACCAGCGCAATGCCGGTGGCGGTGGGCTTGTTAAAAAGCTGCGTACCGCTTAGATGCGGCGACGCTTCTGCGGACGGCAGCCGTTGTGCGGCACCGGCGTCACATCGGAGATCAGGTTGATGCGGATGCCCAGTGCGGCCAGAGCGCGCACCGAAGACTCGCGACCCGGGCCGGGGCCCTTGATCTCGACATCAAGGTTCTTGATGCCCTGCTCCATGGCAGCGCGACCAGCCACTTCGGACGCCACCTGGGCGGCGAACGGCGTGGACTTGCGCGAACCCTTGAAGCCCTGGCCACCAGACGAGGCCCAGGACAGGGCATTGCCCTGGCGATCGGTGATCGTGATGATGGTGTTGTTGAAGGAGGCGTGCACGTGGGCGACACCGTCAGCCACGTTCTTGCGAACCTTCTTGCGCACACGCTGCGCGGCATTATTGGCGGGAGCTTTAGCCATGGTGATCTTTCAATGCCAGTTTATTTCTTCAGTGCTGCGGCGCCCTTGCGCGGACCCTTGCGGGTACGGGCATTGGTACGCGTACGCTGACCGCGCATGGGCAGGCCACGGCGATGACGGAAGCCGCGGTAGCAGCCGATGTCCATCAAACGCTTGATGTTCATCGTGGTCTCGCGACGCAGGTCACCCTCGATGGTGATACCGGCGATCTGGTCGCGGATTTTTTCCAGATCAGAGTCGGTCAGATCCTTGATCTTCTTGGAATATGCAATGCCGCAGGCATCGCAAATCTTGCGAGCGCTCGTGCGACCGATGCCGAAGATGGCGGTCAAGCCAATTTCTGCATGCTTATGCGGCGGAATGTTGATGCCAGCGATACGTGCCATTTTCGTCCTCTATAACTCTTGCAATCAGCCTTGACGCTGCTTGTGGCGGGGATCCGTGCAGATCACGCGCACCACACCCTTGCGGCGGATGATTTTGCAGTTGCGGCAAATTTTTTTGACCGAAGCCGAAACTCTCATTTCACTCTCCTAAAACTTCTAACGCCTGATTCCAGACTATCCGGAACCTGCAAATTCATTTGGCCCTGAATACGATCCGTGCCCGCGTCAAGTCGTAAGGCGTCAACTCGACAGTCACTTTGTCACCCGGCAGGATACGGATGTAATGCATCCGCATCTTGCCGGAAATATGTCCCAGGACGATGTGGCCGTTTTCCAGCTTCACGCGGAAGGTCGCGTTCGGCAGGTTCTCCACCACCTCGCCCTGCATCTGAATCACATCGTCTTTCGCCATCTCTTTCAGACACCTGGCGTAGCCTTGAAATTGGCTTTCTTCAGCAGCGATTCATATTGCTGCGACATCATGTAGTTCTGCACCTGGGCCATGAAATCCATGGTCACCACCACGATGATCAGCAGCGAGGTGCCGCCGAAATAGAACGGCACGTTGTACTTCAGAATCAGAAACTCGGGCAACAGACAAACGAAAGTGATGTAGATCGCACCGGCCATCGTCAGACGCAACAGGATGCGGTCGATGTACTTCGCGGTCTGGTCACCCGGGCGGATGCCCGGGATGAAGGCACCACCCTTTTTCAGGTTGTCGGCCGTCTCACGGCTGTTGAACACCAGCGCCGTGTAGAAGAAACAGAAGAACACGATGGCCGAGGCGTACAGCATCACATAGATGGGCTGTCCTGGCGTCAGGCTGCTGGCGATGTCCTTGAGCCACAGCATCGAATCGCCGCTGCTGAACCAGCTCACCACGGTGGCCGGCAGCAGGATGATCGACGACGCGAAGATGGGCGGAATCACACCGGCCATGTTCAGCTTGAGCGGCAGGTGCGAAGACTGGCCGCCATACACCTTGTTGCCAACCTGGCGACGTGCATAGTTCACCAGGATCTTGCGTTGACCGCGCTCGACGAACACCACGAAGTAGGTCACCAGGACCACCAGCGTCACGATGATCAGGGCGGCGATGATGCTCATGGCGCCGGTACGCACCAGCTCCAGCAAGCCACCGATGGCGCCCGGCAGACCTGCGGCGATACCACCGAAGATCAGGATCGAAATGCCGTTACCCAGGCCGCGCTCGGTGATCTGCTCACCCAGCCACATCAGGAACATGGTACCGGCCGTCAGGGTGACGACCGCCGTCATGCGGAAGCCGAAACCAGGGGCCATCACCAGGCCGGGCGAACTCTCGAGCGCCACGGCAATACCGAGCGACTGGAAAATCGCGAGGCCCAGCGTCGCATAACGCGTGTACTGGGTGATCTTGCGACGGCCGGCTTCGCCTTCCTTCTTGATCTGCTCGAAGGCGGGCAGCACGTACGTCAGCAGCTGCATGATGATCGATGCCGAGATGTACGGCATGATGCCCAGCGCGAACACCGTGAAACGCGACAGCGCACCACCCGAGAACATGTTGAACAGGTTCAGGATGCCGCCCTGCTGGCCGTCGAACAGGGCCTTGAGCTGGTCCGGATTGATGCCCGGCACCGGAATGTGCGCACCGATGCGGTACACCACCAGTGCGAGCAGCAAAAAGACCAGCCGGCGACGCAGGTCGCCGTACTTGCCGGTTTTTGCAATCTGAGCCGCGTTCGTTGCCACTTGGTTCTACTCTCGATCCAGTTTTCAGGCCACGCTGCCGCCGGCTGCCTCGATGGCAGCCTTGGCGCCGGCGGTAGCGCCGATGCCATTGAGCTTGACAGCCTTCTTGATCTCGCCGGACTTGATGACCTTGATCACCTTGGCCAGCTCGCCGACCAGACCGGCCTGCTTGAGCGTGAGGATGTCGACCGTGTCAGCGCCCAGCTGCTCCAGCGCGCTGAGAGTGATCTCGGCGTTGTACTTGAGCAGATGCGACTTGAAACCGCGCTTGGGCAGACGGCGATGCATGGGCATCTGGCCGCCCTCAAAGCCGACCTTGTGGTAGCCGCCCGAACGGGATTTCTGACCCTTGTGGCCGCGACCGGCAGTCTTGCCCAGGCCGGAGCCGATGCCGCGACCGACGCGACGCTTGGCGTGCTTGGCGCCCGCTGCGGGCTTGATGCTATTGAGTTCCATCATCAGCCTCTTAGAGAACCTTGACCAGGTAGTCGATCTTGTTGATCATGCCGCGCACGGCAGGGGTGTCCTGCAGTTCGCTGACGCTGTTCAGCTTGCGCAGGCCCAAACCACGCACGGTGGCGCGGTGAGATTCCTTGCAGCCGATCGGGCTGCGAACCAGCTGGACCTTGACGGTTTGTTGCTTAGCCATGTCTGTAACTCCCGATTAAGCGAAGAGTTCTTCAACGGTCTTGCCGCGCTTGGCTGCCACACCCGCAGGGGTGCTGCAGTTGCTCAGAGCGTCCAGCGTGGCACGAACCATGTTGTAGGGATTGGTCGAACCGTGGCTCTTGGCCACGATGTCGGTGATGCCCATCACTTCGAAAATGGCGCGCATCGGGCCGCCGGCGATGATGCCGGTACCCTTGGGTGCCGGCGCCATCATGACGTTGGCGGCACCGTGACGACCCATCACCTGGTGGTGCAAGGTACCGTTCTTGAGCGACACCTTCAGCATGTTGCGGCGGGCTTCTTCCATGGCCTTCTGCACGGCAGCCGGCACTTCCTTGGATTTGCCCTTGCCCATGCCGACGCGACCGTCGCCATCACCGACCACGGTCAGTGCCGCGAAACCCAGGATACGGCCACCCTTGACCACCTTGGTCACGCGGTTGACCGCGATCATCTTCTCGCGCAGGCCGTCCTCAGGACCCTCGGCCCCTTTGCCCTGCATCTTTGCTTGAACTTTAGCCATCTTTAATTCCGATCTGCTTAGAACTGCAAGCCAGCTTCACGTGCCGCATCGGCCAGCGCCTTGACGCGGCCGTGGTACGCAAAACCTGAGCGGTCGAACGCCACCGTCTCGACGCCGGCCGCCTTGGCCTTCTCGGCGATACGCTTGCCGATCAACTGGGCGGCGGTAGCATTGCCACCCTTGCCCGAGGCGCCGAGCGACTTGCGCACGTCGGCTTCGGCCGTGGAGGCACTGGCCAGCACCTTGGCGCCGTCGCCGGAGATCACGCTGGCGTAGATGTGCAAATTGGTGCGGGTCACGGTCAGACGCGCCACGCCTTGCGTTGCAATGCGGATGCGGGTCTGACGGGCCCGGCGAAGACGCTGCTCTTTCTTGGTCATCATGGTGCAGCTCCTTATTTCTTCTTGGTCTCTTTGATCGTGACCTTCTCATCCGCATAACGGATGCCCTTGCCCTTGTAAGGCTCAGGAGGACGGACGGCACGAATCTCAGCGGCGATCTGGCCGACACGCTGACGATCTGCACCCTTGATCACGATTTCCGTGGGGGCGGGGGTGGCCACCGTGATGCCCGCGGGCATCTCGATGTTCACCGGATGGGAGTAACCCACCGCCAGATTCAGCTTGGCGCCGGAGGCCTGGGCCTTGTAACCCACACCGATCAGCGTCAGCTTCTTTTCGAAGCCCTTGCTCACGCCGTTGACCATGTTGTTCACCAGCTGACGCATGGTGCCACTCATGGCATTGGCTTCACGGGATTCGTTTGCGGGGGCGAAGCTCAGCTTGCCACCCTCGTTGCTCACCTTGACCAGGGCCGACTGGGTCAGCGACAGCGTGCCACCGGCACCCTTGACGCTGATCTGATCAGCCTTGATCGAGACATCCACCCCGGTCGGGATGGCTACAGGCATTTTTCCTACGCGCGACATTTCAGTTTCTCCTCAATGCCTTAGGCCACGTAGCAAAGCACTTCGCCGCCGACACCGGTAGCGCGAGCCTTACGATCGGTCATGACACCCTTGGGGGTGGTCACGATGGCCACGCCCAGACCGTTCTGGACCTGGGGGATGGCGTCACGGCCCTTGTACACGCGCAGGCCGGGACGGCTCACGCGCTCGATGCGCTCGATCACCGGGCGACCGGCGTAGTACTTCAAGGCAATTTCAAGTTCGGACTTGCCACCTTCGGACTTCACCTGGAAGCCGTCAATGTAGCCCTCGTCCTTCAGTACCTGCGCGATGGCGATCTTCACTTTGGAAGAAGGCACCGACACCGAGGTCTTGGCCACCATCTGCGCGTTACGGATACGCGTCAGCAGGTCGGCGATGGGATCACTCATGCTCATCTTTAATCTCCTGCTTACCAGCTGGCCTTGGTGACACCGGGGATGTCACCAGCAAAAGCCAACTCACGGATCTTGGCGCGAGCCAGACCGAACTGGCGGAAGGTGCCACGCGGACGACCGGTGATGGCACAACGGTTGCGCTGGCGCGTCGGGTTGGCGTTGCGCGGGAGCTTCTGCAGGCCCAGACGGGCAGCAGCACGCTCCTCTTCGCTACGCTTGAGGTCGCTGGCGATGGCCTTGAGTTCCGCGTGTTTCTTCGCGTACTTGGCGACCAGTTTGTCTCGCTTGAGCTCGCGCTCGATCAAAGCTACTTTAGCCACAGGTCACCTCAGTTCTTGAAGGGGAATTTGAAGCCGGCGAGCAGTGCCTTGCACTCTTCGTCCGTCCGAGCCGTCGTCGTGATGCTGATGTTCAGACCACGCAGGGCATCCACCTTGTCGTATTCGATTTCGGGGAAAATGATCTGCTCTTTGACGCCGATGTTGTAGTTGCCACGGCCGTCGAAAGCGCGACCGGAGATACCACGGAAGTCACGCACACGGGGCAGGGCCACGGTGACGAAACGGTCCAGGAACTCATACATCTGGACGCCACGCAGGGTCACCATGCAACCGATGGCCTGGCCTTCGCGGATCTTGAAACCGGCGATGGCTTTCTTGGCCTTGGTCACGACCGGCTTCTGGCCGGCGATCTTGGTCAGGTCGCCCACGGCGTTGTCCATGACCTTCTTGTCGGCGACGGCCTCGCTCACACCCATGTTCAGGGTGATCTTGGTCAGGCGCGGCACCTGCATGGGCGACTTGTAGCCGAACTTGGCGGTCAACTCAGGGACCACCTTCTCGCGATAGTGTTGTTGCAGACGTGCCATGTTTATGCCACCTTGATTTCTTCGCCGCTGGACTTGTAAACGCGAACGCGTTTGCCGTCAGCCAGCAGCTTGATGCCGACGCGGTCGGCCTTGCCGGTCGCCGCATTGAAAATGGCCACGTTGGACTGGTGGATGGGCATGGACTTCTCCACGATGCCGCCGGTCGTACCCTTCATGGGGTTGGGCTTGGTGTGCTTCTTCACCGTGTTCACGCCCTCGACCAACACATGCGTGTCGTCCTTGCGCAGCGCGATCTTGCCGCGCTTGCCCTTGTCGCGCCCGGTGAGGACGATGACTTCGTCGCCTTTGCGAATCTTGTTCATGGCCGTGTCCTTAGAGAACTTCAGGAGCCAGGGACACGATCTTCATGAACTTCTCGGTACGCAGTTCGCGCGTGACCGGGCCGAAGATGCGGGTGCCGATGGGCTCCAGCTTGTTGTTGAGCAGCACGGCGGCATTGCCGTCGAACTTGACCAGGGAGCCATCGCCACGGCGGATGCCCTTGGCGGTGCGGACCACCACAGCGCTGTAAACCTCGCCTTTTTTGACGCGGCCACGCGGAGCGGCTTCCTTGATGCTCACCTTGATGACGTCGCCAACACTGGCGTAGCGACGCTTGGAACCGCCGAGCACCTTGATGCACAAAACGGACTTCGCGCCGGTGTTGTCGGCGACTTCTAACCGAGATTCAGTCTGGATCATTTCAATATTCCCAACTTGCACCGAGAGGCACTGCCATGCAGCACACAACCGATCAGTCTTGGGCCCGTCGTCCCCGGCATGAACCACTCACGCCGCTTCCGCTGGGCAGAAACTTCAGCTTTTTCAAGCGAAGCCCGCAATTGTGCCAAACAATTGACGGGGCGTCAAGCGTCTTGTTCGGACGGCCAGCTTAAATAGCTCCGGGCCAAGTCCAGGAAGTTGACCAAGGCAGGGTCTCGCCCCGTCTCCTCGGCCAGGATGGCCGCCACCCGAGGCGCCAGTGATGCGGCCAAGGCCGCATCCAGGAAAAGCAGACGAGAACGTCTGGAAAGCACATCCTCAACAGTTAGTGCATACTCATATCGTGCCGCAAAACGCACCATGGCCTCGTCCAGGCCCGGAGCCAGCGCCTGCCCTGCCCCCGGGAGGGCCTGGAGCAGGTTCTGTTCGCTACCATATATATGAGGGCCTGCCGCGGCAGAGATGGCCGGGCCTGGGGCCCTCCCCGCTGGCTCCGCCCCTACCAATCTCAGTTGCTCACTCACACCGGCCGGCTTCGGAGGCAGCAAGCCGGCCTGGAAGCAGCGCGCCAGCACATCCTCGGCCATGGCACGGTAGGTGGTCCATTTGCCACCGGTCACGGTGACCAGGCCCGTAGCGCTGACCAGTACCGTGTGCTCGCGGCTCAGGCTGCCTGTGTCGGCATCCTCGTCGCCCGCCGGCCGGACCAGGGGGCGCAGGCCGACCCAGATGCTCCTGACATCGGCACGGGTCGGCGCACGCGCCAGGTAACGCGCCGCCTCGCCCAGGATGAAGTCGAGCTCGGCGCGCAGGGGCCGCGGTTCACGCGGCAGATCGCTGCGCGGTGTGTCGGTGGTGCCCAGCACCAGCTTGCCCAGCCAGGGCACGGCGAACAGCACACGGCCGTCGGCCGTCTTCGGAACCAGCAGTGCGTGCTCACCCGGCAGGAAATCCCGATCCACCACCACGTGCACGCCCTGGCTGGGCGCCACCACCGGGCCGACGGCACGCCCCTGGGCGGCACCGTCGAGCCGGCGCAGCGCGTCGACCCAGACGCCCGTTGCATTGACCACGCAGCGGGCACGTACTTCATAGGACAAGCCGCCCATCGCGTCGCGGCAGCGCAGACCGACCACCCGGGTGTTCTCGTGCAGCAGCTCGGTGACAGGGCAGTAGTTGAGCAGCAGGGCGCCCTCACGCGCGGCCGTCCGCGCCAGCGCCAGCGCCAGGCGCGCATCGTCAAACTGGCCATCCCAGTACGACACGCCGCCGCACAGACCCGCGGGCTGCAGATTAGGCAGAGCGGCCAGTGTCTGCGTGCGGCCGAGAAACGCGGTCGGCCCCAGGCCGGCGCGCCCCGCCAGCAGGTCATACAGCTTGAGCCCGATGCCGTAGAAGGGCGTCTGCCACCAGGCGTAGGACGGCATGATGAAAGACAGCTTGGAAGCCAGATGCGGCGCGTTGCGCAGCACGGTGCTACGCTCATGCAGCGCCTCCCGCACCAAGGAAAGATTGCCCTGCGCCAGGTAGCGCACGCCGCCGTGCAGCAGCTTGGTCGAGCGCGAGGACGTGCCGCTGGCAAAATCGTGCGACTCCAGCAGAACGACCGAGAGGCCGCGCGCCGCTGCGTCCAACGCCACTCCCAGGCCGGTGGCGCCGCCGCCCACGACGGCCAGATCCCAGGTGCGCGGCGTGGCCAGCCATGCGAGCAGATCGGAACGCGAGTTTGCGAGGGGGGGTTGAAATTCACTCATGTCTTAAACGCGTTGCCGCGACCCGATGGGTAGGATCATCCCTCAATCCCGAGACGCCCATGTGTCTGGATGCACGAAACAGGTGTCGGTCTGGGGCGGCATCGCCCCAGACCGATGGTCGTCAGCGCACCTTGCCATCCTTCCAGGCCTGAAGCAGCTTGTCGTAGTTGATGGTCTGGCCCTTGGGTTTTTCATTGGCCAGCTTGGCCCAGGGCGCAGCTTGGCTGGTCAACCATTTACCGGGATCGCCCTTGGGGTTGAGCTTGGGCGGGCATTGCGCCATGCCGGCGCGTTCCAGGCGGGCCAGGACCTGATCCATCTCGTCAGCCAGGGTGTCCATGGCGGCCTGGGGCGTCTTCTCGCCCGTCACCGCCTGCGCAACGTTCTTCCACCAGAGCTGGGCCAGCTTGGGGTAGTCAGGCACATTGGTTCCAGTGGGCGACCAGGCCACACGCGCCGGGCTGCGGTAGAACTCGACCAGACCACCCAGCTTGGGCGCCATCTGTGTCATGGCCTGGGACTGGATGTCGCTCTCGCGGATCGGCGTCAGGCCAACCATGGTCTTCTTGAGCGAAACGGTCTTGGCCGTCACGAACTGGGCGTAGAGCCAGGCGGCAGCCGTCCGGTTGGCATCATGGTTCTTGAAGAAAGTCCACGAGCCCACGTCCTGGTAACCGTTCTGCATGCCCTGCTTCCAGTACGGTCCGTTGGGCCCCGGAGCCATGCGCCACTTCGGCGTGCCATCGGCGTTCACCACGGGCAGGCCGGGTTTGGTCATGTCGGCCGTGAAGGCGGTGTACCAAAAGATCTGCTGTGCAATCTGGCCCTGGGCCGGCACCGGTCCGGCTTCACCGAAAGTCATGCCGGTGGCCTCCTTGGGCGCGTACTTCTTCATCCAGTCCACGTATTTGGTCAGGGCATAGACCGCTGCCGGGGAGTTGGCCGCGCCACCGCGGGCTACCGAGGCGCCCACCGGCGTGCACTTGTCGGCCGCGACACGGATGCCCCACTCGTCGATCGGCAGGCCGTTCGGTGTGCCGATGTCGGCCGTGCCGGCCATCGAAAGCCATGCATCGGTGAAGCGCCAGCCCAGGCTCGGATCCTTCTTGCCGTAGTCCATGTGGCCATAGATCGGCTTGCCGTCGATGGTCTTCACGTCATTGGTGAAGAATTCGGCGATGTCCTCGTACGCGCTCCAGTTCAGCGGCACGCCCAAGTCGTAGCCATACTTCGCCTTGAACTTGTCCTGCAGGTCCTTGCGCGCAAAGAGGTCGGCACGGAACCAGTACAGGTTGGCAAACTGCTGGTCGGGCAGCTGATACAGCTTGCCGTCGGGTGCTGTCGTGAACTTGGTGCCGATGAAATCCTTCAGGTCCAGCCCCGGGTTGGTGTATTCCTTGCCTGCACCGGCCATGTAATCGGTGAGGTTCATGACCTTGCCGTAGCGGTAGTGCGTGCCGATCAGGTCCGAGTCGCTGATCCAGCCGTCATAGATCGACCGACCCGACTGCATCGACGTCTGCAGTTTCTCCACCACGTCGCCTTCCTGGATGAGGTCGTGCTTGACCTTGATGCCCGTGATCTCCTCGAAGGCCTTGGCCAGCGTCTTCGATTCGTATTCGTGGGTGGTGATGGTCTCCGACACCACGGAGATTTCCTTGACACCCTTGGCCTGCAGCTTCCTGGCCGCGTCGATGAACCACTTCATCTCGGCGAGCTGCCGATCCTTGCTCAGCGTCGAGGGCTGGAACTCGCCGTCGACCCACTTCTTGGCTTCCGCCTCGCCCGCCATGGCTGCCGGCCCGGCCAGGATGGCGATGGCCAGCGCCACCGCTGTATACCGCGTCTTCATGATGTCTGTCTCCTCATAGTCGCTTCCCCTGGAGGTTCAGGATCCCGTCCGGCTCAGGGGAAGAATGGAGCCGGACGAACGGGAAAGATCAGCCCTTGCGCATCACCAGCAGCAACAGGGCCATGGACAACACAAAACCGAACCAGACGGAAGGCTCGGCAGCCAGGCCCAGCCAATCGGCCAGCCTGCCACTGATCCCCACGAAAACCAGGTTCACGTACGCGGCCAGCAGCAACCCGATGAACAGGCGGTCGCCACGCGTCGTTTCCAGCGGCAGAAAACCACGACGGCGCACGGTCGGCGACCTGATCTCCCACACCGTCATGCCCAGCAGCAGCAAAGCGATGCAGACAAAAAAAACCGCCACGGGCGTGGTCCAGGCCATCCAGTCAAACATGGCGCGTCCTCCTCACACCCGTCCCATCGCGAAACCCTTCGCGATGTAATGCCGCACGAACCAGATCACGATGGCGCCCGGCACGATGGTCAGCACGCCGGCCGCCGCCAGCGTGGCCCAGTCCATGCCCGCCGCGGAAACGGTGCGGGTCATCGTCGCCACGATGGGTTTGGCGTTCACGCTGGTCAGCGTACGCGCCAGCAGCAGCTCCACCCAGCTGAACATGAAACAGAAGAATGCCGCGACGCCCACGCCAGCCTTGATCAGCGGCAGGAAGATGGTCAGGAAAAAGCGCGGGAAGCTGTAGCCGTCGATATAGGCGGTCTCGTCGATCTCGCGCGGGATGCCGCTCATGAAACCCTCCAGGATCCAGACCGCCAGAGGCACGTTGAACAGCAGGTGCGCGAGCGCCACCGCGATATGCGTGTCCATCAGGCCCACCGTCGTATAGAGCTGGAAAAACGGCAGCAGGAACACGGCCGGCGGCGTCATGCGGTTGGTCAGCAGCCAGAAGAACACGTGCTTGTCGCCCAGGAACTGGTAGCGCGAGAAGGCATAGGCCGCTGGCAGCGCCACGGTCACGGAAATCACGGTATTGATGACGACGTAGATCAGGCTGTTGATGTAGCCCGAATACCAGGACGGATCGGTGAAGATCGTCACGTAGTTCGCCAAGGTGAAATGCTGCGGGAAGAACGAGAAGCTCGACAGGATCTCCTCGTTCGTCTTGAAGCTCATGTTGACCATCCAGTAGATGGGCAAGACCGCGAACACCAGATAGGCGATCAGGAAAAGCGTGCGCTTCTGGAAGCGTTTCTCATTCATGGCCGGCCCCTTGCTTGTCTGCCGAGCCCACGCGCTGCATCCAGTTGTAGAGAATGAAGCACAGCAGCAGGATGATGAGGAAATAGATCAGGGAGAACGCCGCCGCCGGCCCCAGGTCGAACTGGCCCACGGCCTTTTGCGTCAGGTACTGCGAAAGGAAGGTGGTGGCGTTGCCAGGCCCGCCGCCCGTGAGCACGAAGGGCTCGGTGTAGATCATGAAACTGTCCATGAAGCGCAGCAGCACCGCGATCATGAGCACGCCGCGCATCTTGGGCAGCTGGATGTAGCGGAACACGGCGAACTTGCTGGCGCCGTCGATGCGGGCAGCCTGGTAATAGGCGTCAGGAATCGAGCGCAGACCGGCAAAACACAGCAAGGCCACCAGCGGCGTCCAGTGCCAGACGTCCATCACCAGCACCGTGATCCACGCATGCGTGGAGTTGCCGGTGTAGCTGTAGTCGAGTCCGATGTAGTCCAGCGCCGCGCCCAGCAGCCCGATGTCGGCCCGGGCGTAGATCTGCCAGATGGTGCCCACGACGTTCCAGGGAATGAGCAGCGACAGGGCCATCACCACCAGCACGGCCGAGGATTTCCAGCCCTGCGCTGGCATCGCCAGCGCCAGCATGATACCCAGCGGCAGCTCGACCGCCAGAACCGCCAGCGAGAACACCAGCTGGCGCAGCAACGCCTCGTGCAGCTCCGGATCACGCATCACGGCCACAAACCACTCGGTCCCCACGAAGACCCGGCGCTCCGGCGAGATGATGTCCTGGACCGAGTAGTTCACCACGGTCATGAGCGGCAGGATGGCCGAGAAAGCGACGCACAGGATCACCGGCAGGATCAGCAACCATGCCTTCTGGTTCACGGGTTTGGTCGCATCGCTCATGACACGAGCTCCTCGTTGATGTAAAAGCAGGTGTGCTCGCCCACCAGCTGCAGCCAGACCTTGTCGCCCGGCACCAGCCCCGGCGACTCGACGCCGAGGCGCATCTTGACCTGGGCCCCCTGCACCTCGGCGGTCAGCATCAGGTGCGTGCCCACGTCCTGCACCTGGCGCACGCGGGCCGGCACTGCACCGGCCGCCTCGGGCGCCACCACAGCCACATACTCGGGCCTGATTCCGAGCTTGACCGGCCCCCCCGGCAGAGCCGGCTGGCGCGGCAGCGACAGGGTATGCCCGGCGATGAGCAGGTCCGTGCCACGCACCTCGGCTGGCACGAAGTTCATGCCCGGCGAGCCGATGAAATGGCCGACAAAGGTGTGCTGGGGCCGCTCGAACAGGGCGTCGGCCGCCCCGACCTGCACCGCCTTGCCGCGTGTCATCACCATCACCTGGTCGGCGAAGGTCAGCGCCTCCACCTGGTCGTGGGTCACGTAGATCAGCGTCAGCTTGAGTTCGTGGTGGATCTGCTTGAGTTTGCGGCGCAGCTGCCACTTGAGATGCGGGTCGATCACCGTCAACGGCTCGTCGAACAGCACGGCCGAGACATCGGAGCGCACCAGCCCGCGCCCCAGCGAGATCTTCTGCTTGGCATCGGCGGCGAGGCCGGCGGCCCGCCGGTTGAGCTGCCCGCTCAGGTCGAGCATCTCGGCGATTTCACCGACGCGCTTGCGGATCTGCTCTTCCGGCACGCGGCGGTTACGCAAGGGAAAGGCCAGGTTCTCGGCCACGGTCATCGTGTCGTAGATCACCGGGAACTGGAAGACCTGCGCGATGTTGCGTTCCTGCGGGCTGGAACGGGTCACGTCGCGTCCATCGAAGAGGACCTTGCCGCGCGACGGCACCAGCAGCCCGGACATGATGTTGAGCATGGTCGTCTTGCCGCAACCGGAGGGACCGAGCAGGGCGTAGGCCCCCCCATCCTCGAAGGCCATCTTCAGGGGCAGGAGCGCGTAGTCGCTGTCTTCCCGGGGGTTCGGCCGGTAGGCGTGCGCGAGGTCCAGTTCTATACGCGCCATCTCACCGTCCTTGCGCCCGATGCGGAGCGGCACACAGGTCACCCGATGCATTGAACAGATAGGCTTGCGCCGGACTGAACCACACAGTCAGCGCCGCACCCAGCTCGAAGTAGTGCACCCCTGTGAGCTGCATCACCAGTTCGCCCACCAGAGTGCCCACGTGCACATAGGTGTCCGAGCCCGAGATCTCCGCCAGCTCGACACGCCCGGGCAAGGCCACATCGCCTTCGTGCGGCACGACCCGCAAGGCGCTGGCGCGCAGCCCCACGGTCACGGCGCCAACGGGCAGTGCGTCCGGCGCGGCGAGCGCGAAGGCCGGGCCCCCGCGCAGGCGCAGCCCGTCGGCCGCGACGTCCGCTGCCAGCAGGTTCATCGGCGGGTCGCTGAAGGCGCGCGCCACCCGCAAGGACCGCGGGCGATGGAAAACCTCGACCGTCGGCCCGTACTGAAGCAGCTCGCCTTGGTCCAGCACCGCCGTATAGCCCCCCAGCAGCAGCGCCTCGGCCGGCTCCGTCGTCGCGTACACCACCGTCGCGCCCTCCGTGGCGAAAAGTTGGGCGAGTTCCTCACGCATTTCCTCGCGCAGCTTGTAATCCAGATTGACCAGGGGCTCGTCCAGCAGCATCAGGGGGGCCTGCTTGGCCAGCGCGCGCGCCAGGGCCACGCGCTGTTGCTGGCCACCGGACAGCTCGGCGGGCAGGCGGTCCAGGAAAGGCTCGATATGCAGCTTTGCGGCCAGTTCACGCACCCGCGCGTCCACGTCGACCTGCCGGCGCAGACGCATGGGAGATGCGATGTTGCGCGCCACCGTCATGGACGGGTAGTTGATGAACTGCTGGTACACCATGGACACGTCCCGGTTGCGCACCGGCACGCCGGTCACGTCGCGGTCGTCCACCAGTACGCGCCCCGAGGTCGGTGCGTCCAGCCCGGCCATGAGCCGCATCAGGCTGGTCTTGCCCGCCTGTGTCGCCCCCAGGAGCACCGTCACCGCACCGCTTTGCAAGGCAAGATTCATCGGCTGCAGCCACGTCTGCGCGCCCACGTTCTTGCCGATGCCGTCCAATAGCAGCCGCATCGAACCACCTTTCAACGATTCGACCGGCTCCCGGCTCGTCCAAGGGCTCGGCGCAGGTCGAATTGTTCTTAATTGTTCGATTGTTGTTCTTTTATTTTCGTTTTAGATACTGGTTTTCCCTTGAGTCACTCCTTTTGATTCGTTTTATAGTCATTCGCTGATAAATTAAGCTACGCGCATGGTGAACTACAACCCCCGGCAGCTGAGACTGATCGAGTTCGTGCGCACGCGCAGCACGGCCACGGTGGAACAACTGGCTGAGGAGCTCGGTGTGACCCTGCAAACCGTACGGCGCGACATCCAGCGCCTGGCGGAAGCGGGAACGTTGACGCGCTTTCATGGCGGCGTGCGGGTGCCGAGCTCGACGACCGAAAACATCGCCCACCAGCAGCGCCAGCGGATCCATGCGCAGGGCAAGGCGCGCATTGCGCGCGCCATCGCACAACAGGTGCCCAACGACTGCTCGCTGATCCTGAACATCGGCACCACGACCGAGGCCATCGCCCAGGCATTGCTGCACCACAGCGGCCTGCGCGTGATCACCAACAACCTCAACGTGGCGACCATCCTGTGCGGCAATCCGAGCTTCGAAATCATCGTGGCTGGCGGAGTCGTCCGGCCCCGGGACCGGGGCATCGTGGGCGAAGCCGCTGTCGACTTCATCCGCCAGTTCAAGGTCGACATCGCCCTGATCGGGATTTCGGGCATCGAGTCCGACGGCTCGCTGCGCGACTACGACTACCGCGAGGTCAAGGTCGCCCAGACCATCATCGAACAGGCGCGCGAGGTCTGGCTGGCGGCGGACGCGAGCAAGTTCAACCGGCCCGCCATGGTCGAGGTTGCGGCGCTTTCCCAGATCGATCGCCTGTTCACCGACGCGGAGCCGCCGCCCCCCTTCCCCGCGCTGCTGAACGACGCAGACGTCCGCCTGGACGTCTGCACCGAATGACCCCCCTCCGTCGAGCCTCACACCATGACCTACCTGCTGGCACTTGATCAGGGCACCTCCAGTTCGCGCAGCATCGTCTTTGACGAACGGGGTCGGATCGTCGCGCTCGCGCAGCAGGAGCTGCCGCAGATCTATCCGCAGCCCGGCTGGGTCGAACACGATCCCATGATGATCTGGGAGACACAGCTGGCCACCGCGCGGGATGTGCTGCGCAAGGCGGGCATCGGCGCCTCGGCCATCCATGCCGTGGGCATCACCAACCAGCGCGAGACCACGGTGGTCTGGAACCGCAAGACCGGCCTGCCCATCCACCACGCCATCGTCTGGCAGGACCGCCGGGCCGAGCCGGCCTGCGCACAGTTGCGCGAACTGGGCCACGCCCCGCTGATCCATGCACGCACCGGTCTGCTGATCGATGCCTACTTCTCGGGCATGAAACTGCAGTGGATCCTGAACAACGTGCCGGGTGCAAGGCAACAGGCGCAGGCCGGTGAACTGGCCTTCGGCACCGTCGACAGCTGGCTGATGTGGCAGCTGTCCGGCGGCACCATCCATGCGACCGACGTGAGCAACGCTTCGCGCACCATGCTGTTCAACGTGCACAGCAATACCTGGGACACGGAACTGCTCGCCCTGCTCGACATCCCGCCGCAGCTCATGCCTGAGGTCCTCCCCTCCAGCGCCGACTTCGGCCAGGTCCGCGCCGAACTGCTCGGCCATGCCATCCGCATCGGCGGTGTGGCCGGCGACCAGCAAAGCGCGCTGTTCGGCCAGGCCTGCTTCCGCGAAGGCATGGCCAAGAACACCTATGGCACCGGCTGCTTCATGCTCATGCACACGGGGCACACTTTCCAGGCCTCCAGCAACGGACTGCTGACCACCAGCGCCGCCCAGCCCACCCGCCGGCCCGAATTCGCCATCGAAGGCAGCGTCTTCGTCGGCGGCGCGGTGGTCCAGTGGCTGCGCGACGGCCTCAACGCCATCAAGGCCAGCGGGGAGGTGCAGGCCCTGGCGCAGAGCGTCCCCGATGCCGGCGGTGTCATCATGGTGCCGGCCTTCACCGGCCTGGGCGCACCCTACTGGCAAGCCGATGCGCGCGGCATCATCACGGGCCTGACGCGGGGCACGACGCTGGCGCACATCGCACGCGCGGCGCTCGAGAGCATCGCCTTCCAGAGCACGGCCCTGCTCGAGGCCATGAGCCGCGATGCCGTGGCCGCTGGCGGCAGCGCAGTCAGCGAATTGCGCGTGGACGGCGGCGCCTGCGCCAATGACCTGCTGATGCAAATCCAGGCGGATCTGCTGGGCATCCCCGTGGTCCGTCCCGAGGTCATCGAGACCACCGCCCTGGGCGCCGCCTACCTGGCCGGCCTGAGCACGGGCCTGTATGCGAGCACGGACGAGCTGAGCCAGCTGTGGCGTGCCGAGCGCACCTTCCTGCCCATACTCGGCCGCCGGCAGGCCCGCACCCGCATGGACCAGTGGGAACACGCCGTGCGCCAAGCCATCGCGGACTGAGGCCACCGCCACCGAGTCACTTGCGCCGCTGCGGCGACAATCTCGTCTTTGGACAGACCCCACCGTCGGTGACCCCGAATTGAAGGAAAAACAGGATGATTGACTCCAGCACCCGCATTGCATTCATCGGCGGCGGCAACATGGCCAGCGCCATCATCGGCGGCCTGATCAAGCAGGGGCGGCCGGCATCGTCCTTCGAAGTGGTCGAGCCCTTTGCCGAAGCGCGGCAGATGCTCAAAGACAAGTTCGGCATCGTCGCCCGCGAACAGGCGGGGGCTTTGCTCCAGGGGGTCGGCCTGGTGGTCTGGGCCACCAAACCGCAGACCTTCAAGGAAGCCACCCAGCCGGTACGCGCGCACGTGGCCGGCGCCCTGCACCTGAGCGTGGCCGCAGGCATCCCCAGCAGCAGCATCGCGCGCTGGCTGGGCAGTGAGCGCATCGTACGCAGCATGCCCAACACCCCGGCTCTCATCGGCCTGGGCATGACCGGCCTGTATGCGCGCGGCGGCGTCACCGCACAGGACCGCACATTGATCGAGAGCGTGACCGCCACCATGGGCGAATCGCTCTGGGTCGAGCGCGAGGAACAGCTCGACGCCGTGACTGCGCTTTCCGGCTCCGGTCCGGCCTATGTGTTCTATTTCCTGGAGGCCATGACCACTGCCGGCACCGAGATGGGGCTCCCCGCCGAGCAGGCCTACAAGCTGGCCGTGGAAACCTTCCGCGGCGCCAGCGCACTGGCCAAGGCATCGAGCGAGCCACCCGAAGTGCTGCGCCAGCGCGTCACCTCCAAGGGAGGCACCACCCATGCGGCCCTCACGAGTATGGACGAGAGCCAGATGAAGGCGCTGTTCGGGAAAGCACTGCACGCTGCCGAGCGGCGGGCACGCGAACTGGGTGTGGAGTTCGGTAAAGACTGACCCTCCAGGGGGATGCGAAATGCACGAGAAACGTGGTTACTTGATTTCCATTGTCTGCCTCGCGCTGTGCTTCTGCATCGTCGCGTTTGGCGAAGCGCTATTCAGCCACACCCTTGCCAAAGTACTTCTCTACGCGGTGGGCGTCGTAGGATTCCTGGCACAGCTTGATGCCATGCAGATCTTGAACCTTGACCGCCTCTTTGAGGCCATGGGGCGACTCGTAAGACGCCATCGCTGACGGTCACTTGAGAGCGTAGCCGGCCACGATGCCGGCGAACAGCGTGAAGCCCAGCCAGTGGTTCAGGCGGAAAGCCTTGAAACAACCTTCACGCGTACGGTCGCGAATCAGGCGATGGTGCCAGACCACCTGCAACACAGCTGCCGTCAGGGCCAGGAACCAGGCCCAGAGCGCAGTGTGCTCGACCAGCAACATAGTCCAGATCTGCAACTGGATCACGTAAAAGCTGATCACCGCCACCACGTCGTAGCGCCCGAGCGTGATGGCCGAGGTCTTCATGCCGATGCGCAGGTCGTCGTCGCGGTCCACCATGGCGTACTCGGTGTCGTAGGCCAGCACCCAGAACAGATTGCCGATCAGCAGCCCCCAGGCCAGCGCCGGCACCTCGCCGCGCACCGCCGCAAAAGCCATGGGAATGCCAAAGCTGAAGGCCACACCCAGCACGGCCTGCGGCATGGCGAAAAAGCGTTTCGCATAGGGATAGATGATGGCCACCGCGAGTGCCGCGAAAGACCAGGCCACCGCCACTGGATTGGTGGTCAGCACCAGGCCGAAGGCCAGCAGTGCCAGCACGGCGCCCAGCCACAGCGCTTCACGCGCCGAGACCTTGCCGGCCGTCACCGGCCGCTGCGCAGTGCGCTTCACATGCCTGTCGAAGTCGCGGTCGGCCACGTCGTTGAGGCAACAACCCGCGCTGCGCATGAGGATGGTGCCGAGCACGAACACCAGCACGAGATGCCAGCCCGGGAAACCGCCAGCCGCCACCCACAGCGCGCTCAAGCTCGGCCAGAGCAGCAGCAGCCAGCCCGCCGGCCGGTCCCAGCGGATCAGGTCCAGGTAGAGCCCGAGCTTCTCGCGCAACATCACAAGCCGAGCTGGCGCAGATCGAGCCGGCCCTCGTGCACAGGCGGGCACCAGAAGTAGGCCCCATTGACGGGTTGGGAGAAACGGAACAACGCATCGACGATGCCGTCCTCCGCACCCGCCATGCGCCGCATCTGCGCCTCGAAGGCGTCGAAGCTGTGCCCGAAGGCCACGTACATCAGGCCGGCCTGGCGCGACTGGGCCCAGGGCATGGAGCGACGCAGCACAAAGGCCTCGGGCTCGAAGCTTTCCTGCGCCGTGCGCTTGACATGGGCTGAAGCAGGCGCGTCGGCCAGTTCCTCGTTGTCGCTGTGCCGCCGGCCCATGGCCAGATCCTGGCCCGGCTGGCCCAGGCGCTCGAAGGCATCGAAATCGTGCCCCCACTGCTGCACCACGGCCATGCTGCCGCCGTCGAGTCCCGCACCGGCCCCGCGCACCAGGGCGGCCGCCTCGGCCTCGGTGCCCTCGGGGTTTTCCGTGCCGTCCTCGTAGCCGGTGAGGTCACGACCATGGCCGTTGGGGCCCTTGCCATGGCGGAACGCGTCGATGACACGGTCCAGATGGAATGCCGGTGCGGCGAAATGCTCGAGCACATGCGTCAACCGGACCAGATCACCACGATCGTCGCCGCGCAACCAGCAGCACAGGGCCGTGGGCGTGGCGGGCACTTCGGTGTCGGGGCCTGACAGGTCGGGCATCTCGCGCAGCCCCGGCACGGTGACGCCCAGCGCTGTCACCGTGGCGGCACCGAGCATGGCCACCACGCGCTCGCCGTCCGCCGTACCGGCCAGCCGGTGCAAGGCCGGGCGCAGGGAAGCGGCATGCGCCAGCGAAAAAAACAGGTAACGGCCCTGGGATGGGACCGGCTGCAGGATGCCGGCTTGTGCACTGCTCATGACCATCGATCTCGGGGGAAATTACGAAAGACGCTTGACGCCCGGCAGCTCGCAGGCATAGATGGCGTTGCGCAGCGAGGCGATGGCCTCGTAGCGCGTGAAGCTGCGCCGCCACACCAGCACCACACGGCGCGTCGGCGCCTCGCCGCCGAAGGGCAGGTACTTGATGAAGCTGTCCTCCTGACCGCTGCCCTTGGCCTTGCCCTTGGGCAGCAGCGCTGACTTGGGGATGCTCAGGCGCGGCACCAGGGTTACGCCCATGCCGGCGGCCACCATGTGCTTGATGGTCTCCAGCGAAGATCCCTCGAAGCTCTTGCGTATGCCCTCGGCATTGCTGGAGAAGCGCGCGAACTCGGGGCAGACCTCCAGCACGTGGTCACGGAAGCAGTGGCCCGTGCCCAGCAGCAGCATGGTCTCGGCCTTCAGCTCCTCGGTGCTGATGCTGTCGTTCTTGGCCAGCGAGTGGTTGGCAGGCACGGCGGCGTAAAACGGCTCGTCGTAGAGCGGGGCCACCGCGAGGCCGGCATCCGGAAAGGGTTCGGCCAGGATGGCGCAGTCGATCTCGCCGGTGCGCAGCATCTCCAGCAGCTTGACCGTGAAGTTCTCCTGCAGCATCAGCGGCATCTGCGGCGTGTGCGTGATCATCTGGCGCACCAGGTCGGGCAACAGGTAGGGGCCGATGGTGTAGATCACGCCCAGCTTGAGCGGGCCCGACAGCGGGTCCTTGCCCCGCTTGGCGATCTCCTTGATGCTGGCGGCCTGCTCCAGCACGGCCTGCGCCTGGCGCACGATCTCCTCGCCCAGCGGCGTGACCGTCACCTCGTTGGCGCTGCGCTCGAAGAGCTTGACCTCCAGCTCCTCCTCGATCTTCTTCACCGCCACCGACAGCGTGGGCTGCGAGACGAAACACGCTTCTGCCGCGCGACCGAAATGCTTCTCGCGGGCCACGGCGACGATGTATTTAAGTTCGGTGAGCGTCATGATTGAATTGTGACATCCTGACGCCTAAAACGATAGCCATCTTCTTGTGGCGCATCAAGGTACCGTCACCCGCAGTTGCAACAGGCGCGGGCGCTGTGTGGCCGCATCGCTACGGTAAGTGCCGGGCGGCGTGCTGCTGCCGCTGCGCGCGATGGTCACCCATTGCCCCAGCGGGGCCTGCACCGTGGTGACCACCTCGCCGCGCTGCTGCGTGGGCAGGTCGGCACCGGGCCGGTTCTCGACACTGGCCGTCTGCACCTCGATGTCCACGCTGGCCGCCTGCTGGCCGCCCGGCCAGCGCGGCCGCACGATGAAGGTCTGCCCGGCCTGCAGCCAGGTCATGCCCTGCTTCACGCCCGCCCCCATCATGGGCCCGGCCGCGTTGACGGACTGCACCCACTGCATAGGGATGGCCTGGCCCCAGCTCAGCCGCGCCTGGCTGCCGTTGCGCACCTGCAGTTGCTGCGGCGCCATCAGCGGCGCCTGCGGCCGCGTACCCACCACATAACCGGCGCCGCCTTCTTCGATCTGGCGCAACTCCACCACGAGATCTCGCACCGGCAGCACGGACCGGGACACCGGCGCGCCAGCCGGAGCCGGCTCCGGAGAAGCCGCCATTGGAACGGCGGGCGCGAGGCCGAGACAAAGCAGCAGGAGGCAGGCTTGGAGTTTCATCGTTGCGGTCATTGTTCCATGTCCGCACCGCCAGCGCCAGACGGAGCCCACCTCAAAACGTCAAGGGGGCCTCAGCCCCCTTGACGTGTATCAAGCAGCCCCCCTCCAAGCGGCGGGCTGCGAGCGTGCGTTATCGCTTGAGCGGGCAGGTGCTGATGCCCAGCAGCATGTACAGGGGGCACCAGCCCAGGGCCCCGGTCGCCAGGGGCACCACGCCGATCCAGCCCCAGACCCCCACCGTGCCGGTGGCCGCCAGGCCGATCAGTACCAAGCCGGCGACGACACGCAGGGCGCGGTCGATATTTCCTTCGTTTGTTTTCATGAGGCTTCCTTTGTTATGGTGAAACGATGGTTCATTGGACGCCGAACCCGGCCCGACGTCTGTGACCTGCGTCACAAAGCCCGGGCACACACCGTCAGGACGACGACGCGGAGGCGGCCAAGGTACGCAGGGCGGCGCTGTTGAGGATCTGGATGTGCTCGCGCGCCAGCAGCACCCAGCCCTCGCGCTCGAAACGGCGCAACAGGCGTGTGACCATCTCACGCACCGTCCCCAATTCATCGGCCAGCGCCTGGTGCGTCAGGGCCAGATCCTGGCCACGACCCAGCAGCGCGCGGGCCAGACGCTGGTCCAGCTTGTGAAAAGCGATCGCCTCGATCAGGCTGGTCAGGTCCGCCATGCGTTCCGCGAACAGCCCCAGCACCTCATCGCGAAAGCGTGGCGTCTCCAGCCAGCGCCGGAAGGTCTCGGGGGGAATCAGCAGCAGGCGGGTGGGTCGGGTCGTCACGCCCTGCGCCGACAGCGGCAAACCGCGGAACAGGCAGGCGCTGGACACCAGGCAAAGCTCGCCGGGCACCACGCGGTACAACTCAAGGAAGCGCCCTTCGCCCGAACTGCGCGAGACCTTCACCTCACCCGACAGCACCAGCGGAAAACCCTGGCACGGCGCGCTTTCGTCGAACAGCACGGCCCCGGCCGGCACCTCCAGCACCGAAGCCCCGAGCGAGGCGAGCGTGGGCGTGACCTCACCCAGCGCGGGATAGAGCGTCACGGCTTCATTCAGGTTCTGCATGCATCACACCTTGTGGGTTCCGCCATGGGTCTTGCGGCAGCACTGTGCGCGCCGCAGGGCGGTTGCAGTCATCATGCCAAAATCTTCCAACCACTACCCACCCCCTCTGCCGTGAGCCTGCTCTTCTCCCCCTTTGATCTGCCCGCCCCGCGCGGCCCCCTGGCGCTGCCCAACCGCATCGTCATCGCGCCCATGTGCCAGTACTCGGCCGTCGACGGCGCGGCGACCGACTGGCACCTCGCGCACTGGGCCAGCCTGCTCAACAGCGGCGCCGGCCTCCTCACCATCGAGGCCACGGGCGTCACTGCGGATGGCCGCATCACCCCTCACTGCCTGGGCCTGTGGAACGAACACACGGAACAGGCCCTGGGCGACACGCTGCAGCGCGCGCGCAGATTAGCGCCGCCCATGCCGGTCTGCATCCAGCTCGCCCACGCCGGGCGCAAGGGCTCCAGCGCCGCTCCCTGGCATGGCGGCGGGCTGCTGAGTCCGGCCCAGGGCGGCTGGCTGCCGCTGGCGCCCTCGGCCCTGCCGCAGCTGCCCGACGAGCCGCCGCCCGCGGCCATGTCGGCAGCCCAACTTGTTGAGGTGCGCGACGCCTTCGTGGCCGCCGCCAAGCGCGCGCAGCGCATCGGCATCGATGCCATCGAACTGCATGCCGCGCATGGTTACCTGCTGCACCAGTTCCTCTCGCCCCTGTCCAACCAGCGTACGGACGCCTACGGCGGCTCCCTGGAAAACCGCATGCGTTACCCGCTGGAAGTGTTCGCTGCCGTGCGCGCCGTGTTCGACGGCCCGCTGGGCGTGCGCGTCTCGGCCACCGACTGGGTCGAGGGTGGCTGGGATGGGCAACAGACGGCCGAGTTCTCGCGCCGGCTCCAGGCCCTGGGCTGCAACTTCATGCACGTCTCCACCGCCGGCGTCTCGCCGCAGCAGAAGATCACCCTGGGCCCCGGCTACCAGGTGCCTTATGCGCGTGAGGTCAGAAAAGCCTGCGGCCTGCCGACCACCGCCGTGGGCCTGATCACCGATCCGAAACAGGCGGAAGAGATCTTGCAGGCCGGCGACGCCGACCTGATCGCCATCGCCCGCGCCCTGCTCTACAAACCGCGCTGGCCCTGGGAGGCTGCCGTGGCCCTGGGCGGTCAGGTGCAGGCCAGCGAGCCCTACTGGCGCTGCCTGCCGCGCGAGGCGCAGGGCATCTTCGGCAACGTGCGGATCGGGATGCGCTGAGGCGCGCAGCGGTCGCTCAAGGCCGCTGGCGTATGACCAGTACCGGCAGGTCCAGCGTCTTGATGCGCAGCGCGGCCTGGTCGGCTTCGGCCTGGCGCATGAAGGGGCCGACACGCACGCGCATCAGCTTGCCCTTGGGGCTTTCGAAGGATTCGGCGCCCGCCTCCAGCCCCAGGCCTTGCACCTGGGCCAAGGCCTTCTGCGCGTTGGCCTCCTGGGCGTAGGCGCCCACCTGGATCACCCACACATAACGCTGTTGCGGCGCACTGGCAGCACGGGCCGGGCGCGGGGCGGGTGCCGGGGCAGCTACCGCCGCGGGGGCGGTGGCCGCCGGGGCAGGCTCCGGCCGGGCCGCTGCCGCGCTGCGGTCCGCGGCATTGACCATGGCCGGCTTGCCGGTGGTTGCAGGCCGGGCCGTCGCAGGTGTTTGAGGTGCACTCGCGGCTTGGGCGACACGCGGCGCCTCGGGCGCAGCTAGCGCCACTGCGGCGGCTGGCGTCGGTGCCGCAGCCGGTGCGCTGGCCGCCGCGGCGGGCTGGGGTGTTGTCGTGGTCGCCTGCGGCTCGCTGGTGACAGGCGCGGGGGCCGCAGCCAGCGCGCGCACCTGGCCGGAGGAGCCGCTTGCCAGGGCGCGCTCCTCGTGCGTCGCCAACTGGGGCAGCGCACTGTCGACCCCCTGGAAACCGTTGTAGACCGCGAGCACCAGCGCCAGCACCACCGCATTGCCCACGCCCAGCAGCATCAGGCGACGGTTGTCCGGCGCCTGGCGCGACAGCACGGTGGCGGCGTCCCTCACCTCGGGCGAGGTGCGCAACACGGTCGATATCTTCTCGTTGCAATGCGTGTAGAACCAGGCATTGGCGTACAGGCCCGGCACCACGAAGGCCACCGTCAGCAGCAGCAGGAAAAGCAGCAGGGCGCTGGTGTCGGAGTAGCTGAACAGCAGCTTGCCCACGCCGAAGATCAGCAGCGCCGTGCCAAACAGGGCCGCCACATAGGCCAGGGCCCAGCCCCACATGCGACGGTACACCAGCCAGTTGAAGGTGGTCCAGTAGGCCGCCCAGTTCCAGCTGCTGCCGGCCTTGCCCTCGCCGTCGAAACGGGCAAATTGGCGCAGGTAGTAATCCTGTCCGCGCGGGCCGATGGTGGCGCGGTAGAGGTAGGCGGTGTCGCCGGAGGCGAGCTTGTGGGTGGGTTCCTTGGCCATCGGGGATGTTCCAGGCATGCCCGAAGTCTAATTCACATTGACCGCCATGCCACGCCCGGCGTGCCATGGATGCTACAAATTTGCAACTACTCAGGCTTTCAAATAGTTCGTGCGGCTGCCCAGCCAGCGCACTACATGGCGCTCGGCCAGGTCCGGGTAGCGGTCCAGCATCACGGGCGCCGCCTCGCGGGCCCAGGCCAGCAGGTGGCTGTCTTCCGCCAGATCGGCAAAACGCAGCAGGGCCGCGCCCGACTGGCGCGCGCCCAGGAACTCGCCCGGCCCGCGGATGTCCAGGTCGCGCCGGGCAATCTCGAAGCCGTCGCTGGTCTCGGCCATGGCCTTCAGGCGCTCGCGCGCAGTCTCGCCCAGGCGCGGTGCATCGCCCGTGGAATACAGCAGCACGCAGGCCGAGGCCGCCGCCCCGCGCCCCACCCGCCCGCGCAGCTGGTGCAGCTGCGACAGGCCAAAACGCTCGGCGTGCTCGATCACCATGAGCGTGGCATTGGGCACGTCCACCCCCACCTCGATCACCGTGGTGCTGACCAGCACGCCCATCAGCCCGCTGGTGAAGAGCGACATCACCGCCTTCTTCTCTGCCACCGGCATGCGCGAATGCAGCAGGCCCACCATCACCCCTGGCAGGGCAGCACTCAGTTCCGCGTGAGTCTCGGTGGCGTTGGTGAGGTCCAGCATCTCGCTTTCCTCGATCAGCGGGCAGACCCAGTAGACCTGCCGGCCCTGCTCCAGCTGACCGCGGATGCGCTGGATCACCTCGTCGCGCCGCTGCTCGGACACCACCTTGGTCACGATAGGGCTGCGCCCGGGCGGCAGCTCGTCGATGGTGGAAACGTCCAGATCGGCGTAATAGCTCATGGCCAGCGTGCGCGGAATGGGCGTCGCCGTCATCATCAGCATGTGGGGCTCCAGGTCCTCGCCATTGGTCTTGCTTCGTAAAGCCAATCTCTGCGCAACACCAAAACGATGCTGCTCGTCGATGATGGCCAGCGCCAGGTTCTTGAACTGCACCTGCTCCTGGATCACCGCGTGCGTGCCCACCACTAGGCCGGCCTCACCGCGTTCGATCAGGCCCAGCATCTCGGTGCGCTCTTTTTTCTTCTGGCTGCCCGTGAGCCAGGCCACGCGCACACCCAGCGGCTCCAGCCAGCCCACCAGCTTGCGGAAATGCTGGTCGGCCAGGATCTCGGTGGGCGCCATCAGCGCGCACTGCCAGCCCGCGTCCATGCAGATCGTGGCGGCCAGCGCGGCCACCACCGTCTTGCCCGAACCCACATCGCCCTGCAGTAGGCGATGCATGGGTTTATGCATCGCCAGGTCCTGCGCAATCTCCGTGCACACGCGGCGCTGCGCTGCGGTCAGCTGGAACGGCAGCGCGGCCAGCAGGCGCTCGTGCAGCGCGCCCGCGCCCTGGGTGCGCAGCTCGGGCGCGCGCAGGTGCTCGCGCTCGCGGCGTGACTGCAGTTGCGAGAGCTGCTGTGCCAGCAGCTCCTCGGCCTTCAGGCGCAACCAGGCCGGGTGGGTGTGGTCCTCCAGCTGGGCCAGCGACACATCAGGCGCAGGGTGGTGCAAAAAGGTCAGGGCCTGGCGCAGGTCCCACAGCGGCTTGAACTTGAGCCCGGCCGCCAGCTCGGGCGGGAAGGTGTCGGACAACTCGGCCCGCGCCAGGCCGCCCAGCACCGCCTTGCGCAGGTAGGGCTGGGGCAGGCCGGCCACGGTGGGGTAGACCGGCGTGAGCGCCGTGGGCAGTTCGCCACTGGCGGCCCGCGTGTGCGGGTGCATCATGGTCCAGCCCAGGAAACCGCCGCGCAGCTCGCCGCGCGCGCGGATCTTCGTGCCCACGGCCAGGGCCTTCTGCTGCGAGGGGTAGAAATTGAAGAAGCGCAGCACGCAGGTGTCGCTGCCGTCGTTCACCGTCACCAGGAGCTGGCGGCGCGGGCGGTAGGCCACCTCGCAGGCGGTGACCTCGGCCTCGATCTGCGCCGTGTCACCCTCGCGCGCGTCGGCCAGCTTGGTGATGCGCGTCTCGTCCTCGTAGCGCAGGGGCAGGTGCAGGGCCAGGTCGATGTCCCGCCGCAGGTTGAGCTTTTCCAGGGCCTTCTGCGGCAGGCTCTTGGCAGGCGCGCCAGCGGCCGAAGCCTTGGGGGCTTTTTTCTCGGCAGTGGCGGGCGACTTGGCGGGCATGGGACAATTCTGCCCTTAGTTCTTCCCTTTTCACTTGGAACGGGTCCGTCCGGCCCTCAAGCACATGTCTGTTTTCCCCGGCGCCCCACGCGCCCACACCCTCAGCGATTTCGACTTCGAGCTCCCGACCGAGCTCATTGCCCAGCACCCCGCGGCTGAACGCAGCGCCTCGCGCCTGCTCGACGGCCGCGCCGCCACCCCGGTGGACCGCATCTTTCGTGTACTGCCGGGCCTGCTGTTGCCCGGCGACCTGCTGGTCTTCAACGACACCAAGGTGGTGAAAGCGCGGCTGTTTGGCGAGAAGCCCACGGGCGGCAAGCTGGAACTGCTGATCGAACGCGTGCTGACCGGCCACGAAGTGGTGGCCCACATGAAGGTCAGCAAGAAACCGGCCGTGGGCACGGTGCTGCAGATGACCGGGGGTTACACCGCGGAGCTGCTGGGCCGCTGGCCCGATGAAGAGGGCCAACTCTTCCGCCTGCGCTTCAGTGACGAGCCGCACGCGCTGATGGAGCAACACGGCCATGTGCCCCTGCCCCCTTACATCGAACACGGCGACAGCGCGGACGACGTGGCGCGTTACCAGACCGTTTTCGCCGCCAAACCCGGCGCCGCGGCCGCCCCCACCGCCGCCCTGCACTTCGACGAAGGTCTGCTAGCCGCATTGGAAGCTCGCGGCGTCAAACGCGCCAGCGTCACCCTGCACGTGGGCGCCGGCACCTTCTCCCCCGTGAAGACCGAGAACCTGGCCGACCACCGCATGCACCGTGAGTGGTACGAGGTGCCCGCCGCCACGCAGCAGGCCATAACCGAGACGAAAGCCAAGGGCGGCCGCATTGTCGCCGTGGGCACCACCACCATCCGCACGCTCGAATCCTGGGCCAAGACAGGTCAGGCCAGCGGCGACACCGAGATCTTCATCACCCCGGGTTTCGAGTTCCAGGTGGCCAACCTGCTGGTCACCAACTTCCATCTGCCCAAGTCCACCCTCATGATGCTGGTGAGCGCCTTTGCGGGCTACGAGCACATCATGGGGCTGTACGGGCATGCGATTGCGCAGCGCTACCGCTTTTTCAGTTATGGGGATGCCATGCTGCTGGAGCGATTGCCCTAGTCACAACTGTTACGGCTGCGCCGCTTGCAGCGAGAAACGGCCTGCAGCAAGCGCCCGTAGAATCCAGGCGTCAGCTCGCATAGACAAACAAACATGTTGACCCCCGACTTCCGCCCCTCCCAGCTCCCAGAGTTCACCCCGCCTTCGGTACTGCAAACCAGGCTCAAATGGGCTGCGGCCGAATACGCGCTGGTCGCGCTCTCAGGGAGCGTGGGGCTGGTCTATGTGCTGCTGGTAAGTTACTTGACCCGCCTCGCGCTGGCGCCCGCCATCGCCATCGGCGTGCTACTGGCGATGCACCTGGGCACGGTGCTCGTTGCACGGCTGCGGCAAGGCCTGTGGCTGGGACTGACCGGGCTCCTGATCACCGTGCTGGCGGCCCTGGCCGCACCGGCTGCAGCCGGCATGGCCGACCCCACGGACCATATGGCTCCGGCGGGCGGCTACCTTCCCTTGTCGCCCACGCCCACGGAACACTGGCTCGTGCGCAGCGCCCAGGCGTTGGCCGACACCGCTGGCCACATCGTGGTGATGATCGGCGCCCTCATCAGCAGTTGGTTCGCGGTGCACAACGCCAGGCCGAGATAGTCTGCGGGGATAGCCCCGGACCCGGCAGACGGGTTTCTTTCAGGCTTGCGGCTGCGACAGCGGATTGGAACGACTAGTTCAGCGCCTGCGCATGAAACGCAAAGTGGTCCGCCATGAAGTTCGCAATGAAGCATTAGCTGTGGTCGGACCCCTCGTGGCGGCGCAGCGTGAGCGGGTGGCCTGCCGCATTGCAGGCCTCTTCTCGCAATTCGGGGCGCAATTGCCTGCGCAAAAACTCATCGGTGTCGCCCTGGTCCACCAGGATGGGCGGGCGCACTAGAGGCACCAAGCGTCACCGCAACCCCGTCTTTCAGCATCGCCTCGAACGCTTCCAGCGGTAGCGGCCGGGCATACAAGTAGCCCTGCTGCAGCACGCAGCCCCGGCCGAGCAGGAACTCAGACTGTTCCGCAGTCTCCACGCCTTCGGCCACCACCTGCAGGCCCAACTCGCTGCCCAGGGTGATGACGGCAGCAGCCAGGGCGCCGTCGCGGCCGCCTCGGGCCACGTCGGTGATGAAGCTGCGGTCGATCTTGATTTCACTGACCGGCAGGCGCTTGAGGTAGCTCAGCGCGGAATAGCCGGTGCCGAAGTCATCGAGCGACAGCCCGTAGCCCCGGGCGCGCAGACGCCCCAGCGCCTCGATCGCCGAGGCCGCGTCGCGCATGAGCATGGTCTCGGTCAGCTCGATCATCAGGCTGGACGGCTGCAGGGCATAGCGCTGCATCAGCGCGTCCAGCTGCTCCAGCAGCCGGCCATCGGCCAAGCTGGAGGCCGGCAGGTTGACCGAGAGCGGCACGGCGCGCAAGCCGGCATCGGCCCAGCGGCGCAGGCTGGTACAGGCGGCCTGCAGCACCCAGTCGGTCAAGGGCACGATGAGGCCGTTTTCCTCGGCCAGGGAGATGAAGCGGCCCGGCAGGATCAAGCCGCGCTGCGGATGCTGCCAGCGCACCAGTGCTTCGGCGCCCACGATCTGGCAATTGCGCACATCGACCTTAGGCTGGTAGTGCAGGCAGAGCTGTCCGGCCTGGATGGCATGGCGCAACTCGGCCTCAAGCACCACACGCTCGCGGGCCCGGGCATTGAGAGCTTCGTCAAAAAAGGTGTGCTGGGCGCCACCGGCGTCACCCGACGCGCGGGCGGCCTGTTCGGCGCAATGGGCCAGCCCTGCAAGATCCTGGGCGTCGCCCGGGTACATGGCAATACCGATGCTGGCTGAAAGCACCAGGGGCTGCGCATCGACGAGGATGGGTTGGGCCAAGGCAGCCAAGATGCGCTGCGCCACCACAGAGGCACGCTCCTGGGTGTCGAGGTCGGCAATCAGCATGGAGAATCCGCTGTCACCGAGACGGGCCACCACACAGGGCTCTTCGCCCCAAAGGCTAATGGCTGCTAGGTCATCGCTGCGCATGCACAGGCGGATGCGCTGGGTGATGGCGGTGAGCACCACGTCCACCTGGCCACGGCCGTAGACGTCGTGCACGGTGCTGAGTCGATCCACCTCGACATGCAACACAGCACAGCCCGCGCGCTTGCGCCGGGCTCGCTCGAGCACGGGCGCAGCCAGCTCGCCAAACAGGCGGCGGTTGGGCAGGCCGGTGACCTCGTCGTAATGCGCAAGCTGCAGCGCGCGCTGCTCGGCGGCGGCACGCGAGTCGTCCAGCGCGGTGCGGGCCACGAACTCCTTGCGCAAGAGGAACTCACGCCACCAGCCCACGCCGGCCGCGAGGATGAAGACGGTGAGGACGTGGTAGGACCAGTAGGCCGCGTTCGCCGACGGGACATCGACATGCGTCCACAAGGTGCAGGCGAAAGCCGCGAGGATGATGAGCCCGGAGACCAAGGCGTAGCGGAACTGCACGCCCAGGATTACAAAGCAGTAGAACTCCAGAAAAGTGAAGTTGAGAATGCCGACCCAGGACGTGAGGCCAGTGCCGCCCTCGGCGTCGATGCGCGTGAGCACCACGAACAAGCACAAGGCAATGGTGACGATGAAGCCGGCCATCAGCAGCTGCCAGTGCCGGCGCGCACTGGGCAGGGTGGTGTAGAACAGAGTGGCCAGCAGGAGAGGCATGGCGGTGGTCAGCCGCAACAGATTGCCCTGCCCCGGGCCATGGGCCCAGCGGTCGGCCAAGTAGTCGCCCAAGATCAGCAGGGCGCCTAGTCCCAGGCTGGCCTGGGCATAGCGAAAGTAGAAGGCGACGTAGTGCTGGACGAAACGACGCTCGTATACCGCATCGGCAAAACGCAGCAGCAGGCGCAGCGGCAGCGCGGACGCCGCGCCCGCATCGGTCGCACGCAAAGGCTGGGCATCGGGAGCTTGCATCAAGGGATCTGACTCCGAACGAGGCGCGCAGCTGAGGCGCCCGAAAACTCCGACTCGCCTCCATCATAGGCCGAGACGGTCCGGCACTCCAACGGCCTGGGCGACACGCAGAAAAGAGTGCTGTCTTGGACAGCCCTTGCTTACACCTGTTCGGGGCGCGCCTACTTCAGGGCCTGCGCATGATGCGCAAAGTGGTCCGCCATCACACTTGCGATGAAGTAGTAGCTGTGGTCATAGCCCGCGTGACGCCGCAGCGTCAGCGGGTGGCCGGCCGCGGCACAGGCCTCTTCCAGCAACTCCGGTCGCAGCTGCTTGCGCAGGAATTCATCGGTCTCGCCCTGGTCCACCAGGATGGGCAGGCGCTCCTGAACCGTGGCGACCAGCTCCACCGCGTCCCACTCTTTCCACGCTGAAGCGTCCGCGCCCAGGTAGGCCGTGAAAGCCTTCTGGCCCCAGGGCACTTGGGTGGGCGCGACCACGGGGGCAAAGGCCGAGACGCTGCGGTAGCGGCAGGGGTTGCGCAGGGCGGTGACGAGGGCGCCGTGACCGCCCATGCTGTGGCCGAAGATGCCGCGCGCGTCCGTCGCGGGGAAGTTCTGCTCGATCAATGCGGGCAGCTCCTGCGCTACGTAGTCCGCCATGCGGTAGTGCTGCGACCAGGGGGCCTGGGTGGCGTTGAGGTAGAAGCCTGCGCCCTCGCCGAGGTCGTAGCTGTCTTCATTGGGCACGCCGGGGCCGCGCGGGCTGGTATCGGGGGCGACGAGGATGAAACCGTGGCGTGCCGCGTGTTCCTGCGCGCCGGCCTTGGTGATGAAGGTCTGCTCGTTGCAGGTCAGGCCGGCCAGGTAATACAGCACGGGGCAGCGCTGGCCCTCCACGGCGGCCGGCGGCAGGTAGATGCCGAACTTCATGTCACAGCCCAGGGTGGTGGACGTGTGTTTCCAGACTTCCTGGCGGCCGCCGAAGCTGGCGTGGCGCTCTACGCGGTTCATGGCTACTCTCCTCTGATCGCTTCAGTAATGGATGACGGTGCGGATGGATTTGCCTTCGTGCATGAGGTCGAAGGCTTCGTTGATGTCCTTGAGTTCACGCGTGTGCGTGACAAAGGGCGCGAGCTGGATGTCGCCTTTCATGGCGTCTTCCACCATGCCCGGCAATTGGCTTCGGCCCTTGACGCCGCCGAAGGCCGTGCCCAGCCAGCGCCGGCCGGTGACGAGTTGGAAGGGGCGCGTGGAAATCTCCTGCCCCGCACCGGCCACGCCGATGATGACGCTCTGGCCCCAGCCGCGGTGCGCGCATTCCAGTGCGGCACGCATGACGTTGACGTTGCCGATGCATTCAAAGGAATGGTCCACACCCCAGGTGGTCATCTCCACAATGACCTGCTGGATGGGCTTGTCATGGTCCTTGGGGTTCACGCAATCGGTGGCGCCGAAGGTGCGGGCCAGGTCGAACTTGGAGGGGTTGGTGTCGACGGCGATGATGCGGCCGGCTTGCGCCTGCTTCGCACCCTGGATCACGGCCAGGCCGATACCGCCCAGGCCGAACACGGCCACGGTATCGCCGGGCTGCACCTTGGCGGTGTTTTTCACGGCGCCCAGGCCGGTGGTGACACCGCAGCCGAGCAGGCAGACCTGCTCGTGATTCGCCGCCGGGTTGATCTTGGCCAGCGAGACTCCGGCCACCACGGTGTATTCGCTGAAGGTGGAGCAACCCATGTAGTGGTAGATGGGCTGGCCCTGGTAGCTGAAGCGTGTGGTGCCGTCGGGCATCACACCCTTGCCCTGAGTGGCGCGCACGGCCACGCAGAGGTTGGTCTTGCCGCTCTTGCAGAACAGGCACTCGCCGCATTCGGCGGTGTAGAGCGGGATCACATGGTCACCCGGCTTCACACTCGTGACGCCCTCGCCCACTTCCACCACCACACCTGCGCCTTCGTGGCCCAGCACCACGGGGAACAGGCCCTCGGGGTCCTCACCGCTCAAGGTGAAGGCGTCGGTGTGGCAGACGCCGGTGTGGGTGATCTTCACCAGCACCTCACCTTTTTTCGGCGGCGCCACGTCGATCTCGACGATCTGCAGGGGCTGCCCTGCTGCAAAGGCGACGGCGGCGCGGGATTTCATGGAAGCTCCTTCAGGTCCTGACAGCAAAAAACCGACGGACGCGCGGGGCGTCCGTCTGATGGATCGATTTTCGGTCAATTGCGTGAACCGGTCCTGACGCCCCCCTGATGCCCCTGTACTCTTGAGAAAAAAGCCCGGCGCGCCGGGCTTCTGCAGAGAGGGCGAATCAGCCTGGCTAGGCTGCGCGACGGTTGGGGCTGTTGCCGGGCACCATGCGCGGGCGCACGGTGAAGACCTGCGGTTGAGTCGGGTCGACTTCGATGCTGACCCAGTGCGTGTCGGGCCAGCCAAAGGTCTCGACGCGCGTGAAGTTCTCGAAAGGCCGCTGCGTGCGGGCGCTGAACAGGGGCTTGTCGATGCGGAAGAGATGGGTGTCACCGTGCAGCAGCAGGGTGGGCGTCTCGAAGACTTCCATCTCGGCGCCCAGGGCACGGATGTAGTCGTCGTAGACCGTGGGCTCGGGCTTGGGTGTCTTGACCCCGCTGAGCGGGCGGTAGTAGCGCCCGTGGTAGCTGGCAGGCCAGAGGTTTTCGAAGCCGATGTTGGCGTGGATGATGATCACGAAACCCAGGCTCTTGCGTTCGCGCGCCTGGGCGAAGGCGCGCTTGAGCCAGCTCAGGTTGGCAACCTTGCGCTGCTGCTGCTCGGTCTCCAGCGCCGGGCCGCGGCCCATGTTGTCGTTGCTGCCGATGATGTGCAGGGTGACGAAGTCCACCCCGTCGATACTCCAGCTGAGGTTCTCTCGGAAGGCGGCGTGGGCCGGGTCCACGTCGGCCTGGCTGGTGACGGCCATCCTACGCTGGCCCAGGCTGCTGCCCTTGGGGTAGAACAGGGAACGCACCTTGGCCAGGCGGTCCAGCGGGTCGAGCTTGCGGGTCTTGAGCTCCACCAGATCGGCCCAGTCGTTGTCGCCCGGGGTCATGACCAGCGGGTTTTTCGAGGCGTTGAAGGTGCCCAGCACGTAGTCGTAGGTGGCGTCGTCGCCCGGCGGGCGGGACGAGGCGGGGTTGCGCTCGTAGGGGCGCGGGTCGAACTGGAAGTCGCCCACATGGGTGACAAAGGCAAGATCACGCGCGTTGAGCTCCTGCATCACGCGGTCGTACTCAGATTCCTGGGCGCGGTTGTAGGGCATGTCACCGATCAGGGCGAACTCGAAACGGCGGCGCGTGTCCGCGGTCGGCGCGACGGCGCAGGCGCCCAGCGAGCCGGCCGACAGCAGTGTGGCGGCGCCGGCAACAAAACGGCGGCGGTCGTTCTGGGGTTCGGGATTGGCGGGTGCATAGGTCTTGGTCATGGCAGTCTCCTGTCCTGTGGGTTGGCTCACATATGAAACCAGGGAATATTGGGCCAATTGCCCCGCCGCGGCAATGCATAAAACCCGCAGGCGACAACCCCGACACATCAGGCAAGCCCTGCACCAAGACGGCCTCGGCAGCCTTGGTGCGATGCACAAAAAAACCCGGCGTACCGGGCTAGGGCGGGAGGCGACGCTGGGTCGCTGCCGTTTACTCGGCCTTGATGCCCGCGTGCGCGGCCACGCGCGACCAGCGCACGAGTTCGGAGCGCATGAAGTCGGTGCCCTGGTCCGGGGTGAGGAAGACGAAGTCGAAACCCATGCCTTCGAGCTTGGCCTTCATCTCGGGCTGCTTGAGCACCTGGGTATAGGCCGCATGCAGGCGCTTGACAACGGCCGGCGGCGTAGCCGCGGGCGCATAAAGCGCGAACCAGTTGGACACCTCGGCGCCGGGGTAACCGGACTCGATCAGCGTGGGCGTCTGGGGCAGTTCGCGGTGGCGCTGCTTGGCGGCCACGGCCAGCACGCGGATGCGGCCCTGCTTGATGAAGGGCAGCGCGTTCTGCAGCGGGCTGAACATGTAGTCCAGCTGGCCGCCCACCAGGTCGTTCATGGCCTGCGACTGGCCCTTGTAGGGGATGTGGTTGGAGCTGGTGCCGGCGAGCTGGTTGAAGTATTCGGCCGTGAGGTGCTGCGAGCTGCCCGTGCCCGCCGAGCCGTAGTTGAGCGCGCCGGGTTTGCTGCGCGCCAGCTCCACGAAGTCCTTGACGCTGTTGGCCGCCACCTTGCTGTTGACCACCAGCGCCACGTCGGTCTGGCCGACCAGGGCCACGGTCTGGAAATCCTTGAGCAGGTCGTAGGGCAGCTTGCGGTAGACCGCCACGTTGGTGGCGATGGTGTTGGGCGTGAACAGCAGGGTGTAGCCGTCGGCCTTGGCCTTGGCCACGAACTCGGTGCCGATATTGCCGCCGGCGCCCGTCTTGTTCTCGACCACCACGGGCTGGCCCAGCAGCTCGCCGACCTTCTGGCCCACGGTGCGGGCCATGACGTCGGTGCCGCCGCCGGCCGACACGGGCACGACGACCTGGATGGGGCGTTGCGGGTAGTTCTGGGCGCTGACGGATGTCAGCAGGGCCAGGCCCAGCGCGAGGCCGGTGGCGAGGTGTTTGGCTGATCTCATGGGGTGTCTCCTGGTGTATTTGTTGGAATTCGCTCTAAGATGATAGCCATACTTATCATTTGCGCAAGACGGAGACAGACCATGCCCCACACCGCCAACCCCGCGCTGATCGACGACCTCGTCATCGCCAACCACATCCTGGTCAACGAAGGTGTGCTCGACGGCTTCGGCCACATCAGCGTGCGCCATGACAAGCATCCCGACCGTTTCCTGATCGCGCGCAGCATGGCGCCGGGCCTGGTGACGGCCGACGACATCGTGGCCTGCGACCTGGACGGCAACGTGCACGACGAGCGTGGCCGCAAGACCTACGTGGAGCGTTTCATCCACAGCGAGATCTACCGTTGCCGCCCCGACGTGATGGCCGTCATCCACAGCCACTCGCCGGCCGTCATCCCCTTCGGCGTGACGGGCGCGCGCCTGCGGCCGATCTGCCACATGAGCGGTTTTCTGGGCGCGCAGGTGCCGGTGTTCGAGATCCGGCACACGGCCGGCGAGAGCAGCGACCTGCTGATCCGCAACCAGGCCCTGGGCCAGGCCCTGGCCAAAGACCTGGGCAACTCGGCCGTGGCGCTGCTGCGCGGGCACGGCAATGTGGTGGTGGGCTTTTCCATCCAGCAGGTGGTGTTCCGCGCCATCTACACCGAGAGCAACGCGCGCCTGCAGAGCGAGGCCATGCGCCTGGGCGAGATCAACTACCTGACGCCCGAAGAAGCCCAGGCCACTTCGGACATGAACGACGAGCACCTGGGCCGGCCCTGGGAAGTCTGGAAGAAGCGGGCGCAGGCCAAGGGTTACTGACCGCGCCTGGCGGTGGGGGCTCCTACAATTGCCCCCTCACCATGCTCAAATTCGAACTGCTCAAGACCGACGGCCACGCCCGCCGCGGCCGCCTCACGCTCAACCACGGCGTGGTCGAAACCCCCATCTTCATGCCCGTGGGCACCTACGGCACGGTCAAGGGCGTGATGCCCCAGAGCCTGGAAGACATGGGTGCGCAGATCATCCTGGGCAATACCTTCCACCTGTGGATGCGCCCGGGCCTGGACGTGGTGAAGACCTTTGGCGGCCTGCACCGCTTCGAGAACTGGGGCAAGCCCATCCTCACCGATTCGGGCGGTTTCCAGGTCTGGTCGCTGGGCGAGATGCGCAAGATCTCCGAGGAAGGCGTGCGCTTCTCCTCGCCGGTCAATGGCGACAAGCTTTTCCTCACGCCCGAGGTCTCGATGCAGATCCAGACCGTGCTCAACAGCGACATCGTCATGCAGTTCGACGAATGCACGCCCTATGTCTCGCTGGAGCCCAAGACCAAGGGCCAGCTGACCACCGAGCGCGAGGCGCGCGTTTCCATGGAGCTCAGCATGCGCTGGGCCAAGCGCTGCAAGACCGAGTTCGAACGCCTGGAGAACCCCAACGCGCTGTTCGGCATCGTGCAGGGCGGCATGTACGAGAACCTGCGCGATGAGTCACTGGCCGGCCTGGAAGAACTGGATTTCCCCGGTATCGCGGTGGGCGGTGTCAGCGTGGGCGAGCCCAAGGAGGACATGCAGCGCCTGATCCGCCACGTCGGCCCCCGGCTGCCGGCGCACAAGCCGCATTACCTGATGGGCGTGGGCACACCGGAAGACCTGGTCTACGGCGTGCAGCACGGCATCGACATGTTCGACTGCGTGATGCCCACGCGCAATGCGCGCAACGGCCACCTGTTCACGCGTTTTGGCGACCTCAAGATCCGCAACGCGCGCCACAAGAGCGACGAGCGCCCGCTGGACGAGACCTGCAGCTGCTACGCCTGCGCCGGCACATCGGGCGTGCCCTACCAGCAGGGCGGCCGTGATGGCTTCAGCCGCGCCTACCTGCACCACCTGGACCGCTGCGGCGAGATGCTGGGCCCCATGCTGGCCACGGTGCACAACCTGCATTACTACCTGAACCTCATGCGTGAGGTGCGCGCCGCGCTGGATGCAGGCACGTTTGGCGCCTTCGTAGCGCAGTTCCACGCCGAGCGGGCGCGCGGCGTCTGAGTTCCTGTAAGAAACCCGCGCCCCGCGCGACCAAGGTATCGAATGGACACTGACCAGACCACGCGCGAGCCCATCGCCAACGAGCACCTGGCCGCCATCCGTCCGGACATGCTGCGCTTCGCCCGCCTGCAGCTGCGTGACGCAGCGGCCGCCGAAGACGCGGTGCAGGAAGCCCTGCTGGCCGCGCTGGCCAACGCCCGGCAGTTCGCCGGCCGCTCCGAGGCCAAGACCTGGGTCTTCGGCATCCTCAAGAACAAGATCGTGGACGTCATCCGCCAGCAGAGCCGCAGTTGCAATATCTCGTCCTTCTCCGATGGCGAGGAAAGCCTGGACCAGACCTTTGAAACCCTGTTCAAGGACAACGCGCACTGGACACCCGCCTCGCGCCCGCGCGACTGGGGCAGCCCCGAAGCCGCGCTGCGCCAGCAGCACTTCTGGGGCGTTTTCGAAGTCTGCCTCAACCACCTGCCCGAGAACACGGCACGCGTCTTCATGATGCGCGAGTTCCTCGATTTCGAAACGCCCGAGGTCTGCCAGGAACTGGGCATCACGGTGAGCAACTGCAACGTCATCCTGCACCGCGCGCGCAATGCCTTGCGCCTGTGCCTGGAACGCGGCTGGTTCACCGAAGGAGAAAAGACTTGCTGAACTGCAAACAAGCCACGCACCTCATGTCCGAGGCCCAGGACCGCAAGCTCGCCCTGGGCGAGCAACTGCCGCTGCGCCTGCATCTCTTCATGTGCGTGGGTTGCCGCAACTACGGCAAGCAGCTGGACTTCCTGCGTGCCGCCACCCGGGAACTGAAAACCGGCAGCGAGCCGGCCCCCAAGGACTGAGCACATCACGGGTGGCTTGCACTGCTCAGCGCTGCACCAGCCCCATCGCGATCCAGGGTTGCCAGACCACCAGCACGAGGCAGCCCATCATCAGCAGGATGAAGGGCACAGCGGCACGGCACAGCAGGCCGAAGGGCTGCTTGAAGGCGCTCATCGCCACGATCAGGTTCAGGCCGACCGGCGGCGTCAGATAGCCGATCTCCAGGTTGAGGATCATGATCAGGCCGAAGAGGACCGGGTCCACGCCATAAGCCTGTGCCATCGGCGCCAACAGCGGCGCAAAGATGAAGATGGCCTCGATCGTCCCCATCACGCAGCCCACCACCAGCAGCAGCACATTGACCAGCAACAGGAAGCTCCAGGGACTGATGATCCAGCCCTGCAGCCACCCGACCAAGGCGCTGGCCAGCTGGTATTCGGCCAGGAAGATGCCGATACCCAGCGCCACCGCGATCAGGGGCAGCAGCACACCGCAGAGACGGGCCGTGTCCAGCAAGAGCGCGTACAGCGCCGGGCGGCGCAGTTCGCGATGGATCAGCGTCTCCACCAACAGGGCGTAGGCCAGCGCCACCGTTGCCGCTTCGGTGGCGGAGAACCAGCCGGTGTAGATGCCGCCCAGCAGGATCACCGGCATCAGGGCGGCCCAGATACCCGAACGCAGGCTGGTCAGGATCTCTGCCACATCCCAGGGCTCTGCCGCCATGTGCCGGTTCGCCCAGACGGCATAGACCGCCAGCACCAAGGCCAGCAGCAGGCCCGGGCCGACGCCGGCCAGGAACAGATCGGTCACCGAGGTCTGGGTGATGAAGCCGTAGATCAGCAGCGGGATCGAGGGCGGAATGATGATGCCCAGCGTGCCCCCGGCCATCACCGCGCCCAGCGTGAAGCGCCGGTCATAACCCGCGGCCAGCATGGACGGGACCATGACCGTGCCCACGGCCAGCATGGTCACCACCGACGAGCCCGAGATCGAGGCGAACACCGCGCAGCTCAGCACGCAGGCCACGGCCAGCCCGCCGGGCAGCGGCCGGGTAAGCGCGGCCATGATGCGCATCAGCCGTTTTACCGAAGACCCGCGTGTCATGACCTCGCCGCAGAGCAGGAACATGGGGATCGCCAGGATGAGTTCCTTGTCGATACCGATCCACATGTCTTCCAGGATGTCTTCCAGATGGCCGCGGCCCCAGGCCAGGTGGATGAAGGCCGAGACCAGCAGCAGGATCACCAGCAGCGACTGGCGCAGCGCCAGCAGGACCAGGATGAGCAACCCCAGAAGAACGGCGAGCAGCACGGTCATGCGGGGGCCTGCGGCAGGGGCGGGCGCAGGCCGGGCCAGACGGCATAACCCAGATACCGCAGCGCGGCAGACCACAGACCCAGGGGCACCATCAGCTGCACCGGCCACAGCGGCCCGCCCAGGATGGGCATGCGCACGCCGGTGCGCAGGGTGGCGTCGACCAGCACCAGCGCATACCCGCCAGCCACCAGCAGGGCCACGCCGCCCAGGGCATCGCTGATGCGTGCCACCCAAGGGGCCCAGCGCGCCGGCAACCAGCCGAAACCCACACGCGGCACCAGCTGCGTGCCGGTCACCACCGCGATGCCGATGCCGCAATAGACCGCCAGCACCATGAGGTAGACCGCCATCTTCTGCGCGCCGAAGATGCCGCCGGCGCCCATCTCCACACCGAAACGGCGCAGCAGCGGCGCCAGCAGTTCGCGCCCCGCCACATCACCGATCAGCAGCAGGGCGATGGCGGACAGGGCCGCCACCGCAATGCCGCACTCCAGCCGGTGCCAGGCCGCGAACAGCCAGCGCACAGCGGGTGGGACAGGAGGGCTGGCGTGGGCGTCGTTCAAGCGGGCTTCTGGCAGGCCGCGCGGCCTGCTTCCATCTGATTGAAAAAGCGCTCGCCCTCCGGGCCGAGCTCCTTGACCATGTCGGGCCACAGCGGCGCCGTCGCCGTGCGCCAGGCAGCGCGCTGCGCGGGCGTGACGTCCACCACCTGGCCGCCGCCCTGCTTGTGGCGATCGAGCAGCCCGGCCTCGAAACCGCTGACCACATCACGCGCCATGGCGGGGCGCGCCTGGTCCAGCGCCTCGCGCTGCGCCGGTGTCAGCCGCTCCCAGCTCTCCTGGCTCATGAGCGACAACAGAGGCGCCGGTGTGATGTAGACACGTGTCATGACTGGCGCCACCTTGCCGATGCCCGCGGCCACATAGACCATGGGCACGTTGGCCGCGACGTCGATCAGGCCGGTCTGGAAAGCCGCGCCGACCTCGGTGGTGGGCACGGGCTTGGGGCTGGTGCCCATGGCCGACCAGAAGGTCGCATAGGCGCGGGTACCGAAGGTGCCGGACTTCAGCCCGACCAGATCGGACGGCTGCGCGTAGGCTTTTTTTCCGATGATATGCACCACGCCGGCCGCGTTCCAGCCGGTGAGGCGCACGCCTTTTTTCGCCAGCAGTTCGGTCACCGTCTGGTTGAGATTCTTGTCGAGCACGCAGTTGAGTTCCTCCAGGCCGCTGAAATAGAACGGGAGCTGCAGCAGGGACAGCTCGGGCACCAGCAGGGCTGCGCCGTTGAGGGACCAGGTGCCCATGTCCAGGCGTCCGCGCGCCATCTGCTGGATGGTGTCCTGTTCGCTGCCGTAGGGACCGGCCTTGAGCACCACCGCGCCCTGCGTCAGTGTGTCCAGGTTCTTCGCCATCTCCGTCACGTAACGCGCCCAGGGTGTGCCGGGCGGCGCCGTGGCCTGCATACGCAGTTCCACGGGCGGGTTCTGCTGGGCCGCAGTCGCCCCCAGCCATCCGGCCAGCAGCGCAGCCAGGGCCACACGGCAGCATTGCATCGTCTTCATGTCTTGGTCTCCTCTTGGGTGGATCGGCCCACGCAGTGTGCGAGCCTGTACCCGAGCTGTCCTGAAGACGGTCTAAAGAGTTCTAAAACCGCAGCGCTCACGCCGCGGCCGCGAGATCAGGAATCGCGCCGGCCTTGAGCAGGCCGGCCAGGTAATGTTCGCGGCGCTGCTGGCAGTAGGCCGGCTCGTTGCTCAGCCGCGCACCATGGCCGCGCCGCTGCAGGCCACCCTGCTGCTGCAGCGTGGCCAGCGCCGCCTGCATCTCGGCCGGGCGCCCCAGGTGCGCATAGGCGGCGACCAGAAAAGCCTGGGTGGCCCAGAAGGGCGCAATGGCTGCCGAGCGCTCCAGCCACGGCACCGCCTCGTCGTAACGCCCCTGCATCAGATGGGCCTTGCCCAGCCAGAACAGCACCCCCCAGCGATGCGGATCCTGCGGCGCCAGCGTCAGCGCCTGCTGCAGCACGGCCAGGGCCTGCTGCGGCCGGCCCGTGAACACCAGCAGCGCGCCGCGCCAGGCCACCGCCTCGGCAAAGTCGGGCTCCAGCTCCAGGGCCTGGTCCACTGCCGCCAGCGCTGCGCCGATGCGCAGCTGCAGCTGGCGCACCCGTGACAGGGTGCAATAGACGTGCGCATTCGTGCTGCCCTGCGCCAGGGCGGCGCAGATGTCGTGTTCAGCGCGCGCGATCTGGACGTCGATATCGGCTGGTGGCCACATCGCGATCAGGGTGGTCAGCACCCGGGTACGGTAGGCCAGCAGGCTGTGGTCCTTCGGCTGGCGGGCGCTGGCCTGGTCGATCAGGTCCAGGGCGGCTTGCAGGTCGTCCGCATTGCGCGCGGTACGGGCCCGCACACCCGCCTGCAGCAGCAGGCCTTCGGTGTCCCGGCCGGTCGGCCCGGCATCCGCCGTGGTCTGGCCGCGCCGGCCTTCGGCCTTGAGGAGTTCCAGCGTCAACGCATTGAGCACGCGCGCGGTCATGACACGGCGCAGCACCCCGGGCTCGTCCGTCTCCATGCGCAGGGTGTCGGCCCAGAGCACGCCACCGGTGGTGGCATCGGTCAAACGCACCCCCACCTCGACATGGCCCACCGCGTGCTCGATGCGCCCCTGCACGGCGTAACGCAGGCCCAGGCTGCGGGCCAATGTGCGCAGATCCACCGCATCGTTCCAGTTGGCGCGCACCGCCTGGCTGTCGACCACATGGCTGGTCTGCAACCGGGACAGCCCGACAGTGATCTGATCAGCCAGGGCCTCGGCCAGCCGGCCTCCGTCGGATGCCCCGGTCTCGGCAAAAGGCAGCACCATGACAGAAAGGCGGGGCGGCGCAACGGCACTGGACTGCACGGGCAGCGCAAACTTGTAGCCACGCCCCGGCACGGTGGCGATCGCCCCGGCACCGATCACACGGCGCAGCTGCGAGACCTGCACATGCAGATTGGCTTCTTCCACCACCAGGCCGCTCCAGACGCGGTCGAGCAGTTCGTCCTTGCTGAGCAGCTCACCGGCGCGCTCCAGCAGCACCAGCAGCAGCTCGAAAGCACGGCCCCCAAGCACGACGTCCTGCCCGTCGAGCAACAGGCGTTGCTCGACAACCCGCAACTCGAAACGGTCAAAGCAGTAATGCCGGTCGGAGCCGATGGTATGCATGTCCTTGTCTCCTTGTCCTGGACGCGCGCTTTAGGACATTTTAGGTTTGCTTCAGGACAAAACACCACCGTTTCCCCACACTCGCCTCATCGCATCGATCCGGTGCAATGCGCAGACAAGGAAGGCCCATGGCGTATGTCGGCAAACAGGCCTTGGTGATCGGCGGCAGCATCGCCGGCCTGATGGCGGCGCGCGTCGTCGCCGACCACTTTCAGGAGGTGACGGTCATCGAACGCGACGCGCTGCCTGCCACCCCGGCCCCGCGTCGTGCCGTACCACAGGGTGCCCACGCGCACAGCCTGCTGCTCGCCGGCGAACAGGTCATGTCCCGCCTCTACCCAGGTTTCACGACCAGCCTGCGGGCAGCAGGGGCCGTGCCGGTGCGCGCCGGACGCGACGTGCTCTACCACCTGCCGCAAGGCCCGGCCTACTCGCCCGGTGGCTCGATGCTGCAGCCGCGCGACCTCGGCTTCGACGTCTATAGCGCCAGCCGCGAGCTGATCGAGCACTGCGTGCGCGAGCACACGCAGCAGACGCCCAATGTGCGCTTCGAGATGGCCACCGTGACCGGGCTGTCGCGCCAGCGCCATGACAGGATCGAACTGCGCTGCCAGCGCGGCGAGCACACCTGCAAGCGCTCGGCGGATCTGGTCGTGGACGCCAGCGGCCGCGGCAGCCAGTCCGCGCAGTGGCTGGAGGAGGCCGGCTGGCCCGCGGTCGAGCAAACCCAGCTCGGCATCGACATCGCCTATGCGAGCGCACGCTACCGATTCAAGGCCGACCAGGCGCCGGCGGCGTTACAGATCCTCTATCGCGGCCCCGTACCGCAAACCCGGCGCACCGGTCTGCTCACGCGCATCGAACACGATCAGTGGCTGGTCACGCTGGTGGGGCGCCTGGGCGAGGTGCCGCCTGCCGACGAGGCGGGCTTCCTGGCCTTTGCCAGCGGGCTGCCCACCCCGGCCTTGCATGAACTGCTGTCAACAGGTGAGCGCATCAGCGAGATTCGGACCTACCGTGTACCGCTGAGCCTGCGCCGGCATTACGAACGCCTGCCGGCACTGCCGACCAACTGGCTGGCCGTAGGCGACGCCATCTGCAGCTTCAATCCCCTGTATGGCCAGGGCATGAGCGTGGCCGCCCTGCAGGTGCAGTCCCTGCAGGCGTTGTTGCAGGCGCGCGCCAACAGCGACCCGGCCCGTGCGCTCCAGGGCCTGGCGCCCGACTACTTCCAGCATGCAAGCCGGGCCATCGACGGGGCCTGGACCCTGGCCGCCCGCCAGGACCTGGCCTTTCCCGAAACCCGCGGCGTGCGCCCACCCGACCTCGCCGAGCGGGCACGTCATGGCGCCGCACTGGAAGCCATGATCCCCGAAGACCAGCAACTGCACCGGCTGCTCGCCGATGTGTTCAACCTCACCTGCCCGGTGTCGGCACTGGACACCCCAGCCTTGCGAGAGCGGATCGCACAGCGCATGGCCGTGACGCAGCCGGCCCCGCCGCCGCACTGAGCGGCTGCGGCTTTCACTTGAACTGATCGCGCAGCACCCAGGCAAATGCCGCCAGCAAAACCACGGCCACGATGCCGAAGTACAGGGCCCAGGGCCGCTTCTTCTCGGCATAGGGATCGGTCAGCGCGCGCTCGGCATTGGGCGGCAGCTGTGCCACCTGGGTGAGCGAGGTGCCGAAGGGGATGTTGATCTTGGCGCGTGCATTGATGGCCCAGCCATTGGCGTCCAGGATGGGGCCCAGGTTGCGGCTGCGCAGCTTGAACCAGGCCAGGATGACCGCAGGGCCCGAAATCACCAGCATCAGCCCGGCCAGCGCAAACGGCACCTGCCACCACTTGAGTGCCAGCAGGCCCACCAGCACCGAGGCCAGGGCCGTCCCGATGGCGCCCACGGCCAGGCCGATGGCGGCAAAGATACCGGCGAACTTGCCCACGTCGAAGGGCGGGGGCGGTGCCACCGGTGCGGTGGGGGTGGCCACCTTCTGGGCGCCGTTGGCCGCGGCCGTGGTCAGCTTCTCGTCCGAAGCCTTGGCCTTGCTGGCGGCAATCTTCTGCAACTGCTCGCCGACGAAACGCGCCAGGCGCTTGTAGGGCGACCAGAAGGCCTGGCGCAGGCTGATCGGGTGGTCGATGATCTTGGTGATGGTGGCGTCCCAGTCGCGGCCCAGACGGTCGTAGAACACACCGTTGCGGCTCACCATGAGCTGGTCCGAGTCGCCCGCGGTGAAGGCCGCGGCGATGCTGAGCTTCTCGGCGCCGCGCGTGCAGTCGCAGTACACCAGACACATGCGCGAGAGCGTGGCCAGCGTGGCATGGCGGGCGGCGTCGTTGACGGCCACGCAGAGTTCGGCCGAGCGGCCGTCCAGGTAGAGCGTGCCGACCTGGAAGGTGGCCTTGCCCTGGCGTGTGTAGAAATCTCGGAAGGCGACGAAGTTGTTGGCCAGGGCCAGCAGGTCGCGCACGTAATGCGCCAGCCGCTCGAGCTGGCGCACGGCATCGGCCTCGACGGCCGCATCGGGTTTGGCGGCCAGCCAGGCGGCATAGGGGGCGAGCTTGTCCTTGAGCGCCGCCCAGTCGGCCTCGGTCAACAGCGCGCGCTCACCCAGCAACGGCCGGACGGCTGCCTGCTGCAGGGTGGCCATGCGCGCCGCCCAGGCCGGGTTGAGCCCGGTGCCCAGCGGCAGCGCGACACCGGCCTGCACGTGGGCCAGCGGCAGCGCGGCAATGCTTTCGGTATCGGTCTTCAAGGTCGCGCCCCCGAGCGCGGCCAGCGTCGCATCCGCCGCGTTGAGGGCCGCACCGGCGCGCGCATCGAAGGCCGCCAGGCGGCAGCGCACGAACCAGTCTTCCACCTTCTCGGCCACGGCCACCAGGGCCTCGTGCGCCGCGGCGGTGGCGTCACCCAGCGGGCGGGCGGCCTGGCCGGCCGCTTCCCAGGCAGCCAGTGCGCGTTGTGCGTGGCGGGTCTGCGCGGCATTGGCAGCGGCGACCGTCACCAGGCCGTCATCACTGCCGATGTCGGCGAGCAACTCGCGCGCGGCGGTGGCGATGGCGGCGCCCTCTTCGTCCTCGTCGCGGATCGCGGCCAGCGGCACCCCCGGGAGTTTCTGCGCCAGCACATTGGTGTCTTTCAGACGCCCGGCCGCCCACTGCACCGCAGCGATCAGTTCGGGCGCGCGCACCTGGCCGTCACCATCACCGTCCACAAAGGACAGGGTGCGGGCGTCGAACTCGATGCCCTTGACGGGGCAGGACAGGGCCACCCAGAGCTTCTGGTCGAGCTGGCCGATGTTGAGCAGTTCGGCCGCGGTGTCCAGGCGGACCTGGTCGAAACCGCCGGCACGGAAGAAACGCCAGTGCGTCAGGGCTGTGGTCATGAAACGGTCCTCCTAATGAACTTGCGTTTCATCTTACCTGCGGCCGGCGGCTCAGGAGCTCAGGAGCGCACGGGCACGTTACCGTGGTGCGGGCGCATGCGGTCCAGCACCTGGGTGCTCATGCTGCGCGAGAGCTCTTCCTTGCCCAGGAAGACCGTGCCCAGGCCCTCCTGGCGCAAGAGCTGGGCTTCGTCCTCACTGAGCGTACGCAACAGGATTTCCACGTTCGGGTTGAGCGCGCGCGCCGTCTCCACCATGCGCCGCGCGCGCATGGAATCGGGCGGCGTGATGACCAGCATGGCGGCGCGCGCGATGTGCGCCTGGATCAGCACCTCGGGTTCGGCCGCGTCGCCGCTCACCGCCGGGATGCCCTCCTTGCGCAGTGTCTCCACCAGCTCGCGGTTCTGCTCGGCCACGACAAAAGGAATCTCCTGCTCGCGCAACTCGACCGCCATGCGCCGGCCCACGCTGCCGTAGCCCACCAGCACCACCTGCCCGGTCAGTTGCTTGGGGTCGGTGGACACGGGCAGCTCGGCCAGCGGGTCGTCACGCTGCTCGAAACGGCGCACCAGCTCAGAACGCTGGCGCAGCCAGGCCTGCAAGGGCCCGATGGCGGCAAAGAGGGCCGAGTTGGCGGCGATCGAGATCAGCGCCCCGGCCAGCACCAGGCTCTGCCCCTGCGCCGGCATCAGCTGCAGGGCCACGCCCATGCCGGCCAGGATGAAGGAGAACTCGCCGATCTGCGCCAGGCTGGCACCGATGGTCAGCGCCGTGTTGAATGGGTAACGGAACAGCAGCACCAGGGCGATGGCGGCCAGCGTCTTGCCCACCATGATGATCGCCACCACCGCCAGCACCTTGAGCGGTTCCTGCCAGAGCACGGCCGGGTCGAACAGCATGCCGACCGAGACGAAGAAGAGCACGGCAAAGGCGTCGCGCAGCGGCAGCGACTCGTCGGCTGCGCGGTGGCTGTACTCGGACTCGCGCATCATCATGCCGGCAAAGAAGGCACCCAGCGCGAAGGACACGTCGAACAGCAGCGCCGCGCCGAAGGCCACGCCGATGGCCGCGGCCACCACGCACAGCGTGAACAGCTCGCGCGAGCCGGTGCGCGCCACCCACCACAGCAGCTTGGGGAACACGCGCCGCCCCACCACCAGCATCACCGCGATGAAGGCCGCCACCTTGGCCAGGGTCAGGCCCATGGTGGTCCAGAGCTCGCCCGCGTCGGCCGCCTTGCCGGCGCCCGCCTCACTCATCACACCGGCCAGGGCCGGCACCAGCACGAGCACCAGCACCATGACCAGGTCTTCCACCACCAGCCAGCCCACGGCAATGCGGCCGTTGATGGAGTCCAGCAGGCCCTTGGCTTCGAGCGCGCGCAGCAGCACCACCGTGCTGGCCACCGACAGGCACAGACCGAAGATCAGCGCCCCGCCCCAATGCCAGCCCCAGGCCATGCTGGCGCCCATGCCCAGCGCCACGGCCACGCCGATCTGCACGATGGCGCCCGGCACCGCGATGCGTCGCACCGCCAGCAATTCACGCAGGGAAAAATGAAGACCTACGCCGAACATCAGCAGCATCACGCCGATCTCGGCCAGCTGGCCGGCCAGGCCGACATCGCCCACGAAACCCGGCGTAGCCGGGCTGATCACCACGCCGGCCAGCAGGTAGCCCACCAGCGGCGGCATCTTGAGCTGGATGGCCAGCAGGCCCAGGATCATCGCCAGGCCGAAGCCGGTGGCGATGGTGGCGATGAGGCTGACGTCATGGGGCACGGTGCCTATCATGAGGGATTCGTGAAATCGTAGCGTCCTGAAGGGATACAAGGCCGCTGTACTCTGGCGCACGCGCCCTGGCTGGAGTAAGCTGGATCCGGCGCGCTGGCCCGGCCATCGCCGCCTGTACAGAACACCGTCGACCATGAAAAAACACCTGCTCGCGCTTGCCGCCTTCCTGCTGACACTCACCCCGGCCTGGGGCCAGCCTGCCAACGGCGGCTACCGCTTCTCCCCGGTCAACCAGTTCGACATCAACCTGACAGCGGCCTACTGGAACCCCATCATCCAGTATGTGACGGACAAGAGCGGCGTCAAGCTCAGCCTGAAGATCGGCCGCACCTCGGCCGACACCACGGCCTATGTGCTGACGCAGGAAGTCGAGTTCGTCTTCTCCAACCACCTGTTCAGCCCCGAACGCGAGCAGCTGGGCTGGAAGGTCTTCGGTCGCCGTCAGATGCCCGCCATCCAGGGCCAGATCGTCGTGCCCGCCAATTCCCCCATCACCGAGCTGGCCCAGCTCAAGGGCGAGGAAGTCGCCTTCCCGGGCCCTGAGGCCTTCATCGCCTACAAGGTACCGTATGCACAACTGCTCAATCGCGGCATCGACATCAAGGTGGTGTTCGGCGGCAACCAGAATGGCGCGCTGGCCCAGCTCTTCGCGGGCAAGGTCAAGGCGGTCGGCGGCAACTCCCAGCTGATCGAGGGTTACGCCAAGCGCGAGAACCGCAAGTTCCGCGTGCTGTGGTCCTCCGATCCCTTCCACGACCTGGCGCTCATGGTCTCGGGCAAGGTGCCGGAGAAGGACGCGCAGGCCGTGGCACAGGCCTTCCTGAACATGCACAAGGACCCCAAGGGCCGCGACATCCTGCACCAGACCTCGCAAAAGGTGGGGCTGCCGATCGACGCCTACTTCATTCCTGCCAGCGCGGCCGACTACGATTCCTATCGCAAGTTCTACCAGACGGCACCGCCCGCGCTGCGCTGAGCATGCCCACGCCGCTGATCAACCTGCTGCCCAACTCGCTGGTCAAGCGGGTCTTCGCGCTCTACGCGGTCACCATGCTGCTGTTTGTCGGCGCGGGCACCTGGCTGTTCCTGCATTACCAGTTCACCCAGGAGATCGAAGGCGTCCAGCAGTCCGCCACCATGCTGGTGGAAGCGACCGCGCAGACCATCACCGACAGCGCGGTCATCGGCGACTACGACACCATCCAGCGCACACTCGACCGCGGCATCCTCCAGTCCCAGTTTTCCTCGGCCGCCTTCATCGACCTGCGTGGCGGCGTCGTGAAAAGCCTGAACCACTCGGGCCCGCAAGGCTATGTGCCGGGCTGGCTGCGCGATCAAGTGGGCTCGCATCTGTACGACGTCAACCGCACCATCTCGGTGGGCGGGCATGACTATGGTGTGCTGCGGCTGGAGTTTGCGGTGGGCGTGGTGGCCCTCCATCTCTGGCAGCTGCTGCTGGCCGCGCTCGGCCTGTCCATCGCGAGCCTGCTGGGTGGCCTGTTCCTAATCTGGTACTCGCTGCGCCGCTGGATCTCCTCCTTCCAGCGCATGGACACGGTGCTCTCCGCCAGCGACCCGCAATTCGAGAAACTGGCCGGCGAGATGGTGCTGGCCGTGCCCGAGGAATTCCGCGCCACGTTCGAAGCGCTGCATCGCGTCTCGGGAAGCCTGCGCCAGGAGCTCCGGCAGCGTGAGCAGGCCCTCGCGGCACTGCGCCGTGTCCTCTCCAACCTGCTGCCCGACGCGCCCTCCCCCGAAGCCCAGAGCATGGACATCGCCGCGCTGTCACGGGTGGTGCTGCAAATCATCCAGGAGCGCGAGGGCAGCCGCCAGGCGCTGCAGGACGCTATGCAGACGGCCGAGGCGGCCAGCCGCGCCAAGAGCGAGTTCCTGGCCGTGATGAGCCACGAGATCCGCACCCCCATGAACGGCATCATCGGCATGACGACGCTGGCACTCGAGACCGAGCTCAGCGCGCCGCAGCGCGAATACCTCAACCTGGTCAAGAAATCGGCCGACAGTCTGCTGGCCATCATCAACGACATCCTGGATTTCTCCAAGATCGAGGCCGGCCAGCTGACGCTGGACCTGCGCCCCTTCCGTCCCCACTCGCTGGTGCGCGGCACACTCAACAGCCTGGACACCCAGGCCCGCCTCAAGGGCCTGCGCCTGGCCTACGAACCGCAGGCCACCGTGCCGCCCCATCTGATCGGCGACGCAGGCCGTTTGCGCCAGATCCTCATCAACTTGGTCGGCAACGCCATCAAGTTCAGCAGGCAAGGCGTGGTGCAGGTACGCGTGCTGCGCCAGCCCGACCAACGGGGACAGGCGGTCCTGCGCTTCGAAGTGCATGACCAGGGCGTCGGCATCGACCCCGACAAGCTGAAGGTGATCTTCGCCCCCTTCACCCAGGCCGATGCCTCCATCACGCGCCACTTCGGCGGCACGGGCCTGGGCCTGGCCATCTGCGCGAAGCTGGTCCACGCCATGGGCGGCGAGATCGGCGTGCGCAGCACCCCGGGACAGGGCAGCACCTTCTTCTTCACGGCCGCCTTCGACATCGACCACAGCGAATCAAACAGCGACATCATGTCCCTCTCCACCGCAGAAGAGGCGTCGGACGCAGTCAACAGCCTGCGCGTCCTGCTGGTGGAAGACAACGAGATCAACCAGAAGCTCGCCCTCAGCCTGCTGGAGCGCGAAGGCCACGAAGTCGATGTCGCCTCCGACGGCGCCCAGGCCGTGCGCATGGCCACCCAGTCGGACACCCCTTATGACCTGATCCTGATGGACATGCAGATGCCGGTCCTGGACGGCCTGGAGGCGACCCGCCGCATCCGCGCCCACGAGCGCAACACGCGCGAGCATGTGCGCATCGTGGCCATGACGGCCAACGCCATGACCGGCGACCGGGAGCGTTGCCTGGCCGCCGGCATGGACGAATACCTGGCCAAGCCCATCCGCATCGACGAGCTGCGGGCCGCGCTGCGCTGGCAGGACGCCGACTACAGCCCGACCATGCCCGGGAGCCTGTTCCCCGATGGGACCCTGGTCGTGCCGCCCGCGGACGCACCGCCCGGCGTCGCAGCCTTCGACTACGACGCGGCACTGGGACAGGCCGACGCGATGGTCGTACGCATCATCGGAGAATCCTTCCGGAGCACCTGGCCCGAGCAGGTGCGCGACATGCGGCAGGCGCTCGCGCAGAACGATGCCAAGCTGCTGCAGCGCAGCGCACACACCCTGCGCGGCCTGCTGGGCCATTTCGGTGCCGAGCGGCCCGAGGTGCTGAGCCGCAAGGTCGAAGTCCTGGGCGCCCGGGGAACGACCACCGAGGCCGCGTCGCTGGTTCAGCAGCTTGAGGCCGAGCTCAGGATGCTGGACCAGGCACTCGCGCGCTTTCTGAGCCAGCCGGCCTGAACAACGTGGCTCAGTGCTCGGCGGCGAAGCGCCGGCGCACGGCCTGCACCTCGTCCAGCCGATCCAGGAACACGTCCACGCACTGCGGGTCGAAATGCAGGCCGCGCTGCTCGCGCATGAACGACACCGCGCGGTCGAACTCCCACGCCGCCTTGTAGGGGCGTGCCGAGGTCAGCGCGTCGAACACGTCGGCCACGGCCACGATGCGCCCTACCAGCGGGATGGCGTCCGCCTTCTGCTTCAGCGGGTAGCCGCTGCCGTCGTATTTTTCATGGTGGCTCAGCGCGATGGTGGCCGCCATCTGCAGCAGCGGCGAGTTGCTGTCCGACAGGATCTGGTGGCCGATCACCGGATGCTGCTTCATGATGGCGAACTCGGCGTCGTCGAGCTTGCCGGGCTTGAGCAGGATGTGGTCCGGGATGCCCACCTTGCCCACGTCATGCATGGGTGCGGCCTCCAGGATCAATTGCTGCTGCTCCAGCGGCAGGCCCAGGCGCACGGCGATCATCCAGGAGTAATGCGCCATGCGCTGGATATGGTCGCCGGTCTCCGGGTCGCGGAATTCAGCCGCCCGTGACAGGCGCAGGATGGTCTCGCGCTCCCGCCGCACGATCTCGTCGGTCGCCTTGAGCACTTCCTCGGCCAGCCAGCTGGCCCGGTCCTCCAGCCGCTTTTGGCTGGCGCGCAGGGCCAGCACGTTGCGCATGCGCGCCCTGAACTCGATCTTGTCCAGCGGCTTGGTCAGGAAATCGTTGGCCCCGGCTTCGAGCGCGCTGTAACGCACCGTCAGCTCGTCATTGGCCGTCACCATCAGCACGGGGATATCGGCGCGCCCCGGCGCAGCGCGAAAACGCTGGATGAAGTCGACGCCATTGAGCTCCGGCATCATGTAGTCCACGATCACCAGGTCGGGCACGCTGCCCTGGCAATGCGCCAGGGCCTGCTGCGGATCGGTGAACGCCGCCACCTCGTGCGCCTCGCCCAACTGCGTGATGAAATGCTTCAGCAGGAGCAGATTGGCTTCCACATCGTCGACGATCACAATCTGCATGGCGGGTCCGTCCGTTCGGGCATCGATACTACTGGCGCTATCTTAGGCCAGTCGCAGCCAGTGGAGGAGCCGGGGCGGCCGTCACAGGCAGCCAGCGTGACGAAATACCGCTCCGATGCCTCAGGCGCCGCTCAGTAGCGCAGCACTACCGGCGGGCCGCCCAGCTGGGCGCGCTGCAGCCAGACGAAGACCGAATCCACCGTCACCGTCTCGATGCGGTCGCTGTAGCGCTTCTCGCCGGGGTGGTCGTCGAAGGCCACGTTGGCCGCGCCCAGGCGCCCGCCCAGCCGCGTCAGCGCGCCGATCTTCAGCGTCGTGGGCTGGTAGCCCTTGAATTGCAGCCAGGCCTGCGCGCGCTCACGTGAATACACCGTGGGCTCCATGGCCGCGGCCAGCGTCTCGATGGCCCACTGGTTGCTCTGCTGGTACTTCTGGCTCCAGGGGTAGCTCACGATGTTGTAGGGCCGGTGGTGCAGCGCAATGGCGCGTTGCTCATGCAGCAGCAGGGCGTGGAGCTTCGCCTGCACTTCCGGCACGGGCACCACCCAGGCCGCCTCCAGGCGCCAGAGGTCGTCCAGGAAAAACTCGCCCAGGCCCTGGCGGTAGATCGCCGCCTCCTGCGTGCCGCAGTGGTTGAGCTTGTGCAGCACGCGCCAGACATGCCCGCCCTGCCCGTCGGGCTGCTTGTACGCAAAACCCAGGTGCGACCAGCGCAGGCCGTACTTGCTCAGGTCCTGCCCGGCGCGCGCCAGCACCACCACCTGCGCGCCGCTGGCATCCAGCGCCTGCAGCGTGCGCTCGGCCAGCGTCAGGCCACGCTCCACGGTGATGGCCTGCAGGGAGCGGTTTTCGCAGCTGCGGCCGGCATGGGCCGGCGCGGTGGCCAGCAGCAGGGTCGCCAGCAGCCCGGCAAACAATGCACGTGTGAATTTCATAACACCACCCGCTCGTTGTGCAGCAGGGCCCGGCCCAGCGCATTGGGAATGAAGGCGATGGCCTCGCCCGCCACCGAGAGCACCACACCGGCGCCGATGACGCTGACCATGAGCACCGTGCCCACGCCCACGGCTGAAGCACCCAGCCCCTTGCCCACGATCTCGATGCTGGCCACGGCGCCGTCGGACGCGCGCTCCAGCACATAGACCGTGCCGCGTGCGGTGGATTCGATGGTCTTCACCACCAGCACCGCGCCGGCGGCGGACAGCGCCACCGGCACCATCACCACCGCGGCCGCCGCGGCGCTGCCCACGACGACCACCGAGGCGATGGGCAGGGCCGAGAGCGTGCTGAGTGCCGAGGCCTCGGTGTGGGCGCGGGCCGGCAGGCTGGCCGCACTGCCCAGGGCCAGGGTCACTGCCAAAGTCAGGGATAGCAAACGTTGTTTCATGATGACTCCTTGTGTCGTGGTGCCATTCATTCGCCGCGCATCGCGCTGCGGCGGCCGTCCAGGCGGGCTTCGGCCAGGTCGGCTTCGTGGCGGTCACGCAGGGTCTTGGCCAGCGTGAAGGTGGTGGTGATCAGGTAGAGCCAGCTCACGCCCAGAAACGCCTTGTAGGTCTCGCTGATCTCCATGCGCAGCAGGCCCCAGCCCGTGAGCGCCATGGCCAGGAAAAAGCCGATCCAGACCACGAACTTGAACATGGGCGAGTCCGCCACCTTGCCCTCGGCCTCGGCCTTCTCGTTGTCGCGCACGAACTTGGCCAGCACGAAGGCGGCCGAGAGGCAGAAGAAATAACCCATGACCATGAAGGCGCGGTCCAGGTCCTTGCCCGGCAGCCAGGCCAGGCCCACGCCGCAGAGGAAGACGGCCAGCAGAAAAGAAACCCAGACCTGGAGGGACCAGGCTTTGGAATCGCGGTGGATGAGCACTTGCATGTAAGACCCCTTGGGGTTGTTGAACATGCGGCCAGTGTGTGCGGCAGCCCCTCGAATGGGGCTACTTCCAGTACAAGTGCTTGAATTTTGCCTTCAAAGTATCACATTTTGATACCTGAAGGCGGTAGCCGGCCTGTTTGACCGGACCTGACCGCCCGCAAGCTGTCAGTGCCTGACGCTGGAAACGGCCGCCAGGATGCCCAGGAAATGATCCAGCGTTGGGGTGACCTTCTGCGGCACCTTGGCCAGGTCATCGTAACGACGCAGGCGCACGGCCTCGGCCGCATAGGGTTGCGCCATGAAGACCTGCGCCTCGGATTCGGCATACGCGCCGCCCTGCAGTTCGAGGCTGTGCCTGGAGGCCGGCGACAGCCCTTCCCAGTAACCCGGCTCGGTGGCGCAAAGGTAGCGCTTGGCATCGACGTGCAGCCGGATCGGTTCCAGCACGGCGGCGGGCAGCAGATCGCGCAGGAAGGGCAGGGCGATGTACTGGTGCAGGTCGTCCTTGTCCTGGCCGTGGTCGGCCAGACCCTCGCGCTGCGCGGCCAGCAGGTGGCCCAGGTCGTGCAGCAAGGCCGCCACGATGGTTTCAGGTGTTTCGCCGGCCTGCTCTGCCAGCTGGGCACACTGCAGAGCGTGTTCGAGCTGGTTGACCGCTTCGCGGCCGTATTGGGACTGGCCGCGGGTGGTCAGCAGGTGCTGGATGTCGGAGTGGTCGAGGGCCATGGTGATATCAGACGAGGAACTTGCGGATGCGCGCCGACACCAGGTCGATCGCACTGACGGTGACGATGATGATCAGCATGACGGCGCAGGTTTCGGCGTACTGGAAACCGCGGATGATCTCCCACAGCACCACACCGATGCCGCCGGCGCCGACCATGCCGACCACGGAGGCCGAACGCACGTTCGACTCGAAGCGGTAGAGCGTGTACGAGATCCACAAGGGCATGACCTGCGGGATGACGCCGTAGACGATTTCGTGCAGGGCGCTGGCGCCGGTGGAGCGGATGCCTTCGACCGGTTGCGGATCGATGGCCTCCACCGCCTCGGAGAACAGCTTGGCCAGCACGCCCGTGGTATGGATCCACAGCGCCAGCACACCGGCAAACGGCCCCAGGCCGACGGCCACCACGAACAGCATGGCGAACACCATCTCATTGATGGCACGGCAACCATCCATCAGGCGGCGCATGGGCTGGTAGACCCACCACGGCACGATGTTGGCCGAGGCCAGCAGCGCCATGGGCACCGCCGTCACCACGGCCAGCGCCGTGCCCCACAGGGCGATCTGCAGGGTGACGATCATCTCCTGCACGTACAGCTGCCATTGCGAGAAGTTCGGTGGAAAGAACTCGGCCGCGTAGGTGGCCATGTTGCCGGAGTCGCGCAACAGGTCGAGCGGGCGCATGTCGGCGCCGCTCCAGGAAGCCGCCAGCACGGCCAACAGCACGACCCAGGACAGATGCCAGCTCAGGCTGCGCTTGAGTTGCGGCGGCACCGGCAAGGACGTGCTGAGGCTCATTTCAGGGCAGCCAGTTTCTTGTCGATGTCGGCCAGGCGGCTCTTCTTGTCGGCTTCGCCGAGGTTGGCATCCGCCTCGACCTTGTTACGCTGGCCAAACAGATCCAGCTGGCGGATCGGGATCAGCTGGGCGTTGCTCGACTCCTTGAAACCCGACAGCTTGGAGATCTTCATGACGATCTCCTTTTCGCGCGCGTCGGTCTTGCCGTAGTTGTAGAAGAAGTTCTTCAGCTTGGCCTTGGTCGCCTCGGGCAGGTCCTTGCGCATGACCAGCGGGTCGAGCGGGATCAGCGGCGAAGTCCAGACGATCTTGATCTCCTTGAACTTCTCGGGGTAGCGGATCTGGATCTTCTCCATGTTCTCGCTGTTGTTGGTGGCCACGTCGACCTGCTTGTTGGCCACGGCCAGGGCGTTGGTCTCATGGTTGGCGTTGCGCGTGATCCGGAAGTGGGTCTTGGGATCGATCTTGTTCTGCGCGAAGACGTAGAAGCCCGGCACCAGGAAACCCGAGGTGGAGTTGGGATCACCGTTGCTGAAGCTCAGGGACTTGCCGCCCTTGACCACATCGTCCAAGCTGTTGATCGGGCTGTCGCGGTGCACGATCAGGTGCGAGTAGTAGCCTTGGGTGCCGTCGGCGTTGACCATCTGCGCGAACACCTCGCCGTTGGCGCGGTCGACCGCTTCCATGGCCGACTTGTTGCCGAACCAGCCCAGATGCACCTTGTTGAAGCGCATGCCTTCGATGATGCCGGCATAGTCAGACGCATAAAAGGCCGTGACCTTCAGGCCGGTCTGGCGGCTCATGTCGTCGATCAGCGGCTGCCAGTCGCCCTTGAGGTTCTGCGTCGATTCGGTCGAGATGATGCCGAAGTTGATGTCTTGCGCCAGCACGCCCGTGCCGGCGAGACCCAGGGCGAGAGCGGCCGCGGTGCGGGCAAAAAGCTTTTTGATCATGATGGTGACTCCGGGGTAGGGTTGGGGGAATTCATGCGGCCTGCGCCAGGGGCGGTACCCAGGGCATGGCCGGCGCGGCGGGTGCGGTGTCATGGACGGGCGGCGCGCCCGTGAGGATTTCGTCGGCCTGCACGCCGTACAGATCGCGCAGCAGGGCCGGCGTCAGGGCCGAGGAAGGGCCGTCGAAGACCACCTGCCCCTGATGCAGCGCCACCACGCGGGGGCAGTACTTGCGTGCCATGTCGACCTGATGCAGCGAGACGATCACGGTGCAGCGGTCCTCGCGGTTGATGCGCGCCAGGATCTCCATGACCTTGCGCGACGATTCGGGATCCAGCGAGGCGATCGGCTCGTCGGCCAGCACCACCCGGGCGCCCTGCACCAGGGTGCGCGCGATGGCGGCACGCTGCTGCTGGCCGCCGGACAGGGTGGACGCGCGCTGCGCGTGGCAGTCGGCGATGCCGACGCGCGCCAGTGCCTCGATCGCCTGGCTGCGCTCCTGCTGGCTGAACAGGCGCAGCCAGCTGCGCCAGGAGGGGATGCGATGCAGCAGACCGACCAGCACGTTCACCAGCACCGGCAGGCGGTCCACTAGGTTGAACTGCTGGAACACAAAACCCACCTGGGCGCGGACCTTGCGGATGTCACGGTGGATGCGGCCGCCCTGCTGAACGCAGCAGCCATCGATCTCGATCCGGGATTCGCTGCCACCATCAGCGGCCACCAGGCCCGCCACATGGCGCAGCAGGGTGGACTTGCCGGAACCCGAGGCGCCGATGAGCGCCACCATCTCGCCGTGCTGCACGGTCAGGTTGATGTCGCGCAAGGCGTGCCGGCCGTTGGCGAAGTGCTTGTTGAGCTGTCGGATATGGAGTGCGGTGGTCATGGCGGATTCCGAAGTCGTCTATACATCCCAGTGTGGAAGCGGCGTGTGACAGGGGTTTGACAGTTGCGCGGCACGCGCATGTCCGGCCGGCCCGCGCCCTGGCAGCTCAGATCACACGCCGGCCCTCGCGCCAGACCGCACGCACCACGGCCTGGCGCGCTCCGCCGGGCAATTCGACCAGGCGCATCTGCACCAGATCGGCGCGCTGGCCGGGCGCGATCTCGCCCCGGTCGTGCAGGCCCGTGGCCCGTGCCGGGTTGCGCGTGACGGTGGCCACCGCCTGCGGCAGGGTCATCAGCTCCTCGTCCACCAGGCGCATCACGCCGCTCAGCATGCTGCCCGGCACGTAGTCGGAGGACAGGATGTCGAGCAGGCCGTGGCGCGCCAGCTCGGCCGCCGCCACATTGCCCGAGTGCGAGCCGCCGCGCACCACATTGGGCCCGCCCATCACGGTGAGCAGGCCGAGCTCGTGGGCGGTGCGCGCCGCCGCCACCGTGGTCGGGAACTCCGACATGCTGGCGCCTTCGCCATGGGCCTGGCGCACATGCGCCTCGGTGGTGTCGTCATGGCTGGCCAGGGCGATGCCGTGCGCGCGGCAGTAGTCCACGAAGTAGGCGCGGTGCGGCTCGGCGTACTGCGCCTGCAGCATGGCGGCATGCGCCACCTGGCGCTCGAACTTCTCGCCACTCCAGCCCTTCTTGCCGGTGTAGTAGATGCGCGCCTGCTCGATGTCTTCCCACTGGCGCTGGCCCGGCGTGTGGTCCATCAGCGAGATCAGCGACAGGCGGGGGTGCTCCTGGAACGGCTGGAAGAGGTCGATGGTGTTGGGCGCCGGCAGCTCGCAGCGCACGTGCAGGTGGTGGTCGGCGCGCAGCAGGTCCTGCGCGGTGGCCGTGTCGATCGTCGCCAGCACCCGGTCCCAGGCGCTGCCACGCAGGCTGTCGGTATCGGCCTCGCCCACGCCCAGCGCATCGAACACGGTGGTGATGCCGGCGGCGGCCACTTCGGCGTCGTGCGCCAGCAGCGCAGGCAGCTCGGCCCAGTGCACCTTGGGGCGCGGCATCAGGTGGCGCTCGAAGTTGTCGGTGTGCATCTCCACCAGGCCGGGCAGCAGGTAGTCGCCCTCCAGGTCGATGGCCGCCGGGTCGGCGCTGCCGCCGCTGTCGAAGCCGGCCAGACAGCCGTCGACCGCCGCCAGCGTACCGTGCACCACCTCGCCGGGCAGCACCAGGCGGGCATTCTTGAAAACGATCTGGCTGTTCATGCGCTTCTCCGGAATTCGGCCACGTTGATGCGGCGGGTGGCGACCTGCGCGCCGACACCCGCGTCGTGAAAAATGCCCACCAGCGCAGCGCCGCGCGCCACTGCCTCGTGGATCAGCTCGATCACGGTCGCGGTGTTGGCAGCGTCGAGCGAGGCCGTGGGTTCGTCCAGCAGCAGCAGCGGCCGCGGCTTGATCATGTTGCGCGCGATGTTGATGCGCTGCTGCTCGCCGCCCGAGAAGGTCGCCGGCGGCAGGTGCCACAGGCGCTCGGGGATGCGCAGGCGCGTCAGCCACAGTCTTGCCTGCTCGCGCGCCGCCTCCAGGGCCGCCGCATCGTCGCCGGCATCCTCGGCCAGCGGCTCGGCCACCACGTCCAGCGCCCCCACCCGCGGGATCACGCGCAGGAACTGGCTGACGTAGCCGATGGTGTGGCGGCGCAGATCCACCAGCGCGCGCGGCGTGGCCTCGGTGATCTCCACCGGGGCGCCGCCAGGTGCCTGCACCGTGATGCGGCCGGCGCTGGCTCGGTAGTTGGCATAGATCAGCTTGAGCAGCGTGCTCTTGCCCATGCCCGAGGGGCCGTCGAGCACGATGCATTCGCCCGGGGCGACGCTGAGGTCGACCTGGTCGAGCACAGGCAGCTCGACGCCGTTCTGGTGGTGCAGGGTGAAGCGCTTGGCCACCCCTTTCATCTGGAGCAGGGGTGCGTTCATGGCGGCAATACCGAAGAGACGAGAAGCTGGGTGTAGGGATGCTGCGGGTCGTCCAGCAGCTGGTCGGTCAGGCCGGCCTCGACCACGCGGCCGCGTTGCATGACCATCATGCGGTGCGCCAGCAGGCGGGCCACGGCCAGGTCGTGCGTGACGATGATCACGGCCAGCTGCATCTGGCGCGTCAGCTGGCGCAGCATGTCCAGCAGGCGCGCCTGCACCGAGACGTCCAGCCCCGAGGTCGGCTCGTCCATGAACACCAGGCGCGGCTGCGTGACCAGGTTGCGCGCGATCTGCAGGCGCTGGCGCATGCCGCCGGAGTAGGCGCGCGGCGCTTCGTCGATGCGCGCCGGGTCGATCTCCACGCGCTGTAGCCATTCCTGCGCGGTGGCGCGCAGGCGACCGTAGTGGCGCTCGCCCAGGCCCATCAGGCGCTCGCCCACGTTGGCGCCGGCCGACACGTCCATGCGCAGGCCGTCGGCCGCGTTCTGGTGCACGAAGCCCCAGTCGGTGCGCGCCAGCAGGCGGCGCTGGGCCTCGCTCATGGCAAACACGTCCTGCACGGCGCCGTCACGGGACTGGAACAGCACGCTGCCCGCATCGGGCTGGCTGCGCGCGGCCACGGCATTGAGCAGGGTGGACTTGCCCGAGCCCGATTCGCCCACCACGGCCAGCACCTCGCCGGGCCAGAGGTCGAAGGAGGCGTCCTGCAGCGCCACGCGCTCGCCGTAGCGTTTGCCGATGCCGCGCACCTGCAATAGGGGAGTAGGGGAAGAAGTCATCTCAGGGCTCGATCACGAAGCTCAGGCCGTGCTGCGCAAAGCCGAGCGATTCATAGAAGGCATGCGCCGCCTGGCGCTTGCGGTTGGACGACAGGGCCAGCTTGTAGCAGCCGGCCTCGCGCGCCTGCTCGATGGCGTGCGCCATCATGCGTCGCCCGATGCCCTGGCCTTGGCGATCCGGCGCCACCACCACGTCCTCGGCGATAGCCGAGGGCGTGCCGCGGTGCGCCAGGTTGTGCATGACCAGCAGGGCATAGCTGCCGACCACGGCGGCGTCACCCTCGTCGCAGGCGACGTACAGGTGGTAGTTCGGGTACCGCGCAAACTCGGCGTACAGCTGCTGTGCCTCGTCTTGCGCCAGCACGCGACCGTTGTCCATGCCCGGCTGGGCATACAGTTCCAGCACGGCCGGGATGTCGCCGGCCACGGCCTCGCGCATGGTGATGCTCATGCGGCCTCCTGCAGGGCATCGACGCTGGGCGCGGTCGCCGGCTGGCGCGACTGGCAGTAGTCCGAGTCCGAGCACACGTGCAGACGGCTGCCGGCGTCGTCGGTGATGACCTCGTCGAGGAAGCTGTCGGTGGCGCCGCACAGGGCGCAGGCCGCGTCCCAGCGCTGCACCTCGAAGGGGTGGTCCTCGAAACCCAGGCTCTCCACCGTGGTGTAGGGCGGCACGGCGTAGATGCGCTTCTCGCGCCCGGCGCCGAACAGCTGCAGCGCCGGGCTCATGTGCATCTTGGGGTTGTCGAACTTCGGGATCGGCGAGGGCGCCATGATGTAACGCCCGTTGACCAGCACCGGGTAGTCGTAGGTGGTGGCGATGTGGCCGTAACGTGCAATGTCCTCGTACAGCTTCACGTGCATCAGGCCGTATTCGGCCAGGCCGTGCAGGGTGCGGGTCTCGGTCTCGCGCGGCTCCAGCCGCTGCATCGGTTCGGGCACCGGCACCTGGTAGACCATCACCTGGCCTTCGCGCAGCGGCGTCTCGGGGATGCGGTGGCGGGTCTGGATCAGAGAGGCCTCGGTGGTGCGCGTGGTGGTGGCCACGCCGGTGGTGCGCTCGAAGAAACGGCGGATGTTGACCGCATTGACGGTGTCGTCCGAGCCCTGATCGATGACCTTGAGCACGTCCTGCGGGCCGATGACGGCGGCCGTGACCTGGATGCCGCCGGTGCCCCAGCCATAGGGCAGCGGCATCTCGCGCGAGCCGAAGGGCACCTGGTAACCCGGGATGGCCACCGCCTTGAGGATGGCGCGGCGGATCATGCGCTTGGTGCGCTCGTCGAGGTAGGCGAAATTGACTTGCGGCGCGTTCATGCGGGGTCTCCTTCGGCGCCCGGCTGCGGGGCGGCGGCGCGCAGCCGGCGCACCAGTTCGAGTTCGGACTGGAAGTCCACGTAATGCGGCAGCTTGAGGTGCTGCACGAAACCCGAGGCCTCCAGGCTGTCGCTGTGCGAAAGCACGAACTCCTGCATCTGCGCCGGCGACTCCACCGGCTCGCCCAGCTCCTCGGCGCGCAGCGCGCGGTCCACCAGGCTCATGGCCATGGCCTTGCGTTCGCTGTGACCGAAGGCCAGGCCGTAGCCGCGCGTGAACTGCGGCGGCTCGGTCTTGCTGCCGGCGAACTGGTTGACCATCTCGCACTCGGTGATCTCCAGGTCGCCGATGGAAATGGCAAAACCCAGCTCCTCCGGCTCGATCTCCAGCGCCACCTGCCCCAGCCGGATCTCGCCCACGAAGGGGTGGCTGTGCGAATAACCGCGCTGGGTCGAATAGGCCATGGCCAGCAGGAAGCCCTCGTCGCCGCGCGCCAGGTTCTGCAGGCGGGTGGCCCGGTCGGCCGGAAAACGCAGCGGCGCGCGCGTCAGGTCCATGGGCGCCGGGTCGCCCGGCGGCACGGGGCGGGTCTCGATCAGGCCCTCCTGGTTCAGCAGATCCACCACGCGCGGCACGGCGCCCTCCTCGGCCTTGAGCGCGGCGCTGTCGCTGCGGGGGCTGTCCGGGCTGTTGGCCAGCAGGGTGAAGTCCAGCAGGCGCTGGGTGTAGTCATAGGTCGGCCCCAGCACCTGCCCGCCGGGCAGGTCCTTGAAGGTGGCGGAGATGCGGCGCTCCAGCGCCATGCGCGCGGTGTCCAGCGGCAGGCTGCTGCCCAGGCGCGGCAGCGTGGCGCGGTAGGCGCGCAGCAGGAAGATGGCTTCCACCAGGTCACCCGCCGCCTGCTTGATGGCCAGCGCGGCGAGCTCGGGGTCGTAGACCGAGCCTTCGGTCATGACCCGGTCCACCGAGAGCTTGAGCTGCTGGCGGATCTGCGCCACCGTCAGTTCGGGCAGGGCGCGGTCGCCGCGCCGCTGCTCAGCCAGCAGGCGGTAGCTGTTGAGGATGGCGGTTTCCCCGCCCTTGACGGCCACGTACATGTCAGGCCTCCACGGTTGTTTCGATGCGCGTGCTGCGCGGCAGGCCGACGATCTGCTGCGGCGTGGCCAGGAACAGGTCCACACCGCGCGGAAAGGCCGCGTGGTTGGCCGCCCACTGCGCGATGAAGTCGGGCGGCAGCCCCTGCGCCTGCAAGGTGCTCTCGCCCTGGATGCCGGGACCGCTCAGACGCCAGGGGTCCGCACCGTCTGCGGAGATGGACACCACGTCGATCACGCAGGTGGTCGACTGGTCGGGGTAGTTCTCGCTGCCGCCGGCAAAAGCTTCCAGCGCCGGCAAGTCATCACCCGCGGCAACCCAGGCGAACTGCGCCTGCGCCGGCGCGGCCACCAGCTGGCAGCCGGTGTGAAAACGCAACCAGGCCGCGGCATCGCTGTCGCGCAGCGCCGGCGACAGCCACAGGCAACAATCGGCGTCCAGCAGGGCCAGCAGCAGCGCGGCCGAAGCGGCATGGCCGACCTGCGGCACCTGCGCGTCGTGTGTGACATCCACCAGGCGGCCGGGGTGCGACAACGCCTGCAGCGCCGCGCGAAACACCTGCTGGCTGCCGTAGGCCTCCTGCGTGAACCCCGCGCCGATGGCGGACAGGTCTTGCGGGTTCATGCGCCCTCCTCCTCGTCGGCGGCACCAGCGCCGCTTTCGCGCGCCACGGTGAAGAAATCGACCTTGGTGCTCCGGGTGCGCTCGGCCCGCTCGGCGCGGTGCCGGGCCAGGTGCTGGCGCACCGGGGCCAGCAGGCGGGCATCGAGCGCGGCCTGCTGCGCCGGGTCCTGCAACAGGGCATCGGCCAGCGCGGCCAGCTGGGCCTGGCGGTGCGAGCGGCCCAGCACATAGGCCACGCCCACGGGCGCCTTGGTGCCGGCCTCGTCCAGGCGCAGGGCGCAGCGCGTGACCGTGACCTCACCCAGGTTGAAGCGCTCCCCGGTGCCGCCGGCGCGGCCCTGCACCATCATCAGACCGGTCTCGGGCGCGCGCAGCCAGCGCGGCGCGGCGCCGGCCTGCGGGCCCAGCACGGACTCCAGCAGCTCCTGCGGCGCGCGCGCCAGCAGCGCCATCCAGTCCGCGCGGACCAGGGGCCGGGCCGGACCCGGGTTGTCAAATGCGTGAAACATCACTCTGCTATCCTGAAGTTGTCTAGACAATTTGATTTCCTGCCGCCAGCTTAAAGACCCTTGATGTAGGTTTCATGACAGCCACCACGACTTTCCCCAACTCCCTCCAGACCGCGCCGGCCGGGCGCGAGAGTTTCTGGACCCGCATCGCCACCGAACTGGCCGAAGCCATCGGCCGCGGGGTCTACGCCCCGGGCCAGCGCCTGCCCTCCGAACACGCGCTGGCCGAGCAGTACGGCGTGAACCGCCACACCATCCGCCGCTCACTGGCCAGCCTGTGCAGCCAGGGCCTGGTGCGCATCACGCAAGGCAGCGGCACCTATGTGGAAGACTTCGCGGTGGACCTGGCGCTGGGCAAGCGCACCCGCCACCACCAGAACCTGGCGCAGGCCGGCCTGCGCGGCGGCCTGCAGGTGCTGGCCGCACGCACCGTGCGCGCCACGGCGGCCCAGGCGCGCGCGCTGCAGGTACCGGCGCGCAGCACGCTGCTGTGGCTGCGTGTGCTGGGTGAGGCCGAGCAGCAGCCGCTGCAGGTCAGCGAGCGCCTGTTCCCCCTGCCGCGTTTTGCCGACCTGGAGGCCGTGGTGCGCGAGACCGGCTCCATCACCGCCGCCTTTGCGGCACACGGCGTGGCCGACTACACGCGACGCGAAAGCCGCATCACCGCCCAGATGCCCGACGCCGAGGTCGCCGCCATCCTCAAGCAGGCCCAGAGCCGCCCCGTGCTGCAGGTGGAGAGCGTGAACGTGGACCCGCAGGGTGTGCCGATCGAATACGCCACCGCCTGGTTCGCCGGCGACCGCGTCAAGCTGACGGTGAGCCACGATGAACACTGAGCCGGCCTACCGCTACGCCATCTACTACGCCCCGCGCCCGGACAGCCCCGAGTGGCAGGCCGGCAGCCGCTGGCTGGGACGCTGCGCGGCCAGCCAGCAGACGCTGACACCGCCCGACATCCCGGGCCTGCCGGCCACGGAGTTCCTGCGCCTGACGGCCGCGCCGCGCCGTTATGGCTGGCACGGCACGCTCAAGGCCCCGTTTGCGCTGGCCGAAGGCGTGACACCGGCGCAGCTGCGCGATGCCGTGTACACCCTGTGCCGCCAGCTGCAGCCCTTCGATCTGCCCGCCCTGCAGGTGGCGCGGCTGGACGATTTCCTGGCCATGGTGCCTACGGGCGCCGAGCCGGCCATCAACGACGTACAGCGGGCCTGCGTGACGCAGCTGCAGCCCCTGGCCGCACCACTGCCGCCCGCCGAGCTGCAACGCCGCCGCGCTGCCGGCCTGACACCGGAAGAAGACGCGCTGCTGCTGCGCTGGGGCTACCCCTACGTGCTGGAGCGCTACCGCTTCCACTGCTCGCTCACCGGCCCGCTGCGCGGCGTTGCGCCGGCCGTGGTCGACGCGCTGCAGGCCGCCGCGCAGTCATGGTTCGCCCACCTGCCGGCCAGCCGTTTCGACGCCGTGGCCCTGCTGGCCGAACCCACCCCGGGCGCCGACTTCGTACTGCTGGAGCACGTGCCCCTGGGCCCGGAAGCCGGCCCATGAGCCAGCGCCTGCTCTACGTCATGGGGCCCTCGGGCGCCGGCAAGGACAGCCTGCTGGCCTGGCTGCGCGCACGGCTGCCTCCCGCGCTGCCGCTGCACTGGGCCCGCCGCACCATCAGCCGCGCGGCCGAGGCCGGCGGCGAGGCGCACGAAAGCGTGGACAGCGCGACCTTCGAGCGCCTGCGCGACGAGCAGGCCTTCGGCCTGCACTGGGCGGCCCACGATTTGCTCTACGGCGTGCGGCACCAGGAGCTGGCGCCGCTGCAGGCGGGCCGCTGGGTTTTGCTCAACGGCTCGCGCGCCTACCTGCCCGAGGCGCAGCTGCAATACCCCGAGCTCACGGTGCTGCACATCACGGCCAGCGCCGAGGTACTGCAGCAGCGCCTGCTGGCCCGCGGCCGCGAAAGCGCCGACACGGTGGCGCAGCGCGTGCAACGCGCCGACGCCTACCGCCCCGGCCGGGCGCAGCATCTGATCGAGGTGCACAACGACGGCACGCTGGATGCTGCGGGCGCGCAACTGCTGCAGGCCTTGCAGCAACTGGAGGGCTGGCCGGGGCCGGTCTAAGGGCGGCCCCGGGGGGAAACAGCCCCTTGGACCGGGTCTTGCGGTGAATTCAGGGCTCAATAACCGCTTTTCATGCGGTGAATATTTGCCCCTGCGGAGATTTCACCCTACAATCTCCGCATGAATAGCGGTGATAAGACCTATATCTGGCAGCAGGACGACTGGCCGCACTGGCGCTACGACCTTCAGCGGCTGTCGCCCCTGCTGGCGCAGGTGCATCAGGCACAAGGTCGCCTGCTGGGCCGCATGCATGACCTGGGCATCGGCCTGCGCGACCAGGCCCACTTGAGCGCCCTGACCGAAGACGTGCTCAAGACCAGCGAGATCGAAGGCGAACTGCTCAACCCCGAGACGGTGCGCTCGTCGATCGCCCGCCGCCTGGGCGTCGATATCGGCGCGCTGGCACCGGCGGACCGGCACGTGGATGGCGTGGTGGACATGGTGCTCGATGCCACGCAGAACTCGGGGGCGCCGCTGAGTGCCGAACGCCTGTTTGCCTGGCACGCAGCCCTGTTCCCCACCGGCCGCAGCGGGCTGGCGACATTGCGCGTCGGCAACTGGCGCGATGATGCCCAGGGCCCCATGCAGGTCGTCTCCGGCCCGTTGGGCCGGCAGACCGTGCATTACCAGGCGCCGCCCGCCCCGCAACTCGAAGCGGAGATGGCCGACTTCCTGCTCTGGTTCAACGTGGAGCAGCCGGGCGATGCGCTGATCCAGGCCGGGCTGGCGCATCTGTGGTTCGTCACGGTTCACCCCTTTGAAGACGGCAATGGCCGCATCGCGCGTGCCATCGGCGACATGGCCCTGGCCCGGGCCGAGCCGCCAGCCCAACGCTTCTACAGCCTGTCGGCCCAGATCCAGCGTGAACGCAAGGACTATTACGAGCTGCTGGAGCGCACCCAGAAGGGCAGCCTCGACGTCAGCGACTGGCTGGCCTGGTTCCTGGACTGCCTGTTGCGGGCCATCCAGGGCGCCGAGGTCACGCTGGCAGCCGTGCTGGCCAAGGCCCGCTTCTGGCAGCGCTGGGCCGGCACTCCCATGAACGAGCGGCAGATCAAGCTGCTCAACCGCCTGCTCGACGGTTTCGAAGGCAAACTCACCAGCAGCAAGTGGGCCGCCATTGCCAAGTGCTCAGCCGACACGGCCTTGCGGGACATCAGCGACCTGCTGGAGCGGGGCGTGCTGGTCAAGGCCGACGCGGGTGGGCGCAGCACGCATTACGAGCTCACGCCGGGGTCGTAAGACGGCGGGTCACGCCGAACACCAGACGGCAGTCGGACCGCAGGGGTCGCCCCTGCCGCAATTGCTCCGGCTATCTGGTGATCTTCTCGACCTGGCTCACTTCTCCGAGCTTGTCGTAGGTATGGCGGGCATCGAGGATGCCGTCCTGATCGGTATCGACTTCGGCCGTGGCCAACTTCCCCAGCCTCAGGTGTTCGACCCGCAGCTTGCACCCGCTCAGCGGACGGGAAAGAGGGGCCCCTGCCCGCCGCCGCCCAAAACGGCAGCCCGCAGATCGGTCAACGCGGCCAGGATGGCCTGCGCCACGGGCGGCGATGCCAGCATGCCCTCTTCCTTCAGCGTATCGGCTGTCAGCTGAATGCTGACCGATGCGGACTCGACCAAGGCGGCGGACATGGTCTTGAGCGTTTCGCGCAAGGCGGCGTCCGAAAAATGGGCGCGAGGTTGCGCATTCAGCAGGGCAACCGGCTTGCCAACAAAGGACTCCAGGCTGACCAGCCAGTCGAGCGCGTTCTTCATGACACCCGATACGCCATGCGCGTACTCCGGGCTGGCGATCAGCAAGGCGTCTGCGCCGCCCACGGCCGCGCGCAGCGTAGCCACGGAGGGCGGGACGGACACCTCCAAATCGATGTTGAACAGGGGCAGTTCACCCACCCCAGGGAACACCTCGATCTGCATGTCCTGCGGCGCGAGCCTTGCAGCGGCGCGCAGCAAGGCGGAGTTGATGGAAGTGGCACGCAGGCTGCCAGACAAGGCGATCACTTTCATGTCAGCCGACATTAGACAACGCGGTTTGAACGAAGGCCGTCCGGCGCGGCGCGCGGCATCCAGGCGGCCGCACCCTGCAGGAACACGACGCCGTGCTTGAACGGCCAGCAGGAAGGAAGCACAGACTCGGGGCCCCAGGCTTTGGGATCTCGGTGGATGAGCATTTGCATGTAGCCCCCTTGGGCGGATTGCCGGCGCCCTACATCAGGCGTGCTGCCGTGACCGCCACGAACCAGGGCACAACCAACGCGAAAAAGGACCAGAACCACGCCGGGAACGAAGGGGCCGCCGCAGGCGGACCGAAGGCGTTGTCACCCGGCTGCCCTTTGGCAAACGCCAGGTAGGCCAGGAACAGCAGGACCATGGGCCCCAGGAGCGCACCGAGCAGTAGACCCGCGAGCGACGTTGCCGCCGCCCAGCCCAGGTCACGGCCACGCTTCACCACGGCCACGCCCAGGGCCAGCAAACCCGCACCGGCCAGCACCAGCAGCAGCGGCACGGCCTTCTCCGACCCGCCCGAGCCGCTGGTCGCCAGATACAGGCCATAGAGCAGCAAGGCGGCCGCGTTCAGCAGCGGCACCACGCCGAGGATGAAGAAGTGGATACGGCCAGATCGCAACATGGTGATGGATTCAGGGTCAGGTTTCAGATACGTCGCAGCGGCGCATCAGACGCCGGCGGGGAGTTTGGTGCGCATGGCCTGGCGGCGGTCCAGCTTGCGGCCGTCGGCGATGAAGGTGCCGTCGCCCACGGCATGCAGCAAACGCCGCTCCTTGCGCGCGGTGTCCACCCAGGCAGCCACGCCCTGCAGGAAGACGACGCTGTGCTTCTTGTTGAAGTCGATCACCTGGCACTCGATATTGGCCAGGCACTCCTGGATCAGCGGTGCCTTCACCTTGCTGGCTTTGAGCGGCGTGAGTTTGAACTTGGCGAACTTGTCCGTGTCGGTGCCCGAGCAGGTTCCCACGCCCACCACCTTGTCCAGCAAGTCCACCGTGGGGATGGCGATCACGCATTCCTTGGTCTTGCGCAGCGCGGCAAAGGAATGGTTCCACGGCCCGGTGGTGAGGGCAAATACCGGCGTGAAGTCCACCACCAGGGTCCATGAGATGGTCATGATGTTGGGCTGCTGGCCGTCATGGGTGGTGATCAGTACCACGGGGCCGGGCTCCAGCAGGGTGAAGGCTTTATTGAGGGGAAGTTTTTTCATGGACGTTCGATCGGAAGTGTGCGCCCTTCTGCCCCACTTGCTCGCCTGAGCAGCCGTGACGTGACCGATCAATTTGGACTTGAGCCAGACGCTAGCAACGCCCCATGCAGCTCAAGGCTGGGTATCACTTGCCTCAATAATCTTCTGTAACGCATTGCCGACCGCAGTTGCCGCTTGTGGAGGCTTTCGGATTGCCTGAGCTGCAATCAGCTGCTTTGATCCGCGGTCCGTCAAACGCCAGTACGTCTTCTTATCAGAAACAGCCCGACGCTTCGTTCCCGGTGCCATCTGACCCAACGCCTGCAGCTGTACCTTTATTTGATCAACGACCACGTGCGGCACGACAATAGATCGGTAGTCAATCGTTAGCCCGGTAATGTCTTCAAGCTTGTGGTAGCAGCATAGCTTGAGCTTGTCCAAGAACTCATCGTCTGCGCACTCATTTACCAGAGATGGCCCCACATATCGAAGAATCTCATTCCACGAAATATCCACGTTCTTTCTGATCCGATCTTTCTTGCCGGTCTCAACAAAGCTAACGCCAACTGCGTAGCTATCGTTTCCAGCAGCAAGATCGTCAATCTCTTGAAATGGTTCATCTCCCCCCTTTGCCGACGCCGCGGTCAGCTCGGCCACCCGAGCCCGGAGATTCGCCGCCTCCACAAGCAGAACATCGGTGGCTGCAAACCTTCCACGAACCCACCCTTCCGCAGGGTGCGACTTTCTCATGTTGACCAAGCTTCTTGACACGAGACCACCCAACTCAGCCGCAGAAGACCAAGACTTTCGGTGATGCGCCTTCTCAACCTTCTCCAGAAAGGCATCTAGCCGCTTACGGCCCTCCTCGCTTTTTTCTGATTTCGCCGCCGGAATGCTTTCGCGGTCTGCATGCACAAATGCCATCACCGGCCTCTTCTGTGACATTGCGTAGTCGTATTCTTTCTCCGTATAACTTACACCATCAGCATCGACTGACCCATAGCGACCGCCGATAACTAGGCAGTAATAGTCCGAGTCATCTATGACACCCTTAATTAGGTCCCAGGCAGCTTCGGTGGTCGCGGGGAAGAGCTCCATTCCCGCAGGTATGCAATCCAGCTCGAGCAATGCTTGAATAATTTCTGCACGCTCGTCTTTCAGGTCACCGTACGTAGAGGAAATAAAAACTTGGTATCGACGGTCCATCAGATGCCTCCTTGGTAGATTTTCTGAATTGCCTTGATCTATTCACTTCACTGATTAATCTAGTCTTTGGCCAAGTTGCCAACAAGGTTCTGGAGCGCGGCCAGGTTCATGTCCTCCGCCGCCACCGGCACCCCCACATTCAGCCCCACCGTATTGAAGACGCCCCGCCGGAACGGCTTGGCCATGGCCGTCGGCTTGCCGCCCACCAGCTCGGCGCGGCTGAAGTAGGAACCCCAGAGGTTGGTGAGCGCCATGGGCACCACGGGGGCGGGCTGCAACTCCAGGATCTTCATGAGGCCGCCCTTGAACTCCTGCAGCGTACCGTCGTGGGTGATGCCGCCTTCAGGGAAGATGGCCAGCAGGTCGCCCTCTTTCAGCACCTGGGCGGCGGCGGTGAAGGCCGCGTCGTAGGCCGCCGGGTCTTCGGCACGCGGGGCGATGGGGATGGCCTTGGCCAGCTTGAAGAGCCAACCCAGCACCGGGATCTTGAAGATGCGGTGGTCCATGATGAAACGAATGGGCCGCGGGCTGGCGGCCATGAGCAGCACGGCGTCCACGAAGCTCACGTGGTTGCAGGCCAGGATGGCGGGGCCGGTGGTGGGGATGTTTTCGTCGCCGGTGACCTTGAAGCGGTAGACGAAGTGGCTCATGACCCAGGCCACGAAGCGCAGCAGGTATTCGGGCACCAGCAGGAAGATGTAGAGCGCCACCACGGCATTGGCCAGGCCCACCAGGAAGAAGATCTGCGGGATGGTGACGTCCATGGCCAGCAGCGCGCCCGCGATCAGCGAGCTGGCGATCATGAACAGGGCGTTCAAGATGTTGTTGGCCGCGATGATGCGGGCGCGGTGCGTGGCCGGGCTGCGCAGCTGGATCAGCGCGTACATGGGCACGCTGTAGAGGCCGGCGAAGAGGCTGAGCAGCAGCAGGTCGGCCATGACGCGCCAGTGCGCGCCCTGGGCCAGGAAGGCGGCCAGGCCCATCACCTCTGACGGCGGCAGGCCGCGCGAGGCAAAGTAGAGATCGATGGCAAAGACCGTCATGCCGATGGCGCCCAGGGGCACCAGGCCGATCTCCACGTGGCGGCGGCTGAGCATTTCGCACATGAGCGAGCCGATGCCGATGCCGATGGAGAACACCACCAGCAGGGCCGAGGCCACGTGCGCGTCGCCATGCAGCACTTCCTTGGCGAAACTGGGGAACTGGCTGAGGAAGACGGCGCCGAAGAACCACATCCAGCTGATGCCCAGCAGGGAGCGGAACACCACGATGTTGCCGTGGGCGAGCTTGAGGTTGCGCCAGGTTTCGGACACCGGGTTCCAGTTGATCTTGAGGCCAGGGTCGGTGGCCGGCGCCGCGGGGATGCGCGCCGCCGCGGCACGCCCCACCACGGCCAGGGCCACGCAGGCGAAGGCCACGTTCTGGTGGCCCACCTCGGGCATGGCGACGATGAGGCCGCCCACCACATTGCCCAGCAGGATGGCCACGAAGGTGCCCATCTCCACCATGCCGTTGCCGCCAGTGAGTTCGCGTTCGCTCAGCACCTGGGGCAGGTAGGCGAACTTGACCGGGCCGAAGAGCGTGGAGTGCAGGCCCATCATGAAGGTGCACAGCAGCAGGGCCGGCACATAGCCCATGATGAAACCCCAGCCGGCCACCAGCATGATGACGATTTCCAGGTTCTTGACGAAGCGGATCATGGCCGTCTTCTCGAACTTGTCGGTCAGCTGGCCGCTGGTCGCACTGAAGAGCAGGAAGGGCAGGATGAAGAGCGCGCCGATCACCAGGCCGGCCATGGCCGGGGGCAGCCAGCTGACCTGCAGCTGGTAGGTCACCATGACGGTGAAGGCGAACTTGAAGAGGTTGTCGTTGGCGGCGCCGCTGAACTGCGTCCAGAAGAAGGGCGCGAAGCGGCGCTGGCGCAGCAGGGCGAACTGGTTGGGGTGGGCATCGGCGGCATGTGGCTCGGCCGGCCAGGTTTTGTCAAAGTCGCGCAAGGCGTGCTCCTCTTGAACTGTTCTTAGATGTGAATGGCATTCTGCCCGAGGGCACGCAATGCGCTGATGACAGGCCATGCGGCCAACGCGGCCACCCCATGCTTGAGGCTGTGGCCCGAGACCAGCTGGCCCAGGTACGCGTACACGGCCGCGTCGTATTGCTCCAGCGCCTTGGCCACGCCATAGATGGCGATGACCAGGCCCCAGCGCACGGCCAGCGCCCCGGGCAAGGGTGGCATGACGGCGAGCGCCAGCAACATCACCATGCCGCCGCCCTGCAACAGGGCCCAGGGCAGCAGGTTGCCGCTGACTGACCAAGCCCACACGCTGAGGGGCCCCAGCACGAGTACGGCCGCGGCAAAAGCCCGGCCAGCCCGCGTGCTGACATGGCTGGCCACGCCCAGGCCCAGCAGGCCGGCGAAGGCCACCGTCATGCCCAGGCGGTCCACCACCAGGCCCGCGTTGTCGGGCGCCCCGTGATACCAGGCCGAGCACAGGGCCGTGAGAATGAGGCCGGCAAAAAACAGCGTGGCCAGCTGGCGCTGCGGCGGGGGCAGCGCCGTGGCGGGCCCGCGGCCCAGCCGGTGCAGGCCCCAGGCGCCGAAGAGCGCGAAAGGCAGGTTGCTCAACACGTCGAGCGCGCAGGGCAGGCCCAGCCAGCTGCGCTGGTCGGCAAAGTCATGGAAGTGCGGGGCTTGCGCCAAGGGGGGCGCGAAGACGGCCAGCAGGGCCAGCAGCAGCACGGAGCCCAGCAGAACGGCTTCGGCGCGGGAGAACGATGGAAACATAGATGGCTCCGGGAATGACGATGGCCGCACTGTGGGGCGCGCGCATCGCAAACAAGAGCATTTCATGCGACTTCTGCGCTTCTGTCTACCGGGAGTATCGATAATCGATACCACCGCGACACCCCCAAGAACAAGCCATGAGCACCACCGCCGACCTCGTCCTGGCCCTGAAGAAGGAACTCAAGGCCGCCCACCTGACCTATGCCGATCTGGCGAAAAAGCTGGGCATGGCCGAGAGCAGCGTCAAGCGCATGCTGGCCAGGGGCGACATGCCGCTGTCGCGCATCGACGCGATCTGCCGCGCATTGAAGCTGGACTTTGCCGAGCTGGCGCGTCGTGTGGCCGACGCCCAGCCCCTGCTGGCCGAGCTGACGCAGGCGCAGGAAAAGGCCGTGGTGGCCGACAAGAAGCTGCTGCTGGTGGCCATCTGCGTGCTGAGCCAGTGGACGCTGGAGCAGATGGTGGCGAGCTACCGCCTGAGCGAGGCCGAGTGCGTGAAGTACCTGGCGCAGCTGGACCGCATCGGCATCATCGAGCTGCGGCCGCTGAACCGCTACCGCCTGAAACTGGCCAAGACCTTCCGCTGGCGCCCGCACGGCGCGGTGATGGACTATTTCCGCGAGCACGCGCTGCTGGACTATTACAGCGGCGGTTTCGACGGCCACGGCGAGGGCCTGCTGCTGGTGCACGGCAGCATCAGCCGCAGCCTGGCGCCGTCGTTCATGGAGCGCCTGCAGCGTGTGGCGCAGGACTTCGCCACCCAGCACCAGAGCGACCAGAAACTGCCCGAGAAGGACCGCGAGGGCTACACCTTGCTGCTGGCCATGCGCAGCTGGGAGTTCGAGGCGTTTGCTGCTCTGCGGCGCTAGGTCAATAGCCATGTCTGCAACAGAACCTTTGTTCACCATTCGACGCGCACGGCCGGAGGACTTGCCGGCCATCGAAGCGTGCGTTCTGGCTGCGTATTCGCCCTGGGTATCGGTGATCGGAATGAAACCGGGTCCCATGCTCGAAAACTACGCTGACGTCCTGCGCTCGCGGTGCGTCTTCGTGGGGGAAAACTGTGGAAGGATCGCCGGCTTGCTGGTCCTGTCCGATACGGACGAAGGTTTCACGCTCGAGAACGTGGCAGTCCACCCAAATTTCAGCGGCAAGGGCCTCGGGAGCCACCTGCTACGGCTGGCTGAAGAGGAAGCCATCACACAGGGCCATACCTCGATTCACCTCTACACGCACGAGAAGATGGCTCGCAACATCGCCCTTTACGAGAAGATCGGATACGTGACGTACGACCGTCGCACTGAAGGCCCGTTCACAAGGGTCTTCATGCGAAAAATACTGGGTTCCCCCTAAAGGCAGACAGCGGGCGGCGACAGTTCTTGAGTTCTAGCCCCTCGCGGATCCCGGCGTTTACCAACTTGCGTCATTGAGCACGGCTTTTGCTGCACTGCGGCGTTGACCTTCTTCGCCCCCGGATTGATATGGATCAAGCCGGATTGATACCCCCGTGCCTATAACTCCTGCACAGCCGCGCCCGATGGCAGGCGCGGCACACACCAGGAGACAAGACCATGGCCCATATCGTGATACTCGGCGCAGGCATCGGCGGCATGCCGATGGCTTATGAGATGCGTGCGCTGGCGCGCGCGGAAGACAAGATCACCGTCATTTCCAACAACCCGAAGTTCCACTTCGTGCCCTCCAACCCCTGGGTGGCGGTGGACTGGCGCAAGCGCGACGACATCGAGATGGACATCGCGCCGGTGCTGGCCAAGAAGAAGATCGACTTCATCGGCGTGGGCGCCAAACGCCTGCACCCCGAGAAGAACCAGATCGAGCTGGACGACGGCCGCACGGTGGACTACGACTACCTGGTGATCGCCACCGGGCCGAAGCTGGCCTTCGACGAGATCGAGGGCCTGGGCCCCAAGGGCCACACGCAGTCGATCTGCCACGTGGACCACGCGGTGGAGGCGGAAAAGGGCTGGCAGGATTTCGTGAAGAACCCGGGCCATGTGGTGGTGGGTGCGGTGCAGGGAGCGTCCTGCTACGGCCCGGCCTACGAGTACGCCATGATCATGGACACCGACCTGCGCCGCCGCAAGATCCGCGACAAGGTGCCCATGACCTTCGTGACGGCCGAACCCTATATCGGGCACCTGGGCCTGGGCGGGGTGGGCGACTCCAAGGGCCTGCTCGAATCGGTCATGCGCGACCGCCACATCAAGTGGATCTGCAATGCCAAGACCACCAAGGTGGAAGCCGGCAAGATGTACGTGACCGAACACAACGAGGACGGCAGGCCCAAGAAAGAGCACGTGCTGGACTTTAAGTTCTCGATGATGCTGCCGGCCTTCAAGGGCATCGACGCGGTGTTCGGCATCGAGGGGCTGACCAACCCGCGCGGTTTCATCCTGATCGATCCGCAGCAGCGCAACCCCAAGTTCAAGAACATCTACGCCGTGGGCGTGTGCGTGGCGATTCCGCCGGTGGAAACCACGCCGGTGCCCACGGGCGCACCCAAGACGGGTTACATGATCGAGTCCATGGTCACGGCCACGGCACACAACATCCGCGACGAACTCGATGGCAAGGAGCCGGGCACCAAGGCCACCTGGAATGCCGTGTGCCTGGCCGACTTCGGCGACACCGGCGCCTGTTTCGTGGCGCTGCCGCAGATTCCGCCGCGCAACGTGAACTGGTTCTCGCAGGGCAAGTGGGTGCACCTGGCCAAGATCGCCTTCGAGAAATACTTCATGCGCAAGATGAAGGCCGGCACCTCGGAGCCGCTGTTCGAGAAGATGGTGATGAACGCCCTGGGCATCATGAAGCTCAAGGACAAGTAAGCACCGCGCACCCGCCATGGCCACCGGCTATGTGTTTTTCGAGACCGAGCTGCGCGATCGCTTCGTGCAGGGGCTGGCGGTGCGTGCGCTGGAGAGCAGCACGCGCAAGGACAGGATGGAAGGCTGGGTGGTCGAGTTGGCCGCCGAGCCCGACGACGCCACCCTGGAAGCGTTGGAGGCCGACTACGAGGCGCTGATGCAGGAGCAGATGCTACGCGCCGAGGCACGGCCCGACTGGGGCAGCCACCAGGTGGCCAGCCTGAGCATCACGCGCGCCGACGGCAGCCCCGCCGCGGTGCGGCTGCCGCCGGCGGTGGCACGCCCGCTGATGGAACATTTCACCGCCGAGCAAGCGCACGCGCTGGTGACGGCGATCGCCCACAGCCTGGAGAACCCGGTGGACGGGCCGCTGTGCCGCAAGGATTTGCTGCGGACCCCGCCGCAGGAATGAGGCGCCCGGCGCCTAGGCCGTGAAGACCGTCAGCACGCCGGTGTAGCCGTACACGTGATGGCGCGCGATCTCGCCGCCGGCAAAAAAACCGATCAACGGAACGTCGCCCAGCGCGTGGCGCACGATCTGCAGCTCGGCGCTGGGGCCACCGAAGTGCGGACCGCCGCGGCCGGAGCAGCTGACGTAGACGGCACCCACCATGCGCTGCGGTGTCTGCGCCGGGGGCTCGGCCTCCAGGCCGCCCGCGGTGAGCGGCAGTTCCTCGGGTTCCAGTTCCTCGCGGATCTCGGCGCAGATGCGCATGAGGTCGGCGCGCGCGGCCTGCACATTGCGCTGGCAGAAGGCCAGCTGCATGCCCTCTTCCACCAGCTCGGCCAGGGCCACGCCACCGCGCTGCGGGTCCAGGCCGACGATGTGGCGCACGCGCACGTCGCTGCCGAAGTTGCCGGTGCGGCTGATGGCGCGGCCGTCGGCGGCCACGTCCTGCGCGTGCACCAGGCCGGCCAGCGTGGCGCGCACGGTGTTGATGGCCTGCTCGGGTTCGTCCAGCGTGACATCCAGTTCACGCAGCAGCACCTGCAGCGCGGGCTCGCCGTCGAGCTGGTAGACCACGTTGCGCTCGGCTTCGGTGATGGTGTGGCTGCCGGCCACCGGACAGCAGCCCTGGGTGACGCGCGAGACCAGTTGCACGCCCTCGCCGAAGGCCACGCCGCTGAGCCCGCCGTGGAAGACGCCGGTGGAGCGGCCCTGGCCGCGGATGAAACCATCACCGCCCAGCGCGAACTGCACGCTCTCGCTGCGGCTGGCGGCCAGGCCGCCGAAGAGGTAGCCGCTGTCGGTGCGCGCGGCCATCTCGTTGATGAGCTCGGAGAGTTCGGGTGTGCGGCCGTCGGCGTGCACCAGTGCGGTGTGCGCCTGGAAGCCCAGGCCCAGGGGCGCCACGCCGGAGAAGACGCGGTATTGGTCGCTGGGCAGATCACACAGCATCACGGCCAGGGCCGGCTCGTCGAAGTACTCGACGTTGGTGGCCGCTATGCCCACGCCCACGGTGCCGGCCCAGTCGGTGACCTCGGGCAGCTCGCCGCTCAGATGGGCGAGGATGGCCTCGGCCTCGGTGGCGTAGTGATCGGTGATGTAGAGCAGGGCCAGCGTGGGGCTTTGCGCGGCGCCGGGCAGGGCCAGCTGCGCGCGCAACTGCGCCAGCACCAGCGCGGCGGCCATGCGCCATTGAGGGTGGGTGGCGTGGGCCAGGGGAAAGTTTTTCATCGGCATCTCAAACAGGCTTGGGCTTGCGCGGGGCGGCTTTCTTCGCGGCCTTGGCGGCGGGCTTGGGCGTGGCTGCCGCAGCCGCAGCACTGCGCTCGGCCGCGTCTTTCATGGCCTGGCCGGCGATCTGCTGGAACTGCTGCGTCAGCGCGCCCCAGTACTGCATGGGGTCGGCCATGGGTGCTGCGCCGGGCGCGGCGGTGGCTGTCTTGGCGGCGGGCGCTGCCTTGGGCGCCTGTGCGGCCACGGGCTGGGCCGCAGGGGCCGCACCCGGCGCGGGCCAGGCCATGCCGGCGCCGGGCATGGGCACGTTCATGCTCTTGAGCGTGGCCAGGGTCATCTTCTGCACTTCGAGCGCCTGGATGGTGGCCTTGAGCGCGGCGGCGTTCTGGTCCAGCCAGAACTGCACGGCCTTGAGTTCGGTGATGCGCTTGTCCAGCGCCTCGGCGTCCAGGGTGGGCGCCACCCAGCTGGCCATGGAGGCGTTGCCGCCCTGGGCCAGTTTCTGCAGGAAGTCGAAACCCGGGACGAAGGGGCCGAAGCCGGCGGGGTCTGCCTTGTTGCTCATGGTGGCACTCCTCTGATACGCGCTGTTGCCAGCTTACTCCAAGGTCGTCGACAGGGGCAGGGACTGCACGGCGAGACCCTCGAAGACCGCGACCGGCACCGGCCGGCTGAAGTAGTAACCCTGGTAGGCCGGGCAGCCTTCGGCAGCCAGGGACTGGCGCTGCGCCTCGGTCTCCACACCCTCGGCCACCACCTGCAGGCCCAGGCTGCGAGCCAGGGCCATGATGGTGCGCACGATGGCCGCGTCATTGGGATCACTGAGCAGGTCGCGTACGAAGGAGGCATCGATCTTGAGCTGGTCCAGCGGCAGGCGCTTGAGGTAGCTCAGCGAGGAATAACCGGTGCCGAAATCGTCGAGCGAGAAGCTCACGCCGTGCGCGCGCAGGGCCTCCATCTTGGCGATCACGTCCTCCACGTCTTCCATCAGCAGGCTCTCGGTGATCTCCAGCTTGAGCCGCGCAGCGACGGCGCCGGTACGCAGCAGGGTTTCGAGCACCTGCGAGACGAAATCCGGATGGCGGAACTGCTGCACGCTGACGTTGACGGCCAGGCTGAGCTTGCGCAGGGCCGGCTGGCCGGCCCAGGCCACCAGCAGTTCGCAGGCACGCTGCAGCACCCACAGCCCCAGCTCGTGCATCAAACCGCTCTCTTCGGCCACGGGGATGAACTCGACCGGCGAGACCTGACCGCGCACCGGATGCGTCCAGCGCAACAGGGCCTCGGCACCCACCACCCGGCCTGCCGTATCCACCTGCGGCTGGATGTGCAAAGCCAGCTGCTCGGAGTGCATGGCCTCGCGCAGGTCGCTCTGCAGCGAGACGCGCGCCGTCACCACGGTCTGCATGCGCGGGTCGAAGAAACGCAGGCTGTTGCGGCCGGCCGCCTTGGCCTGGTACATGGCCAGATCGGCCTGCTTGAGGAGTTCGTCGCCCTGGACCTGGCCGTTCGTGAACAGGGCCACACCGATGCTGGGGGTGCTGTGGTGCTGGCTGTTGCCCAGGCGGTAGGGCTGGCTGAGCGCGGCCATGATCTTGCGGCCCACGGCCTCGGCCTGGCCGGCAGCCACTTCGGCCACTTCGCCCAGGTCCTCGATCAGCACGATGAACTCATCGCCGCCCAGGCGCGCCACGGTGTCGCCCACCCGCACGCAGTAGCTGATGCGCGCCGCCACTTCGCGCAGCAACTGGTCGCCGACGTCGTGCCCCAGGGTGTCGTTGATGGTCTTGAAGTGGTCGAGGTCGATGAACAGCACGGCCCCACCGCCGCCGTGTCGCGCGCTGGCGGCCAGCGCATGCTCCAGGTGGTCCATCAGCAGGCGCCGGTTGGGCAGGCCCGTGAGGGCGTCGTAGAAGGCGAGCTGGTGGATCTTTTCCTCGGCCGCCTTGCGGTCGCTGATATCCACCGCGGTGCAGGCCAGCAGCTCGGGGCGGCCCTGGGCATCACGCAGCAGCAGGCCGCTGCTGAGCATGGGCAGTTCGCGGCCATCTCCCGCCAGCTGCAGCAGCTCGTGCGGTGCGCCGTCGCCGCCTTCGCGCACGCTGCGCCAGTAGGCTTCGGCCGTGTCCTGCGCCGCAGGGGCGTAGAGGGTGAGGTAACGCTCGCCGATCAGCTCCTGCGGCTTGCGCCCCTGCAGGGCCGCGCAGCGCGCGTTGACGTAGACCAGCTGGCCGTCCAGGCCGGCAATCCAGGCGGCGAAGGTGGACTGGTCGAAGATGGCCTTGAAGCGGCTCACTTCCTCGTTGGCGGCCTGCAGGGTGCGGGTACGGGCGACCACCTGGCCGCGCAGCAGCCACGCCAGCAGCATGGCCAGCAGCAGCAGGCCGCCGACCGCGGCCAGCCCCCACCAGAAGGCGCGCGGCACGGCGGGCTCGGAGACCTGGCCGCCCCACTGCCGGATGATGGCGAAATACATCGAGCGCGGATCGTTCTGCCAGTCGCGCAGGTAGTCGTCGATCGTCGCCAGCAACTCGGGGTTGCGGTCCTGTCCGGTGGCAAAAAACAGGCGCGCCGGCTGGAACACGATGGGGGTCTCGACCAGCCGGTAGCGCGGCCCGAGGCGGTTGCCGAAAAAGTGGTTGGCGATGGCCGCATCGGCCTTGCCGGCGGCCACCTGGCGGAAGGCCTCGTCCAGCGAGGACACGGGCATGAGCACTGGCTTCACACCGAAGCCCGTCACCAGCTCCTTGAACAGGGCGGTCTGGATGGAACCTTCGAGCAGGGCCACGCGCTTGCCGTCGAGGTCCAGGATGGAATTGATCGACACGGCCGGATGCCGGTAGATCTGCGACCAGCTGTGCATGACCGGAACCTGGTGGAAGTCGAAGTGCTGGTCGCGCTGGGCGCTGTAGGCCACATCGGGCATCAGGTCGATGCGGTCGGCCTCCAGCGCATCCAGGCAGGCCTGCCACTCGCAAGGCACAAACTCCAGGGTCCAGCCCTCACCCTTGGCGATTTCGCCCAGCAGGTCCGCGAAGATGCCCGTGGCGCGGCCGGCCGCGTTGAAGTAGATCTTGGGTTCGTTGGCATAGACGCCGACACGCACGGTGCGCGGCTGCGCCCAGGCCGCCGCAGACTGCAGGACCAGCAGCAGGATCAGCAGCCACGCGCCCCAGCGAGGATGGATGTACGACAAAACCGCCTCCCGACAGCCCCGGACTCAGGGCCCATCTTAGGCCCTTTCACCCCAGGCCGCCGGCCCGCGGCCCGCCGCCTTACTCGACGCGGCCGATGCGCTGCACCAGCGCTGCCATGGCCTTGGCATCCGTCTGCACGAAACGCTCGAACTCGGGCGCGTCCTGGTACATGAAGGAGGTGCCCGCGGCCAGCAGCGACTGCTTGGCGCGCGCATCTTCGGAGGCGGCCTTGGCCGCCTGGCGCAGCCGGGTCACCACGGCCTCGGGCGTGCCAGCCGGCACGAACAGGCCGGACCACTGCGAGTAGCTGATCGGCACGCCGAGTTCCTTGAAGCTGGGCACGTCCGGCAGCGCGGCCAGCCGGCCTTCACCCCAGTGCGCCAGCACGCGCAGCTTGCCGGCGCGCACGTGTTGCATCACGCTGGACGGGCCGGTGGACAGCGCGTCGATCTGACCGGCCAGCAGGGCCAGCACCGCCGGGCCGGCGCCGGTGTAAGGCACGTGCAGCATGAAGGTGCCGGTGGCGACCTTGAGCTGCTCCATGGGCACATGCATGGTGCCGTAGTTGCCCGAAGAGCCAAAGGTGACCTGGCCGGGTCTGGCCTTCACATGGGCGATGAAGTCCTTGTAGGTCTTCCAGGGGCTGTCGGCGCGCACCACGAGGGCGGTGGGGTCGGCCGTGAAGCGGGCTACGGGCTTGAGCTGGTCCAGGGTGTAGAGCGGATTGCGCTTGAGCACCTTGTCGGCTTCGGGCAGCACGACGACGGACGAGAGCGACATGAGCACGCTGTAGCCGTCGGCACGCGACTTGGCCACTTGCGCCATGCCGATGCCGCCGCCGGCGCCGCCCTTGTTCTCGACGATCATGGTCTGGCCCAGCGCGCGGCCCATGGCCTCGGCCACGGGGCGGCCCACGGTGTCGGCCACGCCGCCCGGCGGGAAGGGCACGAGCATGGTGACGGGTTTGCTAGGGTAGGCGTCCTGCGCGAAGGCGGGCAGGCCGGCAGTGGCCAGCGCAGCTGCGCCCAGTTGCAGGAATTCACGGCGTTGGGTCATGGTTGTCTCCTCGTTGTGGAACGAAAGTCTCGGTCGGAACCTGGGTTCAGATTTCCTGGACAGGATTATTGAGCTCGCCCAGGCCGCTGATGGCCACGCGCACGACATCGCCGTGCTTGAGGAACTTGGGCGGGTTGAAGCCGATGCCCACGCCCACCGAGGTGCCGGTGAGGATGATGTCGCCGGGCAGCAGGGTCATGGCCGCGCTCATCTGCTCGATCAGGGTGGGCACGTCGAAGATCAGCTGCGAGATGTGCGCGTTCTGGCGCTGCTCGCCGTTAACCCAGGTCTGCATGGTCATGTCGGTGGGGGCTTCGTCGGTGGTGGTGATCCACGGGCCGATGGGGCAGAAGCCGTCGAGCGACTTGCCCAGGAACCACTGCGCGTGGTTCTTCTGCAGGTCGCGCGCGGTGACGTCGTTGGTCGCAACAAAACCCCAGACCTGCTTCATGGCGTCGGCCTTGCTGACGTTGCGGCAGGTGGTGCCGATGACCACACCGATCTCGCCCTCGTAGTCCACCGACTGCGTGTGCTTGGGGTTGAACTGGATGGGGTCGGTGGGGCCGTTGAGCGTGAGCGTGGCCTTGGTGAAGATCTGCGGGAAGGCGGGAATGGACGAGGCACCGCCGCTGGTGGCGTTGAAGCCGCTCTTGTCGAACTCCATGGCGTGCTCGTGGTAGTTCTTGCCCACGGCGAAGGGGTTGCGCAGGAAGGCCGACAGCGGCGCCATGAATTTCACCTGGGCCATGGGCACGCGCGCCGTCACGGCGGCCTGCAGCTGAGCCACGCTGACACCGAGCTGGATGACGTAAAGCACCGGGTTGGGATGCTGGGCCAGCGGGCCGCCGACCAGGGCGACTTCCTTCTTGGCTTCATCCACCAGGGCCAGGTGGATCTGGCCGTCTTTTTGCACACGTGCGATCTTCATGCGAACTCCTGCAGCGAAGGGCAACCGGGGATTGGTTGCGATTGGTTTATATTGGATGAAAATTATAAGGACCGAATTCCACTCTGAGACCAGTGGAAAACACGTAGACCGTGTTCATATTGGTTTCATTTGGTTGTTTGCTTGTTAAGATCACGGCTTCACCGCCCGCCCCCGCACCATGGACCCGTCTGCCCTGCTCCGCGAAACCCTGCTCGACAAACTGAAATCCGGCATCTGGCGCGCCGGCCACCGCATTCCGACCGAACGCGCGATGTGCGCCGAATACGGCTTGGGCCGTTCGGCGGTGCGGCGTGTGCTGGGTCAGCTCAAGGAGCTCGGCTTGATCACGCAGACGGTGGGCAGCGGCACCTATGTGAGCGAACGCATTGCCTCCCTGCTGCCGGCACTCGAGGCCCCGGCTGTCGCGGCCGTGAGCCCGGCCGAGCTGATGGATGTACGGATGGCGCTGGAGCCGGCCATCGTGGAGATGGTGATCCGCAATGCCACGCCGGCCGATTTCACACGCATGGCCCAGTGCTGCGAACGGGCCGAACAGGCCCGCTCGCTGGAAGACTTCGAGCACTGGGACGGCCTGCTGCACGAGGTGATCGCCGAAGCCGCGCACAACAGCTTCGTGGGCCAGGTCTTCAAGCTCATGAACCAGGCGCGCGCCCAGGGTGAATGGGGCATGCTCAAGCGCCGCAGCGTCACGCCCGAACGGCGCGCGGCCTACCAGCAGGAACACCGCGAGCTGGTCGCCGCGCTGCGCGAGCGCGACCTGGAACGCGCGCTGGAGTGCACGCGCGGCCACCTGCAGCACGTACAGCGCAACCTGCTGGGCAGGTAAATCTCAGTGCATCTTCATGCCGGACGCGGGCATGGCAGCGCCCGGGGCCATGCTGCGCACCGGCAGCTGCACCTCGACCTTGCTCTCCACGCCCTTGGCATCCTTGAACATCAGGGTCAGGGGGATGGTGCTGTCGCTCTTCAGCGAGGTCTTGAGGTCCATCAGCATGACGTGATAACCGCCCGGCTTGAGTTCCACGGTCTGGCCGGCGGGCAGCTCCAGCGCGTCGACAGCGCGCATCTTCATCACGTCGCCGACCATCTTCATCTCGTGCACTTCGGTGATGCCGGCCACCGGCGAGTCGGCGCCGACCAGGCGCGTGCCTTCCTTCGCCGTGAGCTTCATGAAGGCGCCGCTGGCCTTCTGGCTCGGCACGGTGCTGCGGGCCCAGGCATCGCGGACTTCGACGTTCTGTGCCTGGGCACAGCCGGCGGTCACGGCGAGCGTGGCAATCAAGGCGTGGATGGTTTTGTGAAACATGGTGGTACTCCTGTTGGAAAACTATACGGGGAAAGAATACTCAGTGGGCGTGTCCGGCCTGGCCCGAGGGCAGAACTTCGAGCAGGACAGCGGGTGTCTTCATGCCGCGCGTGGACGTGCCCCGGGCCGGGATGTCGGCCCAGTCGAGCTGGCCGCTCGCGCAGGTCTGCAGCACGCGGAACCACAGCGCGCCGGACTGCGCCGGCAGCGTGGCGCGCAGCACGAACTCGTCGTACCAGTCGTCCTGCAGATAGGACACCGGACTGTTGGCGGTCCAGCTGATCTCGACCACGTCCTCGCGCACGGTCTTGCCGTGGCTGTCGTAGGGCTGGGCCAGGGTCTCGCGCCGGATGGCGAGCGTCCAGCCCGGCTTCGGGCTGGGCTTGGCGCCGCGTACGCCCGCAGGCAGGAAAACCCGGATGGCCGTGGTGGGGCTGCCGTTGCAGCCGTGGCCCACGCGCAGGGCCGCACGGTAGCTGCTACCGGCCAGCGCGGCCTGGTCTTCCAGGACCACGTGGGCCGAGGCTGCAGTAGCGCTGGCCAGCAGGGCGGCGGCGCACAGGAGGCATGTGAGATGTTTCATGGGGACGCTTTCAGAAATTGACTTTGAGGTCCGCCACATAGGTGCGCTGCGGATAGGGGTGGAAGTTCCAGTAGGTCTCGTCGGTAAGGTTGTCGACACCCAACGAAGCCACGGTTTTGGGGTTGATGCGGTAACGCCAGCGCACATCGGTCACCAGGTAGCTGCTGGCGCCGGTGTAGGCATTTCCGTTCACGTCCGAGTTGTCCAGCGTGGAGTACTGGTTGCCGCTGTAGCGCACGCCCAGGGAAGCACTCTGCTTCTCGTCGAAGCGGTAGTTGGCCAGGGCGGTGGCGCGCCAAACGGGCACGCGCGGCTGGTACTTACCCACGCTGGCCGGGTTGGCGGGGTTGCTGACGATGCGCGAGTCTGCGTAGGTCAGGCTGCCCGAAAGCTCCAGGCCTTTGAGCAGCGCGTCGCTGCCGTTGTAGGACAGCTCGACGCCTTTGGTGTTAACCGCGTCGACGTTCTGCACGCGGCTGGTGGTAGTGCTGCCGGGGATGAGCTGCGAGTACAGCGCGTCGCGGGTGTCTTCGTTGAACACCGTCATGCGCAAGAGGCCGCGGCCCAGATCCTGCTCCAACGAGAGTTCCGTGGTCCAGGATTTTTCGGGCGCTAGATTGGGGTCGTTCACGAAAGACAGGTTGGCGTTGGAGGTCGAGCCGTAAAGCTCCTGCACGGTGGGCATGCGCACGGCACGGCCCACGGCGGCCTTGATCACCTTGTCAGCGGACCACTGGTAGGCCAGCGCCGCCTTGGGTGACACATAGGTCTCCTGGCGGCTCTCGTAGTCCACGGGGGTGGAGCCGCTCAGGCGCGTGTAACCGCCCATCGCGCTCCAGCTCTCCACGCGCGCGCCAAGCACGGTCTTCCAGCGCGGAGCAAAGGCCCAGGTGTCCTGGCCGTAGAGGGCCTGGGTCTGCGTCTTGCCGCCCACATCGCTGTTGAGCGAGCCGGCCTCGTCGCTCAGCCAGTTGCCGGCGATGTTGGACTTGAGGATACGCAGCTGGTAGTTGTCCTGCTGGACGCCGAAGTCAACGATGTGCGCGCCCTGCATGCCTTGCGGGCGCCAGGTGCCACGGGCCACCACGGTAGACCAGCCGGTGCCCTTCTGGTCGGTGATGGTGCCCGCGCCGCCGCTGAGGGTGGAGGTGGCTGATAGCGTGACCGCGCGCAGCTGGTCGCGGCTGTAGTCGTAGAGACTGGCGGCCAGCTCTCCGTCCCACTCGCCCTTGGTATTGCTCTTGAGCGAGAGGCCGTGCATCACATGGACCAGGCTTTCGCGCGAGGCGTTGAAGGCGTTGTTGACGTTGTAGTTCTGCCCGTTGATCTGCACATCGCCGTAATACACCGCATTGCCTGCGGCATCGCGCAGATAACTCTGCGGGTTGCCCTCGGAGGTGTTGGCCCAGCTGCCCAGGGTGTAGCTGGCGCGCAGGGTGGGCGAGAAGTCGTAGGCCAGCTTGATCTTGGCGTGGTCCTGCACGGTGTGGTACTGGGTGTTGGTGCCCAGGATGTAGTTGTTGGCATTGGTAGTGCTGAGGGCCCGCACGGCGCCCGTGACCGGCGTGGTGCCGGCGCCGCCCGTGGCCGTTTGCAGCTTGGTGGCGAACACCAGGGGCTGACCGGTGCTGTCGGTGTGGTTGACGTTGACCCACCAGGACCAGTCGCCGCTGCGGCTGCCCAGCATGGCGCTGCCCTGGGTGCCGCCATAACTGGCGCTGCTGTTGTAGAGCTTGAAGTTCTGGGTAAAGGCGCCAAGGTTCACCGCCCCTTCGAAGTGGGTGGGCATGCGCGTCACGTAGTCCACCACCGCGCCAGCGGAGTTGCCGGGGTAGGCCGCGGAAAAGGGCCCGTACATCACGTCCACGCGCTCGATCTCCTCGGGTGTGACCATGCCCCAGCGCGGCGCATAGGTGGCACCGTTGCCCAGGTAGTTGGAAAGCAAAATGCCGTCGGCATACACCGCCGAGCGCGCGCTGTTGCCCGTACCCGAGGCGCGGCTGGACAGCACGGCGTGGTTGTAGTCGCCGATATAACGCTTGCGCACCAGCAGGCTGGGGAAATACTTGAGGGCGTCTTCGCTGTCGGTGGCGTTGACGGTCTCCTCGATCTGCTCACGCGTCACGCCCTCGATGGTCGTGGGAATCTGCGTGGGCAAGGAGGTGGGCTGGCCGCTGTTGATGGTGACCACACCGAGCGACTTCACCGGCGTGTCGGTTTCGGCCTGCGCCGTGAGGCTTTGGGCCGAGGTTTCAAAGGCCAGGGGGAAAGCCATGGCCAGGGCCAGGGCCAGACGCTTTTTCTGCATAAGTACTCTCCGGAAACATCAAGGAACACAGCCGCACCGGTGCAGACACCGGGCGGGATGGCGGGATGGATCAGGAGAGGGAAGGAGGACCGCGCGCGGGTAGCGGCGCGGCCGTGCGACCAGCAATGTGCGCGGCCACCAGGGGGCGCAGGGCATGCGCCAGGGGCGAAGGAACGAAAGGCTCGAACTGCACCAGCGCAGGCGGCACGCCCAGGGGCAGGCACATGGGGCAGTCCAGAGTGTGACCCCGGGCTTCATCGGCGCCGCCGTCGGCAGTCTTGACGACAAGCTTCATGGCGCCGCCGCTGGCGCAGACCAGCTCCATGGACTGCGGCTGCACGAAGGGCGAGGCCATGGCGACGCCGAGCGCGAGCACAAACCACGCCAGCACAAGGCGGGCGAGGAAACGGGCGTGGCGCAGGGTCTGCATGGGTCAGATTATTGCCGGCTTCATCTTGCATGCCGTTTCCATAGCAGCAGCCGTTTGCCCGCAATGAAAACGCCGGTGGCAGCAATCAGGAAACCTCCGAGGCTGAGCAGGATCAGCGCCGCTTCCCGCACCGCGCCGGCTTGCAGCCATGAAGGCAGGTCCCAGCTGTGCAGGAGGTTGAAGAGCCAGCGCCCGACACGCTGAGATCCGTCCACACTCAGGACCGGATCTCCACTGCGCGGGTCAAGATAGACGTAGGTCTTGCCAGGATCTGCGAACGCCAGCCTGATCACCGGCAGCTTGCGCTCGCTGCCGGCGTACATGGACGTTTCCTGGCGCTCGTAATAGTAGGCGTCGTATTCGCGCAGGATTTCTGTCGACACGATGGCGGCAGGTCTCAAGCCCGCTGCTGCTGTGATGAGGTACGCATCCGACCAGCGCTCCTGCACCGCCCAGCCTTGGTTTGAACGCACGACGAGCCGACTGTCACCGCTGGCGCTGCGCGCCAGCAGATAGGGCGCGCCGGCCAGGACCTTCCATTCCAGTTCGCTGACAGCGAGGCCGGACTGGCTCAGCGCTGTGAGCGCGGCCTGGGTCGTGAGCGTGGGCCGCACTGTACCGGGCGTGCCCTGACGGTAGGCGGCCACATCGGGGCGCCCATGGGCGGCATTAAAGATGCCCAACGGGTTCATGGACATGAGCCCGCTGAACATCCAGAGGATCAGGATCAGCCCGAAAGACAAACCCATCACGTGATGCCAGCGCATGGGCAGGCTGCGGTAGGGGGTGCGGAGGCCCGATTTGTAGCGCCCCTGAAAGCGCCAGCGCCACAGGCCTGTGCAGGCGCCTGCAACAACGCTAAGCGTGCCGACGGCAGACAGAATGATGAGCAGCCACGTCCAGACCGGATCACGCGAGCCGTCGCGGAACATGTAGAGCCAGTGCAACCAGGCGCCGACGAAATTCCAATAGCGCTGAGCCTGCGGTGCATCCAGGACCACCTCGCCCGTCGTCGATGAAACGTAAAGCATGGTCTGCTGCGCATCGTCCATCTGCACCTGGTAGAGCGGGCGGTGCGCGTCCATCGCGCGCGAGTGTGTCCAGCGATCGTCCTCCACCTGCCCCAGCAGCCGCGCCTGCACGCCGGGCAGGAAGGCGCGGGCGCCCGCCAGGGCAGCGGCCTCATCTGCGGGCGGCAGCAGGCGGCCGGTGCCGGCATCGACCAGGCGCAGCGTGCCATCCCCCTCGCGCAAGCGGTAGCGCGGCTGGCCACCTATGCTGGTGAGCGTGAGTTCCTGCAACTGCGCGGGTGTACGACTGTGCGCCAGCGCAGCCTCCACTGGCACACAGCAGCCGGGAGCCGTCAGCACAGGCAGCACAGGCAGCCGCTCCTGCGGCAACAGCTTGGGATAGCCGACAAAGAGCATCACCCCCCCGCTCACCAGCCAGAGCAGCATCAGCAGGCAAAAGCCGATGCCGCTCCAGCGGTGAAACAGGTAGATGAAGCGCTTGGTGTGTGCGCGGCTCCACATGGCGGGCATGCCTTCAGAACTTGTGGTTCACCGTCACTTCAAAGCGACGACCCTCACCCACCAGCCACTGGGTGCCGCTGTAGTAGGCCGTGGTGAAGTAGTACTGGTCGAAGACGTTGAAACCTCGCAGGGTGAGCGTAGTGGCCGGTTTGACCTGCCACCGGACTGCGAGGTCCGTGGTGGTGTAGGACGGCAGCTGGATCGTGTTGGCGTTGTTGGCATAGCGTTCGCCCACGTAGCGCATGCCACCGGAGAGGGTCCAGTCCGGCAGCGCTTTCCAGCCCAGCCAGAGGTTGGCTTGCCGCTCAGGTACGTTCGCGGGCGTATTGCCGTTGCGCGAGACGGCCACGCCGCTGACCGATTCCGTGAAATCGTCGTATTGCGCTTTCAGCAGCGCCACATTGGCGTCGAGCTGGACCTTGTTCGTCACCGGCAATGACACCGTGCCTTCGACACCCTGCGTGGATTGCTGACCCACCTGAATCCACAACGAGGGATTGGCATTGTCGCGGGTCATCAGGTTGTTCTTCGCAATCCGATAGACGGCCAGAGACCAGTCCCCCTTCTTGTTCAGGATGGACTGCTTGATGCCCAACTCGATCTGCCGGCCTATGGTGAGGTCGAAAACGCTGTTGGCTGCCGTCATGAACATCATGGAGCGCGCAGGATCAGGAGCCTGCGAGTACTGCGCGTAGAGCGAGGTGTCCGGCTGCAGCAGGTAGACGGTGCCCACGCGGCCGCCAACGCCGGAGTAGGTCTTGCTGAAGTCCTGGGTGCCGGCGACAAGGTTGTCTCGCTTAAGCGAGACTTGGTCATAACGCAGGCCGCCGACCAGGGACAGGCGGTCTGTGAGCTCCAGCCGGTCCTCGGTGAAGACCGCCATCTGGTCGGCCTGGGTGCGATAGCGCGGAATGAAGGGAATGGTACTGTTGTAGTAACCCGGGTCCGGGTTGTAGGGATCGACCGAAGTCGTGGTGCCCGTGTAGGTGTTGTTCGTATGCTGGAACTTGCTGGTGTTGACATCGAAGCCGACCGATACGCGGTTGGGCAGGCCGAAGAGCTTGTTCGTGAAGGCCGCATCAGTGGTGTTGCCGATCTGGGTCTGATCGTGCGCGATCTCGGTGTTTTCGGCGCGATCGATCCGGCCGGTGCCTGTGTTGTACGTGAAAGCCTCAGCATTGCGCCAGTAGCGATCGCTCTTGATGTGGTACAGCTTGCTGCGCACCAGGGTGTTGCTGTCGGGTGTCCACTGGGCGCCCAGCTCGGTCCACTTGTCGCGGTACTCGATGGCGCTGTCCAGCACGTTGTAGTTTTTCTCGCGGATGGTTTCCGGAAACTGGCCGTTGATCATGGGGATGCCGGCGTAGCGCATGGGGTTCTGCTTGCCCTGCGCGTGGCTGAGCTTGACTTGCAGGTCGGGTGAAACGTCGAGCTGCACTGCGCCGGAGAAGGTCTGGTTGCTTGACTCGCCGCGATCCACCCAGCCGTCGTAGCGATCACCGCTGACGTCGAAACGGTAAGACAACATGTCGTTGATGCTGCCGCCGCTGCCATAGGCCAGGGCCTGCTTGCCGCGGGTGCCGATGGTTGCCTGCACTTCGTGGCGGATCGGGCCACGCGTAGGCTTCTTGGGGATGACGTTGATGACGCCACCAATTGCACCGTCCCCATAAATCACCGAAGCCGGACCGCGCAGTACCTCGATCCGGTCGATGGACCAGGTGTCGAAGGGGAAGCTCGGCGACACATTGCCGTACTGGCGCGTGCCGTCGTACAGGCGCATGACCGAGGTGGAGTCGGTGAAACCGCGCGCCGACAGGGCGCTGCCGCTGTTGCCTGGATGGGCCATGCTGCTGATGCCGGTAGCGCGGGTGATGGCATCGATCAGCGTGGCATCACCACGTGCGTCCAGCTGTTCCCGGCTGATGACGTCCAGGCTCGCGGGGGTCTGCAGAGGCGTGAGGTCGAGGTTGGAGCCGGTGCTGGCGGGCTTTTCGAGGCGCGCCGTTTCGCCGGCGGTGACGGTGACGGTCGGCAGAGTGACCGTGGTCTGGCCCAGGGCTGGTGTAGCCGCCAAGGCCAGAAGCGCCCATGTGGGCGCGGCACGAAGTTTATGTTGGGACATGATTTCAGGAGGGGTTCGCAATCCACCCACGCGCAGGTGCGCCGGGTGTCTGCATGGAATCAGGAAAGCGACACACCAGGTGGCGCCAGCACGGAGGAATCTGCCTGTCTGAGGCGTGACGAGCCTGGTCCGGCGCCTATGGGCGTTGGTCCGGCATTCGTCCAACGAGGCGGGCCCTCAAGGGCACGTGGAACGCCGCGACTTCAGAGGGCAGGCACAAGAGCGCGCGGTGGGCCGCGTGGGGGCAGAGGCGCAGCCGCACGGGCGGCGGTGTGCGTCGCGGCCAGCGGGCGCAGGGAATGCGCCAGCGGCGCAGAAAACTCAACTGGCAGCCGCAGCGCAGGAGGCGGAGCACTGACGGTCAGGCACAGTGGGCAGTCAAGCAGGTGGCCAGCTGGCGACGCGCTGTCATCGCCTGTCTGCACCAGTTTGACAGTGCCCGCTGTTGAACAGACCAGCTCCAGAGTCTGCGGATGGAACAGGGGCGAGGCCACCGCCACACCCAGCGCCAAAGCAAACCACACCAGCACGAGGCGGGCAAGGAAGTGGGCTTGGCGCAGCTTTGACATACATCAAATTATCAATGATTTTGAAGCGGAAGGATGCGGATTCAACGCTTGGGCTCGGAGACGAAGCCGATCTTGCGCAGCCCGGCCTGGTGCGCCATGGCCATGGCCTGGGCCACGCGCTCGTAGCGCACCGCCTTGTCACCGTTGATGTGCAGTTCGGGCTGCGGGGTGCGCGCG
>CAUPMJ010000009.1:0-168977 GCA_963512455.1 uncultured Hylemonella sp. | reverse complement strand
TGCTCCATGGCCTTGATGACCGTGGGCAGCTGCTGCTCGGGCGGGGCCGAGCGCTGGGTGATCAGGTTCTTGTAGACGGCCTGCAGCTCATCGTCGGCGTCCTGGACCTTCTTGATCCTGGCGCCCAGCTCGGGCGAGCCGGCGGCCGCGCGCAGGGCCGAGCCGGCCAGGGCCTTTTGCACGCTCTGCCAGCGCGCCACGTCGGCCACGCGGAAGGCCTCGGCCGTGTCGGCGGCGCTGGGGCTGCCCTTGTTGCCCACCAGCACGAGGAGGTACTCGTTGAGGATCAGGCGCAGGCGGGTGGTGCGCGCGATGCTGGCGTTCTGCTTGCCCACCACCTTGTCGGGGTCGGTCAGGATAGGAACCGCAGCGGCGAATTCCTTGCGGGCTTCATCGACCCGCCCGGCGCGCTGCAGGGCCATGGCGCGGTAGGCGCGGGCTTCGGCGGTGTTGTAGTGGCCGGGGCCGAAGTGGCGGGTGGTGTGGCGCAGCAGGTTGTCGCCGTCGCGCAGCGCGTCGTCGATGCGGTTGGTCAGGATGTAGGCACGGATGGACAGCAGCGAGCCCTGGCCGAAGCCTTCTTCCAGGCGGGTGTCGTTGCCGACCTTGGTACGTATGGCGTCGTACAGGACGACGGCCTCGTCAGCTCGGCCCGCGGCCGTCAGGGCATTGGCCAGGATGGTGCGGCCGTTCAGGCGCGCCGGGCTGGTTTCAGAGAAGCCGGCTTCCTGCAGGGCTCGGTCCGCCCACTGCGCCAGCACCGCAGCCTCGGCATGGCGGCCGCGATGGGTGAACACCAGTGACAGGGTCCAGAGTGCGCGACCCGTGATGAAGGAGTTGCGGCCATTGAGTACCAGCGAACTTTTCAGGATCTCGCGCAGCAGCACCTCCGCCTCGTTCAGTCGCTGCTGCTGGATCAGCGCCTGGGCCAGGAAAAGACGCGTCGAATTGTTGCGCATCTGGATCCGGTCCATGGGGATATCAAAGGGCAAGTTCCTCTGATTGACGGCGTTGTATTCCGCGTTTCGTTCGCCTTGGCGGCTGGCGGCCAGATAGGCGCGCTCTGCCTCTTCGAGTTTGCCTTCACGCAATAGCACGAAGCCGCGCGCGGTTTCGAGCAGACTCGAAAAGTGCGGCAGCCGCATGGCGAGCTGGGGTCGCCTGCTCAATTGACGGTACAGCAGATCCGCCTTTCCCAGGGCCAGCCGTGCGTTGTCCAGATCGCCCAGGTGGACGTAATTCGTGATGACATGGAAATACAGCGTCAGCAGCAGAGGAGGAAGCCGCGGGGACTTTTCCAGCTCAAGGGCCAGTTCAAGTGTGCTTTCCTGAGACGCGGCAACGCTTTTGGAGTACCAGAGACTGGTGGCATATTCAAACCGTATGCGCTGAAGGCCGCCCAGTGCCAGCTCTTCCAGGTTGGCCTGGCGCGCGTAGGGCAGTGCGTTTCCCAGATATTCCGTGCGCTTCTCGATTTGCTGCAATTCTTCGGCGATCAAGGCCTTTTTATGCCAGGCTCGTGCCAGGTCGGCGGGCGTCCCTTCACCTGGCACGGGTTCCTCGATCAGGGTGCGCAATTCGTTGACACGCTGCGGGTCCGGCTTGTAGCTGCGCAACAGCAGGACCAGGTCGGCAATGGTGGGGGGAGGCGTGCTACCGGCCTCGTTCACCTGCTGTGTCTCCGGGGTCACCGTCGCTGCTGGCGATCCATCTGGGCGGGGCTGCGCCCAGCTGACAGGCAGGAGCAGGATCATCAGGATGCTGGCAAGCAAAGGGTGTCGGATGGGCATGGCAGGAGTGTTCCGGCAGTGGTGATGCTCGGACCATGATAGCCTGCACGCCAGACCGCTAAACTCTGCCGCAACTCAACGAGCGCGCAATCTTTCACGCACCGAGCTTCATCGTGTCCCGACTGTCGTTTTCCTGGCTGCATCGTTCCGCTGCCCGGCGTTGCTGGGCGGGCTTGGGTCTGTGCCTGCTGCTGACGATCGTGGATTGCTGGTTGCGCACCCCTGAGCCCGTGGCGCCCAAGGCCGCCTGGCCGTCCGGGACGGAGGCGGTCACTGGCCCGCTCGTGTTGCAGGCCGCCGGCCGTATACCGATGCCGGCGGATGCTCCGGCCGCCCATGCCAGCACCCTGCTGGCCATGCCACCGGGGCATCCTGCGGCTCTGCAGGCCTACTGGTTTGCCGGTTCACGCGAGAGCGGGCCTGATGTGCAGATTGCGGCCTCTGAGTTCGACCGGACGACCCAGCAATGGACGCCGGCCACCTATGTGGTCAATCGTCATCGCGCGGCCGCTGTCCTGGGCTTTGGTCTGCGTCGCCTGGGCAATCCCGTGGCCTGGCGCGACGGGCAGGGCCGCACGCATCTATTTGTCGTCGCCACCGGTCTTGGTGGCTGGGCGGCCGGGCGTATCCTGCACCTGCGCCAGGATGCGCCGCAGCAAGCCTTCCACCCTCTGGGCGTGCTGCCCCTGTCCTGGCTCTGGAACACGAGCCACCTGGTGCGGGCCATGCCCTTGCCGCTGGCCGATGGGGGCATGGTGTTGCCGGCCTACTTCGAGCTCGGCATCAAGTATCCCGTGGCCTTGCGCTTCGATGCGGCCGGCGAGTTCCGCGGCATGATGCGGATGTCGCAGCGCGGTGATCTGCTGCAGCCCACGCTCTTGCCGCGCAGCGAGACCGAATGGGTGGGACTGCTGCGCGACAACCGTGCGCAGCGGCAACTGCGCGCGGTGATCAGCCATGACGCTGGCCGGACCTGGGAAGACCTGCCCGACCTGGACATGCCCAACCCCGACGCCTCGGTGGCCGGACTGAGCCTGCGGCCCGGTCTGATGTACCTGGCCCACAATCCGCGTGCCGAGTCGCGCGCCCAGCTGGTGCTGAGCCGATCCAGCGATGCGCTGCACTGGACCCAACTGGAGGTGTTGGCGCAGGGGGATGGGCGCAGCGAGTTCTCCTATCCCTCCATGGCCTGGGTCGATGGCGGCCTGTGGATCAGCTACACCGAAGAGCGTCGCGGCATCGCCTGGCAACGCTTCATGCCCTTGCCGGCAGCACGCTGAGAACGCAACACGATGGAAGTCCTGAACACCTTGCTTTCGACGCAGACCCCCCTGCTGCCACAGGTCGGATCGGTGGGTGTCTATCGCGTGCTGGGCTGGGGCCTGGTGCTGGCTGGCATCGCTCTCTGGTGTTTGCGCCGCAGCGGCAACCGGCCGGCATGGGAGCGTGGCCTGCCGCTGCTGCTCTTGCTCTGGTGCCTGTGGCCCGGACCGCTGTCGCCAGCGTACTGGCTGGGGCTGGCGTTTCGCGTTCCCAGTCTGCTCCTGGTGTTGCTGTCGGCCTGGTACCTGTTGTCGCACCACCGCCCCCAACTGCTGATGCCCTTGCCGCTGACGCATCTGCGACGCTGGGCGCTGGCGCCAGTTCTGCTGGGGTGGGTGCTGCTGCTGGACGCTTTCGCGCTCTGGCCCTTCAGCCTGTACAGCCTGGGTTTTGCGCCGCTCACCTTCGGGGTGTTGGTGCTGCTGTGCCTGCTGCCCTGGGCATGGCATGGCGTGGCCCAGCCTTCGGTCCTGCTGGTGTCAGCGTTGGCACTTTTTGTCTTGCTGCGCCTGCCCACCGGCAATGTCTGGGACGCGCTGCTTGACCCCTGGCTGTGGCTGCTGTTGCAGGCGGACTGGTTGCAGCGCCGCGTGCGTCGCGCTCAGGGCTGATCGCGCACCAGCAGCCATTCGCGCCGGTACAGCCACTGCTGCGGGTACCAGAGGTTGTCCAGCCGCACTTCGCCGGGCAGATGTCGGCTGGTCAGCAGCCAACGCTCGCCCAGCACGCGGCAACCCGGCAGACAGGGCGGTGCGGTTTGCGCTGGCTCGGACTGGATCCAGACCACGGCTGCGTGCGTGGCCAGCAATTCCTGAAGTTCTTCAGCCGGTGTCGGTGGCTTCACGCCCTCGGCCCGACGTGCCATGGCGCGCGCGCCGGTTTCGTAAGGCAGGAACTGGTGCGGGCCGGGCAGCAGGAACTGGAAGCGCTCGAACTGGCTGTTGAAACCGTTGGGTACGGCGATCTTGCCTTGCGGTGTGGCGGCGATGGCCTGCGCGCCATAGCGACCCACCGGGCCGTCCATGGGGGCGGCGCTCAGGTTGAAGGCGACATAGACCAGCAGGCTGGCCAGCACAGCGGTGCCGCGGCTCCAGGCGGTTCGCCAGAGCCCGGCTGCGATGACCACGGCGCCAGCGGCCACCGCCAGCAGAGGCAGGCTCAATTCCAACAGGGAGGACAAACCCAGGCTGTGGCCGATCCAAGCGATGCGCGCGATTAGGAGCAAAGCCAGGCCTGCGATCAATAGCGTGGGCAGGAACCAGGCGCGTGCAATATCACGCCAGTGCAGGGCCAGCAGCATGGCCACGGCCGGCATGGCCGGGATCACGTAGCGCGCCGAGCGCTGGCTGGGAAACAGGAAGACCAGCAGCCACACCAGCGCCCAGGCCAGCAGGATGGCCTGGTGCGGGGGCAGGGGCCACAACTTGCGCCCTTGTGGCAGGCGTTTGAGCCCCAACCATGCCAGGCCGGGGATGACGAAGAAGAGCAGGCCGGCGTTGACCGCATAGGCCAGCAATTGCGACCAGATGCTGGAGCCGCTGAGCGAGAAGGCTTCCTGCCACCAGCCGCGCGCATCGGAAAACTTGGCCGCGTTTTCGCCGACGATGAACTCACGCCACACGGCCTGCGGATCGGGGTCGAGCACGAACCAGAGACCGAAAACAGCCAGGGCGAGTACTGCGCTGACGCCGGTCTTCAGGGTGTGCTGCCAGACGGCTCGCCAGTTCAGATGCGTTTCGCCGGCCACCAGAGCCAGCCACCAGGCCGCAGCTGCCGGTGCGATCAACGCGAAGGATTTGTAGGCCAGGCCCAGCCCCATAGCCAGGCCGAAAAGGAGGTGGGCCAGCCAGCCAGGGCTGGCCGCCGGCAGGCGCGCGCGTTGCCAGAGCAGGGCGAACAGCGGCAGGCTGAACCAGAAGGTTTCTGGGGCGCTGGTGAGATAGGGGCGACCGTAGCGAAAGGTGCTCAGGAAAGCCAGGAAGATGCAGGCCGCCATGAGCCCTGCGCGCCAGCGCTGCGTGATGGCGCGCAGGCACAGCACGATGGCGCCACTGACCAGCAGCAGGTAGAGCAGGCTGGGTGCGCGCAGCGCAGCCATGCTCCAGTGCTCGCCCCAGTTTCCGGCCACCATGGCCTGCCAGAACAGCAGGGGGGGTTTGGTGTTGCGGGTATCGACCAGCTCCGAGGCCAGGGGCAACCACTGGCCGGTAGCGGCCGTCTCGCGCGCGATGTGCACGTAGACCATCTCGTCGCCATTGCTGGGGACGTACTGCCCGTCCAGACCGAAGGCATAGGCGAAGGCTGCCACCAGCAGCAGGGCCAGCCAGAAAGCCGTGGAGTGTTTGTCGGAAGAAATGCCGGGAGCTTGCATGCGCATCACCTGACCCCGTGTGGCAGGGCCGTGGCCATTATGGCTCGTGCTTGTGACGGAAAGTCCAGCGGTCGTTGGCGATGAAGTTGCTGACGCTGGCGATCAAGATGGCAATGACGTTGGCCAGCAGGTAGTGCATGCCCATGTGCGTCAGCCACAGCGTGAGCGCGTACTGCAGCAGGATGCCCAGCCAGGAGGCCATGGCGTACTGGCCGACCTGGGCCAGCAGGCTGCGTTTGCTCAGGCGCTGGCCTTCTTCAACGGCCGTGGCGTGCAGGCGGTCGGACCAGGTCCACAGCCGGTTCCAGGTGAAGTTGTTGACCGTGGCCACGGCAATGGCCAGGGCCAGCGAGAAGTAGGGCTTGCTGCCGACCGGTTCGATGGCACGGAAGAGGAACTCATGGGCAACGTACAGCACGGCCAGATTGACCACCGTGCCGCTGGCACCGACCAGGCCGAAGCGGACGTAACGGAAACCGTGCAGCCAGTCGATCAGTTGCCAGAATCGTTCGCGCAGGGAAGGTTTGTTCATGCGGCAGCGGGTTCTTGGCGCAGCGCCTGCAGGGCATCGGCCAGCACCGGGTCGGGGGCGATGCGCTTGAGGCACTGGTTGTCGCCGTCGCAGAAGGTCAGGCGGTGGTTGTAGGCCGAGAGGCAGGGCGAGCAGGCGATGCCCGATTCATAGACCGTGGCCCTAGGGCCGTAGGTGCCGGGCAGGGGGCCGTAGAGCTTGCCGGTCTCGGGGCCGAAGAACATCAGCGTACGGATGGGCGTGAGGCTGGCGAAGTGGCCGGGGCCACCGTCGTTGGTCAGCAGCAGATCGCTGGCGTGGAAAAGCATCAGCAGTTCGCGCAGGCTGCGCGTGTAGCCCGTGAGCGCAATGCACAACTCGCTGCCGACCTGCTGCTTGATGTCTTGGGCCAGCGCCATGTCTTCCTTGAGGCCGATGAAACCCACCGCATGGCCCTGTTCACACAGGCCGCGCGCCACACGCGCGTAGTGCGCGGCCGGCCAAGCGCGCTCGGGCAGGATGCCGCCGCCCGGGTACATAAGCACGATCTTGCGCCCGGCCAGCGGAGGGTGGTCGCGTAGCAGCTTTTCGCGGTAGGCCCGCAGTTCTTCGGGCGCGAAGGGGACGGACAGGCCGGTCTGCGCGGGCAGTTCGCGGATCGGTGCGGCTTTGTGGCGCGGGCCCCCATTGCTTTCGAGTGCATCGACCAGCGAGAGGAATTGCTTGCTGATGTGCTGGTAGGGATTGTAGGGAATCGCGCAGTTGATGTAGCTGCCGCGGTACAGGCCTTCCTGCGTGTGCGGCGTGAAACCCGCGCGCCGCGGCGCGCCGCTCATATAGCAAAGCAGGCTGCTGACGCGCGAGAACAGTTCGCAGTCGATGACGGCGTCCAGCGGCAGGCGGCGCATGGCCACACTGACGCGCCAGATGTCGCGCACCAGGCTCAGGGGGGAGCTGTCGTCGATGCCGTGGAAGTGGGCGTCTTCCGTCAGCCGCAGCATGCGGGCGACTTCCTGGTTCTTCTTCAGCTGCAGTACATGCAGGGTGACGCCGGGATATTGTTCGCGCAGTGCCTTGAACATGGGGCCGGCCAGCACGATGCTGCCCATTTCGGACAGCAGGATGACGAGGATGTGGCGCGGCGCCCGCTGCCGGTCGACTTTCGGCGCGCGCGTGCCGAGCAGACGCGCCCACAAGGAGACTGCAGAACACAGCAGCTGGCCGACCCAGCGATCGATCCAGCGTTGTGTCTGCAGCTTCATGCGGAGCGTTCTCTCTTCTTTTTACTTCAGGCCGGCAGCGACACGGAGGGTGGCAGCCTTGTCGGTGCGTTCCCAGGTGAACTCGGGCTCTTCGCGGCCGAAGTGGCCGTAGGCGGCCGACTTCTCGTAGATCGGGCGCAGCAGATCCAGCATCAGGATGATGCCCTTGGGACGCAGGTCGAAATGCTCGGCCACCAGGGCGGCGATCTTCTCGTCGGAGATCACGCCCGTACCCATGGTGTTGACCGTGATATTCATGGGCTTGGCCACGCCGATGGCGTAAGCCACCTGGATCTGGCATTTCTTGGCCAGGCCGGCAGCCACGATGTTCTTGGCGACATAACGCGTGGCGTAGGCGGCCGAACGGTCCACCTTGGACGGGTCCTTGCCAGAGAAGGCGCCGCCGCCGTGCGGGCAGGCGCCGCCGTAGGTGTCGACGATGATCTTGCGACCGGTCAGACCGCAGTCACCCTGGGGGCCGCCGACGACGAAACGCCCGGTGGGGTTGACCAAGTACTTGGTGTCCTTGAGCCACTCCTTGGGCAGCACGGGCTTGATGATCTCTTCGATCACGGCTTCGTAGAAGCTGGCCTTGAGCTTGGTTGCGGTCTCGCTCTGGTCCGGGCTGTGCTGGGTGGACAGCACCACGGTGTCGATGCTGTGCGGCTTGCCGTCCACATAACGCATGGTCACCTGGCTCTTGGCGTCGGGGCGCAGGAAGGGCAGGCGGCCGTCCTTGCGCAGCTGGGCCTGGCGCTCGACCAGGCGGTGCGCGTAGTGGATGGGCGCGGGCATCAGCGCGGGGGTTTCGTCGCAGGCGTAGCCGAACATCAGGCCCTGGTCACCGGCGCCGATGTTCAGGTGGTCGTCGCTGGCGTGGTCCACGCCCTGGGCGATGTCGTTGGACTGCTTGTCGTACGCCACCAGCACGGCACAACCCTTGTAGTCGATGCCGTACTCGGTGTTGTCGTAGCCGATGCGCTTGATCGTGTCGCGGGCGACCTGGATGTAATCGACATGTGCATTGGTCGTGATCTCGCCGGCCAGCACCACCAGACCGGTGTTGCACAGGGTCTCGGCGGCCACGCGGCTGCGCGGGTCCTGCTTGAAGATCGCGTCGAGGATGGCATCGGAGACCTGGTCCGAGACCTTGTCGGGGTGGCCTTCGGAAACGGATTCGGATGTGAAGAGATAGTCGTTCGCCATTGAATAAACTCCAAAAGTGGTTGTCAGGCGCGTTGCCTGGGCTGGGAGCTTCGGCGAACGCTTTAGCAGAGGTGTCATGAATGACGGCACAATCGTTCCCTTTCGGGGTGGCGGCCTGTGCCTGTCGCCCTGCAAGTAGTTCCGTAACTCGGCGACGCCCGCATTTTATCCGAATGATGGTCCTTTTTCGCATCCTGTCCTGGCTGCCCCTGTGGTTGTTGCACGGCATCGGCTGGGGCATGGGGTGGCTGGTGTTTGCCCTGTCTCCTACCTATCGTCGACGTTTTGTCGCGAATGTGCGGCAAGCCGGTCAGGATTGGCGGCATTGTCGCGGCGCCGTCGGTCAAGCCGGCCGCTTGGTCGCCGAATTGCCGCGCTTGTGGTTTGGGCGGCCTGCGAAGGTCATCTGGGACGGCGCCCAGCACATTGAGCAGGCCCTGGCGCAGGGTCGTGGCATCGTGTTCCTGACGCCGCACCTGGGCAGCTTTGAGATCACGGCCCAGGCTTATGCGGCCCGCTTTGGCGCACGCCAACCCATCACGGTCCTGTTCCGGCCCTCGCGCCAGCCGCGCCTGCGTGCCTTGGTGGCTACCGCACGTTCACGGCCGGGCTTGCTCGCGGCGCCCACCACGCTGGCGGGCGTGAAACAGCTGATCAAATCCCTGCGCCTCGGTCAGTCGGTCGGCTTGTTGCCGGACCAGGTGCCGCCGCAGGGGCTGGGCGTGTGGGCGCCGTTTTTCGGTCGCGAGGCCTACACCATGACCCTGTCGGCCCGGTTGGCGCAGCAGACGGGGGCCGCCGTGCTGCTGGCCTGGGGTGAACGCCTGTCCTGGGGGCGTGGGTACGCCGTGCACGTGCAGCCCCTGGGTGCGGAGCTGCCGTCCGACCCGCAGGCCGCCGCCACGGTGATCAACCAGGCCATGGAGCAGGTGATTGCCAGTTGCCCGCAGCAGTACCTCTGGGGTTACGCCCGCTACAAGCAACCGCGTCAGGAGAAACTTTGATGCAGCATCCGGGTGTTCTCTTCATGCGCCTGATCGCGCCCCTGCCGCTGTCCTGGATGCGGGCCCTGGGCACGCTGGTGGGTTGGGTGCTCTATGCCCTGGCTGTGCCGCGTCGGCGGGTGATCATGACGAACCTAGCCCTGTGCTTTCCGCAGGAGTCCCTGGCCGTACGGCGGCGTTGGGCACGCGAATGCGTGGTGCATTTTGCCCAGGCCTGGTTCGATCGCGCATGGCTCTGGAACGGCAAGCTTGAGGTGCTGCGGCCGCGTTTGCGCATCATGGGCGCGCTCGAGGAGCTGCAAGGCGATACACCCACGGTGATCTTCGCTCCGCATTTCTTCGGTCTGGATGCCGCGGGTACGGCGATCAACGACCAGATCCGCCGGCCCATGGTCAGCATCTACACGCCACAGCGCAACGAGGCTGTTGACCAGTGGTTGCACGACGGACGCCGGCGCTTTGGCAATCTGCAGCTCTTCTACCGCGACCAGGGTGTCAAGGGCATCGTCGCTGCGCTGCGCGAAGGCGCGCTGCTGTACTTGCTGTCCGACATGAACTTCGGACCCGAGGAGTCGATCTTCGTGCCTTTCTACGGCGTGCAAGCGGCCACCGTGCCCTCCTTGCCGCGCTTCGCCCGCCTGGGTCGGGCCAAGGTCGTGCCGGTGACGGCGCGCATGACGCCCCAGGGCTATGACATTGAGGTGCACCCGGCCTGGAAGGACTATCCGAGTGCCGATGTGCAGGCTGACACGGCCTATATGAACCGATGGCTGGAGGGTGTCATCAATACCATGCCCTCGCAGTACTACTGGGTGCACAAGCGCTTCAAGACCCGGCCGCCGGGTGAGCCATCGGTTTACTGAAGTATCAAGCCGCGAGGAAGCGCTGCAGCGAGGCGATCACACGCTGCGGCTGCTCATGCACGATCCAGTGCGTAGCGTCCGGCACGGTTTCCAGCGTGAGTCTTGGGATGTAGTCGTCCAGCCCTTCGATCAATTCGGGCGGCAGTGCGGTATCACCCAGGGCCCAGAGCACAAGGGTGGGCAGGGTAATGGTGAGCATCTCGCGTGGCAGTTCGATGGCACTGGCGGCCGGGTCCTCGGCGCGCGGCGGACGCAGCGGTGAAGCGCGGTAGTAGTTGCAGCCGCCGGTCAGGCCCTGGTCCCAGACAGCGCGATAACGGGCCTTCATTTCATCGGTGAGCCAGCCAAAGCCCGTGCCATCCAGGTTCTTGCCGGCGCCCATGCCCAGGAAGAAGTCCCAGAGACGGCGGTAGTCGTCCTCGGCCAGCAGCTTTTCGGCGTCAGACCGAATCAGGAAGTTCATGTAGGCGCTGGCGGCCTGCTGCTTCGGATTGCTTTTCAACTCGCGCAGGAAGGTGCCCGGGTGCGGCGAATTGATGATGGCCAGTTTCGCGCTCAGCTGCGGCAACTGGTTGGCGAAATTCCAGGCCACGGCGCCGCCCCAATCGTGCGCGATGAGGCAGGCCAAAGGCGCGCTGCCGGCTTCGATGGTGACCAGCGCGGCAATGTCCTGTACCAGATGCTTGGCACGGTAGGCGGCCACGTCGGTGGGTGCGCTGGACTTCTCGTAACCGCGCAGATTGGGGGCCACGCAACGGTAGCCGCCGTTTTCGGGCCGGGCGAAATGGGCCAGCAGCTCATCCCAGACAAAAGCGGCTTCGGGGAAACCATGCAGAAAGAGCAAGACCGGTCGCCCGCGTTCGCCCGCAGCGCGGCAGCTCAGGGTGATGCCGTGCGGCAGTGGCTGTTGCCAAGTCTGGATCATGTGCTCGCCGGGGGGCTGTCCGGGTGTGCCCACTGCCACAGCAGCGTGGCCACGTCCTCGATGCCGGTGCGTTTGGTCGCCGAAAACAGGCGCACCTCGCCACCGCCGGCCTGCAGCTTCATGATGGACAGCGCCTTGGCACCCTCGCTGCGGGTGAGCTTGTCGGCCTTGGTCAGGATGACCAGGAATTTCAGGCCTTCCTCGACACGCGGACGGATCACTTCGAGCAGGACCTGATCCAGCTCGGTCAGGCCGTGGCGCGGGTCACACATCAGCACGATGGCCTTGAGGTTTTCGCGCGTCACCAGGTAGTTGGCCATGACCTGTTGCCAACGGATCTTGTCCTGCTTGGGCACGGCGGCGTAGCCATAACCCGGCAGATCGGTCAGCACGGCGTCGGTCACGCCCTGTTTGCCCAGGGCGAACAGGTTGATGTGCTGCGTGCGCCCGGGTTTCTTGGAGGCGAAGGCCAGCTGATTCTGCTGGGTCAGGGTGTTGATGCAGGTCGATTTGCCGGCGTTGGAGCGGCCGACAAAGGCGATTTCCGGCACGTCCAAGGCGGGAAGGAAGTGCAGCTCCGGGGCCGTGGTCAGGAAACGGGCCGTGTGCAGCCAGCCCAGGGCCTGGACGGCCAGTGGATTGGGGGGGGCGGGCTTGCCGCCCAGGTGGGGTGGGACGGCAGTTTTGGAGGGGGGAGTCATGGAGTGGTGGTGAAGTGCCCGGACCTGCATTGTAGAATCGGGCAGTTTTGCTCCAACCACACCCGAACCACCATGAAGTTGCTTGCCCCCCTGATGTTGGCTGCCGTGCTGGCAGCGCCCGCCTTCGCAGCCGAGGACGCCAAGGCGCCGGCCAAGCCTGATTTGGCCAAAGGCGAAGCCAAGTACACCGCAGTCTGCGCGGCCTGCCACGGCGCCGACGGCAACTCCGGTATTCCGGCCAACCCCAAATTGGCCCAGCAGCATCCCCAGTATCTGGCCAAGCAATTGCAGGAATTCAAGTCCGGCAAGCGCAACAGTGCCGTGATGAAGGGTTTTGCTTCGGTGCTCAGCGACGAGGACATGATGAACATCGGCGGCTGGCTGGCCGCACAGAAGGCCAAGCCGGGTTTCGCCAAGGACAAGGACTTGGTGGCCCTGGGTGAACGCATCTACCGCGGCGGCATCCCCGACCGCCAGATCGCGGCCTGCGCCGGCTGCCACAGCCCCAATGGCGCTGGTATTCCTGCGCAGTACCCGCGCCTGAGTGGCCAGCATGCCGACTACACCGGCGCCCAGTTGCTGTCCTTCCGTGACGGTGTGCGCAAGAACAGCGTGCAGATGACCCAGGTCGCTGCCAAGATGAACGATCGCGAGATCAAGGCCGTTTCCGACTACATCGCGGGCCTGCGTTAAGCAATACACCGGCAAGCTGCCCGGTTATCCCGGCATGAATAAGTGGTGGATGATGTTTGGTTCACAATGCCGGCTAGACGCCCGCTGACGGAACCCTGCAGTCCCCAGGCACTCTTACCCAGGCGGGTCTTTGCATGAAGACCCGCCTTTTTGTTTTCTACAGTCCACCGTCACTATCGCCATGACCGTCTCCACCCAGGGCCTGGAGTTGCCCGCATCCTCCCGCACCCTGCGTGCGGCGGTGGAATTGCTGTCGTCGATGCGGTTTTCCATTTCGCTGCTGACAGTGATCTGCATCGCCTCGGTCATCGGCACGGTGCTCAAGCAGCACGAGCCGCTGAACAATTACATCAACCAGTTCGGTCCGTTCTGGGCCGAGGTCTTTGGCAAGCTGGATCTGTACGCGGTCTATAGCGCCTGGTGGTTCCTGCTGATCCTGGCCTTCCTGGTGACCAGTACCTCGCTGTGCATCGCCCGCAACACGCCCAAGATCCTGGCGGACCTCAAGGCCTACAAGGAAAACATGCGCGAGCAATCGCTGCAGGCTTTCCACCATCGCGCCCAGGCGAGCCTGGGTGAAGCGCCCGAAGCCGCCGCCCAGCGCCTGGGCCGTCTGCTGGCCACCGGTGGCTGGAAGGTGAAGTTGCAGCAGCGCGAAACGCCCGCCGGCCCCGGCTGGATGCTGGCGGCCAAAGCCGGTGCGGCCAACAAGCTGGGCTACCTGGCGGCGCACAGTGCCATCGTGCTGGTCTGCCTGGGGGGGCTGCTCGACGGCGACCTGATCGTGCGCGCCCAGATGTGGTGGGGCGGCAAGGCGGTCTACAACGGCGGCGGCCTGATCGCTGACGTCAAACCCGAGCACCGCCTGAGCGAGCGCAACCCGACCTTCCGGGGCAACCTGCTGGTGGCCGAAGGTACCCAGTCAAGCACCGCCATCCTGAACCAGTCCGATGGCATCCTGCTGCAGGACCTCCCTTTTGCCATTGAACTCAAGAAGTTCATCGTCGAGCATTATTCGACCGGCATGCCCAAACTGTTCGCCAGCGAGATCGTGATCCACGACAAGGCCACGGGCGAAAAGAAGGAGGCCCGGGTCGAGGTCAACCACCCGGCCAGTTACAAGGGCATCGAGATCTACCAATCCAGCTTCGACGACGGCGGCTCGACCGTGCGTCTCAAGGCCCAGCCCATGAACGCGGCGACCAAGCCTTTCGAGATCGAGGGCGTGATCGGCGGCAGCTCGCAGTTGAGCAACGGCAACCAGAAACTCACCCTGGAGTACACCGGCCTGCGCGTGATCAACGTTGAGAACTTTGCGGCCAACGGACCTTCGGGCGTGGATGTGCGCAAGGTCGACCTGCGAGCGTCCCTGGACAAGCAACTCGGCGCGGCCAACAAGGCGGATGCCCCCAAGACACAACGCAATGTGGGCCCCAGCGTGAGCTACAAGCTGCGTGACGAAGCCGGCCAGGCGCGCGAGTTTCACAACTACATGCTGCCGGTCGATCTGGGTGATGGGGTGCCTGTCTTCCTGATGGGCATGCGCGAGATGCCCTCCGAGCCTTACCGCTATCTGCGGGTACCGGCCGATGCCCAGGGGTCGACCGATGAATTCTTCCGCTTGCGCGCCGCGTTGGCTGACCCAGCCCTGCGGGCGCAGGCCGTGCGCCGGTATGCCGCGCGCATGATCGATCCTTCCCGCAAGGATCTGCTGCCCCAGCTCAGCGCCTCGGCTTTGCGGGCGCTGAGCCTGTTCTCGGGCGCCGAGCCTGTGCCGGGCAGCCGTGCGCCGGGCGGCCTGCAGGCCGTGGCTGACTTCATGGAGAGCAACGTGCCCGAGGCTGAACGCGAGCGTGCCGGCGAGATGCTGGTGCGCATCCTCAACGGCGCCTTGTTCGAATTGCTGCAAGTGACACGCGAACGTGCCGGGCTCAAGCCCCTGGCCTCCAACGAAGCCACCCAGGCCTTCATGATGCAGGCTGTGCTGGCGCTCAGCGATGCCTATTTCTATCCGGCGCCCATGGCCCTGCAGCTGACGGATTTCACACAGCTGCAAGCCAGCGTCTTCCAGGTGGCACGGGCCCCGGGCAAGACCATCGTCTACCTGGGCTGCGCCCTGCTGATCCTGGGCGTCTTCGCCATGCTCTATGTGCGTGAGCGCCGCCTCTGGATCTGGCTGACGCCGCAAGGGCAGGGTGCCCAGGCCAGCATGGCCTTGTCCTCCAATCGCCAGACCCTGGATACCGATCGTGAATTCGAACAGTTGCGCGACAAGTTGTTGACTAGGAGTCCTGCATGAACACCGCCACGACCACTTTGACCCTCAACGAGGGCTACTTTGCCAAGCGCAGTCTCTTCGACTGGCTGTTCGCCCTGCTGGTGGCCGTGGGCGGCCTGTACGCCTATGCCAACTACCACCCCTTCATGGATGTCTACGAGAAAGGTATCCTGCTGCTGGCCATCCCCGCTGCAGTAGCGCTGGGCTGGTTCTGGCGGCCGCTGCGGGCGCTGATGCTACTGGTGGCCGCCTTTGCACTGCTGGGTATCGCCTCCTACCAGGGGCCGGATGGGGGATCCCTGGCACGCGCCGAGAGCGTGTTCTGGCTCAAGTACTTCCTGTCCAGCCAGTCGGCCATCCTGTGGATGAGCGTGCTGTTCTTCATGAGCACGGTGTTCTACTGGATCGGCATGTTCAGCCGGACGCAGGGCGCCACCATGGAATTGATCGGCTCGCGCCTGACCTGGGTGGCCGTGGGCATGGCCCTGATCGGCACCATGGTGCGCTGGTATGAAAGTTATCTGCTGGGTCCGGACATCGGCCACATTCCTGTCAGTAATCTGTACGAAGTGTTCGTGCTGTTCTGCTGGATGACGGCGGTGTTCTACCTGTACTTCGAGCAGCAGTACGGTACACGCGGCATGGGCGCCTTCGTCATGCTGGTGGTCAGCGCGGCCGTGGGTTTTCTGCTCTGGTACACCGTCGTGCGCGAGGCGCACGAGATCCAGCCCCTGGTACCGGCCCTCAAGAGCTGGTGGATGAAGCTGCATGTGCCAGCCAATTTCGTCGGTTACGGCACCTTTGCCCTGGCGGCCATGGTGGCGTTTGCCTATTTGATCAAGAGCCAGTCGCAGGAAACGCGCTGGCACAAGCTCGCGCCGCTGTGGATCTTCGGCATCGTCTTGTGCTTCGTGCCGCTGGCGTTCCGCCAGAGTTCGGCCGTCGCTGGCGGCAGCTATTGGCTGGGCTACTTCATCATCGCTACGCTGATCGTGGGCGGCATCCTGTTGGGTCGTCGTCGCATTGCCGAGCGCCTGCCTTCGCTCGAGGTACTGGACGACGTGATGTACAAGTCCATCGCCGTGGGTTTTGCCTTCTTCACCATTGCCACCGTGCTCGGTGCCCTGTGGGCAGCGGAGGCCTGGGGCGGCTACTGGAGCTGGGACCCCAAGGAAACCTGGGCCCTGATCGTCTGGCTCAATTACGCGGCCTGGTTGCACATGCGCCTCATGAAGGGCCTGCGCGGCACGGTCGCCTCGTGGTGGGCGCTGGCCGGCCTGGGTGTGACGACCTTTGCCTTCATCGGCGTCAATATGTTCCTCAGCGGCCTGCACAGCTACGGTGCGCTGTAGGGTCATGCGGCCGGCCCGTACTGCCGGGCACGATCTTTGTAAGAATGGGCCCCAGTTCTGCGACTGAGTTCCTAGGAGGATCGCATCATGTTGATCAAGACCCGTGACGATGGTTACACCCATCCGCAATCCAGCGAGATCACCTCGCAAGCTGTCTATCAGGACCGCCGTCAGCTGATGCGCCTGATGGCCGGCGGCGCCGCGGGCGCCGTTCTGGCTGGCTGGGCGGCACGCGATGCGCGTGCGCAAATGCCCGGCCAGGGCGCCAAATTGGCGGGACGGAAGTCGACCGTGAGTGGTGCCAGCACCATGGACAAGCTCACCGAATTCAAGGACGCCAGCAGCTACAACAATTTCTACGAGTTCGGAACAGACAAGAGCGACCCGGCGCGCAACGCGCACACGCTCAAGACCGCGCCCTGGACCGTGGCCATCGAGGGGCTGGTCAAGAAGCCCGGCAACTACGCGCTGGAAGACCTGCTCAAGCTGTCGGCGATGGAGGAGCGTATCTACCGCATGCGCTGCGTCGAGGGCTGGTCCATGGTGATCCCGTGGGTGGGCTATTCGGTGTCGGAGCTGATCAAAAAAGTCGAGCCGCTGGGCAGTGCCAAGTACGTCGAATTCGTCACCCTGGCCGACAGCAAGACCATGCCCTATGTGGGCTCGCGCGTGCTGGACTGGCCTTATGTCGAGGGCCTGCGCATGGACGAGGCCATGCATCCCCTGACCCTGTTGACCTTCGGCATGTATGGCGAGGTGCTGCCGAAGCAGAACGGCGCGCCCCTGCGTCTCGTGGTGCCGTGGAAGTATGGTTTCAAGAGTGGCAAGAGCCTGGTGAAGATCCGCTTCACCGACAAGCAGCCGGCTACGGCCTGGAGCGCGGCCGCACCCCAGGAATACGGTTTCTATTCCAACGTCAACCCGCTGGTAGACCACCCGCGCTGGAGTCAGGCTGCCGAACGCCGCATCGGCGAGGATGGACTCTTTGCCAAGAAGCGCAAGACCTTGATGTTCAATGGCTACGAGCCCCAGGTGGGGCAGTTGTATGCCGGTATGGACTTGAAAAAGTATTACTGACAGACGGCTCCAAGTGGACACAGCGCGTCTGAACCGCTGGCTGCTGGGCCCTGCCGTCAAGCCCGTGCTGTTTGTGGCCTGTCTGTTGCCGGTGCTCTGGCTGGTCTATGCAACGGCGAGTGATCAGCTAGGGGCCAACCCGGCCGAAGCGCTGATCCGATCCACGGGTGACTGGACTTTGCGCATGCTGTGTCTGGTGCTGGCCGTCACGCCCCTGCGTATCCAGCTGAAACTCCCGGCGCTGGCGCGGCTGCGCCGCATGCTGGGGCTCTTCGTCTTTGCCTACGCTGTCTTGCACCTGCTGTGCTACGCGTGGCTCGACATGGGCCTGGAGCCGGGCGACATCGCGCGCGATATCGCCAAGCGGCCGTTCATCCTGGTGGGGTTCACCGCCTTTGTGCTGCTGACGCCGCTAGCTGCGACTTCGTGGAACCGTGCGATTCGCACGCTCGGGGCGGCCCGTTGGCAGGCGCTGCATCGGCTGGTCTACGCCGTGGCTGTTCTGGCCGTCCTCCACTTCTTCTGGATGCGCGCCGGGAAGAACAATTTTGCCGAGGTCCAGGCCTATGCGGGTGTGCTCGGCCTGTTGCTGGGCTGGCGCCTGTGGCGCCTCTGGTCAGGCCAGCGCCCCAGGACGGCTGTTGGTCAGGCGCGGATCGATCAGGGTCCGCGGTAGCTGGTACATGCGCTCGTCGAAGAGGTCGATACCGCATGGCAGGTTTTCGATCCAGTCGAAGAAGGCGGGGATGGCCGGGCCGGCCAGCGGTGCGCCGTGTTGCGGCACCAGCATGGAAATGTCGAGCTTGCGCGCCATGGCTGCCCAGAGCCGCAGGATCTTGTTGGACACCATGTAACGACGGTGGAAGCCCTCCATCAGCGGCACGTGCGCCTTGAAGTCGGTCACGGGCTTTTGAGCCTGCCGGCCCGACATCATGGAGACACCAAGGTCGCCTGTGAACAGGATCTTGCTGATCGGATCGTAGAAGTGGAAGTTGCCTTCGGAGTGCATGAAATGCGCTGGCAGCAGATGCAGTTCGCTCTTGCCCAGGGGCAGGATGCCGCCTGCGTCGGCAACGCCGATGACCCGGCCTTGGGTCTTCCCGGCCTTGGTGAAGTGCGGAACGAACCGTTCCCAGATGCGCGAGATGACGAGTTGTGCGGGCGTCGATGTCAACCAGCGATCGAGCGAGGCGATGATGTCCGGGTCCGCGTGCGAGGCAACGATGTAGGACAAGTGCTGCGGCGTGAAGAAGCGCGAACTGGTCAGCAGCAGTTCGTTGAAGGCCAGATTGCCACCCGGGTCGATGATGGCGCCATGGTCATGGTCGACGATCAGGAACTGGTTGGCCTGGACGGTATCACCGTCCTCCTCCACCAGATCGGTGAACATCAGGCAGACGTGATTGGGGTCCCGATAGAGCTCGATCGACACGGAGGGCGCCTTTATGAAATGACAAGGCGCGACTATAGGGAATGTCACTGCTGCATGATTTGATGTGAGTCAAACCATGCAGGATTGGTGCGATCAGAGCAAGCGTTCGTGCTGAAACGTGTCCGAAGGAGTCTCCCGTCGACGTATCAGGTCGGCTTGACTACCATCAACCAGGATCTCGGCGGCGCGACCGCGGGTGTTGTAGTTGCTGGCCATGCTCATGCAGTAAGCGCCGGCTGACAGCACAGCGAGCCGATCGCCTGGTTGCACGTTCAGACTGCGGTCCCGACCGAGCCAGTCACCGCTTTCGCACACCGGCCCGACCACGTCCCAGGTCGCACCTGCGCCGGCGCGGGGTGCCAGTGGCACGATCTGGTGGTAGGCCTCATACATGGCAGGACGCGGCAGGTCGTTCATCGCGGCATCGACGATGCAGAAGTTTTTCTGTTCGCCGGGCTTGAGGTAGAGCACCTCGGTCAGGCAGACACCGGCATTGCCCACCAGCGAACGGCCTGGCTCGATCATGAGTTGGCGCTGGCCGTAGCCGCGTGCATCCAGCTTGGCGAGCAGCTTGGCCCACAAGGCATCGGCGGCCGGCGGGGCGTCGCCGTTGTAATCGATACCCAGACCGCCACCGAAGTCGATGTGGTGCAGCGGGATGCCGCTTGCCTCGATGGCTGCCACCAGATCCAGCACGCGGTCCATGGCGTCCAGGTAGGGGGCTTCCTGCGTGATCTGCGAGCCGATGTGGCAATCGATGCCCACGATATGCAGGCCGGGCAGCGACGCGGCGCGCTGGTAGGTAGCCAGCGTGCTTTCGTGCGCGATGCCGAACTTGTTGCCCTTGAGGCCGGTCGAAATATAGGGATGGGTCTTGGGATCGACGTTGGGGTTGACGCGGATGCTGATGGGCGCGCGTTTGCCCGCGGCCAGTGCAACTTCGTTGAGCACCTCAATTTCAGCTTCGCTTTCGACGTTGAAGCAACCGATAGCTGCGTCGAGCGCCTGGCGCATTTCGGCGCGTGTCTTGCCGACGCCGGAGAAGATGATCTTGGTGGCTTCGCCACCTGCAGCCAGTACGCGTTCGAGTTCGCCGCCGGAAACAATGTCGAAACCGCAACCAGCCCGTGCGAACAGCTGCAGCACGGCCAGCGAGGAGTTGGCCTTCATGGCGTAGCAGATCTGCGCCTTGCGGCCGGCAAAGCCGCGCTGGTAGGCGCCCAGGGCCGCCAGCATGGCAGCCTTGGAGTAGACGAACAGCGGCGTACCGTGCTGGCGTGCCAGATCGGCCAGGCGCACGTCTTCGACGAAGAGTTCATCGCCCCGGTAGGCGATGTGGGGGTGACCCGGGAGTGGTTTGACGGTCATTGGGGGGCGGGTACGTTGGCGGATGCGGGGGGTGGCGTCGCACTGGGGGCTGGTGCGGCGGGTGTGTCGGATTTCTTCTTGTCAGGCATCGCTGGCCACATGGACTGGGGCAAAGTGGCGCGATTGGCGGCGGCGGGCTCGGTGGGCAGGTACAGACTGCCGGTCTGGCCGCAGCCCGTCATGCCAAGCAAGGCACTTGCCGCAATGACAGCAAACGCGACATGGCTTAGAGGCCTGACTAGAATTCGAGGGGTTTCCAACATCACGGAATTGTACTTACCGAAGCCATCGGGCGACGTTTCGTGGTGTCTTGGTCAGGGCAGGCGAGTCAAGCCTGGATGCCACAAGAGAGGCGGTCTTTTCAGAGCTTAGTATGAAGAGGGCAGGTGGCCAAAAGTAGGTTACGACCTAAGCAGTCAGCTGGCACTGCCTCTATTCTTGTTTGAGTTCAGGGCAGTCTGCTCCGTCGCATTCGAGTACTTCCTGCAACTGTTTGGTTCGCTCCTTCGTCATCGCTTGCAAGCAGCCGGCGTTAATCATGGGCCGAGCACTGCCTCCTTCCCAGGCGGTTGACTCGAATTTGCACTGAGTGTCTCGGTATGTAATCCAGGCCCGTTGCGCTATACGAAGCTCATCGCGTGCACTTTGTTGCTGCAGCCTTCGAATTACGGCCTGATACTTAGAGTTCAATAGGGCGTCTTGTTCGAAATAGTGGTAGAGGGCGCACATCGTCATGTACAGCTGTACACCGCTCTCGCATCCTCGCTCTCCGTGCAATCGAATCTCAGCCTCTGTGAACCCTGTGGCTTTCGACATTGCCTTAACTACCTGGTCGTTTGCGGCATTGGCGAAAAGCGGAACGAGGAAGGCTAGAAGGGATAGAAAGAGGCGCATCTAGTGAGTCCTAATGTTTGAGTAAACAGCTGTCGAGGTGGCGTAGTTCCGCAGAAAGGGGCGACTCTTCATTCTATGAGTTGCTATTACCCAGAAATATCCCCCAAAAGGGGCATCAGGTAGCATTTGCCTATCGGGAGCTGAGAAGGAATCTGTACTTACCGAAGCCATCGGGCGACGTTTCACGGTGTCGCAGCAAGGGCAGGCGAACCAAGCCAGGATGTCCCAGGCGGGGCGGTCTTTTCAGGGCCTAGCGTTTGAGTTGGACCTCGTGCTGCGCTGGAACCTGGAAGTCGAGCTGCGGGATGTAGCCAGGCTGATACCTTGGGCGAGAGAGCTCACGCCCGATCCACTGACGAACCGGCAAGTTTCTTCGAGCAAGCAAGAGCCAGCGCGCCTTGACCGTGACTGGCGTGCACGCTTCATCTGCAGCAAGCCGCTCGATGCGCTGCCAGAACGATGACGATGCGCGGAGTCGCGCGAACCTAACCATATGCCAGAACTCTCGACGCACGCGCTTGTGGAGGTACGCGATCGCTGTCTCTTCGAGACGCTGAAGTTCCTGCGGCGCGAGGTGAAGCTTCTTGAGACGATCCCATACGATCTGCTTGTGATAGCCCGAACGAAATGTGTACTGGTCAACTTCGAGGAAAAGCAGTGCAAGTTCGAGACCTTCGGCACTGTTCGCCAGAAAAGCTGACCAGCCGCTGGTTCCACCGGGAAAGAACAGTTGATCGAATTGTTCGTGGAACTCCGCACATGCAGCCTGCCACTCTGCGCGCTTAGCTGGAGAATCCGACCGATGCCTTACGGTTTCGTTAATCCGGGAGTTCAAGGCTCGAAGTCGCTCAGCGTTTGTGTGGATCTGATCGGCGGTATGAGGCATGAGGCCTAACGGTTGAAGTAAGTGGACGCCACAGTTGCCCCAATTTTATGGAGGATGATCGCCTGGTCATATCCCCCAAAAGGGTCATGCGATGGCCGCCGCACTAGACTACCGGAAAGACGAGAGGTAATTTGTACTTACCGAAGCCATCGGGCGACGTTTCGCGGTGTATCGGTAAGGGAAGGCGAACCAAGCCGAGATGCCTCAAGCGGGGCGGTCTATTCAGGGCTTAGCGTTCGAGCTAACCGGCTAGCGGAGGCGAGCACCGTAAGCCTGGCTCGCGATGATGCACCATGTGCCGCGGACCAGGCTTACGGTGCTTGCCGTAGCGGGTCCGATTGAGCGAGTGGTTAGGCGTCATGCTAGGTAGCGCGGACCGTCAATGGCCGCCGCTCCAGGCGCGCCACCTGCTCTGGAGATACGCCTACTCCGTCTAGCCAAACCCGCTTGAGGGATGGGAGGCCCAGAATCAACGAAACCACTCGCTCAGGATCAAGCGAGGTTGAGTCGGCGTAGCCTCCAACGGACAGGTACTCGAGGTGGGGAAGTTCCTGCAGGAGTTCGAGATCGCTCTCGGAGAGGGGCGTAGCCCAGAGATCGAGGGAGCGCAGCTGATGCATGGACACCAGATGTGCAAGACCAGTACGGGTGAGGTTCGTCGCTCCTAAGTCAAGCGTGTGGATCGTCGACGACTTGGATACCAGCCGTGCCATCGTGTCAGTGAACGGCGTGCCTTCGAGATCCAACGACTCAAGGTGAGGAAGCTCAAGAAGCGCCCGGAGGGCGGTGCGAGTCAACTTCGCGCCCTGAATGCCTAGCTCTTGCAGCGGAGCGCACTTGGCGATTGCAAGGAGATCTTGCTCTGTGAGGTAATGGTTTGCCCGGAAGGTGCGCAAGCTGGTTGCGTATTCGAATCCAGATAGGGAGCCGGGAGCCTTTACGGCCAGAACATCCAGTATCTCAAGGCCCGGCACCTGAATGACATGCCGCAATGCGATTCGACTGACGTCACACCAGAGCCAAATTTGGGCAACTGATTGGAGTTGAAGCAAGAGTCGTGCACCCGTCACCGTGACAGGAGGTGCCCTTGTGATTGACAACTTGTCGATGTGGCCGAGATCAATCAGACCTTGAAGCTTGTGCTGATCTACCGCGCCCTGAATGGAGTACCAGCCTCGGGAGTCGCGCTGAGGGGTGTTCATGACGCCTAACGTCGAAGCTGCCCGGCGCGCGGCGCTTGCCGCGACGCGGCGTCCTGCAGCTGCGTGTCCGTGCCGAGCGACCAGTTATATGGCGTGTAGCCAATTTCGGCGAGGGTTTTTAGTAGCGAAGAAGGCCGAATGCTGCCTCCGTGCTCCGCAATGTCTGCGGCAAACCACGCCTCGGCCGCTCGTTCGTCTGCGAAGTCCCAGCGCGTGGCGGCGTAGGGACAGCCGGCGCCTTTCGTCTTCCACTCCACGTCAGCAAAGGATTTGACTGGTTTGTTCTTCTTGGACCCGCGATGGAAACGGAGCATCCACACTTCCCACTCCGTGTCGTTAAGGTAGCCAACGACAACGCGCTTCGCTGACTTTTCGCGGCTAATGGTCATGCGCATGCCATATAACGTGATGTAGACCGCAGAACCTGCGAAATGAAACGGTGCTTGCGTACTAACAGGCTCATAAAAGTCCCCATAAATTCATGTCGCAGAAGCCCTTCCCCTGCCGAGAATCTGCCTAATCCGATTCTAGGGATGCTGATCACCTTGGCATATCCCCCAAAAGGGTCATCTGATGGCTGTTGCTGGTCGATAACAGGCAAAAACCTAGGCCTTCCCTCGCCGCACTAGACTACCGGAAAGACGAGAGGTAATTTGTACTTACCGAAGCCATCGGGCGACGTTTCGCGGTGTCTCGGTAAGGGCAGGCGAGTCAAGCCTGGGTGCCGCAAGAGAGGCGGTCTTTTCAGGGCCTAGCGTTTGAGATAAGCGTAAGCCGTAGGCGATACCCTCTCGATTGACATGTTGGGCCCCAAATTCATTTGTAGCTTAGTACCCATAGTGCAATGTTTCTTTTCTCGAAATCGCGCAAGAGCTGCCTACCACTATAGTGCAGCTCACCGCGTTCGCCTTTTATCTCTAGTGTCGAAAGTTCGAGCAGGTAGTCCCTCTCAGAGTTGGGGCCTCCATAGTTGCCCGTTCTGAAGAGAGACACTGCATGATCGGGGGCAAGTGTGAGCGTGACCTTACGTGTCGCCGCGTCGCAAGAGAATTGAGCTGCAGGCGCTTCTTGCTTCAGACCATTCAATGAGTCCAAAGCTTCCTTCGGAACGACGCGAGGTACTGTGCCAAATTGATCATCCGGGCACGGCGGCATCCTGGAACCGATTGGGGCAATCACGTATGAGATTGTGATGGGTGCTGCGCTCGTATTCACGACCGCGAAGGTTGTGATCCAGCTGCACCCACCAATGATCACAGTCACTACTAGAAGGAGTAACCGCACGCGGCCGTTCATTTTGGGGCCCAACGTTTGAAGTAAGCGTATGTCATGCTGCCCCGATTCTATGGATGATCCTCGTCTGGGTATATCCCCCAAAAGGGTCATGCGATGGCCGTCGCACTAGACTACCGGAAAGACGAGAGGTAATTTGTACTTACCGAACCCATCTGGCGACGTTTCGCGGTGTCACAGCAAGGGGAGGCGAACCCAGCCAGGGTGCCCCAGGCGGGGCGGTCTTTCCAGAGCCTAGCGCAAAGTTCAGCGGCCGTCGTAGGCGTTCCGATGGAACGACCTGTTAGAGCGCGCTGCCACTATGGTCATCAAAGAAGAGCCCAAGGCTCGCGGAGATGCTTTCAGCAAGCCTATCCTTCAATTCAGCCGATTCCAAGACGAAGTCCTCGAGCATCAGCAATACGCCACCGCTCTCGCCCGGGATGTGGATCACAGTTTCCACCTTCACGTGCCGGTCGCCAAGAGCAATGAGGTCGCCCGCGCGCGGCACACACTCGAATTCGAGTGTCCCGGAGATTTGCCCCGTTCCGCCACTCAGCCAAAACACGGAGGCGTCAACTCGGACCTGAGTCATGGCATGGCTCACCTTGATGCGCTTTAACGCTTGATGTAAGCGGATGCCGCAGACAATCCGCGCTTGATTGACATGTTAGGGCGCACAGAGATCACCAAGGTTGTCCCTCGAGCGAAATGATGAATGCTGCAAGGGTAATGAGCTGCGCCAGAGTTCCCCAACGCACACGCATGCACAGACGGTCGATTTTGTGGTCGCAGAGGAGACGATGCCCAGAGAGAAAGAAAAACCGAATAATGGCCGGAACTGACTGCATGCTTCCTTCGCCGTTTTCGCCTTCACTTGGGTTCCAGCGCCCAATGCCTCCGCCATCAGCACGCAGGCGTAGTGCCAAGCGTCTTGCCTCAGTTGCATCTGAGTAGACAAGCGTACTCACCAAAACGAATGCCAGAAACAGGGCGCCTGAAAAGATAAACGACACGGTGATCCTGCGCCCTAACGTGATGTAGACCGCAGAACCTGCGAAATGAAACGGTGCTTGCGTACTAACAGGCTCATAACAGTCCCCATAAATTCATGTCGCAGAAGCCCTTCCCCTGCCGAGGATCTGCCTAATCCGATTCTAGGGATGCTGATCACCTTGGCATATCCCCCAAAAGGGTCATCTGATGGCTGTTGCTGGTCGATAACAGGCAAAACCTAGGCCTTCCCTCGCCGCACTAGACTACCGGAAAGACGAGAGGTAATTTGTAATGACCGACACCGAATTCATGGACCGCGCTGAGAGTGTCCTGCGCGCTATCGAAACCAGCTGCGACCGCATCAACGAGGAAAGCGATGTGGACATCGATAACCAGCGCGTCGGTGGCATGGTGACCCTGGTGTTTCGCAATCGCAGCCAGATCGTGGTGAACCTGCAGAAACCCCTGCACGAAATCTGGCTGGCGGCCCGCTCGGGCGGCTACCACTACAAATTCGACGGCCACCAGTGGATCGACACCAAGGGGCAGGGGGAGTTCTTCGCCAGTCTGTCGCGTTATGCGAGCGAGCAGGCCGCCACGGCGCTCGAGTTCTCCGCCTGATCAGTTGTTCTTGAACAGATCGAGGATGCGCAGTTTTTCCTCCGCGGGAGGATTGGGCGCAGCAGCCGGCGTGGGTGTCGCCGCCGGCGCTGGTGCAGGGGCCGACGCTGCAGGGGCGGGGGCAGGCCCTATGCCTCCGGGCGGGGGCATGACGGCTGGCATCTCATCCAGCCCCAGCGATAGCACACCGCCATCTTTGGCATGCTCGGTATAAAGCCAGTCGATGCCGGCATGAACGACGCCTTCTGGCGGTGCAAGCTCCAGAATCGGAACGTCGCGTAGTGCGTGCTCCATATAGCTGATCCAGACCGGCAGGCTCAGGCCGCCGCCGGTTTCACGATCGCCCAGCTTGCGCGGCGTGTCGTAGCCGATCCAAGTGATGGCGGTCAGGGTGGGGTGATAGCCGGCAAACCAGGCATCCATCGAATCGTTCGTGGTGCCCGTTTTTCCATAGATATCCGGGCGCTTCAGAGTGGCCTGCGCGCGCGCGGCGGTACCCGAGCGCGTGACCTCCTGCAGCAGGGTGGAGATGACGAAGGCGTTACGCGCATCGACGGCACGCATGGATTCATCGGGCACGACCGGCTTGGCTTGGGCCAGGACTTTGCCTTTTTGCTCGGTGATCTTGCTGATCATCCAGGGATTGATGCGGTAGCCACCGTTGGCGAAGACCGAATAGCCGGTCGCCAGCTGCATGGGGGTGACCGAGCCGGCGCCCAGCGCCATGGTCAGGTAGGGCGGATGTTTTTCGGCATCGAAGCCGAACTGGGTGATCCAACTCTGGGCGTAGCGTGCGCCTATGGCGTCCAGCACGCGGATGGAAATCATGTTCTTGGACTTCGCCATGCCGCGCCGCAGGGGCATCGGGCCTTCGAAGGCGCCATCGTAGTTTTTCGGCTCCCAGGGCTGGCCGCCGGTAAGTTCGGGCTCGAAGAACAGCGGGGCATCGTTGACCACGGTCGCCGGGGTAAAGCCTTTTTCCAGTGCGGCCGAGTAGATGAAGGGCTTGAAGCTCGAACCCGGTTGACGCCAGGCTTGGGTGACGTGGTTGAACTTGTTCTTCTCGAAGTCGAAACCGCCGACCAGGGCCTTGATGGAGCCGTTGCGCGGGTCCAGTGAAACGAAGGCCCCTTCGACTTCCGGCAATTGCAGGATCTCCCAGGTGTTTTTCGCCGTTTTCATCACCCGGACGAGGGCGCCACGACGGATCTTGAGTTTGGGGCCGGCCCTGGGTTGTAGACCGGGCTGGGCGATGCGCAGCCCTTCGCCCGTGATCTCCAGCATTTCTCCCCCACGTCGCATGACCACGACCTTGCGTGGGTTCGCTTCAAGCACGACAGCGGCCAGCAGGTCGCCGTTGTCGGGATGCTCGTCCAGAGCGTCATCGATGGCGTCCTCAAGCTCGGCGACCTTTTCGGGCAAGGTGATGAATTTCTCGGGGCCCCGGTAGGCCTGGCGACGTTCGAATTCCATGATGCCCTGGCGCAGGGCCTGGTAGGCCACCTCCTGGTCACTGGAGCGTATCGTGGTGTAAACGTTAAGTCCCCGTGTATAGGTTTCTTCGCCATACTGGGCGAAGATCAACTGGCGCACCATTTCAGCCACAAATTCAGCGTGGCTGCGTGTCGGTCCGGTCCCGCTTGCACTGTTGCCCGCTGACTTGATCCGCAGATCCTGTTTTCTGGCCGTCTCTGCCTCTTCGGCCGTGATGAAGCCGTTGTCCAGCATGCGGTCGATGATGTAAAGCTGGCGGCTTCGTGCGCGCTTGGGGTTGCTGATCGGGTTGTAGGCGGAGGGCGCCTTGGGCAAGCCGGCCAGCATGGCGGCTTCGGCGATGGTGATGTCTTTGAGCGCCTTGCCGAAATAGGTCTCGGCCGCGGCTGCGAAGCCATAGGCGCGGTTACCCAGATAGATCTGGTTCATGTAGATCTCGAGGATCTGGTCCTTCGTGAGCAGGTGTTCCAGCTTGAAGGTCAATAGGATCTCGTAGATCTTGCGCGTGAATGTCTTCTCGGAAGACAGGTAGACGTTGCGCGCCACCTGCATGGTGATGGTGGACGCTCCCTGGCTCTTGGCCTTGCCGACATTGGCCAGGCCAGCGCGCACGACCCCCAGGTAATCGACGCCGCCATGCTGGAAGAAGCGCGCATCCTCGATGGCCAAGACCGCGTCGGTCAGGACCTGGGGGATGTTCTTGATCGAGGTGAAATTACGGCGTTCCTCGCCGAATTCGCCAATCAGTTCGCCTTCAGCTGAAAAAATGCGCAATGGCAGTTTGGGGCGGTATTCTGAGAGATCGGAGATGTCCGGCAGATTCGGGTAGGCCAATGCCATGGCGATGGAGACCACGATAAAGACCGAGGCCAGTCCGGCCAGGGCAATACCACCGGTCCACAGGCCGATGCGCAGGAGCCGGCGCAGTGCGGCAGCGCGAGGGGATTTCATGCCGGTTGGGCTGGAGGAAGAGGCGGGCTCGGGATGGGAATCAGGGGGCATAAAATCTTTGTAAGGTCGCGTCAGCATTATAAAAATCTGGGCTCCACAAGAGGGCGGCCAAGGTTCTTTTATTCATGCTCCGTCCCGCAGCCATAGTGAAACGCCTGCTTCCAGCTTGTTGCAATCGCATACAAATCGTCTGCTTTTGACAACGCTCGGTTGCGCTGGTTTGGGAAAAATCCTTTGCAGGACAAGGACCTAACTGCTAGCATTCAAGTGAATTCATAGGTTTGCCGGCCTGTTGCCGGCTTCTTTGAGGGGATGCTCTTGATCTCATTGGGATCCTTGTTCAGTCGCCAGCCTGAGCCCATGCTGGGTTTGGATGTCAGTTCTTCCAGTGTCAAGCTGGTCGAGCTGAGCCAGAACAAAGCTGGTCAGTATGTGCTCGATCGTTGCGCGATCGAACCGCTGGAGCGTGGCTGGATCACGGACGGCAACATCGAAAAATTCGATGAAGTGGCCGAGGCCGTGCGCCGCCTGATCAAGAAAAGCGGCACCAAGACCAGGAACGTGGCCATGGCCTTGCCACCTTCGGCGGTGATCACCAAGAAGATCGTCCTGCCCGGCGGGATGAGTGAGGTGGAGTTGGAGATGCAAGTGGAGGCTGAGGCCAACCAGTACATCCCCTTTCCTCTTGAGGAAGTGAGCCTGGACTTCTGCGTGATCGGGCCCAGCGCCACAACGGCAGGCGATATCGATGTATTGATTGCTGCGTCACGCCGCGAAAAGGTCCAGGATATTCAGGGTCTGGCCGAGTCAGCCGGTCTCAAGCCCGTCATCGTCGATGTGGAGTCTTATGCGTCCCGCCTAGCGGCCAAGCGCCTGATCGCCAATCTGCCGGAGCAAGGGGTGGGTGCGATCGTGGCCTTGTTCGAGGTGGGGGCGCTGACCACCAGCATGCAGGTGATCCGGGATGACGAGGTGCTATATGAGCGCGACCAGGCCTTTGGGGGCGCCCAGCTGACCCAGTTGATCGTGCGCCAGTATGGTTTCTCGTTGGAGGAGGCCGAGTCCAAGAAACGCAGTGGTGAGCTGCCTGAGGACTATGAAAGCAGCGTGCTGCGTCCTTTCATCGAAAGCATGGTCCAGGAAATCGGACGTGCCCTGCAGTTCTTCTTCACCAGCACGCCCCACCACAAAGTGGACTACATCATGCTCGCGGGCGGGGCGGCGGCTCTGTCCGGGCTGACCGATGCCGTGACGCAGCAGTTGAGCTTCCCGTGTAGCCTGGTCAATCCCTTTGACGGCATGGAGATCGGTGACGGGATTCGCCTCAAGAAGATGACCCGAGAGGCGCCGTCGTATCTGACGTCCTGTGGTCTGGCGATGCGGAGGTTTCTGCAGTGATACTGATCAACCTGCTGCCTCACCGCGAGGCCGCGCGCAAGAAGAGGCAGGATGTTTTCAACATTTCGTTGGGCGCGTCTGCACTGGTCGGCGGCCTGTTGGCCGGTATCGTGTTTCTCTGGCTTCAGGGCCAGATCTCCTCGCAGGAGGGCTTGAACACCATGCTGACCCAGGAGATCCGAAAGCTGGACAACCAGATCAAGGATATTGCCGCACTTGAGGCGGAAATTGCTGCTTTGCGTGCCCGTCAGCAGGCCGTGGAGAACCTGCAGGCCGATCGCAACATGCCGGTGCAACTGCTGACCGAACTGACCCGCCAGTTCCCGGAGGGGGTGTACATCACCAATATGCGGCAGGACAACCAGCTGATCACCTTGCAGGGTACGGCGCAGTCCAACGAGCGGGTCTCCGAACTGTTGCGCAACCTGGCCTACAACTCTCCCTGGTTCTCCAAGCCGGAGCTGATTGAGATCGTGGCAGCCAATGTGACTTTTGGTAAAGACCAGCGGCGGGTGGCCAATTTCACCGTGCGGGTGCGCATGCTGCGTGCCAGCGAGGTGCAGAGACCCTCTGCAACCGCCGCCTCAGCGCCTATGGCGGTGGCTTCCCAGCCCGCAAAGCCATAAGGGGATACCGATATGGCAAGTACATCATCCTTGAATCTGAAGTTTGCGCAGTGGAAGACAGCGCTACAGTCCCAGTTCAGCAATCTTGACCCGCGCAATCCCGTCGTCTGGCCACCGCTACCGCGCTTTGGCTTGTTTCTCGCTATCGCAGCTGCGGTGGTCGTGGCGCTCTGGTTTGTCTGGCTCAGCGGCGAGGATGAAATCCTCACCCAGGCACGCGAGCAGGAAGTGAAGCTGCGCGAGGAATACAAGACCAAGCTGGCCAAGGCCATCAACCTCGATGCATTGCGCAAGCAGCGCGAACAGGTTCTGCAGTATGTGACACAGCTGGAAAAGCAGCTGCCCAGCAAGGCGGAAATGGATGCCTTGCTGTCTGACATCAACCAGGCGGGACTGGGGCGTAGCCTGCAGTTCGACCTGTTCCGCCCTGGCTCGGTGGTGATCCGGGACTACTACGCCGAGTTGCCGATCGCCATCAAGGTGACCGGTCGTTTCCATGACATGGCGTCCTTCACCGCCGATATTGCGCATCTGTCGCGCATCGTGACGCTGAACAATCTGACGATGGCGCCGGTCGCTGGGCGCGACAGCTCAACGCTCGTCATGGATGCAACAGCCAAGACGTTCCGCTATCTCGACAAAGACGAAATCGCCGCGCAGCGCAAGCCCGCAGGGGGCAAGAAATGAGTCTGATCCGGTTTTTGACCCTACTGATGTCAGCCATGGTGCTGGCGGGCTGTGGGGCGTCCAACGAGGATGAGTTGCGTGCGTGGATGCTGGAGCAGCGTAACCAGATGCGGCCACGTGTCGCCCCGATTTCGGAACCCAAGCCCTACAAGCCTGAAAATTATGTCGATATGGCGACCGTTGATCCTTTCAGCAAAGATAAATTGACATCCGCCCTCAAGCGGGATGTGGTCCAGCCCGCCTCCATTACCAGTGCTTTGATTGCACCGGAACTGGCTCGGCGCAAGGAAGCCTTGGAGGCGTTCCCACTTGACACGATGTCCATGGTTGGCAGTCTGATCCAGGAAAGACAGCCAGCGGCCCTGATACGGGTCGACCGTTTGCTTTACCAGGTCAGGCTGGGCAGCTATCTGGGCATGAACTATGGGCGTGTGACCAAAATCACCGAGACCGAAGTCATCTTGCGCGAAATTGTGCAAGACGCCGTGGGCGAGTGGATCGAGCGTCCCGCCACACTGCAGTTGCAGGAGAAAGTTAAATGAAAAATCAGATTATGTGGGCGCGCTGGGCTTGCGCCATGGTCGTGGCCATGCTCGGTGTTTCTGCGCTGGCACAGACGGCTGGTACGCAAGCGTCAGAGGCGGTGCCTGCGGCGCCGACGCAGCCCATCATCGAAGCTGTGACTGGCTCCCTGCAAAGCGGGGCGGAAGTTGTCAAGATCGATCTGTCACAGCCGTTGACAACCGTGCCCAATGGTTTTTCCATCAAGTCGCCAGCCAAGATTGCGCTGGATATTCCCGGTGTGGGCAACGCCATGGGACGCTCTACAGTTGAGGTGAATCAGGGCAATTTGCGCTCAATCAACCTCATTCCAGCCGGAGACCGTACTCGCGTGGTGCTGAATCTGAAGCAGGCGACTAATTACAAGGCTGAATTGCAGGGTAAGTCGCTGCTGCTCACGTTGGATCCCGTGGCTGCGACCACAGTATCCGCTGCACCTACCCCCACTTTTGCTGAAAACAAGAGCCGTGAATCCCTGCCGATCAAGGACCTTGATTTTCGCCGTGGTGTGAGTGGTTCAGGTCGTGTGGTTGTCGCCTTGCCCAATAGTCAGGTGGGGGTCGATATACGCCAGAGCGGACAGACCCTGGTGGTCGAGTTCATGAAATCCAGTTTGCCGGAGGGTTTGCGCCGCAAGCTTGACGTCACCGATTTCGGCACTCCGGTGCAGACTGTGACCGCCTTCCAGGTGGGCGACCGTGTGCGCATGGTGATCGAACCCAAGGGTGCCTGGGAGCACAGCGCCTATCAGAGCGATGACCAGTTCGTGGTTGAAGTCAAGCCCCAACGCGTCGACCCTGCCAAATTGACTCAGGGGCCGGGCTACAACGGGCAGAAGCTGTCGCTGAATTTCCAGAACATCGAGATCCGTGCCTTGCTGCAGGTGATTGCTGATTTCACCAACTTCAATGTGGTGACCTCCGATTCGGTGGCGGGCAATGTGACCTTGCGATTGCAGGACGTGCCCTGGGACCAAGCCCTGGACATCATTCTGCAGTCCAAAGGGCTGGGCTTGCGCAAGAATGGCAACGTGCTGTGGATTGCCCCTAAGGATGAGATCCTGGCCAAGGAAAAGCTGGAGCGCGAGGCCAATGCTGCACTCGAGACGCTGGAGCCCGTGCGCACCCAGTCTTTCCTCTTGAATTACGCCAAGGCAGATGTTGTCGCGCGTGGTCTTATGGGAACTGGAGCGCCAGCAGGGGCGGGCGGTGCGGCTACCTCTAAGATTTTGAGTCCCCGGGGCAGTGTGATTTTTGATACCCGTACAAATCAGATTTTTGTTACGGACATAGGAAGCAGGCTGGAGCAGGTCCAGGAATTGATCGCGAAACTGGATCATCCTGTTCGCCAGGTTCTGATCGAGGCGCGCATCGTCGAGGCATCCGATACTTTCGGCAAATCGCTGGGTGTTCGGCTTGGTGGTGGCATGAACCGCGCCGCGGACTCAAGCGGTTCCGGTATTCAATTTGGCCCCTCCTATAACGCAGCAACGGCTGGTACGACGTCTGGCACCTTTGTCAATCTACCGGCGGGTGGCCAGGGTGGCTTTGGTGCGGCGACTTTCGCCGTCTCGATCTTCGGCGAGAACGCGGCTCGATTCCTGAATTTGGAAATCTCTGCGCTGGAAGCTGATGGTAAAGGCAAGGTGGTATCCAGCCCGCGTGTCGTCACGGCGGACAAGGTCAAAGCTGTCATTGAGCAGGGTACGGAACTTCCTTATCAGGTAGCTTCGGCCAGCGGTGCCACGTCGATTGCTTTTCGCAAGGCTAACCTGATGCTGGAGGTCACGCCTCAGATCACGCCGGAAGGCAATGTGATTCTGGAGCTGGATATCAACAAAGACACGGTGGGGCAGTCCACGCCAGCCGGTTTTGCGATTGATACCAAGCACGTGAAGACTCAGGTCTTGGTTGAAAATGGTGGAACGGTGGTGATCGGGGGCATCTTCACCCAGGCAGAGGCGGAAGATACGACCAAAATACCATTCTTTGGTGATCTGCCTGGAATCGGGGCTTTATTCCGTAACAAGGTTACCCGTTCCGAGAAGCGCGAGATGCTGGTCTTTATCACGCCCAAGGCCTTGACAGACCGTACCTCCCTGCGCTGAACGGCCACACTCGCGAGTTCTGTCTTGATCATCAGTCTGGTCGGCTTGCCGGGTTCCGGCAAGTCTACGGTCGGGCGCCAGCTTGCCCGTCGGCTTCAGTTGCGATTCAGCGACTCAGACCAGGTCATCGAGCAACGCATCGGCTGTCCGATTCGCGAGTACTTCGAGCAGGAAGGTGAAACATCCTTTCGTGACATCGAGGAGCAGGTGCTCGATGAATTGACGCGGCAGTCGGGTGTCCTGTCGACTGGCGGGGGTGCTGTACTCCGCGACGCCAACAGACAGCGCCTGCACACGCGTGGCAAGGTGGTGTATTTGAAGTCGACGCCTGAAGAGTTGATTCGAAGGCTGCGGCACGATACCCAGCGCCCGCTCTTGCAGGTCGGCGATCCCTTGCAGCGACTGCGGGAGCTGTATGCCGCGCGCGACCCCCTCTACCGTGAAACGGCGCACTTTGTCATTGATACCGGCCGTCCCTCTGTCGCCACTCTGGTCAACATGATCGTGATGCAGTTGGAGCTGGCTGGCATCGTCCCCCAGAATTGATGGCACTATGGCCCGTCGGCCGCTTGTGCTTCGGCTGGTGCCCTAAACTCGGGGGATGTCAAAAAGTACCGATCTGACCCGGCCAGCGCACCAGCAGGTGCTCATTGAACTGGGCGAACGCAGCTATCCGATCCTTATCGGCAGCGGACTGTTGGCGCAGTCCGACAGCTATGCCGGCTTGCCAAGCGCAGCCCAGGCGCTGATCGTCAGCAACACCACAGTGGCGCCTCTTTACGTGGCCAAGCTCAAGCAGGCGTTGCAGCCGCATTACGGCCAGGTGGGGGTGGTTGAATTGCCGGATGGCGAGGCGCACAAGGACTGGCAGACGCTCAACCTGATCTTTGATGCCTTGCTGGTCCAGGCCTGTGATCGCAAGACTGTGCTGTATGCACTGGGCGGAGGTGTGGTGGGCGACATGACCGGCTACGCCGCTGCGAGCTATATGCGGGGCGTGCCCTTCGTGCAGGTTCCGACGACGCTCCTGGCGCAGGTGGATTCCTCTGTGGGAGGCAAGACGGCGATCAACCATCCGCTGGGCAAGAACATGATCGGCGCCTTCTACCAGCCTCAGCGCGTGATCTGCGATCTGGATACGCTCAAGACCCTGCCGGAACGAGAACTCAGTGCCGGTCTTGCCGAGATCATCAAGTATGGTCCGATCGCCGATATGGAACTGGTGGATTGGCTGGAGTTGAACGTGGACGCCCTGCGGGCGCGTGATCCGTCCGCTCTGGCGCATGCCGTGCGGCGCAGTTGTGAAATCAAGGCCTCGGTAGTGGGCCAGGATGAACGCGAGGCCGGTTTGCGGGCCATCCTCAACTTCGGCCACACCTTTGGGCATGCCATCGAGGCGGGCATGGGTTACGGTGCCTGGCTGCACGGGGAAGCCGTGGGCTGCGGCATGGTGATGGCGGCCACGCTGTCGGAGCGGCTCGGTCTGATCGATCGCGCTTTTGTGCAGCGGCTCAAGGCGTTGATCGCCCGGGCCGGCTTGCCTGTGACGGGGCCGCAGCTGGACGGGCAGGACAACGCGGGGCGCTACCTGGAGCTGATGCGCGTGGACAAGAAAGCCGAAGCCGGGGAAATCCGCTTTGTCGTGATCGAGGCTCCGGGCCGGGCCGGCGTGCGTGGTGCGCCCGATGCACTGGTGCGTGAGGTCATCGATGCTTGCTGCCTACGCCAGTGACCCGGCCAACACGCGTGGCCGTCGGTATCCGGAGGCAATAGCCCCCACACGGACCGAGTACCAGCGCGATCGCGATCGCATCGTCCATTCCACCGCCTTTCGTCGCCTGGTCTACAAGACCCAGGTCTTCCTGAACCACGAAGGCGACCTGTTTCGCACCCGTCTCACGCATTCGCTGGAGGTCGCGCAACTGGGGCGCTCGATTGCCCGTTCCCTGGGCCTCAACGAGGACCTGGTCGAGGCGATTGCGCTGGCGCATGACCTGGGACATACACCCTTTGGGCACGTCGGGCAGGATGCGCTCAACGAGTGCATGGCCGGACATGGCGGCTTCGAGCACAACCTGCAGAGCCTGCGTGTGGTGGATCGGCTGGAGGAGCGCTATCCGGCCTTCGACGGGCTCAATCTGACCTTCGAGACGCGTGAGGGCATTCTCAAACATTGCTCGCGTGCCCATGCCGAGCAGATTGAAGCCGTCGAGCCGGGAGGGGTGGGGGCGCGTTTTCTGAATCGTACGCAACCCAGTCTGGAGGCGCAGCTTTGCAATCTGGCTGATGAAATCGCATACAACGCCCACGATATAGACGACGGCGTGCGTTCTGGCCTGATCACGCTGGAGCAGCTGGAGTCCGTCAGTCTTTTCGAGGGGTATCGCCTGCAGGCGCTGCGCGAGCATCCGCGGCTTGCCGAGGCTGACGCGGGGCGTAGGTTGCTCTACGAGACCATACGGCGCATGCTCAGTGCGCAGGTCTACGACGTGATCGAAACCACGCAAACCGAGTTGGCACGCCTGCGGCCGCAGAGCGCTGCTGAAATTCGACATCTGCCGGCCTTGATGTCTTTCAGTGCCGAAATGCGCGAGGGTTCGATCGCGCTCAAAAAATTCCTGTTCCAGAACCTGTACCGCCACCCGACTGTGATGCAGACCACCGGCCTGGCACGGCAGGTCATCCAGGAGCTCTTCGACTGCTACCGCCAGCTGCCTGGCGAAATGCAGTCTGGACATGCTGCCCGAGCACGTGCCGCCCAGGGGGCGGAGGACTCCGAGAGTGCCGTGTTACGTGTGGTGGCTGACTACATCGCCGGCATGACCGATCGATTTGCGGGTCGTGAGCATGAACGGCTCACCGGCAAGAGGTTGTGGGGATGAAACGCCAGGGAATTGAACCGGCCTATGTAGTGATTGCCGCCGGCGTGGCCGCTGCACTGCACGTGGGCAAGCTTTCGCCGGCCCTGCCTGTACTGGAGCGGGCGCTGGGGGTGACCTTGCTGCAAGCCGGTTTCCTGCTCTCCCTCGTACAGCTGGCCGGCATGGTCCTTGGGCTGGCGGTCGGCCTTGCCGCGGATGGCATGGGGCTGCGGCGCAGCATGCTCAGCGGTCTGTTGTTGTTGTCGCTGGCGTCCTTGTTGGGCGGCTGGGCCCAGGATGCCTACACGCTGCTGGCATTGCGTGCCGTGGAGGGCTTGGGCTTCCTGCTGGTTTCCATGCCGGCGCCCAGCCTGATCCGTCATCTGGTGGCACCGCGGCGCATGAGTGTCATGCTGGGGCTCTGGGGTACCTACATGCCGCTGGGTACGGCGCTTGCATTGCTGTGTGGACCTTTGGTCATTTCGTTGAGCGGGTGGGAGTTCTGGTGGTGGGGCCTGGCCGCATTGACGCTGGGGATGGCCTGGTGGGTGTGGCGCGTTGTTCCATCAGACCACCTGCGGATGCCATTCCCGGCTTTGACCGTTGTCTCCACACAGCGCCCCTGGATCCTGCGCCTGAGCCTTACCCTCAGTGCGCCAGGTCCCTGGCTGGTGGCGCTCAGCTTTGCCGTGTACTCGGGGCAGTGGCTGGCGGTGATCGGCTTTTTGCCTACCATCTACGCGCAAGCCGGGGTTGCAGGTGGTATCAGTGCAGTGCTGACCGCCCTGGTTGCGGCGGTGAATATGGTGGGAAATATCGCGTCGGGGCGCCTGCTGGGTCGCGGTGTGCGACCGCAAGTGCTGCTTTACACCGGCTTTGCGGTCATGGGTCTGGGGACCCTGCTGGCCTTTTTCGTCTGGCCGCTGGCCGCAGAGGGTTCGGGTTTGCCGGTCACGCTGCGTTTCCTTGCGGTGCTGCTCTTCTCCATGGTGGGGGGCATGATTCCGGGGACCTTGTTCTCGCTGGCGGTACGCCTGGCGCCAGGGGAAGGAACGGTTTCCACCACGGTCGGCTGGATGCAGCAGTGGGCATCATTAGGTCAATTCGTCGGGCCGCCTCTGGTGGCCTGGGTCGCCAGCGGTGTAGGCGGCTGGCACTGGACCTGGGCTGTGACGGGCGCCTGTTCAGGGGTGGGATTGCTGCTGGCCTGGCGCCTGGGCCTTAGGATCAGGGCATGACGCCATCGCAGGATATTCTTCCTACCGCTTTTGCAGAAGCTGTCCGGCAGGACATGCAGGTCTGGCTGGAGCGAGCCGTCATCGGGCTCAACCTCTGCCCGTTTGCCAAGAGCGTGCACGTCAAGGGCCAGATCCACTGGGTCGTGAGTCCCGCCCGCGATGCGCAGGCGGTTCGAGACGATCTGGTGCGCGAGTTGCAGGAATTGCAGGCCAGCGATCCGGCACGAAGAGACACTACCGTGTTGGTGCTGCCTTTGTGTTTCGCGGACTTTCTTGATTTCAATGATTTTCTGGCGCAGGCCGATGCGGTCCTGGCAGAACTGGGGCTGCAGGGTGAACTGCAGATCGCCAGTTTTCATCCACAGTTCCAGTTTGCAGGTACCAAGGCCGACGACATCAGTAACTACACCAATCGTGCGCCCTATCCCGCCTTGCATCTCTTGCGCGAAACCAGCATCGACCGGGCCGTCGAAGCTTTTCCAGAGGCGGAGACCATCTATGAAAAGAACATGCAGGTCCTGGAACAGCTAGGACATGCAGGTTGGGACGATCTGGGGATAGCTCGCCACGCCCAAGCCGTCGAGCCCGAAGGCGGAAACGGAGGCGATGCATGAAACAAGGACAGGTCAAAGACCGCAAGCCCGGCCAGGCGAAGGGTGAGCTTGCCCATGCGCAGCCAATGGCTTCCGAGATCCGCCCCGGGCAATCGATCGAGCTGCTCAAGGAGCTGCATATCCTTACACGCGAGGGCAAGCTCAACCAGGATTCCCGGCGCAAGCTCAAGCAGGTTTACCACCTCTTCCGTTTCATCGAGGAGATCCTGCTCGACTTGCAGGCGCAGAGGAAAGACCGTGCGTCGGATGAGCGCGGGATCACCTTGGCAGACCACGGTGCCGGCAAGTCCTATCTGGGCTTCATCGTCTACGACCTCTTTTTCAAGCAGAATCCGAGCGGGCACGTCTACGGCATCGAGACCCGGCCAGACCTGGTGCAGAAATCGCGTGAACTGGCGGGCCGTCTGGGGTTCGAGCGTATGTCCTTTCTCAACCTTAGCGTGGCCGAGTCCATGCAGGCTGGCGAATTGCCGGCGCGCATCGACATCGTGACGGCACTGCATGCCTGTGACACTGCCACCGACGATGCCATCGCTTTCGGCTTGCAGAAGCAGGCGCTTTACATGGTGCTGGTGCCCTGCTGCCAGGCTGAGGTGGCGCGGACCCTGAATTCCGGCAAGGCACTGTCCTTGTCACGTACGCCGCTGGCAGAATTGTGGCGCCATCCCCTGCATACCCGCGAAATGGGCAGCCAAATCACCAACGTGCTGCGTTGTCTTTACCTGGAAGCCATGGGTTACCAGGTGACCGTGACGGAACTCGTAGGCTGGGAGCACAGTCTCAAAAACGAACTCATCATTGCGCGGTACACCGGACAGCGCAAGCGTGCCGCAGCCCAGCGCCTGCGGGCGATACTTGAGGAGTTTGGATTGACGGACTTGCTGATAAGCCGTTTCCGCTTGCCGGACGGTCAACCGCCGGTGCCATCTGGCGTTGTTTGAAGATGCGGCCTGATGGTGCAGGCATGAAATTTTTATTGAGGATGGAATCATGAAGAAGCTTTGGATGTGGGGTTTCGTGCTGGCGCTGGCCGGTTGTGCGAGCAGCAGCCCGGACGTGATCCAGCGCGGCGATGCCCAGCGTCTGTCCACCGTGGTCGACGCGGTGGTGCTTTCGGTGCGTACGGTCACAGTTGAGGGCAACCAGTCGGGCGTGGGCGCCGCGACGGGTGGTGTGGTCGGCGGTATTGCCGGCTACGGCGCCGGGAGCGGGCAACGCGAGGCGCAGATCGTCGGCATCCTTGGCGCGGCCGCCGGCGCCGTTGCCGGCAACGTGATCGAGCGTGCGGGCACCCGCGAAGAGGCCTACGAAATTCTCGTCCAGCTCAAGAACGGCGAACGGCGTGCCCTCGTACAGGCCAAGGGCGAGGAAGTGTTCCAGCCCGGTGATGCGGTCATCCTGATCACCACCAGCGGCAAGGTACGTGTGGCCAAGGCCCCCAAGCAATAAACAGGGCCAGAACAACTTATGATGGTGCGGCCACCTGCCCCGCACCATCATGGCCCGTCTTCCCCGTCTCAGCGTTCCAGGTTATCCGCATCACGTCATCCAGCGTGGCAATAACCGGCAGGCCATTTTCCTGGACGACGCTGACCGCCTGCGCATGCTGGAGCTGCTCGAGGACCATGCGCGCCAGCACGAAGTGGCCGTCCATGCCTATGTGCTCATGGACAACCACTTCCATCTGCTGCTGACGCCCAAGACCGGCGATGGCCTGTCGCGCCTGATGCAGGCGGTCGGCCGACGCTACGTGCGCTATTTCAATGACAGCCACGGCCGTAGCGGGACCTTGTGGGAGGGGCGTTACAAGTCCACCCTGATCGAGGCCGAGAGCCATCTGCTGGCCTGCATGGCCTACATCGACCTGAACCCAGTACGTGCCGGCCTGGTCACTGCGGCACGGGACTATCCCTGGTCCAGCCATGCGCACTATGCCGGCTTGCGGGTGGACCGAATGGTGGCGCCCCATCCGCTCTATTGGGAGCTGGGCAACACGCCTTTTGCGCGTGAGGCCGCCTATGCCAAGCTGGTGCAGGAGGGGCTGAGCCAACAACAACAACTGGCCTTGACCGAGTCGGCCCTGAAAGGATGGGCGCTTGGAAGCCCCGACTTCATGGCGGCACTGCAGACGAAAACCGAGCGCCGCCTCAGCAAGTCGCATCCAGGTCGTCCCAGTTCCAGGGCGACGCCGGTCTGATAGGCCTGCTTCTTCATTCCCGAGCCGCGGCTTGGATGTATTTAATATGTCCCCAATTATTTTGAGAATAGAAAAGTGAAAAAATAATAAGAATCTGACCCCTATTATTTCCCTTGGAGATATTGTTGCGGTGCACTATGCTAACGACCCCTGCGAAATATTTAGGAGTGCGCCATGACCACGGCTGCCGAGATTAAGCATCTCCAAGAAAACGGTTTGTATTCGAGCGCCAATGAGCATGACGCCTGCGGCGTAGGCTTCGTGGCGCATATCCAGGGTCACAAGACCCATGACATCGTGCAGGGCGCGCTCAAAATTCTGGAAAACCTCGACCACCGGGGCGCAGTGGGCGCTGACAAGCTCATGGGTGACGGCGCCGGCATCCTGATCCAGCTGCCGGACACCCTGTACCGCGAGGAGATGGCCAAGCAGAGCGTCACCCTGCCGCCGCCCGGTGAGTATGGCGTGGGCATGATCTTCCTACCCAAGGAACATGCTTCCCGCCTGGCCTGCGAGCAGGAGATGGAGCGCGCCATCAAGGCCGAAGGCCAGGTGCTGCTGGGCTGGCGTGATGTGCCGGTCAACCGCGACATGCCGATGTCGCCCACCGTGCGCGAGAAGGAGCCGGTGCTGCGCCAAGTCTTCATCGGTCGCGGCAGCAATGTGATCGTGCAGGACGCACTGGAGCGCAAACTTTATGTGATCCGTAAGACCGCGAGTGCCGCCATCCAGGCCCTGCAACTCAAGCACAGCAAGGAATATTACGTTCCCAGCATGTCCAGCCGCACCGTGGTCTACAAAGGCCTGCTGTTGGCCGACCAGGTGGGCACCTACTTCCTGGACCTGCAAGACAAGCGCTGCGTCTCGGCCCTGGGTCTGGTGCATCAGCGTTTCTCGACCAATACCTTCCCGGAGTGGCCGCTGGCCCACCCCTACCGTTATGTGGCGCACAACGGCGAGATCAATACCGTCAAGGGCAACTACAACTGGATGAAGGCGCGTGAAGGCGTGATGTCATCGCCGGTCCTGGGCGAAGACCTGCAGAAGCTCTATCCGATCAGCTTCGCCGGCCAGTCCGACACCGCCACCTTCGACAACTGCCTGGAATTGCTGACCATGGCTGGCTACCCGATCAGCCAGGCCGTGATGATGATGATCCCCGAGCCGTGGGAGCAGCACACCACCATGGATGAGCGACGCAAGGCCTTCTACGAATACCACGCCGCCATGCTCGAGCCCTGGGACGGCCCGGCTTCTATCGTGTTCACGGATGGCCGCCAGATCGGCGCAACGCTGGACCGCAATGGCCTGCGTCCCTCGCGCTATTGCATCACCGACGACGACCTGGTCATCATGGGCTCCGAGTCGGGCGTACTGCCGGTGCCGGAGAGCAAGATTGTGCGCAAGTGGCGCCTGCAGCCCGGCAAGATGTTCCTGATCGACTTGGAGCAGGGCCGCATGATCGACGACGAGGAGCTCAAGGCCAGCCTCGCCAACAGCAAACCCTACAAGCAGTGGATCGAGAACCTGCGTATCAAGCTCGACGACGTTGAGATCGGTGCCGCCGATGTGCCCGCCGCCGATGCCGCCAGGCTGCTGGACCGCCAGCAGGCCTTCGGTATGACGCAGGAGGACATCAAGTTCCTGATGGCGCCCATGGCCGTCAATGGCGAAGAGGGCATTGGCTCCATGGGCAACGACAGCCCGCTGGCCGTGCTGTCCGACAAGAACAAGCCGCTGTACAACTACTTCAAGCAGCTGTTCGCCCAGGTGACCAACCCGCCGATCGACCCGATCCGCGAAGCCATCGTGATGTCGCTGGTGTCCTTCATCGGACCGAAGCCCAACCTGCTGGACATCAACCAGGTCAACCCGCCCATGCGCCTTGAAGTGAGCCAGCCCATCCTGGACTTCTCGGACATGGCCAAGTTACGCAACATCGAGGCCACGACCCAGGGTAAGTTCCGCAGCGCCACGCTGGACATCACCTACCCGCTGGTCTGGGGCCACGAGGGCGTGGAAGCTAAGCTGGCGTCGCTGTGCGCCGAAGCCGTGGACGCCATCAAGGGCGGCAAGAACATCCTGATCATCAGCGATCGTGCGATCAGCGCCACTCAAGTGGCCATTCCCGCGCTGCTGGCGCTGTCGGCCATCCACCAACACCTGGTGCGCGAGGGCCTGCGCACCTCGGCCGGCCTGGTGGTCGAAACCGGCACCGCGCGCGAAGTGCATCACTTCGGCGTGCTGGCCGGCTATGGTGCCGAAGCGGTGCATCCCTATCTCGCGATGGAAACCTTGGCTGCCATGCACCAGGATTTGCCGGGCGACCTGAGCGCTGACAAGGCCATCTACAACTACATCAAGGCGATCGGCAAGGGCCTGTCCAAGATCATGTCCAAGATGGGCGTGTCGACCTATATGAGCTACTGCGGCGCCCAGCTGTTTGAAGCCATCGGTATCAACGATGCAACCATCGAGAAGTACTTTACCGGCACGCCCAGCCGCGTGGGCGGTATCGGCGTGTTCGAGATGGCCGAGGAAGCCATCCGCATGCACAAGGCGGCCTACAGCAACGATCCGGTGCTGGCCACCATGCTGGACGCCGGCGGCGAATACGCCTGGCGCACCCGCGGCGAAGAGCATATGTGGACGCCCGACGCCATTGCCAAGCTGCAGCACAGCACGCGTGCCAACAGCTTCAGCACCTACAAGGAATACGCGCAGATCATCAATGACCAGAGCAAGCGCCACATGACGCTGCGCGGCCTGTTCGAGTTCAAGCTCGATCCGGCCAAGGCCATTCCGGTCGAGGAGGTCGAGCCCGCGAGCGAGATCGTCAAGCGCTTTGCCACCGGCGCCATGTCCCTGGGCTCCATCTCCACCGAGGCGCATGCCACGCTGGCCGTGGCCATGAACCGCATCGGCGGCAAGAGCAATACCGGCGAGGGCGGCGAAGATCCGGCCCGCTACCGCAACGAACTCAAGGGCATCCCGATCAAGAAGGGCGAGACGCTCAAGAGCGTGATCGGCGCCGAACAGGTTGAAGTAGACCTGCCGCTGGAAGCCGGGGACTCGTTGCGCTCCAAGATCAAGCAGGTGGCCTCAGGCCGGTTCGGCGTCACGGCCGAGTACCTGTCCAGCTCCGATCAGATCCAGATCAAGATGGCCCAGGGCGCCAAGCCGGGCGAAGGCGGCCAGTTGCCGGGCGGCAAGGTGTCCGACTACATCGGCAAGCTGCGCTACTCGGTGCCGGGCGTGGGCCTGATCTCGCCGCCACCGCACCACGACATCTACTCGATCGAGGATCTGGCCCAGCTGATCCACGACCTGAAGAACGTGGCGCCGCACGCCAGCATCAGCGTCAAGCTGGTGTCCGAGATCGGTGTGGGCACCATCGCCGCCGGCGTGGCCAAGTGCAAGAGTGATCACGTCGTGATCGCCGGGCACGATGGCGGCACGGGGGCTTCACCCTGGTCGTCGATCAAGCACGCCGGCAGTCCCTGGGAAATCGGCCTAGCCGAGACCCAGCAGACACTGGTGCTCAACCGCCTGCGCGGTCGTATCCGTGTGCAGGCCGACGGCCAGATGAAAACCGGCCGCGACGTCGCCATCGGCGCCCTGCTGGGTGCTGACGAGTTCGGCTTCGCCACCGCACCGCTGGTGGTCGAGGGCTGCATCATGATGCGCAAGTGCCACCTCAACACCTGCCCGGTAGGTGTGGCCACGCAGGACCCGGTGCTGCGCAAGAAGTTCTCGGGCAAGCCCGAGCACGTGGTGAACTTCTTCTTCTTCATTGCCGAAGAAGTGCGCCAGATCATGGCCCAGCTGGGCATCCGCAAGTTCGACGAGATGATCGGCCGTGCCGACCTGCTCGATGTCCGCAAGGGCCTGGAGCACTGGAAGGCACGTGGCCTGGATTTCAGCCGCCTGTTTGCGATGCCCATCGTGCCCACCGGCGTACCCCGTTTCCATGTGGCCGACCAGGAGCACGGCCTGGAGAAGAGCCTGGACCGCGTGTTGATCGAGAAATCCAGGGCAGCCATCGACAAGGGCGAGAAGGTCCAGTTCATGGAAGTGGTTCGCAACGTCAACCGCTCCGTGGGTGCCATGCTCTCGGGCGCGCTGACCAAGGTGCACCCGGAAGGCCTGGCGGACGACACGCTGCGCATTCAGCTCGAAGGCACGGGTGGCCAGTCCTTCGGCGCTTTCCTCGCGCGTGGCATCACCCTGTACCTGATCGGTGACGCCAACGACTACACGGGCAAGGGCCTGTCGGGCGGCCGCATCGTGGTCCGACCGAGCATCGATTTCCGTGGCGAGTCCACGCGCAACATCATCGTCGGCAACACCGTGATGTACGGCGCCACCAGTGGCGAGGCCTTCTTCAGCGGCGTGGCCGGCGAGCGTTTTGCCGTCCGCCTGTCGGGCGCCAATGCCGTCGTTGAAGGCACCGGCGACCATGGCTGTGAGTACATGACGGGCGGTACCGTGGCCGTGCTGGGCAAGACCGGCCGCAACTTTGCTGCCGGCATGAGCGGCGGCTTGGCCTACGTCTACGACGAGGACGGCCAGTTTGCCGCGCGTTGCAACACCGCCATGGTCTCGCTGGACAAGGTCCTGCCAGCGGCTGAGCAGGAAAAGAACATCCCGCGCGCGATCTGGCACCGTGACCAGACCGACGAGGCCCAGCTCAAGAAACTGCTGGAAGACCACCATCGCTGGACCGGCAGCAAGCGCGCACGCGAGTTGCTGGACCACTGGACCGAGGCCCGCGCCAAGTTCGTCAAGGTGTTCCCGAACGAGTACAAGCGCGCCCTGGGCGAGATCAACGCCAAGAAGGCGGTGCCCGCGCCCGCCAAGGTCGCGGCCAAGAAAGAAGCCGCTCCGGCCAAGTAAGAAGAAGGACGAAGGAAAGCATCATGGGAAAAGTCACCGGCTTCATGGAGTACGAGCGCATCGAGGAGGGCTACGAGCCCGTAGCGAAGCGTGTCAAGACTTACAAGGAATTCGTGATTGGCCTGAGCGACGAGCAGGCCAAGGTGCAGGGTGCACGCTGCATGGATTGCGGCACGCCTTTCTGCAACAGCGGGTGCCCGGTCAACAACATCATTCCGGACTTCAACGACCTGGTCTACCGGGGCGACTGGAAGAACGCGATCGAGGTGCTGCATTCGACGAACAACTTTCCGGACTTCACCGGCCGCGTTTGTCCCGCGCCTTGCGAGGCGGCCTGCACGCTGAACATCAACGACGACGCGGTGGGCATCAAATCGATCGAGCACGCCATCATCGACAAGGCCTGGGAACAAGGCTGGGTCAAGCCGCAGCCGGCCACTGTGAAGACCGGCAAGAAGATCGCCGTCGTCGGCTCGGGCCCGGCCGGCATGGCGGCCGCCCAGCAGCTGGCACGTGTCGGCCACGCCGTGACGGTGTTCGAGAAGAACGACACCATCGGCGGCCTGCTGCGCTTCGGTATTCCTGACTTCAAGTTCGACAAGTCGCACATCGACCGCCGGGTGAGGCAGATGGAAGCCGAGGGTGTGGTGTTCAAGACCAACGTCATGGTCGGCGAACTGCCCAAGGACTCCAAGGTCACCAACTGGGCCAAGGAAACGATCAGCCCCGCGCAACTGCAGAAGGAGTTTGACGCGGTCGTGCTGGCCGGTGGCGCCGAGCAGTCGCGCGACCTGCCTGTGCCGGGGCGTGACCTCGATGGCATCCATTTCGCCATGGAATTCCTGCCGATGCAGAACCGCGTCAATGCGGGCGGCAAGATCAAGGACCAGATCATGGCGACCGGCAAGCACGTCATCGTGATTGGCGGTGGCGACACCGGCTCCGATTGCGTGGGCACCAGCAACCGCCATGGCGCGGCCAGCGTGACCCAGTTCGAAGTGATGCCCCAGCCGCCCGAGCAGGAGAACAAGCCCCTGGTCTGGCCCTACTGGCCGCTCAAGCTGCGCACCAGCTCCAGCCACGAAGAGGGTTGCGCGCGCGAGTTCGCCGTCTCGACCAAGGAATTCATCGGCAAGAACGGCAAGGTCACGGGCCTGAAGACCGTGCACGTCGAGTTCAAGGATGGCAAGTTCGTCGAGATTCCGGGGACCGAGAAGGAATACAAGGCGGATCTGGTGTTGCTGGCCATGGGCTTTGTCAGCCCGGTGGCGACCATCCTGGACGCTTTCGGCGTGGCCAAGGACGGTCGTGGCAATGCCAAGGCCGGCACGGACTTCCAGGGCGGTTATGTCACCAGTGCCCCCAAGGTGTTCGCCGCCGGTGATATCCGCCGCGGCCAGAGCCTGGTGGTCTGGGCGATTCGGGAAGGCCGCCAGGCTGCCCGGGCCGTCGATGAGTTTCTGATGGGTAGCAGCACCCTTCCGCGCTAGGCGGCCTTCCCGAATCGCCCGTTGGGCGCAACAGGAATGGCGGGCTAGCCGCCCGCCATGCGCGAGGGCCGTCAGGCTGCGTGTGCGCTTGGCGAGTTCCTTATGGGGGGCAGTACGCTGCCGCGCTGATCCAGCACTTTGCCGTATGATGCAAAAGCCGGAACACGCCGGCTTTTGCTTTTTTATGGCTGCATCATCAGACACTCCCTTGGTCGAGCTGCGCAACGTCACCTTTGGCTACAGTGACCGCGTCATTCTTGACAACGTCAGCCTGAGCATTCCGCGTGGCAAGGTCACTGCGCTGATGGGGGCCTCCGGCGGCGGCAAGACCACCGTCCTGCGCCTGATTGGCGGGCAGAACCTGGCCCAGCAGGGCGAAGTGCTGTTCGATGGCGAGGATGTGACCCGCATGGACCAGCAGCAGCTCTATCTGGCGCGACGCCGCATGGGCATGTTGTTCCAGTTCGGCGCCCTGTTTGCCGACCTCAGCGTGTTCGAGAACGTGGCCTTCCCTCTGCGCGAGCATACCGATCTGACCGAGGAACTGGTTCGCCACCTCGTGCTGATGAAGCTCAATGCCGTCGGCTTGCGCGGTGCGCGCGATCTGATGCCCAGCGAGGTCTCGGGCGGCATGGCGCGGCGTGTGGCGCTGGCGCGGGCCATCGTGCTCGACCCCGAGCTGGTGATGTATGACGAACCGTTTGCCGGGCTGGACCCGATTTCCCTGGGTACGGCCGCTCAGCTGATCCGTCGGTTGAATGACGCCATGGGGCTGACCAGCATCGTCGTGTCGCACGACCTGGAGGAAACCTTCCAGATTGCCGACCAGGTGGTGATCCTGGCCAACGGCGGCATTGCAGCCCAAGGCACGCCGGATGAAGTGAAACGCTCGACGGATCCCCTGGTGCAGCAGTTTGTGCAGGCACAGGCCGAAGGGCCGGTGCATTTCCATTACCCAGGTCCCAGTGTGGAGCAGGATTTCGGGGAGGTTCAGGCATGAGCTGGTGGCGCCCTTCCGATGTCGGTTATGCCGTGCGGCGCAAGCTCGACGACATGGGCTACGCGACGCGGCTGTTCTTTCGGCTGGTGCAGCTGGCCGGCCCCACCTTCAAACGCCTGGGGCTGGTGCGCGACCAGGTGCACTTCCTGGGCAACCACTCACTGGCGATCATCGTGGTCTCCGGCCTGTTCGTGGGTTTCGTGCTCGGCCTGCAGGGTTATTACATCCTGGTGGACTACGGCTCGACCGAGGCGCTGGGTCAGATGGTGGCGCTGAGCCTGGTGCGCGAACTCGGCCCGGTGGTGGCGGCCTTGCTGTTTGCCGGCCGTGCCGGTACCTCGCTGACCGCCGAGATCGGCCTGATGAAGGCGGGCGAGCAACTCAGCGCCATGGAGATGATGGCGGTCGACCCGGTCCGCCGCATCCTGGCGCCGCGCTTCTGGGGGGGCGTGATCGCCATGCCCTTGCTGGCCGCGGTGTTCAGCGCGGTCGGCGTGATGGGGGGCTGGCTGGTCGGTGTGGTCATGATCGGCGTTGATCCGGGGGCTTTCTGGAGCCAGATGCAGGGCGGCGTCGATGTCTGGAATGACGTGGGCAATGGGGTCGTGAAAAGCATCGTGTTCGGCTTCACAGTGAGCTTCGTGGCCCTGTTGCAGGGTTATGAGGCGCAGGCGACGCCTGAAGGTGTGTCGAGTGCCACCACGCGGACCGTGGTGATGGCCTCGCTGGCGGTTTTGGGTCTGGATTTCATCCTGACGGCAATGATGTTTACGATTTGAGGAGAGTGTGGTGCAACGCTCAAAAAATGATGTGTGGGTCGGCCTGTTTGTCCTGATCGGCGCGGGGGCCATCCTGTTCCTGGCGCTGCAGGCCGCGAATCTGCTGAACCTGAGCTTCCAGTCCACCTACCGCGTCGAGGCCCGGTTCGACAACATCGGGGGGCTCAAGCCCAAGGCGGCCGTCAAGAGTGGTGGCGTGGTGGTGGGCCGCGTCGAGGGCATCACCTTCGATGACAAGACGTTCCAGGCTCGCGTGATACTGGCCATGGAGAGCCGCTACAAATTCCCCAAGGACAGTTCGCTCAAGATCCTTACCAGCGGCCTGCTGGGTGACCAGTACGTCGGCATCGAAGCTGGCGCCGAGGAGAAGAACCTGGGCGCAGGCGACGTCATTTCTTCCACCCAGTCGGCCATCGTGCTGGAAAACCTGATCGGCCAGTTCATCTACAACAAGTCGGCTGAAGGCGCTGGGCCGAACGCGGCCAAGAAATGACGTTGGCGGGTTGTTCCCACCCGGGCCAGCCAGTGCTGCGGTCCTGGCTGTTGCGCCTGCTGGTGCTGGCTTTGGGCCTGCTTATGACCGGCTGCGCGACCGGTCCGCAGGCCAATCCCGCCGACCCTATGGAGCCCTGGAATCGCGGGGTCTACAAGTTCAACGATGCGCTCGACCGCGCCGTGCTCAAGCCGGTGGCCACGGTTTACCAGGAGTCCACGCCTGAGCTGCTGCGCAGGGGCATCGGCAACTTCTTCGCCAACCTCGAAGATGCCTGGACCACGGTCAACAGCGTCTTGCAGCTCAAGGGGCAGGCTGCCGGCGAGAGCTTCACCCGCTTCTGGGTCAATTCCTTCTTCGGGCTGGCGGGCGTGCTGGACGTGGCCAGCGAGATGCAGATCCCGCGCCACAACGAGGATTTCGGCCAGACCCTGGGTTATTGGGGGGTAGGGGCAGGGCCCTATGTCATGCTGCCCTTGCTGGGGCCCTCGACGGTGCGCGATACCGCTGCTCTGCCCGCGGATTGGCGGGGGGACCTCGTGACCCATATCGAGGATGTGCCCACGCGCAATACGCTGATCGGCGTGCGCGTGGTTCACAAGCGGGGCCGCCTGCTCAAGCAAGAAGACCTGCTTGAAGGGGCCGCCCTGGATAAATATACTTTCCTGCGCGATGCCTACCTGCAGCATCGGCGCAATCTTGTCTATGACGGGAACCCGCCCGAAGAACCGATGATCGAAGATGTCGAGACGGACGGGGATGAAACTGCCAAGTGAAGTCTGCCCTGTCGGCCGGGATGAGCCGGCGGGCGTTACAGTGAGGTCGGCATCCAGCCGGCGCATTGCCTGAGTTCTGGAGTGTTACACCATGCAACGACGCGTTTTCCATCGCCTGCTGGCCGCCTGTGCCACCATGGCCACCCTTCTGGCACCGGCCTGGACGCCTGCCTGGGCGGCCGACGAAGGCGCTGATGTCGTGATCCTGAAGCTGTCGAACGAGGTGCTCGACAGCATCAAGGCGGATGCAGCCATCAAGGCCGGCGACATCAATCGCCTGATTGCCCTGGTCGATACCAAAATCATGCCGAATGTGAATTTCCAGCGCATGACGGCGGCCTCGGTCGGCCCTGGCTGGCGCCAGGCCACCCCTGAACAGAAGAAGCGCCTGCAGGAGGAATACAAGATATTGCTGGTGCGTACCTACGCCGGTGCGCTCTCCCAGGTCAACGACATGACGGTATCGCTCAAGCCCATGCGCGCGGCGCCCGAGGACAAGGAAGTCGTGGTCCGCACGGAAGTCAAGGGCAAGGGCAATCCTGAGCCCGTGCAACTGGACTATCGCCTGGAGAAAACCCCGGGCGAAGGCCGGGGCTGGAAGATCTACAACCTCAATGTCATGGGGGTCTGGCTGGTGGAAACCTATCGCAGCCAGTTCGCCCAGGAGGTTCATGCCAAGGGCATCGACGGCCTGATTGCCTCGCTGGTCGAGCGCAACAAGGCCAATGCCAAGAAGGCCTGATCATGCTGGTCCTGCCTTCTGAACTGACCCACAAGCAGGCCACGGCCTGCCTGCGCATGCTGGTGCAGGGCCTGCCCTCGCAGACGGGGGCCGCGGTGGTGGTGGACGCAGCTTCGCTCCAACACTTCGATTCTTCCGCCCTGTCCGTGCTGCTGGAATTCCGCCGTGCCGGCCTGCAGCGTGGCAAGGGCTTCGAAATTCGCAACCTTTCCTCCCGCTTGGTCGATCTGGCCCGCCTCTATGGGGTGTCTGAGCTGCTGTTGCCGACCGCCTGAGCGTGGGGGCTCTTGCGAGCGCCTAAAATAGCGGGTTCCCATGCCCGCTATCTCCTTCCAGTCCGTCTCCCGGCTCTATCCGCTCGCCCGCGGTCCCAAGGGCGCCACCTTCGCCGCTCTGGATGATGTCAGCCTGGACATCGAGGAGGGCGAGTTCTTCGGCCTGCTCGGCCCCAATGGCGCGGGCAAGACCACCCTGATCAGCATCCTCGCCGGCCTGGTGCGTGCCAGCCGGGGCAAAGTCTCCGTGCTGGGCCACGACGTGCAGGCCGACTATGCCCAGGCGCGCAAACTGCTCGGCGTGGTGCCCCAGGAACTGGTGTTCGACCCCTTCTTCAATGTGCGTGAGACGCTGCGCATCCAATCCGGCTATTTCGGCGTGAAGAACAACGACGCCTGGATCGACGAGCTGCTGGAAAGCCTGGGCCTGGCCGACAAGGCCCAGGCCAATATGCGCCAGCTCTCGGGCGGCATGAAGCGGCGTGTGCTGGTGGCCCAGGCCCTGGTGCACAAGCCGCCGGTCATCGTGCTGGACGAGCCCACCGCCGGCGTGGACGTGGAGTTGCGCCAGACCCTGTGGGCTTTCATCTCGCGTCTGAACAAGCAGGGCCATACGGTGCTGCTGACCACCCATTACCTGGAAGAGGCCGAGGCGCTCTGTGGCCGCATCGCCATGCTCAAGACGGGTCGGGTGGTGGCGCTGGAACGTACCAGCGAGTTGCTCAAGACCGCGTCCAGCCATGTGCTGCGCATGAAAATCGAGGGCCAGCTGCCGGCCGACCTGGCCGCGCAGGCGCGGGTGACCGGACGCATCGTGCAGTTCCCGGCGCATGACGCGCGCGAGATCGAGACCTACCTGGCCGCCGTGCGCGAGGCCGGCGTGATCGTGGACGACGTCGAGATCACCAAGGCCGATCTGGAAGACGTCTTCCTCCAGGTGATGGGAGACAAGAAATGAGCGGTTGGCAGACCCTGCTGTACAAGGAAGTGCTGCGCTTCTGGAAGGTCAGCTTCCAGACCATCGCCGCGCCGGTGCTGACAGCTGTGCTCTACCTGCTGATCTTCGGCCATGTGCTGGAAGACCACGTCAAGGTCTACGACCGCATCGGCTACACCGCTTTCCTGATCCCCGGCCTGGTGATGATGAGCGTGCTGCAGAACGCCTTTGCCAACAGCTCGTCTTCGCTGATCCAGAGCAAGATCATGGGCAACCTGGTCTTTCTGCTGCTCACGCCGCTGTCGCACTGGGCCTGGTACTTGGCCTACGTCGGCTCTTCGGTGCTGCGTGGCCTGGTGGTGGGCACGGGGGTGTTCCTGGTGACCTTCTGGTTCACCGACCTGAGTGTGCAGGCGCCGCTGTGGATCCTGGTCTTCGCGGTGCTGGGCGCGGCCCTGCTGGGCTCGCTGGGCCTGATTGCCGGCCTGTGGGCCGAGAAGTTCGACCAGCTCGCGGCTTTCCAGAACTTCGTCATCATGCCCATGACCTTCCTCAGCGGCGTGTTCTATTCCATCCACTCGCTGCCGGCCTTCTGGCAGGGGGTGAGCCATCTCAACCCCTTTTTCTACATGATCGACGGCTTTCGCCATGGCTTCTTCGGTGTCAGCGATGTGTCGCCCTGGCTGAGTCTGGCCATCGTCGCGACCGCCCTCATCGTTGTGGGCGGCTTGGCGGTGCACCTGCTACGCACCGGTTACAAAATTCGAGGCTGAGAACATGACTGCTGACGAACTGCAATCCATCATCGCGGCGGGGCTGAAATGTGAGCATATCGAGCTCACCGGGGACGGCCGACACTGGTATGCCACCATTGTGTCGCCGGAGTTCGAGGGCAAGCGGGCCATCCAGCGCCACCAGCGCGTCTACGCCACGCTGGGCCAGAAGATGCATACCGACGAGGTGCATGCCCTGTCGATGAAAACCTATACGCCGGCCGAATGGGCGGCGCAACCCAGGTGACTTTCCATGGATAAATTGCTGATACGAGGTGGCCGCGCGTTGCGCGGCGAGGTGCCGATTTCCGGCGCCAAGAACGCCACCTTGCCCGAGTTGTGTGCGGCCCTGCTGACGGCACAGCCGGTGACCCTGCTCAACGTGCCGCGTCTGCAGGACGTGGCCACCATGCTCAAGCTGATCCGCAACATGGGTGTGAGCGTCGAGCAGTCGGCCGACGGCGCGGTACGCATCGACGCGGCCCGGCTGAGTTCGCCCGAGGCGCCCTACGAGCTGGTCAAGACCATGCGCGCTTCGGTGCTGGCGTTGGGTCCGCTGCTGGCGCGTTTCGGCGAGGCCACGGTCTCGCTGCCCGGCGGCTGTGCCATCGGCTCGCGTCCGGTGGACCAGCACATCAAGGGCCTGACGGCCATGGGGGCCGAGATCACGGTCGAGCATGGTTACATGATTGCCAAATTGCCCAAGGGCAGGAAACGCCTGCAGGGCGCGCGCATCACGACCGACATGGTCACCGTCACCGGCACCGAGAACCTGCTGATGGCGGCGACCCTGGCCGAAGGCGAGACCATCCTGGAAAACGCGGCACAGGAGCCGGAGATTCCGGATCTGGCCGAAATGCTCATCAAGATGGGCGCCAGGATCGAGGGGCACGGCAGCAGCCGCATCCGTATCCAGGGCGTGGAGGCCTTGCGCGGCTGTGAACACCAGGTGGTGGCCGACCGCATCGAGGCGGGCACCTTCCTGTGCGCCGTGGCTGCCACGGGGGGCGATGTGGTGCTCAAGCATGGGCGCGCCGACCACCTGGACGCCGTGATCGAGAAGCTGGTGGCCGCGGGCGCCACGGTGACCGCCTTGCCCGATGGCATCCGCGTGCAGTCGCAGGGCCGTCTGCAGGCGCAGAGTTTCCGTACCACCGAGTACCCGGGTTTCCCCACCGATATGCAGGCCCAGTTCATGGCGCTCAACTGCATCGCCCAGGGGACGGCCAAGGTGACCGAGACCATCTTCGAAAACCGTTTCATGCACGTCAACGAGTTGGTGCGCCTGGGCGCCAGGATCCAGATCGACGGCAAGGTGGCCGTGATCGAAGGCGTGGAGCATCTCTCGGGCGCCACTGTCATGGCCACCGACCTGCGGGCCTCGGCCAGCCTGGTGATCGCCGGCCTGGTGGCTGAAGGCGAGACCGTGGTAGACCGCATCTATCATCTGGATAGGGGTTATGACCGCATGGAAGCCAAACTGGCGACCATAGGCGCGGACATCGAGCGTATCAAGTGAGAAAATGACCCAATGATCACGCTCGCCCTCTCCAAAGGCCGCATCTTCGACGAGACCCTGCCCCTGCTCAAGGCAGCCGGCATCGAGGTGCTGGACGATCCCGAGAAAACCCGCAAGCTCATTCTGGCCACCAACCAGCCCGAAGTCCGGGTGGTGCTGGTGCGTGCCACCGATGTGCCGACCTATGTGCAATACGGCGGTGCCGATCTGGGCATCACCGGCCTGGATACCCTGATCGAACACGGCAGCGATGGCCTGTACCAGCCGCTGGACCTGCAGATTGCCAAGTGCCGCGTGAGCGTGGCCGTACGCGAGGGCTATGACTACGCGGCCGCCGTGCGCCAGGGCGCACGCCTGCGCGTGGCCACCAAGTATGTGGCGATTGCGCGCGAATTCTTTGCCGCCAAGGGCGTGCACGTGGACCTGATCAAGCTCTACGGCAGCATGGAGTTGGCCCCGCTGACCGGCCTGGCCGATGCCATCGTCGACTTGGTGTCCACCGGCAACACGCTCAAGGCCAACCATCTGGTCGAGGTCGAGCGCATCATGGACATCAGCTCGCGTCTGGTGGTGAACCAGGCCGCGCTCAAGCTCAAGCGCGAGCCGATCCGCCGCATCATCGACGCCTTTGGCCAGGCCCTGGGGCAGCCATGAGCTTCCAGGCCCGTCCCCTGCGCCTGTCGACCGCGCAAGCTGACTTTGAGCAGCGCTTCAAAGAGCGCCAGCACTGGTCCGGCGAGACCGACGCGGCGATTGAGCAACGCGTGGCCGAGATTCTGGCTGACGTGCGCCAGCGTGGTGACGCGGCCGTGCTCGAGTACACCGCCCGCTTCGACGGTCTGCAGGCTGGCGCGCTCAAGGACCTGGAACTGACACAGGCCGAACTGAAAACCGCCTACGAGGCCCTGCCGGCCGCCCAGCGCGAGGCCCTGACCGCTGCTGCCCAGCGTGTGCGCAGCTACCACGAGGCCCAAAAGCGTGCCAGCGGCGAGAGCTGGAGCTACCGCGACGCCGACGGCACCTTGTTGGGCCAGAAGGTCACGCCGCTGGACCGCGTGGGCATCTACGTGCCCGGCGGCAAGGCCGCCTATCCCTCCTCCGTGCTGATGAACGCCATCCCCGCCCATGTGGCCGGTGTGGGCGAGATCATCATGGTGGTGCCCACGCCGCGTGGCGAGAAGAACCCGCTGGTGCTGGCCGCCGCTTATGTGGCCGGTGTCACGCGTGCCTTCACCATCGGTGGCGCCCAGGCCGTGGCGGCCCTGGCCTATGGCACGGCCACCGTGCCCGGCGTGGACAAGATCACCGGCCCAGGCAATGCCTATGTGGCCAGTGCCAAGCGTCGCGTCTTTGGCCAGGTCGGCATCGACATGATTGCCGGCCCCAGCGAGATTCTGGTGCTGGCCGACGGCAGCACACCGGCCGACTGGGTCGCCATGGACCTGTTCTCCCAGGCCGAGCACGACGAGCTGGCGCAGAGCATCCTGCTGTGCCCGGACGCGGCCTATATCGAGGCGGTGCAGCGCGAGATCGACCGCCTGCTGCCCCAGATGCCGCGCGCCGAGATCATCGCCAAGTCCCTCAACGGCCGCGGCGCTCTGATCTACACGCGCAGCATGGAAGAGGCCTGCGCTATCAGCAACCGCATCGCGCCCGAGCACCTGGAGGTCTCCAGTAGCGAGCCGAACCGCTGGGAGCCGCTGCTCAAGCACGCCGGTGCGATCTTCCTCGGGGCTTACACCAGCGAATCGCTGGGGGATTACTGCGCCGGCCCCAATCACGTGCTGCCCACCAGCGGCACCGCCCGTTTTTCCTCGCCGCTGGGTGTCTACGACTTCCAGAAGCGTTCGAGCCTGATCGAGGTCAGCGAAGCCGGTGCCCAGACCCTGGGGCAGATCGCCTCCGTGCTCGCGCACGGCGAAGGCCTGCAGGCCCATGCCCGCGCGGCAGAAATGCGCCTGAAAGACAGCAAGAAATGACAGCCCTCGATCCCAAGCTGCAGCGCCTGATCCGCCAGGACGTCCAGGGCATGCATGCCTATGCCGTGCAGGAGTCGGCGGGCCTGGTCAAGCTTGACGCCATGGAGAACCCTTACGGCCTGCCGCCCGCATTGCAGGCCGAGCTGGGCCAGCGTCTGGGCCAGCTGGCGCTGAACCGCTACCCGGACGGTCGCGTCAACGACCTGCGGGCCGCGCTCGCAAGTTACGCCGGCATGCCGGAGGGATATGACCTAATGCTGGGCAATGGCTCAGACGAACTGATTTCCCTGCTGGCCATGGCTTGCGACGTGCCGGGTGCTTCCATCCTGGCACCAGTGCCGGGTTTCGTGATGTACGCCATGAGCGCGCAGCTGCAGGGCCTTACTTTCCATGGCGTGCCGCTGACGCCGGAGTTCGAACTGGACGTGGTCGCCATGCTGGGGGCCATTGCCAAGCACAAGCCCAGCATCACCTACATCGCCTATCCGAACAACCCGACAGCCAATCTGTGGAGCGATGCGGCCATCGAAAAGATCATTGCCGCCGTAGGCGAGCAGGGTGGCCTGGTGGTGATGGACGAGGCCTACCAGCCCTTTGCCGCGCGCAGCTGGATCGAGCGCATCCGCGCCAAGCCGGCGGCCAACAGCCACGTGCTGCTGATGCGCACGCTCTCCAAGTTCGGCCTGGCCGGCGTGCGGCTGGGTTACATGATGGGGCCGGCGGCCCTGATTGCCGAGGTCGACAAGGTGCGCCCGCCCTACAACGTCAGCGTGCTGAACTACGAATGCGCCCTCTTTGCGCTCGAGCATGCCGATGTGTTCGCGGCCCAGGCGCAGGAGATCAAGGCCCAGCGTGCTATGATTTTGGAAGCGTTGAAGGCCCTGCCCGGGGTGCGGGCCTGGAACAGCGACGCCAACATGATCCTGCTGCGCGTGCCCGATGCGGCCAAGACCTTCGAGGGCATGAAGGCGCGCAAGGTTCTGGTGAAGAATGTGTCGAAGTTGCACCCCCTGCTGGCCAACTGCCTGCGCCTGACGGTGGGCACGCCGCAGGAAAACCAGCTGATGCTGGCCGCGCTGAAAGAATCCTTATGAGCACACCACGTACCGCCGAAGTGTCCCGCAACACCGCGGAGACCCAGATCACCGTCAAGCTCAACCTGGACGGAACTGGTAAGTCGAACCTGTCGACAGGCATCGGCTTCTTCGACCACATGCTGGACCAGATCGCGCGCCACGGCCTGATCGACCTGGACATCCAGGCCAAGGGCGACCTGCACATCGACGGCCACCACACGGTGGAAGACGTGGGCATTACTCTGGGCCAGGCCGTGGCCAAGGCCGTGGGCGACAAAAAAGGCATCCGCCGGTACGGCCACGCCTATGTGCCCCTGGACGAGGCGCTGTCGCGCGTGGTGATCGATTTGTCCGGCCGCCCCGGCCTGGAGATGCACGTGCCTTTCAAGAGCGGCATGATCGGCACCTTCGACAGCCAGCTGGCCTATGAGTTTTTCCAGGGTTTCGTGAACCACGCTTTCGTCACGCTGCACATCGACAACCTGCGTGGTGAAAATGCCCACCACCAGGCCGAGACGGTGTTCAAGGCCTTTGCCCGCGCTCTGCGCGCTGCGTTGGAAATCGACCCGCGTTCGGTGGGCACCATTCCCTCGACCAAGGGATCGCTCTAGTCGTATGACTTTCGGACTACCGGCCAAGACGGTCGCCGTGGTGGATTACGGCATGGGCAATCTGCGCTCGGTGTCGCAGGCCGTGCAGGCCGCGGCCCAGGGCAGCGGTTGGCACGTGCTCATCACCTCGCGCCCCGATGAGGTGCGGGCGGCCGCCCGCGTCGTGCTGCCTGGGCAGGGCGCCATGCCCGATTGCATGCGCGAACTGCAGGAGTCCGGCCTGCGCGATGCTGTACTGGAGGCTGCTGCCGCCAAGCCTCTGTTCGGTGTCTGCGTGGGCATGCAGATGATGCTGGACCACAGCGCCGAGGGTGATACGCCAGGCCTGGGGCTGATCCATGGTGAAGTCGTCAAGTTCGACCTTGCTGGTCGCCTGCAGCCCGATGGCAGCCGCTACAAGGTGCCGCAGATGGGCTGGAACCAGGTTCGGCAGATGGACCCTGGCCAGGGGCGTCATCCGGTGTGGTCTGGCGTGCCGGACGGCAGCTACTTCTATTTCGTGCACAGTTTTTATGCCCGACCGTCGGATGCGCGCCACAGCGCGGGCGGAGCCGATTACGGCGGCCGCTTCACGGCGGCCATTGCACGCGATAATATTTTTGCGACACAATTCCACCCAGAGAAAAGTGCAGCTCACGGCTTGGCCCTCTATCGCAACTTCCTCCACTGGAATCCCTGATTCCCCGCACGATTTCGCCTGATCGCGCTTCTGCCCTTGTTCTTGCACCATGCTTTTAATTCCTGCGATTGATCTGAAAGACGGCCACTGCGTGCGCCTCAAGCAGGGCGATATGGACCAGTCCACGACCTTCGGCGAAGACCCGGCGGTGATGGCGCGCAAATGGGTGAGCAAGGGTGCGCGCCGCCTGCACCTGGTGGATTTGAACGGTGCCTTTGCGGGCCAGCCGAAGAACGAGCTGGCCATCCGCAGCATCCTCAAGGAGGTGGGTAGCGAGATCGACGTGCAGCTCGGCGGTGGCATCCGCGATCTGGATACCATCGAGCGCTATCTGGACGCCGGTTTGCGCTACGTCATCATCGGCACGGCCGCTGTCAAGAACCCCGGTTTCCTGCAGGATGCCTGCACGGCCTTTGGCGGCCACATCATCGTCGGCCTGGACGCCAAGGACGGCAAGGTGGCGACCGACGGCTGGAGCAAGCTGACCCGCCATGAGGTGGTCGACCTGGGCAAGAAATTCGAGGACTACGGTGTCGAGTCCATCATCTACACCGACATCGGCCGTGACGGCATGCTCTCGGGCATCAATATCGACGCCACGGTGAAGCTGGCCCAGGCGCTGACCATTCCGGTCATCGCCTCCGGCGGCCTGAGCAACATGGCCGACATCGAAGCCCTGTGTGCGGTGGAGAGCGAGGGCGTGGAAGGCGTGATCTGCGGTCGCGCCATCTACACCGGCGACCTCGACTTCGAAGCAGCCCAGATCCGCGCCGACGAGCTGAATGGGTGAGCTGGCGGCGGGCGGCAGCCTCGAGCTGTTCCATGGCCTGCCCTCCCTTGTCCTGAGCCTGCCCAACGGCGACCACCTGCGGGTGCTTTTGCACGGTGCCCATGTCGTGTCCTGGGTGTCGGGCGGTCGCGAACGTCTTTATCTCAGCCCCCGCAGCGCATTCGACGGTCAGTCCGCGGTACGCGGTGGCGTTCCCGTCTGTTTCCCCCAGTTCAACCAGCGCGGGCCGCTGCCCAAACATGGCTTCGCGCGCAACTTGACCTGGTTGGCCGACGTGCCGCCTGTGCTCACGCTGGAGGCGGCGCGCATGAGCCTGCGTCTGCCCGCCAGTGCGGCGACGCGGCAGTTCTGGCCGCAGGCTTTTGAGCTCACCCTGGCGCTGGAGCTGCGCCCGGGGTTTCTGCAGCTCACGCTGGAGGTGCACAACAGGGATGTCATGCCTCTGGACTTCACCGGGGCCCTGCATACCTATCTGGCAGTTGATGACATTGCGGCAGTGCAGCTCACGGGCCTGGAGGGTCAGCCCGAGTGGGATGCGCTGACCGATCGGCATGGCCGGGCGACCGGCCCCTTGCACTTTCAGGGGGGATTCGACCGCGTTTATGACGCCGCGTCCCAGGTACTGTTCTTGCGCGACGGGCCGCAGCGCCTGCGGATTGAACAAAGTCCCGGCTGGGCCCAGACCGTGGTCTGGAACCCGGGTGCAGAGCTGGCGGCCACATTGGCCGACCTGCCGGCCGATGGTTATGCCCACATGCTCTGCGTGGAGGCCGCCCAGGTCATGCAGGCCATCGCCGTGCCCGCGGGTGGCGCTTGGCAGGGCTGGCAGCGGCTGAGCCTCACCTGAGAGCGGGCGCGCCCCGCCCTACAATCCGGGCATGCTGGCCAAACGTATCATTCCCTGCCTGGACGTGACAGGCGGACGCGTCGTCAAGGGCGTCAATTTCGTCGAACTGCGCGATGCCGGAGACCCGGTGGAAATCGCTGCGCGTTACAACGAACAGGGCGCCGACGAACTCACCTTCCTCGACATCACCGCCACCAGCGACGGGCGCGACCTGATCCTGCACATCATCGAGGCCGTGGCCTCCCAGGTGTTCATCCCGCTGACCGTGGGCGGCGGCGTGCGCACGGTCGAGGACGTGCGGCGCCTGCTCAATGCCGGGGCCGACAAGACCAGCTTCAATTCCGCCGCCATCGCCAACCCGCAAGTTATCCGCGACGCCTCGCACAAATACGGCGCCCAGTGCATCGTGGTGGCCATCGACGCCAAGCGCCGTTACGGCGAGGATCTGCTGGCGCGCGGCGAGGGCTGGGACGTCTACAGCCATGGCGGGCGCAAGAACACCGGGCTGGATGCCGTGGCCTGGGCGCGCCAGATGGCCGAACACGGCGCTGGCGAGATCCTGCTGACCAGCATGGATCGCGACGGTACCAAGTCCGGCTTCGACTTGGCGCTCACGCGCGCCGTCAGTGACGCGGTCAGCGTGCCCGTGATCGCCTCGGGCGGCGTGGGCAACCTCGACCACCTGGTCGAAGGCGTGCAAAAGGGCGGGGCGGATGCCGTGCTGGCTGCCAGCATCTTCCACTACGGTGAGTACACCATCGCCCAGGCCAAGACGCGCATGGCGCAGGCCGGCATTCCGGTGCGCATCGAGGAGGCGGCATGAGCTGGCTCGACGACGTCAAATGGGACGCCCAGGGCCTGGTGCCGGTCATCGCCCAGGAACAGGGTAGCAACGATGTGCTGATGTTTGCCTGGATGAACCGCGAGGCCTTGCAGAAAACGGCTGAACTCGGGCGTGCGGTCTACTTCAGCCGCTCGCGCGGCAAGCTCTGGTTCAAGGGCGAGGAGTCGGGCCACGTGCAGACCGTGCATGAGATTCGACTGGACTGTGACAACGACGTCGTTCTGCTCAAAGTGACCCAGCTGGGTCACGAGCCCGGCATCGCCTGCCATACTGGCCGCCACAGCTGTTTTTTCAGCGTCTACAAGGACGGTTCCTGGCGCGCCGTCGATCCGGTCCTCAAGGACCCCGAAACCATCTACAAGTGAAGACCATGGCCGAGTCCAAGAATTCTGTCGATGCCCTGGCCCGCCTGGCGGCGGTGATCGAGAGCCGTCTGCCCGCCCAGGGTGGCGACCCCGAGAAGAGCTATGTCGCTCGCCTCTTGCACAAGGGGCCGGACGCTTTCCTCAAGAAGGTGGGTGAGGAGGCGACCGAGGTGGTGATGGCGGCCAAGGACGCCGACCACGGAGGCGACCGCAGCAAGATCGTGGGCGAGGTGGCCGACCTCTGGTTCCACACCATGATCGCCCTGGCCCACTACGGCCTGACGCCGGTCGATGTCATCGCCGAGCTGGAGCGCCGTGAAGGCACCAGCGGTATCGAGGAAAAGGCTTTGCGCAAGGCGCTGGCCCGCGAGAGCGGGGCACAGTGAGCACTTGCCATTCCCTTCATCATTCACGGAGTTTCACGTATGAGTGAGGTCAAGCACAGCGATCCGGACTGCATCTTCTGCAAGCTGGTGTCCGGCAAGATTCCCGCAAAGAAGGTCTACGAGGACGAGGACCTCTTTGCCTTTCACGACATCAACCCCTGGGCGCCGGTGCATTTCCTGCTGATCCCCAAGCGGCATATCCCTTCGATGGCCCAGGTAGGGCCCGACCATGTGGATCTGCTCGGGCGCATGATGGCCTTGGCGCCCCGGCTGGCCCAGGAACAAGGCTGCCGGCCCTATCCGGAGGGTGGTTTTCGCATGGTCTGCAACACCGGAGGCGACGGCGGCCAGGAGGTGCACCACCTGCACATCCACGTGATAGGTGGTCCGCGTCCCTGGTTGAAAGGTTGATTTCCCCGGTTCGCGCAGATTGCCCGGCATGGCGCTTAAAATCACGAATTCCTTAGGAGAGAAATATGGGTTCCTTTTCCATCTGGCACTGGCTGATCGTGCTGCTGATCGTGGTCATGGTGTTCGGCACCAAGAAGCTGAAGAACCTGGGCAGTGACCTGGGTGGCGCCGTCAAGGGTTTCAAGGACGGCATGAAGGATGGCTCCTCGACCGAAGAGAAGCCCGCTGCTGCACCCGCTCCCCAGCAGGTGGCCAGCACGGCAGCTCCCGCGGCTGACAAGAACACCATCGATGTCGAAGCCAAGACCAAGTCCTGAACGCCCCGCGTAGCCCTCAGGCATGATCGATCTCGGCCTTTCCAAGATGGCGCTCATCGGCGCGGTGGCGTTGATCGTCATCGGGCCGGAGAAGCTGCCGCGCGTGGCGCGCACCATCGGTACGCTGCTGGGCAAGGCCCAGCGTTATGTGTCCGACGTCAAGGCCGAGGTCAACCGTTCGATGGAGCTCGAAGAGCTCAAGAAGATGAAAAGCACGGTCGAGGGAGCGGCCCAGGAGGTCGAGAACTCGATCCACACCACCACCTCGGATTTCGAGAAGGACTGGGCCACTGCGACCTCGGGGCTCGACACGGCGACCGACCTGTCTTCGAGCCTGACGTCCGTCCCGGAGTACAAGCACCCGGGCAAGAACTGGCGTCTCAAGCGCGGCAGCACGCCCAATTGGTACAAGGCACGCCAGGGTGTGCGCACCCGGGCGCTGTCCGGTGCGGCCCGGGTGGCCCGCTACCGGCCCCAGAAACTGAACTGAGCTTCGCCGGCTCGCCCAGCACACAGGCAGGGTGCGGGCGGCACGGCCCCGCAACCGGTAACAACGCATGGCAGACCCACTAAGCAAAGACGACGAGCTGGCCGGTACCGAACAGCCCTTCGTGCAGCACCTGATCGAGCTGCGCGACCGGCTCATCAAGACGGTGATCGCCATGGCCATCGCCGCCGCCATCCTGGCCCTCTACCCGGGCCCGGCGGCGCTCTACGACATCCTGGCCCAACCGCTGGTGGCGCACCTGCCCAAGGGAGCTACGCTGATCGCCACCTCGGTCATCTCGCCCTTCATGGTGCCGCTCAAGATCCTGTTGATGGCGGCCTTCCTGCTGGCCCTGCCGGTGGTGCTCTACCAGGTCTGGGCCTTCGTTGCGCCCGGCCTGTACACCCATGAGAAGAAGCTGGTGCTGCCGCTGGTGATTTCCAGCACGGTGCTGTTCTTTATCGGCGTAGCTTTCTGCTACTTCTTCGTGTTCGGGCAGGTCTTCGCCTTCATCCAGAGCTTTGCGCCCAAGAGCATCACGGCTGCGCCGGATATCGAGGCCTATTTGAGCTTTGTGCTGACCATGTTCATCGCCTTCGGCCTGGCCTTTGAGGTGCCCATCGTTGTCATCGTACTGGCACGCATGGGCCTGGTCAGCATCCAGAAGCTCAAGGACTTCCGCGGCTATTTTGTCGTGCTGGCCTTCATCATCGCGGCCATCGTGACGCCACCCGATGTGGTGTCGCAGTTGGCGCTGGCCATCCCCATGTGCCTGCTCTACGAGGTCGGCATCTGGGCGGCGCAGATCTTCATCAAGCACACACGTGCGCCTGACGCCGAGCCGGCCGATTCCTGATCTTATTGCTGCGGAACGCGGCGTGGTTTGGGCCGTACGCCGGGTGTGATGCTGATGTCCAGCGTCCGGTCCTGACGGCGCACGTTGAAGCTGGCCGGGCTGCCCGGCTTGAGCGCGGCCACCCGGGACAACAGTTCAGAGACGTTCTGCACCGGCTTGCCGGCCACGCCCGTGATGACATCGCCCGGACGGATGCCGGCGAGCGCTGCCGGCCCGTTTTGCAGAACGCCGGTGATGATCACGCCCTCATCCGTCTTCACGCCAAAGGTTTCCGCCAGTTCCGGCGACAGGTCGCTGGGCTCGACGCCAATCCAGCCGCGTGTGACCTGGCCGTCCTTGACGATGCTTTCCAGCACCTGCTGGGCCGTGGCCACGGGGATGGCGAAGCCGATGCCCATATTGCCGCCCGAGCGTGAGTAGATGGCCGTGTTGATGCCCAGCAGGTTGCCGCTGGCATCCACCAGCGCGCCGCCCGAGTTGCCGGGGTTGATGGCGGCATCGGTCTGGATGAAGTTCTCGAAGGTGTTGATGCCCAGCTGGTTGCGCCCCAGGGCGCTCACAATGCCGCTGGTGACGGTCTGGCCCACGCCGAAGGGGTTGCCGATGGCCAGCACCGGGTCGCCGACCTGCAGCGCATCGGAATTGCCCAGCACGATGACGGGCAGCTTGTCGAGTTCGATCTTCAGTACGGCCAGATCGCTGTCCGGATCGCTGCCGATCACGCGGGCCCGGCTGCGCCGGCTGTCGTTGAGGATGACCTCGATCTCGTCGGCACCCTCGATCACATGGTTGTTGGTCAGGATGTAGCCATTCGGGCTGACGATGACGCCGCTGCCCAGGCCAACCTGGGGCTCGTTGTCCTGGTCGCCGAAAAAGAAGCGGAACCAGGGGTCGTTACTGTTCGGGTTGCGCCGGGCTGCCTTGCTGGTGTTGATGCTGACCACGGCGGCCGAGGCCTTTTGTGCGGCCAGGCGGAAGCTGCCGGGGGGAGGGGCGGCGTTGCGGTCGGAAGGTGCCTGGAAGAGGGCAACCGTCGGTGAGCCGCTCTGCGGACTGATGATCCATTCCGGTTTGAGCGTGGCCAAGACAAAATAGACCGCCAGCAAGACGGTGACAGCCTGCGAAAACAGCAGCCAGTAACGTTTCATGTGGGAAATTGTAGAGTGCCTCCTGCCATGTTGCCGCGGATCATCCATATTCAGCCCCTTGCCCCGTCCAAACCGGTCCTGGGCCAGCCCTGCAACGGCTGTGGTGTCTGCTGTCTGCATGAGCCTTGTCCACTGGGCATATTGCTGTCGGGGCACCGACGTGGTGCCTGTACGGCGCTGCGTTGGGAGGCAGACCTGGCCCAGTACCGCTGCGGTGCCATGGTGCAGCCGCGGGAGGCGCTGCGCGTGGCCCTGCCGACGGCTCTGGGCTGGCTGGTGCCCGTTCTGCTGCCGGTGTTGCGGCGGCTGGCCGGCCGCTGGATTGCTGCCGGGCAGGGCTGCGACAGCAGTCTGGAGGTGTCGCCAGGCCAGCCGGACCCGCAAACTGACCGACAATCGGCGCCATGACGGACCGCACCCAGCTTCTGCAGGCCTTTGATGCCCTGCTGCAACCCGAGCGCTTTCGCGACTACGGCCCCAACGGCCTCCAAGTGGAAGGGCGCCCGGCGGTGCGCAAGATTGTCTCGGGCGTCACCGCCAGCCGAGCCCTGATCGAGGCGGCGATTGCGGCCCAGGCCGATGCCATCTTCGTGCACCATGGCCTGTTCTGGCGAGGCCAGGACGGCCGCGTGACGGGCTGGATGAAACAACGCCTGGCCCTGCTGCTGGCGCATGACATCAACCTCTACGCCTATCACCTGCCGCTGGACGCGCATGCGGAACTGGGCAACAACGCCCAGCTCGCGGCGCGGCTGGGTTTGCAGGCCGAGGCCCGTTTTGGCGAGCAGGATCTGGGCTTCCTGGGGCAGCGCATGGATGGGGGAGCGTTTGCCGATGCAGCTGCACTGGCCGGTCATGTGCAGCAGGCCCTCAAACGCACGGTCACGGTTGTCGGAAGTCCCGGGAAATCCGTCCAGAAGATCGCGTGGTGCACGGGTGGCGCACAGGGCTATTTCGAGGCGGCCATTGCTGTTGGTGCCGATGCCTTCATCACCGGCGAAATTTCGGAGCCGCAGGCGCATTACGCACGCGAGTGTGATGTCGTTTTCATCGCCTGCGGTCATCACGCCAGCGAACGCTATGGCGCGCCGGCCGTGGCGGGGCATGTTGCGGCACAGCTGGGGCTGGTCCATGAGTTCATCGAGATCGACAACCCGGCCTGACATGACGCGACCGCTGGCCATTACCCTGGGCGATGCCGCCGGCATCGGGCCGGAAATCATTGTCAAGGCCTTTCGCGATGCTCCCGAACGGACACGCGGCTGTTTTGTGGTGGGCGATGCAGCCACGCTGCGACGCGCAACGCAGCTGATCCGACGTGAGGGCGAGGCGGTCCAGCCGCTCGTGCTGCTGGACCGCGCGGAGCAAGCGCTGACAGCGCCGCCGCATTGTGTGCCGGTGCTGCAGGTCGAGGCGCTGGCGGCTCCCCTGCCGTTTGGCCGTATCAGTGCCGAGGCTGGCCGCCTGGCCGGACGTTGCGTGGTGTGGGCGGCACAGGCCGCGCTGCGTGGCGAGATTGCCGGTCTGGTCACTGCGCCCCTGCACAAGGAGGCGCTAGCAGCAGCTGGCGCGCCTTTTGATGCCTTTCCCGGCCACACCGAACTGCTGCAGGCTGAGGCGGCCGCCTTCCTGGGCAAGCCGGTGAGCGAGCTTCCGGTTCGCATGATGCTGGCCAATGACGAGTTGCGCACCGTGCTGGTCAGCATCCACGTGTCGCTGCGCCAAGCCATCGAGGCGGTGACCTTCGGCAACGTGCTGCAGACGCTGCGCATCACGCACGCAGCCTTGATACAGCTGCTGGGCCGCGCGCCACGCATGGCGGTGGCCGGGCTCAATCCGCATGCAGGTGAGGGTGGGCTCTTCGGACGGGAGGAGGGCGACATCATTGCGCCGGCGCTGGCCCAGGCGCGTGCCGAGGGCCTGGATGTACATGGTCCCTATGCGCCCGATACCGTCTTCATGCGTGCACGTGCGGTACCAGGCAAGCGTGGGGAGTTCGATGTGGTCGTTGCGATGTACCACGATCAGGGACTGATCCCTGTCAAATACCTGGGGGTGGAAAATGGCGTGAATGTCACGCTCGGTTTGCCGCTGGTACGCACCAGTCCCGACCATGGCACGGCCTTCGACATCGCCGGGACCGGGCAGGCCGATGCCCGCAGCCTGATCGAGGCGCTGCGCATGGCGCATGGCCTCTCGCAGGCACGCAGTAAGCGCCTGGAGGTCGGCTAGAATCATCAGCTGATCTGTATGGTCATATAAGTCATTAAGCATATAACCCGGTAGACTTGATTGAGGATTTCCATGAGTGACACGCTTGCCGATAAGAGTCAGATGGACCCGAGCAAACGGACGTGGCTAATTGCCACTGGTTGTGCAGGTACCGTAGGTGGCGTGGCAGCCGCCATTCCCTTTGTCAGCACCTTCCAGCCCTCCGAGCGCGCCAAGGCGGCCGGTGCTGCGGTTGAGGTAGACATCTCTGCCCTCAAGCCGGGTGAGAAGGTGACCGTCGAGTGGCGCGGCAAGCCGGTCTGGATCATGCGCCGCACGCCCGAGCAGTTGGCCACGCTGGAAAAGGTGGAAAGCCAGCTCGCCGACCCGAATTCCGATCGCAAGGCCTACCCGACCCCAGACTACGCCAAGAACCGTCACCGCTCCATCAAGCCCGAGATCTTCGTCGGCGTTGGCATCTGCTCTCACCTGGGCTGCTCGCCCTCAGACAAGCTGCAGCCGGGCGCCCAGCCCTCGTTGCCGGATGACTGGCAAGGCGGTTTCCTCTGCCCCTGCCACGGCTCGACCTTCGACATGGCCGGCCGCGTGTTCAAGAACAAACCGGCGCCCGACAATCTGGAAGTGCCGCAGCATATGTACCTGTCCGACAGCAAGCTGCTGATCGGCGAAGACAAGAAGGCTTGAGGAACAAGAACATGGCTGAATTCAAGGAAATCGCTGCCGACGCTCCGGTGGTGGCCAAGGTCACCAACTGGCTGGAAAACCGCTTCCCGACCGCGTTCGACGCCTACCGTGTGCACATGTCGGAGTACTACGCTCCGAAAAACTTCAACTTCTGGTACTTCTTCGGCTCGCTGGCCATGCTGGTGCTGGTGATCCAGATCGTGACCGGCATCTTCCTGGTCATGCACTACAAGCCGGACGCCGCCCTGGCCTTCGGCTCGGTCGAATACATCATGCGCGACGTGCCCTGGGGCTGGCTGGTGCGCTACCTGCACTCCACCGGCGCTTCCGCCTTCTTCGTTGTGGTCTACCTGCATATGTTCCGCGGCCTCATCTATGGCAGCTACCGCAAACCGCGTGAGCTCGTCTGGATCTTCGGCTGCGCCATCTTCCTGGTGCTGATGGCCGAAGCCTTCATGGGCTATCTGCTGCCCTGGGGCCAGATGTCCTACTGGGGCGCCCAGGTGATCGTGAACCTGTTCTCGGCCATCCCCTTCATTGGTCCGGACTTGGCCCTGCTGATTCGCGGCGACTACGTGGTCGGTGACGCCACCCTGAACCGCTTCTTCAGCTTCCACGTGATCGCCGTGCCCCTGGTCCTGCTGGGCCTGGTGGTGGCCCACCTGCTGGCCCTGCACGATGTCGGCTCGAACAATCCCGACGGCGTCGAGATCAAGGGCCCGAACGCGCCTAAGGATGCCAAGGGCAAGCCGCTGGACGGCATCCCCTTCCACCCTTACTACACGGTGCACGACATCATGGGAGTGAGCGTGTTCCTGATGGTGTTCTCTGCCATTGTGTTCTTCGCACCTGAGTTCGGCGGCTATTTCCTGGAGTACAACAACTTCATTCCGGCCGACCCGCTCAAGACCCCGGCGCATATCGCCCCGGTCTGGTACTTCACGCCCTACTATTCGATGCTGCGTGCCATCACCACCGAGATGATGTATGCGCTGATCGCCTGTGTGGTGCTCGCCGCTGCCCTGGGAGCCTTGCGTGCCCAGCTTTCGACGCTGGGCAAGGGCGTGGTGCTGGGTGCTGCGCTGGTGCTGATCGCGCTGATGCTGGCCATCGATGCCAAGTTCTGGGGCGTGCTGGTCATGGGCGGCGCCGTCGTCATCCTGTTCTTCCTGCCCTGGCTGGACAACTGCCCGGTCAAGTCGATCCGCTACCGTCCGGACTGGCACAAGATCCTGTACGGCATCTTCGTGATCAATTTCGTCATCCTTGCTTATCTGGGCGTGCAGCCGCCATCGCCGATCGGCGAGCGTGTGTCACAGGTCGGCACCCTGTTCTACTTTGGCTTTTTCCTGTTGATGCCCTGGTGGAGTCGCCTGGGTCAGACCAAGCCGGTGCCCAGCCGCGTGACCTTCGAGGCCCACTGAGCCGGAGACTACAAAAATGAAAAAATTCATTCTTGCCCTGACTACTTTCCTCGCTCTCAGCGGAGCCGTCCATGCCTCCGGCGGCGGCATTGCCTGGGACAAGGCCCCCGGTAACACCAGTGACCATGCCTCGTTGCAGAACGGGGCCCGTCTCTTCGTCAACTACTGCCTGAACTGCCACTCGGCAGCCTACATGCGCTACAACCGCCTGCAGGACATCGGTTTCACCACCGAACAGATCAAGGACAACCTGCTCTTCACGACTGACAAGGTCGGCGAGACCATGAAGTCGGCCATCGATCCGAAGCAGGCCAAGGAGTGGTTCGGCGCCAATCCGCCCGACCTGACCGTGATCGCGCGCTCGCGCGCCGGCCACGGCGGCACCGGTGCTGATTACCTCTACACCTTCCTGCGCACGTTCTATCCTGACGAGACCAAGGCCACGGGCTGGAACAACCTGGCGTTCCCCAGTGTCGGCATGCCCCACGTGCTGTGGGAACTGCAGGGCCAGCGCCGGCCGCTGGTCGATATCCGCAAGGAGCACGGCCACGACGTGGAGATCTTCAAGGGCTGGCAGCAGGTGACACCCGGCACCATGACACCTCTGCAGTACGATCAGGCCGTGGGTGACTTGGTGAATTTCCTGCAGTGGATGGGTGAACCCTCTCAGAACACGCGCGTGCGTGTGGGTGTCTGGGTCATGCTTTTCCTGCTGGTCTTCACCCTGATCGCTTGGCGGCTCAATGCGGCTTACTGGAAAGACGTCAAGTAAGCGCCATTTTTGATTAGTTTTGCACCAAAATGGTGCAAAACTTGCTATTTATAGAGTGGGTTTGCGACAATGCAGCCCACTCTTTTAGTTTCGACCTGATCTGCTCTCAGATCAGTCTGCCCAGAAGCTAGGTTTTGATTTTTAGGAGCTTCCCCCATGATGGTGTTGTACTCGGGCACGACCTGCCCCTTTTCCCACCGCTGCCGTTTTGTCCTGTTTGAGAAGGGCATGGATTTCGAGATCCGTGATGTTGACCTCTACAACAAGCCTGAAGACATCAGTGTCATGAACCCCTACGGCCAGGTTCCCATCCTGGTCGAGCGCGACCTGATCCTGTACGAGTCGAACATCATCAACGAGTACATCGACGAGCGTTTCCCGCATCCGCAGCTCATGCCCGGTGACCCGGTCGACCGCGCCCGCGTGCGCCTGTTCCTGCTCAACTTCGAGAAGGAGCTGTTTGTTCACGTGTCCACGCTCGAATCGCGTGCCGCCAAGAGCAATGAAAAGGTCCTGGAAAAAGCGCGTTCGCACATCCGTGACCGCCTGACCCAGCTCGCCCCGGTGTTTCTGAAGAACAAGTACATGCTGGGCGAGAACTTCTCCATGCTGGACGTGGCGATCGCTCCGCTGCTGTGGCGCCTGGACTACTACGACATCGAGCTGAGCAAGAATGCGGCGCCCTTGCTGAAATACGCAGAGCGCATCTTCTCGCGGCCTGCCTATATCGAAGCCCTGACACCTTCCGAGAAGGTGATGCGCAAGTAAGGCCAGCTTCCGTGTCTACGACGAGTGCGAGCGGGACGACTTCGACCCGTCCCTATCTGATACGCGCCCTTTACGAATGGTGTACCGATAACGGCCTGACGCCCTATGTGGCCGTGCGGGTCGACGACACCGTGCGTGTCCCGCGCGAGTACGTCAAGGACGGCGAGATCGTTCTTAATATCAGCATGGACGCCACCAGTGCTCTGAAGCTGGGGAATGACTACATCGAGTTCAAGGCCCGCTTTGCCGGCGTGGCCCGCGACATCATGGTCCCGCTGAATCGCGTCATGGCCATCTATGCGCGCGAAAGCGGTCAGGGCATGGCTTTCCCTTTGGACGAGGATGAGCAGGCGCCGATGACCGATGACGTTGGTGCAGTTGGCCCGCTTGTTGAGGCCGAGCCGGCCGCCAGCCCGGCAGCCGTCTTGAGCAGTGTCGTGCCGGTCCGCGATGAGGGGGGCGATGAGCCCGAACCACCGCGGCCGAGTGGCACACGCCCTGCGCTCAAACGTGTCAAATAAGACGGTCTGCGGGTGTGGGGCACGGGTTGCCTCTTCTCTTGGACTCTCGGTCGTGCAGTAAAATTGCCAGCACGCCGATTTAGCTCAGTTGGTAGAGCAACCGCCTTGTAAGCGGTAGGTCGTCAGTTCGAATCCGACAATCGGCACCATTTCCCGACAAAAATCACATTTTTGATGGCTTCGGTCGCGTTCAACGCCCCGACGGGATTTGAACTTTGAGCCGAATTGCGCTAACCTGCCAACCTTTGGTGCGCAAATGAGCCTCCATCGCCGGCAGTAGCTGGCGGATTTTGGCAGCAGCAGCATTGCTGTTAACAATCAGACACCAATTCGAACCGTCGATCGGCCCGGCCGTGACCGCAGAGCGCAGCACGGCCGGTATCATCGCCTCAACAGCCTTGAGCCGGGCGATGGAGTCTTTGCTGAGTTCGCTCAGGCGAGCCAGCATCGGCGATTCCTGTGTTGCCTGCAGCAGCGTGACTGACTGATGGCGGCGGGTCGTCATTCGATTGTGGGCAAAGAAGGAATAGAGATGCATTTGATTATCACGGATGCATGGCTGGCCAAAAGCCGTGCGATACATCTGAGTGGTACCAAGCTGCTGCTGGTCGGCCTGAGCCTGTCCTTCGCGCTGATGCTGGTGGCTGCTGGGCTGTACCACTGGGTGTTCCTGAAGGGCGCTCGTGAAGGCTGGCCGGTGATAGGTGCGCTGGTCAAGCTGGTGGTCAAGGACGAATTCGCCCTGCGGGATCGTTTCATGCGCGAAAACCTCGACGTCATGGCCCGCCGGCTCGGCGAAATGCAGGCCAAACTGCTGCAGCTGGAATCTCTGGGGGAGCGTGTTTCCGGTCTGGCCGGCATCAATCCCGCCGACATCCGGGCCAAACCCGGCCAAGGCGGTGCCTTGGTGTCGGGCCGTCCCCTGACAATGGACGAGCTGGAAAAAACACTGGCGGACCTGGACCGGGTGACGGAGCAGCGTACCGACCTGATGGCGGTGGTCGAATCCCGCCTGTTTGAACAAAAGGTTCGCTCCATGATGATTCCGACCCAGCATCCGGTGGCATTCGGCGGTGCCGGTTCCGGTTTTGGTTGGCGGATTGACCCGTTTACCGGGCGTTCGGCGCTGCACACCGGTATTGACTACCAGTCGACGACCGGTACAGCGATTCTGGCGGCAGCCGGCGGCGTGGTGGTGACTCAGGAATTCCGACCCGATTACGGCAATATGCTCGAGATCGACCATGGCAAGGACCTGATCACCCGGTATGCCCATGCGTCCAAGCTCACGGTGAAAAAGGGTGATCTGATCAAGCGGGGGCAGAAGATCGGTGAAGTGGGCACCACGGGCCGATCGACCGGCCCGCACCTGCACTTTGAGGTCTTGGTGCGTGGTGTTCCCCAGGATCCGCACAAGTTCATGAACGCCAGCCGCAGCCAGCCTGCGCAGCAACTGGCGCTGGCGTCTGCTGCCCCGGTCGCGAGGGCTCCGGCGCCGGCCGCACCACCGGCTGTCGCGGCGCCCAAACCGCCGGTGACGACCTTGCCGGCGCCCGTCAAGGCGGCCGTGCCATTGATGGCCCCAGCGGCCGTGAACGCGACACCGGCCTCCGTTCCGGCGGGCTCCCCTGCCAAGCCGGCCGCAGCCGCACCTGCTGCTGCTCCGGCCGTGGCTGCCGCACCTGCCGCGCCAGCGGCACAAAGGTAGAATCAAGCGCTTCGCGCTCCCGGTGCCGCAAGGCGTCGGGGACTGCCGTCGCCTTAACTGGCGATACTCACCACTAGACAGATAAGGATTGCACGGCGCTGCCGGTTCTTGTGACCAGCAGGGCGGTGCGGCGTTCATGGGCATCAACATCCTCACCAAAATTTTTGGTAGCCGCAATGACCGGCTGCTCAAACAATACCGCGGCGTGGCAGCCCGCATCAATGCGCTGGAACCGCAATTCGAAAAGCTGGACGATAGTGCCTTGCAGGCCAAGACCGTCGAGTTCCGTGAACGCGTTGCCCAAGGCGAGAGCCTGGAAGCACTGCTGCCGGAAGCGTTCGCTACCGTCAGGGAAGCCTCCAAGCGGGTGATGAAGATGCGTCACTTCGATGTGCAGCTCATGGGTGGCATGTCGCTGCATCAGGGCAAGATATCGGAGATGCGTACCGGCGAAGGCAAGACATTGACTGCCACGCTGCCGGTCTATCTGAACGCCCTGACAGGCAAGGGCGTGCACGTGGTGACGGTCAACGATTACCTGGCCAATCGCGATGCACAGTGGATGGGGCGCTTGTACAACTTCCTGGGTCTCACGGTGGGTGTGAACCTGCCGCAGATGTCGCGCCAGGAAAAACAGGCCGCTTATGCCGCCGACATCACCTACGGTACCAACAACGAATACGGTTTCGACTATCTGCGTGACAACATGGTCTACGAGGTGGTGGACAGGGTGCAGCGCGGCCTGAACTACGCCATCGTGGACGAGGTCGACTCGATTCTGATCGACGAGGCGCGCACGCCGCTCATCATCAGCGGCCAGGCGGAAGACCATACGGCGTTGTACCTGGCGATCAACAAGCTGGTGCCGGGCCTGACCCGCCAGGAGGGTGAGGCCGATCCCCGCACGGGCGAGGGCGTCATCAAACCGGGTGACTTTACGGTGGACGAGAAGAGCCATCAGGTCTTCCTGACCGAGATGGGTCATGAAAAGGCCGAGGCCCTCCTGGCCCAGGCGGGCCTGTTGCCAGAAGGCGCCAGTCTTTACGACCCGGCCAACATCACCTTGGTGCACCATCTTTATGCCGGCCTGCGGGCACGGCACCTCTACCACCGGGACCAGCACTATGTGGTTCAGAACGGCGAGGTCGTCATCGTCGATGAGTTCACGGGCCGTCTGATGACCGGCCGGCGTTGGAGCGACGGCCTGCATCAGGCCGTCGAGGCCAAGGAGGGGGTGGCGATCCAGGCCGAGAACCAGACCCTGGCTTCCATCACTTTCCAGAACTATTTCCGCCTCTACGGCAAGCTGGCCGGCATGACCGGGACGGCGGATACCGAGGCGTACGAGTTCCAGGAGATCTACGGCCTGGAAACGGTGGTGATTCCGCCCAACCGACCGAGCAGCCGGGATGATCAGCTCGATCGCGTGTACAAGACCACACGCGAGAAGTACGAGGCGGCGATCACCGATATCCGCGAGTGCTATGAACGGGGCCAGCCGGTGCTGGTGGGGACGACCTCGATCGAGAACTCTGAAATCATCGCGCAGCTGCTGGAGAAGGCCAAGTTGCCGCACCAGGTGCTTAACGCCAAGCAGCATGCACGCGAAGCGGACATCATTGCCCAGGCGGGTCGTCCCAAGATGATCACCATCGCCACCAATATGGCGGGCCGCGGGACCGACATCGTGCTGGGCGGCAATGTGGAGAAGGCGATCGAAGCGATCGAAGCCGACGAGGCGCTGGACGCTGCCGCCAGGCAGCAGAAGATCGACGCGTTGCGCGTGCAGTGGAACCAGGAACATGAGAAGGTGGTGGCTCTGGGCGGTCTTCGCATCATCGCCACCGAGCGCCACGAGTCACGCCGCATCGACAACCAGCTGCGTGGGCGCTCCGGCCGTCAGGGTGATCCTGGTTCTTCGCGCTTCTACCTGAGTCTGGACGATGCGCTGATGCGCATCTTTGCGGGCGATCGCGTGCGTGCCATCATGGACAGGCTGAAGATGCCCGATGGCGAGGCCATCGAAGCCGGTATTGTCACGCGTAGCATCGAGAGTGCCCAGCGCAAAGTTGAGGCTCGCAATTTCGATGTTCGCAAGCAGCTGCTCGAATACGACGATGTGGCGAACGACCAGCGCAAGGTGATCTACCAGCAGCGCAACGCCATCCTCGACGCGGAAGCCCTGTCGACGCAGATTGCCTCGCTGCGCGAAGGTTGTTTCACCGACCTGGTGCGTCAATTCGTGCCGGCGGAATCGGTGGAGGAGCAATGGGATCTTCCAGCGCTTGAAAAAGTGTTGCATGACGAATGGCAGCTGGACGTTCCTCTACAAAGCCTGGTGCAGGATGCCAGCGCGATCAGTGACGAAGACGTCCTGGAGAAGGTGATCGCCGCGGCGCATGCGGCCTACGAAGCCAAGGTGACGCAGGTCGGCGCCGGCAATTTCACCCAGTTCGAGCGCATGGTTCTGCTGCAGAGTATCGACACACAATGGCGCGAGCATCTGAGCGCATTGGACTACCTGCGCCAGGGCATCCACCTGCGGGGTTATGCGCAGAAGCAGCCCAAGCAGGAGTACAAACGCGAGGCTTTCGAGTTGTTTGGACAGTTGCTCGATTCCGTCAAGAACGAAGTGACGCGCGTGCTCATGACGGTGCGCGTGCAGTCCAGCGAGCAGATCGAGCAGGCGGCAGAGGCCCTGGAGAGCAAGGCTGAGCACATCGCCAACGTGACCTACACCGCGCCGTCGGAAACCGGCGAAGTGGTGACCACCGTCGACGCAGCGACACAGGTAGCAGCCGTGCCGCGTGTGGGCCGCAATGAACCCTGTCCCTGCGGCAGCGGCAAGAAATACAAGCATTGCCATGGCAAGCTGAGCTGACGCCTTCCTCGTATCACTCATCGTTCACGAGTCGCACCATGCCCGTCAACCTGTCTGCTCCCAATCCGGCTGAACTTTTTCCCATCGCAGGGGTGCGCATCGGCGTTGCCGAAGCCGGCATACGCAAGGCCAATCGGAAAGACCTCACGGTCGTACTGCTCGACGAGGGCGTTTCGGTGGCCGGTGTCTTTACGCAAAACCGTTTCTGTGCCGCACCGGTGCAAGTCTGTCGCGAGCATCTGGCCGCGAGGCGCGGTATCCGCGCGATGGTGATCAACACGGGGAATGCCAACGCGGGCACCGGGCTGGAAGGCCTGGCACGTGCGCGAAGCACCTGCGCGGCGCTGGCCAAGCAATTGAAGATTGCGCCCGAACAGGTATTGCCGTTCTCGACCGGTGTGATCATGGAGCCCTTGCCGCACGATCGTATCGAGGCCGGCTTGCCGGCGGCGCTGGCAGATGCGCGCCAGGACAACTGGATGCGCGCAGCCGAAGGAATCATGACCACTGACACCGTGCCCAAGGCGTTCGGTGCACAAGTCACCATCGCCGGCACCCAGGTCAGCATCACGGGCATCAGCAAAGGGGCCGGCATGATCCGCCCGAATATGGCCACCATGCTGGGTTATATGGCGACCGACGCGCGCGTCAGCCCGGCCCTGATGCAGCAGCTGGCGCGTGAGTTGGCCGAGGGATCGTTCAATCGTGTCACGGTCGACGGCGACACGTCCACCAACGATTCCTTCGTCGTCATCGCCAGCAACAAGGCAGCCCATCCGGTGATCGAATCGCTGGACAGCGCCGAGGGCCGGCAACTCAAGGCGGCCATGCTCGAGGTGGCGCGCAAGCTGGCTCAAGCCATCGTGCGCGATGGCGAAGGCGCTACCAAATTCATGACCATCCGCGTGCAGGGCGGCAAGAATGCCGAGGAGTGTCGCCTGGTGGCCTATGCCATCGCCCATTCCCCCCTGGTGAAGACGGCCTTCTACGCCAGCGACCCGAACCTGGGCCGTATTCTGGCGGCTGTAGGCTATGCCGGCATCAGCGATCTGGACCAGAGCCGCATTGATCTTTTCCTGGATGACGTGCATGTGGCCGTGCAGGGGGGGCGCAATCCGTCCTATCGCGAGGAGGACGGCCAGCGTGTGATGAAACAAAGCGAGATCACAGTGCGTGTGGTGCTGGGGCGTGGCCAGGCCGAGGATACGGTCTGGACCTGCGACTTCAGCCATGAGTACGTCACCATCAACGCGGATTACCGTTCCTGATCTTCATGCAGTCCCAACTCGAACGCCTGCTGCTCCGTGCCGAGCACCTGATGGCGCGGATCGAATCCATACTGCCCCAGCCCCTGAGCCAACCGGACTGGGGGGCGTCGATTGCCTTTCGCTACCGCAAGCGCAGCTCGGGCCACGGCGTCATCGAGCCGGTGCGCCACGTGGGAGCAATGAAGCTGGAGCATCTCAAGGAAATCGATCAGCAGAAAGAGAAGATCCAGCGCAACACCGAGCAGTTCGTGAGCGGTCTGCCGGCCAACAACGTGCTGCTGACCGGTGCGCGCGGAACGGGCAAGTCCTCGCTGATCCGGGCCTGCCTGCACACCTATTCCGAGCAGGGTTTGCGTCTGATCGAAGTCGACAAGTCCGACATGGTGGATCTGCCCGACATCGTGGAGGCCGTGTCGCAACGTTCCGAAAAATTCATCGTCTTCTGCGACGACTTGAGCTTCGAGGACGGCGAGCCCGGCTACAAGGCGTTGAAGTCCATACTGGATGGCTCGGTATCGGCCACCACGCCCAATGTGCTGATCTACGTGACCAGCAACCGTCGGCACCTGCTGCCCGAGTACATGAAGGACAACCTCAGTTATAGCCATACCGAGGACGGCGAGATTCATCCCGGTGAGGTGGTGGAGGAGAAGATCTCGCTGTCCGAGCGTTTTGGTCTGTGGGTCAGTTTCTACCCCTTCAGCCAGGACGAATACCTGAACATCGTGACGCAGTGGCTGTCGTCCTTCGGCGTGTCTGAATCCGCCATTGCCGCCGCCCAGCCCGAAGCGCTGGTCTGGGCACTGGAGCGTGGTTCCCGCAGTGGCCGCGTGGCCTATCAGTTCGCCAAGGACTACGCCGGCAAACACGGCCGCCAGGCATGAAGCCCACCTTGGTTGCCGATGGCCACCGCCCACGTGAGGGGGGGGCTGACCGGCCGGTGACCGAGGTCGCGGTTGGCGTGCTGGTCCAGCCGGATGGCCGTTTCCTGCTGACCTCCCGTCCTGACGGTAAGGTCTATGCCGGCTACTGGGAGTTCCCGGGCGGCAAGCTGGAGGCGGGTGAAAGCGTGCCCCAGGCCCTGACGCGCGAGTTGCATGAAGAACTGGGGATTGAAGCACTGGCGATCCAGCCCTGGAAGAGCGAGCTGGTCGACTATCCGCATGCGCTGGTGCGCTTGAATTTCTGCAAGGTGACGTCCTGGCGTGGCGAGCTGCAGATGCGCGAAGGCCAGTCCTTTGCGTGGCAGCAGCTACCGGTCCAGATGACCCCCGTGCTGCCTGGTGCCGTTCCGGTGCTGCAGTGGCTGGCCGAGGAGCGCGCTTACACAGGTGCTACCCGCGCCTCCGTCTGAACTCCGGTGCGCAGGCTATTGCAGCTTGGGGTCGCCGAATTCCTGGTCGTCCGGTGGTGCGTCGGCCGGCATGCGGAAGTCTTCACTGGCCCAGGCGCCGAAATCCCTCTTCTTGCAGCGTTCGCTACAAAAGGGCCGGTAAGGATTGCTGGGGGCGTAAACGCTGTCGCCGCCGCAGGTCGGGCAGGTCACCCGTCTTGCCTGGTCTGCTGACGTGTCAGTGGGACGATGCATGGTGCAATGGCGTTACTGGGACTGAAGTCTCAGGAGCACAGGGTCAGGTCGAACGAAGCGTCCTGGTTGCTGGCATGCAGACGGTCATCGGCTTCGAGACGCATCAGACGGATCGAGACGATCAGGCGATTGCCACTGATTTCCGGAATCAGGCCCAAGGCCGGGTCTATGGTCAGGCGCAGCAACTGGAACGTGCGTCCCTGGGGCAGGGGCTGCTGGTATTGACCACCCGGTGCCATGACTTTTTGCGGCACACCCGAGTCTCGTAGCAGCGTCAGCAGCAAGCCGATGGCATCGGCGATGGGGGTCAGGGTGGCGATCCAGCGTTGCAGGTCGGTACGGCGCTGGTCGCCCGTTTGGTGTTGCCAGGCGAAGTAAGCCGGCAGATCAAAAGCGCAGGTGCCACCCGGAATGCCGATGCGGCTGCGGATGCTCATGAGCCAGTCGTTCTCGGTCAGGTGGTGACCGGCCTTGCCTGAGAGGTTGTTGAGCTGGCTGTAGCACTGCTCGACCTGTTGCAGGACTTCATCGAGCACGGACTGGGCAATGCTCGGATTGCCACGGTACCCGTTGAGGATCTGTTTCTGGCGGTCCAGATCGCGTAGCACGTCGGCCTTGAGGTCGGCTCGGGCACCCACGTCCATGACTTCGAAGAGGCTGGCCAGCGCGTAGTGGTGATCCAGTGCCTCGTCGCGCGCGACCAGCTCAAGCAGTCGGCGGAACAGGTTCTCCAGACGCAGATAGGTCCTGATGCGCTCGTTGAAGGGATATTCGTAGGTGATCACGCTGGTACTTCCGGACGGCGAATCATAGCCCGAAGCGGCGTGCCAGGAGCCCGACCAGACGTGCCAGTTCAGGCAGGTCCAGGCCATCGTTGCAGATCACGTGGTCGGCCGCCTGCAGGCGCAGGCGACGGCTCACCTGCTGCGCGAGGATGCGCTCGACCTCGTCGCGGCTGAGCCCGTTGCGCCGCATCACCCGTTCGATCTGGGTCTCGGGCCGGCAGTCCAGCACCAGCACCTGGTCGAGTCGGGCACGCCAGTGGGCGGATTCGACCAGTAGCGGGATATCGAAGACGATGCAGGGGTAGCCAGACGCGATGGCTGCCTCGGCCTGGCGCCTGGTTTCCAGGCCGACCAGCGGGTGCACGATCTGTTCCAGCCGTCGGCGCGCCGTGGGGTCGCTGAAGGCCAGGGCGCGCATGCCGTCCCGATCAAGGGCGCCCTCGGTGGTGATGAAGGCCGGACCGAAGGCCTGCCGAATGGCATCGATGGCGGGGCCACCCGCCGCCGTGGCCTGGCGTGAAATCGCATCGGCATCGATGATGGCGGCCCCGCGCTCGGCCAGCATGCCTGCCACCGTGCTCTTGCCGCTGCCTATGCCGCCGGTGAGGCCGAGACGTGTCACGCCCCGCATCGTTCACAACCCGACAGAACGCAGGATGCTTTGCGGCCCGAAGATCATGGCGGTCAGCCCGGCGGCGGCCAGAAAGGGGCCGAAAGGCACATAACCGCCTTCACGCAGGCCAGCACTGAATTTCAGGGCGATGCCAATGATGGCGCCGATCACCGACGCCATCAGGATGATGGGCACCAGTGCGGTCCAGCCGAACCAGGCCCCCAAGGCGGCATAGAGCTTGAAATCACCAAACCCCATGCCCTCCTTGCCGGTCACCAGCTTGAAGCTCCAGTAGACCAGCCACAAAGCCAGATAGCCGGCGACGGCGCCCCAGAGGGCGTCTGCCGCAGGTACGTTGTTCCATTTCAGTGCCGCCGCGATGAGACCGGCCCAGAGCAGGGGCTGGGTGATGCTGTCAGGTAACAGCGTGGTGTCCCAGTCGATCAGGGCCAGGGCGACGATGGCCGCCGAGAAGCCGCACCAGACCAGGCCCATCGGGGTGGCACCCCAGTTCCAGACACAGTAGAAGAACAGGGCACCTGTGGTCAATTCGACCAAGGGATAGCGCAGGCTGATCGGCGTGCCACAGGCCGAGCATTTGCCGCGCAGAAACAGATAGCTCAGCACGGGGATGTTCTCGTACCAGCGGATCTGGTGGCCGCACTTCTGGCAACGTGAACGCGGCAGCACCAGGTTGAAGGTCTCCGCTGGCGGCAAGTCCTTGCCGGCCAGTTCGGCGCACTCGGCCGCCCACTGCCGTTCCATGATTTTTGGCAGGCGGTAGATCACCACGTTGAGGAAACTGCCGATCATCAGCCCCAGCACGCCGGCCAGGCCGGCATCGAACACCTGCGAGACCAGCATCAGACCACCTGGCCCAGCTTGAAGATGGGGAGGTACATGGCGACCACGATGCCACCGACGATGGTGCCCAGGAACACGATGATGATGGGTTCCATCAGGCTGGACAGGCCGGCGACCATGTCATCCACCTCGGCTTCATAGAAGTCGGCTGCCTTGCCCAGCATGTGGTCGATCGAGCCGGACTCTTCGCCGATGGCGCACATCTGCAGGACCATGCTCGGGAACAGATGCGCATTGGCCATGGCCGCCGTCAGGCTGGTGCCGGTGGAGACTTCGTGCTGGATCTTGAGGGTGGCTTCTTCATACAGCCAGTTGCCTGCGGCACCGCCTACGGAGTCCAGGGCTTCTACCAGCGGCACACCGGCGGCGAACATGGTGGAGAGCGTCCGGGTCCAGCGCGCGATGCACGATTTGTCGATCAAGGCGCCGAAGACGGGGATCTTCAGCATCAGCCGATCCATGGCCTGCTGCATCTTGCGGTTGCGCTGCCAGGCCTGGAAGAAGAAGTAGAGGCCGCCGCCGATGCCGCCGAAAATCAGCCACCACCAGGCGACGAAGAATTCACTCATGGCGATGACCATCAGCGTCGGGGCTGGCAGGTCGGCGCCAAAGGAAGAGAAAACCTGCTTGAAGGCCGGGACAACGAAGATCATGATCACGGCGACCACAACGAAGGCCACCACGACCACCGAGATCGGGTACATCAGGGCCGACTTGATCTTCGACTTGATGGCCTGGGTCTTTTCCATGTAGACCGCCAGGCGGTCCAGCAGCTGATCCAGGATACCGGCCTGCTCGCCTGCTTCGACCAGGTTGCAATAGAGGTTGTCGAAGTAGATCGGGTACTTGCGGAAGGCTGTGCTCAACGAGGTACCGGTCTCGACGTCGTTGCGGATGTCGTTGAGCAGCCGTGTCACGCTCGGGTTGGCGTTGCCGCGCCCCACGATGTCAAATGCCTGCAGCAGGGGCACGCCGGCCTTCATCATGGTGGCCAGCTGGCGCGTGAACAAGGTCAGGTCCTTGGCGGTGATCTTCTTGCCGGATCTCATCCGGCGTTTCTTGACCTTGCCGGGCATGATGCCCTGGCGGCGCAGCGAGGCGAGCACCTGGTTCTCGCCGGCTGCGCGTATCTCCCCGCGCACCATCTTGCCGTTGCGATCCTTGCCTTCCCACTCGAAGACCACTTCCTTGGCGTTCTTGGATTGTGCTGTTGCCATGCTGTCCCCTGAAGCTCCCGCTTGTTATTCGTTGGTGACGGCCAGGACTTCTTCGAGCGAAGTCAGGCCCTGCTTGACCTTGTGCAGGCCGGACAGGCGCAGCGAGCGCACCCCCTCCGCCTGCGCCTGCTTGGCGATTTCCAGGGCGGAGCCGTCGCGCAGGATGATGCGCTGCAGCTCCTCGGTGATCGGCATGACCTGGTAGATGCCCACGCGTCCCTTGTAACCGTTGTTGCAGGCGGAACAGCCGACCGGGCGGTAGTTGATCCAGGAGCCGTCCAACTCGTCCGGCTGGAAGCCGGCGTCAAGCATGGTCTTCTTGGGGATCTCGGCCGGTGCCTTGCAGTTCGGGCACAGGCGGCGCGCCAGACGCTGCGCCGTGATCAGGATCACGCTGGAGGCAATGTTGAACGGGGCGATCCCCATATTGCGCATGCGCGTGAGGGTGGTGGGCGCATCATTGGTGTGCAGCGTGGACATCACCAGGTGACCGGTCTGCGCCGCCTTGATGGCGATGTCGGCGGTCTCCAGGTCGCGGATTTCGCCGACCATGATGATGTCGGGATCCTGGCGCAGGAAGGACTTGAGCGCGGCGGCGAAGGTCAGGCCGGCTTTGTCGTTGACGTTGACCTGGTTCACGCCCGGCAGGTTGATTTCGGACGGGTCTTCGGCCGTGGCGATGTTCACCCCCGGCTTGTTCAGCAAATTCAGACAGGTGTACAGCGACACCGTCTTGCCCGAGCCGGTGGGGCCGGTGACCAGGATCATCCCGTAGGGACGGCTGATGGCCTTGAGCAGCCGCTCTTTTTCTTCCGGTTCGTAGCCCAGCGCATCGATGCCCAGCTTGGCGCTGTTCGGGTCCAGGATACGGATCACGATCTTTTCACCGAACAGCGTGGGCAGCGTGCTGACCCGGAAATCGATGACGCGTTCGGGGCCGACCTTGAGCTTCATCTTGCCGTCTTGCGGCACCCGCTTCTCGGAGATGTCCATCTTCGAGATGACCTTGATACGCGAGGCCAGCTTGTCCTTGATGGCCACGGGCGGCGAGGCGATCTCGCGCAGTTCGCCGTCGATACGGAAACGCACCCGGTAGTTGTGCTCGTAGGGCTCGAAATGCAGGTCCGAAGCGCGCATGCCGATGGCATCGATCAGCATCTTGTGCAGGAACTTGACGACCGGCGCGTCGTCCACCTCTGAGGTGGCAGACTCTGCGTTGTCGCTGACGGCTTCGGTCGTGAACTCGTCGAACTCGATATCACCGCCGACGATGTTGTCGATGGCTTCCGAGGCCGAGGTGGCGTGGACTTCCACCAGCTTGAGCAGCTTGTCGTATTCCGCGATGACCCAGTCCACGCCCATCTGGCTGGCAAACTTGATCTTTTCGGCGGCGGCCTGATCGGAAGGGTCGGCCGTGGCGACCACCAGCCGGTTGGTGCGCTTGCCCAGGACCACCACGCGGTAGTCATGGCAGATCTTGGGGTCCAGCAGTTCCTTGGGCAGGCGTTGCGAGTCGACGGCGTCCAGGTCGATGAGCGGGGCGGCGAAGGCCGCCGACATGGTGTGGGCCAGATCCGCAGCCGAAACGGCTCCCGAACCCGTGAGTTCGGCGATGAAACTGGTGCGGTTGCTGGACGCCTTGCGGAACAGCTCCTCGGCCGACTTCTGCTCCAGCTTGCCAGCCAGAATCAGGGCGCGCCCCAGTCCGGGCAGGGCAACGGGAGCATTTTCGCGGTGGATGGCGGTATCTACGGCGGCCATGGACTGTGGTTTTTTCGAAATTCCGGGGGTGAGGAAACCCACGGATCATCGCCGATTGCCCGGCTGATGTAAACGAAAGCGCGGCGCCATTTTGCAAGCAGACGTAGCGGCGCAACATGGAAAAGATGCGGGGGAAGGCCTTGCCGGGTGACCCCGAGGGGATACCCGAGCCTCTCGGGGCTGGAGCAAGGCAAGTGATTGGTCGGAATGAGAGGATTCGAACCTCCGACCCCTTCGTCCCGAACGAAGTGCGCTACCAGGCTGCGCTACATTCCGATGTCCCGAACTGCCGGGTGAGCGTCAAGACTGACGCGCCAGCAGCTGAGACGCCAATTGTATCAAACTGGCGGCATGGGGTCCGGCGGGCAGGCACTGCGCTGCCGTAACGGCGCGCTCTGCTTCGCGGGCAGCGGCCTGACGTGACACGTCCAGCGCCCCGGTGCGCCGCACGATGGCGATCACTTGGTCCAGTTCCTCCACGGAGCCGTGTTCGATCGCGTCGCGGATCAGTGTGCGTTCGGGGTCCGTGCCGCGCTGCATGGCGGCGATCAGCGGCAAGGTCGCCTTGCCCTCGCGCAGATCGTCCCCCAGGCTCTTGCCCATCACTGTGGCATCGCCCGCGTAGTCCAGCACATCGTCGATGACCTGAAAAGCCGTGCCCAGGGCCTGGCCGTATTCAGCGCAGGCCTCTTCCAGCGGGGTCTCTGCACCCGCCAGGATGGCGCCGCAGCGGGCGCTGGCCTCGAACAGCTTGGCCGTCTTGGAGCGGATGACCTGCAGGTAGCCGGCCTCGTCCAGGTCGGCGTTGTGCATGTTCATGAGCTGTTGCACCTCGCCTTCGGCGATGACGTTGGTGGCGTCGGCCAGCACCTGCATGATGCGCATGCTTTGTGCGTCCACCATCATCTGGAAGGCGCGGGAATAGAGGAAGTCGCCCACCAGCACGCTGGCCGGGTTGCCAAAGGTCTCGTTGGCCGTGGCGTTGCCGCGGCGCAGGGTGGAATCGTCCACCACGTCGTCGTGCAGCAGGGTTGCCGTGTGGATGAACTCGACCACGGCCGCCAGGTTGTAGCGCTGCTCACCACGGTAGCCTAGGGCGCCACAGGCCAGCAGCAGCAGGGCCGGACGCAGGCGCTTGCCGCCGGCGCTGATGATGTAGCGAGCCACCTGGCCCACCAGGGGGACCCCGGAATCCAGCTTTTCGGCAATGACACGGTCCACCTCCCGCATGTCGTCGGCAATCAAGGCAAGCGGGGAGGCGGGGTGGGGGGCGTTCACGGGTGGGATGGGGGTAAACCGGTGCGGGATGGCCCGATTATAGGAAGATGGCCCCCTACCCTAGGCGGCTCCCGGGATGGCCATGTCAGTGAGTGCAAACCGTGCTACAATATTCGGCTCTGCGGAAATCCGTCTGCAGAGGCTCAATTCAAGAGGTCATTCATGTACGCGGTCATAAAAACCGGTGGCAAACAGTATCGTGTTGCTGCTGGCGAAAAAATTAAAGTAGAACAGATTGCTGCGGACGTAGGCCAGGAGATCGTCATCGACCAGGTACTGGCAGTCGGCAACGGCGCTGAACTCAAGGTCGGTACACCCCTGGTGTCCGGCGCGACTGTCAAAGCCACGGTCGTGGCTCACGGCAAGCACGACAAGGTTCGCATCTTCAAGATGCGCCGTCGCAAGCACTATCAGAAACGTCAAGGGCACCGCCAGCAGTTCACTGAACTGCAAATCGGCGCCATCTCCGCATAAGGAGCACGAGTCATGGCACAGAAAAAAGGCGGCGGCTCTACGCGAAACGGGCGCGATTCGCAGCCCAAGATGCTCGGCGTGAAGGCCTTCGGTGGCCAGCAGGTCAGCGCCGGTTCCATCATCGTGCGCCAGCGTGGCACCAAGTTCCATCCCGGCACCAATGTCGGCATCGGCAAGGACCACACCCTGTTTGCACTGGTCGACGGCCAGGTGTCGTTCGCCGTCAAGGGTGAACTCAACAAGCACACGGTGAATATCACCGCTGCTTGAGGCCCCACCGGCTCCCGCAAAAAACCCTGCGCCTCAAGCGCGGGGTTTTTGTTTTCAGCCCACTGTGTTTAACTTCGCTGTTCGAAGTTAGCTTGCAACGCAAGCCGCCAGCGGCTTGTCATCCGGGGAAATCGCTCTTATGAAGTTCGTTGACGAAGCCTTTATCGACATCTCCGCCGGAGATGGGGGGAACGGCTGCGTCTCGTTCCGGCATGAGAAGTACAAGGAGTTTGGCGGCCCCAACGGCGGCGATGGCGGCCGTGGCGGCCACGTTTTTGCCGTGGCCGACCCCAACCTGAACACCCTGGTCGATTTCCGGTTCACCCGCCGTTTCGACGCCAAGCGCGGCCAGCACGGCATGGGCTCGGACATGTTCGGCGCCGCCGGCGAGGACATCACGCTCAAGATGCCCGTGGGCACCATCATCACCGACGCCGAGACCGGTGAGGTGCTGTATGAATTGCTCACGCCGGGCGAAGTCATCACCATTGCCAAGGGCGGTGACGGCGGTTTCGGCAACATGCGCTTCAAGAGCGCCATCAACCGGGCCCCGCGCCAGAAGACGCCGGGCTGGCCGGGCGAAAAGAAGAACCTGAAACTTGAGCTCAAGGTGCTGGCCGACGTCGGCCTGCTGGGCCTGCCCAACGCCGGCAAGTCCACCCTGATCACGGCCATCTCCAACGCCCGTCCGCGGATCGCCGACTACCCCTTCACGACCCTGCACCCGAATCTGGGCGTGGTGCGCGTCGGCCCCGAGCAGAGTTTCGTGGTGGCCGACCTGCCGGGCCTGATCGAGGGCGCTTCCGAAGGGGCCGGCCTCGGTCACTTGTTCCTGCGCCATCTACAGCGCACCCGCTTGCTGCTGCATGTGGTGGACCTCGCGCCCTTCGACGACAACGCCGATCCGGTGGCACAGGCCAAGGGCATCGTGGCCGAGCTCAAGAAGTACGACGCCGGGCTGTACGAGAAGCCGCGCTGGCTGGTGCTCAACAAGCTGGACATGATTCCGCTGGACGAGCGCGAGGCCCGCGTCAACGATTTCATCAAGCGCATGAAGTACAAAGGTCCGGTATTCCAGATCTCCGCGCTCACGCATGAAGGCTGCGACCACCTGGTTAAGGCGGTCTACAAGCAGGTCAAGATCCAGCAGGTGGCCGAGCAGCCCCCCGTGGCCGAGGTCGACCCGCGCTTCAAGGACATGCCAGACGAATCGTGATCGTCCACGCCTGTCACGGCGTGGGCGGCGCGGCCCCCTGAGAGGGCGAGTCCGCCTTGGGGCGAACTAGAATCTCCGGATTGCCTCTATCGCTGCTGGCGCCGTCGCGCAGCTGCTGCCATCACCTCAACATGAATCAGAAATCCGCGACAGCTGTCATGCGCGCCGCCCGGCGCATCGTGGTCAAGGTCGGCTCCAGCCTCGTCACCAACGAAGGGCGCGGGCTGGACGAGACTGCCATCGAGGAGTGGAGCCGCCAGATTTCCGTCCTCATCCGTGAGGGGCGCGAGGTCATCATGGTGTCCAGCGGTGCCATTGCCGAAGGCATGAAGCGCCTGGGCTGGACCACCCGGCCCAAGGAAATCCACGAACTGCAGGCCGCTGCCGCTGTGGGCCAGATGGGCCTGGCCCAGATGTACGAGACACGCCTGCGCGCGCACGGCCTGGGCAGCGCCCAGGTGCTGCTCACGCACGCCGACCTGGCCGACCGCGAGCGTTACCTCAATGCCCGCTCCACGCTGCTGACCCTGATCCAGCTGGGCGTGGTGCCGGTCATCAACGAAAACGACACTGTGGTCACGGACGAAATCAAGTTCGGCGACAACGACACCCTGGGTGCCCTGGTGGCCAACCTGGTCGAGGCCGATGCCCTCATCATCCTGACCGACCAGAAGGGTCTGTACACGGCCGACCCTCGCAAGGACCCGTCCGCGCAGTTTGTGCACGAGGCCCAGGCCGGTGACCCGGCCCTGGAGGCCATGGCGGGGGGCGCTGGCTCCAGCCTGGGCAAGGGCGGCATGATCACCAAGATCCTGGCGGCCAAACGGGCTGCTGGCTCCGGGGCATCGACCGTGATCGCCTGGGGGCGCGAGCCCGATGCGCTGGTGCGCCTGGTGCAGGGCGAATCCATCGGTACCCTGCTGGTGGCCCAGACCGCCAAGACCCAGGCCCGCAAGCAGTGGATGGCCGACCATCTGCAACTGCGCGGTGCCGTGGTGGTGGATGCCGGAGCGGCGCGCAAGCTGGTGGAAGAGGGCAAGAGCCTGCTGCCCATCGGGATGACGGCCGTGGAAGGCGAGTTTTCCCGTGGCGAGGTGATCGCCGTGCGTGACGAGCAGGGCGCCGAGATTGCGCGGGGCCTGGCCAACTACGCCAGTTCCGAGGCGCGCCTGCTGTGCCGCAAGCCTTCGGGCGAGTTCGAAAAACTGCTGGGCTACACCGCCGAGCCCGAGATGGTGCACCGCGATAACCTGGTGTTGATGCGCTAAGGGCACACCGTCAGGGGCGCCTTACTGCCCCTGCGGTTCCGTGCGGCCCTTGCTGGTTTGATCCGATTGCGGGTCGGGGTCGAAGCTGGCGCCGGGCGGCAGCTCCATTCCATGGCCGTCGGCCATCGAAACGTGGTGTAGATGATCGCCCTCGCGCGGGCGATGACCCTGGCGCAGGAAACGGTTGCGCTGGTCGTTGCGGGGCAGGAAACGTGCCAACTCGGTCAGCGCCATCTCGTAGACGCCGCGCTTGAACTCCACCACCATGTCCAGCGGCACCCAGTACTCGTTCCAGCGCCAGGCGTCGAACTCGGGGTGGTCGGTGGCGCGCAGGTTCAGGTGCCAGTCCTGGCCCAGCAACTGCAGCAGGAACCAGATCTGCTTCTGGCCTTTGTAGTGGCCGCGTGCTTCACGTCGGATGTAACGATCCGGCACCTCGTAGCGCAACCAGTCGCGGGTCCGGGCCACGATGCGCACGTGCTCGGGCTGGAGCCCGACTTCTTCATGCAGCTCGCGGAACATGGCCTGTTCCGGGGTTTCGCCCCGGTCGATGCCACCCTGCGGAAACTGCCACGAGTGGGTGCGTATGCGTTTGCCCCAGAAAACCTGATTCTTCTGGTTGAGCAGGATGATGCCGACATTGGGCCGAAAGCCGTCCCGGTCAAGCATAATCAAACCCCAAATTTTGAACTGTTTCCATTATGCACGGCACTTGCCGCGCATCAAGGGGATCAGCCTGCATCCGTCAGAAAAAGCACGCCATGAAAGCCTCCCAATTTCTCATCTCCACCCTCAAAGAAGCACCGGCCGACGCCGAGGTGGTGAGCCACAAGCTCATGATGCGCGCCGGCATGATCAAGAAGCTGGGCGCCGGCATCTACAACTACATGCCCATGGGCCTGCGCGTGATCCGCAAGGTGGAGGCCATCGTGCGCGAGGAGATGAACCGCGCCGGCGCCGTGGAACTCACCATGCCCGTGGTGCAGCCCGCCGAGCTGTGGCAGGAGACGGGGCGCTTTGCCAAGATGGGCCCCGAGCTGCTGCGCATCAAGGACCGGCATGACCGCGACTTCGTCATCCAGCCCACCAGCGAAGAGGTGGTGACCGACATCGCGCGCCAGGAGATCAAGAGCTACAAGCAGCTGCCCAAGAACCTGTACCAGATCCAGACCAAGTTCCGCGACGAGCGCCGCCCGCGCTTCGGCCTGATGCGCGGGCGCGAGTTCATCATGAAGGACGCCTACAGCTTCGACCGCGACCAGGTCGCCGCCAAGGCCAGCTACCAGGTCATGGCCCAGGCCTACCGCAAGATCTTCGACCGTTTCGGCCTCACCTACCGCGCCGTGGCGGCCGATAGCGGCGCCATTGGCGGTGACCTGAGCGAGGAGTTCCAGGTGATCGCGGCCACCGGCGAAGACGCCATCGTCTACTGCCCGGGCAGCGAATACGCGGCCAATATCGAGAAGGCCGAAGCCCTGGCGCCGCAGCAGCCGCGTCCGGCCGCCGGCCAGGCCCTGCAGAAAGTGGCCACACCGGGCAAGAGCACCTGCCCCGAGGTGGCCGAGCTGTTGGGCCTGCCGCTGGCGCGCACGGTCAAGTCCATCGTGCTGGCCACCGACGAGATCACCGACAAGGAGCAGATCGGCAAGACCACCGTCTGGCTGCTGCTGCTGCGCGGTGACCACGACATGAACGAAGTCAAGGTCGGCAAGCTGCCGGGCATGGAAGGCGGTTTCCGCTTTGCCACCGAGGCCGAAATCCTCGAGCACTTCGGCAGCAAGCCCGGTTACCTGGGCCCGGTCGGCCTGAAGAAGCCGCTGCATGTGGTGGCCGACCGCGAAGTGGCGGTGATGGCCGACTGGGTCTGCGGCGCCAACGAAGCGGGTTTCCACAGCACCGGCGTCAACTGGGGCCGCGACCTGCCCGAGCCCGATCTGGTGGCCGACATCCGCAACGTGGTGGCCGGTGACTTGTCGCCCGACGGCAAGGGTGTGCTGGCCATCGAACGGGGCATCGAGGTGGGCCATGTGTTCTACCTGGGCACCAAGTACAGCCGCGCAATGAACGCCACCTTCCTCGACGAGAACGGCAAGCCGCAGTTCATGGAGATGGGCTGCTACGGCATCGGCATCACGCGCCTGCCGGCCGCCGCCATCGAGCAGAACCACGACGACAAGGGCATCATCTGGCCCGACAGCATCGCTCCCTTCACGGTGGTGATCTGTCCCATCAACCCGGACCGCAGCCCCGAAGTGAAAGCTGCCTCCGAGAAGCTCTATGCCGAGTGCATGGCGGCCGGTATCGACGTGCTCTTGGACGACCGCGGCGAGCGCCCCGGCGCCATGTTCGCCGACTGGGAACTGATCGGCGTGCCCCATCGCGTCACCATCGGTGACCGCACGCTCAAGGAAGGCAAGGTCGAGTACCAGCACCGTCGCGACGCGGCCGCCACCCAGCTGCCGCTGGCGGACATGGCCGCCGTGCTGAAGTCCAGGCTCGGCGCCTGACGATGACAGGTCCGGCCATGCAGCGGCGCACGGGGCTGCAGGCCTTGCTGGCGCTGACCGCCGGCCTGGCCCTGCCGCGGCTGGCGCGCGCCGGCGGTCAGATCGAGGAACCGCTGGCCGATGCCGTGCGCACGGCCCTGGGCGCGGCCATTGCCAACAGGGCGCCGCCGGTGCCTGAGTTCAACGAAACCGAGGCTCGCCTGGCCTATCTGCGCTGGCTTGGCGCCATGAGCGAGCGCCTGCGCAAGAAGAAGGCCGAGTGGCCCGAGCGCCGTGATTTTCTGCAGACCGTCTGGTACGAAAGCAAACGCGCCGGCCTGGACACGGCGCTGGTGATGGGCCTGATCCAGGTCGAAAGCAACTTCCGCAAGTTTGCCGTCTCCGGCGTGGGCGCACGCGGCTACATGCAGGTCATGCCCTTCTGGTCACGCCTGATCGGTGACGGTGACGTGGGCAAGCTGTTCCACATGCAGACCAATCTTCGTTTTGGCTGCGTCATCCTGCGCCACTACCTGGACCGTGAGCGCGGCGATCTTTTCATGGCGCTGGGGCGCTACAACGGCTCGCGCGGCAAGTCCCCTTACCCGAACGCGGTGCTCGCCGCCCAGCGTTCCTGGCAGTACCGCGACGAACCTACGGCCCCGGCGGCGCGCTGAGCGACGCGGCCGCTGCCCCGTTGCGAGTGACCATCACCTGGTCGATGCGGTAGCTGTCCACGTCCAGCACCTCGAAGCTGTAGCCCTCCCACAGCACGCGGTCGGTGCGGCGCGGCACACGACGCAGCATCACCATCAGGAACCCCGCCAGGGTTTCGTAGTCCTCGGCGTGCGGCAGCGTTTCCAGGCCCAGCGCGCGCTGGACGTCGGCCATGGGCGTGATGCCGTCGATCAGCCAGGAGCCTTCCTCGCGCTGCACGATCAGGTCTTCATCGGCCGGTGCCACCAGATCGCCCATGACCGTGCTCATCACGTCGTTGAGTGTCACCACCCCCACCACCAGGCTGTACTCGTTGACGATGAGGGCGAAGTCCTCGTGCGCCTGGCGGAAGTGCGCCAGCACCTCGGTCAGCGTCAGCCGGTCGGGCACCACTACCGCCTTGTGCAGCAGGGCCGGGTCGTCCAGGCGGATGGGCTGATTCTTCAGGATGCGCTGGAACAGGTCCTTGGCGTCCACATAACCGATCACCTGGTCGATGCTGCCATCGCACACCGGGTAGGTGGAAAACGGTTCGGCGGTGATGCGCGCGCGCACGATGGCGTCGCTGTCGTTCCTGTCGAACCAGGCAATGCGGTCGCGCACCGTCATGGCGCTGCTGACCGTGCGTGTGTCCAGTTCGAAGACGTTGGCAATCACCCGCTGCTCGTCGCGCGCCAGGACGCCGGCGAGCGCGCCGGCCTCCGTCAGCGCCAGGATGTCGTCGGATGTCACACGGTCATCGCGCTGGCTGGACAGCCCCAGCAGGCGGAACAGCGCGTCGGTGGTTCGGCTGTAGGCCCAGACCACGGGCTTGAAGGTGCGCATGCACAGGCGCATGGGCCCGTTGAGTACCAGGGCCAGCCGTTCGGGTTCGGCCATGGCCAGGCGCTTGGGAAACAGGTCGGAGAAGACGATGAACAGCGAAGTCACCAGCGCAAAAGACAGCACGAAACCCGTGGTCTCGGCTGCCGCGGCCGGCAGCCAGGCCTGCAGCAGGCGGCCCAGCAGCGGGCTGAAAGCCCCTTCTCCCACGATGCCGCCCAGGATGGCCACCGCGTTCTGGCCGATCTGCACCACGGTGAAGTAGTGCCCCGGTTGCTCCTGGATGCGCAGCACCCGCTCGGCGCGCACATCGCCCTCGTCGGCCAGCTGGCGCAGGCGCAGGCGGCGCGAGGCGGCCAGCGACATCTCGGCCATCGAGAAAAAGGCGCTGACGGCGATCAGCAGGGCAATGACGATGAGGCTTTGCGTGAGGCTCATGGTGGCGTGGATCGCGTCCCGGTGCAGGGCTGGAGGGTGAGTGTAGCGGCCGGCCTTCTTTCTAAGCCCTGTGCGGGCATGAAAAAACCACCGGCAGCACAGGGCTGGCGGTGGTCGGGCCAGGCGGGGCTCAGGCCTGGGTGCCCAGCACCTTCTGCAGCTCGCCGCTCTCGTACATCTCCATCATGATGTCGGAGCCGCCGATGAACTCGCCCTTGACGTAGAGCTGGGGGATGGTGGGCCAGTTGCTGTATTCCTTGATGCCCTGGCGGATGCCGTCGTCTTCCAGCACGTTGACGGTTTTCACGGTCTTGGGGTCCACGCCGCAGGCCTTGAGGATCTGGATGGCGCGGCCGGAAAAGCCGCACTGGGGGAAGCTGGCGTTGCCTTTCATGAAAAGGAGCACGTCGCTCTGTTTGACGAGGTCGTCGATGCGTTGCTGGGCGTCGCTCATATTTCGGTATCCTTGAAGTCGAATACCGCAATTATTTCATTTTTGGCCCCCGGCCGCAGAACCCCTACGCATCATGAAGATCACCAAAGACACCGCCGTCACTATCCGCTACCGCATCAGCGACGCCTCGGGCAAGCTGCTGGAGGATGGCAAGGAGCCCAATGCCTACCTGCACGGCGGCTACGGCAACACCTTTCCCAAGGTGGAAGAGGCGCTGGAGGGCCGCGAGGCCGGCTACCAAGCCAGCCTAGAACTGCAGCCGGCCGACGCCTTTGGCGAACGCAACGAGGCCCTGGTGCAGGTCATCCCCAAGACCCAGTTTCCGCCCGGGGTCAAGGTCGGCGGCCAGCTCGAAGGCCGGGGCGAGGACGGCCACACCCATGTCTTCACCGTGGTCAAGATCAAGGGGCCCGAAGTGCACCTGGACGGCAACCACCCCCTGGCCGGCAAGGCCCTGCGCCTGAGCGTGACGGTGGTGGACGTGCGTGCGGCCAGCGCCGAGGAAATCGCCCACGGCCATGTGCACGGGGCCCACGGCCACCACCACTAAGCGCTGCTGGGCGTTTCAATAGCCCGTCTTGCGGCCCTGGATGACGGGCAGGGCGTCCTGGCTGATCAGGGCCCAGATCACGCGCAAGATGGTTTCCGAGGCGATCACGGTGTGCGCGTTTTTGGCGGCCACCAGCTTGTCGCGCAGTTCGCGACGCACTTCGGGTATACCGGTGAGATCGAAGATCACATCGATCCGGTTACCCAGTGCCACGACGTCGTCCAGCGACTTGAGCGCGATACCCGACTTGGCCGCCAGTTGACGGCCGGGGGTGTCGGCCGCTTCGGCGGCGCAGACCAGCTCGATGCCTTGGCTGCGCTTTTGCAGCATCTGGCTGAGGAAGGCCGAACCGATGCGGCCCAGGCCGATGATGGCAATGCGTTGCTGTTCCAAGAGTTGTCCTTTCGGGGAGGCGGACGGTGGCAGGTGCCAGCGTATGCGAGCCATGCTAGCCCAGGCGGGTGCCCTGTCTCATAATGGTTATCACCAAGGGCAAGGAGCCGACGCATGACACAGGTGTATGTTGCAGACGATCCGCAGCTGGGTCGCGTGGAATACCGTGATCGCAAGCGCGCCTGGTGGCTGCTGTCGGTGGTCTATCCCCTGCTGCCCTTCACCGGCATGGCGCTGCACGCATACACCGGCGCGCAGATCGCCCTGGGTCTGCCCCTGCTCATCAGCTACGGCCTCATGCCCCTGCTGGACTATCTTCTGGGCGAGGACGAGAACAACCCGCCCGAGGCCGTGGTGCCCCAGCTGGAGCAGGACCGCTATTACCGCTGGCTGACCTGGGCCACCGTGCCCCTGCACTTCGTGGCCCTGATCGGCTGCGCGGGGTGGGTGGGTACGCACGATCTGTCCTGGTGGGCCGTGCTGATGCTGGCCTACATCGCCGGCACCGACTCGGGCCTGGGCATCAACACCGGTCATGAGCTGGGCCACAAGTACACGCGCACCGAGCAGTGGCTGGCACGCCTGGTGCTGGCCGTGCCGGCCTACGGCCACTTCACCGTGGAACATGGCCGCGGCCACCACCGCTGGGTCTCCACGCCCGAGGACCACGCCAGCGCCCGCATGGGCGAGAACATCTACCGTTTTGCCCTGCGCGAACTGCCCGGCGGCATCCGCCGCGCCTGGTTGCTGGAAAAGGAGCGCCTGCAGAAGGAGGGCCGCAGCGCCTGGAGTGTGCACAACACCATGCTGCAGTCCTATGCCATCACGGCCGTGCTGCAACTCGGGCTCATGGCCGCCTGGGGCTGGATCATGCTGCCCTTCCTGGCCGTGCACAACGTGGTGGCCTGGTGGCAGCTGACCTCGGCCAACTACGTGGAGCACTACGGCCTGCTGCGCGACCGTCTGCCCAGCGGGGCTTATGAAACCCCGCAACCCCACCACTCCTGGAACGCCAACCACCTGGTCACCAACCTGGCGCTGTTCCACCTGCAGCGCCATTCCGACCACCACGCCTATCCCTCGCGGCGTTACCAGTCCCTGCGCCATTTCCCGGATCTGCCGCAGCTGCCCAGTGGCTACTTCGGCATGTTCCCGCTGGCCTACATCCCGCCGCTGTGGTTCAAGGTGATGGACCCGCGTCTGCTGGCGCTGCCGCATGTGCGTGGGGATCTGTCCAAGGTGAACATCGATCCGGCGCGGCGCGAAGAGATCACGGCACGGTATGGCGTGCCCCGGCCTTGAAGCGACACCCATGGCGGCGCGTATGAAGCTGATCCCCTGCACCCACGAGTTGCACGCGCAGCCCATCCTCGCCATCCTGAACGAGGCCATCGTCAATTCCACGGCGCTCTACGACTACAAGCCGCGCACCCTGGACAGCATGGCCGGGTGGTTCAAGGCCAAGGAAGCTGGGAATTTCCCGGTCATAGGGTTGGTGTCCGACGCCGGCGAGCTGCTCGGCTTTGCGAGCTACGGCAGCTTTCGGGCCTGGCCGGCCTACAAGTACACGGTCGAGCACTCGGTCTACGTCCACCACCTGCACCGGGGCCGCGGGCTCGGGGAGCAGCTCCTGCAGGCCCTGGTGGCGCAGGCCCGGGCGCAAGGGGTGCATGTGCTGGTGGGTGGCATCGACGCGGCGAACCAGGGCAGCATTGCGCTGCATACCAAACTGGGCTTCGAGCACGCCGGCACCATCCGGCAGGCCGGCTTCAAGTTCGGGCGCTGGCTGGACCTGGCTTTCTACCAGCGCATCCTGGACACGCCGGCGCAGCCGGTGGACGGCTGAGGCGAACACTCGATGGACACGCATGGCGACGCGCCCGGCCCGGCCTGAACATGCCCATTCCGTCCGACTACCAGCGCGCCTCGCTTGATTTCGAGCGCTTCATGGTCGACGCGCGCGACGCGGCGGGCCTGGCCACCACCAATATGGCCTGGAACATGGTCGTAGGCGTGCTGCACACCTTCCGCCGTCGCCTGAGCGTGGCCGAGGCGCTGCGCTTTGCCGACGTGCTGCCGCCCGTGCTGCGCGCGATCTCCGTGAGCGAGTGGCAGCCGGACGCAGCGCCGCTGCCCTTTGCCGACCGTGCCGCGCTCACGCGTGAGGTGCGCGCGCTGCGCCCCGCGCACAACTTCTCGCCCGACGACGCCATCCGCGCCGTGGCACAGGCCCTGCGCCGGCAGGTGGACGAGGCAGCGCTGGAGCATGTGCTGGCCACGCTGCCGCCGGGCGCGCGCGAGTACTGGGCAGTCTAGGGGCGGTTCACTCCTGCGTGCGATTCGCGCCCAGGCAGGCGTTGTCTTACGGGGTCTCGCGATTTGTCATGCGCCCGGGCCTGCGCTATATTGGCTCGAATTCTTCAAACAAAACAAGTACTTAGCTTGCAGCAAGGGAGGCGCCAGGATGAGCATCCGTCCATGTTATTCCGCACTTTTGCGGCCTGTATCACGTTAGGCCGCTTGACATGCGCGGGTACGCAATCTACGTTCTCTTAGTCGCAGCAGGGTTCGGCATATGGGCGCTGCTCTTCTGGTTCCAGCGGCGAAGCTCTGGCCGCGGACAAAAGATTGTGGGTTGGGCGACCATTGGTCCTCTTCATGCCTACCTGGAGAGGCGGGGCTATCGCTTGAGCAGACGCGAACTGTTTGGGTGGGGCCTCGTCGCTTTTGTTATGGTCGTCGCGCCGTTGGCGACTTGGTGGCTGGAGCGTTGACGGTGGTCACGCGGTCTAACACCTCAGTCAAGCGCGGATTGCCTGCGGCATCCGCTTACCCCGAACGTTAGGCCGCATAGCCGCCGCAGATGCCCGCTCCGAAGTTCTTCCCGAACACACAAGCCTTTCGCAAATGGCTAGAAGCCCACGCGAGCAGCGCCGCAGAACTGCTGGTGGGTTATCACAAGGTCGCAACAGGCAAGCCCAGCATGTCCTGGTCGGAGTCCGTCGACGAAGCGCTGTGCTTTGGGTGGATAGATGGCGTGCGCAAGCGGATCGATGACGAGTGCTACCAGATCCGCTTCACGCCCCGGCGGCCTACCTCCATCTGGAGCGCCGTCAACATCGCCAAGGTCGAGAAGCTCCAGGCCGAGGGGCGCATGACACCTGCAGGTGTAGAGGCATTCAAGAAGCGGAGAGAAGAAAGGTCTGTGGTGTACACCTACGAGCAGGAGACACCGGCCGAGCTTTCCCCAGACGAGCTACGGGAGTTCAGGCGCAACAAGCAAGCCTGGCGCTTCTTCGAGAACAGTCCACCGAGCCACAAGAAGGTCGTGCTCCACTGGATCTGCGGGGCGAAGAAACCGGAGACGCGTTACCGAAGGTTCACCAAGTTGCTGGAGGCCTGTGCCGCCGGCCAGCGGCTGCGGTGAGCCCGCGTTGCCTCAGGCCTTCAGCAAGCCCCGTGTTTCGATGAACTTCACCACCTCGTCCACCCCCGCCAGCGTCTTGAGGTTGGTCATCACGAAGGGCTTGAGGCCCTGCGCGTTGGTGCGCATGCGCTCCGTGTCGGCCTTCATCACGTCCAGGTTGGCGCCCACATAAGGTGCCAGGTCGGTCTTGTTGATCACGAAGAGGTCACTCTTGGTGATGCCGGGGCCGCCCTTGCGCGGAATCTTCTCGCCGGCGGCCACATCGATCACGTAGATCGTCAGGTCGCTGAGTTCGGGGCTGAAGGTGGCGGCCAGGTTGTCGCCGCCGCTCTCGATGAACACGACGTCGGCATTCGGGAAGTCCACCAGCATGCGGTCGATGGCTTCCAGGTTGATCGACGCGTCTTCGCGGATGGCGGTGTGCGGGCAACCGCCCGTTTCCACACCCATGATGCGTTCGGCCGGCAGCGCGCCGCTGACCGTCAAGATGCGCTGGTCTTCCTTGGTGTAGATGTCGTTGGTGATGGCCACCAGGTCGTATTTGTCGCGCATGGCCTTGCACAGCATTTCGAGCAGAGTGGTCTTGCCCGAGCCGACGGGGCCGCCGATGCCCACGCGCAGAGGGGGCAGGAGTTTGCTGCGGTTCTTGATGTGGTGCAGGGCAGGTGCGTTCATGGTCAGGAGCGGAACAGTCGTGAGTACTGGGTCTCGTGCCGGCTGGAGAGGATGGCCAGCATGGGGCTGAAGGCCTGGCGGTCTTCGTCGTGTTGGGTCAGGGCGTGCTCGACGGCGAGGGGGATTTCGGTGGCCAGGCGTGCCAGGATGCGCTGGCCCGAGGTCTGGCCCAGAGGCACGGCCTTGAGCGCGGCCTGCATCATGTTCTCGGCCCAGCCGAAGGCATAGCTCAGCAGCACGTCGCGCTCACCCGCGCCGCTGCCGGCGGCGGTCAGCGCGAACAGTACGGGGTAACTCGGCTCCAGCGCGGCGGCGAAGTCCAGTGTGGCAGGGCTGGCCAGGGGCAGGTTGCGCAGCCACTCGCGCAGGGAGCGGCCCATCTGCTCGGTCTGCAATCTCAATTCGGCGGTCTCGCGCGTCTGCAGCAGCCAAGCGTTGAGGGCGCGTACGCGGGCGTGGTCACCGGCGCGCCAGGCGATCAGGGCCTGGGCGATCACGGGCAGGTCGGCGCGCGCCAGCGTCAGGTGCAGCTGCTGCACCAGCCACTCGGCGGCCGTGGCTTCGTCACGCACGTGGCCGGCGTCGACCGCAGCTTCCATGCCTTCGGAGTAGGAAAAACCGCCCACGGGCAGGGCCGGCGAGGCCAGCCAGATCAGCTGCAGCAGGCTGGAGGGCGACAGCGGTTCAGTGAGCGTGCTTGTGCGCATGTCCATGGGAATCTCCATGGTCGTGGCCGCAATCGGCACCGTGTTCATGGTCGTGCGGGTGTTCGTGGCCCGGTGCATGAGCGTGGGCATGCTTGTGCTCATGGCCGTGATCGTGGGCATGCGCATCTGCGTGGCCATGGTCGTGGCCGTGTCCACCCGCGCTGTAGGCGCCGCCCTCGGGCTCGAAAGCCTCCTGCGCCTCGACCACGGTCAGGTGCATGGCGCGCAGCATGTCGGCCAGCACGTGGTCGGGTTCGATCTTCAGGTGGTCGGGCTTGAGTTCGATGGGCACGTGGCGGTTGCCCAGGTGGTAGGCGGCGCGCGTGAGGTCGAAAGGCGAACCGTGTTGGGCGCAGGCCGTGATGCGCAGCACCGCCTGCGGTGCGGCGATCACGCGAATTAGCGAGCCGTCCTCGGCCACCAGCACGTCGCCGCCGCGCACCAGGGTGCCGCGCGGCAGGAAGACGCCGAGTTCACGGCCCAGGCTGTCGGTGGCGGCGAAACGGCTCTTCTGGCGCACGTCCCAGTCGAGTTCAACGGAGGAGGCGCGCTTGAGCAGCACAGGGGCCAGGCCCTGGCCTTGGGGGAGCAGTTTGGAAGCGGTGATCATGTGAGGGCCTGTTCACACTCATTTCTCGAGTGCGAACGTGGTGAAAACAGCGCCAATCTAGGCGCGCGACGACGCCCAGGCTGGCTGCCTGGGCTAGGAGTGCAACAACGAGTGGCGTTGTTTTCACCACGTTCCCTACGGGTTGCGGCCAAAAAAGCCATGCGGGGTGTTGCGCGGACTTGCCGGGGGGCTACCCCGGCGGCGTCCACGCGCCTACCGCATGATTTTTTTGATCCGCAACGCATCTTGAGAAATGAGTGTGAATAGGCCCTAGCTTACGCCGGATTCAGAACAGGAAGTAGCGTTGCGCCATCGGCAGCCGGGTCGCGGGCTCGCAGGTCAGCAGCTGGCCGTCGGCGCGCACCTGGTAGGTCTGGGCGTCCACTTCCATGGTCGGCACGTAGTGGTTGTGGATCATGTGGCGTTTGCTCACGCCGCGGATGTTCTTCACTGCAGCCAGCTGCTTGCCCAGGCCGTAGCGTTTGCCCACGTCGGCGGCCAGTGCGGCCTGCGAGACGAAGGTCAGCGAGGTCTGGCGCAGCGCGCCGCCGTAGGCGCCGAACATGGGCCGGTAGTGCACGGGCTGCGGAGTGGGAATGCTGGCATTGGGGTCGCCCATGGCGGCGAAGGCGATGAAACCGCCCTTGAGGATGAGCGCGGGCTTCACGCCGAAGAAGGCCGGCTTCCAGATCACCAGGTCGGCCCACTTGCCCGGGGCGATGCTGCCCACCTCGTGGCTGATGCCGTGGGCGATGGCCGGGTTGATGGTGTATTTGGCGATGTAGCGCTTGACACGGAAGTTGTCGTTGCGCACACCGTCCTCTTCCAGCCGGCCGCGCTGCGCCTTCATCTTGTGCGCGGTCTGCCAGGTGCGGATGATGACCTCGCCCACGCGGCCCATGGCCTGGCTGTCGCTGCTCATCATGCTGATGGCGCCCAGGTCGTGCAGGATGTCCTCGGCCGCGATGGTCTCCTTGCGGATGCGGCTTTCGGCAAAGGCCAGGTCCTCGGCAATGGCCGGGTCCAGGTGGTGGCAGACCATGAGCATGTCCACGTGCTCGTCCAGCGTGTTCACCGTGTAGGGCATGGTCGGGTTGGTCGAGCTGGGCAGGAAGTTGGCCTGGCCCACCACCTTCAGGATGTCGGGTGCGTGGCCGCCGCCCGCGCCTTCGGTGTGGAAGGCGCAGATGCCGCGGCCGTTTACCGCAGCGATGGTGTTCTCGACAAACCCCGATTCGTTGAGCGTGTCGGAGTGGATGGCCACCTGCGTGTCGGTGGCCTCGGCCACGTTGAGACAGTTGTCGATGGCCGAGGGCGTGGTGCCCCAGTCCTCGTGCAGCTTCAGGCCGATCACGCCGGCGTCGATCTGTTCGTGCAGCGCACCCGGCAGGCTGGCGTTGCCCTTGCCCAGGAAACCCAGGTTCATGGGGAAGGCGTCGGCCGCCTGCAGCATGCGCTCGATGTTCCAGGGGCCGGGCGTGCAGGTGGTGGCCAGCGTGCCGGTGGCCGGGCCGGTGCCACCGCCCAGCATGGTGGTCACGCCGCTGCACAGCGCTTCCTCGATCTGCTGCGGGGCGATGAAGTGGATGTGGCTGTCGATGCCGCCGGCCGTGACGATATTGCCTTCGCAGCTGATGATCTCGGTGCCGGGGCCGATGATGACGTCCACGCCGGGTTGGGTATCCGGATTGCCGGCCTTGCCGATGGCGGCGATGCGCCCGTCTTTCAAGCCGATGTCGGCCTTGACGATGCCCCAGTGGTCGATGATGAGTGCATTGGTCAGCACCGTGTCCATGGCGCCTTCGGCGCGGGTGCGCTGGCTCTGGGCCATGCCGTCGCGGATGGTCTTGCCGCCGCCGAACTTCACTTCCTCGCCGTAGCCGCCGGCGCGCAGGGTGTAGTCCTGCTCGACTTCGATGATGAGGTCGGTGTCGGCCAGGCGCACGCGGTCGCCCGCCGTGGGGCCGAACATCTCGGCGTAGGCGCGTTTGGTGATCATGTTCATAACTGGACTCCCGCCGGGCCGCCCCAAGGGAGGCTACGGCCCCCTCGGGGGGCAGTGAATACACGAAGTGATGAACGTGGGGGCTTCATAGCTTCCCTTGGACCAGGGCGCGAAAGCCGTAGACCTTGCGCTCGCCGGCGTAGTCCACCAGCTCCACCGTGCGCTGCTGGCCGGGCTCGAAGCGCACCGCCGTGCCGCTGGCGATGTTCAGGCGCATGCCGTGCGCAACCTTGCGGTCGAAGTCCAGCGCACCGTTGGTTTCGGCAAAGTGGTAGTGCGAGCCGACCTGGATGGGCCGGTCGGCGGTGTTCTTCACCACCAGGGTCAGCGTGCGCCGGTCCGCGTTGAGCGTGTGCGCGCCGTCGTCGATCAGCAGTTCGCCGGGGATCAGGGCGGGGGCCATGGGGATTGCCTTATTTGCGCAGATGCCAGATCACCATGACGGCCAGCGCGCCGAAGACGACGAAGCCCCAGAGGTCGGTGGCGTGCCAGTGCGTGCTGGTGGCGCCGTGGCCTTCGTGGGCCAGGGCAGCACTGCTGATGAGAGCGGAGGTGAGGGCGGTGCAGAGCGTGCGCATGATGCGTCCTTAAACAATGGGTTGATGCACGGTGACGAGCTTGGTGCCGTCGGGAAAGGTGGCTTCGACCTGGATGTCGGGAATCATCTCGGCGATGCCCTCCATCACGTCGGCGCGCTTGAGCAGGGCGCGGCCCTCGCTCATGAGCTGGGCCACGCTCTTGCCGTCGCGCGCGCCTTCCATCACCGCGGCACTGATGTAGGCCACGGCTTCAGGGTAGTTGAGCTTGAGGCCGCGCGCCATACGCCGTTCGGCTAACAGCGCGGCGGTGAAGATCAGCAGCTTGTCTTTTTCGCGGGGAGTGAGTTCCATATCGCTTCGCTCAAATGTCAGACCGCGCGGCCGCAAAGACCGGCCGAACGCGGGGAGTCAGTTCCATATCGCTTCGCTTAAAACAGACCGTGGGGCCGCAGGAGCTGGCCGAACACGGGGAGTGAGTTCCATGGTCGTGCTGTCTTGTGTCTTGAATTGCTCATGACTATGCAATAGCCGTGCCGCGTCGGCCGTCCGGCCAGCCGCCCTGGATCGTGCATTGGCCCCAGCCATCGCCTTTTCATGGTGCAGAACAGACCAAAAGAGCACCAGTCAGGGGCTATCTTGGGTTCTAGATGCATGAAAAGCGTGCGTGCAAGGCGGCCAGCTGGCGTGGCAGTTGGTCGGGTGTTTCGGCGATCCGGTAGTTCCCGGCGCCAAAAATCCGGCGCGCATAAGCGGCTGCGCCGGCGTCCACGGCCAGGCCGCAGACCGGCAGGCCCAGGCGGGCCGCGTCCTGCACGGCGGCCCGCGCATCCTCGACCAGGTAGCGCGCGTCGTACACGTCCACATCGGCCGGCGCGCCATCGGTCAGCACCAGCAGGGCACGCCGTTCGGCCGGTTCGGCGGCCAGCAGCGCACAGGCATGGCGCAAGGCCGTGCCCAGGCGGGTGGACCAGGCGGCCCGCTGCGCCTGCAGCCGGGCGGCGGCCTGCGCGTCCAGCGGTTCGCCGAAGTCGAGCAGGCGGTGGTAACGCACCTGCGCGCGCGTGTCCGAACAGAAGCCGTGCAGGGCAATGCGTTCGCCGGCACCCTGCGCCGAGCGCGCCAGCAGCAGGGCGGCCTCCTGCTCCACTTCCAGCAGGCTGCGCACCTGCCCGGCGGCGCGCTCACCGGTGGACTGCGAAAGATCCAGCAGCACCAGCAGGCTCAGCGGCCGCGCCTGCGGGCCTGGCCGCTGGAAGATGCGGCCTGTGGGCGCGCGTTGCAGGCGGCGTTCCACAGCCGCCTCGATGGCGGCGTCCAGGTCCAGCGTTTCGCCTTCCCACTGGCGGCGCAGGCGCCGGCCGTGCTGGGGGCGGATGCGTTGCAGCGGTAGCAGTGGCCGGTGGGCTGCCGGCGTCGTTGCCGATGCCCCTGCGGGCCCGGGGCGCAGCTCGTGCAGCTGGCACCAGTCGGGGCGCAGCACGCCGCTGCGGTAATCCCACTCGGGGTAGGCCAGGGCCGGCATGGCGGTCTCGATGGCAGGCACCGGGCCGTCGGCCGGCGGTGCCTGCAGCGTGATGGGCGAGGGTAGGGGCTGGGCCTCGGTCTCGCGCGTGGTGCCGTGCTGCCAGAGGTAGCTGTTGTCGTCGCGGTAGGGGGCGGGCACAGCGGACAGGCGCGGGTCGAAGCGCACGCGCATCTGGCCCAGGTCGTTGGCCAGCACCGAGGCCAGGCGGCGAAAGGCCGTGTCGTCCTCCAGCCCGTGTTCGCGGCGCGCAGCGGCAAAGAGCGTGCGTGCCTTGTCCACCCAGTGGTTGCCGTCGGCGTAGCGCTCGTCGTGCAGCGCAAGCGCCAGGCGCGAGAACAGGGCATTCACGCTCAGGCCCTCGGGTTCCAGCACCTGGCGCAGCGGCGCGTCGAACCAGGCGCGCACGCCGGGCAGCGTGTCTGCCAACAGCAGCTCCACGCGTGCGTCCTCCAGCGCACCGACCACGGCCAGGCCCAGGGGCTTGAGCGTGGCCGAGGGCTGGGCCGGTCGCGAGTACAGCAGGTGGGCGGCGGCATGGGCCACGGCAGCGCGCTGCAAGCTTGCATCCAGCGCCGGCAGCAGCAGGTGCGTGGCGTTCACGATGGGACGTGCGGCGCCAGCATCGGGTGTGGCCGGCGGCTGCATCGCCACCTGCAGGCCACGACCGGCCAGCGCCTGCAGCAGCAGCGCCGGCGCGGCCAGGAGCTCAGGGGAAACTGGCATCGACCAGGTCGCGCAAGGCCGCGGCCATGTCGGGGTCGTCGGTCAGGGCACGGGTCATCGTCATGTCGCAGCTGTCGCGCGGGTCCACGCCGTCGCGGATCAGGGTGCCGGCGTAGATCAGCATGCGCGTGGAGGCGCCCTCGTCCAGGCCGCGTTCGCGCAGCGCGCGCGAGCGCCGCGCAATGCCCACCAGGCGCGCGGCCAGTTCCGGTGCAATGCCGGCCTCGTGCGCGACGATCTCGGTCTCCACGGCTTCGGGTGGGTAGTCGAACTCCAGCGCCGCGAAGCGCTGGCGCGTGGAAGGCTTCATGTCCTTGGCGCGGCTCTGGTACCCGGGGTTGTAGGAGACGACGAGCTGGAAGTCCGGGTGCGCGTGCACGAGCTCGCCCTTGCGGTCCAGCGGCAACACGCGCCGCGCATCCGTCAGCGGGTGGATCACCACCGTGGTGTCCTGGCGTGCTTCCACCACCTCGTCCAGGTAGCAGATGCCGCCATGGCGCACGGCCAGCGTCAACGGGCCGTCGTGCCAGGTGGTGCCGCGTTCGTCCAGCAGCCAGCGCCCCACCAGATCGGAGGCGCTCATGTCCTCGTTGCAGGCCAGCGTGACGAGCGGGCGCCCGAGCTTCCAGGCCATGTACTCGACAAAACGCGTCTTGCCGCAGCCCGTCGGCCCCTTGAGCATGAGAGGCAGGCGGTGCGCGTAGGCGTGCTCGTAGAGCGCCACCTCGCGCGCCGCCGGCCGGTAATACGGCGGCGTGCGCACGCGGTAGTCGGCCAGCGGATCGGTGGCGTCCAGGTCGCGCTGCACGGTCGGCGGCCTCAGCGGTGTGTGGCCGGCGCGTTGGGGATGCCCTCGATCGGGCATTCCGGCGTGCCCACGGTGGAACGCGTGAAGGCTTCCACCTTCTTGCGCGTGCCTTCGGGGTCGCGGATCCACTCGCCGTAGAACTCGTAGGGGCAGGCCGCCACACCGGTATCGCCTTCGCCCGAGTTGATCTTGCCCGTGTAGCCGCGGTGCACCAGCTTGAAGAGGTGGTTCTCGCTCTGCCCGTTCTTGCGAAAGTCGCGGATCAGGCTCTTGGACAGCGCCGCGTACTGCACGCCGTATTCCTCTTCGCCGCATTCGCCCAGCGTGCGGCCGTCGAAACCGACGATGGCCGAGTGGCCGAAGTAGCTGTACACGCCGTCCCAGCCGGCCGCGTTGGCCACGGCCACGTAGGTGTTGTTGGCCCAGGCCATGGCCTTGGCCATCATCACCTGCTGGTCCTTGGCCGGGTACATATACCCCTGGCAGCGCACGATGAGCTCGGCGCCCTTCATGGCGCAGTCGCGCCAGATCTCGGGGTAGTTGCCGTCGTCGCAGATGATGAGGCTGACCTTGAGACCCTTGGGGCCGTCCGACACATAGGTGCAGTTGCCCGGGTACCAGCCTTCGATCGGCACCCAGGGCATGATCTTGCGGTACTTCTGAACGATCTCGCCCTGGTCGTTCATGAGGATGAGCGTGTTGTAGGGTGCCTTGTTCGGGTGCTCCTCGTGGCGCTCGCCGGTCAGCGAGAACACGCCCCAGACCTTGGCCTTGCGGCAGGCCTCGGCAAAGATGGCCGTCTCGTCACCGGGCACGGTGGCGGCGGTCTCGTACATCTCCTTGGCGTCGTACATGATGCCGTGGGTGCTGTACTCGGGAAAGATCACCAGGTCCATGCCGGGCAGGCCCTGTTTCATGCCGATCAGCATGTCGGCGATCTTGCGGGCGTTGGCCAGCACCTCGGCTTTGGTGTGGAGGCGGGGCATCTTGTAGTTGACGACTGCGACGCCGACGGTGTCGTTGCTACTTGAGATATCTCCGTGAATCATGGTTGGTTCTCCTGGGAAGTGTTCGGTTCGGTGATCTGTTTAGGGTGAGGTAAATGGAGCTTGTTCTTCTCCACCCCCTATCCCCCCCCGCCCCCTTCCCACCCTCGCCAGGGCGGGAAGGGGGAGCCGATTTGATTTCGTCGCGCCGGCCACGCTTCTACTGCGCCAGCGTCGCGGCCAGCTTCTGCGGGCCGAGATTTCGGGGCTACGGTCGTAGTAAAGGACTCGATGGCTGGCGCGGAGCTGCCAGCCGGGGGCATGCACATTCCGATGTGTTCTCTACGACCGCTGGCCTGAAATGCTGGCGTCCTACATGCGGTGGCGACGCTGGCGCCGTAGAAGCCTCTCCATCCACCAACCACCAAATCGGGCTCCCCTTCCCGCCCTGGCGAGGGTGGGAAGGGGCGGGGGGGATAGGGGGTGGAAGAAGAGGCGTACATAACAAGTACGGCAAAAAAAGAAAATCAGTGGCTGATCATCCAAGGCCGCTTGCCAGCAAACGACTTGCTCCCATCCGCCGCAGTAACAGTAGAACCACGCTTGCCATTGGTAGAACAACACCCACACCCGGCCGGATGCTTGAGCCGCCCATACGACCCGTCTCGTGAGGACCGCGGTGCATGGGCAGCCCGCTCATTGGTCTCGTGCGCCGCGCGTGTGCCGCTGTCCAGGCAGGCCAGCCGCGGCCCGGCCACGAACACGCGTGTGCTCACGGTGCCGCAGTCCGGGCAACTGCAGGGCTCGTTGCGCTGCGCCAGGCTGCGCAGGGCCTCGAAGCCCCCGCAGTCCGGGCAGTCGTAGTCGTAGGTAGGCATGCGGGGCTCCTGCCTACTTGACGTCTTGCGAGATCGGCATCTGGATGCTGCCGTCGATCATCTTCACCGGGCCGGCGGCCGTGGGGTTGATGTCGAAGTCGAAGATCTCGGTCGGCAGCCACAGGGTGGCGCAGGCGTTGGGCACGTCCACCACGCCGCTGATGTGGCCCTGCACCGGGGCCGTGCCCAGGATGGAGTAGGCCTGGGCGCCGCTGTAGCCAAACTTCTTCAGGTACTCGATGGCGTTCAGGCAGGCCTGGCGGTAGGCCACGTTGACGTCCAGGTAGTGCTGCTTGCCGGCCTCGTCCACCGAGATGCCTTCGAAGATCAGGTAGTCCTTGTAGTTGGGCGTGATCGGGCTGGGCTTGAAGATCGGGTTCTTGATGCCGTACTTGGCCATGCCGCCCTTGATCAGGTTCACGCGCATGTGCACCCAGCCGGCCATCTCGATGGCGCCGCAGAAGGTGATCTCGCCGTCGCCCTGGCTGAAGTGCAGGTCGCCCACACTCAGGCCGGCGCCGTCCACATAGACCGGGAAAAACACCTTGGAGCCGCGCGACAGGTCCTTGATGTCGCAGTTGCCGCCGTGCTCGCGCGGGGGCACGGTGCGTGCGCCTTCGGCGGCCACCTTCTTGGCGGCTTCGCCCGAGAGCTTGCCCAGGTGGGCGGTGGCGGCGAAGGGCGGGTTGGCCAGGCCGGGCACGCGGGTGGGGTCGGTGTCGATGAGTTCCTGCTCGCGCGCGTTCCAGGCGTCGAGCATCTTCTTGTCGGGCAGGCAGCCGATCAGGCCGGGGTGGATCAGGCCGGCGTATTCGACGCCCGGCACGTGGCGGCTCTTGGTGAACATGCCGTTGAAGTCCCAGATGGACTTCTGTGCCAGCGGGAAGTGGTCGGTCAGGAAGCCGCCGCCGTTCTTCTTGCTGAAGAAGCCGTTGAAGCCCCAGGGGCTCTCGTCCTTGGCGCCGATGTCCAGCAGGTCCACCACCAGCAGGTCGCCGGGCTGTGCACCCTTCACGCCCACCGGGCCGGTCAGGAAGTGGACGATGGACAGGTCGATGTCGCGTACGTCGTCGGCGCTGTCGTTGTTCTTGATGAACCCGCCGGTCCAGTCGTAGGTCTCGAGGATGAAGTCCTCGCCGGGGTTGACCCAGGCCGCCATGGGGATGTCCGGGTGCCAGCGGTTGTGCACCTGCGGGTTGCTGTAGGCGGATTGCTTGAGGTCGACTTTGATGAGGGCTTCAGCCATGGTGCTTCTCCTAAAGGTCAGGGTGAAAAAAAGTGGGGGAGGGGTCAGACGGAAAGGTAGGATTTGATGCGCTTCACATCGGTCTGGTCGCGCGCGGTTTCGTGCACCAGGCGGCCACCTTCGATGACAAACAGGCGGTCAGCCACGTCCATGGCGAAAGACAGCACCTGCTCGGAGACCACGATGGTGATTTCGCGCAGCTTGCGGATCTCGTTGAGCGCCTTGGCGATGTCCTTGATGATCGAAGGCTGGATGCCTTCGGTCGGCTCGTCCAGCAGCAGCACCTTGGGGTCGGTCACCAGCGCGCGGGCAATGGCCAGCTGCTGCTGCTGCCCGCCCGAGAGGTTGCCGCCCTTGCGCCGGCGCATGTCCCACAGAACCGGGAACAGCGCGTAGATCTCTTCCGGGATCTGCTTGGTCTTGGAGTTTTCCAGGCCGGTCTGGATGTTCTCCTCGACGGTGAGCGTCGGGAAGATCATGCGGCCCTGGGGCACGTAGGCGATGCCCTTGGCCACGCGGCGGTAGCTTTCGTCTTTGGACACGTCCAGGCCGGCCACCTCGATCTGGCCGGACTTGAGCGGCAGCACGCCCATCAGGCTCTTGAACAGCGTGGTCTTGCCCATGCCGTTGCGACCCATGATGGCGACGGTTTCGTTCTTGTTGCCCTCGAAGGAAATGCCGTGCAGGGCCTCGCTCTGGCCGTAGGCCACGTACATATTGCTGACTTTGAGCATGGTGTGTTACTCCTGTGATTTCAGTGGCCGAGGTAGACGTCGATCACCTTGGGGTCGGCCTGCACCGTGGCCATGGAGCCCTCGGCCAGGATCTTTCCCTGGTGCATCACGGTGACCTTGTGTGCGATCTGCTTGACGAACTCCATGTCGTGCTCGATCACGATCACCGAGCGGTTCTTGCAGATGCGCTTGAGCAGGTCCGCGGTGAGCTCACGCTCGCGTGCGCTCATGCCGGCGATGGGCTCGTCCAGCATCAGCAGCTCGGGGTCCTGCATCAGCAACATGCCGATCTCCAGCCACTGCTTCTGCCCGTGCGAGAGCAGACCGGCCTCTTTCTCCAGCGTGTCGGCCAGGCCGATCTCCTCGGCCACCACCTGCACGCGGGCCTTCACCTCGTCGGTGCACTTGAAGCCCAGCGCGCCGAAGACCGAGCGGCCCGTGGGATAGGACACCTCCAGGTTCTGGAAGACGGACAGGTTCTCGTAGATCGAAGGCGTCTGGAACTTGCGGCCGATGCCGCGGCGCACACGGATGTGTTCGTCCAGCTGGGTCAGTTCCTCGTTCTTGAACTTGATGCTGCCGCCGCTGGCCTTGGTCTTGCCGCAGATCAGGTCCAGCAGCGTGGTCTTGCCCGCGCCGTTGGGGCCGATGATCACGCGCAGCTCGTTCTTGTCGATGTACAGCGTCAGGTTGTCGATGGCCTTGAAGCCGTCGAAGGAAACCGTGAGGTCTTCCACGGCCAGGGCGAAGTCGGTGTTGCTCATGGTGTGCTCCTGTGGGGTGGGTCAAGCGCTCTGGCCGCTGACGGAGCCGGTCAGTGGGGGCTTGCGGCCCGGGTTGCCGGTCTGCGTGACGGGCGCATCGGAAGCCGCGTCGGCTTCAACCGCCTTGCGGATGGCCAGGCGCTCGGCCTGCTTGCGTTTCCACCAGGGCTTGACCTTCGTTTCCCAGACGCCGGCCAGGCCGTCGGGGAAAGCCATGGTCACGCCGATGAAGAGCGCGGCCATCAGGAAGAGCCACAGGTCGGGCAGGCTTTCGGAGAAGTAGGTCTTGCCGAAGTTCACCAGCAGGGTGCCGTAGACCGCGCCCACCAGGCTCATGCGTCCGCCCACCGCGGCGTAGATCACCATCTCGATCGAGGGCACGATGCCCACGAAGGACGGCGACATGAAACCCACCTGCAGCGTGAACAGCGCCCCGCCGATGCCCGAGAGCGCGGCCGCCAGGCAGAACACGAAGACCTTGAACATGGCCACGTCGTAGCCCGAGAAGCGCACGCGGTCTTCCTTGTCGCGCATGGCCAGCAGCAGGGTGCCCAGCTTGCTCTTCTGCACCCACAGGCACAGGGCGATGCTGCCCAGCAGCAGGAAGGTGCACAGGTAGTAGAGGAGGTACTTGGCGCTGTCGGTGCGGGTGTCCCAGCCCAGCACGGTTTTCAGGTCGGTCATGCCGTTGACGCCGCCGGTGTAGCCCTGCTGGCCGATGATGAGCACCGTGAGGATCAGCGCCACCGCCTGCGTGATGATGGCGAAGTACACACCGCCCACGCGCCGCTTGAACATGGCGTAGCCGATGATGAAGGCCAGGAGGGTGGGAACCGCCACCACCGCGAACAGCGCGAAGGGCAGGTGCTCGAAGGGCTGCCACCACAGCGGCAGGGCCGTGAGCTGGTTCCAGTCCATGAAGTCCGGGATGCCGGGGGTGGACTGGATCTTGGTGGTGATCGGGTCCGAGGCTTCGAGCTTGAGGAACATGGCCATGGCGTAACCGCCCAGGCCGAAGAACACGCCCTGGCCCAGGCTGAGCACGCCGCCATAGCCCCAGAGCATGACCAGGCCCAGCGCCACGAAGCCGTAGCTCAGGTACTTGCCCACCAGATTGAGGCGGAAGATGTCGAAGACCAGCGGGAAGGCGACCAGCAGCAGCACGGCGAGCGTGAGCACGCTGCCCAGTCCCTTGCTGCCGATCCATGTGGTGAATTTGTTCATGCTTGCACTCCGGAAATGAAAAGCGGGATCAGCGGCGCACCTTGCTGGCGAACAGGCCTTGCGGGCGGATCATCAGAATCAAGACGATGATGGACAGCGTCAGCACCTTGGCGTTCGAGCCGCTCATGAAGAACTCGCTGATCGACTGTGTCTGCGCGATGCCGAAGGCCGAGGCCACCGTGCCCAGCAGGCTGGCCGCGCCGCCGAAGGTCACGACCAGGAAGGAGTCGACGATGTAGAGCGAGCCGCTGGTCGGGCCCGTGGAGCCGATGGTGGTGAAGGCGGCGCCGGCCACACCGGCGATGCCGCAGCCGATGGCGAAGGTCAGGCGGTCGGTCTTTTTCGTGTTGATGCCGATGGCGTTGGCCATGGTGCGGTTGCTCACCGTGGCGCGCACCCGCAGGCCCCAGCGGCTCTTGTAGAGCGCCAGCAGCACGCCGCAGGTCACGAAGGTGGTCAGTCCCAGCACGAAGAGGCCGTTGATCGGGATGTCCAGGCCCTCGTGCGGCGACCAGGAACCCATCAGCCAGTCGGGCAGCGTGGGGCTGACTTCCTTGGGGCCGATGGCGGTGCGGAAGACCTGCTGGATCGCCAGGCTCAGGCCCCAGGTGGCCAGCAGCGTGTCCAGCGGGCGCTTGTAGAGAAAGCGGATCAGGCCCCACTCCACCAGCCAGCCCGCAATGAAGGCCAGGCCGAAGGCCACCGCGATGGCGACCAGGAAGTAGTAAGGCATGAGATTGGGGGCGTACTTCTCGGTCAACGTGGAGAAGAGGAAGACCGTGTAGGCGCCGATGGTCATGAACTCGCCATGCGCCATATTGATCACGCCCATCTGGCCGAAGATGATGGCCAAGCCCAGGCCCATGAGCAGAAGGACCGAGAACAGGCTCAGTCCGGCGAAGCCCTGCATGAGGGCGATGTCGCGTATTTCAGAAAATTCCATGGCGTCACCTACCTGTCTATCTATCTATGTGCATATCGCGGGTGGCGGCCCCCGGACACCCGGGTAGCCGCCACCTTCCTTCCCCGAGCGATCTAAGGGATTACTGGTAGCCCTTCGGGAAGGGATCGGGTTCGATCAGGTTGGGCGACTCGGCCACCACCTTGAAGGTGGCGTCCTTGTTGCCGATGGCGATGCGCGACTTGCTCCACAGGTGGTGGTTCTGGTGCAGCTTCACGTAGCCTTCGGGTGCGGTCTTGAGTTCGATGCCGGGCGATGCGGCCACGACCTTGTCCACGTCGAAGCTGCCGGCCTTCTCCACGGCAGCTTTCCACAGCCAGGGACCCAGGTAACCGGCCTGCGTCACGTCGCCGATCACGGCGTCCTTGCCGTACTTGGCCTTGAAGGCGGCGACGAACTTCTTGTTGTTCTCGTTGTCCAGCGACTGGAAGTACTTCATCGAGCTGTAGAAGCCGGCGAAGTTTTCGCCGCCCACACCCGTCATCTCGTCTTCCGTCACCGACAGCGTCAGCAGGAACTGCTTGTCACCGGTGATGCCGGCAGCCTTGAGCTGCTTGTAGAAGGCCACGTTGGAGCCGCCCACCACGGCTGCGAAGATGCAGTCCGGCTTGGCGACCTTGATCTTGTTGATCAGGGAGTTGAAGTTGGTGTTGCCCAGCGGGTAGTACTCCTCGCCGACCACCTTGCCCAGCTTGCCCACGGACTCGATGTGCTTGCGCGCGATCTTCATCGAGGTGCGCGGCCAGATGTAGTCCGAACCCACCAGGAAGAAGGTCTTGGCTTTTTTCTCCTTCGAGCCCCAGTCCAGGCCGTAGATGATCTGCTGAGTGGCTTCCTGGCCCGTGTAGATCACGTTCTTGCTCTGCTCCAGGCCTTCGTAGAAGGTGGGGTAATAGAGCAGGCCGTTTTCCTTCTCGAACACCGGCAGCACGGCCTTGCGCGAGGCGCTGGTCCAGCAGCCGAAGACGGCGGCCACGTGGTCGTTGACCAGCAGCTTCTTGGACTTCTCGGCGAAGGTCGGCCAGTCGGAGGCGCCGTCTTCCTTGATCACCTTGATCTTGCGGCCCAGGATGCCGCCCATGGCGTTGATCTGGTCGATGGCCAGCTGCTCCGCCTGGATCGAGCCGGTCTCCGAGATGGCCATGGTGCCGGATGAAGAGTGCAGCTGGCCCACGGTGACCTCGGTGTCGGTCACGGCCAGCTTGGTCGTGTTGACCGCGGAGGTCGGGGGCGCGGCGGCGTAGCCCATGGCGGGCAGGCCGGCCACGGACAGGGCGCCCATGGCCTGCAGGACCTGGCGGCGTTGCATACCGGTGCTTAGCGGGTGGGAGGGGGCGGACGGTTTCTTCATGAGGCACTCCAGTTAGAGGAAGAGGGAACCAGGAAACACCTGCGGGAGGTGCGGGCAACACCTTGTCACCACGGCCTTGAGATTAGGGAGAGGGGCTTGTTCGGCCCATACGTCAATCAACGTATCGCCCGATTTCGGTGCGGTGAGAACGGTTCTTGCATGTGCACCTGTATGGGCACCGGCCTCCCCAGAATGAGGCGCCGGCGCCCGCATGCACCTCTATGACGAACGCACCACAAAAAATCTTTCGCATCCGCCGCGACTACAACTCCTGGGTGGCCAACGAGACCCTGGAGGACTACGCGCTGCGCTACACGCCCCACAGCGCGCGCAAGTGGAGCGAATGGCGCGTGGCCAACACGGCCTTCGGCGGCATGTCCTTCCTGGCGCTGGAAGCCATCGGCGGCGCCATCGCGCTCAACTACGGCTTCGACAACGCGCTGTGGGCCATCCTGGTCATGGGGCTCATCACCTTCCTCACCGGCCTGCCCATCGCCGTCTATGCCGCGCGCTACGGCCTGGACATGGACCTGCTCACACGCGGTGCGGGTTTCGGTTACCTGGGCTCCACCGTCACCTCGCTGATCTACGCCAGCTTCACCTTCATCTTCTTCGCGCTGGAGGCGGCCATCATGGCGCTGGGCATCCAGCTCGTGCTGGACTGGCCGCTGGTCTGGTGCTACGTGCTGTCCTCGTTGGTCATCATCCCGCTGGTGCTCTACGGCATCACCTTCATCTCGCGCCTGCAGACCTGGACGCAGCCCCTGTGGGCGCTGCTGCTGCTGTGGCCCTTCTTCTGGTTCGCCGTGGCCCAGCCCGAGCTGTACCGCGAATTCACCGGCCTCTCGGGCCTGACCTCGGGCAGCAGCGGCTTCGAGCCACTGATGTTCGGCGCGGCCGCTGCGGTGGCCTTCTCGCTGGTGGTGCAGATCGGCGAGCAGGTGGACTACCTGCGGTTCATGCCCGAACGCACCGCCGCCAACCGCTGGCGCTGGTGGGCCTGCGTGCTCAGCGCCGGGCCGGGCTGGATCGTGCTGGGCATGCTCAAGATGCTGGGCGGCGCCTTCCTGGCCTTCGTCGCGCTGCAGTACGGTGCGCTGCCCGGCCACGCGGCCGAGCCCACGCAGATGTACCTGGTGGGCTTCAACCTCTCGTTGGGCAACCCGATGCTGGCGCTGTGGCTCACCGTGCTCTTCGTGGTGATTTCGCAGGTCAAGATCAACGTCACCAACGCCTACGCCGGCTCGCTGGCCTGGAGCAACTTCTTTGCGCGGCTCACACGCAGCCACCCCGGGCGCGTGGTCTGGCTGGTCTTCAACGTCATCATCGCCATGCTGCTCATGACGCTGGGCGTCTTCGGCGCGCTGGAGAAAGTGCTGGGCCTGTACGGCAACGTGGCCATCGCCTGGGTCGGCGCGCTGGTGGCCGACCTCGTCATCAGCAAGCCGCTGGGCCTGAGCCCGAAGGGCGTGGAGTTTCGCCGCGCCTATCTGTACGACCTCAACCCCGTGGGCCTGGGCGCCATGCTGCTGGCCGTGGTGCTGGCCGGTGTGGCCTACACCGGCATGCTGGGCGACTACGCGGCCGCCTTCTCGCCCTTCATCGCGCTGTTCACCGCCATGCTGGCCGCGCCGCTGCTGGCCTGGGCCACCAAGGGGCGCTATTACCTGGCGCGCCACGACGCCTCGCCCTGGAAACCCGGCGAGGTGGTGCGCTGCAGCGTCTGCGAAAACCAGTTCGAGAGCGCCGACATGGCCAGCTGCCCGGCCTATGGCGCGCCCATCTGCTCGCTGTGCTGCTCGCTCGAATCACGCTGCCACGACCGCTGCAAGACCCAGTCGCGCGCTGCCGACCAGGTGCGCGACATGCTCAGTGCCATCCTGCCAGCCAGCCTGAACAACCGCTTCAACTTCCGCGTGGCGCAGTACTTCACGGTCTTCCTCGGCCTGTGCGCGGTGCTGGCGTTCCTGCTGGGTGTGGTCTATGTGCAGGAAAGCCTGCACGCCCCGGCCGAGGCGCTGCGCATGCCCTTCATCAAGGCCTTCTCGCTCTTGGCCGTGCTGGCTGCCGTGTGCGCCTGGTGGGTGGTGCTGGCCAACGAAAGCCGGCGCATGGCGCACGACGAATCCGAGCGCCAGACCCAACTGCTGCAAAAGGAGATCGACGCGCACCAGCGCACCGACGAGGCCCTGCAGGGCGCCAAGGAGGTGGCCGAGTCCGCCAGCCAGGCCAAGACGCGTTACGTGGCCGGCATGACGCACGAGCTGCGCACCCCGCTCAACAGCATCCTGGGTTACGCGCAGATCCTGCTGCGTGGCAACGAAGTGCAGGGCAGCGCGCGCGAGATGGTCACCACCATCCAGCAAAGCGGGCAGCACATGCACGGGCTGATCGACGGCCTGCTGGACCTGGCCCGCATCGAAGCCGGCCGCCTGCGCCTGGACCCGGCGCCCTTGCCCTTCCCGGAATTCCTGTCGGAGCTTGCGCGCATGGTGCAGCCGCAGGCCGAAGGCAAGGGCCTGGGCTTCCGCCTGGAAACCCAGGGCCGGGTGCCCGCCTGGGTGCAGGCCGACGCCAAGCGCCTGCGCCAGATCCTCATCAACCTGCTGGCCAATGCCGTGCGCTTCACCGACCATGGCGGCATCGTCTTTCGAGTGGATTGCCGGCACGAGGTACTGCGCTTCGAGGTGGACGACACGGGCATCGGCATCGCCCCGCAGGATCAGGAGCGCATCTTCCAGCCCTTCGAGCGCGGCAGCGCGGGCCGGCGCACCAGCGAGTCGGGCACCGGCCTGGGCCTGACCATCACCCACCTGCTCACCGAGCTCATGGGCGGCGAGCTCACCCTGCGCAGCGCCGTGGGCGAGGGCAGCACCTTCAGCGTGCGCCTCTATTTGCGCGAGATCGATCCCCCGGCCGTGTCCGCCGTGCGCCATCTGCGGCCCATCGTGGGTTACCTCGCGCCGCGCCGCACCCTGCTGGTGGTGGACGACCAGCCCATCCAGCGCCAGCTGCTGGCCAGCCTGCTGCTGCCCCTGGGTTTCATCGTGCGTGAAGCCGCCAGCGGCCGCGAGGCGCTGGAGATCCTGCAGCAGTACCCGCCCGACGCCGTGTTGCTCGACATCAATATGGACGACCTCAACGGCTGGCAGACCGCGCAGCTCATCCGCAACACCGGCACGGCGAGCCTGCCCATCATCTTCGTCTCGGCCGACCCCTTCGAGAACCGCCCCGAGCTGCTGGCCGCCGTGGGCGCACAGGGCTTCGTGAGCAAACCCGTGATCGAGTCCGAGCTGCTGGACCTGCTGGCCCGTGTGCTGCAGCTGGAGTGGGTGCACGAAACCCAGCGCCTGGCCGCGTCCCCCACCGCGCCCGACGGCGCCACCGCGCTGCCGCTGCCCGCCGAGCTGCGCCAGAGCCTCATCGCCATGGCGCGCCTGGGCAACGCCAGCGGCCTGCGTACCCTGCTGCGCAACAGCGCCCAGGAAGCACCGGCCATCGCCGACGTGCTGCAGGCCCTGGTGGTGCATGTGGACCGTTTCGACTTCACCGCCCTGATCGCCCGCCTGAAAGAGACCGAAGATGAATCCGCCTGATGCTCCGCACGCCCCCGCCGTCTCCAGCGTGGTGCTGGTGGTGGACGACGCGCCCGAAACGCTGCGCATGCTGTGCGACGCGCTGGCCATTGAGGGCTACACCGTGCTGGTGGCGCGCGACGCCATCGAGGCGCTGGAGCGCTTCGAGATGGCCGTGCCCGACGCCGTGCTGCTCGACGCCATCATGCCCGGCGACGACGGCTTCACGCTCTGCCGCCGCCTCAAGGCCGAGCCCTCCTGGGCGCACGTGCCCGTGATCTTCATGACCGGCCTGGCCGAAACCGAGCAGATCGTCGAGGGCTTTGCCAGCGGCGGCGTGGACTACGTCGTCAAGCCGCTCAAGATCCCCGAGGTGCTGGCCCGCCTGGCCACGCACCTGCGCAACGCCCACGTGAGCCGCCTGGCGCGCGAGGCCGTGGACGTGGCCGGCCTGGGCGTGGTGCTGCTCGACACCCAGGGCCGCATGGCCTGGCGCTCACCGCAGGCCATGCGCTGGCTGCAGCAAGCCCTGGGCCCCGAGCAGGACGAGGCGGCGTTGCGGCAGTGGCTGCAGCGCGTGGTCAGCGAGGGCGAGACCCTGGCCGCGCTGCCCGACGGCAGCCAACTACAGGCACGTTACCTGGGTCAGGGCGGCCCCGGCGAAGTCATGGTGCTGCTGCGCCAGACCGCGCCCGTGCAGGACGCCGCGCACAAGCGCCTCTCGGGCGCCTCTCTCACCCCACGCGAGACCGAGGTGCTCTCGTGGCTGGCCAAGGGCAAGACCAACCGCGACATCGGCGACATCCTGGGCATGAGCCCGCGCACGGTGAACAAGCACCTGGAGCACATCTTCGAGAAGCTGGGGGTGGAGACGCGCACAGCGGCGGCGGCGATTGCGAGCAGCTTGTTGCAAGAGGGGTAGGGGCGCGCGGCCAGGACTGGGTGATTTGTGGGAAGGCTGATATAAATCAGGCACTGACTACACATCACGGGAGGATGGCTTGAGACGGTTGAGCTCTGTTCATCAGACAAGTTTGCTGCCTATATCAAGCTAAGCGACATGCCCCCACGCTACTATCGCGGCACTCCAGTCAGCATTCGCCGCGCTTTCTATCTATGCATGCTTGCTGTGTGTCGTCCGTCAAAGTTCGCGGCAGAGAATGAAAAAGATCTGAAGATACTGGTCCCACCTTTGAAGGTTCGGAACCTGAGCCTGGCGGGCCTGTGCTGTTTCGAGCCTTCTGGTCATCATTTGCGGCGGCGGTGGCTTCAATGGCGGCAGGTTTCGCCTTGGGGCGGTGGAGTCCAGCCTTGCTTGGCTGCGCACCAGCCAACGCCACGACTCTTCTCGCAAGCCTTGGCGCAGGGGTACTGCTATGGGGCACTCTGTTTGTCCGCGGTTGGCAAGTTCAAACCAACAAGGGCGTGTCGCTCGTAGAGCGCGTCAATCAATGGCTGTATCGCTTCCTCTATTGCACAGGCACTGCCATGGTCGTGTGGTCAGTCAGCTGGGGCGCGTGCAAACAATGACGCCTAATGCTTCCTCGACGAGAAGGCCCGATCATCTCAAACACTGTGCCTCATGAACCAACCGACGACATCAATCGAAATTCGACGTCTGGGCGCTGGCGATGCCCTGGCGTTTTCTGATTTGAGACGGGAAGTCACACAAGAAAATCCAGTGCCAATGGGGCTGTCATTTGAAGAAGAGCTCACCCGGACGCTGGACGGTTTCAAGGCGCAGCTATCCGCACCTCTTCCGAATGCGGTGTTCGGCAGCTTTGTCGAGGGTGAGCTAGCCGCAACGGCTGCTGTCAGTCGTGTGGGCCAATTTGCATCCTCACACCACAAGATGGTGATGTGGGGCGTATTTACTTCACCGCGATATCGGCGTCGAGGACTGAGTCGGATGGTTGTAGCAACAGCGCTTCGACATGCTTTTGACAGCGGTGCACGACGCGTGAACTTGCAGGTGTACGTTCCGAACGAGCCGGCCCTAGCGTTGTACCGAACGCTCGGTTTTGTCGACTGTGGGGCTGAGCTTGAAGCCGTTTGTCTGAATGGAAGCTGCTACGACGGCATTTACATAACGCTGGCGAACGACGAGGGCTGTATTTTTTCCGGCGGATCGCCTTCGGTTTCCGCTGAAGTCAGGCGTTAACCGTATCTGAACCTCATGCACATCTCCCTTGAGCCGCCAAGCCAGCCGGAGATATTGCAGCTCATTGAGGAGCTCGATGCTTTCCAGAAACCTCTTTACCCTGCCGAGAGTCATCACGGTATTGATCTCACTGCTCTTTCGGAATCGAATGTTCTTTTCGCTGTTGTTCGAGATGAGCATGGCCGAGCTATAGCGTGCGGCGCCATAGTTCTCGAAGCCACCTACGGTGAAATCAAGCGCATGTACACACGCCCAGCGCACAGAGGCAAAGGACTGGCACGAGCTCTTCTGGAGTTTCTTGAGTCCAAGGCAAAAGAAAAGGGGTGCTCACAGTTCGCGTTGGAAACCGGCAATCTGCAGCCAGAGGCAATCGGGCTGTATGCGCGGTGTGGTTATCAACGCAGTGGCCCGTTCGGTGAGTATGCTGACGACCCAAACAGCGTTTTCATGCGGAAGAATGCGGCCTAACCCCTCCTCTCCACAACGGCAAGAGTCTGATCGATAACGTCCGCGACAGTGCGCGACGAGACGGAGCTCCTAGAATGGCTGGGTCGGCCCCCACGGGCTGACAGCGTTCTCAGGGCGGGGCGAAATTCCCCACCGGCGGTATCTGCAGCTCACTGCAGGAGCCCGCGAGCGCCCGGCACCCGCCCTTGTGGGCGTCGGGGTCAGCAGATCTGGTGCGATGCCAGAGCCGACGGTCACAGTCCGGATGAAAGAGATCGCGTATCCCGGCGTCGGCGCGCTTGCGTGCTGGCGCCGTGTTTGCGTGCGCCCTGATTCTGGTAACCCGTCTTGTTGAGGACACCCATGAATCAGACAGTTCAGACTCTCCCCTCCGCATCGAGCGCGCCCCAGGCGCGTTCACGGCCTCCGCGTGTGGCCGTCATCGCCGCAGGCTGGCACCGCGAAATCGTGGCCAGTGGCACCGCCGCCATCCGCGCCGAACTGGAGCGAAGTCGTTGGTCACCCGGGCAGATCGATGAGTACCAGGTGCCGGGCGCCTTCGAAATCCCCCTGCACGCCCAGCGGCTCGCCCGCAGCGGCCGCTACAGCGCCATCATCGCCTGTGGCCTGGTGGTCAATGGCGGCATCTACCGCCACGAGTTCGTGGCCTCTGCTGTCATCGACGGCCTGATGCGCGTGCAGATCGAAACGGACACACCCGTGTTCTCCATGGTCCTGACGCCACACGACTTCCATGAGCACGAGGAGCATCAGCGTTTCTTCAGGGAGCACTTCGTGAAGAAGGGAACGGAAGCGGCGCGGGCGTGCGTGGAGACCCTGGCCAGTCTGGAGGCCTTGCCGCGCATGGCTGCTTAGAACTCTCGAATTGTGGAGACGCGCACCGCGGCGGCGATTGCGAGCAGCCTGTTGCAGGAAGGCTAGGGCCATGGGCCGCCCCGTCATGCCCCTGGTGTCCAGGTCAAGGCGGTCCGGATGACACGGCAGATTTCGCAGGATTCGGCGCCAAGTCCTTGATCCAGCAGCGTTATCTGCCGGCGTCGCGTGCGGTGTTATCCGGCAGTCGGTCTTGTTCATCAGACAGGTGTGCAGGGTTTGGCGGTTTTGTTCATGGTCCAGCTCGCATGGCTTTTGGGCGAAAGGCTGATATAAATCAGGCACTTAGAACACATCACGGGAGGAACCATGAACTTTGTTATGCCGACAGATTTGCGGCCTATATCAAGTTAGGCGTCAGCAAAATCGCACCCTCCACACTCGAACCTGCCATGAATCCAAAACCAATTGAGGGTGGCGTATATGCCACGCGAGACGAAGACGACACCTACACCGTTCTAAAGATTCTGAAGGTTGATCATGGTGGCGTTCACGTGCGGCAGTACAGCAATCAGGTGGTCGAACTTCCAACCTCAATCGATCCAAGTACCCTCTTCATGGCTGGCATACATCGAGAGCCGGGCGTAAAACTCGGCCTAGGGCACACGCCAGTTAGCCACGAGTCGTTCTCCACCTGGTCCATTCATTTCATTCAACGTGAGTCGGTATCCGAAGAAGAACTTGAGGGCTACAACTACTGGAGAAAGAAGCAGATGGTGGCTACTTCTAGCCTGCCGCCTAACCCTTCCATCGAGAGGGACGTCCAAAGGCTAGCGCCTTTGGACGTCCCTCATGTCAAACGTTACACCCCATGAATCCCGGACATCTCCAGCTTCAGGCAGACCTCGACGGCATCGTCGAGTTCTTTGCAACGGACGAAATGGCGATGCAGCTTCCGTTCATGCACAGCTTTCCAAAGAACTGTTGTGAGGTGGTAAGTGCACTAGCCGCACAAGTGCTTGCCGCAAAGTATCCGGAAGCAGCGGTTGTTCGCATTCGCGGCACGTCTCAGTCCAAGTCAGAGCATCACTTCTGGGTGGAAGTGAATGGCTGCGTTGTCGATCCAACAGCCCATCAGTTCGAGTCAGTGCTACTGCCAGTTATTTGCAGTATCCCAAGTCCTCTTGCGGCTCAGTTCCCCAGCATCGATCGCGAAAGCCCCGCCTCCGCAGCCGCCGCCCTTCACACCCTGAGCATCAATGCTGCAGCACAGGCTTCTCTCCTCGATCGCTTGGGCTCCAAGCTGGGGCCTAACCCCTCCGTCAAGGGGACCTGCCTGCGGCAGGCCCCTTGCGTCGAACGTTTGCACGAACACTCGCGCTGCACTACATGAAGCGTCCAAAGACGTGCATCTTCTGCGGGCTCCGAGGGAACCTTTCTAAGGAGCACTTCTGGCCGGAGTGGCTGGCCCCGCACCTGGAGCCTCCGGAGTCCAACGCTCACGTCACTGAGTTCCATTCCGCCGAGGGCAAACAGCCGCATCGGCTCGAGCGAAGATCAGAGCGCCAAGGATCTGTCACCACCAAGAAGATTCGCGCGGTATGTGCCTCGTGCAACAACGGCTGGATGAGTTCGCTGGAGTCCAACGCCAAGCCGGTTCTGCTCGCACTGATGAATCGGAACCAATCAACGATCTCCCTCGAGGAATCCCACGCCTTGGCTCGCTGGGTTACGCTCAAGTCCATCGTTGGGGAACACTCAACTGAGGCCACGGCTCTTACTCCGCCTGATGATCGACGGGCCTTCTACGAGCAACGCGCCATACCCGCGTTCTTCCGCATCTTCGTGGGCTATCACTCACTGCGCACCCAAACCGCCTACTACCGACAGTCGACTACTGTTTCCACGTCCATGCGCGGGCCGGAGCCGCCGTTGCCTCCGGCGATTCAGCGCAATATCGAGGCAACCACATTCCTCGTCGGTCCACTTTGCTTCTACGTAACTGCTGCGCGCGTGACCGGGCTTCGCTCCGAGGTTCTCGATCCGATCCGCCCTATGCAACGCATATGGCCAGAGCCCGAAGCTCCCATGACACAACTGTCATCCGCCGTCCTAGCGCAGGCGGACATCTACTTGGTTTCACGCTCTCTGGATCGGCTCGTTGCCGACCCACGCGTAAAGTATGGCGGCCCCCTGCCTCGGCAAGAGAGTGCAACCTAACCCTTCGCTTGAGCGAGCCGCCACCGGCAAGGCACTTGGCCCGCGCACCGATAGTGCCATCATCCGTTGCGCGGGCCACAAGCGCCTTCCCGGCGCCGGTCCCGCTCAAACGCTAAACGGAGGCAAACGATGACACGAGTTCGCGTTGAAGGCTTCACCATCTCGCTCGATGGATACGGAGCAGGCCCGAATCAGGACCTCAACCATCCGCTCGGCGTGGGCGGAACATGTTCGGGCCCATACGTGGGGACTGGCCGGACAACAACTGGAAAGGCTGGTGGGGCGACAGCCCGCCCTATCACGTTCCCACGTTCATCCTGACCCATCACGCGCGCGAACCCATCGAGATGGAAGGCGGCACGACTTTCCACTTCGTCACGGGCGGTATCCACGAGGCGCTGGACCGGGCGCGCGAGGCCGCCAGGGGCAAGGATGTGCGCATCGGTGGCGGAGCCAGCACCATCCAGCAATATCTGCGTGCGGGCCTCATCGATGAGCTGCACATCGCCATCTCACCGGTTCTGCTGGGCAGTGGAGAACGATTGTTCGAAGGGCTGGACATGCGCGCTCTGGGGTATGAATGCGTTCAGTTCGTCGCGTCGGAGAAGGCCACCCATATCGCCCTGCGGCGCCAGGGGCCCACAGGCGCCTGACAAACGCTTGCAGCGGACGGCGCTGAACCGGAACACCAGCACCATCCCGCCCCACCCCGGGGCATGGCACGGAATCTGCACTCTCCCGGGGCATGAACGCCCCGGAATCCCCAGTCTCTGACCTTGCTGCGCCGCCGCATCCCACGGCCGCCGTGCAGTCCATCGTCAAGATCCGGCGCGACTACAACAGCTGGGTGGCGCGCGAGACCATGGAGGATTACGCGCTGCGCTACACGCCGCAGCGTTTCCGCAAGTGGAGCGAATGGCGGGTGGCCAACACGGCCTTCGGCGCGGCCTCCTTCCTGATCCTGGAGGCGGTGGGCGCCACGTTGCTGGTGCAGTACGGCTGGGCCAATGCCTTCTGGGCCATCCTGGCCACGGGGCTCATCATCTTCCTGGCGGGCTGGCCCATCAGCGTCTATGCCGCGCGTTACGGCGTGGACATGGATTTGCTCACCCGCGGCGCGGGTTTTGGCTACATCGGCTCCACCATCACCTCGCTGATCTACGCCAGTTTCACCTTCATCTTCTTTGCGCTGGAGGCCGCCGTCATGGCCTATGCGCTGGAGCTGGCGCTGGGTATCCCGCCCAGCTGGGGTTACCTCATCTGCGCGCTGGTGGTCATCCCCCTGGTCACGCACGGGGTCTCGGCCATCAGCCGGCTGCAGGTCTGGACGCAGCCGCTGTGGCTGCTCATGCTGGTCGTGCCTTTTGCCTTTGTGCTGGCGCTGGACCCGGACGCGTTTTCGGGCGTGGTGCACTACAAAGGGGACAAGAGCCATGGTTCAGATTTCAATCTGCCCTTTTTTGGTGCCGCCCTCACGGTGGGTATCGCCCTGATCACCCAGATGGGCGAGCAGGCCGACTACCTGCGTTTCATGCCGGCCCAGACGGCCGCCAACCACAGACGCTGGTGGTTCGGGGTTTTGGCGGGCGGGCCGGGCTGGGTGCTGCTGGGGGTGGTCAAGATGCTGGGCGGGGCACTGCTGGCCTACTTGGCCATCACGCATGCCGTGCCCATCGAACGTGCGGTGGACCCGAACCAGATGTACCTGGCCGCCTATGAATACGTGTTCCCGAACTACGGCTGGGCGGTGGCGGCCACCGCGCTCTTTGTGGTGATCTCGCAGCTCAAGATCAACGTCACCAATGCCTATGCGGGGTCCCTGGCCTGGAGCAACTTCTTCTCGCGCCTCACGCACAGCCACCCGGGGCGGGTGGTCTGGGTGGTGTTCAACACCTTCATCGCCTTCATGCTGATGGAGATGAACGTTTTCCAGGCCCTGGGCGACGTGCTGGGCCTGTACAGCAACATTGCCATCGCCTGGATGATGGCCGTGGTGGCCGACCTGGTGATCAACAAGCCCCTGGGCCTCTCGCCCAAGGGTATCGAATTCAAGCGCGCCCATCTGTACGACATCAACCCCGTGGGCGTGGGCGCCATGGTGCTGGCCTCCATCCTGTCGGTCACGGCGCACCTGGGCCTGTTCGGCCCGCTGGCTCAGGCCTTCTCGGCGCTGATCGCCTTGGGCACGGCCTTTGTGGCCGCACCGCTGATCGCCTGGGCCACACGTGGGCGCTATTACATCGCCCGTCAGAGTGAGCTGGTGGTCGACACCAAAGCCAACGAAGGCCCCTATGCGCGTTACGCCGTGCGCCGCTGCGTGATCTGCGAAGGTGAGTACGAAGGGCCGGACATGGCCCACTGCCCCGCCTACCAGGGGCCCATCTGCTCGCTGTGCTGCACGCTGGACGCGCGCTGTGGTGATCTGTGCAAACCGCACGCCAGCCTCTCGGCCCAGTGGTCGGGCGTGCTGCAGCGCCTGCTGCCCAAGGGCCTGCGGCCCTACCTGGACACGGGCCTTGCACATTTCCTGCTGCTCATGCTCATCATCGTGCCGCTGCTGGCCGGCGTGTTCGGCTTGTTCTACCAGCAGGAGTTGCAGGCCCTGGCCCAGGTCTACACCGACAGCGAGTTGCCCGCCTTCGTGCAGGCCGCGCTGCGCGGCGGGTTCCTGAAAACCTATATGGCCCTGCTACTCATCGCGGGCATGGTGGCTTGGTGGGTGGTGCTGGCGCACAAGAGCCGCCAGGTGGCGCAGGAAGAATCCAACCGCCAGACCGCCCTGCTTATGCGCGAGATCGAGCTGCACCAGCAGACCGACGCCGCGCTGCAGGACGCGCGCCGCACGGCCGAGCGCGCCCAGCACCAGGCCGAGCAGGCCAACCAGGCCAAGAGCCGTTACATCAGCGCCATCAGCCACGAGCTGCGCACGCCGCTCAACAGCATCCTGGGTTATGCGCAGCTCATGGGCGAAGACCCGCAGGTGCCCGCGCACCGCAAACACGCGGTGCAGGTGATCCGCCGCGGGGGCGAGCACCTGCTGACGCTGATCGAAGGCACGCTGGACCTGGCGCGCATCGAATCGGGCAAGCTCACGCTGGAGCTCAAGCCCATGGACTTCGCCGCCTGCGTGCATGAGCTGGCCGCCATGTTCGAGCTGCAGGCCGCGGCCAAGGGCCTGGTTTTCAACTACACGCCGCTCTCGGTGCTGCCCGAGCGCGTGCGCGCCGACGAGAAGCGCGTGCGCCAGATTCTCATCAACCTGCTGGGCAATGCCATCAAGTTCACGGCCCAGGGCGAGGTGACCTTCAGCGTGCGTTACGCGCGCGAGATGGCGCACATCGACATCCGCGACACCGGCCCCGGCATGACGCTGCAGGAGACCGAGCGCCTGTTCGAGCCTTTCACGCGCGCCGCTTCCTCGCAGGGCACCCCCGGCGCCGGCCTGGGCCTGACCATTGCCAAAATGCTGACCGACCTCATGGGCGGCGAGCTCACCGTGCAGAGCACGCAAGGCCTGGGCTCGGTCTTCCACGTCAAACTCTTCCTGCCCGAGGTGCATGCCGCGCTGCCTTCGGCCAAACCGGTTGCCGCCAAGCCACCGCGCCGCGGTTACGCCGGCGCGCGCCGCCATGTGCTGGTGGTGGACAACGAGGAACCCGACCGCGAGATGCTCACCCAGCTGCTGGTGCCTCTGGGCTTCGTGCTGCGCACCGCCGCCAGCGGGCACGACGCGCTGGACTTGCTGGCCGCGGGTTACCGCCCCGACGTGGTCTTCATGGACCTGGCCATGCCCGGCATCGACGGCTGGGAAACCATACGCCGCCTGCGCCGTCTGAACGGCCTGGCCAAACTGTCCGTGGCCGTGGTCTCGGCCAATGCCTTCGACAAGGGCCTGGACAACGACGTGGGCATCACCCCGACGGACTTCATCACCAAACCCATACGCCACAGCGAGCTGCTCGACTGGTTGGAGCAGCGCCTGCAGCTGCAGTGGACCGAACGAGTGCTATCGCCCGAAGCGCCGCCTGCACCGCCCGGGCCCCTGCTGCCTCCGCGCGCCGAGTTCCTGGCCGAGCTGCGCGAGCACACCGGCCTGGGCTATTACCGCGGCATCGTGCGCCTGCTCGACGAGATCGAGGCCGAAAGCCCCGCACACCACAGCTGGGTGGAGCAGGTGCGCGGCCTGGCGAGGGCCTACCGTTTCGACGCCATACTTGCCTTGCTGGACACCAGCCCGGAAAAGACATGAACGACACCCTGGACCAGGCCCTCAACCGCGCGCAGAGCGACGTGGTGCTCATCGTGGACGACGTGCCCGACAACCTCTCGCTGCTGCACGACGCGCTGGACGAATCGGGTTGCACCGTCCTGGTGGCGCTGGACGGCGCCTCGGCCCTGCAGCGCGCCGCGCAGGCGCGGCCGGACATCGTGCTGCTCGACGCCATGATGCCCGGCATGGACGGCTTCGAGGTCGCACGCCGCCTCAAGGCCGACGCGACCACCGCCCACATCCCCATCATCTTCATGACGGGCCTGACCGAGACCGAGCACCTGGTCGCCGCACTCGAAGCGGGCGGCACCGACTACGTGACCAAACCCATCCGGCCGAAGGAAGTGCTCGCCCGCATGCAGGTGCACCTGCAGGGCGCACGCGAACGGCGTCAGGCCCGCAACGCGCTCGACGCCTTCGGTTACGCCAGCATCACCGTGCGCCTGGGCGACGGCCGCCTGATGTGGCAGACCCCGCTGGCGCGTGAGCTGCTGCAGCGTTATTACGGTGCCAGCGGCCCCAACGTGCCCGAGCCCGTGCTGTCCTGGCTGCACCGCAGCGTGGCGCATCTGGCCGAGGTGCAGGCCCGTGGCGAAACCCTGGCCGAGCCACCGCGCCTGTCGCTGGAACATGGCGCCAAACGCCTGACCTTCCGCCTGCACCAGCGCAACGACGATACGGGCGCCCCCGACACCGGCGGCGACTGGCTGCTCATCATGCAGGAGGCCTCGGACGAGACCGTCATCGAAGCCATCTCCCTGAGCTTCCGCCTCACCGCCAAGGAGGCCGAGGTGCTCTACTGGGTGATCAAGGGCAAGATCAACCGCGACATCGGCGACATCCTGGGCAGCAGCCCCATGACGGTCAAGAAACACCTGGAGCGGGTCTACGCCAAGCTCGGAGTGGAGACGCGCACGGCGGCGGCGGCGCTGGCCTTGGGGCGGATACGGCAGTTGCATCCGCAGTTTGAGGGCTGAGGACTGTGGTGGGGTGACCCTTTTGGGGGATAGGCCTAAGTGAGCGGCACTACTAGAATTTGTTGATTCTTATGAACCATGCAACTCAGCACCCACGTCTTTGGCGCCTGTTTTTTATGTTTTTGGTCGCCGGTGCTGTGTGGACGCTAATTGATGGGGTCTTCATCAGCTCGATTCCATTTTGGAAAGTAGTCATTGGAGTAGCCTCCTCCGCTCTATTTCTCGTGCCAATTTATGGGTATGTGTGGCAACGTGCTTTCCATCCACGATGGTTGTGGCATTTGTTGAAGTGGTGGTCTGTTCTTCTTTTTATGCTTGCTATTTTTGTTGCTGGCTTCGCCTTATCAGAGGTGTTCGAAATGGGGCTGGTGCCACTATTTGCTGCGATTGCCGCCATGCTGTCCGAGTATTTCTACTTCTTCGCGGTCGATCAGTATCTTTCGCATAGTGCCCATCTGTGGTCGAAAGACTCGAATGGGCAGGCCGATAGCGCATCTTTGGTATCCACGCATTCCCAGCCGTAGAACTTGGGCCGCGCTCCGCGCTTTTATTTGTCATGACCACTCAGTACTACACCGCCACCAGCCTCGACGGCTACATCGCCACCGAAGACAACTCCCTGGAGTGGCTCTTCCCCCTCGGTGACGTGAACGACACGAGTTACCCGACCTTCATCACCGAAGTCGGCGCCCTGGCCATGGGCTCGTCCACCTACGAATGGATGCTGCACCACGCGCAGACCGTCACGGCCGAGACCGGCTCGCCCTGGCCCTATGCGCAACCCACCTGGATATTCTCCAGCCGCAAGATGCCGGCCATCCCCGGCGCCAATCTGCATTTCGTGCAGGGCGATGTACGCCCCGTGCACGCGGCCATGTTGCAGGCAGCCGGCGGCAAGAACCTCTGGGTGGTGGGCGGGGGCGATCTGGCGGGGCAGTTTTACGACGCAGGTTTGCTGGACGAAATGATCGTGCAGGTGGCCTCGGTGACGCTGGGCCAAGGCAAGCCCCTGTTCCCGCGCCGCCTCACCAGCCCGCCGCTGAAGCTGGAGTCCGTGCGCCAGGTCGGCACCGGTTTTGCCGAGCTGCGTTACACGGTGCCTAAGCCCGCGGCTTGAGCGGGCGCCGCTAAGCAGGGTGCGCCTTCCCCATGTCCCTCAGCGGGCAAGGGTCATTTCATGTAACTACACTAGTTGCATGAAAAGAAACAGCCAATTCTCCGATGTGCTGCACGTGCTGCTGCACATGGCCGAAAACGACGGCCCCTCCACCTCTGAAGACCTGGCCCGCGCCATGCAGACCAACCCGGTGGTACTGCGCCGGCTCATGGCCGGGCTGCGCGAAGCCGGTTTTGTGAGTTCGGCCAAGGGGCATGGGGGCGGCTGGGTGCTGTCCTGCCCGCTGGAGAGCATCACCCTGAGCGATATCCACCAGGCGCTGGGCGCGCCCTCCCTGCTGGCCGTGGGCCACCGGGAGGAACAGCCCACCTGTCTGGTGGCGCAGGCCGTCAACAGCGCGCTGGACCAGGCGTTTGAAGAGGCCGAGACCCTGCTGCGCCAGCGGCTCTCCGCCGTGACGCTGGCCGCCCTGTCCCGCGATTTTCATCAACGCATGGTGGCCCATGGCCACAGCGCACACCGCCATCAGGAGCATGTCCATGGAAGTTGAATACGCCGTCATCGGCGGTAGTTATGCCGGCATGTCCGCCGCCTTGCAGTTGGCGCGCGCCCGGCGCCGTGTGGCCGTGGTGGACGCCGGTTTGCGGCGGAACCGCTTTGCTTCGCATTCGCATGGCTTTCTGGCGCAGGACGGCCGCCCGCCGGGCGAGATTGCGGAGGAAGCCAAACGGCAGCTGTTGCAATACCCGAACTTGCGCTGGCTGGAGGGTGAGGCACAAACGGCGCACCGTCTGGACGAGGAGCATTTCGAAGTGCAGTGCGCGCAGCAGAGCCTGCAGGTCCGGCGCCTCATCCTGGCCACAGGCGTGGTGGACGAGATGCCGGCCGTGGAGGGCCTGGCCGAGCGCTGGGGCCGCGGCGTTTTTCATTGCCCCTATTGCCACGGCTACGAGCTGGGTGGCGGCGCCATCGGTGTGCTCGCCGTCAGCCCGCTGGCGCAGCACCATGCCCTGATGTTGCCGGACTGGGGCGCGGTGACGCTGTTCCTCAACGGCAGTTACGTGCCCGACGCCGAACAGCAGGCCGCCCTGCAGCGGCGCGGCGTGCAGATCGAGGCCGTGCCCGTGCTGCGCCTGAGCGGCCACGCCGATGTGGTGCTGGCCGACGGGCGTGTGCTGTCCATGGCGGGCCTGTTCACCCAGGCGCGCACACGCCTGGCTAGCACCCTCGCCGAGCAGCTGGGTTGCGCGTTCGAGGAAGGGCCCACAGGCCCCTACATCCGCACGGATGCCATGCAGCAGACCAGCGTGCCCGGCGTGTTCGCCTGCGGCGACGCCGCGCGTGCCGCGGGCAATGTGGCGATCTCCGTAGGGGAGGGGGCAATGGCCGGGGCGGCGGCGCACCGTTCCATGTTGGTCTGACATATGGATCTGCCGACCGGGCGTCATGTGTCGTTTTGTTGACGACCGCGTCTGACCCTATTCCACACAGGCGTGCTGGCCTGTCATCAAACCGCAGGGTTCTCTCTCCATACTTTTCCGTACGGCATGCACATGCTTGCCGGACCAAAGCGGATGTCAACGGGAGAGCGGATTTGACGCGTGTGTTGAAGAGCGATCACGATCAGCCGGGGCCGGCCATCGACCCGGCAAGGATAGGCGAGGTCCTTGCCCTGAGCCGTGTCTGGCTGGGCATAGCCAACGAGGGGCGGGCGCGGGCCTTGACGGAGCTGGTGCCGGAGCGGGTGCTGCAGGCGCTGCAGGCCGGGGAATGTGTGCAATGGCAGGACTGGACGCTCAAGACCCTGCCGCCGCGGCGCATCGGCCTGCCCATGCAGGCGCCGGAATGGGCCGCCGGGATTTTGGCGGTATCGGCGCTGGGCCTGCTCAGCGAACTGCGCGTGGATGCCGAGTGCGTGCACCGCATCTGCCAGCGCATGCACGACATGGAAAACCGCCACGCCCGGGTCTGCAAGGACGCGGCCCAGGATGCGGGCTGCCAGGCGTCGGAACTGGAGGACTGCTAGTTCTCTGTCCAGACGTAGGTGCCGGGCCGGCTGCTCAGCCGGGCGCGCGCCTGGCCGAGCCGCTGCGCCCAGAAATACGTCGGCCGTTTCTCTTTCCTTCTTTCGCCATAAGGCAGCACGCTGGCCAGGACCTGTCCGTGTTCGACCTCTTCCTTCAGCTGGACCACGACCGGATCGTCGGGGCCATAACGATCGGACATCTCGTTGTACACGGCGCTGAGCTTGGCAAGCTGTCTGGACATGGTGACCTTTTGTGCATGTGACCCCAAAGCGACTGTAGTCCCGCATCCCTGGCGCCCGTGTGACAAAGCCGACTGTTTTGCTGGGGATGCCGTACAGGGGTGTGGTGCTAGCCCGGATGCCACGCGACTGGCAGAATCAATCCATGCACCACCTCCCACCCCTGATCGCCCCGCAAGAGTTCACCGACGCGGCTGCCGCCCTGGCCCATGTGCGTCGTATCTATGACAGCAGCATCGCCCACCTGCGCGCGGGCATGCAGCGTTTCGTGGCCGGGGACGACAGCGCCGGCCCGGTGCGCGCCTTCTACCCCCTGGTGCGCATCCGGACCGAGACCGTGCTGCGCCAGGCGGCCGGCGCGCAGGAGCGGCTGAGTTACGGTTTCGTGGCGGGGCCGGGGGTGTTCGAGACCACGCTCACGCGGCCCGACCTGTTCAACAACTATTACCTGGAGCAGTTCCGCCTGCTGCTGCTCAACCACGGCGTCACGCTGGAGGTGACCACCAGCAAGCAGCCCATCCCCGTGCACTTTTCCTTTGCCGAGAACGAGCACATCGAGGGCAACCTGGCCGCCGAACGGCGGCAGATGATGCGCGACTGGTTCGACCTGCCCGACCTGGGCGCCATGGACGACGGCATTGCCAACGGCACCTACGAGCCGCAGCCCGGCCGGCCTTTCCCGCTGTCGCTGTTCACGGCGCAGCGCATGGACTATTCCCTGCACCGGCTGCGCCACTACACGGGCACGGTGCCCGAGCACTTCCAGAACTTCGTGCTCTTCACCAACTACCAGTTCTACATCGACGAGTTCATCCGCCTGGGCCACGAGCTCATGCAAGACGCCAGGAGCGAATACGCCGCTTTCATCGAGCCCGGCAACGTGGTGACCCGTCGTACGGGCGAGGCCGCGCAGGCGGGTGATGCGCTGGGCAAGGCCCCGCCGCGCCTGCCGCAGATGCCGGCCTACCACCTGGTGCGCCCGGACGGCAACGGCATCACCATGGTCAACATCGGCGTGGGCCCAGCCAACGCCAAGAACATCACCGACCACATTGCCGTGCTGCGCCCGCACGCCTGGATCATGCTGGGCCACTGCGCCGGCCTGCGCAACGGCCAGCAGCTGGGCGACTACGTGCTGGCCCACGCCTATGTGCGCGAAGACCATGTGCTCGACGAAGAGCTGCCGCTGTGGGTTCCCATCCCCGCGCTGGCCGAGGTGCAGGTGGCGCTGGAGCAGGCGGTGGCCGATGTGACGCAGATGCGCGGCGCCGAGCTCAAGCAGATCATGCGCACGGGCACGGTGGCCACCACCGACAACCGCAACTGGGAGCTGCTGCCCGACAACCAGCCCCAGCGCCGTTTCAGCCAGAGCCGCGCCGTGGCCCTGGACATGGAATCCGCCACCATCGCCGCCAACGGCTTCCGCTTTCGCGTGCCCTACGGCACCCTGCTGTGCGTGAGCGACAAGCCCCTGCACGGCGAGATCAAGCTGCCCGGCATGGCCAACCATTTCTACCGCGAGCGCGTAGACCAGCACCTGCGCATCGGCATCCGCGCACTGGAGCTGCTGCGCCAGGCTGGCATGAACCAGCTGCACAGCCGCAAGCTGCGCAGTTTTGCGGAAGTGGCCTTCCAGTAGGGCGGGGGAGGGCCGGCGATGAAGCAGACACAAGGCGAAGCTTTTTCCTCCCTCGTCGATCAACGCCTCCAGTCCATCGGCGGCTGGCGCGCTGAGACGCTGGCGCAGATGCGCCGCATGATCCACGAGGCCGATCCGCAGATCACCGAAGACTGCAAGTGGTCCAAGCCCACCAACCCCATGGGTGTGCCCGTGTGGTCGCACGCCGGCATCGTCTGCACGGGCGAGGCCTACAAGCAGACGGTCAAGCTGACCTTCATGCGCGGCGCAGCGCTGGCCGATCCGCAGCAGCTTTTCAACGCCAGCCTCGAAGGCAATGCGCGCCGCGCCATCGATATCCGGGAAGGCGAGCTGCCCGATGCCGAGGCGTTCAAGGCCTTGGTCCGGGCTGCGGTCGCGGAGAACCTGCGCGCGGGCACAAGGAAGTCTTAGCGCCGAGTCTGATCCGGGTTTGCCTGGATGAAGCTGCCGCCATGACAGCCCATCTGTCGAAGATCGACATGACCCTTTTGGGGGATAGGCGGGCGCCATGATGGTCGCTAGGATGTGGCGACCCGCATCACCTTGGTCTCATATGTACGCGTGCCCGTCCTGCCAGGCAATGAGCATCAGCTTCTTCCGCAAGTGGTTGTCCTCCCCCACGCTTCCCGCCAGCTGTCCCGCGTGTGGACGCTACTCCTATGCGCATCGTTCCTCTGGTGGTGTCGGCTTGGTCGTTGCCGCATTCGGAATCACGGCCAGTGGTTTTTGCGGCTTCGGCGGCGCAGGCACTTTGGCCTCTGCTGTGCGGCATCGTTGTGGCGATGGTCTTCTACATTTGGCACTGGCACCGGGTCCGGCTGGAGACGCTGTCGCCTGAGCTGGTATCGCAGGCGCGAAAGACAGAGGCCATGGGCGCCTTGGCCTTGCTGATTGCCTTCTTTCTGAACTGACACGGCCACTGTCGTACGGCCCCCGGCGTATTCCGATCGGGGTTCTCCTTAACTACAGTGAGTCCATCGCGCGTAGCAGTTCGCGCGTGAGCGCCTTTCCTTGCATCCCTGATCGCATTCGTCCGTCTTGTTCCTGTTTCCATACAAGACGAACGGCAAAACCATCTGCGTTCATTGGCATACATGTTGCATGTCTACATGTATACAAGATCGAATGCAACAAGATGGTGCAGCCCACAACTCCAGTTTCCGGTGCCCAAGACCAGGCCCAGCCCGCTGCTGCGGCACAGGCCTGGATCTCCCGTTATGAGACGGCGCCAACGGGGGCGAGCGGGCCGCTGAGTGGCCTGCGTTTTGCAGTCAAGGACAACATCGATGCGGCCGGTCTGCCCACCACGGCGGCCTGCCAGGCCTTTGCGTTCCAGCCCACCGCGCATTCAGCCGTGGTGCACAAGCTGCTCGCTGCTGGTGCATCGCTGCTGGGCAAGACCAACCTGGACCAGTTCGCCTGCGGCCTGAACGGCACGCGTTCGCCCTGGGGGCCGGTGCCCAATGCCTTCAATCCTCTTTATGTATCCGGCGGTTCCAGTTCCGGCTCGGCTTATGTGGTGGCCACAGGACAGGCCGATTTCTCGCTGGGCACGGACACTGCCGGTTCGGGCCGGGTGCCCGCAGGCCTGAACAACATCGTTGGCCTCAAGCCTTCCAAGGGATTGATCAGCACACGCGGTGTGCTGCCCGCGGCGCAGAGCGTGGACTGCGTCTCCATCTTCGCGCGCAGCGTGGGCCTGGCGGCGCAGGTGCTGGAGGCGGCGCAGGGCTACGACCCCTTGGACCCGTACTCGCGTGAGCTGGCCATGGCCACGCAGCCTTTCCCGGCGGCCTTCCGTTTCGGTGTGCCGGACCAGCTGGAGTTCTACGGTGACGCGCTGGCCGAGGCGGCCTTCAAGGAGGCGATGGCGCAGCTGCGCGCGCTCGGCGGCGTGGAAGTGCGTATCGACTTCTCGCCGTTTTCACAGGCCGCCACCTTGCTCTATGAAAGCGCGCTCGTGGCCGAGCGTTACGCGGCCATCCGCACTTTCTTCGACGCGCACGAGGGGGAGGTCATGGAGCCGGTGCGCAGCATCATCGGCAAGGGCAAGGCCTACAGCGCGGCCGATCTGTATGAAGCGCAGACTCAGCTGCGTGCCCTGGGCCAGCGTGCCGCCGACGTCTGGAAGGGCATGGACCTGATGTGCGTGCCCACCGCGCCTACGCACTACACCATCGCGCAGATGCTGGCCGACCCCGTGGTGCTCAACCGCAACCTCGGTGCCTATACCAACTTCGTCAACCTGTTGGACTACGCGGCGCTGTCAGTGCCCAGCTGCATCCGCAAGGACGGGCTGCCCTTCGGCATCACGTTGATCGGCCCCTGCGGCAGCGACTGGCAGTTGGCCGAGCTGGGCCAGCGTTTCCACCACACAACCGGTCTCACGCAGGGCGCGACCGGCGAACGGCTGCCCGCACCCGTCGCCATCCCCGGCATCTGCCCGCGCGCCACGGTGAAAGTGGCCGTGGTGGGCGCGCACCTTTCGGGCATGCCGCTCAACAGCCAGCTCACCGAGCGTGGGGCACGCCTGCTCGCGGCCACCGAGACCGCGCCCGATTACCGCTTTTATGCCCTGGCCGGCACCGTGCCGCCCAAACCCGGCCTGCTGCGGGTGGCGCCGGGGCAGGGTGCACGCATCCAGCTCGAACTCTGGGAGATGCCCGTCGAGCACTACGGTTCCTTCGTCGCCCTGGTGCCCGCGCCGCTGGGCATCGGCACGCTGGCGCTGGCCGACGGCAGCAGCGTGCAGGGTTTCCTGTGCGAGGCGCAGGCCCTGCAGGGCGCGCTGGACATCACGCATTTCGGCGGCTGGCGCGCCTACCTGGCTTCGCTCCAGGTGGCACAGGCCCCTCATACCCATCCCTTCCCTTAACCCCTAGCAGGAGCGCTCCATGAAAGACCAGTCCCTCACTTCCCTGTCCGCCACCACGACGCGCCGCAAGCTCATGCAGGCGGGCGGTGCCGGCCTCGCGCTGGCCGCGCTGGGCGCACCGGCCCTGGTGCGCGCGCAGAGCGGCCCCAAGATCCGCATCGGCTACTGGCCCATCGCTGCGGGCCTGCCGTTCTACGCGGCGATCGAGAAGGGATACTTCAAGGAAGCCGGCCTGGACGTGGAGGCCCTGCGTTTCGCCGGTGCCCAGCAGGTGATGGAGGCCGTGCTGTCCGACCGCGCCGACGGCACCGCCAACGGCACGGGCTCGGCCAACATCGCCATCGGTGAACTGGCCGCGCCGGGCACCTTCAAGATCTTCTGCTCCAACCCCAGCAATGTGAAGAACGTGCTGGACGAGATCATCGTGCCGGCCGCCAGCCCGGCCAAGACCCTGGCCGACCTCAAGGGCAAGCGCATCGGCTCCGGCCCCGGCATCCAGAACGTGACCCTGGCCAAGACCGTTCTGGAGCGCGGCGGTGCCACCGGCGCTACCGTGGTGGAACTGCCCATCGGCCAGCACGTGGCTGCACTCGCTGCCGGCCAGCTCGACGGCTGCTACACCCTGGAGCCCACGGGCACCATCGGCCGCCTCAACGGCACCACGCGCGTGCTCGAAGCCGGCGTGATCTCGAAGTACGTGCTGGGCGATGCCATGGCGCCCTGGTTCGGCGGCTCGGCCTCGCTGTCCTCGGCCTTCATCAAGAAGCACCCCGAAGAGGCGAAGAAGTTCATCGCCGCCTACGGCAAGGGCGTGGCCTATGTGCGCGCGCAGAACGTGGAAGCGCGCCAGTATCTCAAGGGCTACACCGCCATCGAAGGCGCGCTGACCGCCGAGGTGCCGCTGGCGGCCTACATGATGTACAACGAGTTCAAGCCGGCTGACGTGGCCCACTTCCAGAAGTTCTTCGACCTGTTCGCCGAGAAGGGCATCTTCTCCTCGCGCCTGATGGTCGACAGCATGCTCTACAAGGGTTGAGCACCATGGCCGACTCCAGCACAGCCAGCGCGCCCGTCACGGCCGCCCCATGGACGGCGGCCGCGCCCGCGGCCACCGCCCCTCGCAAGATCGCCTGGGGCAAGGCCCTGCCTTTCATCGGCCCGGTGCTGCTTTTCATCGTCTGGGACCTCACGGTGCGCTTCGGTGCCATCAAGGCCATCCTGTTGCCGCCCCCGGCCGAGACCGTGACCACGCTGATCAACGGCCTGGCCGGCGGTCCGCTGCTCAAGGACTTTGCCGTCACACTGTGGCGCACCGCGCAGGCCTTCCTGATCGCGGCTGTGGTGGGGGTGCCCCTGGGCGTGGTGCTCGGCAGCGCCGAGAAGGCCTACCGCAGCGTGGAGTTCCTGATCGACTTCTTCCGCTCCACGCCGTCCTCGGCATTGATCCCGCTGTTCCTGATGATCTTCGGTGTCTCCGACATCAACAAGGTGGCCATCGCCGCCTTCGGTGCGCTGCTCATCGTGGTCTTCAACAGCGCCTACGGTGTGATCAACGCGCGCAAGCAGCGCGTGATGGCGGCCAAGGTCATGGGCGCTTCGCGCTGGCAGATCTTCAAGGACGTCCTGGTGTGGGAAAGCCTGCAACCGAGTTTCGTGGGCCTGCGTTCGGCGGTCTCCATGGCGCTGGTGATCGTGATCGTGGCCGAGATGTTCATCGGATCCGACAGCGGGCTGGGCAACCGCATCATCAATTCGCAGCAGGTGATGAATGTGCGTGACATGTACGCGTCCATCCTGGCCGCGGGCGTGCTGGGTTACGCGCTGAATATTTTGTTCCTCGTCGCTGAACGAAGAATCGTGCACTGGAGTGGCAGATGAGCACAGTCCTGAATGCCCCCGTGGTGGCCGACGTGCCGGTGCCGCCTTTCAAGCCCGGCCCGGCCGGCACCCACATCACCATCCGCGGCCTGACCAAGTACTTTGCGGGCTGGCCGCTGTACGAGAACTTCGACCTCGACATCCCCAAGGGCAAGATCGTCTCGGTCTTCGGGCCCAACGGCTGCGGCAAGTCCACGCTGATCAACATGATCGCCGGGCTCATCCCCATCGACAGCGGCGAGATCCTGTTCGACGGCAAATCGCTCAAGGACACCAAGATCGGCTACGTCTTCCAGAACTACCGCGAGGCGATGTTCCCCTGGATGCGCACCATCGACAACATCGCCTACCCGCTCAAGCTCGAAGGCAAGAGCAAGGCCGATGTGGACCGGCGCATGGCCGAGCTGGTGGCCAGCTTCGACGTCAAGTTCGACCTGAACCGCTACCCCTACGAACTCTCGGGCGGCCAGCAGCAGACGGCTTCCATCATGCGCGCGCTGGCGCCCAAACCCGAGGTGCTGTTCCTGGACGAGCCCTTCTCGGCGCTGGACTTCGAGATGACCCTGTTCATCCGCGAGAAGCTGCAGGAAGTCTTCATGCAGACCGGCACCACCATGCTGCTGGTCTCGCACGACCTGGAAGAGGCCGTCTACCTGGCCGACCAGGTGCTGCTGCTGACCAAGCGCCCCACCAAGGTGGCCGAGATCCTGCCCTACAACGACCCGCGGCCGCGCACGGTGGAGACGCTCTCCGAGGCCAGCTTCATCCGCACCAAGAAGCTGAGCCTGGAAATCTTCCAGCGCGAGGTGCGGCGGTGAAAGCCTGCGCCCGTTCAGTCTTCGGGCGCGAGGTAGGCCTCCACCATGGCGCGGGTGAGTTTCAGGTGCGCGCGTTGCCAGGCAGGCTTTTGCAAGTCCTTGTTGAAGATGCGTGTGAGGGTGTAGGCATGGGCGCGGCCGTAGTAGGACAGGCTGACCATGGCCACGTAAAGGTGCAAGGCGTCCACGCCCTTGCGCACCTCGCCCGTGGCCGCGCCGCGCGCCAGCAGCTTGCGGATCAGGTTCAGCACGGGCGTCGCCATCTCCGGTATCCGGTCCGAGCGCGCCAGGTGCCGGGCCTCGTTGAGGTTCTCGAAGGCCAGCAGCTTGCGCAGCTGCGGGTGCGCGGCGAAGTGGCCGGCCACGAAATCGAAGATGCGCAAGAGCCCTTCCATGGGGGGCAGGGTTGCCGCGTCGAGCTGCAGTTCATCGTGCCGCAGATCGGCCAGCACCGTCTCCAGTACCACGACGTAGAGCGCGTCCTTGCCGCCGAAGTAGTGGTAGAGCATGCGGATGTTGGTGCCGGCGCTCTGCGCAATGCGGTCGGTGCGCGCGCCGCTGTAGCCGTGCGCCGAAAACTCGTCCACGGCGGCCTGCAGCAGGCGCGCACGTGCGGCCACCGGGTCTCGCTTGGCGGGCGTTTCCTTGCGGGCCGTTGTGCGGCCAGGTGAACGCGATGTCACAGCCATCACTCCTTTGTGGGCGAGAGCGCGAGGGCCAGGTCCAGCAGGCCTTCGTCCTGCCCCGGGCCGGCGATGAAGGAGACGCCCACGGGCAGGCCATCCACCTGCAGCAGCGGCAACACAATTTGCGGCAGGCCCGCATGGCCGGCCAGGGCGCCGAGGGCCAGGGCCCGTTCGTAAAAGGCGCCACGCTGTTCACCGCTGGCAGTGAGCGGCAGGGCCACGCCGGGCGCGGCGGGCAGCAGCCAGGCTTCGTCGGGTCCCAGGTTCGCCACGAGTTCGCGCCGCATCTCTTCACGCCAGCGGCGCCAAGGCGCTTCCAAAGTGGGGTCGAGCGCCATCGCGCCGGCGAAGCGCGGTGCAATGGCCGGCCCGAAGGTCGGCCGCCGTTCGCGTATCCAGGGGCCCAGGGCCCCACGGATCTCGAGCCCTTGCAGTACCGAGTAAGCCTCTTGCACTTCACGCCACGGCCGCACGAAAGCCTGGCGCGTTGCCGTGATGCCCTTCGCCTGCGCCCAGGCGCGCAGGGCCTGTGCCACCGCGGGCTCGGCCAGGGCCAGCGCGTCGTCGGCCAGACACAGGCGCAGGGGCCGGGTTTCAACAGGGCGCTGCGTGCCGAGCAGCACGTGGCCGGCGGCGCGCAAGAGTGCCGCATCTCGCGCAAACCAGCCCACGGTGTCGTAACTCTCGGCGAAGGGCAGCACGCCGACCAGGGAGATGCGACCATGCGTGGGGCGTATGGCGTGCACACCGCAAAAGCTGGCGGGCACACGCACCGAGCCACCGGTGTCGGTGCCCAGGGCGAGATCGGCCTCGCCTCCAGCCACCGCCACGGCAGACCCGCTGGAGGATCCACCGGGCAGACGGTCCGGCGCTGCCGGGTTGCGCGGCGTGCCGTGGAAGGCGTTCTCACCCTCCAGGCTGAAGGCGAGTTCGTCGGTGACCGTCTTGCCTATGATGCGCGCGCCCGCGGCACGCAGCATCGCCACGCAGGGCGCGTCCCGCGTCGGTACCGCATGGCTGGCCGCCCAGTCGGGGTTGCCGCAGGTGCTGGCCGTGCCGCCCACGTCGATCAGGTCCTTGACCGCGACACGCAGTCCGTCCAGCACACCCGTGCCCGTGGGCTCGCGCTGCGCGCGCGGCCCGGGCACGAAGGCGCCGGAAGGGGATGACGATGCGTTCATCACTTAGGCAACGCCTGCAGCACCTGCGTGGAGTCGGTCACGAAGCCGAAGCACTTCTTCACGTTCCAGACCGTGGCCTCGGCGCAGAAGGCCGGCGAGCTGGTGGCGCAGCAGTCTTCCAGCATGACGCAGCCGTAGCCCAGGAAGTTCGCATCGGTCAGGGTGTGCAACACGCACTGGTCGGTGTTGCAGCCCGCGAAGAGGATGCTCTTGATGCCCAGGTTTTTCAGCATGCTGTCCAGCGGCGTGTCCCAGAAGCCGCTGATGCGGTGTTTGTCCACGCAGTAGTCGCCCTCGACGGGTTTGAGCTCGTCCACCACGGCCGCGGCCCAGGAATCCTTCTCCAGCACATTGCCGCCGCCACCGGGCAGCGGGTAACCCAGGCCCACGCCGGCACCGCCGTTGTCATAGAGGTGGATCTGGTTGGGCGGCATATTGGCCAGGTCGGGCCGGTTGCCCCAGTTGACCCAGATCACCGGCACACCGGCCGTGCGCAGCGCGGGCAGCAGCTTTTGCAGGGGTGCGATGGGCGAGCGGTCGGCCGTGTAGTCCAGGCCCAGCGAGTCGACCCAGCCGCCTTTCGCGCAGAAGTCGTTCTGCAGATCGATGATGACGATGGCCGTGCGCCGCAGGTCCAGCACCACGTTCTGCGGCTGCGCCGCGATGCGTGCGGGCACCGGTGCGGGCGGCGCGATCGACATATCCACTTCATGCGCGTTCGCAACCCAGTAGTACTGGTGTCCGAGTCCGAGCGCCCCTTGGGGCCGAGGGTCGGGCAGGTAAGGGTGACGTTTCATGAGGACTCCTGTTGTGTGCGTTCCATGGGCATGCGCTGCTGCATGCTGGTGCGCGCGCACCGTTTGCGCGCGCGCAGGCGGCAAAAAACGGCTGTGGCACTGGCATCTTTATTGCAGGACATGGTCGTAAGTAATCAGTTATTTACTTCCCTCCACCACTAAGCGAAAGGCATGCCATGAAGGTTTCATTCCCCTCCCGCCGTATGTTCACCCTGGCCGCCGTTGCCGCGGCTGCGTTCACGCTGGCCGGGCCCGCGCCTGCCGCTGACCCGGTGACGGTCGGCATCCTGATCCCCGGCTCCAAGTCCGACAAGGGCTGGATGGAGTCCGGCTACGACGGCCTGGTGGCCGCGCAGAAGGAGTACGGCGACAAGGTCAAGGTGCAGATGATCGAGAACATCAACTACGCCGACATGGAACAGGCCCTGACCAACCTGGCCAGCAAGAACAAGCTGGTGATCGGCGTGGGCGGCCAGACGCAGGCGGCCGTGCTGAAAGTGTCCAAGCGTTTCCCCAACACCAAGTTCTCCATCGTCGGTGGCAACAAGGGTGAAGACCTGGCCAATGTGGCCGGTTATGACGTGAAGCAGGCCGAGATCGCCTTCGTCGCCGGCGCTGCCGCTGCGATGTTGTCCAAGAACGGTGCCGTGAGTTATGTGGGTGGCATGGAGATCCCCTCCATCGTCAACGCCGGCAAGGAATTCGGCAACGGCGCCAAGTACATCAACCCCAAGATCAAGTACTTCGAGAACTACACGGGTGACTTCGACAACGTGGCCAAGTCCAAGGAAGCCACGCTGGCCGCCATCGCGCAGGGCGCCGACGTGCACTATCACATCCTGAACCTGGGCCTGCGCGGCATGGAGCAGGCGGCCAAGGAGAAGGGCACCAAGATCGTCGGCAGCTACACCGACCGCTGCGGCAGCGACCCGCTGTACCCGGCCTACAGCATCACCGGTGTGGGTTACCAGGTGCAGTACGCCATCGGTGAGGCCGTCAAGGGCACGTGGAAGGCCGGCTACAAACCCTTCGGCCTGGCCATGGGCCCCAAGGCGTCCGATATGGTGGTCTGCGGTGCCACGCCGGAGATGAAGTCCAAGCTTGAAGCGATCAAGAAGGACATCCAGAGCGGCAAGATCAAGGTGCTGGAAGGCTGAGCACCGTGCGCACCGAGGCTGTCACCGGCGAGGCTGCAGGCGCGACGTCGAAAGACGTCGCGCCCCTGCTGCGCATCGACGGTCTCGGCAAGCGCTTCGGTTCCCTGCAGGCGCTGGCCGATGTCTCGCTGGCATTGATGCCGGGTGAGGTGCATTGCCTGCTGGGCGAGAACGGCGCGGGCAAGTCCACGCTGTGCAAACTCGTCTTCGGCGTGCACAGCCCCGATGCCGGGCAGATGGTGCTGGCCGGCGCGCCCTACACGCCGCGCTCGCCGGCCGACGCACTGAACCACGGCATCGCCATGGTCCACCAGCACTTCAGCCTGGTGCCGGATCTGACGGTGGTCGACAACATGCTGCTGGGCCAGTCCCGCGGCGTGCTCGACCGCAAGGCCTGCGCCGCGAAACTGGAGACCATGCGCGAGCGCTACGGCCTTGCGCTGAATCCTTATGCGCGCATCCAGGACCTGTCCGTGGGGGAACGCCAGCGCGTGGAAATCGTCAAGTGCCTGGTGCGCGAGCCCCGCTTGCTGGTGCTGGACGAGCCTACCGCCGTGTTGCTGCCCGCCGAGATCGAGGCCCTGCTCGCCGTGTGCGAGCGCGTGGCCGCGCAGGGCTGTGGTGTGGTGCTGGTCACGCACAAGCTGGCCGAGATCCGCTTGGTGGCACGCCGCGCCACCGTGTTGCGCGGGGGCAGGGTGGTGGCGCGTTCCGATGCACCGGCACAAGAGATCGACCTGCTGGTGCGTGCCATGATCCAGCGCGACCTGCAGGCGCCTGCGAGCCCCCTGACGCCTGAGCGCGCCGTGAAGCAGGTGGTCCACGAAACGCTGCCGCCGCGCGAGATGGCGCTGCTGGCCGACGGCCTGACCGTGCGCGACGCCGATGGCGTGCTGCGCCTGGACAATTTCACCTTGATGGTGGCGCCCGGCGAGATCGTCGCCGTCGCGGGCGTGGAGGGTAATGGCCAGAGCGAACTCGGCGCCGTGCTCTCCGGCATGCTCAAACCCACCGAAGGGCGTTTCCACATCTTCGGTGTAGAGATGACGGGCAAGAGCCCCAAGACGCTGACGGCCGCCGGCTGCGGTGTGGTGCCCGAAGACCGCCACGCCCTGGCCTGTGTCACGGGCATGAACGTGGCCGAGAACATGATGCTGGATCGTCTGGGCCGCTACAAAAAATACGGTCTGCTGGATCGCGAGGCGCTGAACCGTGCCGCGCGTGAACTGATGCAGCGTTTCGACGTGCGCGCCGCCGGCCCCGAAGTGGCCTTCGGCGGCCTCTCGGGCGGCAACCAGCAAAAGGCTGTGCTCGCGCGCGAGCTCACGCTCGACCCCTTGCGTTTCCTGCTCGCGGCCCAGCCCACCCGCGGCCTGGACGTGGGCGCGGTGGAAGCCATCTACGGCCACATCCGTGCGGTGGCAGCGCGTGGTGTCGGCGTGCTGCTGATCTCGTCGGAATTGGAAGAATTGCTGGCCGTGGCCGACCGCATCGTCGTGCTCTACCGCGGCCGCCTCATGGGCAGTTGCCGTGCCGACCCAGCCGAACGCCCGCGCATCGGCGCCTGGATGGCCGGGCAGGAGACAGCGTCGACCGTGCCCGAGGAGGCCCTGGCATGAGCGCCGCACTCTCCCTGTGGCGCAGCGTGCGGCCCGGCCCCGCGCTGGGCATGTCGGTGGCCGCCGTGGCCCTGGCCCTGCTGATCGGCGCGCTGATGGTGGCGCTCATGGGCGTGCCCGTGGGCGAGGCCGTGGCCGCATTCGCCGACGGGGCCTGGGGCTCGCCCTATGCCCTGGCGGCCTCGATCAACCGCGCATTGGTCTTCATGCTCGTGGGCCTGGGCTTCGTGCTGGCCGAGCGCGCCAACCTCACCAATGTCGGTGGAGAAGGGCAGATCGCCGTGGGCGGCATCGCCGCCACCGCCTTCGCGCTCTGGCCGCCGGTGGCCGGCCTGCCCTGGGGCCTGGCCTTCATCGTGCCCATGCTCGGCGCCTGTGTGGCTGGTGCCTTGTGGGGCGGCATCGCAGGCGTGCTCAAGGTCAAGGCCGGCACCAACGAGGTGATTGCCACGCTGCTGCTCTCTTTCATCGCGGTGTGGATGGTCTACGGCAGTGTGCAGAGCGAACAGCTGCTGCGCCGGCCCATGACGACCTCGGCCACGCTGCCCGAGTCGCTGGAGATTCCGCTGGCCACCCAGCTGCCGCTGCTCACGGGCGATGCTTCGGTGCCGCTGCACGCGGGCCTGCCCATCGGCCTGGTGTTTGCTGTGGTGGTGGCCGTGGTGCTGGGTTTCACGGTGCTGGGCCTGCGCCTGCGCGCCACGGGCCTGAACGCGCGCGCCGCGCGGCGTGCCGGCATGGCCGTGGACCGGCTCACGGTGGGTGTGCTCTGCGCGGCCGGTGCGCTGGGCGGGCTGGCCGGTGCCTGCATGTTGCAGGGGGAGCAGTACACGCTGAAGGCGGGTTTCTCGTCAGGTTACGGTTTCGACGGCCTGGTCGTGGGCCTGCTGGCGCGCGGCTCGGTGCCGGGTGTGATTGCCGGTTCGCTGCTCTTCGGTTTCCTGCGCTCGGGTGGTATCAATATGGAAATGGTGGCACAGGTGCCCACCGCGCTCGTGGTGGTGATCCAGGGCCTGATCATCGTGATCCTGGCCGGCGCGGCGCTCGCCATCCAGCGCATGGAGGCCCGCCGATGATCGAACCCGAACTCGCCGCCGTCTTCGTCGGCTCCAGCATCCGCCTGGCCGCGCCCCTGCTGCTGGCCGCCACGGGCGAACTCGTGAGCGAACGCGCGGGCGTGCTCAATATGAGCGTGGAGGGCATGATGCTCACGGGCGCCTTCGCGGGCGCCGTGGGCTCCTGGGCCACCGGCTCGCCGGTCATCGGCCTGGCCCTGGGCGTGTTGTGTGTGCTGCCCGTGGCCTGGTTGCAGGCCTTCCTGAGCATCACGCTGCGTGCCAACCAGATCGTCACCGGCATCGGCATCAACATCCTGGTGCTGGGCGCCACCACCCTGGGTTACCGCGCACTGTTCGGCAGCCGCTCGCGCGCCGAGATTCCGGGCCTGGACAAATGGGCGCCGCCGGGCCTGGCCGACATTCCGATACTGGGCGAGCATGTGTTCCACCAGACCTGGCTGCTCTACGCGGCCGTGCTGCTGGTGATCGCCGTGGCCTGGGTCATGCGCTCAACCTCGCTGGGCCTGGCGCTGCATGCCGCGGGCACGGCGCCGCAGGCGGCGGCGAACTCGGGGCTCAAGGTCACACGCATACGCTACGGCGCGGTGCTCTTCACCGGTTTCATGTCGGCGCTGGCCGGCTGTTTTCTTTCCATAGGCGACATCCACACCTTCACCGAAGGCATGACCAGCGGCGCCGGTTACCTGGCCATCGCCGCGGTGATCTTCGGCAACTGGAAATTGGGCCGCACGCTGCTGGCCTGCGGTCTCTTCGGTGCGGCCACGGCCCTGCAGTTCCAGCTGCCGGCCATGGGCGTGCAGGTGCCCAGCGCGCTGCTCATCATGCTGCCCTATGTGCTGGCCCTGCTGGCCGTGGGCGGCCTGGTGGGCCGGCAGATCGCCCCCGCCGCGTTGACGCGGCCCTACACCGGACACTGAAATGGACGAACAGGACGTACTCGCCTACGTACGCGCCACGGCCCGCGCGCTCGAACTGCCGCTGGACGACACGCGCGCGCGCGCCGTGGCCCAGCACCTGGGGCGCACCGCCGTGATGGCCAAGGCGCTGGAGGCCTATGTGCTCTCGCCCGAGGTCGAGCCGGCCGAGGTCTACCGGCCCGCGCCTTTCCCGTCGCAGGAGAACGCATGAACAGCGCCGCATTGCTGCGTGCCATCGCGGCAGGTGAACTCTCGGCGGCAGAAGCTTGCGAGCACGCGATCGTGCGCATCGCTGCCACCGAGACCCAGGTCAATGCCTTCACCGACCGCACGGTGGCACGCGCCCGGGCCGAAGCCGCGGCCGTGGATCGGCATCGTGCCGCTGGCGAGGTCTTGCCACCACTGGCCGGCCTGCCCTACGCGGTGAAGAATCTCTACGACATCCAGGGCCTCACCACACTGGCCGGCTCCAAGGTCAACCGCGGCCTGCCGCCCGCGCACGAAGACGCCGTGCTGGTGCAGCGCCTGCAGGCTGCGGGTGCCGTGCTGCTGGGCGGGCTCAATATGGACGAGTACGCCTACGGCTTCACCACCGAGAACACGCACTACGGCCCCACACGCAACCCGCATGACCTGGGCCGCACCGCGGGCGGCTCCTCAGGCGGTTCGGGCGCTGCGGTGGCCGCCGGCCAGGTGCCGCTGGCCCTGTGCTCGGACACCAATGGGTCCATCCGTGTGCCGGCTTCGCTGTGCGGGGTCTGGGGGCTCAAGCCCACCTTCGGCCGCCTGACACGGCGCGGCACCTATCCCTTTGTGCACAGCATCGACCACCTGGGGCCCGTCGCCGACTGCGTGGAGACGCTGACGCTGGCTTACGACGCCATGCAGGGCCCCGACCCGCTGGACCCGGGCTGCCATGCGCTGCGTGTGCAGCCGGCCGCGCCCACGCTGCTCGCGGGCGTCAAAGGTCTGCGCATCGGCGTGCTGGGCGGGTATTTCCACGAACACACGAGCGAGCCGGCGCGTGCAGTCGTCGCCCAGGCCGCGCAGCTGCTGGGCGCGCGCGAGCAGGTCGAGTGGCCCGACGCGGCGCTGGGCCGCGCGGCCGCTTTCATCGTCACGGCCAGCGAGGGCGGCAGCCTGCACCTCGAGGATTTGCGCCAGCGTGCGGAGGATTTCGAACCCGTGTCGGTGGACCGTTTCATCGCCGGCGCCCTGCAGCCCGCGCACTGGTATGTGCGCGCTCAGCGTTTCCGCCGCGCCTACCGTGACCGGGTCAATGCGCTGTTCGCCGACTGGGATGTGCTGCTGTGCGCGGCCACGCCGGTCAGCGCCACCCTGCTCGGCCAGGAGTTCATCGAGGTGAACGGGCAGCGCCATCCCACGCGGCCTTCCATGGGCCTGCTCACGCAGCCCATTTCCTTTGCGGGCTGTCCGGTGGTGGTGGCGCCGATGTGGCCCGAAGGCACCAGAGGCCTGCCCCTGGGCGTGCAGCTGGTCGCCGCGCCCTGGAACGAAGACCTCGCGCTGCGCGCGGCCGCCGTCTTGCAGGCCGCCGGCGTGGCCGGGCCCAAGGAGCCTCTGCTGTGAAGACGATCGCCGCCCAGCCCTTTGCCTACGCGTTCGAGCCTGCGCACACCGCGCTGGTCATCATCGACATGCAGCGTGATTTCATCGAGCCCGGCGGCTTTGGCGAAACCCTGGGCAACGACGTGTCGCTGCTCGAAGCCATCGTGCCGGCCTGCCAGTCCGTGCTGGCTGCGTGGCGCCAAGCGGGCGGTCTGGTGGTGCACACGCGCGAGGCGCACCGTGCGGACCTGTCCGACTGCCCACCGGCCAAGCGCAACCGCGGCAAGCCGAGCTTGCGCATCGGCGACGTTGGCCCCATGGGCCGCATCCTGGTGATGGGCGAGCCGGGCAACCAGATCATCCCGGCACTGGCGCCCGTCGCAGGCGAGATCGTGATCGACAAGCCGGGCAAGGGCGCCTTCTACGCCACAGGCCTGCATGAGACGCTGCAGGCGCGCGGCATCAGCCACTTGATCTTCATGGGCGTGACCACCGAGGTCTGCGTGCAGACCTCCATGCGCGAGGCCAATGACCGTGGCTACGACAGCCTGCTGCTGACAGACTGCACCGAAAGTTATTTCCCCGCTTTCAAGGCCGCCACCGTGGAGATGATCCACGCGCAAGGCGCCATCGTGGGCTGGACGGCCGGCAGCGCCCAGCTGCTGGCTGCCCTGGGATAAAGTCAGGCCATGGTCACCACCCGCCGCCGCTCTGCCGCTTCTGCCGAAACGCCTGTCTTCCACTCGCGCGCCGAGATGGTCTACGAGCAGCTCAAGCGCGACGTGGCCGACTTCAAGCTCGTGCCGGGCGACCGTTTCACCGAGAACGAACTCAGCGAGCGCCTGGGTGTCTCGCGCACGCCGGTGCGCCAGGCCCTGTTCCGCCTGCAGCAGGAAGGGTATGTCGAGGTGCTGTTTCGCAACGGCTGGCGCGTGCTGCCCTTCGACTTCGAGCGTTTCGAGCAGCTCTACGACCTGCGCATGGTGCTGGAGACCACGGCCGTGCAGCGCCTGTGCACCGACGAGACCAAGATCGACCGCGCCCTGCTCGAACAGATCGCCGCGATCTGGCTGGTGCCCGCGGCCGAGCGCAGCACCGACATCCGCCAGGTCGCGCAGTGGGACGAAGATTTCCATTGCAGCCTGGTGGCCGCGGCCGGCAATGCCGAGATGACCCGTGTGCACCGCGACGTGACCGAGCGCATCCGCATCATCCGCCGGCTCGATTTCACCAAACAGGCCCGCATCGACGCGACCTACGAGGAACACGCCAAGATCCTGCGCGCCATCCAGCGCAAGCGCAGCGATCCGGCGGTGATGCTGCTGCGCGCCCACATCCAGACCAGCCAGGCCGAAGTGCGCAAGATCACCCTGCACCAGGTGCACCTGGCCCGGCGTGCGGCCTGAGGCCGCTAAGATTCACGCTTCCGTTCGGAGCGCCGGGCGCAGTGGAGTTCTCATGGACCGTTTCACCATCTCGCTAGACGAAGATCTCGCGCGCGAATTCGACGCGCTGATCGCCGCGCGCGGCTACAGCAACCGCTCCGAGGCCGTGCGCGACCTGATCCGCGCCGCGCTGGCGCAGCAGCCCGCAGCGCGCGACACGGGTGACCAGTGCGTCGCCAATCTTTCTTATGTCTACGACCACCACGAACGCGCCCTGGCGCAACGCCTGGCCGGCCTGCAGCACGAACACCACGACCTGACGGTGGCCGCCATGCACAGCCATCTGGACCATGCGCACTGCCTGGAGAGCGTCATCCTGCGCGGCCCCACGGCCCGGGTGCGGCAATTTGCCGACGCCCTGATGGCCGAGCGGGGCGTGCGCCACGGGCAGCTCAATGTGGTTGCCCTTGAGGCCACGGCGCCCAAACATATCCACGGGCCGGGCGGCGCGCAGCACCGGCATTTCCGGCCGGTGCGCTAAGCAAGCCGCTTCATACGCCATCTGACGTATGGCTGGTGCAGGCACCGCTCGCCATACTGGCGCCATGTTAAGAAAAATACATAAATCTTCATACCTACTGTGCCTCGCCGCACTGACCGGTGCGGCCGGCGCCCAAGCACAAATGTCGCTCTCCACCGTGGAGGTGCGCAGCCAGGTCGAGAACCTGGAGGGCATCGCCAGCGCCGCCAGCGAGGGTGTGGTTTCCGGTGTGCGCCTGACGCAGCTGCCCCTGCTGCGCCCGGCCGAGGTGCTGGAGCTGGTGCCCGGCCTGATCGCCACCCAGCACGCCGGCGACGGCAAGGCCAACCAGTACTTCCTGCGCGGCTTCAACCTGGACCACGGCACCGATTTCGCCACGTATGTCGATGGCGTGCCCGTCAACCTGCCCACGCACGCGCACGGCCAGGGTTACACCGACCTCAACTTCCTGATCCCCGAGCTGGTCGAGCAGATCCGCTACCGCAAGGGCCCGTACCACGCCGAGGAGGGTGATTTCTCATCGGCCGGTGCGGCCCGCATCGCCTACGCGCGCCGGCTGGACAGCTCGCTGGCGCAGCTCACCCTGGGCGCCAACGGTTACGTCCGCACCCTTCTGGCGGGCTCACCAGTGACGGCCGGGGGCGGCCAGTGGCTCTACGGCCTGGAGCTGTTCCGCAACGACGGCCCGTGGCAGGTGCCTGAGGACTACCGCAAGGTCAATGGCCTGCTGCGCTACAGCGAGGGCACGCGCGAACACGGGGTGAGCCTGAGCGCCATGGCCTACCGCGGCACCTGGACCTCCACCGACCAAGTGCCCCAGCGCGCCATCGACAGCGGGGCCATCGACCGCTACGGTTCGCTGGACCCGTCCACCGGCGGCCGCACGCAACGCTATAGCCTGTCGGGCGAGTGGGCACAGCGCGAAGGCGAGCGCCAGCGCAAGGCGCAGGCCTGGCTGCTGCACAGCGAGCTTGATCTCTGGTCCAACTTCACCTACTGCCTCAATGACCTGGCCGCCAGCGGCAGCTGCAACAGCGGCGACCAGTTCCGCCAGAGCGAACAGCGCCGCGCGGCAGGTTTTGCCGCCAGCGAGGCACGCGTGGCCTCATGGGCCGGGCGCGAGGTGGTGCACAGCGCGGGCCTGCAGGGACGCTTCGACCGCATCGCCCCCATCGGCCTCTACACCAGCCGTGACCGCGTCACGCTGCGCACCGTGCGCGAAGACCAGGTCAGCATCGACACCCTGGGCCTGTGGGCGCAGACCGAAGTGCGCTGGACGCCGCAGCTGCGCAGCATCGCAGGCCTGCGCGCCGACATGGTGGGCTTGCGAGTGGATTCCAGCCTGGGCGCCAATTCCGGCAGCACCGGCGACCAGCTGCTGAGCCCGAAGCTCGCCCTCATCTACGCAGCCGCGCTGCGCACCGAGCTCTACGTCAACTACGGCCACGGTTTCCATTCCAACGACGCACGTGGCGCCACCATCACCGTGGACCCGGCCAACCCGGGCACGGCCGCCGAGAAGGTGCGCCCCCTGGTGCGCACGCGCGGCGCCGAAGTCGGGCTGCGCAGCGAGCCGCAGGCCGGCTGGCAGACCACGCTGGCCCTGTGGCAGCTGGAGCTGGATTCGGAACTGCTGTTCGTGGGCGACGCCGGCAGCACCGAGCCCTCGCGCCCCTCGCGCCGCTGGGGGCTGGAGTGGGGCAACCGTTATCTGGTGAGCCGCTGGCTGGCGCTGGACGCCGACCTGGCCTGGTCGCAGGCCCGCTTCACCGACACGGCTGCGGCGGGGCCGTTTGTGCCCGGCGCTGCTGGCAGCACGGCCAACCTGGGCATCACGGTGGATGCCTTGGGCCCCTGGTCCGGCGCACTGCGCCTGCGCTATGTGGGCGCCCGCCCGCTGGTGGATGACGACAGCGTGCGCTCCGGCGATTCGGTGCTGCTCAACCTGCGCGTCGGATACCGGCTGAGTTCGCGCACGCAGCTCACGCTGGACGTCTACAACCTGCTGGACCGGCGCAGCAACGACATCGAGTATTGGTACCAATCGCAGCTGGCCGGCGAGGCCGCCGCCGTCGATGACCGGCACCTGCATCCTGCGGAGCCGCGCAGCCTGCGCCTGACGCTGGCACACCGCTACTAGGGCGCGGGGGCCGCCAGCTCAGGACAGCACGGCCGGTTCGTCCGGCAATTCATTCGGGTGTCCACCGCGCTGGGGGAAGTGCTTCTTCAAGGTCTGCGCCACCGCTGCGACACCCAGCAGCGCGCCCGCGCGGTAATCGGCCTGCCTGAAGGCTGCCTCGATCTGCCGGCAGATGGCGCTCCAGGTGTCCGTGCCTTCGTGCGCATGAATGCCGCGGTCGGCGACGATCTCCACCGCATGGTCCGCCAGCAGCACATAGATCAGCACGCCATTGTTGTGCTGCGTGTCCCAGACCCGCAGCTCGGAAAACACCTCGATGGCGCGTTCGCGCGGGCTCATGCCGCGCATCAATTCCCAGGGCTCCAGCGCAGCCTCCACCGCAAAGCGGATCTCCCCGCCGTGCCCGCTTTCGGCGGCGCGGATCGCCTCGGCGATGGCCGTCATCGTCGCGCGCGGGAAGGCGCGCCGTACGCTCCAGTCAGGCGTCAGCAGGTGTCGGGTCCAGCGTTGCAGGTTCATGCTTACCACCGCCCCGAGGAGCCGCCCCCGCCGAAACCGCCACCCCCGCCGCCCCTGAAACCACCACCGCCGAAGCCGCCCCCAAAGCCGCCGCCGCGATGGCTGCCGCCCATGCCGCCGCGCAGGAAGGAGCCGCCACCCAGCAGGGTGACGACGAAGCCGATCACGGCGCCGAGCAGGGCGATGAGGATGACGCCCGACAGGAACCAGATGATCAGCCCCAGGATGCCCGCGGTCACGGCTGCACCCGGCAGGCGCCCCAGCACCGCGCGCAAGACACCGCCCGCCACCACGGCGATCATCAGCAGCACCGGGGCCATGCCGCCGAGATCGAAGGACGCATCGCCCGCGCGCCCGGCTGGCGCCGGCAACGCCTCGCCGTCGATCAGTTTGATCATCTGTTCGACGCTGGCGTCGATGCCGCCGAAGAAGTCGCCCTGCTTGAAGCGGGGCACGATGAGGTCGTTGATGATGCGTTTGGTGATGGCGTCGCTCAGCACGCCCTCCAGGCCGTAACCCACCTCGATGCGCACGCTGCGGTCATTCTTGGCCACGAGCAGCAGCACCCCGTCGTCCACCTTCTTGCGCCCGAGCTTCCACTGCTCGACGACGCGGATCGCATAGGACTCGATGGCCTCGGGCTGGGTCGTGGGCACGATCAGTACCGCCAGCTGGCTGCCCTTGCGCTCGTCGAAGGCCCGCAGCCGGCTCTCCAGGCCCGCCCGCTGCTCGGGCGTCAGGGTCGCGGTGAGGTCGGTCACCAGGGCCTGCAGCGGGGGGACGGGGATCAGCTCATCGGCCGCGTGCGCCACCCCCAGAGGCAGCGCCAGCAGCCAGAGCAGGCCGAGCAGCGCCCCGGCCCAGCGCCGTTGCCGCAGGCCAGGCGCGGCAAGGTTCAACGTGCGGCCTCGGGCTTCTTGGCCGGGGCTCCAAAATCCACCTTCGGCGGCGTGGCCAGTTCTTTTTCATCGGCGACCGTGAAGCTGGGCTTGACCGAGTAGCCGAAGACCATGGCCGTCAGGTTGGTGGGGAAGCTGCGCACCGCCACGTTGTACTCCTGCACGGCCTTGATGTAGCGGTTGCGGGCCACGGTGATGCGGTTCTCGGTGCCCTCCAGCTGGGCCCGCAGTTCCTGGAAGCCCTGGTTGGCCTTGAGTTGCGGGTAGTTTTCGCTGACCACCAGCAGGCGGCTCAGGGCGCCGGAGAGCGAGTTCTGTGCGGCCTGGAACTTCTGGAAGGCCTCGGGGTTGTTGACCAGCTCCGGCGTGGCCTGGATGCTGGTGGCCCGGGCGCGGGCCTCGACCACCCTGGTCAGGGTTTCCTGTTCGAAGTTGGCCTCGCCCTTGACGGTGTTGACGATATTGGGAATCAGATCGGCCCGCCGCTGGTACTGGTTCAGCACCTCGGCCCAGCTGGCCTTGATCTGCTCGTCGGTGGTCTGGAAGGTGTTGTAGCCGCAGCCCGAGAGGCTGAACACGGCCAGGGTCAACAGCAAGACTGACAATCTGCGCATTTCGATTTCTCCGGTGAATCCGTCAATGCTAGGCCGTTGCCGGGGAGGTGTCCAGTGCATCCGCTCTGGCGCGCAGTACGAGCGGGGCCGTCGCCTGCTGTCAGATTCCGTGCGACTGACCCGGCTGCGTCCTCAGATAGCGTTCGAACTCCTCGGCCGGCATGGGTCGGGCAAAGTGGTAGCCCTGGACCTCGTCGCACTGGAAGCTGCGCAAGCTCTCGAGCGTGCCCGCGTCTTCCACGCCCTCGGCGAGGGTGGAGAGTTTCAGTCCGCGTGCCATCTGGATGATGGCGCGCACGATGGCCGCGTCATCCGGATCGGTGGCCAGATCCCGGATGAAGGACTGGTCGATCTTGAGCTTGTCCACCGCCAGGCGCTTGAGGTAGGACAGGCTCGAGTAACCGGTGCCGAAATCGTCGATCGACAGCTTGACGCCCAGGCGCTTGAGCGCCTGCACCGTGGCGAGCACCCCCTCGGTGTCCTGGATCAGGATGGATTCGGTCAGCTCCAGTTCCAGCAGCTGGGGGGAAAGGCCGGATTCCTGCAGCGCCTCAAAAACCGTCTGTTGCAGATCACCCCGTTTGAACTGCACCGCCGAGAGATTGACCGCCATGAGCAATGGAGGCAGGCCTGCCCGCTGCCAGGCCATGGCCTGTTGGCAGGCTGCGCGCAAGACCCAGGCCCCGATGGGAACGATCAGTCCACTTTCCTCGGCGACCGGTATGAAGCGCGCCGGCGGGATCATGCCGAATCTCGGGTGCAACCAGCGGAGCAGGGCCTCGACCCCTACCACCTTGCCGGTGGCCAGCTCGATCTGGGGCTGGTAGTGGAGCACGAGTTCCTGCCGGGCCACGGCCAGCTTCAGGCCATCGCGCATGGCGAGGTTCTCGAGGATCTCGACATTCATTCTCGGGTCGAAGAAGCAGTAGGTGTTGCCCCCGGCTTCCTTGGCACGGTACATGGCCATGTCGGCGTGCTTGAGCAGGGTGCTGAAATCCGAACCGTCCTCCGGGTAGAGGGCCACGCCGATCGAGGCGGTGGTGGTCAGCTCGTGGCCTTCAATGCGGAAGGGCGGCTGCAGGCATTCCATGATCTTGCTCAGGACCGGGATCGTTGCGTCGTTGTCCTCCAGGGAGGAGAGCAGCACCAGGAATTCGTCGCCGCCCTGACGGCTCAGCGTGTCGGTGTCGCGCAGGCCATCGCACAACCTGCTGGCGATCTGCTTGATCAGGGCATCGCCCAGGCTGTGGCCCAGTGAATCGTTGATGGACTTGAATTTGTCCAGGTCGAGGGACAGCAGGGCCACCTTGTGTCCGCTGCGGTCGGCAAAACCCGTGGCCTGGCCGAAGCGGTCCTCGACCAGCAGCCGGTTGGGCAGGGCCGTGAGGGCGTCGTGATGGGCCAGGAACTCCATCTGGTGCTCGGCCACCGTGCGCCACAGCACCAGGGCGTTGAAGCTCTCGATCAGCTGGCCGATCTCGTCACTGCGATGCACCGGCAGCGGCGCAAAGGCGGTCTTGCCATCGACCATCTGCCGCATGGAGGTGCTGGCCTTGATCAGCGGGACCATCTGCCGTGCCAGGACCTGGCGCAGTACCAGGATCATCACCGCCGTCAAGAACAGGGTGGCCAGGTAGATCTGGCGTTTCTGATTGGCGATGGGGGCAAAGGCTTCCTGCGTTTCCATGCCGGCGACCAGGATCCAGCCGGGGGTGGGCAGGCGCCGGCTCACGGTGAAGGTTTCCAGCCCGGTGGAGGTGGTGGCAACACCGGGGCCGTCGTAGCCCTCCTGGATGCGGCGTTCAAGCAACTGGTTGGAGCCCGCAGGCACGGTCTGCAGGATGCGTTTCTTGTCCGTGGCCGAGACGATCAGGCGGCTCTTGGGCGAAACCACGATGAAATAACCCGTTTTACCGAGGTTGATGTTTTCCATCTGGCCAAACAGTCCCGCATCCGAAGGGTATAGGGTGCCGGAGAGCACGGCCTTGGCCCGGCCCGAGGCATCGCGCAGGGCCAGGGCGATGCTGACCAGGGGTTTGTTGACCAGGCGGCCCAGGACGGGCTCGCCAATCACCGGCTTGTCGCTGGCGAGGGCGTCGATGAAAAAGGGGCGGTCCTTGAAGGAGGTGCCGATTCCGCTGACCAGGGAAAACTGGTCCGCGATGATCGTCCCCTGCGTGTCGAGGATGAAAAAGCCCAGATGCATCACGGAATGGGCCGGATCGCCCTGCCGCAGATGGGCTTTGAGCCGGGCCGGATCAGTCAGTATGTCGGGCGGGACCGAGGCGGCCAACTGGCGCATGGCCTGCAGACGCAGTTGAATCTTGGCGTCGATGTCGGTGGCCACGTAACCGGCGGCGGTCGACAGTTGGTCGGCCAGCAGCTTCTCGATATCCGTCTGGATCACGGTTGCGGTTCGCCATGCCAAGCCCCACAGGCCGACCATGAACAGGGTCGCCACGACCAACAGAATCCGGGTTTTGAACCCCAGGGATCGAAACAGCATGAACGTACCGCCTGCTGTGAGCCGATCTGCATTATGGGCAGTTCTTTCCGGAAAGACCAGATGGTGGACCCGGTGCCAGCGCTGCTAGCGCACGATGGCGATCCAGGCGCGCAGCACGAACGACGTCAGCTTCAGCGGTGCGTTCTTCAGCCAGCCCGGCACCCAGGCCGGCGCATTCATGGAAACGCGCGTGGCCCATCGTATGACCGGGCGCAACCAGGAGGGTGTGGGGATGACGCGGCGTGGGGGTTTCATGGTGATCCCTTCGGGTCAGGTGATGCGCCCATGGCCGCACCCGCAGACCGGTCTTGCCCAAGGGCAACACCCCGTAGGAACTCCGCAAGTCCCCGGTTGGCTTCCAGTTGGGTGGCCAGTGCGCTCGCCTGCATGAGGTCGCGTGTCATGCCCAGGGTGGTCTGCAGCTGCACGGCCTGTTCGTACCAGCGTGCCGTGTGTTTCTTCGGCAGCAGCGGGCGCAGCGCCTCGATGCCATAACGCAGCCGTTTGGAGAGGATGCGGATGCGGTGCTGTTGTTCGGGGCTGCTCTCTTGCTTCAGCGCGTGTTTCAGCTGCGTGTGCAGGTGCACCACGCGCTGGCGGGCCCAGGCGCGCAGAGGCAAGGGTTTTTCAGCGTCTGCGGCGCGCGGCTCCATCGGGTCAGACAGCCCCTCGATCCACTGGGTGGTGGCCAACAAGGCCTGCCCGACCGTCCGGGATTGCAGCGCGTACCGCACGGCCTTGCGCTGCAGCGTTGCGGCCTGCAGCAAGGCGTCGGCGAGCGCCTGGCTTTCCTTGGCGCGAGCGGCGTCTGCGGCGCTGTAGGCCCCGGCCAGCAGGGGCAGCGTTTCGATCCGGGCCACATCCAGATCGCGCAGTTCGCCCAGGAAGGTGGTGAGCGGCTGCAACGGCAACCAGGACGGCGCGGCATCGGCGTCCAGCACGGGCCTGAACAGTCGCCAGGCGCTCCTGAAGCGCCGCCAGCCGACCCGCGCCTGGTGCACGAGCTCCGGGTCGTCCGAGCTGCGCAGCGCGTTCAGGTTGGTCGTGAACTGGGAAAAAGTCTCGCGCAAGACCCGCTGCGCCGCCTCGGTCAAAGACAGCTTGGCCGGCAGCGCCGGTGGCTGGGCCCGCAGGGGGCGGTCGAGCTGGTTCTGTGCCAGGGCATACCCGCGCTGGGCCTTGCTCATGCTGGCCGGCAAAGTGGCGATGCGCTGGGCGATCAGCCCGGCGATGTCGAACAGCGCCTGGGGCGGGCCCTCCAGCAGTTCGAGCTCCAGCTCGCAAATGGCGCTGTGTTGCCCACCCGCGCTGATCTGCCCGATGTCCAGCGACACCTCGACCACGCTGTGGTCGCGCCGGCGCACGGTCCAGCTGGTGCGCTGGAAGGTGGTCTCGAAACAAGGTTTCAGGGCCCTGAAGACCGTGCCCTGCGGGTCGATCTCTGACCAGGGGGCCTGGGGCAGGGCGTCCCGCTTCAGGCGGGCGCCTGGCACGGGCACTTCCCATTCGCCCCGCTGGCTCAGGGCCGAATCGCTGCGCGGGCCGGTCTTGAAGGTCTGCAACCAGCGCGGCCTGGCCTCGCTGCCGACGCGCCGCAGACGCAGCGCCGCACGCGCCTGGCGCAAAGCCTGCTCGGGCGTGTCGAAGTAGATGTTGTGCAGGCGCAGCCGCGTGGGCTTGCGGCGCGCCAGCACCGGTGTGCGCGCCAGCAGCGTGGCCAGGCTGGTAGGATCTGCCGCAGGCAAGGCCAGCTTCAGTTCGATTTCCTGCGCGGGGCGGGCGGTGGTGTCGCGTTTCATGGAGCCGGTGTTTGTTTGGATTGTCCGGCACGCACACCGGAGGGTCTCAGTCGGCCGCCGCGATGGGCTTGAGCGAGGTGCCGAACCGTTCGCGCAGGGGGGCGTGGCCCAGCGGCGGAAACTTGACCATGGTCTGCGGCACCTTGCGCTCCGGGATGTGGTCCAGCAGATGGCGGATCAGCGTGAGCCGGCCGCGCCGCTGGTCGTTGAAGTCCACCAGCACCCAGGGTGTCTTCTTGTGGTGGGTGGCCTTGAGCATGGCGTCGCGCGCCTTGCCGTATTCGGCGTACTTGGCACGCGCCTGCACGTCGATGGGGCTGAGTTTCCAGCGTTTGAGCGGGTCGGCCACCCGTTCGGCAAAACGCTCCTCCTGCTGCGCCTGGTCCACCGTGAGCCAGTACTTGAACAGCAGGATGCCGTCGTCGACCAGCATGCGCTCGAACACCGGCGCCTGCTGCAGGAAGGCCTCGGTCTCGGCTTCGCTGCAAAAGCCCATCACGCGCTCCACGCCGGCACGGTTGTACCAGCTGCGGTCAAAGAGCACGATCTCGCCGGCTGCCGGCAGGTGCGGCACGTAGCGCTGGAAATACCACTGTGTCTTCTCGCGCTCGCCGGGTTTGGCCAGAGCCACCGTGCGGCACTGGCGCGGGTTCAGGGTGTCGGATATCGCGGCAATGACGCCGCCCTTGCCGGCGGTGTCGCGCCCCTCGATCACCACGACCAGGCGCTTGCCGGTGTGCTGCAGCCAGCGCGCCACGTCGTTGAGCTCCAGCTGCAGCGCCGCGAGCTGCTCCTCGTACGCGTCCTTGCCGAGCTTGTCGGACTTGTCGCCCTTGCCGTTTTTGGGTTTCTTCATCGCTGCATCGTAGCGGAGGCGGGGTCTTTACTCAATGGCGGGCGGCTACGGCCACCTGCGGCCGCGCCGGGCGGCTGCGTACGCCCTCAGGCGTCTGAGGGCGCGGCACCGCCGCCCAGGGCCGCGCGCTTGCGGTCCACGTGGTAGACCGTTTGCACCTGGCTGGCCACCAGATCCAGCGCGGGCCGGGTGTTGCCCTGCTTGTCGGTCCAGACCTTGGGTGTCAGCGCGCCGGAGACGGCGAGCGTGTCGCCCTCGTCCAGCGCCAGCAGGGCTGCGCGGGCCTCGGCCGCGAAGGCAATCACGTTGACGATCAGGGGCTCGCCTTCGCCCGGCGTGGCCTTCAGCTTGGCGAGCACGAAGGTGGTGTCGTTCTTGCCCTGCCGCTGTTCTGCCAGGCCGACAAGGGTGCCGGTGATGAGGCCTTCGATCATGGGGTTTCCAGGAGTTGAGGGGGGGATTGTCACTGATCGAACCGCCCTCAAGACATCGTGAAGATATCTCGAAATTTGTACATTTGGAAAAGAGTCACGTCCCACACCCATGCGTGCTCGAAGTAATATGAACACCATCTCCCCCTAAAAGGATACCCATGCCCAATCTGGCAACGCTGCTGAAATCGGAAATCTCGCGCATCGCGCGCAAAGAGGTTCGCGCAGAGACCCAGGCTTTCAAGAAGGCCTCAGCCCAGTACCGTTCTGACATCGCGGCACTGAAGAGGCGAATCGCCGGCCTGGAGTCCACGCTCAAGAAGCTGGACAAAACCAGCTCACGCAGCCGGAAGGTTGCCGAGGAGCCGGCGCAGTTGCCCTTGCGCTTCCGCGTTGATGGTTTTGCAACCCTGCGCAAGAAGCTCGGTCTTTCGGCGGCCGACATGGCCAGGCTGCTGGGCGTTTCTGCCCAGTCCGTCTACCACTGGGAAAGCGGCAAATCCAAACCGCGGGCAGGCCAGCTGGCCGCCATTGCGCAAGTACGCAAGCTGGGCAAACGTGAAGCTGCTGCGCGCCTGGCGCAGCAGAAGTGAGCTTGCGCCGCCTTCCTGAGCAAGTTCTTTTTGATCAGGTAGGGGTCGCTCGGGGGGGGGCGCTTGCTGTCCACGTGGTGGACAGCAGTACCTGACTGGCCACCAGGTCCAGAACGGGCCGGGCGGCGCGGGCAGTCACGTGGAAGATCAGGCTCTCGCCTTCGCCCGGCGTGGACTTCACCTTGGCCAGCACGAAGGAGGTGTCGTTCTTGCCCTGGCGTTGTTCTGCCAGGCCGACCAGGGTGCCGGTGATGAGGCCTTCGATCATGGGGTTTCCGGGAGTTGTGGGGGGGGCGGAGGCAGTCGGCTTTCGGCCAACTGCAGCCTGAATGACTGCTTCGCTTCAGAAGCTACGCGAGGGCCAGCTTTAAGCCGCGATTTGTTCCATCGTTTCCAAGGGAACTTGAATGCGCTTGCTGAAAAACATCACTTCCGACCCTGTGTAGCGTCGTTGAGCCGTGTAATTGAGCCCATAAGCATATGGCTTGGCATATGCGTACATTTCCTGGATCTCTTTTGCGTTGTCATAAGACACCACCCATGGCCGCCTGAAACGGTCGCTGCCAAGGAGATTCGCGATTCGCACATGGTCATCGTGTTTGTAAAAGTTACGGTACAGGCCCGCGCCTTTGACGTAGTACGGCGGATCCAAGTACACGAGTGATTTGGCTGGCAAAAATTGATGGCATCGCAACAACAATTGATGCGCATCTTCTTCATAAACATGGATGCCATCAGCGTGATCGCCTATACGTTCCAAGCGTAAACAAAGCTCGTCTCGCATGAAGCGAGCATCAATTTTGTAGTGGCCAGCCTGCTCCTTGCCGCCGATGACACCGCCTTTGAGAATGCCCGACCGGTTAGTCCGGTTCATGAATAGAGTGGCAAATCCGCGTTCCAACTCCGTTCCTGTCATTTGTCCCAGCATCACGCTGCGCCAGTGGTGCCATGCATCGATGGTGATCGGTTCCGAGGCAACCATGGCTACCAATGAGTCCATTTTCTGCGTGGCGACACGCCAAAATGCGGCGATGGCCGGGTCGGCATCATTGATGTGAACGTGTTCCACGACACCATCTATGAGCAGCGACAAGGCAACGCCTGCCCCACCCGCATAGGGCTCAAGATAGTGACCGCCGGTGAGATCGTTAGCCGTGATTATTTCGGCGATCAAAGGCGCGAAGCGCGCTTTCCCGCCTGGATAGCGCAGAGGGGTGTAAAGCCTGTTGGAGTACATGGAGTAGAGGGTAGGCGTGTAGCTTACCTCATGCCTTTTGCTTCATGCGAGCAGCCGTGTGGGCGACAGCATTCTCGAACGCGACTTCAAATGCATCTGCCTCGGCCTTGTAGACGATTGCCCATTGTTGAATTACTCCCCACTTGTTCAGTCTTGGCCAGTATTTTTTCCACCAAGCCTTTGTATTTTCCCGCTTGGTGCTGTCGCCCATTCCATCTTGAAAGAAGTTGACATGGATCTTGTCGCTGGATGGGTTTGTCGTGTTGAGATTCAACAACGCGTCATGCTTCAGACCGTCTTGCGCCTCAGAAATGTCGCGCAGAAATTGTTTGATGGTGTTCTCCAGAGAACGCGCAACGCCAATGGAACCGGGAACATTGGGTAATTTGACGGTGTTGCCCCGGGCGGCAGCATCGTTTGTCACGGTAGTGTCAGCGTCAACGACGAGGACTCTGTTCAGAAAAATGGGATCCTTGCCTGGAAGATTGACCAAATGAGATCCCCCAATCCCAAGCGGAATCCAGTTGATGCGAACACCGTATTTCTTGGCTAATGCAGATTTCTTTGCGGCCGGTATTAGGCTTGCACAAAATTGGGCAGCCTCGTCATCTTCGAAGTAGACGCCAAGGATTGGTTTCGATTTTTTGGTCGGTTTGTCATCATCTGGCAACATCGCCATGTCGCTGAGCATGGCGCGAAGGGACTGGTCAGGTGCCAATCGTGGGCGCCGCGTGTCTAGAAGATAGATCACCTTGTCTGGGGCCTGGGCGTTGCCATCCCCATCAGGATGGACGGCTTCAATCAGGCGAGGTGAGTGCGTGGTCGCAATGATTTGCAAGTCCAATCGTTTGGCGTAGGTTTTTAAAGACCTCACGAGTCGCTCGATAGCATGTGGATGAAAGCCGACATCCATCTCGTCAATGACAAGCAACCCACCAGGGTAGTCATCGCCCATGTCGCGTTTTAGCTGGTTGAAAGACGCCAGCGATGTCGCAATGCTGCCAAGGCTGTCCTGCCCCTTGGAAACCGCGAAAGCGTCATGCATTTGGTAGCCAGGTTGAGCGGTCCTTTTCTTTGAGCCCTTGATGGTCTGATGGGTCACGTTCGTGTTCAACGCAGTTCCTAGGATCACGGCGCTGACGAAATCCACCATGAGTGCGCTATCGTCGGCGTGCATCGCAAGCTTGGTACTGGCGACTTCCTTCTCATCGGCTTCGCCGGCAGAGGCGAGGCGCTTCATTCCAAGGTAGATGGTCGGCAGTGGCACTTTCGCGTCCTGACCGACAGTGTCATCCTCGGCTTTGTCTATAGTCCGCGGCACAACCCTGGCTCGCTTCCATTCGGTGCGCTGGGTCATGGAGCATCGTTTCTTGACCTCGACACCATTGAAATCGGCAATTACCACGGGAGCGGAGGCTGTGTCCTTCTGCGCCTCCGCGACCTCGGTCAAAGCCAAGTAAACAATGCGCTCAATGTTTGCATAGAAGGGTTCACCAAAGTAGCTTTTGGGGCCGCCTCGCTCAGTAAAGCCAAAAGTGTTGGCGACCAATCCCAATATGGTCGATTTGCCAATCCCGTTGTGCCCGGCTATCAGCGTAAGTCGATCAGCAAACTGTATGTTGAAATTGCCAAGCTTACGAAACGGTGGCGTCCCGAATGTCAGCGATTTGACTTTGATTGCCATTGAATCTCCCGCAGTTCGCAGATTAGGAATGCTCGACGATCACCCTGTGGCTGGCGTTGCAGCCGCAATATTATCGAAAGTGACGAGACTGCATAGATCTAATAGGTGTTGCCGACCATATGAGTCGTGGCTGCTCGGGCCCTATGACTGTTAAACCCGAAAAGCTGCCGTCGAGTGTCACAACGGTCAGGTCGCAACTTTGGGGCGCAACGTCACATACACCGTCCGCCGAGCTGACCGACCCGCCCAGCCCGCCAGTTCCCCACATACGCCGTCCGGCGTATTCCCGCTTTCCCCTCCCCTCCCTAAAGTGACTCCATCGCCGTCCCCAGGCCGTTTCCCCGGCCGGGCGCAGCGAGACGGTTTTGTTCAACCACCTGGAGTCACCCACATGCAACGTCGATTTACCCTCAAGGCGCTGGCAGCTGCCACCGCCGTCTCCACCCTGGGCCTGGCCTCCATGGCCGCCCATGCTGCCGACACCATCAAGGTGGGCGTGCTGCACAGCCTGTCGGGCACCATGGCCATTTCCGAGACGGTTCTGAAAGACACCGTGCTCATGGCCATCGAAGAGATCAACGCCAAGGGCGGCGTGCTGGGCAAGAAGCTCGAGCCCGTGGTGGTCGACCCGGCTTCCAACTGGCCGCTGTTTGCCGAGAAGACCAAACAGCTGCTGGGCCAGGACAAGGTGTCGGTGATCTTCGGCTGCTGGACGTCCGTCTCGCGAAAGTCGGTGCTGCCGGTCGTGGAAGAAATGAACGGCCTGCTGTTCTACCCCGTGCAGTACGAGGGCGAAGAGCTGTCCAAGAACGTGTTCTACACGGGTGCCGCGCCCAACCAGCAGGCCATCCCCGCCGTGGATTACCTGATGAGCAAGGACGGCGGCGCGGCCAAGCGCTGGGTGCTGCTGGGCACGGACTATGTGTACCCCCGCACCACCAACAAGATCCTGCGCGCCTACCTGAAAAGCAAGGGCGTGAAGGACAGCGACATCGACGAGAAGTACACCCCCTTCGGCCATTCGGACTATCAGACCATCGTGGCCGACATCAAGAAGTTCTCGGCCGGCGGCAAGACGGCGGTGGTCTCCACCATCAACGGCGACTCCAACGTGCCTTTCTACAAGGAACTGGGCAACGCCGGCCTGAAGGCCAAGGACGTGCCGGTCGTCGCCTTCTCCGTGGGTGAGGAAGAGCTGCGCGGTGTGGACACCAAGCCGCTGGTGGGCCACCTGGCCGCCTGGAACTACTTCATGTCCATCAAGAACAAGGACAACGACGCTTTCGTGAAGAAGTGGGCTGCTTACGCCAAGGCCAAGAACATCGCCGGCCACAAGGACAAGCCGCTGACCAATGACCCGATGGAAGCCACCTACATCGGTATCTACATGTGGAAGCAGGCCGTCGAGAAGGCCAAGACCACGGACGTGGACGCCGTCATCAAGGCCATGGCCGGCCAGACCTTCAAGGCACCCTCGGGCATCGTGAGCAAGATGGACGAGAAGAACCACCACCTGCACAAGAGCGTGTTCATCGGCGAGATCAAGGCCGACGGCCAGTTCAACGTGGTGTGGAAGACCCCGGGCCCGGTCAAGGCCAAGCCGTGGTCTCCCTATATTGAAGGGAACGACAAGAAGAAGGACGAGCCCGAAAAGAAGTAAGCGCTTCGCCTGAAGGATGCCCGCCACGGCGGGCATCCCTTCCCGGAGACGGGATTTGCAGCGTGGGCGCGGCCCCCCCGTGCCCACCCTACAGGTTCTTTCCATGCTCAGATATCTCTTGCTGTCACTCGCCGCGCTGCTGCTCGCGGCCCAAGCCCAGGCCCTGACGCCCGCAGAGGCGCAGGCCATCGTCATCGGCGAGACCGATGGCCGCATCACGGCCCTGCAGCAGGCCGTGCTGAACCCCGACGAGCGCAAGGCCGCGCTGCTGCAGGCCCTGGCTGACGACGCCGTCAAGGTGGCGGGCGGCAAGGTCTACATCGTGCGCGACGACAAGGCCACGGACCCGGCCACGGGCGAGGCGCTGGCCTTGCCCGACGATGCCGAGGACGTCATCAACAACAACCGCATGCGCGGCGAGATCGACACCGCGCTGGCGGTGCTCAAGCTCTTCAGCCCCGATGTCAAGCTGCGCGGCGACGCCGCCCGGGCCATGCTCAAGGAACCCGATGCCGGGCGCCTGCCGCTGCTGGACAAGGCACTGGCCGGCGAACAAGACGAACGCGTCAAGGCGGTGCTGGCGCTGGCGCGCGCGGCCGTGCTGCTGGCCAGCGAGGACAAGAGCCAGCGCCTGACGGCCGCCGGCGCCCTGGCGCAAAGCCGCACACCGGATACCAAGCTGCTTTTGAATGAGCGGCTCTCGGTGGAGGGCGATGCCGAGGTCAAGGCGCAACTGCAGTCCGCCATCCGCCAGATCGACGACAGCCTGCGCTGGGGCGAGCGCCTGGGCGCCATGTTCACGGGCTTGAGCCTGGGCAGCATCCTGTTGCTGGCCGCGCTGGGCCTGGCCATCACCTACGGGCTGATGGGCGTGATCAATATGGCGCACGGCGAACTCATGATGATCGGCGCCTACGCCACCTGGGTCGTGCAAGGGGTGTTCCAGAAATACCTGCCCGGCGCGTTCGACTGGTACCTGGTGGCCGCGGTGCCGGTGGCCTTTTTGACATCCGCCCTGGTGGGCGCGGCGCTGGAGCGCGGTGTGATCCGTTTCCTCTACGGCCGCCCGCTGGAAACGCTGCTGGCCACCTGGGGCATCAGCCTGGTGTTGATGCAGGGGGTGCGCTCACTGTTCGGCGCGCAGAACGTGGCCGTGGAAAACCCGGCCTGGATGAGCGGGGGCTGGCAACTGCTGTCCAACCTCACGCTGCCTTACAACCGCTTGGTCATCATCGCCTTTGCGCTGGCCGTGCTGGCCGGCATGGCCCTGCTGATTGGGCGCACGCGCCTGGGCCTGTTCGTGCGCGGGGTCACGCAGAACCGGCCCATTGCGTCGTGCATGGGTGTAAACACCGCGCGCATCGACACCTATGCCTTCTCCCTGGGCTCGGGCATTGCCGGCCTGGCCGGTTGTGCGCTGAGCCAGGTGGGCAATGTGGGCCCGGACCTGGGCCAAAGCTACATCGTCGACTCCTTCATGGTGGTGGTGCTGGGCGGTGTGGGCCAGCTGGCCGGCACCGTGTACGCCGCGCTGGGCCTGGGCGTGCTCAACAAATTCCTCGAAGGCTGGACGGGGGCCGTGCTGGCCAAGATCACCGTGCTGGTTTTCATCATCATCTTCATCCAGAAACGTCCGCAGGGCATCTTTGCCATGAAGGGCCGGAGCGCGGAAGCCTGACCATGAGCCAAGTTCAACTTCCTGCGCGTCAACCGCTGCTCACACGCGGCGGCTGGGGCAGCTTTCTGGTCGCGCTGCTGCTGATCTGCGCGCTGGCGCCGCTGCTCAACCTGGTTGTGCCCGCGGGCAGCGTCTTCCACTTGAGCGACTACGCCGTGGCGCTGCTGGGCCGCATCATGTGTTACGCCATCTGCGCGCTGGCCATGGACCTGATCTGGGGTTACACCGGCATCCTCTCGCTGGGCCACGGCCTGTTCTTCGCGCTGGGCGGTTATGTCATGGGCATGTACCTGATGCGCCAGATCGGCCGTGACGGCAACTACAAAAGCGATCTGCCGGACTTCATGGTCTTCCTGGACTGGAAGGAACTGCCCTGGCACTGGGCCCTGAGCGACAGCTTCATCGCCACATTGGCCCTGGTGGTGCTGGTGCCCGGTGTGGTGGCCTTCGTCTTCGGCTACTTCGCCTTCCGCTCGCGCATCAAGGGCGTGTACTTCTCCATCATCACGCAGGCCATGACCTTCGCGGCCATGCTGCTCTTCTTCCGCAACGAGACGGGTTTCGGCGGCAACAACGGCTTCACCGACTTCAAGCGCATCCTCGGCATGCCGATTGCCACGCACAACATGCGCATGGCCCTCTTCGTGCTGACAGGGCTCACGCTGCTGGCCTTTTTCCTGCTGGCGCGCTGGCTGGTGCGCGCCAAGTTCGGCCGTGTGCTGCAGGCCATCCGTGACGCCGAGAGCCGCGTGATGTTCTCGGGTTACAACCCGCTGGGCTACAAGCTGGCGATCTGGACGCTGTCGGCCGTGATGTGTGGCATTGCCGGCGCGCTTTACGTGCCGCAGGTGGGCATCATCAACCCGGGTGAGATGAGCCCGGCCAACTCCATCGAGATCGCCATCTGGGCGGCCGTGGGCGGGCGCGGCACGCTGATCGGTCCCATCGTCGGCGCCTTCGTGGTCAGCGGCGCCAAGAGCTGGCTGACCGTGGCGGCCCCGGAGTTCTGGCTTTATTTCCTGGGCGGCCTGTTCATCGTGGTCACGCTGTTCCTGCCCGAGGGCGTGGTGGGGCTGGTGAAAAAACTCAAGGGCATGCGGGAGAAGAAGTCATGACGCCGGATCTGCTCGAACAAGGGGCGCAGCGTTATCAGCAGCGCCTGGCCGCGCTCGACGCCGCGCGCCTGCAAACCGTAGCCGGCGGCCAGACCGCGAGCTACGGCCGCGTGCAGGTGGCCGGCGAGGTGGACGTCACGCACGGCCGCATCCTCTACCTGGAAGATGTGAGCGTTAGCTTCGACGGCTTCAAGGCCATCAACAAGCTCAGTCTGGACATCGCACCGGGCGAGCTGCGCTGCATCATCGGCCCCAACGGCGCGGGCAAGACCACGATGATGGACATCATCACCGGCAAGACCCGGCCCGACGAAGGCACGGTCTTCTTCGGCTCCACCATCGACCTGCTGCGCCACAGCGAGGCCGAGATTGCCCAGCTGGGCATCGGCCGCAAGTTCCAGAAGCCCACAGTCTTCGAGCACCTGAGCGTCTTCGAGAACCTGGAACTCGCGCTCAAGACCGACAAGGGCGTGAAGTCCTCCATGTTCTTCCGCCTCGATTCCGGCCAGTCCGATCGCCTGGCCGAGGTGCTGCATACCATCCACCTGGCCGGCAGCCTGACGGCCCAGGCCGGCACCCTGAGCCACGGCCAGAAACAGTGGCTGGAGATCGGCATGTTGCTGATGCAGGACCCGAAGCTCCTGCTGCTGGACGAGCCGGTGGCCGGCATGACCGACGAGGAGACCGCGCGCACGGCGGAACTGTTCCTCTCGCTCAAGGGCAAGCATTCCTTGATGGTGGTGGAGCACGACATGAGTTTCATCAAGGCGATTTCGGAGATCGTCACTGTTTTGTGTGATGGCTCGGTGTTGGCGCAGGGGACGTTGGAAGAGGTTCAGGCGGATGAGCGGGTGATTGAGGTTTATCTGGGGAGATGAGCTTGTTCACCTCTCCTCGATTTTTTGATGTGGTTGGTGAGGCTGCTTTGCCGGGTCTCGCCCCGGCGGGCGAGGTACTTTTCTTTGCTTCGCCAAAGAAAAGTACCCAAAAGAAAGGCGAGCCGGGTTCGTCGTCCCTCCGCTACGCTCCGGGCACGCTGCGTTGCTCGGTCAGGGCGGGAAGTGCAGAAACTCGCCCTGCGGGCTCAGACATCTGCACTTCTTATTCCGCCCTGGCCTGCGCTACTCGCCTCCGCACACGGCAATGGGGGGGCGGAGACCAAAACCAAAAACAACAAGGACGCGCCATGGCGCGTCCTTGTGGAGTTCGGCTGTCCGGTTCCCCATGCCGTGTGGCAGGGCTGAGCAGCGCAGCAGCGGGCGGATCAGGGCGGGCGTTGTTTGAGCGCAGCGAGTTTAGCCCGACCCCGCTCGATGCGAGCAGCGCAAGGTACCCCGCAGGGGCCCTGACTTCGGCTCGCCTTCT
>CAUPMJ010000008.1:0-185245 GCA_963512455.1 uncultured Hylemonella sp. | reverse complement strand
GCTGGGCGCCAGGATCAAGAAGGTCCAGGACGCCGACGATGAGCTGCAGGCCGTCTACAAGAACCTGATCACCCAGCGCTCGGCCCCGCCCGAGCAGCAGCTGCCCACGGTCATCAAGGCCATGGAGCAGCGCATCGCCGATTTGCAGAAGGAGCAGCAACGCGACCTGGTGGAGATCCGCCGGCAGTTCCCCCAGTACGACGAGCTGGTTTCCCCCCGCCCGGCCAACCTGGCCACGGCCCGCCGGGCCTTGAAGCCCAAAGAGGCCCTGCTCTCCATCTACGTGACCCCCGGGGGCAGTTATGTCTGGGCCACCGGGCCCCAGGGTGGGCTGGCTTTCCACTTCAGCCCCCAGAAACCCGATTGGGTGGCCGCCCAGGTCAAACGCCTGCGCGATTCGGTGGACCTGACCACGGGCATCTCGCCCGACCGGCTGCGTTTCGACCTGGAGGCGGGTGCCGCCCTGTACCAGGAGTTGCTGGCCCCGGTACAGAGTGCCTGGGCCCAGGCCGACACCTTGCTGGTGGTGGCCAATGAGTCGCTGGGGCAGATTCCTTTCTCCCTGCTGCCCACCGGTCCCACCCCGGCCGGCCAGGCCACGCCGGGTCTGGCCATGTCGCAGTACCGCCAGGTGCCCTGGCTGGCGCGCCAGGTGGCGGTGGCCTATCTGCCGTCGGTCAGTGCCCTGGTGACGCTGCGCGCGCTGCCGGCCTCCCAGGGCAAGCGCGCGCCCTTTGTGGGGTTCGGGGACCCGGACTTCGGGGCCCAGACCGAGGGGGGGAGCACCCGGGGGGTGGGTTCAGGGACCCGCAACCTGAAGATCAAGCGCACCGCGGCCTGGGATGAGAGCCAGACGAGTGCGGATGCACCGGTGGCCGTGCCCCCGGCCACGCCTGAGGCGCCCACGCTGACGGCCTTGCCCGATACCCGGGAGGAGATCACGGCGATTGCCACGGCGATGGCGGCGGACTTGAGGCGCGATACCTTCTTCGGGGCGCAGGCCAACCGGCAGAACGTGCTGGCCAGTGACCTGAAGCAGCGGCGCATTGTGGCCTTTGCGACGCACGGGCTGGTGGCGGGGGATTTGCCGGGGCTGGACCAGCCGGCGCTGGCGCTCTCGCCGGCACCGGGCAAGACGATCACGGACGGGCTGCTCAAGCTGGAGGACATCCTCAAGCTGTCTCTGGATGCGGACCTGGTGGTGCTGTCGGCCTGTAACACGGCAGCCGCAGACGGCACGGGGGCGGAGGCGGTCTCGGGGCTGGGCCGGGGTTTCTTCTACGCGGGCGCGCGTTCGGTGCTGGCCACGCACTGGCCGGTGGAGACGGTGTCGGCCCGCGAGCTGGTGACGCATCTGTTCGAGCGTTATGCCAAGGACGTGCAGCTGACCCGGGCACAGGCGCTCAACCGCGCGATGCTCGATCTGATCGATACGGATGTGGCCACCGACGGGCAAGGGCGTGCCGTGATGGCTTATGCGCATCCGGCCTTCTGGGCGCCTTATGCGCTGTATGGGGATCCGGGGAGATAGTGAATCCCCCCTGAGCCGCTACGCGGCTTCCCCCCAAGGGGGACGACGCCAGCGGACTGGCCGAGCCAGATCCGCGGCGTCCCCGTTTGAACAGCCCTGGCGCCGAGGTCAGCGCTCGTGCCGCAGCTTCAGTGACTGTGCAATGACAGGGTAGGTGCCCGGCACCGTTTCCTGCACAAAGCTGGAACCGTTGTTCTCATCCTTGCGGCTGACTTCTGCCTTGGACTCGGCGGCACCTGAAGCACGAGGATCACGCAGGGTGATGACCAACTGCTCGTCGCCCGTCACGCCGGCAAACTCGAAGAACTGATCCGCCCCCAGCGGCGCCAGCACCTCGACACCGGCCTTCAGCGCCACCGCCTCACTGGCGCTGGGCGGATAGATCTGCTTGCGCACACCCTGGGGGTTGATGTTCTCGATGACCATCAGCGCGTCGAAGGTCGGCAGCAACTTGATCTTGATGCGGTCTCCGCTACGGAACCCCGCTGTCACAGGCCGCAGCCCCGTGACGGCGCCAGCCTTGTCGAAAGCGACGATGGCCACGTGTGCGCCCTGGTAGTTGGGTTGACCGTTCTCGATCTGTATGGGCTTGGTCGGCAGATCGGCCACGGTGTTTTCCTCGGCACCCACCGACTTGAAGCCGAACAGCCCCCCGACTGCGCCACCTGCCGTCGAAACAAAACCTGCTTTCGCCGAATTGAACAGCAGCTTCTTGTAGTCGATCGGATTCGACAGATCATTGGTCAGCTTGCTCTGACGCCACTCCGTGAAAGCCGACATGGCGAACTTGACGGCGATGTTCAGCAGCAGACCCCAGATGAAAAACTTGGGTTGCACCTCTTCCGAGTTGCCCGTACCCGGCGCGGCCGGCGCACCGGGTGCCGCAGGGGGCGTCTGCGCGCGTGCAGGCATCAGCAACGAGCACATGAGCAGACCGACCAGAAGGCGGCTGGCATTTTTTTTCATCGTGAGGTCTCCTTGATGGACTGATCAGCAAGCTGGGCAAGTTCTTTTAATCCGGCCGCTTGCGCCACGGCAAGCGCGCGCTGGTAGGCCATGCGTGCTTCGGAACCGGCCACACGGCGCTGGATGTCGCCAATCAGCAGCCAGTCGCGGGCTATCTTCTCCGGCACCGCCAGCTGGCGGTCGATGCCCAGCGCCGCCTGTGCGGCCTGCAATGCGGCAGCGCCTTCACCCTGTGCCAACCGTGCGGCGGCAAGCAGCCGCCAGGCGTTGGCCACTTCACGTTCCTCGGATTGCTCACGCAGCAGCGGCAAGGCAGCTTCGGCCTGTGTCGCCGTCTGCGCGGCATGGCCTTGCGCCCAGGCCGTGCGTGCCTGCAGCAGCTGTACCCGACCACGCTCGGCGCAGCGCGCCTCGCACAAAGCCGTCAGACGCGCCAACCGGGTCTGTGCCGCCTCGCCACGCTCCAGCGCGAGCAAGGCCTGCACCTGCAGGAGCAAGGCCTGCACCTGCAGCGGGGCTTCCGTGACCTGGCTGGCATGGTCCAGCGCCTGCTGTGTCTGCCCCAGCGCCAACTCGGCCTGGGCCTGCTGCAGCCGGTTGCGCGAAGCGGCAGCAGCATCGTCAAAACTGCTGCGCAGCCGGGCGGCCTCGGAAAAATGTCTGGCAGCCGCGCTGTAGTCGCCCTGCGCATAGCGTCGCGCACCGCTGCTCTCCAGTTCCTGCGCCTGTACACGCAGCCTGGGCTCGGGCGGCGGCTTGGGGGAAGAGCCACAAGCTGCCAACAGTGCAACGGCCAGCAGCGCGGCGTAGCGCCACGGTTCAGCGCGATGCACGGCTGCCCTCCGCGCGCGGGTCGCTGTCCGCCTTGAGTGAGGAGGAGGCCGGCGCCTCCACCAGGTTCTTGATCGGCCAAGCCGTCTTGGCGCCGGTCAGGATCTCGCGCACATCGCCCGCCACCGCCCGGCCGTCCTGCAGCAGCGGGGGTACCGTGCTCTCGGCCTCCGCGGTGATTCTCTCGATGTGCTCGACGATGCCCTGTGCTTTGTCCAGCAGACCCGGCAGGCGGTTGTTGACGGTGGAAAGCGTCTTGTCCAGCTGCACCAGGCCGGCTTCGGCCTTGACCACAGCACGTGTGGCGGCCTGCCCCACGTCGCCGAGTTGCTGGTTGCCGGTCTTGAGCAGGGTGTTGAGCGAAGCCGTGGCTTCACGCACCTGACCCAGCGTGGCGGGCAGACCCTGGCGCGAGTCGGCCAGCGTGCCCGTGATGACCTTGATGTCACCCAGGATGGGCAGGATCTTGTCGCGCAGGCTGTTGGCCATGGCGGTCAGGCCATCGGCGCGCGTGAAGGCCAGCTTGGCGCCATTGGCGGCCAGCCGCGTGCGGTCCGCCCCCGGCATGATTTCCAGCACGGCTGAGCCGACCAGGCCTTCCTTGCGCAGTTCGATCACGGCATCGCGTGTGACGAAGCGCATCGAGTCGGCATCGATCTCCAGTTCCACCTCCACCTGGCCATCGGGCCGCAGTGTCACCGTGTCCACGGCGCCGACCTTGAAGCCGGCGATCTTGACCGCCTGGCCCTTGTTGATGTCCTGGGCCGATTCGGTCACAAAGATAAGCACGGCCGTCTGGCGCAGCAGGCCCTGGCGCACGAAAATCGCTGCGATGATGAGCAGCGTGACGAGCAAACCAGCCAGCAGGAAACGCCGCGTCCCCCGGTGCAACAGGGCGACTTCGCTGTCCTGTTCAATCAGCATGGACATGTCTGGGCCTCGGGGGACTCGGCCCCCAGTTCTACCGTACCGCGGCACTGCGGCAACTCCGGCAGACCGTGCGCGTCGAGATCGACGAACAACGTGGGACGGAAGGGATGGAACTCGTGATAGACCGACGCCAGCGCAATCACCGTGTCGGCCTGGCGCCGCGAGAGACCGGTAAAGGCGCGGTCGAAGACCAGCAACTCGGGCGGGCGCATCAGCTGCAGCATGAAACCGGCCAGCCAGCGCTCCTGGCGCTCCATGCGCATGGGCTGCTCACGGGCCAGAGTGCGCTGCCGCTCTTCGCTGATGCCGCAGAGCTTGAACGCAAGCCGCAGGGTATGGTCCCAGTCGCGCCGGGCCTGGGCATCCACCTCCACGCCGTAGCTCAGCGCCAGCGACAGATTGGCCGACACCGTCATGGCCCCGAGCAGACCACCGTCCGCTGGCAACACCGTCACGCCGGGTACGGACTCCAGCGCGGCCAGGATGGCAACGATGCTGGGAACATCCGGCGCCACCAGACGGTAACGCCCGCCCTGATCCAGAGGCAGGCTCAGCACGGCCTCGCCCTCATGGGACAGGCGCAGCTGACGCTGCTCGCGTACGGACTCCCAGCGCACGGTCAGCGCACCTCTTCGATGGTCAGCAGGGCGGCAGCGTAGCCGGTGGAACAGCGCTTCTTGATCGACAAATTACGCGTGCTGGCCGGGTTGGCGCATTCCGCATCGGCCGGCCGGGCCGCCCCCACGGTGACCAGCTGGATGTCTTTCGCCGCCACCGCATCCACTACCGAGAACGGCCCTGCGGGCTTGAGCCCGGCCGAACTGAAATCACGCGGGTTGTCGGTCACGATGGCCAGCAGGGTGTTCTTGCCGGGCGGGCCCTCGGCCGACAGCTGCCAAGCCGGGCGCGGCAGGCGCATGGTGCCGCCTGGCTCGATCATGTTGTTGCGATCGATCTGGTTGGGAAACAGCAGGTCGAAGGTCTCGCCATCGGAGCCCACCATGACCAGGTAGACGTACCCCCCCTCGCGCGAGGTCAGCGTGAAATCGACGGTGTCGACACCGATCTTCAGAGCCGGCTTGGCCGCTGTCAGCGTTACGAGGCGGCGGTCGTCACGGCTGTTGTAGATGTCTTGCAGCGCAGCCAGCGTCGAGGGCTTGGCCACCGGTGCCGCTGGAGCGGAAACCGGCGCAGCGGCCGGGACAGGCGCCGCCACCATACCGACGTTGGCCAGCGGCACTGGCACGGCAGCAGGCGCAGATGCCGGTGCCGGCGCGGCCACCCCGGTGTCCTTGGCGGCATAACTGAGCACCATCGAGGGGTTGCCGTTCACCGACACATGGTGCGGCAGGAACCCCTGCACATTCTTGAGCTTGTCGTTGATGCGATCCTGCGCACAGGCCTGGATCTCGCCGGCCGACAGGCCACCGCTGCCATCCGTGTCCTTTGCGGCGCCGGCCAGGCAGGCCAGCCAGGCCTGGGAGGCCACGCCACCGCGACCGGGCTGGTCCAGCGAGACCTCGCTGTCGCGAGCCGCGGCAATGTGCACGAAGTTGGCACCACCACTGCCCGCAGGCTTGGGCGCATTGATGCTGCGCGTCAGCATATTGGTGGGTTTGACGCAACTCTGCCCGGCGGTATAGGACTTGGGAGCGAAAGGCGCGTTGCCGACCGAGCGCGTGGTCACCCCGCCGGAATGACAGGCGTCGAGAAAAACGATGGTCTTCTGCGACTTGGCCGACAGGCGCTTGAGCCGGTCTTCCATCTCGGCATCGGTGAAGGGCTGCCCCTCGACGGTGATCAGGGATTCGGCGCAGCGCTCGACGCCCTCCTCCTGCACCAGCTGGCGTCCGCCGTGGCCCGAGTAGTAGATGAACACCTGGTCGTCGCCGCCCAATTTGCTTTCGAGCTCATCGAAGGCCTTGCGCATCCCTTCGAGCGTGAGCTGCCCGTCACTCAGCGCGCGGATATTGGCCTGCGGCACACCCATGCGGCGCGCAATCTCCGTGGCCGTCGCGGTGTCAAAAGGCACGCCCTTGAGCTTGGGAATGTTGCCCTGGTAGTCACCGATGGTCATGATCAGCGCGTGCGCGGCCACGGCCGGCGGCTTGCTGAAACCGCGGATACCGGTGGTGGCGATCAGGTTGCCCTTTCCGCTGCGTCCATCGTCAAGCTGCAGCAGTGCCGCCCCGCCGAGCGGCTTGGCTCCGGCTTTCTTGTCGGTGACCGGATCAGCAGCATGACCCAGTGTAGTGACCGAGGCCATGGCCACTGCAGCCAGCCCCCAGGCAAATTGCTTCGCGAATTTCATCTGTGGTTTTCCTGATCAGTGGGAGATGAAGCGGCCACGCTGACGGTGTCGTTCATCGCAGCGAGAATAGTGGTAAAGGCTGAAGCTGTCCATCCGTCTGTCGTTTCCCAACGAATCAGTGCATGCCGGCGCGCGAAACGCAAGTGACCTCCGGCCACATCTTGAGCGCGCGTATGCATCAGGCCTTGCTCGATCATCACGGCATCTTCCTGCCAGTTGTCAGCGGGATCCTCAAGCAGCCAATAGACCAGCATCACGTCCGAAAAAACTTTCTGCACAAAACCCGGGTCCTCGATCAGATCGACGATGCGTCCCGCTTCGTGCCGCGAGCGCGCTACCAGATGGTCCAGGTCCCCCTTGAGGCGGCGGCGCTGCGACGCCGTGGCGCCCTCCAGACGCAAAGCGAGCACCGCCAGCAGGCGCTGGCCCTGAGCCTGGCGCTCCATGTCCTGCACGCGGCTGTTGGCCAGCCAGTTCTTCGACAAGCCGTAGTAGACACGCGACAGCGCGAAGTACGAGAGCCCCAGTGACAACGGTGCCGAGGCGTCGAGGTACCAGTCCGTCAGATTGACGATGGCGAAAGCCAGCACCACCAGCCCGCCCTGCAGGGCGCCGAACACCGTATCGAACACCTCGATGCGGGTCTGGCGGTAGAGGGCGATCGCCATGCCCCAGATCAGCAGCAGGGCCGCGAGCTTCATCACCCACTTGGGCCGCTCGCGCAGGTAGTCCCCGTTCTTGAAGTTGTCGATGGCCGTGGCCATGATCTCCACGCCCGGATGGATGTGCGCCATCGGCGTGCCCTTGATGTCGAACAGGCTGGGCGCCGTGGAACCGATGATGACGATCTTGTTCTTGAATTCATCGGCCGGTCGTTGCTTCTTCTCGGCCATCAGGTCGCGGTAGACGTCGACAAACGAGACGTACTGGTAGGTAAAGGGTTTGCCACGCCAGTTCAGCAACGTTTCGGGCTGATCGGCCCCGGGGTAACCGAACTCCTCGGCAATGCGCTGCGGCATCGAGGGAATGCGCCAGCCCGCGTGCTCGATCCAGGTCGGGTAGCGGCGGATGATGCCATCGGCATCGGGTGTCACCTGGTGCGTGCCCAGGCGTCCGTTGTCCAGTGCCGCCGGCACCTTGGGCAGGATGATGGCGATCGGAGTGTTCGCGTCTGCGTCCGGCTGCAAGGCCCGTGCACCCGGCAGCGCCCCCACCGGGATACGGCTCAGGCGATCATTCTGCGGGTCCAGCCGCAGCATGGGGAAGAAGGTCGTGGTCGAACGGGCAATGTCGGCGTTGAAGGCCGCGTCGCTGTCGGGCCGCTGCACGTCCGGGTCGGAGAACAGGATGTCGAAGACGATGGCGCGCGGCTGCTGCGCTTCCAGCCCCCGCACCATCTCACCCAGGACGCGATTCGGCCAGGGCCAGCGACCCTGCTCTTTGGCCATACCGGCTAGGCTGGCCTCGTCGATATCCAGAATGACGATATCCGCGTCAGGCTTGGGCACGAGCAAACGGTGCGAAATCAGCGTATCGAAGAGCTTGGTATCGGCAGCCGCCACCATATTGAGCAGGCCCAGGTCGGCCACGATGAGCGTGGTGAACACCAAGGCGAAGGCAAGGTAGGCGCGCGCGCCGAGCCGCCGCACCAGGGAGACGACGGCAGCTTGCCGGCCTTTGATCCAGGACATCAACACCGTGCTCATCGTTTGATCCAGTACACCAGCAAGGCCACCATCACGTCCACCAGGAACACGGCCACCATGCCATTGCCCACGGCATGGATCGAAATACCCGACAGATCGCGCGAGGAACGTCCGGCGCTGCTGCCATGGTGGCAGGCGATCACGCCGATCAACAAGCCCATGACTGCGCTTTTGAGCAGACTGAGCAGCGTCAGCCAAGGATCGGCCAGTTCCAGGAAGTGCCCGGTCACCTGCGCCAGGGGCAGCCCCTGCAGCAGGGACACGGCCAGCCAGCCGCTGACCACGGCCACGATCTGGAAGAAGATGGTGACAACGGGCAGCCCCAGCGCCAGCCCCAGGATGCGGGGCAGCAGCAGATAGTCCGCCGGTGGTATGCCCATGCGCCGCAACGCCTGGTATTCGTCGTGCTGGTTCATGACCGCCAGCTCCGAGGCCATGGCCGCACTGCTGCGCGCCACCAGCACCAACCCCGACAGGAGCGGCGCCAGCTCAAAGAACAAGCCGTAGAACAGCCAGGACTGTGCAAGATCGCTGTTCTGCCCGGCCAAGGCCGTGAGCTGGGTCACGGCCGCCGCCCCAGTCAGCGCAGCCAGCGCGCCCGTCACGGGCAAGGCTGCGATTCCCGTTGCATGGATCTGCCGATAGAGTTGGTAACGCAGTTGCGGCTCGCCCAGCCGCGACCAGCGGGTCAGAGCCAGCCAGGTCATGAGGGCATAGCCGTACAGGCGGCCAGTCACCAGCGCGTTCATGCGGTAGCCTCTGCCTCCACACGCTGGCTCAGGGACGGATTCCAGCCCCAGACATGCACATCCGTGTGGCCCTTGATGGCCTGCGCACCCAGGTCGACCAGGCCACCGGTCTGGCCCACGGCCACAGCCACCTCGTGCGAACAGATCACGGGGTAACCCAGCGTCTTGCTCATGTACTCCAGCTGCGAGGCGGTGTTGACCGGGTCACCGATCACCGTGAAATCGCGCCGCTGCCGCGTGCCCACGTAACCCGCCACCACCTCGCCCACGTGGATGCCGATACCAATCTCCAGAGGCGCATGGCCCTGAGCCTTCAGTTCCCCGTTGAGCCGGCTCAGACGCACCAGCATGTCCTGGGCAGCCTCCAGCGCATTGCGCTCGGGCGCGTCCAGTGGCTGCGGCACACCGAATGTGGCCATGAGGCCATCCCCGATGAATTTATCGATGGCGCCACCACGTCCGTGGATGGCCGCGCCCATTTCTGCGTAGTACGCGTTGAGCAGCTCGATCAGATTCTCCGGCGAGCTCTGCTCGCTGCGCGCCGTGAACCCGCGGATATCGGCAAAAAGAATGGTCACCCGGCAGCGCTGGCCGGTGGTCTCGGGTTGCAGATTGCCGCGCAGAATGGCACGCATCACCTGCGGACTGACATGGCCGGCAAAGGCCGTGCGAAGCAGCTGCTTTTCGCGGTAGTGCCGGGCGGACTCCCAGGCCAGGCGAGCCAGGAAAGCGAGCAGTGCCGCGCCCAACAGGCTGCCCAGGGGCAGGTACCAGCCGCGCCACAAGCCCACCACAGAAATTCCTGTAATCACCACGCCCACGATCAACAAGGCCAGGGTCTTGGTCCAGCCATTGCGACCGAACCAGAGCAAGGCCATGGCCAGTGCCAAGGGCCAGGATAGCGTCGTCTCCACCGGATCGACCCAACCACGCCCCAGCAATGAACGCAGGGCCTGCACGTGCACCAGAGCGGCCGGGCCACTGCGATTTTCCGGATCCCAGGCGGCCAGCGGGACCGGCAGCCGATAGCGGGTTTCGCTGGGCAGCAGACTGGCCACCACCACCACACGCCCCCGGACCAGCTTTTCCAATTCTGCCGCCTGACCCTGACGCAGCCAGGCGAGTACCGTTTGCAGCGAGGTGTATTCGATCGGTCCCCCGACGGTGTAGTCGATCAGGCCGCGGGCCGAGCTCTCACGCCCCATCACCTTGGCCATCAGGTCGGCCAGCGAGGGGTTGCGGTCCTCATCAATACAACGGCGCTGGTTGATGCGGCGCACGATGCCGTCGCGGTCTTCGCACAAGACCAGCGAACTCAAGGCCTGGTCGCCGGCGGCCTGCAGCAGTTCCGGGGCGATGGGCCGCAGATGCCGCTCCAGGCCCATGGGCTGGCCCAGCACCAGGGGCGTCGTGGCCCGCAGCTTGCGGACGCCCTCCAGCAGGGGGGCATCTACCCCCTTGATCAGGAAATCGTAGGAGCGTACCGGCAGCGGCGCCGCGACCCCGACAACGGCGGGGCGGGCAGCCGCCAGGCCGGTGAAGAGCTCCCCCAGATAACGGTGCCACAGGGCGTAGGGCTCGGGGATGGACTCGTAGGCCAGCTCGTCCAGGCCGATTACCACCACATCCTGTGGCAAGGCACCTGGCGCCAGCGCGCGCAACCAGCGTGACTGTTCGTCGTAAAGCGCCTGGTCCGCCCGCCGCAAGGCTTGGGTGCCCATCAATCCGACCACGAGGACACAGAGAAGAAAGAAACCGACGAAGATCTCGCGTTGTTGCCGGAGCATCGTTTCATTATGGGTCAGACCCTGACGCCACCCGGTCAGCGAGGATCGACTGCTCCGGTCGGTGTGAACAATTCCCTCCCACCTGTTTCCTGCGCGCAACGCGCCCCCTCGGTCCGCCCCGGTCTTGAAAAGATCCGAAATTGCCTTATCATTGGCACTCACTGGATTCGAGTGCTAACACTTCAGATCCAATGTCAAGTTAATGAGCGCCAACTTCGGTTCTCAAATCTTCCAACCCACTGTTTCAAACTCTAGGAGAGCCCTGATGAAACTGCGTCCTCTGGCCGATCGCGTGATTGTCAAACGCGTTGAAAACGAAACCAAGACCGCCTCCGGCATCGTCATCCCCGACAGCGCCGCCGAGAAGCCCGACCAGGGCGAAGTCCTGGCTGTGGGCCCCGGCCGCAAGAACGACAAGGGCGAAATCATTGCCATGAACGTCAAGGTCGGCGACCGCGTCCTGTTCGGCAAGTACAGCGGCCAGACCGTCAAGGTCGGCGGCGACGAACTCCTCGTGATGAAAGAGGAAGACCTCTTCGCCGTTGTCGAGAAGTAATTGCTACTGCGCGAACGCCATGCGTCGTTGCTCCGTGCTCGCAATCCTCACGACCAGCAAGGTCGTTCCGGTTGCTGTGCGCGGTGCGCCTAGCCTGACGTCCGCTCGCTACGCAATTCTTTTCCCGACAAGCCCCTTATTTAATGGAATAACTCTCTCGGAGATTTAAAAATGGCAGCTAAAGACGTAATTTTCGGCGGTGAAGCCCGCGCACGCATGGTCGAGGGTGTGAACATCCTGGCCAACGCCGTCAAGGTGACCCTGGGCCCCAAGGGCCGCAACGTGGTGCTCGAGCGCTCCTTCGGCGCCCCCACCGTGACCAAGGACGGTGTGTCCGTGGCCAAGGAAATCGAGCTGAAGGACAAGCTGCAGAACATGGGCGCGCAGATGGTCAAGGAAGTTGCCTCCAAGACCTCCGACAACGCCGGTGACGGCACCACCACCGCCACCGTGCTGGCCCAGGCCATCGTGCGCGAAGGCATGAAGTACGTGGCCGCCGGCATGAACCCGATGGACCTGAAGCGCGGCATCGACAAGGCCGTGACGGCCCTGATCGAGCAGCTGAAGAAGGCTTCCAAGCCCACCACCACCTCCAAGGAAATCGCCCAGGTCGGCTCGATCTCCGCCAACAGCGACGTGAGCATCGGCGAGATCATCGCCAATGCCATGGACAAGGTCGGCAAGGAAGGCGTGATCACCGTGGAAGACGGCAAGTCCCTGCAGAACGAACTCGACGTGGTCGAGGGCATGCAGTTCGACCGTGGTTACCTGTCGCCCTACTTCATCAACAACCCCGAGAAGCAGGCTGCCCTGCTGGACAACCCCTTCGTGCTGTTGTACGACAAGAAGGTGTCCAACATCCGTGACCTGCTGCCCACGCTGGAAGCCGTGGCCAAGGCCGGCCGTCCGCTGCTGATCATTGCCGAAGACGTCGAAGGCGAAGCCCTGGCGACCCTGGTGGTCAACACCATCCGCGGGATCCTGAAGGTCGTGGCCGTCAAGGCTCCGGGCTTTGGCGACCGTCGCAAGGCCATGCTGGAAGACATCGCCATCCTGACTGGCGGCAAGGTCATCGCTGAAGAAGTGGGCCTGACGCTGGAGAAGGTGACCCTGGCCGACCTGGGCCAGGCCAAGCGCATCGAAGTGGGCAAGGAAAACACCATCATCATCGACGGCAACGGCGCTGCCGCTGACATCGAAGCCCGCGTCAAGCAAGTGCGCGTGCAGATCGAGGAAGCTACCAGCGACTACGACCGCGAGAAGCTGCAAGAGCGCGTGGCCAAGCTGGCCGGCGGTGTGGCCGTGATCAAGGTTGGCGCTGCCACCGAAGTCGAGATGAAGGAAAAGAAGGCTCGCGTGGAAGACGCCCTGCACGCCACCCGCGCTGCGGTGGAAGAAGGCATCGTGGCCGGTGGCGGCGTGGCCCTGCTGCGCGCCCGTCAGGCTGCTGGCACCATCAAGGGTGACAACGCCGACCAGGACGCCGGCATCAAGCTGGTGCTCAAGGCCATCGAATCGCCCCTGCGCGAGATCGTCTACAACGCTGGCGGCGAGCCCAGCGTTGTCGTCAACGCCGTGCTGGCTGGCAAGGGCAACTACGGCTTCAACGCCGCCAACGACACCTACGGCGACATGATCGAGATGGGCATTCTGGACCCGACCAAGGTGACCCGCACCGCGCTGCAGAACGCTGCATCGGTCGCTTCGCTGATGCTGACCACCGAATGCATGGTGTCCGAAGCCCCGAAGGACGAGGCCGGTGCTGGCGGCGGCATGCCGGGCGGCATGGGTGGTATGGGCGGCATGGGCGACATGGGCATGTAATTGCTCCTTGCCTGAGGGCACATGGCGGCGTTGCAAACGCTTGCCGTGCTGTAAGCACTGTCAGCGCGTTTGCGCCTTGCCCTGTGCCCTCATGCTGCGTCGAGTGGCGTTACGCTGTTCGATACACAAGAAAAAACCCGCAGTGCTAGCACGCTGCGGGTTTTTTCTTGAGCGCTAGCTTTTTAGCTGCGCAGGCGTTGGAGCAGGCCGGCCGTCGATGCGTCCAGGCCTGTGGTGTCGCCGCTTTCCAGGCGCGGCTCGATGGCCTTGGCCAGCACCTTGCCAAGCTCCACGCCCCACTGGTCGAAGCTGTTGATGCCCCAGAGCGAACCGGCCACGAAGACGCGGTGTTCGTAGAGCGCGATCAGCGCGCCCAGGCTGGCCGGTGTCAGTTCGTCCAGGACCAGGAAGGTGCTGGGCCGGTTGCCCGGCATGTGGCGATGGCCACCCATGTCGTCCTGCCCCAGCATCAGCGCCTGGGCCTGGGCCAGGCCGTTGGCCAACAGTTTGTGATGATGCGCCGGCAGGTCGTGCGCCACCTTCTTGACCGCAATGAACTCGACCGGGATCACGTCACTGCCCTGGTGCAGCATCTGGAAATAGGCGTGCTGGCCGTTCGCGGCCGGCTCGCCCCAGATCACGGCTGACGTGGCGTAGGGCAAGGCCTGCCCGGCCTCATCAACGCGCTTGCCATTGCTTTCCATCTCCAGCTGCTGCAGGTAGGCCTGCATGCGACGCAAGCCGCTGTGATAAGGCGCCACGCTGCGGCTGCCGAAGCCGTGGAAATTGCGGTACCAGACGTCGAGCAGGGCCAGCTGCACCGGCAGATTGCGTTCCAACGGCGCGGTGCGGAAATGCTCGTCCATGGCGTGCGCACCGGCCAGCAGTTCGCGGAAGCGCTGCGCGCCAATGGCAATGGCAATCGGCAAACCGATTGCCGACCACATGGAGTAGCGCCCACCCACCCAGTCCCAGAAACCGAAGGTGGTGCTGATGCCGAATTCGGCCGCTGCCTGCACATTGCTGGTCAGCGCGCAAAAATGACGCGCCACATCACGCCCGCCCTGCGCTTCGAACCAGGCCTTGGCGGAGCGGGCATTGGTCATGGTCTCCAGTGTCGTAAACGACTTGGACGCCACCAGGAACAAGGTGCTCTCGGGCCGCACCCGGCGCAACACGCTGCTGAGTTCGTGCCCGTCGACGCTGGAGACAAAATGGTAGCGCTTGCCATGATCAACAAACTCGTCCAGCGCCAGCACCGCCATCTGGGGGCCCAGGTCGGAGCCCCCGATGCCGATGTTCACCACATCGGTGATAGCCGCATCCTCACGCACGGCCTGAACGTAGGTCAGCATGGCATTCAGCACGTCATGTACTTCTTGCAGCTCGCCCTGAACGTACGGCGTGAGTTGAGGGGCAGCGGCTCCGCCGGGGTGGCGCAACAGGAAGTGCATGGCGGCCCGGCCCTCGGTGCTGTTCACAGGCTCGCCGCGAAACATGGCATCACGGTGCTGCGCCATCCTGCACTGGCGTGCCAGCTCGGTCAGCTGGGCCTGAATCGCGGTGGTGATCAGGTTCTTGGAGAGATCGGCGAACACATGGGGTGCTTGCAGGCTCAGCCCCTCAAAGCGGCCCCGATCCGAGGCGAAAGCCTGTCGCAGGTCCAGGGAACGACCCTGAGCATCGTACAAGGCACGCAGGGCCGACCAGGCCGGCGTACGGTCACATCGGGTGCGTGTCATCAGGCAGCGCGTACCAGTTGCTCAAGCTTCACCGTGTCGGCGGCAAAGGCTCGTATGCCTTCGGCCAGTTTTTCGGTGGCCATGGCGTCTTCGTTGAGTGCATAACGGAAACCCGCCTCGTCATACTGCACGGCCGGAAGGTCCAATGTGCGCGCCGCTTCGGGCGCCAGGGCCCGCTTGATCGGCGCCTCGCTGCCCGCCAGCTGTGCCAGCAACTCGGGTGAAATGGTCAGCAGGTCGCAGCCCGCCAGCGCCACGATCTGGCCCACATTGCGAAAACTCGCCCCCATGACCTCGGTACGGATGCCATGGCACTTGTAGTAGGTGTAGATGGCGTGGACGGATTTCACACCCGGGTCGTTCGCGCCGCTGCTGGCCGTCTCGTCCCAGGTGTTGCCAGCGGTCTTCTTGTACCAGTCGTAGATACGACCCACGAAGGGCGAGATCAGCTGCACCTGCGCCTGCCCGCAGGCCACGGCCTGGCAAAAGGAAAACAGGAGCGTGAGATTGGTGTGGATACCACGCTTCTCCAGCAACGCGGCCGCCTGGATACCCTCCCAGGTGGCGGCGATCTTGATCAACACGCGGTCGATATGGATGTCCTGGGCCTGGTAGAGCTCGATGATGCGCTCGGCGCGCGCCACCGTGGCCTGCGTATCGAAGCTCAGGCGGGCGTCGACCTCGGTCGAAACCCGCCCCGGGATGAGCGCGAGGATCTCGCAACCGAAACGCACCAGCAAGCGATCGATGATCTCGTCCAGCGCGCGGCCGCGGAACTGGTCCACGGCCTGCTGCAGCAAGGGCTGGTAGTCGGGCTTCTGCACCGCCTTGAGGATGAGCGAAGGATTGGTCGTCGCGTCCTGCGGCTTGACAGCCGCCAGCTGGTGGAAATCGCCTGTATCGGCCACCACGGTGGTGAACTGGCGCAGCGCATCGAGTTGATTCATGGGTCTGAATTATGAGTGAAATAAAATTACGCTTTCTCTTCATTTCATGTAACCATGCGCGTCTGCCCCAGGGCCCGTTCACAGTGAACGGACCTGAGACGCCAGCCTCACTGGAGACCTCATGCTCGACCGCATCCGCGCTTCGCTCCCCTCGCTGGCTCCGGCCGAACAGCGCGTGGGCCAGCTTGTCCTGGCCGATCCGCGCGCCTTTGCCAATCTGCCCGTCAGCGAACTGGCCGACCGCTCGCATGTGAGCAAACCCACCGTCGTACGTTTTTGCCGCAGCATGGGCTACGACGGCCTGTCCGACTTCAAGCTCAAACTGGCCGGCACCGTCAGCGAAGGCGTGCCCTTCATCCACCGCAGCGTGGACGTGGACGACAAGACCAGCGACGTGGTGGTCAAGGTGATCGACAACACGGTATCGGCCTTTCTCAAATACCGCAACAACGCCAGCACCGCGGCGATCGACAAGGCCGCGGCCGTGCTGGCCGCCACCTACAAGACCGGCAAGCGTATCGAGTTCATCGGCGCGGGCAACTCGGGCATCGTGGCGCTGGACGCGCAGCACAAATTCTTCCGACTGGGCGTGAACACCGTGGCCTACAGCGATGGCCACATGCAGGTCATGAGCGCCTCGCTTATGGGCCCGGGGGACTGCATGGTGATCATCTCCAACTCGGGCCGCACCCGCGACCTGATGGACGCCTGCGATATCGCGCGCAAGAACGGCGCCACCACCATCGTCATCACGACAAGCGGCTCGCCACTGGCCATGGCCGGCCACATCCACCTGGCCGCCGACCACCCCGAGGGCTACGACCGCTACAGCCCCATGGTCTCGCGCCTGCTGCACCTGATGATCGTGGACATCCTGGCCACCTGCGTGGCGCTGCGCATCGGCGGCAACCGCCTGCAGCCCATGCTCAAGGAAATGAAGAACAACCTGCGCAACAAGCGCTACGCCTGAGGCGCAGCCCCGGCACAGTCATGCCCTAAGGATGGCGTGCCAGCAAGGCGCCATCCAGCCCCACCGGGCCGTACCAGGCACGGGCCTGTGATTGCGTGTTGTCGCTGTCGGTCATGATGGCCACGCCGATCAGCTTGCCGGGTTCTTCGCCAAATACCTTGCGGTCATCGACGCGTGCATCGCGCTCGTAGTCCAGCCACTGGCTCAGTCGTGCCGGGCCGGACTCCACCACCAGCTTGCGGATGCGCTCGGCGCGAATTGGTGATAACGCTGCCGGCCTCGCGTATCGGGCACCAGACGTACATCAGCGTCGCATAGGGCAGAGCTTCGCCCGTCATCAACTGGACCAGTTCGGACAGCATGCTGTCGCGTACCGAGAATTGAGAGCGGTCACCGTCAAAGCTCAAGACCACACGCACCACGGAATCCGCGCGGTCACGCCGCGCCAGGTCTGCCGTCGGCATCAATGCCGGTTACCCGCCATGAAAAACGGATCTGCCCCAGATCATTAAAAACTATTCCATAAAAAAACCCTGCCACGTTGCCGCGGCAGGGTTTTGACTCTTGTCGTCAGCTGGCTTGCGCCAGCATCAGATCAGAAGTTGTGGCGCAGACCGACCAGCATGCGGTTGGCTTTTTCGATAGTCGCACCAGTGACGTTGTCAACCGTCTGGTTGATGTAACGTGCATAGACCATGGAACGCTTGCTCAGGGAGTACTGGGCACCCACGGCGGCCTGGGTCGAGTCAGCGTTGGCGGTGAGCTTGTCATCCAGACGCTGGTAGTTGACCGTCAGAGCCAGGGCGGGCGTCACCGGCACTTCGGCCAGCAAGTTCATGCCGGCGTTATCAACCGTATCCACGCTGGCTGCGTTGGAACCCTTGTAGGTATGGCCGCCCAGAGCGAACTTGGCGAACTTGAAGTCATAGCTCACGAAGTAGCTGGTCAGCGCGCTCTTGGTGGTCACAGCAGGAACGTTGGTGCCAGTACCGATACCGATTTCCTGGTTGAACACGCTCACGCCAGCAGCGATCGGGCCGTTGGCATAGTTCAGGCCGACGTCGGACAGAGCGCCAGCACCGGGGGTGGTGCCGTCGTCAGACTTGGGCGAGTAGGCCAGGCCGAGGCTGAAACCGGAGAAGTTCGGCGAAGCGTAGACGAACGTGCTGTCGTTACGGGTCACGGACAGGCCCATCAGCGTGGAGTAGGAACCAGCGCCCAGAGCAGCGCGGCCGCCGTCCTTGGTGCCGAAGGAGCCAGCACGGCCGCCTTGGATCGTCAGGGTGGGCGAGTTGGCAGCGCCGAGCTTCAGAGAGCCGAAGGAGCCTTCAACACCCACAAACACTTGGCCGGTGGAGTTGTTGGTACCAGTAGCGCTGGTCGTACCTTCGGTGCCGGTGTTGGAGACGTCGAAGTTTTGCTCAACCAGGAACACGGCCTTCAGACCGCCACCCAGATCTTCGTTGCCAGCCAGGGTGAAACCGGTGGTGCCGATGCCATCCTTGCCCAGACGGGTCGTGTTGACGTCGGTGCCGGCAACAGTCGAGGTCTTGCTGGAGCGGTAGGTGGCGTCCAGGGTACCGGTAACGGTCACGTTCTGGGCGAAAGCGGTGGTGGCAGCCAGGGCAGCCACGGCAATCAGGGTCTTTTTCATATTGAAAGTTCTCCAAAGGTTTAACAAGGGGTCCCGAAGGGAGTTTCCGGATCCCCGGGCCAACCTCCTCTAGCAAGGAAGTTGGATGTATTGCACCAGAGCCCGGTAGCCGGGTCAAAGGAAAACCCCCGAGTCCTCCCGATTCGCATCGAGTTTCGTTGTGACCCAGCAACAATGCACAAACAAGAGGCAACGCTGCTGGGACATAGCCGATCCCCCATCCATTCAGCTCTAGAATTAGAGTCAATAATAGAGCTTTTTATGCAGACTTTGCTGGTTGATCGGGCCGTGAGCATGTCCCAATTCAAGAAGAACCCGGCCGCCGTGCTGCGCCAGGCCGAAGGCCGTCCTGTGGCCGTGCTGAACCACAACCGGGTCGGGTTCTACCTGCTGGAGCCCCAGCTACTCGAAGCCCTGCTGGAGGAGTTGGGCCGGCTGCGTCATGCCACCGCCCAAGCCGACGGCCCCCCGCCAGAGGCCACGCCCTACAGACCGCTGATCGAAGCCTTGTTGAGCCAGGCCAAGGCAGCCCGTGGCTGAATTCGGGACAATACATTCATGACTACGCCCACCGATGCCCTGCTCTGCGCTGCCGACACGGCTCTGCGCACACTGTTTGCCCCGCCTCGGGCCACACATCCCACACCTCGACCGGCCACCCCGGACGGGGAGTTGACGAGCGAAGACAAGCGCCTTTCGGCCGCACTGATGCGCGTGAACCACGTGGGCGAGGTCTGCGCACAGGCGCTTTACACCGCCCAAGCCCTGACCACACCCGACCCCACCCTGCGCGCTCACTTTACGCGTGCCTGCGCCGAAGAGACCGATCACCTGGCGTGGACCAAGGAGCGCCTGGACGAACTGGGCTCACACACCTCGCTGCTCAACCCGCTCTGGTACGCCGGCGCCTTCGGCATCGGCCTGCTGGCCGGGCGGCTGGGCAATGCGGTCAGCCTGGGTTTCGTGGTCGAAACCGAGCGCCAGGTGGAAGCCCACCTGATGAGCCATATGGACCGGCTTCCCGCTGCAGACCAGACATCGCGCGCCATCGTGACGCAGATGGCCGCCGACGAGGTGGACCATGCCATGGATGCGCAAAAAGCCGGGGCCGTGGAACTGCCTGGACCGGTGAAGGCGTTGATGCGTGCAGCGGCCAAGGTGATGACCACCACCGCGCACCATATCTAAAAACTGGCGAATAAATCTACTACGCGACCCGATCGCAGCGTTGGGTAGTGCTCGGAATCCTCACGTACAGGAAGTACGCTCCGGTTCCTGTGCTCCGTCCGCCTTGTGCTCGGACCGCTCGCTACGATTTCTTCACCAGTCTTCGTATCACCTGACACCGGACACAATCAGGCCTCCAAGACGTCGAAACTTGTCGTGATCTCGGCCGTCTTGCCCAGCATGATGCTGGCAGAACAGTACTTGTCCTGGCTCATCTTGATGGCGCGCTCCACGGCGCTGGCCGGAATGCCCTTGCCGGTGACGGTGAAGTGCATGTGGATCTTGGTGAAGACCTTGGGATCTTCGGTGGCCCGCTCGCTAATGAGCTTGACGCTGCAGCCGCGCACCTCGTGGCGGCCGCGCTTGAGAATGAGAACCACGTCGTAGGCCGTGCAGCCGCCAGTGCCGGCCAGCACGGTTTCCATGGGCCGCGGGGCCAGGTTCTGCCCCCCGTTTTCGGGCTTGGCCGCATCCGGGGCGCCGTCCATCACCAGCACGTGGCCGCTGCCGGTTTCGGCCACAAAGCCCATGTTGGAGTGTGCGCCGGTGGCACCGGTCCAGCTGACTGTGCATTCCATGTTCTGTTCCTTGTCAAAATGGGGGTCTGGCGCAAATTATCCCGCGCCACCACACTCCATGAAAAAACGCCCTCTGCAGCCCGCCGACTATCTGAAGAAAATCCTGACCGCCCGTGTCTACGACGTGGCCGTCGAGTCCCCTTTCGAACCCGCCAAGGCGCTGAGCCGTCGCCTGCACAACAAGGTGCTGCTCAAGCGCGAGGACCAGCAGGCGGTATTCAGCTTCAAACTGCGCGGCGCCTATAACAAGATGGCGCACCTGACGGTAGAGCAACTGAAGAAGGGGGTGATCTGCGCCTCGGCCGGCAACCACGCTCAGGGCGTGGCGCTGGGCGCAAACCGCCTGGGCACGCGCGCCGTGATCGTGATGCCCACAACCACGCCGCAACTCAAGATCGATGCCGTCAAGGCGCTGGGCGGCGAAGTGGTGCTGCAAGGTGACAGCTATTCCGATGCCCACGCGCACGCCTTGACCCTGCAGAAGAAGCAGGGGCTGACCTTTGTCCATCCCTTCGACGATCCGGACGTGATTGCCGGCCAAGGCACCATCGCCATGGAAATGCTGCGCCAGCATCAAGGCCCGCTGGATGCCGTCTTCGTGGCCATCGGCGGCGGTGGGTTGATCAGCGGCGTGGCGGCCTACATCAAGGCCGTGCGCCCCGAGATCAAGGTCATCGGCGTGCAGATGAACGACTCCAACGCCATGATCCAGTCGGTGCGCGCGGGCAAGCGCGTCACGCTGCAGGATGTGGGCCTGTTCTCCGACGGCACGGCCGTCAAGCTGGTGGGCGAGGAGACCTTCCGCCTGACGCGCAAGCTGGTGGACGACTACATCGAAGTCGACACCGACGCGGTCTGCGCGGCCATCAAGGATGTCTTCGTGGACACCCGTTCCATCGTGGAGCCTGCCGGCGCGCTGGCCGTGGCCGCCATCAAGCAATACGTGGCCAGGCACAAGACCAAGGGCGAGACCTATGCCGCCATCCTGTGCGGCGCCAACATGAACTTCGACCGCCTGCGCTTCGTGGCCGAACGCGCCGAGGTGGGCGAGGAGCGCGAGGCGCTGTTCGCCGTCACCATCCCCGAAGAGCGCGGCAGCTTCCGCCGTTTCTGCGAACTGATCGGCACCCTGCCCGGTGGGCAACGCAACGTGACCGAGTTCAATTACCGCATCAGCGACGACCGGCAGGCCCATGTGTTCGTTGGCCTCACCACCTCGGCCAAGGGCGAAAGCGCCCGCATCGCCAGCAATTTCCGCAAGCACAGCTTCGCCACACTGGACTTGACGCACGACGATCTGGCGCAGGAGCACATCCGCCACATGGTGGGCGGCCATTCGGCGCTGGCCAGGAACGAACGACTGTTGCGCTTCGTCTTCCCCGAGCGCCCGGGCGCGCTGATGAAGTTCCTGAACTTGATGCGCCCGAGCTGGAACATCAGCCTCTTCCATTACCGTAACCAAGGCGCCGACTACGGGCGCATCCTGGTCGGTATCCAGGTGCCCAAGACCGACGACAAGGCTTTTGCCAAATTCCTCGACACCCTGGGGTATGCCTATGTGGAGGAAACCCGCAACCCGGCCTATCGTATGTTCCTGCAGGCCTGATCACCCTTTTCAGCAGACACGAAAGAGACACCATGAGTTACGAACTGATCCAGGTCCGCACCGAGGCCGGCAAGGTCGGCATCATCACCCTGAACCGCCCCAAGCAGCTCAATGCTCTGAACGACCAGTTGATGGACGAGCTGGGCGCGGCGCTGAAAGCCTTCGACGCCGACACGGCCATCGGCTGCATCATCCTCACCGGCAGCGAGAAAGCCTTTGCCGCCGGCGCCGACATCGGCGCCATGGCCAGCTACAGCTTCGCCGATGTCTACAAGGGCGACTACATCACGCGCAACTGGGAGACCCTGCGCAGCATCCGCAAGCCGGTAATCGCCGCCGTCAGCGGTTTTGCGCTGGGCGGCGGCTGCGAGATGGCCATGATGTGCGACTTCATCATCGCCGCGGACAACGCCCGTTTCGGCCAACCGGAAATCAAGCTGGGCGTCATCCCCGGAGCCGGCGGCACGCAGCGACTGCCACGTGCCGTGGGCAAGGCCAAGGCCATGGACATGACCCTGACCGGACGCATGATGGACGCGGCAGAGGCCGAGCGCGCCGGCTTGGTCAGCCGCGTGGTGGCACTGGACAAGTTGATGGAGGAGACGCTGGCCGCCGCCCTGATGATCTGCGACTACTCGCAGGTAGCGGTGATGGCCGCCAAGGAAGCCGTGAACCGTGCTTTCGAGGGCTCACTGAACGATGGCATCATGTTCGAGCGCCGCCTGTTCCACGCCCTGTTTGCCACGGCCGACCAGAAGGAGGGCATGGACGCATTTGTGGGCAAGCGCAAGCCTGCCTTTCGTAATTGCTGAGCCGGCAAAAAACGGTATAATTTGCCCCGTTGGTGATATAGCTCAGTTGGTTAGAGCGCAGCATTCATAATGCTGATGTCGGTGGTTCAAATCCACCTATCACCACCAGAATATTCCGAACCCGCAGCGCTCACGCCTTGCGGGTTTTTTGCTGTTTGCTGCGGACTTGCCGACCAACCAGGCTCCCAGATCGTTATAGTTGGCCAGCCTCCATTCAACCCTCAGCCTCTGGATAAACACCATGAACCGCTGTCTGCAGTCAGCCTCGCTCCGCCTCCGCGCCGTTGGTTTTGCCTTCGTCCTCGGTGCGGCCCTTATCTCCGGCGGCGCCTCGGCCCAGACGACCGACCCCCAACGCATCCCGCCCATCTCGGCCAAGGCCCAGCGTGGCGTACTGCGCGTGGTTGCACCGCCGGATGTCCTGATGGACGGTCAACCGGCGCGACTCGCACCTGGCGCACGCATCCGCGACCGCAACAACCTGATGGTCGTCTCGGGCGCACTGCTCGGACAAGACCTGGTGGTGCGCTACACACGCGACCCGCTGGGGCTGGTGCACGAAGTCTGGGTCCTTACGGCCAACGAGGCCGCCGCCGGTTTGCCGCCCCAGCCGGCCCCCACGCAGTACTGACCTCCCTCATCTGCCAGCCGCTGCAAACCCGTCGGGCAGCTGTCAGGCTTTCCGAAGGCACGGTCGGTTTCAGGAACGCATCATGAGCAAAAAAGTTTTCATCAAGACCTTCGGTTGCCAGATGAACGAGTACGACTCGGACAAGATGGCCGACGTGCTGGGCGCCGCCCAGGGCTATGAACCGACGCAAGACGTGGAGGAGGCCGACCTGATCCTCTTCAACACCTGTTCGGTACGCGAAAAAGCGCAGGAAAAGGTGTTCTCCGACCTCGGCCGTGTGCAACACCTGAAAAAGAAAGGCGTGAAGATCGGCGTGGGCGGCTGTGTGGCCAGCCAGGAAGGCGCCGAGATCATCCGCCGTGCACCCTATGTGGACGTGGTGTTCGGCCCGCAGACGCTGCACCGCCTGCCCGAACTGTTGAACGCACGTGAAACGCAGAACCGGCCGCAAGTGGACATCAGCTTCCCCGAGATCGAGAAGTTCGACCACCTGCCCCCGGCCAAGGTGGAAGGCGTCACCGCCTTTGTCAGCATCATGGAAGGCTGCTCCAAGTACTGCAGCTACTGCGTCGTGCCTTATACCCGCGGCGAGGAAGTGAGCCGCCCCTTCGAGGATGTGCTGGTGGAAATCGCCGGCCTGGCCGACCAGGGGATCAGGGAAGTCAACCTGCTGGGCCAGAACGTGAACGCCTGGCGAGCCCCCATGGGCGGCACGACCGAGATGGCCGACTTCGCCACCCTGCTCGAATACGTGGCCGAGATTCCCGGCATCGAACGCATCCGCTACACCACCAGCCATCCCAACGAGTTCACGCCCTCACTGATCGCAGCCTACGAGAAGCTGCCCAAACTGGTCAGCCATCTGCACCTGCCGGTGCAGCACGGCAGCGACCGCATCCTGATGGCCATGAAGCGCGGCTACACGGCGATGGAATACAAGAGCACGGTGCGCAAGCTGCGCGCCATCCGCCCCGACATGTCCATCAGCAGCGACTTCATCGTCGGCTTTCCGGGTGAGACCGATGACGATTTCAGCCGGATGATGAAGCTGATCGAGGACGTGGGCTTTGACAACTCCTTCAGCTTCATCTTCAGCCCGCGCCCCGGCACTCCCGCGGCCAACCTGCATGACGATACGCCGCATGAGGTCAAGCTCAAGCGCTTGCAGCTGCTGCAAGCAGCGATCGAGACCCATCTCAAGCGCATCAGCGCCAGCCGCCTGGGCACGGTGCAGCGCATCCTGGTGGAAGGGCCGTCCAAACGGGACGCGGAGGAACTGATGGGCCGCACCGAGTGCAACCGGGTGGTGAACTTCAAGGCGCCAAAACGCCTGATCGGCCAGATGCTCGACGTGAACATCACCGAGGCCCTGCACTACAGCCTACGCGGTGAGGCCGTGACTGCCTGATCAGTTGAGGACAGAGCAGAATCGCTGCGCGATTCTTGGTCTGTCCCGCAAAGTCTCAGAAAGGCATCTTGGGCATGCCTTTCATGCCCCCCATACGCTTCATGAGTTTCATCATGCCGCCGCCCTTCATCTTCTTCATCATCTCCTGCATCTGCTCGAATTCCTTGAGCATGCGGTTGACGTCCTGAACCTGCACACCCGCGCCGGCAGCAATGCGGCGTTTGCGCGTGGCCTTGATCAGCTCGGGCTTGCGGCGCTCCAGCTTGGTCATGCTGTTGATGATGCCCTCCTTGCGTCGCAGGTCCTTCTCGACCCGGTCGGCATCCACCTGGCCTGCCTTGGCCGCCATCTGCGCGGGCAGCTTGTCCATCAGGCTGGAGAGGCCGCCCATCTGCTTCATCTGCTGCAGCTGGGCCAGAAAATCATTGAGGTCGAAACCGGCGCCGCTCTTGACCTTGGCGGCCAGTTTCTGCGCGGCCTCCATGTCCACACCCGCAGTGACCTGCTCGACCAGGGCCACGATGTCGCCCATGCCCAGCACGCGGCCGGCATGGCGCTGGGCGTCGAAGACCTCCAGGCCGTCGAGCTTTTCGCTGGTGCCGGCGAACTTGATGGGCACACCGGTCACGGCGCGCACCGAGAGGGCCGCGCCGCCGCGTGAATCGCCGTCGGTCTTGGTCAGGATGATGCCGGTCAGCGGCAGGGCTTCCTTGAAGGCCCGCGCGGTGTTGATGGCGTCCTGGCCCTGCATGGCGTCGACCACGAACAGGGTCTCGACCGGGTTGAGAACGGCGTGCAGCTCGCGGATCTCCCGCATCAGCGCTTCATCAATGGCCAGGCGGCCGGCGGTATCGACCAGCAGCACGTCGAAGAAATGCTTCTTCGCATAGTCCAGCGCCGCACGCGCGATGTCGGCCGGCTTCTGCTCCGGCGTGCTGGGAAACCACTCGGCCCCGGCCTGCGCGGTCACGGTCTTGAGCTGCTCGATGGCAGCCGGGCGGTAGACGTCGCCCGAGACGGTCAGCACCTTTTTCTTGCGCTTCTCGATCAGGTGACGGGCCAGCTTGGCCGTGGTGGTGGTCTTGCCGGCGCCTTGCAGGCCGGCCATCAGGATCACCGCCGGCGGTTGCGCCGCCAGGTTGATGTCGGCCACGCCCTCGCCCATGGTGGCGGCGAGTTCGCGGTTGACGATGCCCACCAGCGCCTGGCCTGGCGTGAGCGAGCCCATGACGGCCTGCCCCAGGGCCTGGTCCTTGACGCGGGCGATGAAGTCGCGCACCACGGGCAGGGCCACGTCGGCCTCCAGCAGGGCCATGCGCACCTCGCGCAGCATGTCGGCCACGTTGGATTCTGTGATGCGGGCCTGACCGCGGATTTCCTTGACCAGGCGGCTGAGTTTGTCGGTGAGGGCGGAGGCCATGGCGGTATTCCGGTGGGCAAGAAGGAACGGGACGCCAACCGGCGATTGGCAAGGGGCTAAACTGTAACCATGATGATTTTACCCAGTGCCTCCCCCACCGGCATTGCCCTGGCCCTACTGGCCGCCGCCGCCTATGCCGCCCCGGCCGCGGCTCGCCTGTCCCCCATGGCAGCACGCCGCGCCGTGCTGCTGGCCTGGCTGGCGCACGGCCTGCTGCTGGGTTGGAGCCTGCTGGGGGACAGTCCCCGCTTCGGTTTCGCGCCGGCGCTCTCGGTCACGGTCTGGCTGGTTGCTGCCGTCTACGCCATCGAAAGCCAGCTCTATCCGCAATTGCAGACCCGCTGGGCGCTCTCCATCCTGGGCGCCGGCGCCGTGCTGCTGGCCCTGCTTTACCCCGGCCAGCCCCTGCAGTCCAGCGCCTCGGCCTGGCTGCCGCTGCACTGGGCTCTGGGCATCGCCTCCTACGGCCTCTTTGCCGTTGCCGTGGTGCACGCCCTGCTGATGCTGCGCGCAGAGGCACGCATCCGCCATGCGGCCGAGACCGACAGCGGGCTGCCGCTGCTGACACTGGAGCGCCTGACCTTCCGCTTCGTCGGTGCCGGTTTCGTGCTGCTGTCGGCCACGCTGCTGGCCGGCCTGCTCTTCGACGAGCAGCTCTATGGCACAGCCTGGAAATGGAGCCACAAGACGGTGTTCTCCGTGCTGTCCTGGGCAGTCTTTGCCGTGCTGCTGATCGGCCGCGCTCGCTTTGGCTGGCGCGGCTGGCGGGCGGCCCGCCTGCTGTTTACCGGTGCCGGCTTGCTGCTGCTGGCCTACGTCGGCTCGCGTTTCGTGCTCGAAATCGTCCTGGGGCGCAGCACCGCATGAAGTTCCTGCTCTTCCTGGCCATTGTGCTGCTGGTTGTCTGGCTCTGGCGATCGGGCCGCCGTAGCGAGCAACGCTCCGACCAGGCCGACCCCCCAGCGCCACCCGGCCCGCAGGAGATGGTGCGCTGCGCCCATTGCGGCGTGCACCTGCCCCATGGCGATGCCGTCGTGGGTCGCATCGGCCTGTATTGCAGCAGCGAACACCGGCAGCTCGCGGAGCACTGATGACATCGCAGCGCGACAGCGAGCACTCCTGGTTCGGCCCGTCGCTGCTGGACGAACGGTTGGAGGCGCCCGAAGAACAGCAGGAATTCAAACGGCTGTGGCTGGGCTTCATGACAGCCCGCGTCATGCTGGGCCTGGTGCTCCTGCTGCTGCAGGCCACCCTGTACACCCTGGGCCAGGCGCCCAACGCGTGGCTGGCGTTACTCTGCGGCGCTTATTTCATGGCCACACTGATGGTGCGTGTGGCACCGCGCCCACGCCGCATGGGCCATACCTTCGACCAGTCCTGGCTGTCCAGCATCGGCGTGGACGTGCTGGTCTTCACAGCCCTGCATCTGCTGCATGGCAGCAGCATCAACTACACCCCCCTTTACGCCCTGCCGGTGCTGCAGGCCGCCGTACTGGGCTCCTTGACCCTGGCCATGGGCACGGCCGCTGGCGTCACGCTGCTGCTGCTGCTGCACAGCACCTGGCAGGCGCTGCGCGGCCCGGGGGACGCCACGCCTTTTTTCATCCAGGCGGCGCTCACCGGTGCGGGCAGCTTCGTGATCGCCTTCCTGGCCCACCAGCTGTCAGCGCGACTGGCCAGCGAACAGCAGCGTGCCCGACGCAGCCAGCACGCCATGCGCATCCAGCAGCAGGTCAACGATCTGGTGATCGAAACCCTCACCGACGGCATCCTGGTGGTGGACGTGCGCGGCACCGTGCATGCAGCCAACCCCGCGGCACGCCAGATGCTGCAAGCCGACGACCGACCGATCCGGCACACGCCCTTCAGCCTGGCCGACGAACCCGGCTGGCAGGCGCTGGCCGAACTGGCCTTCCAGGTCTTCACCGGCCGGGGTGATTTTCACCACGCCGACATCGGCATCGAGCATCTCGAACAAGGCAACCGGCGCATGCGCGTGCGCACCCGCATGACCACGGCCCACTGGGGTGAGTCCGAAATCCTGTGTGTCATGTTCCTGCAGGACCTGCGCGAGATGGAAGCGCGCATGCGCACCGAGAAGCTGGCCAGCATGGGTCGCATGTCGGCCGCCGTGGCGCACGAGATCCGCAACCCCCTGGCCGCCATCACCCAGGCCAATGCCCTGCTCGAAGAGGAGATCCACGAACCCCGGCACATGCGTCTGACCCAGATGATCCGCCAGAACGCCAAGCGCCTGGACCGCATCGTCGACGACGTGCTCAACATCTCGCGTGCCGGCAAGCAGGCCACCGCCTTCGAGTCCCGCGTCCTGGAACTGCCCCCCTCCGTGCAGCGCATCAGCCAGGACTGGGCGCAGCAGACCGGCAACAGCGCGATGCTCGCCCTGCACCTGACGTCGCAACCGTTGCCGGTGCACTTCGACCCCGAGCACCTGCGTCGTGTGCTGGTCAACCTGCTGGACAATGCGCGCCGTTATGCCCGCCAGTTGCCCGATGCGATCCAGGTGCATGCCCGCGCCGATGCCAGCGGACAGGCCCTGCTGGCCGTCTGGAGCGACGGCCCGCCCATGGAGCCTTCGGTGGAGCAGCATCTGTTCGAACCCTTCTTCTCATCGGAAAGCCGCTCCAGCGGTCTGGGCCTGTATATTTGCCGTGAATTGTGCGAAGGGCATGGCGCCGCCATCGGCTACCACCGCGCCCGCCGCATCGCCCGCGACACCCTGATGGACGGCAACGAATTCTTCATCACCCTGCGCCAGGCGGCCGTCCCGTCGCCGGCCTCCAGAACGCCAGCCACCTCATGAGCAACCACGTTCCCGCTTCCCCGGCGCACATCCTGGTCGTGGACGACGAACCCGACCTGCGCACGCTCTACGAGCTGACCCTGCTGCGCGAGGGCTACCATGTCGATGTGGCGGAAACCCTGGCCGACGCCTGGAAGCATCTCCGGGAACACCGCTACGAGGTGCTGATCACCGACATGCGCCTGCCCGATGGTCTGGGTATCGAGTTGCTCCAGCGCCTGCGCGCCCAACAGCGCGGCGAGCGTTGCGTGGTCATCACGGCCTATGGCTCGGCGGAAAACGCCGTGGAATCGCTCAAGGCCGGTGCCTTCGACTACCTGACCAAGCCGGTCGACCTGAAACAGTTCCGGACCGTCATCGCCTCCGCCGTACAGGACGCCCTCACCCCCCGCGTCGCGCCACCGCCGCCTCCCGCTGCGTTGGCCGCACCGCGCACGACAGCCCAGCCCCAGGCTGGTGAAGCGGCACTGCAGCGCCTGGTCGGCAGCTCGCCCGCCATGCGCCAGGTACGCGAGCGCATCCTCAAGGTGGCACGCAGCATGGCCCCGGTGCTGATCTGCGGCGAGTCCGGCACCGGCAAGGAGCTGACGGCACTGGCCCTGCACGCCAACAGCCACCGGGCCGGCGGCCCGATCGTGGCGGTGAACTGCAGCGCCATCCCCGAAAACCTGCTCGAAACCGAGTTCTTCGGCGTGCGCAAGGGCGCCTACACCGGCGCCAATCAGGACCGCGACGGCTATTTCCAGGCCGCGCGCGGCGGCACCTTGTTCCTGGATGAAATCGGCGACCTGCCGCTGTCCATGCAATCCAAACTGCTGCGCGCCATCCAGGAGCGCTGCGTGCGCCCGGTCGGTGGCACGCAGGAAGAGACCGTAGACGTGCGCGTCGTCAGTGCCACGCACAAGCATCTGGCGCGCGAGGTGCAGGAAGGGCGCTTCCGCCAGGACCTGTACTACCGCCTCAATGTGATCGAGATCGACATCCCCCCGCTGCGCGAGCGCCGCGAGGACCTGCCCGTCCTGTGCGACGCACTGCTCAAGCGCATCAGCCAGGAGTCCGGCCTGCCCCTGCCCCGCCTGCCGCCCGAGACACTGGCCCAGCTGGCCAAGCACCCGCTGACCGGGAATGTGCGCGAGCTCGAAAACCTGCTGCACCGCGCCGTAGCGCTGAGCGACGGCGACGAGTTGAGTTTCGACAGCATCGACACCACACCGGCCATCCTGGACCCGACCGCGTTGGACCTGGCGCCCACCATTCCCGGGGTGCTACCGCCCAGCCTCGCCCCGACCTCTCTGGAGCACCCGGAGTTGCCCGCCGACCTGCAAGGCCACCTGGACCGCCAGGAACGCGAGATCCTGGTCAAGGCTCTGCAGGAAACCGGGTTCAATCGCACGGCGGCGGCGGCCAAGCTGGGCCTGAGCCTGCGCCAGATCCGCTACCGGATCGCGCGCCTGAACATCGACACGCCGCAGGGCAACGACCCCGGCGCATGAGCGAACATCCCGCTCCAGAGCGCAACCGCCTGTGGGACGGCGGCTGGTACCGCTTTGCGCGCCGGCTGGACTCACCCAACTTCGGGCCGCGTCCCACAGATGCCACTGTGGACCTGCTGCTCATCCACTCCATCAGCCTGCCACCGGGCCAGTACGGCGGCGACGAAGTGCAGCGCCTGTTCACCAACACGCTGGACTGGAACGCCCACCCTTATTTCAAGAGCATCGAGGGCATGCAGGTCTCCTCGCACTTCTACATCCGCCGCAACGGCGAACTCTGGCAGTTCGTCAGCTGCGACGATCGTGCCTGGCATGCCGGCGTCTCCTGCTACCGCGGGCGCGACAACTGCAACGATGACTCGATCGGCATCGAGCTCGAAGGCCTGGAAGGCAAGTCTTTCGAGTCCGGGCAATACGAAACCCTGGGCAGCCTGTGCGCCGCCCTGGGCCAGCGCTACCCGGTGCAGCACATCGCCGGGCACGAACACGTCGCCCCCGGGCGCAAGGCCGACCCCGGCCCCGGATTCCAGTGGGCCGTGCTGCAGCAGGCCTTGGGCTGGCCGTCTCGGTATTTTCCCCAAGCGCCCGCCTGAGCCGGACCACCCGGCGACGGCGCACCGACCACGCATCACCTCCCCGGGAAAGCAGCCGCGCAGACGGCATGCGGTCTGGCGCCGAAAATCCGCTGCCGTGCCGCATGCCTGCTGGCCTTCGAACTGAAAATGACGTGACTTCAAGCGCCGCGCCGCGCCAGCGCTGAATGTCCCGCTCACTGTTTCCGCAGCCAGCACCGGCCGCTTTTTTTGCGTCGGATACGCTCTGCGCTGTATGCCCAACGCTACACTACCTGTAGTGGCTTGTATTCACCAGACACACCATATATAGTGCTTTCTGCTCGCAGTGCTTTTCTCCTACAGATCACATCGCGAGCCAGAATACGGCCCCAAGAATCAACAACAGATTTGCTGACGACGAGGAAATAATGCAAACCGCTCTGAACCCCGCCACCCCCCCTTTGCACACCGGTGTCCTGACCATGCAAACCCAGGAAAACACGGCCGCCACCCCGCTGAACAACTACCAGATCATCCGCCGCAACGGCGCTGTCGTGCCCTTCGAGCCGAGCAAGATCGCCGTGGCCATGATGAAAGCCTTCCTGGCCGTGCACGGCACCCAGGGCGCCGCTTCGGCCAGCGTGCGCGAGGTGGTGGACGCCCTGACGCAGAACGTCGTGCGCGCGCTGATGCGCTCGCGCCCGGGCGGCGGCACCTTCCATATCGAAGACGTGCAGGACCAGGTCGAACTGGGCCTGATGCGCGGCGGCCACCACGAGATCGCCCGCGCCTACGTGCTCTACCGCGAGCGCCGCACCCAGGAACGCGCCCAGCAATCCGCCCAGGCCGCACCGAAAGCACCCCAGTTGCATGTGATCGATGGCGGCCAGCGCGTCTCGCTGGACCTGGGCGGCCTGCAGCAGCTGATCGAAAACGCCTGCGCCGGCCTGGGTGCCGACATCAAGCCCGATCCCATCGTCGCCGAGACCATGCGCAACCTGTACGACGGCGTGCCGATCGACGAGGTCTTCAAGGCCGCCATCCTGGCTGCCCGCACCCTGATCGAGAAAGACCCGGACTACACCTACGCCACCGCGCGCCTGCTCTTCCACACCATCGCCCGCGAGGTGCTGGGCCGCGACGTGCCGCAAGCCGGCATGGGCCAGGCCTATGCAGAGTACTTCCCCGACTTCATCAAGAAGGGTGTGGACAACGAGCTGCTCAACCCCGACATGCTGCAGTTCGATCTCAAGCGCCTGGGCGCCGCGCTCAAGGCCGACCGCGACCTGCAGTTCGACTACCTGGGCTTGCAGACCCTGTACGACCGTTATTTCCTGCACGTGCGCAAGAGCCGCATCGAACTGCCGCAGGCCTTCTTCATGCGTGTGGCCATGGGCCTGTCGCTGGGCGAGATCGACCGCGAAGCGCGCGCCATCGAGTTCTACGAGGTGCTGTCCTCCTTCGACTTCATGTCGTCCACGCCCACCCTGTTCAACGCCGGCACCCTGCGTTCGCAGCTCTCCAGCTGCTACCTGACGACCGTGCCCGACGACCTGGACGGCATCTACGAATCCATCAAGGAAAACGCCCTGCTGTCCAAATTCGCCGGCGGCCTGGGCAACGACTGGACCCGCGTGCGCGCCCTGGGTAGCCACATCAAGGGCACCAACGGCGAGTCGCAGGGCGTCGTGCCCTTCCTCAAGGTCGTGAACGACACCGCCGTGGCCGTGAACCAGGGCGGCAAGCGCAAGGGCGCGGTCTGCACCTACCTGGAGACCTGGCACCTGGACATTGAAGAGTTCCTGGAACTGCGCAAGAACACCGGCGACGACCGCCGCCGCACGCACGACATGAACACGGCCAACTGGATCCCCGACCTGTTCATGCGTCGTGTGATGGAAAAGGGCGAGTGGACCCTGTTCTCGCCTTCCGATGTGCCGGACCTGCACGACCTCTTTGGCGCCGACTTCGAGAAGGCCTACGTGGTCTATGAAGAAAAGGCCAAGCGCGGCGAGATCAAGCCCAGCAAGACCGTGCCGGCCACCGACCTGTGGCGCAAGATGCTCTCCATGCTGTTCGAGACCGGCCACCCCTGGATCACCTTCAAGGATGCCTGCAACGTGCGCTCGCCCCAGCAGCACGCCGGCGTGGTGCACTCGTCCAACCTGTGCACCGAGATCACGCTCAACACCAGCGACACCGAGACCGCCGTCTGCAACCTCGGTTCGGTCAACCTGCGCCAGCACCTGAAGAACGGCGCCATCGACCAGGAGAAGCTGAAGAAGACCGTGTCCACCGCCATGCGCATGCTGGACAACGTGATCGACATCAACTACTACGCCGTCAAGAAGGCTCGCGACTCCAACCTGCGCCACCGCCCCGTGGGCCTGGGCATCATGGGCTTCCAGGACGCGCTGTACGAGCTGCGCATCCCCTACGCCAGCCAGGCCGCCGTCGAGTTCGCCGACCAGTCCATGGAAGCCGTCTGCTACCACGCCTACTGGGCCTCGACCGAGCTGGCCCGCGAGCGCGGCCAGTACTCCAGCTACAAGGGCTCGCTGTGGGACCAGGGCGTCCTGCCGCTGGACACGCTGGACCTGCTGGCCAAAGCCCGCGGCGGTTACGTGGAAGTCGACCGCTCGGCCACCCTGGACTGGGACGCCCTGCGCAAGAAGATCGCCCGCGACGGCATGCGCAACTCCAACTGCGTGGCCATCGCGCCGACCGCGACCATCTCCAACATCATCGGCGTGGACGCCTCGATCGAGCCCTGCTTCGGCAACCTGTCGGTCAAATCCAACTTGTCCGGCGAGTTCACCGTGATCAACAGCTACCTGGTGCGTGACCTCAAGCGCCTGGGCCTGTGGGACGACGTGATGGTCATGGACCTCAAGCATTTCGACGGCTCGCTGGCCCCCATCGACCGCGTGCCGCAGGAGATCAAGTCCCTGTACGCCACGGCCTTCGAAGTCGAGACGCTCTGGCTGGTGGAAGCCGCCGCACGCCGCCAGAAGTGGATCGACCAGGCCCAGTCGCTCAACATCTACATGGCCGGCGCCTCGGGCAAGAAGCTGGACGACACCTACAAGCTGGCCTGGCTGCGCGGTCTCAAGACCACCTACTACCTGCGCACGATGTCGGCCACGCACGCCGAGAAGTCCACCGTCACGGCCGGCCGTCTCAACGCGGTCTCCTCCGGCGGCGCGGCGAGCGGCGGCATGAGTGCCCTCGACGCAGCCGCAGCTGCAGCGCAAGCACAGATGGCCACGGCCGCCACCGACATCAAGTTCTGCGCGATCGACGATCCGGGCTGCGAAGCCTGCCAGTGATCGCAGCCGGCATGTTGCAGAGCCTTCATGCCTGCGATGTTATTGAGCAACAGAATCGGGCGGCGATGTGAATGAATACTTTCCATTTCACGTCGTCGCTCCCATAATTCGCTGATTGGAACCTCCTATGTTGTCCTGGGACGAAGAAGTCAAGCCCACATCGTCAATGTCTTATGCCGGCGCTGCTGCGAGCAGTCGCCCGACTGAGCTTCCCTTGCAAACTCCCCAGCTGCGCATGGCGCAGCACCCGGCAGCACCTGTCGCCGCCGCTCCGGCCCCCAGCGCAACGCCCGCCGCGGCGCACCGCATCAAAGCGGCCGACAAACGCATCATCAACGGCCAGACCGACGTCAACCAGCTGGTGCCCTTCAAGTACAAGTGGGCCTGGGAAAAATACCTGGCCACCTGCGCCAACCACTGGATGCCGCAGGAAGTGAACATGAACCGCGACATCGCCCTGTGGAAGGACCCCAATGGTCTGACCGAGGACGAGCGCCGCATCGTCAAGCGCAACCTCGGCTTCTTCACCACCGCCGACTCGCTGGCCGCCAACAACATTGTGCTGGGCACCTACCGCCACATCACGGCGCCCGAGTGCCGCCAGTTCCTGCTGCGCCAGGCTTTTGAAGAAGCCATCCACACCCACGCCTACCAGTACATCGTGGAATCGCTGGGCCTGGACGAATCCGAGATCTTCAGCGCCTACCTGGAAGTCCAGTCCATCCGCGACAAGGACGAGTTCCTGCTCCCGTTCATCAACGCGATCATGGACCCCAACTTCCACACCGGCACCCTGGAGACCGACCAGACCCTGCTCAAGAGCCTGATCGTTTTCGCCTGCCTGATGGAGGGCCTGTTCTTCTACGTCGGCTTCACCCAGATCCTGGCCCTGGGCCGGCAGAACAAGATGACCGGTGCAGCCGAGCAGTACCAGTACATCCTGCGCGACGAGTCCATGCACTGCAACTTCGGCATCGACCTGATCAACACGATCAAGCTGGAGAACCCGCAGCTGTGGACGCCTGAGTTCAAGGCCGAAATCAAGGCCCTGTTCGAGAAGGCCGTCGAGCTCGAATACCGCTACGCCGAAGACACCATGCCGCGCGGCGTGCTGGGCATGAACGCCTCCATGTTCAAGGGCTACCTGCGCTACATCGCCAACCGGCGCGCCACCCAGATCGGCCTGGAAGCGCTGTTCCCCAATGAAGAGAATCCCTTCCCCTGGATGAGCGAGATGATCGACCTGAAGAAGGAACGCAACTTCTTCGAGACCCGTGTCATCGAGTACCAGTCCGGTGGCGCGCTCTCCTGGGACTGAAAAAATCAATCTATGGCTTCCAGAATCACACCGGCTGTTGATCGCTCCTCAGAGAGCGGCGCCAGCCTGTGTCACCCCGTTCATGGCGTTGGGGTCTACCCCAGCCTCATGAATCGCTCCATGCATCCAACACGCATGAAGTGCTCTTTGTAACTTGATCAAGGAGAATTAGTAATGGCAACTGCAAAGAAAGCGGCTAAAAAAGCCCCCGCGAAGAAGAAGGTAGCAGCAAAGAAGGCCCCGGCCCGTAAAGCTGCAGCGAAGAAGGCTCCGGCCAAGAAGGCCGCTGCCAAGAAGGCTCCGGCCAAGAAGGCCGCGGCTAAGAAGCCGGCTGCGAAGAAATCCGCAGCGAAGAAGCCCGCCGCCAAGAAGGCTGCTGCAAAGAAGCCGGCTGCGAAAAAGGCTGCTGCCAAGAAGCCCGCCGCCAAGAAGGCCGCGAAGAAAGTAGCGAAGAAGGCTGCCAAGAAACCGGCTGCCAAAAAGCCCGCTGCGAAAAAGGCCGCCAAAAAGCCGGCGAAGAAAGCTGCGAAAAAGCCTGCTGCCAAACCTGCTGCAGCACCGGCCCCCGCGGCTCCTGCGGCTCAGACGACTCTGAACCCGCAGGCCGCATGGCCCTTCCCCACGGCCAGCCGTCCCTAAGACAGCCTAGGCCTCAAGCCCGTTGCCTGCGAAGGCAGCGGGCTTTTTCTTTGACGCGCTGAATGAAGCCCAACCTGCCCCCACAGCCTTACCTCCATCTGCAGAAGGATGGAGCCGTCCACGTGGATGTGCACGTCATGCCCAATGCAGCCCGTACGCAAATCCAGGGCCTGCACGACGGTGCGCTACGCGTGCGCCTGCACGCGCCACCGGTGGACGGCAAAGCCAATCTGGCACTTCAGGTCTGGCTGGCCGAGGTGCTGGGTGTCCCGAAATCAGCAGTGGAGTTGGTGCGCGGAGCGACGGCTCGGCGCAAGCAGCTGCGCGTGGCCGCCGCTTATGCCGGACAGGCCCACTGGCAAGGGCTGATGCCCGCCCCGGAGGAGGGTTGAGCCCTCAGGCGCCGATGACCTGCTGCGTCACCTTGTAGTTCTGCGGGCCGCGATGGGCGATCTTGTGCGAGCCCATGCGGTTGCCGAGTTCGGCCGCCTTGGCCAGCGTCCAGCCGCGCTCCAGGCCATAGAGCAGGCCGCCGCGGTAGGCGTCGCCACAACCCGTGGGGTCGACCACGGCAGCCGCCTGCACCGGCGGCACCAGGGTCTTGTGGCCGTCGACCCAGACCTCGCTGCCTTCGTGGCCCAGCGTGATGACCAGGCCGCGCACCTTGCGTGAAATGTCGGCCGGGCCCCAACCCGTGCGCTCGCACAGCATCTTGCCCTCGTAGTCGTTCACCGTCACCCAGCTGGCCAGTTCGACAAAGTGCGCCAGGTCCTTGCCGTCGAACATGGGCAGGCCCTGGCCCGGATCGAAGACGAAGGGGATGTCAGCCGCCTTGAACTGCTCGGCGTGCTGCAGCATGGCGTCGCGGCCGTCGGGCGAGATGATGCCCAGCTTCACATCGGGATGGCGCTCGATGCGCGAGACATGTGCCTGCATCATGGCGCCGGGGTGGAAGGCCGTGATCTGGTTGTTGTCGCGGTCCGTCATGATCAGCGCCTGCGCCGTGTAGGTCTCGCCGATCTCGCGCACGAAACGCGTGTCGATGCCCAGCCCGCGCATGCGCAGCAGGTAGTCGGCGCCATCATTCCCGACGGTAGCCATGGGTAGCGGCGTGCCACCCAGGGCCTTGAGCGCATAGGCGATATTGCCGGCGCAGCCGCCGAAATCCCGCCGCAAGGTGGGCACCAGGAAGGACACATTGAGGATGTGCAACTGGTCGGGCAGGATCTGCTCGGCAAAGCGGCCCTCGAAGTTCATGATGGTGTCGAAGGCCAGGGAGCCGCAAATGAGAGTTGCCATAAAGATGTGTCGTAGGGTTCAGGGATAAAAGGCCAGCAGGCGGTAACCCGCCACGCGCTCGCCGGCGCCATTGGTCTTGATGGTCAGCACCAGCGTGGTCTGGGTCTCGGACGCGGCCGGGATCACACCCGTTTTCACGCCCAGTTCCTCGGGCTGGAACACGCGCCGCATCAAGGCATGGTCCAGTGTGTCGGTCAGCGCCAGCTCGACGGCCGGCATGGCCAGATCGACCGGAGCATTGTTCTTGAGCGTCAGGCTGAGGCGGTACAGATCCCCCTTGATCTTGCTGAAAGCAGAGCTGTCGATCACCACCGACTCGATCTGCCGCAGCGGTTCGATCTGGCAATCCAGCAGCAGGCAGGCTTCCTCGATCAGCGGCTTGAGACCGGGTTCCACGACGGCCAGGCGGTCCCGTTCGTGGATCAGGACCTGCAGCGCCAACCCCAGCCCCAGCAGCAGGCAGGCCACCAACAGCGTCGCGCGCACCAAGGGGCGGTGCCAGCGCGAGGGCTTGGAGGCATTGCGCATGAAGGACAGCTCGGCGCTGGCCGACGCGCGCGGCACAGGCTGCGCATCGACCTCGAACACGGGCTCGGCCCGGCCCGCCGCCCCATAGGCCGGCCCGTCGAGCAGCGGCCCGGGGCCGGAGGCCGGCTCCAGCACCGTATCGCCCGCAGGCTCGTGCAGCTCCAGGTCCACATCGGAGATTACAGGCTGGGGGGCGGGCTCTACCGCGGCTTTTGCTTTCTTTCCGGTCTTGCTGCCCGCCCGGCGGGCATCGGACGCAATGGCGGCGGCCAAGGCACCTTCAAAGGGGGCGGCCTCCCGGTCTGGCACGTCTGCGGCGCCACCCTGCGGCAGCACCGCTTCCTGCATGTGCGCCGAAGCGTCGAAGATTTCCTCACACTTGCCGCAACGCACCCAGCCTTCGGAAATGCGCAACTGGTCCGGCACGACCTTGAACATCGTCTGGCAAGCGGGGCAGCGTGTGATCAGGCTCATGGCTGCTCGATTGTAGAGCCCCGAACCCAAAATCTTAGAGCCTGTTCACGGTCTCTAGAGGGTGGCGGTCATCAGGATCCAGCCGTCTTCGGCATCGGCCACGCGGAGTTCGGCGTACGGTGCGTAGGCCAGCTGGAGCTCCTCGGCCTGGCGCTCCAGGATGCCCGCCAGCACGAGGGCGCCACCGGGCGCCACATGCGAACACAGCAAGGGCGCCAGCACCTTGAGCGGCGTGGCCAGGATATTGGCCAGCACGGTCTGGTACGCACCCTGGGCCAGCTCAGACTGGCCGGCGTGGAGTGTCACGTCGTTGGCCTCGGCGTTCAGACGGGTCGACTCCACGGCCGCCTCGTCGATGTCCACGGCATCGATCTCACGCGCGCCGAATTTGGCCGCACCAATGGCCAAAATGCCCGAGCCGCAACCGTAGTCCAGCACGCGGCCCAGGCCCTGGGCGCCGTGGCGGGCGATCCAGCGCAGGCACATGCGGGTCGTCGGATGGGTACCTGTACCGAAGGCCAGCCCCGGATCGAGCCGGATGATGGTCTTGGCCTGCGCGGGCGGCTCGTGCCAGGTGGGCACGATCCAGAACTCGGGGGTGATGTCCACGGGCGCAAACTGCGACTGCGTCAGGCGCACCCAGTCCTGCTCGGGCACCTCGGCCACACCCAGCAGGCGGCAATCGGTGAAAAAATCCTGGGCCTGCAGCAATACCGCGGCCTCGTCGGCTGCCGCGCGCGTGGGAAAGAGCGCCAGCACGCGCGAGCGCTGCCAGCCATCGGCCGGCGGCGGCATGCCCGGCTCGCCGAACAGGGCCTGCTCGGCGTCGGTCTGAGCGTCCGCGTCCTCGACGCTGACACTCAGGGCATCGAGCGCATCGAGCGCATCACCCAAGACTTCCACACGGTCCTGAGGGCACAGCAAACGAAGTTCGTACATAAAGTGGCGGCGCAGTTTGAAATTTCGCAGGCTCCCGTGGAACCGGCTTCGCCGGGCCATTGGGAGCGTCCCCCTGCCACCGCAGGTTGAGCAGGGGGAAGGCGCGTCAGCGCCTCAGGGGGTCATCTCTTATGATGCCGCATCCACTCTTCGAGGTAGTGGATGTTGGTGCCGCCCGTCATGAACTTGGCATCGGCCATCAGCTCGCGGTGCAGCGGGATGTTGGTGCTGATGCCCTCGACCAGGGTCTCGGCCAGGGCCGTGCTCATGCGCGCCATGGCCTGCTCGCGCGTGTCGCCGTGCGCGATGATCTTGCCAACCATGGAGTCGTAGTTCGGCGGTACAAAGTAGTTGGTATAGACGTGCGAATCGACGCGCACGCCCGGGCCACCCGGTGCGTGCCACATGGTGATGCGGCCCGGCGACGGAGTGAACTTGTAGGGGTCTTCGGCGTTGATGCGGCACTCGATCGCATGGCCGCGGATCACGATGTCCTTCTGCGTGAAGGGCAGCCGCTCGCCAGCAGCCACCATGATCTGCGTCTTGACGATGTCCACGCCGGTGATCATTTCGGTCACCGGGTGCTCCACCTGCACGCGCGTGTTCATCTCGATGAAGTAGAACTCGCCGTTCTCATAAAGAAACTCGAAAGTGCCCGCGCCACGGTAGCCGATCTTCTTGCAGGCGGCAACGCAGCGCTCACCCACTTTCTCGATCAGCTTGCGCGGAATGCCCGGTGCGGGCGCTTCCTCGATGATCTTCTGGTGACGCCGCTGCATGGAACAGTCGCGCTCCCCCAGGTAGACGGCATTCTTGTGCTTGTCGGCCAGGATCTGGATCTCCACATGGCGCGGGTTCTCCAGGAACTTCTCCATATAGACGGCCGGGTTGTTGAAGGCTGCGCCGGCCTCGGCCTTGGTCATCTGCACCGCATTGACCAGCGCCGCTTCGGTGTGCACCACGCGCATGCCGCGCCCGCCGCCGCCGCCGGCGGCCTTGATGATGACCGGATAGCCCACGCTCTTGGCGATGCGCTTGATCTGGGTCGGATCGTCGGGCAGTTCGCCCTCGGAACCCGGCACACAGGGCACGCCAGCCTTGATCATGGCCTGCTTGGCCGAAACCTTATCGCCCATGATGCGGATGGACTCGGGTGTCGGGCCGATGAACTGGAAGCCGCTTTGCTCCACACGTTCGGCGAAGTCGGCGTTCTCGCTGAGGAAGCCATAACCCGGATGGATGGCCTCGGCATCGGTCACTTCGGCAGCCGAGATGATGGCCGGCATGCTGAGGTAGCTCTGGGCCGAGGGCGCCGGGCCGATGCAGACAGCCTCTTCGGCCAGCTTGACGTACTTGGCTTCGCGGTCGGCCTCGGAATAGACCATCACCGCCTTGATACCCAGCTCGCGGCAAGCGCGCTGGATCCGGAGGGCGATCTCCCCCCGGTTGGCCACCAGGATCTTCTTGAACATGGGGTGGCAGCCTTATTCGATGATGAAGAGGGGCTGTCCGTATTCCACGGCCTGGCCGTTCTCGCACAGGATCTGCGTGATGGTGCCGGCCTTGTCCGCTTCGATCTCGTTGAGGATCTTCATGGCCTCGATGATGCAGATCGTCTCACCCTGCTTGACGGCCTGGCCCACTTCCACGAAGGCCTTGGCACCGGGCGAGGACGAGCGGTAGAAAGTACCGACCATAGGCGACTTGACGGCATGGCCACTGGGTGCCGGTGCAACCACCGGAGCGGCCACAGGCGCCGCAGCGGCCGGGGCAGCCGCAGGCGCGGCAACCGCCTGCGCCACCGGCATCTGATAGCTCTGAACCATGGCACCGCCACCCTTGACAATACGCACCTTGCCTTCAGCCTCGGTGATTTCAAGTTCCGACACGTTCGAGTCAGACACCAGATCGATCAGGGTCTTGAGTTTTCGCAAATCCATGGGATCTCCAACATCGTTATTCAATATTGCTCCAATTTAGAACAATTGGTAGCAATTTCCAGCCATCTACGGCGAATTCGATTGCCCGGGCATGGCCGGGCGCCATCATAAGCGATCTGGCGACCGCTATTTCAATTCCCGCCAGAGCGTCAGATCGCCGACGGAAAGCTTGCCTATTTTACGATTCAGGATGCTCCCGTCGGCACCGACCAGCACGGTAAAGGGCAATCCGCCCACCTGATTGCCCAATGATTTGCTGAGCGCCAGCCCATCCATTCCCGCCAGGGCCACCGGAAAAGCCAGGGGCTGACGTTGCAGAAAGGCCTTCACCGGCTCAAGCTTGTCGACGGCAATTCCAACAACTTGCCAGCCTTTGGCTTTATTTTCTTCAAAGAAAGCGTTCAATAACGGCAGTTCTTCAACACAGGGTGGGCACCAAGTGGCCCAGAAATTGATCAGCAGGGGACGCCCGCGCAGGCTGTTGAGCGCCAGGCGAGAGCCGGCCGGCGTGTCGAATTCCAGACCCCAGAGTTGCAGGGCGGTTGCCTGATCCAGCGGCGCCGGCGTATAGCGCCACCAAGCCAGCCCCGCACCCGCCAGCCCCGCCACGGCAGCCGCCATGGCGTAGAGGGCGCGACGGCGCTTCGGGGAAGTGCTGCTCTTTTGCTCCACAAAATTCCTCAACGGTTTTCTATTTCATTCAAAAGCCGCCGTACCGCCGATAAATCTCCACGCGGCGTACGGTTCTTGCTATCCCGCAGCAGGGCGCCGCGCAGATCGTCCAGGTCATGGACCATCAAATGTACCCCGATCGTCTCCCCCAGTTCCCGGCAAGGGGCATGGAAACTCAGGGCTTCGACGGGCTCCCGGTGCAGGCCGGTCACGGTGCGCGGCTCGTAGGCCACGCCCTGATCGATCAGCTCGATCTCGGCCGACTTCTCGTCCTCGCAAAACAGCTGGAGATAGATATCGGACAGGCGCGTGGCCGTGCCATGCCAGACCGCCCCGCTCAGATGCGGCCGGAAACGCTCCAGCCGCTCCATCCAGAACAGGGCCAGGCGGCGCAGGGCCTGCAACTCGGCCGGCTGGGTGTCGGCACAAAAGACGGCGATGTACTCGCGCACCGCTTCCTCGACCTCGTCATTGCCCGGCAAGGGGGTGCGCGGCGGCAACCCGAGCTGGCGCACGGCGCGACGTTTGGCCGGACCGTACTCCAGGCCCTCTTCCACCACCATCTGGGCCGCCACGGCGGCAATTTCCTCTGAAGCGCTCACGGCCCCGATTGTGCTCCCCTACCGCAGATGGCAAAAACCAGCCCCTAGAATCGGCCGATGCACATTCATATCCTCGGCATCTGCGGCACCTTCATGGGGGGACTGGCCGCCCTCGCCCGTGAAGCGGGTCACAAGGTCACCGGCTGCGACGCCGGCGTCTACCCGCCCATGAGCGACCAGCTGCGCGCCCTGGGCATCGATCTGATCGAGGGCTTCAGCGCCGAGCAGATGGCCTTGAAGCCCGACATGTACGTGATCGGCAATGTGGTCAGCCGCGCCCGCGCCGCGGACGGCAGCCCGAAATTCCCGCTGATGGAAGCCATCCTCGATGCCGGCGCGCCCTACACCAGCGGTCCGCAATGGCTGGCCGAGCATGTGCTGCAGGGTCGCCATGTGCTGGCCGTGGCCGGCACCCACGGCAAGACCACCACAACCTCCATGCTGGCCTGGATTCTCGAGGCTGCGGGCAAGCAACCCGGCTTTCTCGTGGGCGGCGTGCCCATGAACTTCGGCATCTCGGCCCGGCTCGGTGGCCCAGTTGCAAGCGGCCAGCGACCGCTCTTCGTGATCGAAGCCGACGAATACGACACCGCTTTCTTCGACAAGCGCAGCAAGTTCGTGCATTACCGCCCGCGGACCGCCGTGCTCAACAACCTGGAGTTCGACCACGCCGACATCTTCGACGACCTGGCGGCCATCGAACGCCAGTTCCACCACCTGGTGCGCACGGTCCCGGCTTCGGGCCGCGTCGTGGTCAACGGCCTGGAGGAAAGCCTGGCACGGGTGCTGCACGCCGGTTGCTGGAGCGAGCAGCGCGGCTTCGGCGCGGCGGTCAGCGATTTCAGCGCACGTGGTGAGCCGCACGACTTCGAGGTGCAACAACAGGGTCGACCGGTGGCCCGCGTGCAGTGGTCGCTGACCGGCGTGCACAACCAGCTCAACGCGCTGGCCGCCATCGCGGCCGCCGAACACGTGGGCGTGGCGCCGGAGGTGGCAGCACGCGCCCTGGCGGACTTCCAGAACGTCAAGCGCCGCATGGAAGTGCGTGGCACGGCGCGCGGCATCACCATCTACGACGACTTTGCCCACCATCCCACGGCCATCCGTACCACCGTGGATGGCCTGCGCCGCAAGGTCGGGCCGCAAGCGCGCATCTTGGCTGTCTTCGAGCCGCGCAGCAACACCATGAAACTCGGCACCATGAAGGCCCAGCTGCCCTGGAGCCTGGAGGACGCCAACCTGGCTTTCTGCCACGGCGGCGGCTTGGGCTGGGACGCGCGCGAGGCGCTGGCCCCCATGGGCACGCGCGCCCAGGTGGCCGACAACATCGATCAACTGGTGCAACAGGTGGTCGCCGCGGCCCGGCCGGGCGATCACCTCCTGTGCATGAGCAATGGCGGCTTCGGGGGCGTGCACCAGAAGCTGCTTGAGGCGCTACAAAAAACATAGCGCCTCAGGCTATCGCGACGCTCAGCGCGAGCGCCGCGCCTTCACGGCGTCAGACAAGACCTGCAGAGCCTGGAGGGAATCGTCCCAACCCAGGCAGGCGTCGGTGATGCTCTTGCCGTATTCCAGCTTGCTGGCATCGTCCTTGCCAGGCGTGAACTTCTGCGCGCCGGCATTGAGGTGGCTCTCGATCATCACGCCAAAGACGCTGCGCGAACCGCCGGCGATCTGGCCGCCGATGTCGCGCGCGACGTCGAGCTGCTTCTCATGCTGTTTGCTGCTGTTGGCGTGGCTGCAGTCCACCATCAGCGTGGCGGGCAACTTGGCAGTCTCCAGTTCCTTGCAGGACGCGGCCACGCTGGCCGCGTCATAGTTCGGCGTCTTTCCGCCGCGCAGGATGACGTGGCAGTCCTTGTTGCCATTGGTCTGCACGATGGCGACCTTGCCGTTCTTGTGCACCGACAGGAAGTGGTGACCGCGCGCCGCCGCCTGGATGGCATCGGTCGCGATGCGGATGTTGCCGTCGGTGCCGTTCTTGAAGCCGATCGGCGCGCTCAGGCCCGAGGCCAGCTCGCGGTGCACCTGGCTTTCCGTCGTGCGGGCGCCGATGGCACCCCAGGAAATCAGGTCGCCGATGTACTGCGGCGAGATCACGTCCAGGAACTCGCTGCCCGCGGGCAGACCCAGGCGGTTGATCTCGATCAGCAACTGGCGTGCGATGCGCAGGCCCTCGTCGATGCGGTAGCTTTCGTCGAGGTAGGGATCGTTGATCAGGCCCTTCCAGCCCACGGTGGTGCGCGGCTTCTCGAAGTACACGCGCATCACGATCTCCAGCGTGTCCTTGTACTTTTCGCGCTGCTCCTTCAGGCGGCGGGCGTATTCCACCGCGGCGGCAGGGTCATGGATGGAGCAGGGCCCGATGATGACCAGCAGGCGGTCGTCCTTGCCGGCCATGATGTTGTGGATGGTGTGGCGCGTGTGGGAGATCAGGCTCTCCACGGGCGTGCCGCTGATGGGGAAGAAGCGGATGAGGTGTTCGGGCGGGGGCAACACGGTGATGTCCTTGATGCGTTGATCGTCGGTGCGGCTGGTCTTGTCACCGGGATGCGCATACCAGGCGTCGGTGCTGGTGGGTTGGGCTTGGGCCGTCATCGTCTTGCTCCTTCTGCTCGATGGATAGGTGTTCAGGTCAAAAAAAAACCGCCGGCGGGGCCGGCGGTTTTTGGAATTCGGTACGTTTCTACTGGGTACGTTCAGAACTCTCTTCCGCCGGCGGCGCTTGAGAACCAAAAGTAGCCAAAAAAGTAGGAGCGGGTCGAAACCATGGAGTCAATATAGCACAGGAAATGGCGTGACCGGCCTCAGGCCGTACCCCCGACCGTCAGCCCCTCGATACGCAGCGTGGGCTGGCCCACGCCGACCGGCACGCTCTGGCCTTCCTTGCCGCAGGTGCCCACGCCGCTGTCCAGCCGCATGTCGTTGCCGATCATGGTCACCCGTGTCAGCGCGTCGGGCCCATTGCCCACCAAGGTGGCACCCTTGACCGGGTACTGGATCTTGCCCTTCTCGACCCAGTAGGCCTCGCTGGCCGAGAACACGAACTTGCCCGAAGTGATGTCGACCTGGCCGCCGCCGAAATTGGGGGCGTACAGGCCTCGCTCGATGCTGGCAACGATCTCTTCGGGGGCCTTGTCGCCACCCAGCATGTAGGTGTTGGTCATGCGCGGCATGGGCACATGGGCGTAACTCTCGCGCCGGCCATTGCCCGTGGGGCTGACCTTCATCAGGCGAGCGTTCAGGGAGTCCTGGATGTAGCCCTTGAGGATGCCGTCCTCGATCAGCACATTGCGCTGGGTCGGATTGCCCTCATCGTCCACATTGAGCGAACCACGGCGGTCGGCAATGGTGCCGTCGTCCAGCACGGTCACGCCCTTGGCCGCCACCCGCTGGCCAATGCGGCCGGCAAAGGCGCTGGAGCCCTTGCGGTTGAAGTCGCCTTCCAGGCCGTGACCGATGGCCTCGTGCAGCAGCACGCCGGGCCAGCCGGGGCCGAGCACCACGGTCATGTCGCCTGCCGGCGCCGGGCGCGATTCGAGGTTGGTCAGAGCCGCGTTGACGGCTTCGTTCACATACTGGTGAATCATGGCCTCGTCGAAATACGCCAGGCCGAAACGGCCGCCACCGCCCGAAGAGCCCATCTCGCGCCGGCCCGCCTGCTCGGCGATCACCGTCACGCTCAGGCGCACCAGCGGGCGCACGTCGGCGGCCAGCGTGCCGTCGGCACGGGCCACCAGCACCACGTCGTATTCACCGGCCAGGCCGGCCATGACCTGCGCCACGCGCGGGTCCTTGGCACGCGCCAGCTTCTCCACTTTCTCCAGCAGCGCCACCTTGGCCGTGCTGTTCAGGGTGGCGATGGGGTCGGTGCCGGGGTAGAGCGAACGCGAACCGGCGATTTTCTGCGTTGCGGCCTTCACGCGGGCTGACTGGCCGGCACTGGCGATGGTGCGCACGGTGCGCGCGGCGTCGAGCAGGGAGGCCTCGGAGATGTCGTCCGAATAGGCGAAGGCGGTTTTCTCGCCACTGACGGCACGCACGCCCACGCCCTGGTCGATGCTGAAGGAGCCGGTCTTGACGATGCCCTCTTCCAGGCTCCAGCCCTCGCTGCGCGTGTACTGGAAGTAGAGGTCGGCGTCGTCCACCTTGTGCGCGCGGATCTCGGACAGGGCGCGCAGCAGGTGCGACTCGTCCAGTCCGAAGGGCGTGAGCAGGAGTTCGCGGGCGACAGCCAAGCGCTCCAGGGTGGGTTCGCGTGAAATCATGGGCTCATTGTAGGACGGGCCCATCTCCAACAGGGATGTAGGGGCTAGGATGGCTCTTCCAGCCAGCGCAGCAGGGCCGCGTCGTCCAGGTCGGCCAGGCCGGCTGCACTGGCGCGGGCAAACACCTGGGCTGCCGCAGCGCCCAACGGCCCGCTGTAGCCGGCCGCCTGCGCGGCCTGCAGGGCCAGGTGGGTGTCCTTCTCCAGCAGCGTCATGTGGGCACGCGGCGCATAGTCGCCGGCGATGGCCCGGCGCATGCGGTCCGAACCGATCCAGCTCTGCCCGCTGGACTGCTCGATCACGTCCAGCGTGCGCCCCAGGCTCAGGCCCATGGCGCGCGCCATGGCCAGCACCTCGGCGGCGGCCACCAGGTTGATGCCGGCGGCCAGGTTGTTGACCAGCTTGGTGCGGGCGCCATCGCCCACCCGGGCGCTGATGCGGAAGATGCGCGAAGACAGGGCGCCCAGCAGGGCATCGTGGCGCGCGACCAGTTCGTCGGGGCCCGCCAGCATCAGGCTCATGCTGCCGTCGCGCGCGCGGTCCGGTCCACCGGACATGGGCGCATCCAGCACCGCAATGCCATGCCGGGCCAGGCGCCCGGCCAGGGATTCGGTGTCCTGCGGGGCGATGGTCGGGCACAGCATCACCATACCTCCGAGCGGCATCACCCCGGCCAGGCCCTGGGGGCCGAACAGCACCTGCTCACACTGCGCGGCGTCGACCACGCAGACGATCACCGCCGTGCAGCCCGAAGCCGCCTGGGCCGGGCTGGCATGGGCCGTGGCGCCCGCGGCGATCAAGGCGGCGTGCTTCTGGGGATCGATGTCGTGCACCTGTACCGGCCAGCCTTGGGCGAGCAGGCGCGCCGCCATGGCGCCGCCCATATTGCCGACACCCACCACGGCCACGGGGTAGGGTGCCGTCAGCTGCGTCATGACTGGATCAGGCGCTTGGACTTGGCGATGGACATCAGCATGCCCAGGCCCAGGCCCAGGGTAACCATGGCGGTGCCGCCGTAGCTGATGAAAGGCAGGGGCACGCCCACCACGGGCAGGATGCCGCTGACCATGCCCATGTTCACGAAGGCGTAGGTGAAGAAAATCATGGTGATGGCACCAGCCAGCAGGCGCGCAAACAGCGTGGGCGCCTCCATCGCGATGGCCAGGCAGCGCAGCACCAGAAAGAGGAAGGCCCCCAGCAGGATCAGGTTGCCCAGCAGGCCGAACTCCTCGGAGTAGGCCGCGAAGATGAAGTCGGTGGTGCGCTCGGGGATGAATTCCAGGTGCGTCTGCGTGCCCTGCATATAGCCCTTGCCCAGCACACCACCGGAACCGATGGCGATCATCCCCTGAATGATGTGGAAACCCTTGCCCAGCGGGTCGCGCCAGGGGTCGAGCAGGGTACAGATGCGTTGCTGCTGGTAGTCGTGCAGCAACGGCCAGCGCACGCCCGAGGCGCACAGGTCGGATTCGAAGATGATCAGCAGCAGCACGGCCAGCAGGCCCAGCAGCACGGGCGGCACGATGAGCTTCCAGCTCAGGCCGGCAAAGAAGATCACCGACATGCCGGCCGCCAGCACCAGCAGGGCCGTGCCCAGATCCGGCTGCTTGATGATCAGGCCCACGGGCAGCAGCAGCAGGGCGCCAGCGACCAGAAAATCCAGGGGGCGCAACTGGCCTTCACGCTTCTGGAACCACCAGGCCAGCATCAGCGGCACGGCAATCTTGAGGATCTCGCTGGGCTGGATCACCACCCCCACATTGATCCAACGCTTGGCGCCTTTCTTGGTGACGCCGAAGATGGCGACCGCGATCAGCAAGGTCACGCCCAGCACATACAGGGGCACGGCAAAACTCATGAGACGCTGCGGCGGCACCTGGGCCACCACGAACATGATGAAACCGGCAATCAGCATGTTGCGCCCATGGTCGATGAAGCGCGTGCCGTGGTCGTAGCCCGAGGAGTACATGGTCAGCAGACCGATGCCTGCCAGCATGAACACGACAAAGGCCAGCGGTCCGTCGAAGCCCTGGAACCAGGGCATGACGCGTTGCATCAAGGTGGGACGTTCAAAGATGACCGGCATGGTGAGCATTATCCCGCCAATGCGCCGGGAATCGCCGGCTAAACGATGAGGATTTCCACCACCGTTCGGCCCGGCTCGCTGCTGACCTCCAGCACCACGCCGATGGCGGCGGCGCGCTCGCGCAGCGAGGCCAGGCCCTTGCGCAGCACCCGTTCGGGATCAAAGCCACGGCCGTTGTCGATCACGCGCAGCCGGGCCCCGCCCCCCGGGCAGGCGCGCAGTTCGATGCGCAGCTCGCTGGCCTGTGCGTGCTGCAGAACATTGGAGAGTGCCTCGAAAACCATGAACTGCAGTTGGCGCATGGCCTTGCCGTCCAGGCGCGCCAGCGGCGGCAGCAGGTCCACATCCCAGGCCAGGACGATGTCGGAGGCCTTGAAACGAGGCTCCAGGCGATAGCGCAAGTTGGCCAGCAAGGTGGTGAGGTCACCCGGCGGCAGGTTCATGGCATCGATCGAGAGCTTGAGCTGGTCCAGCGAATCGCGCAGGGTCTGCAGCAGGTCCTCGTCGGTGGCCTTGCCTGACTGCAGCTGGCGGATGGCCGCACTGATGTGCGAGCCCACGCCATCATGCATGTCACGCAGGATGCGGGTGCGCTCGGCCGCGCGCTCCTGTTCGCGCGCCAGCTGCTCGAGCTGCTGGTAGCTGGCCGCCAGCGCCCGCTCCTTCTCCTGCACCTTGGCCGCCATGTTGTCCATCAGGTCACGCGCCTGGGCGCTGGCTTCGCGAAAGCGCGTGATGACGATGTAGCCCAGCGCCAGGCCGAACAGCACCGAGGAGTAACGCATCCAGGAGATTTCGCTGAAGTTGTTGCTGGCGCGTATCACGAGCCAGTCGCGGAAACCCACCAGCACATTGAACACGCCGGCAGCCGCCACCAGCACGTGCTCGGTGGTCGGCTTGCGCACGGAACCCCAGAAATAAACGGCGGCATACGCGATGAAGAGGAAGGTGGCAAAGCCATACCAACCGGTCAGGTAGACGTCGTTGTGCCGGGTATAGGCCAGCCAGGCAGCCGGTGCAGCCGTCAACATCAGCGCCCACACCACGCCGCGCACCCAGCGCATGGAGGCGTGCCGATGCCAGCCCGCGACGTAGTGGCAAAACAGAGCGGAGCCGCAGAACCAGCCCGCATAGGCCAGGGTCTGCAGCACGCCCCACCAGGGCCACGCCAGCGGCGGGTCGGTCAGGGCCGTGTCGGACAGGCGCAGCATCCAGCACATTTCGGCGATGCCGGCGCTCAGGTACAGGCCGACCCGGCTCGGCTGGGCGCCCGGCACGGACTCGACCTGCGTCACCCACAGCAGCAGGGCGATCACCCCGACCACCAGGCTGAAGACCGACACGGCGATGGAACCGTTGACCAGCCAGCGGTAGATCGAATGGTAGTGCTCGCGCACCTCGACCTCGGGGCCCACCAGCATGCTGGAGAGTCCGCCGCGCCTGCCGCCGTCGGCGTGCACGATGATGCGAAACAGGTTGTCGCTTTGCAGCAGCTGGGCCGGGATCAGCACGTACTGAGGCGCCTTGGCGTAATCCTCGCGATTGGGCCGGTCCAGATCACCGAAACGCGACAGCAGAACGCCGTTGAGCCAGATCTCGGCGCGGTTGCCGACCCTGGAGAAATACACCGCATAGGGCTCGGCGGGCGGCTGCTCCATCTGCAGGGGAATTTCAAACACGGCCACCCCAGCTTGGCCGCCGTGCTGGCGATCCCAGTTGTAGGGCAGGCTGGTCTCACGCTCCACCAGATCGCCGGCGACCACCGTGCTCACATGCGCACGGCGCAGCTCCAGCAACTCCGCCTGCGCCGGCGGCATCAGCCCGCAGAGCAGCAAGAGCAGGCCCAGCGCACGCCGCATCACCATGCCTCAGCCCCTCGGCGGCAGCAGGCCCAGGCGCGAGGCCTCGAAAACCGCCTCGTTCTTGGAATGCACCGACAGTTTGGAGTACAGATTCTTGATGTGGGTCTGCACCGTGTGCACACTGACCGATTGCAGGCGCGCGATCTCGGCATAGGAGAAGCCGCGCGCGATCAGCATCAGCACCTCATGCTCGCGCGGCGACAGCAGCGGCCCCTCGGCCGCCGACCGGGCGGGAACCACCGGCTCCGGCACGGCCATCGCCTCGCCCGGGCGCATGCGGCTGGCGTACTTGGCCAGCACCTTGCGGGCAATCATGGGTGAGATCGGCGAGGCCCCGTCTTTCATTTCCAGGATAGTCTGGGCGATATCGTCCGGCGCCGAATCCTTGTGGATGTAGCCCAGCGCGCCGGCTTCGATGCTGGCCAGCACGTTGTCCTCGTCGCCAAACAAGGAGATCACCAACGGCTCACAACGCGGGTGCAGGCGCGTGGCGTGGCGTATCACCTCCAGCCCGCTGCCGTCGGGCAGGCCCAGATCGGTCAGCAGCACGTCGACCATGTTGGCGTCGTCGTCCAGCCAGGCCCGGGCCTCGGCCACCGAGCCCACGGCCCCCACCAGTTGCAGGCCCGCGCAGCGCGAGACGCTGGCGGTAAAAAATTCCCGCATCTGCGTATCGTCTTCAACCACCAGTACACGCCACACTTGCATAGACCTATCGACCTCTCCACTCACGGTTCAGACAGAGCATAGCCGCTGCTGTAGCCCCTGCCCACGCCAGCCCCTCCCATGTTCATGGGAGGCGGCACCATCCTTTACGATCCGTCGTGACTTATTCACCCTGATCCATGCCCGCCACCCATCTGCTCTACCTGCACGGTTTCCGCTCCTCGCCGCGCTCGACCAAGGCACAACTCGTGCAAGAGCGCATCGCACAGCGGCACCCGGGCGTGACGCTCTGGTGCCCGCAATTGCCGCCCTCGCCGCGCGAGGCCATGGAAGGGGTGCTGCAGGGCATCGCTGCCTGGCCGCGCGAACGCATGGCGGTCATCGGCTCGTCGCTGGGCGGCTTCTATGCCAGCTGGGTGGCCGAACAGACCGGCTGCCGTGCCGCCGTGCTCAACCCGGCCATCTTCCCGGCGCGCGACCTGGCGAAATACATCGGAGAACACGCCAGTTGGCACGACCCGCAGGAAACCTTCTATTTCCGCCCCGAATATGTGGACGAACTGCGCGCCTTGGGCGGCGCAGCCATCAGCCGGCCCGAACGCTATTACGCCCTGATCGCCAAGGGCGACGAAGTGCTGGACTGGCGTGAAATGAGCGCCCACTGCCCAGGAGCGCAGGGGCGACTGCTGGAGGGCAGCAACCACGCCATCACTGAATTTGCCGACCACCTGGACGAAGTGCTGGCTTTCCTCGACTTGGCGACCTGAGCGTCACGGCCCGTACAGGGCGGCGTGGGACAATTGCAGCTATGCATGCATTGTTCGATGAAGCCGGCAAATTCCTCGCCGGGCGTATCCTGTCCGAGGCGGAAGCTTCGCTGCAGGTGGAGCTGGAATCCGGCAAGCGCGTCAAGGTCAAGACTGCCAACGTGCTGCTCAAGTTCGAGAAGCCGGCGCCGGCCGAGCTGCTGGGCGCGGCCCAGGCCCTGAGCGAGAGCATCGAGCTGGACCTGGCCTGGGAATTCGCGCCCGAAGACGATTTCGGCTTTGCCGACCTGGCCGCCGTCTATTTCCAGGACCCGCCCACGCTGCCGCAGCAGGCCGGCACGCTGCTGCGCCTGCACGAGGCACCGCATTACTTCCGCCGCGCCGGCAAGGGGCGCTACAAGAAGGCGCCCGCCGAGATCATCCAGCAGGCGCTGGCTGCGATCGAGAAAAAACGCCTGATCCAGGAGCAGATCGTCGAGTGGGCGCAGGCCCTGGGCCGCGGCGAGTGCCCGCAGCCCATCCGCGAACAGCTCTACAAGATCCTCTTCAAGCCCGACAAGAACGCGCCCGAGTACAAGGCCGTGGTCGAGGCCTCGCGCGCCACCCACCTGGCGCCGCTGGATCTGCTGCAGAAGGCCGGCGCCATCGACTCGCCCTACCAGTTCCACTGGCGCCGTTTCCTGTTCGAGAACTTCCCCAAGGGCTACGGTTTCCCGGCGCTCGTGGCGCCCGAGATCCGAGACGAACTCCCCCTGGCCGCCATGCAGGCCTACTCCATCGACGACTCGGCCACCACCGAGATCGACGATGCGCTCTCCGTACAGGGCCTGGGCACGGGCACCGTCACCGTCGGCATCCACATCGCCGCCCCGGGCTTGGCGGTGCAGCGCGGCGATCCGATAGACAACGTGAGCCGCGCCCGCCTGTCCACGGTCTACATGCCGGGTTACAAGATCACCATGCTGCCCGACGAGGTGGTGCAGCGCTACACCCTGCAGGAAGGCCGTGCCTGCCCGGCCGTCTCGCTCTACGTGGCTTTCAAGGAAGACACGCTGGAGGTACAGGGCCACGACACGCGCCTGGAGCGCGTGCCGATCGCACACAACCTGCGCCACGACCAGATCGATGGGGTGGTCACCACCGCCTGGCTGGAAGACCTGTCTTTCCAACATGCGACGCCCGACCCGGAGCACCTCAGCGCCGGCCTGCGCACCGAGCTGGCGTTCCTGCACCGCCTGGCGCGCCACCTCAAGGCCCAGCGCGAAGTGGTACGCGGCAAACCCGAGACCTTCAACCGCCCGGACTACACCTTCAAGCTCGTGGGCAACGAAGGCGCCGAGCCACAGGGCAACGAGCAGGTGCAGATCGGCACCCGCAGCCGCGGCGCCCCGCTGGACCTGATGGTGGCTGAAGCCATGATCCTGGCCAACAGCACCTGGGGCCAGTGGCTGGCCGAGCACGGCGTGCCGGCCATCTACCGCAGCCAGGCCTCCCTCGCCCCGGGTATGAAGGTGCGCATGGGCACCAAAGCCCTGCCGCACGCCGGCCTCGGCGTGAAGAGTTATGCCTGGAGCACCTCGCCGCTGCGTCGTTATACCGACCTGGTGAACCAGTGGCAGATCATCGCCTGCGCGCGCCATGGCAAGACGGCCGCGCTGGCCGCGCCCTTCAAGCCCAAGGATGCGGACCTGTTCTCCATCATCTCGGGCTTCGACGCCGCCTACAGCACCTACAACGGCTACCAGGCCACCATCGAACGCTACTGGACGCTGAAGTACCTGCAGCAGCGGGGCATCACCGAGCTGGAAGCCACGGTCTTCAAGGACAACCTGGCGCGCGCCGACACCCTGCCCCTGGTGCTGCCGGTGCTGGGCGCGCAGGGCCTGCCGCGCGGCGCACGCGTGCTGGTCAGGCTGGGCGCCATCGACGAGGTGGCGCTGGACGTCAGCGGCACGGTGCTGGAGCGACTTGACGCCGAGGCTGCCCCGATGGAAGAGGAAGAGGCCGAGGACGCCGAGGCCGAACACCTGGCGGCCGGCCCGATCGCGATTGCGGTCGATGTCAACGAATCCGAGACGCCCACCGCCGAGGCTTCAGGGGATAATCCGTCTTCGTGAAACTGCGCAAGTTCAGCACTCTCGAATACGCCCTCGGTATCTCCGTCGCCGTGCATGCGGTGCTGCTGACGGTGCGTTTCGTCGACCCCGAGGCGATCGAGCGAGCCTTCCGCGACACGCCGCTGGAAGTCATCCTGGTCAATGCACGCGGCAATGCCCGCCCGGACAAGGCGCTGGCGATTGCACAGACCAGCCTGGCCGGCGGTGGTGAGGCCGAGCGCGGGCGCGCCACCAGCCCCCTGCCCTCGACCCTGCTCTCCGACAGCGGTGACACGCTGGAAGAGGAATCGCGCAAACGGATGCAGCAGCTGCAGAAGCAGCAGACCATGCTGCTGGCCCAGGTGCGCCAACAGCTCGCCGCCCTGCCCCTGCCGGACCCCAAGCAGGCCAAGCTCAGCAACGAACAGGCCGCGCAGGAAGCCAAGCGCCGCCTGCTGCTCAAGCAGCTGGCCGAGATCGAGCGGCGCATCAAGCAGGACAGCCAGAAACCGCGCAAGCGCTACATCGGCCCCTCCACGCGTGAAGAGGCCTATGCCATCTACTACGACCGCCTGCGCCGCGCCATCGAGGACAAGGGCACCGAGAACTTCCCCGCCTCGGGCGGCAGGAAGCTCTATGGCGAACTGACCATGGTGGTCACGGTGGACCGCCAGGGCCTCGTGGTCTCCACCGAGATCGCCGAGAGCTCAGGCAACCGTGTGCTGGACCGCCGCGCCGAGGCCATTGCCCGCGCAGCCGCGCCGTTCGGCCGCTTCACCCAGGACATGCGCAAGGAGGCCGATCAGATCGTGGTGGTCTCGCGCTTCAAGTTCTCGCGCAACGAAACCCTGGAAACGCGCATCAGCGCGCCCTGATATGAAAGCCGTGCTGCGCTGGTTCGCCCTGCTGCTGCTTGCCGCGCTGGCGCTGCAGCTCTTTTTCGTTGCGCGCATCGCGCTGATGTCGGTGACCGCGCCGCAATCCACGACTTTCGAGCGTTCCGAAGCCTGGCGCATCCTGGGTGAAAAAGGCAATCTGCGCTGGCGCCAGCAATGGGTGGACTACGCGCAGATTTCCGACCATCTCAAGCGTGCCGTCATCGCCTCGGAAGACGACAGCTTTGCCTGGCACGAAGGCGTGGACTGGGATGCCCTGGAAAAAGCCTGGCAAAAAAATGCCGCGGCCGAGGAAAGGGTCGCGCAACTGGCCGCCAACGGTGCACGCACCGTAAAACCGCCCAAGATCGTCGGTGGCTCCACCATCACCCAGCAACTGGCGAAGAACCTGCTGCTCTCGGGCGAGCGCACGCTGTTGCGCAAGGGCCAGGAGTTTGCTCTGGCCTGCATGCTGGAGAAGCTGCTGAGCAAGCAGCGCATCCTGGAGCTCTACCTGAACCACGTCGAGTGGGGCGAAGGCGTCTTCGGCGCCGAGGCGGCGGCCCAGCACTACTACCGCAAGCCGGCGGCGCGCCTGAGCGCCAGCGAGGCGGCGCGCCTGGCCGTCATGCTGCCGCGCCCGCGTCATTACGAAAAGCTGCCCCAATCACCCTACCTGGCCGATCGCGCCAGCGTCATCGCCGGCCGCCTGTGGCGGGCCGAGCTGCCCTGATGCGCATCCTCGGCATCGACCCCGGCCTGCGCACCACCGGCTTCGGCGTGATCGATGTCGCCGGCCACCAACTGAGCTACGTAGCCAGCGGCACCATCAGCACCACGCATCTGGCCCAGGGCGAGCTGCCGGCGCGCCTGAAGGTGCTGTTCGACGGCATCCGCGAGGTGGTGGCGCGTTACCAGCCGCAGTCGGCCGCGGTGGAGATCGTCTTCGTCAACGTCAACCCGCAGTCCACCCTGCTGCTGGGCCAGGCGCGCGGGGCCTGCGTCACGGCGCTCGTCACCGCCGACCTGCCGGTGGCCGAGTACACCGCGCTGCAAATGAAACAGGCCGTGGTGGGACATGGGCGCGCTCAGAAGGCCCAGGTCCAGGAGATGGTCAAGCGCCTGCTCAAGCTGCCCGGGCTGCCCGGCCCCGACGCGGCCGACGCGCTGGGCATCGCCATCACGCAGGCCCATGCCGGCGCCTCGCAGGCCCAGATCGCCAAGGCCACCGTGCTCACGCGTGGCACCAGTGGCATGTACCGCGCCGGGCGCAGCCGCTGACGGCTCAAACCTCGACGGCTGGCCGGTAATCCTGCGCGGGCACCGTCTTCCAGCTTCGCACCAGGCTGCTGAGCAGCAGCGCGCACAGGCCGATCAGGACCACCTCCAGCCAGGCCTGCCACCAGCCGTGGTCATAAGCGCCGAAGAGGCTGGCACGCAAGGCCTTGACGACCCAGCTGAACGGCAACCAGTCGTGCACGGCCTGGAAGAAATCGGCCGTCAGCTCAATCGGCATCACGCCACCGCCGGCCGCCAGCTGCAGCGTCAGCAACAGGATCACCAGCAGCTTGCCGACCTCGCCGAAGACACGCAACAGCAGCATCACGATGGCCAGGAACGCCTGGCCCGCGGCCAGCACGATCAGTCCGAAGCTCAGCGCATCCGGCACCACCACCCCCAGGCCGTAGCGCAGCACCAACACGGTCAGTGCGGTCTGCAAAAGCACCAGCAGGGCGGGCACCGCATACCGTCCCAGGCTCTTGGCCGCCGGCGAGGCCTGGGCATGCTCCTCGCTGAGCCGGTGCATATTGAACAGGTAGACCGCCATCACCGCTCCCAGCCACAGGGCCATCGCGATCATGTTCGGCGCGAAGGCGCTGCCGTTGTTGGGCACCGGCGCCAGGACTTCCAGCACCGGCTCGACCGAATCGGCCAAGCCGCGCGCGCTCCCATCCAGCTTGCCCGCCGTGGCCGGCAGGGCCGACTCGACCAGCTCGATGCCGGTGCGCAGCTTGATCGCGGCACGAACCAACTCATCGCCGCCGCGCGCGAAGGCGTCCAGCCTGGCGTCTTCGGGCAGCCGCTCGGCCAGGGTGCGCAGGTTGTCGGCCAGCAGACCCATGCCTTCGGTCAGGCGGGCCGTGCCTTCCTCGACCCGCGCAGCACCACGCACCAGTTGGGTACTCGCATCCTGCGCCGTACCCAGCCCCTCGGACAGCTGTTTACCGCCGGCAGCCAGCTCACCCGCGCTCTGCGCGATCTTCTCGCCCACGAAGGGCAATCCGGCCGTTTCCTCCTGCAACTGGGTGGCCCCGGTGGTCAGGCGGTCGGCGCCGAGCTGCAACTGCTCCAGACCGCTCCCCATTTCCCGCTGGCGCTGGGTCAGGCGCTGCGTGCCGTTGCGCAAGGCCTTGAGCTCGGCCTCGGCAGGCAACCTGGGCTCCATGCCGCGAGCGCTGGCCCCGACCTGCTTGAAGCCCGCCACCAACTGGGCTGCCGTACTGTTGTAGCGCACCAGCCCCTCGCTGTAGGTCCTGGCGCCGGTGCGCAGCTGGGCCATGCCGGCGCGCAGCATGTCCAGGCTCTTGCCGGAGCCGTCGGCCGACATCAGCACCTGCTCCCAGCGCTGCTCGTTCAGCGCCTCGTTGACCTGATGCCCCAGTTCGACCGCGAAGCGCCGGGCAATGCCGGCTGCGGCATAGTTGTTGCCCTCGGACAGCACCACCACGACCTTGCCGCCGCCGGGCAGATTGCCGGGCAGAGCACTGGCACTGAAGTCGGCGGGGATGATGACCGCGAAAGCCAGCCGGCCGAGCTTGACACCCTGGCGCGCGGTGTCCGCGTCTGCGACGGCACGGAAACCGAATTCGCCCGACCGCATCAGCTCCTGCACGAGTTCGGACCCGACATTGCTGGAGCGTCCCTGGTAGACCGACCCCTGGTCGAGGTTCACGATGCCGACCGGCAAGCTGCTGGTCTTGGCGTTCGGATCCCACACGCTGGACAGGTAGATCAGGGCATAGGCGGCCGGCACCAGCACGATGGCCAGCGCGGCCAGTCCGAGCCGGGGAAAACGCCGGAAGAGGTCCAGGTCCGTGGCGACGATGCGCCAGCAGGGCCGTGCCCATGCCTGGAGATGCTGCAGGGTAGTCATGCACCGGATTGTGCTGCCCACACCCACGGGCACAAGTGGGTCCCGCCGTCTTTACCTGGTCTTCACCCGCTCGGCGGATTCAGCGTGGCGCGCGGGTCTGCATGAAAAACTCCCACATGACCTCATTGGCCGAGAGCGCCTGTGAAGCAGCCTCGCCCCTCGTCCTCTTGACGCCACCGGGCCAGGAGTGGCCGCCACGCTCCGTCACGCACAACTGCACCCGCACCCCGTCGCGGCAGGGCGCGTACAGCTCACACCAGGCGCCGTCTGTTTCCAGCACACGCTGCGGCGAGCGCTGGCAGCCGTTGAACGCCACCCAGCGCGCCACGCTGGCGGGCACCGAGCGGTAATCGGTCACCTGCGCCTTGTCCACCGAATCCGGCCCGGCACCGCCCTCGTAGAGCACATGCATGTCGTTGAGCGCATGGGTGTGCAGCACCGAGACCGGCTGCCCCGGTGCGCAGCTGAGCGTGTTGTCGGTGCCCGCCACCGGCGCAATGGCGCGGATCAGCTCGGGCATCTCGCAAGCCAGGCGATAGGCCATCATGGCGCCGTTGGACATGCCGGTGGCGTAGACGCGCTGGCGATCGATGTTGAGCTGGCCCATGACGCGCTCGAGCACGACCCGGATGAAACCGACATCGTCCACGTTCTCGTCACGCGCCGCACCACAACAGGCGCCGGCATTCCAGGTCGCGAGCATGCCGCTGCGAAAACGGCTGATGCCGTTGGGAAAGACCAGCACCTGGCCAGCCCGTGCGGCATGGCTGAGCTGGCCGTAGTTCTCGTCCTTGGCCATGTAGTCCATGCTGCCACCCCCGCCGTGCAGCGAGAGCAGCAAGGGCACCGGGGTGTCGCTGCGATAGCTGGGCGGCACGTGCACGCGGTACAGGCGCGTGCGCCCGCCATGCTCCAGGCTGTAGCGGTAGTCGCCGGGCGCAGTGATCGGCGCGAGCTGCGCCTGGGCCTCACTGGCCTGCACCTGTCTGCGTTCCCGCAGGCGCTCGCGCAATGTCCCGTCCTGGGCCGCTGCGCTGGCGCACAGCAGCAGGGCCGCCATCAGCAAAGCGCCTGGCCCGGCCTTCAGAAATGCAGGTTTCATGGCAATCCTTCACGGCTGAACGCGCCACCGGCTTGTCACAAACCGTTACGCACGCTAAATTGCAGTCATCGCCTAGCGTACCGCACCCAGGATGGCCGCATGCTGAAGTTCTTCAAGCCCGCCCCCAAGCCGGCCCCGGCCAAACCGACCCGGCCAGCGCCGTCGGCCCAGGCCCGTCCCGCCACACCGGCGGCGGCACGCACGGGCATTCCGCCCACACCGCCACCTCTGCCCGAGGTGAGCGAAGGCAACCAGGAATCCGACTGGGCGATGTGGGAGGACTCGGTCGCCTTCCAGGACAGCCAGATGCCCTCGGTCTTCAACGAACTCGATGCCGTCAAGACGCGCGACGAGGAGCCCAAGAAGAGCGGTGCACCCGATCCGTTTTCCACGGTGCGACGCCGTGGCACCTAGGCAGCAGCCTAGGCGATGCGCTGCAGGATGAGGACGGCGAAGAAGCCGAAGGCAGCGATGAGCGTCCACTTCAGCGTGACCAGGCCCCAGCGCTTGTAGCGCACCTGGCCGGTACCGGCGTAGAAAGCGAAGCAGACGGCTGCGCCGATCAGCGTCAGGAGAATGAGCCAGCGGAACAGCAGCATGCACTTACCTCTCGCGAGCAACTCGCCGCCGGGCCGCCCCAAGGCGAGTTAGCCCCCTTGGGGGGCAGCGACCCGTGGAACGAAGGAGCGTGGGGGCCATATCACCAAGCGCGCACCGGCTGCGCGAAGCCCTTGGGCGCCAGCTTCTCGTTATCGAAGGTAACGGTTTCCCAGGCGTCGGTGCGCTGCAGCAGTTCTCTCAGCAGCTTGTTGTTCATCGCGTGGCCGGAGCGGAAGGCGCTGTACGCGGCCAGCAGCGGCTTGCCCAGGATGTAGAGGTCGCCCATGGCGTCCAGGATCTTGTGCTTGACGAACTCGTCGTCGTAGCGCAGGCCGCCCGCATTGAGCACCTTGTAGTCGTCCATCACGATGGCGTTGTCCAGCCCGCCGCCCAGGGCCAAGCCGTTGGCGCGCATCATCTCCACGTCCTTGGTGAAACCGAAGGTGCGCGCGCGCGCAATGTCACGCGAGTAGTTGTGCACGCTCATGTCGAACTCGACGCGCTGGCCGGTGGAGTCCACCGCCGGGTGGTCGAAGTCGATCTCGAAGCTGAGCTTGTAGCCGTGGTAGGGGTCCAAGCGGGCCCACTTCTGGCCGGAGCCCACGCCCTCGCGCACCTCGATGGGCTTGGTGATGCGGATGAAACGGCGCGGCGCGTTCTGCAGTTCGATGCCGGCGCTCTGCAGCAGGAAGACGAAGGAAGCCGCAGAGCCGTCGAGGATGGGCACCTCTTCGGCCGTGATGTCCACGTAAAGATTGTCGATGCCCAGGCCCGCACAGGCCGACATCAGGTGCTCCACGGTGTGCACCTTGGCGTCGCCATTGGAGAGGGTGGAGGCCAGGCGCGTGTCGCTGACGGCCATGGCCGACATGGGGATGTCCACCGGCTGCGGCAGATCCACGCGCCGGAACACGATGCCGGTGTCGGCCTGCGCCGGGCGCAGCGTGATTTCCACGCGCTGACCACTGTGCAGGCCCACGCCCACGGCACGGGTCAGGGACTTGAGGGTACGTTGCTGCAGCATGGGCTCGATTCTACTTTCTCAGCCATTCCATGAAGGCGGGTGCGGGCATCGGACGGCTGATGTGATAGCCCTGCACTTCGTCGCAGCCCAGCGCCCGCAGGCGCTCCAGGATGGCCGCGTTTTCGACCCCTTCGGCAACCACGCTCAGGCCCAGGTTGTGGGCCAGGTCGATGGTGGAGCGCACGATGATGGCGTCGTCCGCGTCGCTCTCCATGCCCATGACGAAGGACTTGTCGATCTTGAGCTCGTCCACCGGCAGGCGTTTGAGGTAAGCGAGGGAGGAATAGCCGGTGCCAAAGTCGTCGATAGACAATTTGAATCCCTGTTCGGACAGGCGGTTGAGCATGGCCTCGGCGCGTTGCGGGTCGTCCATGATGGCGCTCTCGGTGATCTCCAGGCAGAAGGCAGTGGCCGGCACGCCGTGAGCCTCCAGCAGTTGGCCCAGGCGGGCGCTGAGTTCGAGGTCCAGCAGATCGCGCGTGGACAGGTTGACCGACACCCGCAGGCCAGCGGCCTGCGGTGTCGCCAGCAGGCGTGCGGTCTCCTCGAACATCCACAGCGTGAGCTGGCGGATGTAGCCGGTCTGCTCGGCAAAGGGGATGAACTGCATGGGTGGCACCAGGCCGCGCTGCGGGTGCTCCCAGCGCACCAGGGCCTCGGCCGCGTGCGTTGCGCCGTCGGCCAGGGTCACCTTGGGCTGCAGGAAGAGGCGCAGCTCGCCCTGGTCCACGGCGCGGCGCAATTCGGTCAGCAGCGACAGCGTCTGCGTGCTGGCCGAGTCATAGGCCGGGTCGTAACGCAAGGGCCCTTCGAGCTTGCGCTTGGCCACGTACATGGCGATCTCGGAGCGGCTCAGCAGGGTGTCCACATCCTGCGCGTCGGCGGGCCAGCAGGCAATGCCGATCCCGGCACTCAGGTCCACGGTCTGCTCGGCGATGGCCAGCGGCACCTCCAGGCTACGTGCCACCCGGGTCGCCAGCTCGGTCGCCTGCGCCGGATTGCCCGGCTCCAGCAGCAGGGCGAACTCGTTGCCCCCCAGCCGCGCCACCACACCCGACGCTTCACCCAGCACATCGGCCAGCTTGCCGGCCACGGTCTTGAGCAGCTGGTCGCCGAAGGCGTACCCCAGCACGTCGTTGACGTGCTTGAAGCGGTCCAGGTCCAGGGTGATGATGGCCAGTTCGCCGCCGGCCCCGCTGCGGGTGATGGACTGCTGCACCGAGTCGCGGAAATTCTCCCGGTTGGGCAGGCCGGTCAACCGATCCCAGTAGGCCAGGTGGCGAATCTCGGCCTGCTGCGCCGCGATGTCCACGCGCATGCGGTCGAAGGAACGTGCCAGGTTGCCGATCTCGTCGTGTCGTTCGACGTCTTCCAGCGGCACGCTGTAGTCCCCACGCGAAAGCCGCTGCGTGGCCACCAACAGGGAGCGCAGGGGCGTGGTCAGGCGCCGGGCCATCAGGCCGCTGCCCAGGGCGAACAGCAGCACACCACCGATGGTGATGACCGCCAGCAGGAGCTGCAGATTGCGGTAGGGCGCCACCACATCGTCCATCGAGCGCAGCAGCAGAACGCGGGCCTCACCGCCCACGGTGTCGAGCCTGATCTCGCGCACCAGCAGCGTTGAGCCCCCTGCATCGAGTTCACGGACCTCGCCCCGCATGCCCTGGAGCATGTCCAGCGCCTGCGCCGGCAAGGTGCTCACGGGCGCCGCCAGGCTGCCGTCGGCCCGCCGCACCTGCAGCACCAGTTGCACGCCGAGCAGGCGCTGCATTTCCTCGGCCAGCGGTGCCCCCACCGGAAAACCCATCAGCACCCAGCCCACCACCAGCGGCGCGCGCATGGGCACCATGACCAGCTGGTAGGGGTGGCCGTCCACCACCACGATGCGCCCGCCCTGCGAGGGCTCGGCCAGGGCCGGCGCCAGACTGGCCAGCGTGGCGGACAGGTCGACCCCGGGGGTTTGTGCGCTGATGGCGCGCACGCGCAAGCTGGTGTCCAGCAGGGCCGTCATGGCCGCGCCGATGCGCTGACCGTTGTTCTCCAGCGCCGAGGCGATGGTCTCCAGATCATCGGAACTGACGGCAGATCGGAAGCCGTAATCGGCGGCCAGCAGCGCAGCGCTCTGGCGCAGCTTCTCGGCGTTCTGGTCGAGCAGGCGCAACCACACCTTCTCGCCGGTGTCGAATTCCCGCGCGATCTGCATGCGGGCGTTGCGCGCGATGCTGTCGCGCACCACGAAGAACCCGGCCAGCTGCACGAAGAGCAGCAGCAGCAGCGAGAGGCCGACCAGCCGGGTGATCAGGCTGCGCCGGTTGAAAGAGAACGTCATGGCGCCACACCCGGCATGCGTACGATCACGGCCAGCCGGCCTTCGGCGGGCACGCTCACGGCCTGGTCCAGCGCCGGCGCCCCCACGGGCAGGCCGGGGTGCCAGCTGCGCAGGCGGTAGTTGCCCGGCGGCAGCTTGTCGAGCACGAGCTGGCCCTGCTCTGCTGTACGACCGAAATAGGGCGTATCGACGATCACGATCCAGCCCACCATCTGGTCATGGATGTTGCAGCCCAGCACTGCGATACCCGGCTGGTCGAACAGCACGGGCTGGGTCGGGGTGCCGATGTAGAGCTTGAGTTCGAACTTCTTGACTGGCGAAAAGGAATAGACATGGTGCCGCACGGTGTCGCGGTTGGGGAAGTCGACCTCGGTGCCGGTGGTCACCACCAGGACCTGCGGCACGAACTGCTTGCCGGCCTGCCCCATCTCGGCCTTCGTGAGTGGGCGCACCTGGCGGCGCGCCTGCGGCGACTCCAGGAACACCACCGCATCCGCCAGGGGCCGGCCGCTGCCCTGCAGCACGTCGACCACCAGCGTGCCGGCACGCAGCGGCAGGGCCAGCAGACAGAGAAGGATCAGGCCCAGCAGACGCATCGCCGCGGCCTCAGGGCTCGATCGCCATACCCGCCAGGGGCTCGCCCTGGCCGATCACACCCAGTTCCGTGGCACGCCCGCTGGCCAGGTCGAGCCGGTACAAACGGGTCTGCGTCTGGCCGGCGAGCCGCGCCGCCAGCAGGGCCGTGTTGGCGATGTCGGAGATGTCGAAATGCGCCTCGGCCAGGGGGCCCGTGCCCAGCAGGCCCACGGTGCGCAGCTGGCCCGTGTTGGGCGAAACCACGGGCTCGGCGCCTTCGGCGGAGCCCTGCATGAGCAGGGCGCCCAGCGCGCGGTCGATGGCGTAGTTGGTGGTGATCTTCTCGTTCTTCTTGTTGTAGGTGTAGGCCACGCCGGCCAGGTCCGGCGTGCGGCCGGCATGGCGATCACCGGCCACGTAGTGCAAGGCACCATCGAGCTGCAGGCCCGGTTCGGCCGGGTTGCCGTCGACCACGGCATTCGTCTCGGGGTGCAGACGCAGGTTCTGCGCGCTGCGGCTGACCACGCGGATGCGATCGACCGTGGGGTTGAAATCGAAGCCGCTCACGCCCCCCTGGACCGGCCAGGGCGCGGGTGCGCTGGTAACCACCGGCACCAGCCGGGCTTGCACGGTGTCCACCGTGTAGAGCCGGCCACTGTCGGCCAGCGCATAGAGCACGCCGCGCACCACGCGGTAGTCGATGCCGCGCACGCTGTCACCCGGGGCCAGGCCGCTGAGCGCACGACGATCGAGCACCCGCTGCGGCCGGTCGGCCTTGAAACGGATCAGTTCGTGCTGACGTGTCACGGCATACACCGTGTCCTGCGGCAAGGGTGCCGTGGGCAGCGCACAGGCCGTGAGCAACAGGGCCAGGCCCAAGGCCAGCGCGAGGAAGGGGCGTTGCGTTTTCATGGTGCACTCCTGGGGATCGGCGCCGCCGCCTGGCGCTGGGCCGGGCATCGGACGGCGCAGGCCGACCCATCCTAGACCAAGTCGCGCCCCGCTGCCTGCAGCGGGGCGCATGTCACCTCACTCAGTCGGCCTGCTTGCGCAAAAAGGCCGGGATCTCGAAGTCATCCATGCCGCCCGAGGACAGCGCGTCCACCTTGGCCGCGGCCTGGGTGCGGTCGCGGGTGCGCCAGACGCTGGGCGTGGCCATGGCGTTGTAGTCGGGCTGGGCCATGCCGGGTGCTGCGGCGGCGGCCGTACCCGGCAGTGCGCCCGGGGCCACGGCGTTGTTCAGCGTGGGCACCTGGAAGGGCACGTTGTCGGTACCGGTGCGCAGCGTGGTGGTCAGCACCTGCAGCGGAGGCGCCGTGCGGCGCACGCCCTGGCGCGACAGACCGGTGGCCACCACGGTGACGCGGATCTGGTCAGCCAGGCTGTCGTCGTAGGCGGTACCGTAGATCACGTGCGCGTCGGGCGAGGCGTAGGCGCGGATGGTGTTCATCGCCAGCTTGGACTCGGACAGCTTGAGGCTGCCCTTGGCCGCGGTGATCAGCACCAGCACGCCCTTGGCGCCCGAGAGGTCGATGCCTTCGAGCAGCGGGCAGGCCACGGCCTGCTCGGCGGCGATGCGCGCGCGGTCCGGGCCGTTGGCCGCGGCGGTGCCCATCATGGCCTTGCCGGGTTCACCCATGACGGTGCGCACGTCCTCGAAGTCCACGTTCACGTGGCCGGGCACGTTGATGATCTCGGCAATGCCGCCCACGGCGTTCTTGAGCACGTCGTTGGCGTGCGCGAAAGCCTCGTCCTGGGTGATGTCGTCGCCCAGCACTTCCTGCAGCTTCTCGTTGAGCACCACGATCAGCGAGTCGACGTTGGCTTCCAGTTCGGTCAGGCCGGCGTCGGCGTTGGTCATGCGGCGACCGCCCTCCCAGTCGAAGGGCTTGGTCACCACGCCCACGGTCAGGATGCCCATCTGCTTGGCCACGCGCGCGATCACGGGGGCCGCGCCGGTACCGGTGCCGCCGCCCATGCCGGCGGTGATGAAGAGCATGTGCGCGCCGGCGATGGCGTTCTGGATGTCTTCCACGGCCAGTTCGGCCGCGTCGCGCCCCTTCTCGGGTTTGCTGCCCGCGCCCAGGCCGCTGCCGCCGAGCTGGATGATCTTGTGCGCGCTGCTGCGGCTCAGGGCTTGCGCGTCGGTGTTGGCACAGATGAACTCCACGCCCTGCACCTCGCGCTCGATCATGTGCTCGACGGCGTTGCCGCCGCCCCCGCCCACGCCGATGACCTTGATCTGGGTGCCCAGGTTGAAGGCTGCGTCTTCAATCATTTCGATGCTCATGCTGTTCTCCTTAAATCCAGTTGCCTTGTGTCGTGTGTGGTCGTCTTGCCGGCTCGATGCCGCGGCACCGGTGGACCGGTGCACCGTCGTCTGTGATGGGGGCTGCCGCGTGCCAGCCAGAGTTTGTGGTTCATGCTCAGAAATTCCCGATGAACCAGTCCTTGACACGCCCCATGGCGTTTTTCATGGACCCGTGTTTCTGCGCCACCTTGTAGCCGCGCAGGCGCGCCATGCGCGCCTCCTCCAGCAGGCCCATCACGGTGGCCGCACGCGGCTGGCCCACCATGTCGGCCAGCGCCCCGCTGTACTTGGGCAGGCCGCGGCGCACCGGCTTGAGGAAGATGTCCTCACCCAGCTCCACCATGCCGGGCATGACCGAGCTGCCGCCCGTGAGCACGATGCCCGAGGACAGGACTTCCTCGCAGCCCGAATCGCGCAGCACCTGCTGCACCAGTGAAAAGATCTCCTCGATGCGCGGCTCGATCACGCCAGCCAGGGCCTGGCGGCTGAGCATGCGCGGGCCGCGGTCGCCCAGGCCCGGCACCTCGACCTGGATGTCCGGGTCGGCCAGCAGCTGCTTGGCGTAGCCGCTCTCGACCTTGATGTCCTCGGCGTCCTTGGTCGGCGTGCGCAAGGCCATGGCGATGTCGCTGGTGATCAGGTCGCCCGCGATCGGGATCACCGAGGTGTAGCGGATCGCACCGCCCGTGAAGACGGCCACATCGGTGGTACCGGCGCCGATGTCCACGCAGGCCACGCCCAGTTCCCGCTCGTCCTCGGTCAGCACCGACAGGCTGGAGGCCAGCGGGTTGAGCATGAGCTGCTCGACCTCCAGGCCGCAGCGGCGCACGCACTTGATGATGTTCTCGGCTGCGCTCTGCGCACCGGTCACGATGTGGACCCGGGCTTCCAGGCGGATGCCGCTCATGCCGATGGGTTCGCGCACGTCCTGGCCGTCGATGATGAATTCCTGCGGTTCGACCAGCAGCAGGCGCTGGTCGGTCGAGATGTTGATGGCCTTGGCCGTCTCCACCACACGCGCCACGTCGGCGCTGCTGACCTCACGGTCCTTCACGGCCACCATGCCGCTGGAGTTGATGCCGCGGATGTGGCTGCCCGTGATGCCGGTGTAGACGCGGGTGATCTTGCAGTCGGCCATCAGCTCGGCCTCTTTGAGCGCCTGCTGGATGCTGTGCACGGTGGCGTCGATGTTCACCACCACGCCGCGTTTGAGGCCGTTGCTCGGCGCCACGCCCAGGCCGGCCAGCTTGAGCTCCCCGCCGGGCAGCACCTCGGCCACCACCACCATCACCTTGGCGGTGCCGATGTCGAGGCCGACGACCAGATCCTTGTACTCTTTTGCCATGTCGATGGTCCTGCTTGTTCCTAGTTTTTCCTGGCGGGGTCCTGCGTCGTCACCGTGCTCACGCCGCGCAGGCGCAGGGCATACCCCTGGGCATAACGCAGGTCGGCGCCTTCCAGCGCGTCGAGCTTGCGACCGTGGTGCGCCGCCACCTGCGCCACCGTGCCGAGGAACTGCCGCGCGCGCGCCGTCACCTCCGGCACACCGCCGCTGCCCAGTTCGAGACGGGCCCCGCTGGCCAGCTGCAACTGCCAGTTGCCGCGCCCGCTCAGCGCCAGTTGCTCAATCGGCAAGTCCAGCGCCTCGAACAGCGGCTGGAGCTCGCGGTACATGGCCAGCACCTGGGCCGACTGCTCCACCGGGCCGTCCAGGCGCGGCAGTTCGTCCTGCTCGATCTCGCCCAGATTGGCCTCGAAGACTTCGCCGTGGCTGTTGACCAGCGTGGACTCGCCCTCCTCGCCCCAATAGGCCACGGCCTGGTGTTCCTGCAGGATCACGCGCAGGCGGTTCGGGAATTCGCGTTGCACCACGGCCCGGCGCACCCAGGGGACGGATTCGAAGGCCAGGCGCACAGCGTTGAGGTCCACTGTCAGAAACGTTCCCTTGAGCTGCGAGCCCACGTGCGCGCGCAGCGTCAACGCGCTGGTGTGGCTGATGTCGCCCAGCACCGTCAGGCCGCGGATCGCGAACACCGGGTGCTGCATCAGCCAGCGCCCGCCCGTGCCCAGCGCCAGCAGCACGAAACCCAGCAGCAGCAGATTGGCTGTCAGGTTCATGAGCTTGACGTCGAGGGGGACGGGCAGGCTGGGGTTCATGCGGGCGCGCCTCCGTGTTCGAGCGCGGCGGCCTGCAGCAGCAGGACGCAGAGGTCTTCGTAACTGATGCCCGCCGCCTTGGCCGACATGGGCACCAGCGAATGCCCGGTCATGCCGGGCGAGGTGTTGATCTCCAGCAGATAGGGCTTGCGCGTACGGGCGTCGATCATCACGTCGGCGCGGGCCCAGCCGCGGCAGCCCAGCACCTGGTAGGCGCGCAACACGATCTGCTGGATCTGCTCTTCCTCCCCGGTGGGCAGGCCGCAGGGCACGAGGTATTTCGTGTCGTCGGTGAAGTACTTGTTCTGGTAGTCGTAGTTGCCGTCAGGCGCCACGATGCGGATCACCGGCAGCGCCCGCGCCTGCGGGCCGCTGCCCAGCACGGGCACCGTGACCTCCTCGCCGCTGACGAACTGTTCGCACAGCACCTGCTCGTCGACCTGCGCCGCCTTGGCATAGGCAGCATCGCACTCGTCGGCGGTCAACACCTTGGTCAGACCGATGGACGAACCCTCGCGCGCGGGTTTGATGATCATGGGCGCGCCGAGCGTCGAGAAGGCAGCACGCGCGGCCTCGGCGCTGGCCACCTTGCGCCACTGCGGTGTGGGCAGCCCCTCGGCCAGCCAGATGCGTTTGGTCATGACCTTGTCGATGGCGATGGCGGACGCCATCACACCCGAGCCGGTGTAAGGGATGCCCAGCAATTCGAGCGCACCCTGCACCGTGCCGTCCTCGCCGAAACGGCCGTGCAGCGCGATGAAACAGCGCGCAAACCCTTCGCGCTTGAGCTCACCCAGATCCCGTACCGAGGGATCAAAGGCATGGGCATCCACCCCGCGCGATTGCAGTGCCTTGAGCACGCCGCCCCCCGACATCAGCGAGATGTCGCGCTCGGCGGAAGATCCGCCCATCAGGACGGCGACCTTGCCCAGATTCATTTGTTCCTTGCTCACTTCTTGCTACTTCCCGTCAACTCGACCACCTTGGCCGGTACCCCACCGATGGAGCCCGCCCCCATGCACATCACCACGTCGCCCGCGCGCGCGTTGTCGAGAATCGCCTGCGGCATGGCCGCGATCTCGTCCACGAACACCGGCTCCAGCTTGCCGGCCACACGCAGCGCGCGTGCCAGGCTGCGACCGTCGGCCGCCACGATGGGCGCCTCGCCCGCGGCATAGACCTCGGCCAGCAGCACGGCGTCGGCCTCGCCGATCACCTTGACAAAATCCTCGAAGCAATCGCGCGTGCGCGTGTAGCGGTGCGGCTGAAAGGACAGCACCAGACGCCGGCCGGGGAAGGCGCCACGCGCGGCGGCCAGCGTGGCCGCCATCTCCACCGGGTGGTGGCCGTAGTCGTCGATCAGCGTGAAGCTGCCGCCCTCCTTGGCCGCCACCTCGCCGTAGCGCTGGAAACGCCGGCCCACGCCCTTGAACTCGGCCAGGGCCTTGAGCAACGCCGCGTCGGCCACGTCGAGCTCCGCCGCCACGGCAATCGCGGACAGGGCGTTGAGCACGTTGTGGCGGCCCGGCAGGTTGAGCACCACGTCCAGGTCGGGCAGCACCACGCCGTTGCGCCGTTGCACCGTGAAATGCATCTGGCCGGCCACGGCACGCACGTTCACCGCGCGCACCTGGGCCTGCTCGTTGAAGCCGTAGCTGGTGATGGGGCAGTTCACCTCGGGCACGATCTCGCGCACCGCGGCGTCGTCGGTGCACAGGATGGCCGTGCCGTAGAAGGGCATGCGGTGCAGGAAATCGACAAAGGCCTGCTTGAGCCGACCGAAATCGTGCCCATAGGTCTCCATGTGGTCGGCGTCGATATTGGTCACCACCGCCATCACGGGCATCAGGTTGAGGAAGGAGGCGTCGCTCTCGTCGGCCTCGACCACGATGTGGTCACCGCTGCCCAGCCGCGCATTGGCGTTGGCGCTGTTGAGGCGCCCGCCGATCACGAAGGTCGGGTCCAGGCCGGCCTCGGCCAGCACGCTGGCCACCAGGCTGGTGGTGGTGGTCTTGCCGTGCGTGCCGGCAATCGCGATGCCCTGCTTCAGGCGCATCAGCTCGGCCAGCATGACGGCGCGCGGCACGATGGGGATGCGCTTCTCGCGCGCCGCCAGCACCTCGGGGTTGTCGGCCTTGACGGCAGTCGACGTAACCACAGCATCGGCCCCCTCGATGTGGCCGGGGGCGTGACCGACGCAAGTCCTGATGCCCAGCGAGGCCAGGCGCCTGAGCGTGGCGCTGTCGCTAAGGTCCGACCCCGAGATGGTGTAACCCAGGTTGTGCAGCACCTCGGCGATGCCGGACATGCCGGAGCCACCCAGGCCTACGAAATGAATGTGTTTGATCGCGTGTTTCATCGTGCCAGCTCCTCGCAGGCAGCCACCACCTGTGCGGTGGCTTCGGTCTTTGCCAGCTTCTGCGCCTGCTGCGCCCACTGCAACAAGGTATTGCGGTCGGTGTTCTGCAGCAGCTCGGCCAGTCGCTCGGCTGTCATGTCTTGCTGGGGCAGCAGCAGTCCCGCTCCCTGGTCCACCAGGAAACGGGCGTTGGTGGTCTGGTGGTCGTCCACCGCCGCCGGGAAAGGCACAAAAACCGCGGCGGCGCCCACCGCGGCGATCTCGGTCACGGTGCTGGCGCCGGCGCGGCAGACGATGAGGTCGGCCTCGGCAAACGCACGGGCCGTGTCATCGATGAAGGGTGTCAGTTCGGCCTGCACGCCTGCGGCGCTGTAGTTGGCACGCAAGGCCTCGATCTGCGTCGCACCGCTCTGGTGGATGACCTGCGGGCGCTGCGCTGCAGGGATCAAGGCCAGCGCGCGCGGCACGACTTCGTTCAAGGCCTTCGCGCCCAGGCTACCCCCGACCACCAGCAGGCGCAATGGCCCGCTGCGGCCGGCAAACCGCTGCGCCGGCGCGCTCTGCTGCAGGAAGGCTGCGCGCAGGGGGTTGCCCACCCACTGCGCTTTTTTCATGGCGCCGGGGAAAGCGGCGTACACACGGTCGGCCACGCCGGCCAGCACCTTGTTGGCCATGCCTGCCACGGAGTTCTGCTCGTGCAGCACCAGGGGTTTGCCCAGCAGGACCCCCATCATGCCGGCCGGGAAGGTGATGTAGCCGCCCAGGCCGATGAGCACATCGGGCTTGACGCGGCGCACCACCTGGATGCTCTGCCAGAAGGCCTTGAGCAGGCGCAGCGGCAGCAAGGCCAGGGTGAGCGGCCCCTTGCCGCGCACCCCGCCGAAATCGATGCTCTCGAAAGCGAAACCGCGCGGTGGCACGAGCTTGCCTTCCATGTTTGCGGCATTGCCCAACCAGTGCACGCGCCAGCCCTTGTCTCTCAATGCCTCGGCCACGGCCAGGCCCGGGAAGATATGGCCCCCGGTCCCGCCTGCCATCACGAGCGCAGTCGCCTTCGGCGCTGCGCTTTGCGCTGTATGGGGCTCGCCCCCACCCGATCCCTCCCCCATCCGGGGGAGGGCATCCCGTTCCGACAGCATCACGTTGTTCAGGGTGATCACATTCATGAACGCCCTCCATGCATGAGTTGTCGGTTCTCGTAATCAATTCTGAGAACGATGGCCACCGCCACCATGTTCATCAGGATGGCCGAGCCGCCGTAACTCATGAAGGGCAGGGTCAGGCCCTTGGTCGGCAGGGCGCCGAGATTCACGCCCATGTTGATGAAGGCCTGGAAACCCATCCACACACCCACGCCCTGGGCCACGAGGCCGGCGAAGACGCGGTCCAGCGCAATGGCCTGGCGGCCGATGTGCATGACACGACGGGTCAGCCAGAAGAACAGCGCGACGATGGTCAGCACGCCCAACAGGCCGAACTCCTCGCCGATCACGGCCAGCAGGAAATCGGTGTGGGCCTCGGGCAGCCAGTGCAGTTTTTCCACGCTGCCGCCCAGGCCCACGCCGAAGATCTGGCCGCGCCCGAAGGCGATCAGCGAATGCGAGAGCTGGTAACCCTTACCCAGGGTGTGGCGCTCGTCCCAGGGGTTGAGGTAGGCAAAGATGCGCTCGCGCCGCCATTCGCTCAGCGCGATCATCAGCACGAAGGCCACCAGCAGGATGGCGGCGATCAGGAAGAACATGCGGGCATTCACCCCGCCCAGGAACAGGATGCCCATGGCGATCACGGCGATCACCATGAAGGCCCCCATGTCGGGCTCGGCCAGCAGCAGCAGGCCGATGATGGCCACGGCCGCGCCCATGGGTGCCACGGCGCGGAAGAAGTGCTCCTTCACGTCCATCTTGCGCACCATGTAGTCGGCCGCATACAGCAGCACCGCCAGCTTGGCCAGTTCCGAGGGTTGGAAATTCATGACGCCCAGGGAGATCCAGCGCCGCGCGCCGTTCACACCCTTGCCGATGCCAGGGATCAGCACCGCCACCAGCAGGACCAGCGCGGCCACCAGCAGCCAGGGCGCCAGCTTCTCCCAGCGGACCATGGGAATCTGGAAGGCGATCAGCGCGGCCACGAAAGCCACCACCAGCGACAGCAGGTGGCGTGTCAGGAAATGCGTGTGGGCGTAACGCCCGAACTTCGGGTTGTCGGGCAGGGCGATGGAGGCCGAGTACACCATCACCAGCCCCCAGGCCAGCAGGGCGACCACCACCCAGACCAGGGCATGGTCGAAGTCGGACAGGCGCACCGGCTGGTTGCTGCTGCGCCCGAAGCCCTGGTGGCCGAGGCGCACGGGCAAGGCATCGGTCGCCGGCGCGCCGCCGAACCAGCCACGAATGCGTTGCGCCAAGACCGTCATGCCAGTCCCCCCTCGTTCGACAGGGCGTGCACTGCCTCGACGAAGACGCGGGCGCGGTGCTCGTAATCCTTGAACATGTCGAAACTGGCGCAGGCCGGTGACAGGAGCACGGCGTCCCCGGCCTGCGCCTGTGCGCGGGCCAGGGCCACGGCCTCGGGCAAGGTGCCCGCGTCCAGCAGAGGCACGCCCGTGCCCTGCACCGCCGCACGGATGGCGGGCGCATCGCGCCCGATCAGCACGACCGCGCGGGCATAACGCTGCACCGGCCCGAAGAGCGGCGCAAAGTCCTGCCCCTTGCCATCGCCGCCGAGGATGACGACGATGCGCCGCTCGGTTCCCAGGCCGGTCAGGGCCGCCACGGTGGCGCCCACATTGGTGCCCTTGCTGTCGTCGAAATACTCGACCTCATGGACGATGGCCACCGGTTCCACCCGGTGCGGCTCGCCGCGGTATTCGCGCAGACCATAGAGCATGGGGCCTAGCGCGCAACCGGCGGCCTGGGCCAGGGCCAGCGCCGCCAGCGCGTTGGTGGCGTTGTGGCGGCCGCGGATGCGCAGCGCGTCGGCCGGCATCAGGCGCTGGATGAACAGCTCCACCTCTTCGCCACGCTTGCGTTTCTGCGTTTCGTCGGCCTCCACGGCCCGCACCAGCCAGGCCATGCCGTTGACCAGCTCGATGCCGTAATCGCCCGGACGTTGCGGCATCTCGGCGCCGAAACTCACGTACTCGCGCCACTGCGGCTTTTGCAGCTTGGCACGCACCGGCTCCGGCATCAGGGCCATCACCGCCGGATCATCACGGTTGAGCACCAGCAGGCCCTGCTCGCCAAAGATGCGCGCCTTGGCCGCCCCATAGGCTTCCATGCTGCCGTGCCAGTCCAGGTGATCCTGTGTCAGGTTCAGCACCGCGGCTGCCGTGGGCTCGAAGCCCTGCACACCGTCGAGCTGGAAACTGGACAACTCCAGCACCCAGGCCTCGGGCAAGGTGCCCGCATCGATGTGCAGCGCCAGCGTGTCCAGCAGGCTGGGGCCGATATTGCCGGCCACCGCCACGGTCTTGTCCGCATGCGCCACCAGCTGGCCGGTGAGCGCGGTGGTGGTGGTCTTGCCGTTCGTGCCGGTGATCGCCAGGACCTTGGGGGCATACGCCCGCTCGGTCTGCAGATCACGCAGGCCCCGTGCAAACAGATCCAGTTCACCGCCCACCCACAGGCCCATGGCCTGCGCCGCGTGCCAGACCGGCGCCACTATGGCGGGCGACAGGCCCGGGCTCTTGAAGACGGCACGGATGTTCTGCCCCTCGACCAGACCCGCCTCGAAAGCACCCGCACGGAAAACCACCTGCGGCAACTCGGCCTGCAGCTGGGCCAGCTGGGGCGGTGCTGCACGGGTATCGGCCGCCGTCACGCGTGCGCCTTGGCGCACGCACCAGCGGACCATGGCCAGGCCTGAGGCACCCAGGCCCAGCACGAGCACGTGCTGGTCTTGCAGAGGCGACACCACGGGCTCGGGGGCCGGCTCGCTGGCGGGTGCCTCCTCCTGGGGAGCGGCACCGCTGTTTTCATCCGGCGCGACCGGCGCCGACGGCTCGGGCGTGCCCGCATCGGTGAACAGTTGGGCGACAAAGGCTGCCGCATCACGCGCGGCCGTCAGGGTCTCAGGCAGGGGACGCTTGGCCGGCTTGCCGGTCGCGGGCAAGGCGGCCTGGGGTTCGGCATCGACAGCAGGCGGCGACGCGTCTTGTGCGCCCTCGGCGGCGGGCGCGTCGCTCGCGCCCTGCGTCGGCACAGACGCCGCCGGCACAGACACCGAAGCCGCCTCGTCCTGAGGCGGCACCGGCTGGGGCAGATCGTCGGGGTGTTCGTTCTCGTTCATCGCAGTTTCAAGGTCGACAGTCCCACCAGGCACAGCAGCATGGTGATGATCCAGAAGCGCACGACCACCTGGGTCTCCTTCCAGCCGCTTTTCTCGAAATGGTGGTGCAGCGGCGCCATCTTCAGGATGCGGCGGCCCTCGCCGTATTTGCGCTTGGTGTACTTGAAGTAGGAGACCTGCAACATCACCGACAAGGCCTCGGCCACGAAGATGCCGCCCATGATGGCCAGCACGATTTCCTGGCGCACGATGACGGCAATGGTGCCCAGGGCACCACCCAGGGCCAGCGCACCGACATCCCCCATGAAGACCTGGGCCGGGTGCGCGTTGAACCACAGGAAAGCCAGACCGGCGCCGGCCATGGCGGCGCAGAAGATCAGCAGCTCGCCTGAGCCCGGAATGTGCGGGAAGAACAGGTACTTGGAATAGACGGCGCTGCCGGTCACGTAGGCAAAGACGCCCAAGGCCGAGCCCACCATGACGACCGGCATGATGGCCAGGCCGTCCAGGCCGTCGGTCAGGTTCACCGCATTGCTGGCACCGACGATGACCAGATAGGTCAGCACGACGAAGCCGATCACACCCAGCGGGTAACTGACCTGTTTGAAGAAAGGAAGCAGCAGGCCGGCTTTCGCCGGCAAATCGACCGAGAACCCCGACCGAACCCAGGTGACGAATAACTCCCAAACGCCCTGGTTGCTGCTGCCGGAAATCGAGAAGACGAGGTAGAAGGCGGCGATCAGGCCGATCACCGACTGCCAGAAATATTTTTCGCGCGAACGCATGCCTTCGGGGTCCTTGTTGACCACCTTGCGCCAGTCGTCGACCCAGCCGATGGCACCGAAGCCCAACGTGACCAGCAGCACGATCCAGACGAAGCGGTTGGACAGGTCGAACCACAACAGGGTCGAGATGCCGATGGCCATCAGGATCAGCACGCCGCCCATGGTGGGCGTGCCGCTCTTGGAGAGATGCGTCTCCATGCCGTAGCCGCGCACCGGCTGGCCGATCTTGAGTTCGGTCAGGCGGCGGATCACGTAAGGCCCGGCCAGCAGGCCGATGAGCAGCGCGGTCACCGCGGCCATGACGGCGCGGAAGGTCAGGTACTGGAAGACCCGGAAGTAGCCGAATTCGGGCGAGAGGGTCTGGAGCCACTGGGCCAGGCTAAGCAGCATGATGTTCTTCCTTGTTCTGTTCGGCGTGCGCGCTCACCGCCTGCACCACCCGCTCCATGCGCATGAAACGCGAGCCCTTGACCAGCACGCTGGCCAGACCGGGCAGGGCCTGCAGCACGGCTGCGTTCAGGGCCTCGACCTCGTCGAAATGACGCCCGCCCTTGAAATGCGCCACGCTCTGCGCCGTCTGCTCGCCCAACGCGTAGAGCTGTTCGATGCCGCGTTCGCGTGCATAGGCACCGACCTCGGCGTGGAAACGCGGGCCTTCGCTGCCCACCTCCCCCATGTCGCCCAGCACCAGCAGGCGCGGGCCGGGCAGGCCGGCCAGCACGTCGATGGCGGCGCGCACCGAGTCCGGGTTGGCGTTGTAGCTGTCGTCCACCAGGGTCAGCGTGCGACCACCGAGCGGCAGGGCCAGAGCACGCGAGCGCCCCTTGACCGGCTCGAAGGCTTCCAGCCCGAGCGCGATATGCGACAGGGGCACACCGGCCGCCAAGGCGCAGGCGGCGGCAGCCAGGGAGTTCTTGACGTTGTGCAGGCCGGCCACGCGCAGCGTGTAGTTCAACGCGCCCGCCGGGGTGCGCGCCTGGACCTGCCAGCCCGCGCCTGTCCAGACCGGTGCGCTGCAGCTCAGGTCGGACGCGGCCACGTCCCCGCTGATGGCGAAAGTCAGCTGGGCCCGCCCACCCGCGAGCTCGTGCCACAAGTCGGTGTAGGCATCGTCGGCCGGGTACACCGCAGTTCCGCTGCCGCCCAGCGTCGTGATCACGGCGCCGTTCTCGCGCGCCACGGCTTCGATGCTGGCCATGAATTCCAGGTGCTCGCGCTGCGCGTTGTTGACCAATGCCACCGTGGGCTGGGCCATGGCCGCCAGCACGGCGATCTCACCGGGATGGTTCATGCCCAGTTCCACCACCGCCAGTTGGTGCGTACTGCGCAGACGCAGCAGGGTCAGCGGCACGCCGATCTCGTTGTTGAGGTTGCCTTCGGTGGCCAGCGTGGCCTGCGGCTTCCAGGCGCGCAGGATGGCGGCCATCATCTGCGTCACCGTGGTCTTGCCATTGCTGCCGGTCACGGCGATCAGCGGCAGCTTGAACTGCGCACGCCAGCCCGTGGCCAGCTGACCCAGCGCCCGCTTGCTGTCTGGCACCACCAGCCCGCTCAGGCCGCTGGCGCGCAACGCCGCCGCGTCACTGCATAGCGCAGCCACCGCGCCGGCATGCTGCGCCTGGGCCAGGAAGGTGTTTCCGTCGAAGCGCTCACCCTGGAGCGCCACGAACAGATCGCCGTGCTGCAGGGTGCGGGTGTCGCTGTGCACACGCTGCACACCGACCAGACCGTCACCGACCAGGCGCGCACCGGCCAGCCAGGGCAGGGCCTGCTGCAGGTTGAACATGATGGTGTGGGCGCTCATGAAGTCACCCCCGTTCGGCGCGCCTGCAGCGCCAGGCCCACCTGCTGCCGGTCGGAGAAGGGCTGACGCACGCCAGCCGTCTCCTGGTAATCCTCGTGGCCCTTGCCGGCCACCAGCACCACGTCGCGGGCATCGGCCTGGCCCAGCGCAAGGGCAATGGCCTGCGCCCGATCAAGCTCGATCTGCACTGCGCCATGGCCCGCCAGGCCCGGACGGATCTGCGCCACGATGGCCTCCGGAGCCTCGCTGCGGGGGTTGTCATTGGTCAACACGATGTGGTCCGCGTGCTGTGTCGCCGCCGCACCCATGAGCGGGCGCTTGTGCGGATCGCGGTCGCCACCGCAGCCGAACACGCACCACAACCGGCCACCGCGTTGTGTTGCCAGTGGCTTGAGGGTCTGCAGCACCTGGGCCAGCGCGTCAGGCGTGTGCGCGTAATCCACCACGGCCAGCGGCAGATCGACACCGTCCTGGAATTCCATGCGGCCCGGCACCGGCTGAAGTTCATGACAAGCGAGCACCGCGTCGACCAGCGGGACACCCAGGGTGCGCAGCGTGGCGATCACGCCCAGCAGATTGCTGACGTTGTAGTCGCCCAGAGTCTGCGTGGTCAGCGGAACGCGGGCCTCGCCTTCGCAGACCGTGAACTGCACGCCGCGCGCTCCCATGCGGATGTCTTGCGCGGCCAGGCGTGCCCCGGCATCTGTCTGCAGGGAAACCGTCCACAGGTCGAGCGCACGAGCCGCCAGCGTCGCGGCCAGCTCGACGCCCTTGGGGTCGTCGAGGTTGATCACCGCCGCGCGCAGGCCCGGCCAGTCGAACAGTTCAGCCTTGGCCTGCCAATAGGCCTCCATGCTGCCGTGGTAGTCCAGGTGGTCCTGTGTGAAATTGGTGAAGATGGCCGTGCGGATGCGCGTGCCATCCAAGCGCCGTTCGCTGATGCCGATGGACGAGGCCTCGATGGCGCAGGCCCTCAGGCCCTCGTCGACGAAACGGCGCAGGGTCTGCTGCAGCAGCACCGGATCGGGGGTGGTCAGGCCGGTGCTGACGATGGCACTGGCATGCGCCGCGCCCGGCGCCGGCACACGGCCCACACCCAGGGTGCCGATCAGTCCACAGGCGACGGCGGGCTGGAGTGCGCCCAGCGCCTGCGCCAGCCACCAGCTGGTCGAGGTCTTGCCGTTGGTGCCCGTGACCGCCAGCACATCGAGCTGCTGCGAAGGCTGCTCGTAATAGGCCGCGGCGATCGGGCCGCTGGCGGCCTTCAGGCCGTTGTAGGCCGCAATGTGTTCATCGGCAAAGCCGTAGACGTCGGCGCCGCTGCGCTCGACCAGGCAGGCCAGCGCCCCTAGGGCCAGCGCGCCCGGCACGAACTGACGCCCATCGCGCGCCGCGCCCGGCCAGGCGATGAAACCGTCGCCCGCCCCGACCCGCCGGCTGTCGGTCTGCAGCACGCCGCGCACGCGGCCATGCAGCCACTGCGCGGCTTGCACGGGGGTGCGGAGTTCGGTCACCATGCGACGCCCTCGCCCATCTGCGCCACGATCTGCGGCTTGACCTCGATGTCGGGCTGCACGCCCAGCAGGTGCAGGGTCTGCTGCACGGTCTCGCTGAACACCGGGGCGGCCACGTCGCCACCGTAGTACTTGCCGGCATCGGGCTCGTCGATCAGCACGGCCACGATGATGCGCGGGTGGGCCACCGGCGCCAGGCCCACGAAGAAGCTGCGGTATTTCTTGTCGGCATAACCACGGCCTTCCTGCTTGCGCGCGGTGCCGGTCTTGCCGCCCACCGAGTAGCCCATGGTCTGCGCCTTGGGCGCGGTGCCGCCCGGCCCGGCGGCCAGCTGCAACATGTGGCGCACGGCGCGCGCATGACGCGCCTCCAACAGGCGCACGCCGGCCACCGGTCCCTGCGCCTTTTGCAGCGTCACCGGCATCAGCTCGCCATCGTGTGCGAACACGGTGTAGGCATGCGCCAGCTGCACCAGGCTGATGGACAGGCCGTAGCCGTAGCTCATGGTGGCGTGCTCGATGGGGCGCCAGGTCTTCCACGGGCGCAGCCGGCCGCTGACGGCGCCCGGGAAGGGCAGCTGCGGGCGCTGGCCGAAACCGACCTGGCTGTACATCTCCCACAGGTCACGCGCCGGCATCTGCATGGCCAGCTTGACCATGCCGATGTTGCTGGACTTCTGCACCACCTCGTTGAGGGTCAGCACGGCATACGCGTGGGTGTCGCTGATGGTGGCGTTGCCCACGTTCATGCGGCCGCTGCCGCTGATCTGGATCGACGTGGCCGGCGTGACCAGCCCCTTTTCAAGCGCAAGCGCGGCGACAAAAGGCTTGACGGTGGAGCCGGGCTCGAAGGAGTCGGTCAGCGCGCGGTTACGCAGGGCATCCTTGAAACCCTGGCGCTTGCCCGGTGTGTAGCTCGGGTAGTTGGCCAGCGCCAGCATCTCGCCGGTCTGGGCGTCGAGCACCACCACACTGCCGGCCTTGGCCTGGTGGTCACGCACGGCCTGCTTGAGGCGCTGGTAGGCGAAGAACTGGATCTTGCTGTCGATGGACAGCTGCACGTCGCGCCCCTCGACCGGCGGCACCTGCGCGCCCACGGCCTCGATCACGCTGCCCAGGCGGTCCTTGATGACACGACGCGAACCGGGTTTGCCGGCCAGTGTCTGGTTGAAGGCCAGCTCCACGCCCTCCTGGCCATGGTCTTCCACATTGGTGAAACCGACCAGGTGCGCGGCCACCTCGCCCTCGGGGTACTGGCGCTTGTATTCCTTGCGCTGGTAGACGCCTTTGATCTCGAGCGCGGCAATCTGCTTGGCGACGGACTCGTCAACCTGGCGCTTGAGCCAGACGAAGGTCTTGTCCTCGTCCTCCAACTTGCGGCTGAGATCGGACAGCGGCATCTCCAGCAGCCGCGCCAGGCGCTGCAGCTGCTTCGGATCACGCTCGATGTCCTCGGGGATGGCCCAGATGCTGGGCGCCAGCACGCTGGTGGCAAGGATCTGGCCGTTGCGATCCAGGATGCGGCCGCGATTGGCCGGCAGCTCCAGCGTGCGCGCAAAACGCACCTGGCCCTGCTTCTGGAAAAAGTCGTTGGACAGCACCTGGATGTAGGCGGCGCGCCCGGCCAGCACCACGAAGGCCAGCGCGATCATGGCCACCACGAACTTGCTGCGCCACACCGGCGTGCGGCTGGCCAGCAGCGGGCTGGAGGTGTACTGGATGCTGCGACTGCTCACAGGATCACCTCCGCCTTGTTGGTTGCGGTGCTATGCGCCTTGGGAACGGCCCGGCGGCTCATGGCAGACGCCCCCCGGAGACCCGCGGTTGCACGACCGAACCCGCCGGCACGCTGCCGCTGTAGGGCTGGTAGCTCACGTAGTCGGTGATGGCTGGCGTGGCCGCGCGCATGTCCAGCTTGTCCTTGGCCAGCTTCTCGACGCGCTGCACCGTGGCCTGCTGGCGCTTTTGCAGCTCCAGCTGCTCGCGCTCGGTCTCGATGCGGCGCGCCTCCAGCACGGCGCGGTCGATCTCGGCAAACAGGCGGCGCGAATCGTACTGCACGCTCACCAGATAGAGCGCGCTGGCCAGCACGGCGAGCAGAAGCACGAGGTTGGCCCGGGTCATGCCTGCGTCCTCACGGCCACGCGCATGATGGCGCTGCGCGCGCGCGGGTTGGCCGCCACCTCGGCCGCCGAGGGCTTGATGCGGTCGAGCGCACGCAGTTTCATCGGCGGGGCCACAGCAAAAGGCGCACGGCGGTCGTAGACCTCGCGCGAATGCTGCGCGATGAACTGTTTGACGATGCGGTCTTCCAGCGAATGGAAACTGATCACGACCAGCCGTCCTCCGGGTTGCAATACATCGAGACTTGCCTCTAGCGCTTCTTGCAGCTCCTCAAGCTCGGCGTTGATGAAAATCCGAAGAGCCTGAAATGTGCGCGTTGCAGGGTTCTGGCCCGACTCGCGGGTTTTGACCGTGTCAGCCACGAGCTGGGCCAGTTCGCCGGTGGTTGAAACTGGGCCCCGCTCCTGTCGGCGCGCCACAATCGCCTTTGCAATCTGGCCAGCAAACCGTTCTTCACCGTAGTCACGTATCACCTCCGCGATCTGTCGGGTTTCGGCTGTTTCCAGCCACTGCGCCACGCTCTGGCCCCGCGTGGTGTCCATGCGCATGTCCAGCGGCCCGTCGAAACGGAAACTGAAACCGCGTGTGGGGTCGTCGATCTGGGGCGAACTCACGCCCAGGTCCATGAGGATGCCGGCGGCACTGGCCGGTGGCAGTTCGTGCAGATGCCGGAAGCCCTGGTGGCGGATGGCAAAGCGCGGGTCCGCGATGGTCTGCGCCTCGGCGATGGCCGCGAGGTCCTTGTCGAAGGCGGTCAGCCGCCCTTGTGGCGACAGCCTCGACAGGAGCAGACGGGAATGCCCGCCGCGTCCGAAAGTGGCATCCACGTAGTGGCCGTCGGCCGGCTCCGGCGCCAGTTCGTCCGGCTTGTTGAGCAAGGCTGTGATCGCTTCGTTCAACAAGACGGTGGTATGTGTCCATGGGGAGGTTTCCACCGTCTTCTTTCAGAAGGAAAAGTCCTTGAAGACGTCCGGCATGTCGCCCTGCATGGCCTGGGCCTCCTGCGCGTCGTAGGTGGCCTTGTCCCAGAGTTCGAAATGGTTGCCCATGCCCAGCAGCATGGTGTCGCGGGTGATGCCGGCGGCAGCGCGCAGCTCGGGCGAGACCAGCACGCGGCCGGTGCCGTCCATCTCCACGTCCATGGCATTGCCCAGGAAGATGCGTTTCCACCATTGGGCCGCCATGGGCAGCGCGGCGATGCGTTCGCGGAACTTCTCCCACTCGGGGCGCGGGAAGACCATCAGGCAACCGTGCGGATGCTTGGTGATGGTGAGCTGGCCGGCGGCGGTGGCGCTGAGCACGTCACGGTGCCGGGTCGGCACAGACAGCCGCCCCTTGGCATCCAGACTCAGCGACGAAGCCCCTTGAAACACGCGCACAACCCCTTTTTCTGCACCAGCACGGAAGGGAGAAAAGCGCAGACGCACTTTTCACCACTTAATTCCACTTTTTTGCACTGTAGCAGCAAAACACTGGCAGACAAGAGGGGAACCAGAAAAATTTCAATGAAATCAAGGACTTAGAAACACTTTCACACAATTTTCAGAGGTGAAATCTTGTTCTAAATTAAGCACTTAGCTAACGTTATGAATGTGATGCTTGAAGCCGCCAAATGCGTGCGGGCCAACAACGCAAGAGCCACACCGCGCCCCCGAATGCAATAAGGGCGCAACGTCGACGAGCCGAACGGGCGAGGCTCGGGCCATCGGTAGCTGCCGTGTACATTCGTATCAAGAACAACAGCCGCGCGCCCAGGGAGTTCTGCCATGACCACCATCCCCGCCCCGCCCTCGCCCGCCGCGCTCAGGGGCTGGTCGATCCGACTGCAGTCGCTGATCGCGGCGGTGGTCGTGACCTCGATGCTGATCCTCGCCGGCGGGCTGCTCTGGAACAGCTGGCAGTCGGCCCGCACCGCCCTGCTGGATGCCGCCGGCCAGAGCTTCGGCGACATCGGCAACCTGATCAACGAGAAGAGCCGGGGCATCGTCGGCCCCGCACAGGCCACGCTGCGCCAGCTCTCCTTCGACCCGCTGACGCGTGCGACCCGGCTGGACGAGCGTTTCGAGCGTGTCGTCGTGCTGGCCGACATCCTGGACTACAACCCCCTGCTGGCCGCGGTGTATGCGGGTTATCCGAATGGCGAGTTCTTCCTGCTGCGCCGGCTGCACACCCCGGAGCTGCGCCTGCTCTTCGATGCCCCGGGCCAGGCCGGCTGGCTGGTGCAGAGCATGACACGCACACCGGGTGGTCGCCTCGCCGGCCAATGGCATTACCTGGATGCCAGCCTGCGCCGGCTGCGCACCCAGAACCTGCCCGACTACCAGTTCGACCCGCGCCAGCGCCCCTGGTACGAGAGTACGCAAGGCGCCGCGGGACAGCACCTGACCGCGCCTTACCTTTTCTACACCTCGCGCCAGATTGGGGTGACGCTGAGCGAGCGCAGCCGGGATGGCCGCGCTGTCCTGGGGCTGGACGTAGACATCTCCGCCATCGGGGAGGAGATGAAGGCCTTGCGCTACACACCCAACACCCAGATCGCCGTCGTCGACGCGCAGCAGCGTGTCATTGCCTATCCGGGGACCCTCCAGCACCTGCAGCGTCAGGGCGAGGCTGTGAACTTCAAGACCCTGGCCGAACTGGGCATACCGGCCCTGCAGGCTCTGGCCACCAGCGCACCCCAGGCCAGGCGCGCCTATGGCTTCGACGCACAGGATGAGCGCTGGTACGGAATGCGCATGGAAATGGACGCGGTGCCCGAAAGCCAGCTGGACATCCTGGTCGCCATCCCGGACCGCGACCTGCTGGGCAACCTGCGCCGGGACTTGCAGCGCCAGGCCCTGCACGGCCTGTTGATCGCATTGCTGCTGCTGCCACTGGGCTGGCTGGCCGGACGCCAGATCGGCCACGCCATGCACCGGCTGTCAACGCGCAGCCGCAATCTGGCGCGCTTCCAGTTTGAAGCCGGCACCACCGCGGACGCCAGCCCCCTGCAGGAGGTGCAGGAGCTCGACCGCGTTCTGCAGCACATGGGCCGTACGGTGCAGAACTTCCTGGGCATCACCGAGACGATCAGCCGGGAGGCCCAGACCGAAGTGATGCTGGGCAAGGTGCTGAACCAGCTGGTGGAAACCACGAACTGCGTGCAGGGCGTGGTGTACCTGGCGAGCGAGGACGGCAGCGAGCTGGTCCTGGCCGCCGTCTCGCGCCGGCGCGACGGCGCGGCCGACAGCACCCACAACCTGCCCGGGCGCGTCCCGGTGGCGACCGGACTGGCCTGGACCGGCGAGCAGCGTTTTGCCGACAACCTGGCCATCCGGCTGCGCAGCCGGCAACAGGAACTGCTCGGGCTGCTGGTGCTGCAGTTCGGCGCCGACCAGCACGATGCCGGCGACGACTTCCGGACCTTCGCGGAACGGCTCTCTGGGGTACTGGAGGTCTCGATCGAGACGCGCCAGCTGATCGAATCGCAGCAACGACTGCTCGACGGCGTCATCCGCCTGCTGGCCGACGCCATCGACGCCAAGAGCCCCTACACCGGTGGCCACTGCGAACGCGTGCCGCTGCTGGCCGAAATGTTCGTTGACCGCCTCAACAACGACCCGAGCAGTCCCTATGCCGGTCGCTGGAATGCGGAGCAGCGGTACGAGTTCAAGCTGGGCGCCTGGCTGCACGATTGCGGCAAGATCACCAGCCCCGAACACATCATCGACAAGGCGACCAAGCTCGAGACCATCTACAACCGCATTCACGAAATCCGCACGCGCTTCGAGGTGCTGCACCGTGACGCGCTCATCGACTACTGGCAGGCTCTGGCCGAGGGCCGCGGCGACCCGCCCAGCCTGCGCCGCACACTGCAGCAGCGCCACCAGCAGCTGCAGGACGACTTCGCCTTCGTCGCCGGCTGCAATGTCGGCGGCGAAACCACCGACGACGCCGACCTCGAACGCCTGCAGGGCGTGGCGGCGCAGACCTGGCAGCGCCATTTCGATGACCGCCTGGGCCTGTCGATCGAGGAGATCCGACGCGTGAGCGGCCAGGCCCGCCCGCCCCTGCCGGCCACCGAGGCGCTGCTGGCCGACCGCCCCGAACATGTCGTGCCCTGGGGCGCGCGCCGCCCGCCGGTGGAACGCGGCAATCCGGCCAATGTGTGGGGCTTCGACATGCAGCTGCCGGCCAGCGAGCGCAACCTGGGCGAACTGCACAACCTGTCGGTGCGCCGCGGCACGCTGACCGCCGAAGACCGTTTCCGCATCAACGACCACATCGTGCAGACGTTGATCATGCTGCGTCGCTTGCCTTGGCCGCGCCATCTCGCGCGTGTGCCCGACATCGCTGCCACGCACCACGAGAAGCTCAACGGCCAGGGTTATCCGCGCCGGCTGGGCGCAGACCAGCTCACGGTGGAGGACCGCATCATCGCGATTGCCGACGTCTTCGAGGCGCTGACCGCGCCGGATCGCCCCTACAAAGGGCCCAAGACGCTGAGCGAGTCTCTCGACATCATGGCCCGCATGGCCCGCGAGGGCCATCTCTGCCCGGAAATGTTCGGCATCTTCCTGCACCAGGGCATCTGGCGCGAGTTTGCGGATCGCCACCTGGCCCCCGCGCAGATCGACAGGGTGGACATCGAGGCGCTGAGCGAACACTCCCGCGGCCGCTGAAGGCTGTGGGCCGGCCGCACGGCCTCAGAGGATGTAGCGCGACAGGTCTTCGTTGCGGCTGAGGTCGGCCAGGCGCGCGTCGACGTAGGCCGCATCGATATGCACCGTCTGCCCCTGCAGGCGCGTGGCCGTAAAGCTCACCTCGTCGAGCAGGCGCTCCATCACCGTGGACAGACGGCGCGCGCCGATGTTCTCGGTGCGTTCGTTCACGTCGTAGGCGATGTGGGCCAGGCGTGTGATGCCCTCGGGGGCGAACACCAGCGTCACGCCCTCGGTGGCCAGCAAGGCCTGGTACTGGCGCACCAGCGAGGCATGCGTCTGCGTGAGAATGGCCTCGAAGTCCTGCACTGACAGCGATTGCAACTCGACGCGGATCGGCAGGCGACCCTGCAATTCCGGGATCAGGTCGCTGGGCTTGCTCAGGTGGAAGGCGCCCGAGGCGATGAACAGGATGTGGTCGGTCTTGATGACGCCGTACTTGGTGGAGACCGAAGTGCCCTCCACCAGCGGCAGCAAGTCGCGCTGCACGCCCTGGCGCGAGACCTCGGCCGTGCCACTGCCTTCGCTGCGCGAAGTGACCTTGTCGATCTCGTCGATGAAGACGATGCCGTTCTGCTCGGCATTCAAAAGCGCCTGGGTGCGGATCTCTTCCTCGTTGACCAGCTTGGCTGCCTCTTCCTCGATCAGGAGTTTCATCGCGTCGGCGATCTTCAGCTTGCGCACTTTGCGCTTGCCCGCCCCGAGTTGGCCGAACATGCCGCGCAGCTGCTCGGCCATGTCTTCCATGCCGGCCGGCCCCATGATCTCCAGCTGGGGCCGCGCCTCCGCCACGTCGAGCTCGATCTCGCGCTCGTCGAGCTGGCCCTCGCGCAGTTTCTTGCGGAAGACCTGGCGCGCCGTGCTGTCGGGCTGGGGTTCGGCCGCCGCGGCTTCAAGGCGTGGCGACGGGATCAGGATGTCGAGGATGCGGCCCTCGGCAGCGTCTTCGGCGCGCGTGCGCACCTTCTTCATCTCGGCCTCGCGGGTCTGCTTGACGGCCACCTCGGCCAGGTCGCGGATGATGGAGTCGACGTCCTTGCCCACATAGCCCACCTCCGTGAACTTGGTGGCCTCGACCTTGATGAAGGGGGCGTCGGCCAGCCTGGCCAGTCGGCGCGCGATCTCGGTCTTGCCCACGCCGGTGGGGCCGATCATCAGGATGTTCTTGGGCGTGATCTCCGGGCGCAGGGCAGCGTCGACCTGCTGGCGGCGCCAGCGGTTGCGCAGCGCAATGGCCACGGCGCGCTTGGCATCGGCCTGGCCGACGATGTGGCGGTCGAGTTCGGAGACGATCTCCTGCGGGGTCATGGAGGACATGGCGGTTATCCGGGCAACAGTCGCGACGCGGGTTCAGTCCAGCACCTCGATCGTGTGGTTCAGGTTGGTGTAAATGCACAGCTCGCCGGCGATCTCCAGCGACTGCTTGACGATGTCGCGCGCGCCCAGCTCGGAATGCTTGAGCAGGGCAATGGCCGCGGCCTGCGCATAGGCGCCGCCCGAGCCGATGGCGACCACACCGTTCTCGGGTTCCAGCACGTCACCGTTGCCGGTGATGATGAGCGAGCACTCGCGGTCGGCCACGGCCAGCATGGCCTCCAGGCGGCGCAGCACGCGGTCGGTGCGCCAGTCGCGCGTCAGTTCAATGGCGGCGCGCTGCAGATGGCCCTGGTGTTTTTCGAGCTTGGCCTCGAAACGCTCAAAGAGCGTGAAGGCATCGGCGGTGGCGCCGGCAAAACCGGCCAACACCTTGTTGTGGTAGAGCTTGCGCACCTTGCGCGCCGTGCCCTTGACGACGATATTGCCCAGCGTGACCTGCCCGTCGCCGCCAATGGCGACCTGCAGGCCGGCGGCCGTCTGGCGCCGCACACTGATGATGGTGGTGCCGTGAAATTGTTCCATGGCCGTATTGTCCGGCATCCACTGGGACGCTCCGTGGACAAGGGATAAATCCGCGGGCACCCGTGGAACCGGCTTCGCCGGGCCACTGGGTGCGCCCCCTGAGGGGGGATACGACCCACACGAAGTGGGGGAGGGTCGGGGGTGGGTTCTTTACGCGGCGCGCGGAACGACGCGCGCGTGCTCGGAGATGCCGATCACGTTGAAGAAGGCGGCGACGATGCGATTGACGTCGCGGAACTGCACCTGGCAGCCACGAGCCTGCTGCTCGGCCACCCAGTTCAGGATGCTGCCGGCGGCCGAGAAATCAACGCGGATCAGGCGGGCACAGGAGACCACCATGCGGGTGGCCCCCTCCATGCCGGCCTCCAACCGGGCTAGCACTTCGGCAGCATCGCCCAGGATCTCGCCATAGAGTTCGACCACCGCCGGCGGCTGGTCTTCCAGGCCGACCGGCACGGTCAGGTTCTGCAGCGGGTCGTCCCAAGCGGAGTTCGGCGCGTCCCATCCGGAGCGGATGGCTTCGGCCTCGGCCTCGGCGGCATTCATGGTCCCCTGCAACTCGCAGCTGCAGCGCGGCTCCTGCCAGGAGGGTGGCGAGACCTCGAAGGTCACGCAATAGTCCAGCGCCACCAGTTCGAAGGCATCCTGCAGGCGCATGATGCGCAGCGCATCCATGCGCAGCTGCCAGCACATCGAGGCCACCGTGCGATCCCCCGAAGGCGTGAGCGCCTGGAGTGCACGCTCCAGACTGGTGTGGCCGCGGAAGACCAGTACGGCTGGCGTGACGCACCACTGGGCCACCAGACGAGCCAGCACGGGCACGGCATCCAGGCCGATGACGGACAAGGCCTGCCAGTCCAGCACCAAGGTGCCTGGCACGCGCATCAAGGCATGCAGCTCTTCCAGCGAGGCAGCGTTCAGCTGGGCCGGGCAGGTCCAATCCGGCACGCTGGCGGCCGACGTGCTCGCCCGCGCAGCAGGAGGTGCCACGCTGGCCTTGGAGCGGCTCAACAGATCGGGGGTGGAGAACCAGGCCGGTGCAGAACGCCCGAAACGGTTCGCGAACTCGATGGCCACGCTGTCAAAACGCGCCTGCTGCCCGGTGGCGCGGTAGAGATCGAACAGGGCCGACATCCAGGTCTCGGCCAGGTCGGGGCGCAGGTTGTCCCCATGCAGCACCGTCAGCAAGCTCTCCTCGGCGCCGGCATCGTCGCCGTTGGCAAAGCGGATGGCGGCGTCCTCCAGGTCGGGATCGGTCAGGTTGTCGGACGGCACGGCAGCGTACAAGCGCTGGGTCGAGAAACCGGCACCCATGGGCGCGCGGGCGGCCATGGGCTGAAGGGTTTGCAGATGGCTGGCCGGTGCACGCCCGCCCGCCGCAGGGGACGCAGGCCGCATGCCCATAGGGGCCTGCATGGCGGGCGCGGGCTCGGCCAGCTGGGTGGCCGGGTACTCACCGCCTTGTGGGGCATCCGCCCAGCCGGAACTGCTGGGGCGCAGGGCCGAGGCCACGGTCGGCTCGAAGCGGCTGTCCTCGGGGTCCGAGTTGGGCGTCGCGTCGGGCGCAGCCGTCGGCGGCTCGGTGGGCCCGGCATCGGGTCGCAGGCCCGGGCTGGCGCCCGAGACGGGGAAGGCACCGGCACGCGAGACGGCCTCTTTTCCCTTCCACCACTGGCGCGACATCTGCGCCTCGATCTCGTCGATCTTCTTCAGCGTCTCCGCACGGTCGTCGTGGTTGGAAGTCAGGCTGCTCTGGAAGAAGGAGGGCCTGCCGGCCTGATCGGCCGGCCCCAGGGGCTCGCGACGGCGCAGCTTGCGCAGATGATCGAACTCGCGTTTGCGCACGAAGTCGTTCTGCCGCTTGCGCTCGATCATCTCCTTGAGCGCCTCCTTGCTGTAACCGCTGTCGGCCTCCGGCTCCTTCTGGTCAAGTTCGGACCAATCCTTGGTTGGATTGCGCACGAACTTGGCCACCTTGGACAACAAGCCGGACCGGTTTTCGTCTTCAGCCATGTCTAAATTATGCGGTAGGCGTCAGAAGGAATGTGTGTGCTGGATCAATCCCCGAACATCTTCTGCTTGAGCTCGCGACGCTGCTGGGCTTCCAGCGAAAGCGTGGCAGTGGGACGGGCCAGCAGGCGGCCCACACCGATGGGTTCACCGGTCTCGTCGCAGTAGCCGTAGTCTCCGGCATCGATGCGCGCGATCGACTGCTCGATCTTCTTGAGCAGCTTGCGCTCGCGGTCGCGCGTACGCAATTCCAGCGCGTGCTCTTCCTCGATGGTGGCGCGGTCGGCCGGGTCCGGCACGATGACGGTGTCTTCGCGCAGATGCTCGGTGGTCTCGCCGGCGTTGTTCAGGATGTCCTGCTTGAGGCGCTGCAGGCGCACGCGGAAGGCGGCCAACTGCTTGTCGTTCATGTACTCGCTGTCCGGCATGGCGACCAGCTCGTCGTCACTCAGGGTTTCGCCCGGCTTGGTTTTCCAGTTGTTGACGAGTTTGGGGTCTTTTTTGACAGAGGAAGGCAGGGGAGGAGCAATCAGGGTCTGGGACATGGTGGGGGTGTAACTGGCTTTGACGGCGGTGGATGCCACCGACTGGGCCATGGAGGGAACGGTCAGCTGTGCCAGCCGGGCCGAGGCCTTGGCCGTACGCGCGGGCGACTCGGGCAGGGCTGGCGTCGCCTTCACGGGCAAAGGTACAGGCGCCTTGGCCGGCACCTTGGCCACCGCCTTGACCGGGGTCTTGGCAGGCGCTTTAGCGGGCGCCTTGGCGGGTGCTTTGGCGCTGGTCTTGCCAGCCTTGACCGCTGGTTTGGCAGCAGCTTTCTTGGGCGCAGCCGCCTTGACGGCCGCTTTCTTGCCAGCGGGTTTGACAGCCGCTTTCTTGGCGGGCGGCTTGGACACGGCCTTCTTGGCCGCCCCAGGTTTGGCAGTCTTCACGGACGGTTTGGCCTTGGCCGCCGGCTTGGCGGCAGCTTTCTTGGGGGCCGGTTTGGCCTTGCCCACAGCAGATTTGGCTTTGGAAGACACGGACACCTTTCCTGGTTTGGCTTTCACTTCTTGTCTCCTGGCACGCAGGGCCTGCGCTTGTTTCTTCTGGCCTGCTGTTATACCCGCAATGCGGTCCCGACCACAGGTTCCGGCCAAAATTTATGGCGCGCCAGCGTACCGTCTTTCACAGGACTGACGCGGGGGTTGCGAAACCGAGACACTGCCGGGGCGTGCCGGACCCGGGACGGGGGCGGGCGGTCAGACCAGGCTCTGCTCCAGGCCCTGCAACAGGATGTCCTTGGGCAGGTCGATGCCGATGAAGACCATCTTGCTGAGGCGTTGCTCCCCTTCGGCCCACTCGGGCCCCAGGTCGCTGCCCATGAGCTGGTGCACCCCCTGGAAGATCACCTTGCGGTCGGTACCCTTCATGTGCAGCACGCCCTTGTAGCGCAGCATGCGCGGGCCGTAGATGTTGATGATGGCGCCCAGGAAGTCCTCCAGCTTGGCCGGGTCGAAGGCGCGCTCGGAGCGAAAGACGAAGCTTTTTACATCGTCGTCATGGTGATGGTGGTGGCCATGACCATGCTGGTGCGAGGGATGGTCGCAATGCTCGCCGTGCTCGTGGTCATGGTCGTGGTGCGCATGATCATGCTCATCCTTCAGGAAATCCGGGTCGATCTCCAGCTTGGCATTCAGGTTGAAGCCCCGCAAGTCGAATACCTCGCTGATCGCCACCTCGCCAAAGTGGACTGCCTTCTGGGGCGCGCGCGGGTTCATGTGCTTGAGGCGATGCTGCAGCGCTTCCAGGTCTTCGGCCGAGACCAGATCGGTCTTGCTGATGAAGATCTGGTCGGCAAAACCCACCTGGCGGCGCGCCTCCTGGCGGTCGTTGAGCTGCTGGGCGGCGTGTTTCGCGTCCACCAGGGTGATGACGGAATCGAGCAGGAAACTCTCGGCGATCTCGTCGTCCATGAAAAAGGTCTGCGTCACCGGGCCGGGGTCGGCCAGGCCGGTGGTCTCGATCACCACCCGCTCGAAATCCAGTTCGCCCTTGCGTTTCCTGGCCGCCAGGTCCTGCAGGGTGGTACGCAGGTCCTCGCGGATGGTGCAGCAGATGCAGCCGTTGCTCATCTGGATGATCTGCTCGTTGGTATCGGCGACCAGGATGTCGTTGTCGATGTTTTCCTCGCCGAACTCGTTCTCGATCACGGCAATCTTCTGGCCATGCGCTTCCTGCAGCACGCGTTTGAGCAGGGTGGTCTTGCCGGAGCCTAAGAAGCCGGTGAGGATGGTGGCGGGTATCAGGGCCATGGGTGAAGTCTCGGATGGGGGTGACCGCCCATTTGTGCGTGGCGCAAGCGGGCGTGGACGTTGGAACGGGGGATAGATGGGGAGTTTAGCGAGATCGTCAAGAGGCAGCCGGTGCAGGGTTTTGCCGTGTCTCAGCCCTTGCGCATGACCACCAGGCCCTTGAGGTACTCGCCTTCCGGGAAGTTGATCGTCATGGGGTGGTCCGGCGCACCGCCCATGCGCTCGTGGATGTAGCCGTCCACGCCGGCATCGGTGCCGGCCGAGGCCACGATCTTGTGGAACAGGTCGGCGCTGATGCCGCCCGAGCAGGAGTAGGTGAACAGCACGCCACCGGGCTCCAGGATCTTGAAAGCCAGGCGATTGATGTCCTTGTAGGCACGCGCGGCGCGCTCGGCGTGTGCCACCGTGGGGGCGAACTTCGGCGGGTCCAGCACAATGGCGTCGAAGGTACGCCCTTCCTCCACAAAACGACGCAGGCTGGCGTTGACGTCGGCATCCAGAAACTCGGTGTGCGCCGCATCGAAGCCGTTGAGCGCGACGTTGGCGCGCGCCTGCTCGATGGCCGGCCCGGACGAGTCGATCGATGTGACATGGGCCGCGCCACCGGCCAGGGCCGCCACGCTGAAACCACCGGTGTAACAATAGCAGTTGAGCACGCGCTGGAACTTGAGCCGGGCTGCGTAGTCGGCAAAACGCTTGCGGCTGTCGCGCTGGTCCAGGTAGAAACCGGTCTTGTGACCCTGGGCGATGTCCAGGCCCAGGCGCCAGTCGTGCTCGCGCAGCACCAGCCCGGTAGGCCCCTCCCCGCGCAGCCAGCCACTCACCTCCGGCAGGCCTTCGAGCCCGCGCGCACTGGCGTCTGAACGCTCGTACAGCCGGCTGAGTCCGGTTTCGGCCAGCAGCGCGTCGGCCAGCACGTCCTTCCAGCGCTCGGCGCCGGCGCTCAGGAACTGGGCGACCAGGGTGTCGCCATAACGGTCCACAATCAGCCCGGGCAGGCCGTCGGATTCACCATGGACGAGGCGCAGGCCGTCACTGCGGATGTCGAAACGTGTCCGGGCGCGAATCGCCGAGATCACGCGCAGCGTGAAAAAAGCCGCGTCTATGCGCTGTTTTTCGTCAAAACTCCAGACCCGCGCGCGAATCTTGGACTGCGGGCTGAAAGCCGCCCAGGCCTGGAATTCACCCTGCGCAGACTCCACGCGCACCGTCTCGCCCACGTCGCCGCCGCCCTTGGCGATGGCCGATTCGAAGAGCCAGGGGTGGCGGCGCAAGAGCGAGCGTTCCTTGCCTTCCTTGATGCGTATCACTTTCATGGCCTGAATTGTCGGGCTTTTCCGGGGTTCCCTTCTGCGCCAATTTGGTTAGAGTGGGAGAAACGGGCCATAGCCCGAGGAGATAGGTATGCGATTGAAGGACGTCAAGCTGGGAACCAAGCTCATGGGGGGCTTCATCCTGGTCCTGTTTCTGGCCGCCATCCAATCGGTGCTGGCCGTCTTCGGCACGAATGCGCTGAACGCCAACTCCCAGCAGGTTTCGGACCACCTCTTGCCCAGCGCCCTGCACACGGGTTTCCTGGGCACGCAGGCCAGTCGCTTGCGTGCGGCGCAGTTCCAGCACCTGCTGATTTTTGGCGAGGACGAGCGACGGGCCATCGAAAAGCAGATCGAGGGCTTGCGCGAGGCCGTCAACACCGAGTCGCAGGGTTACGCCGGCATCATCAAGGACGGCGAGGAGAAGACCCATTTCGACAAGTTCCAGGGCGAATGGAAGAAGTACCAGGCGCAGCAGACCGAAATCGTCGGGCTGGCGCGCCAGCGCCGTGACGAGGAGGCCATGGACATCCTCAAAGGCCCTGGGCTGCAGACCTTCGATGCCATGCTGGCCGAGCTGCGTGCGCTGTCGGAGCTGTCACAGGACGGCTCGATCCTGGCGCGTGACACGAATGCCGAACTGCAGCGCAATGTGATGATCGGCAACCTGGGGGCCCTGCTCGTGACCATCGTGCTGGGCCTGCTGATTGCCCGCACCCTGAGCCGCGCCATCTCGGGTGGCGTCGGATACGCCGCCAGCCTGGCCAGCAAGGTCGCCCAGGGCGACCTGAGTTCGCCCATCAACCCCAACACACGGGACGAGATCGGCACCCTGCTGCACTCCCTGCGCGACATGCAGGCCTCGCTGGCCCAGGTGGTCTCGCGCGTGCGCCAGGGCAGCGAATCGGTCTCCACCGCCAGCGCCGAGATCGCCCAGGGCAACCACGACCTGAGCGCGCGCACCGAGAGCCAGGCCAGTGCGCTCGAAGAAACCGCGGCCAGCATGGAAGAACTCTCCTCCACCGTGAAACAGAACGCCGACAATGCCCGGCAGGCCAACCAGCTGGCCCAGACCGCGTCGACCGTGGCCGTCAAGGGTGGCGAGGTGGTGGCTCAGGTGGTGGGCACCATGAAGGGCATCAACGACAGCGCGCGCAAGATCCATGACATCATCAGCGTGATCGACGGCATCGCCTTCCAGACCAACATCCTGGCGCTCAATGCGGCGGTGGAAGCCGCCCGGGCCGGCGAGCAGGGTCGCGGGTTTGCGGTGGTGGCGTCCGAGGTGCGCAGCCTGGCCGGGCGCAGTGCCGAGGCCGCCAAGGAGATCAAGAACCTGATCACCGACAGCGTGCAGCGCGTCGAGCAGGGCAGCGCCCAGGTCGACCAGGCCGGCGCCACCATGAACGAGGTGGTGGCCGCCATCCGGCGCGTGACCGACATCATGGCCGAGATCAGTGCAGCCAGCACCGAGCAGAGCCAGGGCGTCAGCCAGATCGGCGAGGCCATCACCAATATGGACCAGACCACGCAGCAGAACGCCGCGCTGGTAGAGGAGATGGCGGCTGCCGCTTCCAGCCTCAAGGGCCAGGCGCAGGAGCTGGTGGAGTCGGTGGCGGTGTTCAAGCTGGCCAGCGGCGCCAGCCCGGCCGGCTCGCCACCGGCGCTGGCCGCGCGGCAGCAGGCGCAGATGCAGATGCGCGCGCCGGCGCCCAAGCCGGCCTCGGCCCCCGCCTCGGGCACGCAGCGACGCCTGGTCGCGCCAGCCAAGCCCAGGGTGGCCCCGCCTGCCGCAGCTGCAGCGCCGGCCAAGACGCCGGCAGGTGCGGACGGCGACTGGGAGACTTTCTAAAGGCTCTTCAGCCCTTGCCCGGTGTCTTGCTGCGCGCGCGCGGATGCGCGGCGTCATAGGCCCGCGCCAGGTGCTGGAAATCGAGGCGTGTGTAGACCTGGGTGGTGCTGATGTTGGCGTGGCCCAGCAGCTCCTGCACCGCGCGCAGGTCGCTGCTGGACTGCAGCACGTGACTGGCAAAAGAGTGGCGCAGCATGTGCGGATGCACCGGCGTGGCCAGCCCGGCCTGTTGGCTGCGGCGCTTGAGGCGCAACCAGATCGACTGCGACGTCAGACGCGTGCCGGTGCGACCGATGAAAAGCGCCGGCTGCTCGGAGGCAACACCTGCCGGGCTACGCACGGCAAGCCACTGCTTGAGGGCCGACATCGCGGCCGAGCCCACCGGTACGCTGCGCCGTTTGCTGCCCTTGCCCAGCACGTGTGCCTCGCCGGCCTGCAGGTCAACCCAGCCGCGTGCCGCGGCGCTGGCCGTCACGTCCAGGCCTGTCAGCTCACCCACGCGCAGGCCGCTGCTGTACAGCAGCTCGACCATGGCCGCGTCACGTGCCTCCAGCCAGGGATCGTTGTCCTCCGCATGGAAAGCGGCCAATTGCACCGCGTCGTCGACGCTCAGGGCCTTGGGCAGGGGCTTGGCCGCCTTGGGCGCTCGCACATCCTGCACCGGATTGCTGCCCACCAGGCTCTCGCGCCCGAGCCAGGCATAAAACCCGCGCCAGCCCGAGAGGATGAGCGCGATGCCGCGCCCACTGCGCCCGCCGCCGTGCATCTGCGCAATCCAGCGGCGCACATGGGCACTGTGCACCTGCAGCAGGGGCACCTGGGCCTGGGTCGCGAATTCGCCGAGTTTTTGCAGGTCCAGTGCGTACAACTCGACCGTGCGCTGTGCCAGACGTTTCTCGACCCGCACGTGCTCAAGGTAGCGCTCAATCAAGGCCCCCTCGCTTGCCACTTCGTGTGCTGCGCTGCCCCCCGTGGGGGTGTTCGCGCCTTGGGGCGGCCCGGCGGCGCTCAGCTCCTGGTCGTCGGCACCGCGCACGGCAGGCTGGGTCACGGCTTACCTCAGCGGCGTCAGCGCGGCGCTGGCCACCTCGGCGATGCGCGCCAGGAACTCCGTGCCCATGGTGCTGGTGTAGCGCTGGGCGTCGGGCGAGGCCAGCACCAGCATGCCGAAGGCCGGGCCGTGGTTGCCGGCCTCCAGCGGACGCAGGGGCAGCAGGGCCAGCGAAATGGCCTGCGAGGGATGGGCCAGCCAGTTGGTGGCTTCAAAACCGGAATTGACGCCGCAGAAGGGTTCGCTCAGGGAGTTGGCCAGCAGGCGCGCATCTTCGCTCACGCCCTGGGCAAAGGCGGCCTCGGCGAAATCCGGGTTCACGTCCCAGACGCGGATGGCGACCTGCGGCACGGCGAACAGCAGCTGGATCGATTCGGCAATCGCCTCGGGCAGGGCGTCCGCATCCTGCGTGAGAAACAGGTCGCGCGCCCAGCACAGCATGCGGTCGGACAGCGCCAGGTTGTCGCTGCCGTGGCGAATCATCTCGATCAGCCGGCCTTCCAGCATGCGGATCTTCTCGCGCAGCATCTCGGCCTGGCGCTCCTGCAGGCTGACCGTGCGCCGGCTGTGCGGGCTGATCAGGCGCACGGCAGCCAGCAAGTCGGCCTGGCGCTCGAAGAACTCGGGGTTGGCATGCAGATAGTTGGCGATGTCTTGTTCGGTCATAGCTTGTGGGTTCGGGTTATTTCAATTCAGGCACGTCAACTTCGCCCTGGAACACGGTGGTCGCCGGACCGGTCATGAGGACCGGTCCGGCCTGGCCGGCCCACTCGATGGTGAGCACACCGCCGCGCGTCTGCACGTCCACACGCGCGTCGAGCAGGCCCAGGCGGATGCCGCTCACCACGGCCGCGCAAGCGCCGGTACCGCAGGCCAGTGTTTCACCGGCGCCGCGTTCCCACACGCGCAGCTTCACGTGCGTGCGGTCCAGCACCTGCAGGAAACCGGCGTTGACGCGGCGCGGGAAGCGCGCATGGTGTTCGATCAAGGGTCCTTGCGCCTGCACGGGGGCCGTCTCCACATCGGCCACCAGCTGCACCGCATGCGGGTTGCCCATGGACACCACGGCCACCGGCACGGTGGCGCCATCAAGCTGCAGCGGCCAGGTCACCCAACCCCCGCTGGTCACGGGCGTCAGCCCGGCGCCGTCGAAGGGGATGCGCGGCAGCTCGAAGATGGGCGCGCCCATGTCCACCGTGACACGGCCATCGGGCGTGAGGCGCGGCTCGATCACGCCGCCCAGGGTCTGCACGCGGATGACATCCTTGGTCGTCAGCCCCTGCTCGCGCACGAAACGCGCGAAACAGCGCGCGCCGTTGCCGCACTGCTCTACCTCGGCGCCGTCGGCGTTGTGGATCACGTATTCGAAATCGAGGCCCGCGGCAGGCGCCGGGCGCACGGTGAGGATCTGGTCGGCGCCGACGCCGAAATGACGATCAGCCAGCCAGCGGTATTGGGCAGTGGACAGGCCCAGACGGGCGCGTGTCTCGTCGAGCACGACAAAATCATTGCCCGCACCCTGCATCTTGGTAAAGCGGATACGCATGGCGACAAATTATCCGCCCATTCAAGGTTTATCCTTGAGGCCTCCCCCAGCCACCGACGAGAAAACAACGATGCGACTGCCCGAATGGACCCCTGAACGCAAGCCCCAACCGCAGGATCTGGTGGACGCCATCCTCGCGCGCCGCGGCGGCACGCTGATCAACCTGGACAAGGCCCTGCTGTGGAGCGAGCCGCTGGCACGCGGCTGGAACACCTATCTGAAGGCCGTGCGCAGCGAGCTGCCCACCAGCCTCAAACTGCGCGAACTCGGTATCTGCACGGTGGCCCTGCTGACCGGCGCCAAGTACGAGTACCACCACCACGCGCCCGATTTCCTGGGCGCCGGCGGCACGCAGGCGCAGCTGGATGCGCTCAACGCTTTCGTCAAGGCCGATCCACGCGGCATCCCGCATGACCCCTCGCTCAGCGAGCTGGAAACGCTAGTGATCCGCTATGCAGCGCAGATGACGCTGGACGTGAAAGTGACGGACGAGGTGTTCGACGCCCTGCGTCAGCATTTCAACGAGACGCAGATCGTCGAGCTGACCAGCGCGATTGCCACCTACAACATGGTGGCGCGGTTTCTGGTGGCCTTGCAGGTCACGCCGGAGCATTGACTTTTATTTTCCCGGGTAAGTTCTGCTCCGCAGGGTTTGCTTCCCCCACTCACTCCCCCCGCCCTCTCCCGCCCCGCCGGGCGGAAGAGGGGGCCTGATTCGACCTCGTGCTCCGACTACGCTTCTATGGCGCCAGCGTCCCCACCGTTTTTTCTCACTCCGTCTTCTAAGCTACGGTCGTAGAGACCTCGCGCTGAATAGGTGCGGCCCCGGCCGGCTACTGCGTGCCAGCAACGAGACAAGAGCGGGGAAAGGGGTCTGTCTGTGCTGCGCCCGTCCCTGGCCATTGACTACGACCGTTGCCCTGAAATCTCCGCGTGAAGTCGCGGTGGCAAAGCCTCGCCCGTGATTCCGTCGCCGGCGCGCGCGGTCAAATGAGGCTCCCCTCTTCCGCCCGGCGGGGCGGGAGAGGGGTTGGGGGAGTGAGTGGGGGAAAGAAAGCCGTGGCGCCAGCCACACCGCCGACAAACAAAACTAAAACGCGGAGAACGTCAATCCGGCTTGATGTTGTTGTCCTTTACCACCTTGGCCCAGATGTCCATCTGGCGTTCGATGAAGGCCTGGCCGGCCTGGGGTGTGCCGCCCAGCACATCGATACCCTGGCTCTCCAGCCGCTTGGCGACTTCGGGGTTCTTCATGACCTTGCTGATGGCGTCGTTCATACGCTGCACGATGGCCGGCGGGGTCTTGGCCGGGGCCAGCACGGCCCACCAAGCCGGTGCGTCGAAACCGGCAAAACCGCTCTCGGCGATGGTCGGAACACCGGGCAGCTGCGGCGCCCGCTTGGAAGTCGTCACCGCCAGGGCGCGCATGCGCTGGCTGTCGATGTGGGGCTTGACCACGAACACCGACCCGATGGCCAGCGGCACGTGGCCGGCAACAGCGTCGTTCATCAGCGGGCCACCACCCTTGTAGGGGATGTGGTTGAAGCTCATGCCACCGTTGCGCCCCAGCAATGCCATGGCCAGATGGCCCAGGCTGCCCGAGCCGATGGAGCCGTAGCTCGCGCCCTTGGCCGCCTTGCCAGCCGCCACCACATCAGCAAAGCTCTTGAACTCCGAGGCAGCGTGCGTGGCCAGCACCATGGGCGAGGTGCCGATCACGATGACGGTGCTCAGGTCCTTCCGGGAATCGAAAGGCAAATTGGGAATGAGGCTGGGGTTGACACCATGGGTGTCGAACACGACGGCGAAGGTGTAGCCGTCGGCCGGTGCTGAGGCCACGGCGGCGGCACCGATGGAGCCGGAGGCCCCGCCCTTGTTCTCGACAATGATGTTCTGCCCAAGTTCCTGCTGCAGGTAAGGCGCCAGCAGGCGCGAGACCTGGTCCACCGAGCCACCGGGCGGGAACACCGCCACCAGCTTGATGGCCTGACGAGCAGGCCATTCCTGGGCCAGCGCGCCCTGGCCCAGTCCCAGGCAGGCAGTACCGGCCAGCGCCAGCATCAGGCGCAGGCAAGTTCTTTTTTGCATCATGGTGTCTCCTCGTTGTGTCGTGCAGAATCGATCCATGGTAAGTCCAAACCCTTCCGCGTCCACCCCGCATGAACCCCAATCCAGTCTGCTGGCGGCGCCCCTCTGGCAGCACGAACAGGCCGTGGGCCTGCTGCCGCATGTGCTGCGCCTGACCGCCCCCAATCCGGGGCTGATGACCGGCCCCGGCACCAACAGCTACCTCGTGGGTGAGACCGCCACGGGCTGGCTGGTCATCGACCCGGGGCCGGATGAGCCGGCGCACATCGAGCGCCTGTGGCAGGCGGCAGGCGGCGACATCCGCCTGATCGTCTGCACCCATTCGCATGCCGACCATGCGCCCGCCGCGCGCCCGCTACAGGCCCTGTGCGCACAACGCGGCGGCAGCACCCCGCCGGTGCTGGGCCGGCCTTCGGCCCCCACCGCCAACCCCGCCAGCCACTTCGTGCCGGACCGCGCCCTGGCCGACGGCGAACAACTCAGCCTGCAGGGCGCCGACGGCCACCCGCGCCACACCCTGCAGGTCATGCACACGCCGGGCCACGCGGCCAACCATCTCTGTCTGCTGCTGGTGCAGGACGGCCTGCTGTTCTCGGGCGACCATATCCTCAACGGCAGCACCACGGTGATCAACCCGCCCGACGGCAACATGACCGCCTACCTGGATGCACTGGACGCACTGGATGCGGCCTGTGTCGCCCTGGGCCTAGGCTACATCCTGCCGGCCCACGGCCATGTGATGGACGAGGCGCGTACCGTCATCACCAAACTGAAAGCCCACCGGCTGGCCCGTGAGGCCAAGGTACGGGTCGCCATGCAGGCCCGGCCGCAGGGCACGCTGGACGACTGGGTGGCACTGGCCTATGACGACGTCCCGCAGGGCATCTGGCCGCTGGCCAAGCGCTCGCTGCTGGCCCATGTCGAACGTCTGCAATCCCAGGCAGGCGGTACCCCATGAGCGAACCCGTGCGCCTGTCCAAACGGCTCGCTGCCCTGCTGCCCTGCTCGCGCAGCGAGGCCGAGCGGTACATCGAAGGCGGCTGGGTCCGGGTGAACGGCCAGGTAGTGGAAGAGCCGCATTTCCGGGTGCTGCACGAAAAGATCGAACTCGATCCGCAGGCCAACCTGCAGGAGTTGGCGCCGGTGACGCTGCTGCTGCACAAGCCCGCCGGCCATGCATCACCACAGCAGCTGCTGAACCCGGCCAGCCATTGGCACGACGACCCCAGCGGCATCCGCCTGCTCAAGCGCCACTTCAGCCAGCTCACGCCCGTCGTCCCGCTGGAGCCCGCGGCCAGCGGCCTGCTGGTATACACCCAGGACGGTCGCGTGGCGCGCAAGCTGACCGAAGACGATCACCTGATCGAGGTGGAGGTGACGGTCGAAGTCCAGGGCGAAGTCTCACCCGCCCAGCTGGCGCTGCTGATGCGGGACACCGACACGCGCGGGCAGCCGCTGCCGCCCCTCAAGGCCAGCCTCAACAGCAGCGGCGACGGGCGCAGCAAATTGCGCTTTGCCATCAAGGGCGTACACCCCGGCCTCATCGCCTACGTGTGCGAACGCGCCGGCCTGCAGATCCTGTCCATGAAACGCATCCGCATCGGGCGCGTTCCCATGACCCAATTGCCGCCCGGGCAATGGCGATACCTGCAGGCCCACGAACGCTTCTAGGCCCTGACAAGTCCTGCTGACGGCGCTGCTAAACTGCCTGCGCAACGTCACAACAGGGGGAGAGATGGACAGCACGACACAGCGCCACGGTATCGCCGCGTACCGGCTGCGGTTTTCCGGCAGCGGCGGCGAGTACTTCCGGGTCTGGATCGTCAACCTGCTGCTGTCCATCGTCACGCTGGGCCTGTACACCCCCTGGGCGCGCCGGCGTACCGCGCGCTATTTCTACGACCACACCATGATCGCCGGCAGCCCGCTGGAGTTCACCGCGCCGCTGCGCAAGATGGTGGTCAGCTTCATCCTCTTCGCCCTGCTCTACGTGGCCTACAAGATCGCGGCCGAAACCGGGCAGGACACCGTGGTCTCCATCTTCATCATCGCCGCCGCCCTGCTGGCGCCCTACATCTGGGGCAGTGCCATGCGCTTTCGCCTGGCCAGCACACGCTGGCGCGGTCTGCAGCTGCAGTTCGCCGCGCGCTGGAAAGACGTCTACGTGGCCAGCTGGCCGATTTTCCTGATGGCCGCGATCTGGGTCGGCATCACCTACGGGCTCGATGTCCTGTCCGCCGATTCGGCGCAACCCGCGCGGGCACCAAGCGGCAGGCCCGGCCCGGCCTGGCCCCGGGTGGACGCGCCTATGTGGGGGCTGATCGCCATCGGCCTGGTGCTCAGCGTGCTGTGCATCATCCGCGTGGAGTTCAACTACAAGAGCCTGTTGGTGCTGCGCGCCGGCATCGGCAAACAGCGCGGGCGCTGGAAACCGGTTTACAGCGACTTCGTGCGCATCTGGGGCGCGACCATCGTCGTGTTCCTGGCCGGCGTCGCCCTGATCCTGGCGCTGGCCGCCGGCGCAGCCTACACCGTCCAGTCCATGTTCAGCACCGTGCGTGGCCCGGCCATGTTCGTGCTGATCTTCTTCATCGCGATCGCCGCCATCCTGGGCCTGGTCCTCGCCTCGGCACCGGCCCGCGCCTACCGCGAAGCCCGCATGTTCAAGCTGATCTGGAGCAATGTGGGCTTGAGCCAGATCGCCCGTTTCAAATGCGACCTGCAGCACTGGGCCTTTGTACGCCTGCGCATCAAGAACATCCTGCTCACCCTGCTGACCCTGGGCTTCTACCGCCCGTTCGCCCGCGTCAGCGAATACCGAATGAAAGCCGACGCGGTCACCCTGCACGTCAAGGGCGGGCTGGACCAGTTGGTCGGCGAACTGGTGCGCCAGCAGGACGCGCTGGGTGACGCGCTGGCCGACATGGCCGGCCTGGACATCGTGGGTTAGGGCCTGTCATGGCTGAGGCATCGAAACCTGCTGTTACGCCCCTGCGGGCCAAATGGTTCAACGGCCGCCACAGCCGTGCCCGTGATGTGCTGATCGTGCTGGAGCCCGGCCCCCGGGGCCCGGCCCTGCATCTGCACGTGGTGGACCTGGCGCATGCCGCCTCGCGCCGTTTCGAATACAACGAGGTCGAATGGCCGCCGCAATGGAGCGCCGGCCGCGCACCGGAACGCATCACCGTGGCGCTGCGCGACCACGGCAGCGTGGAGATCGACCAGCCCCAGGCTTGGCAGCAGGCCCTGGCCGCCGCCGGGGCCCGCCCCGGCCTGGCCCAGCGCATGCAGACCCGCTGGCCCGTGCTGCTGGGCGTGCTGCTCGTGGCCGTGGCCGGCCTCCTGGCCTTCTACCGCTGGGGCACGCCCTGGGCGGCGGCCCAGCTCAGTCGCCATGTGCCGCTGGAGTGGGAGCTCAGCCTGAGCCAGCAAGCCATGGCCCAGGTCGACCAGGCTTGGCTCAAACCCAGCCAGCTGCCCCCCGAGCGCCAGCAGGAACTGCGTGCGCAGTTCACGGCGCTGCTGGCGCGTCTGGAGCCCTCGCTCAAACGCTACCCGGCCTACGCCCCGCGTTACGAACTGCATTTCCGCCGCGGCATGGGGCCCAACGCCTTTGCCTTGCCCGGCGGCACCTTGGTGATGACCGACGAACTGGTCGAGGCCGCCGCCAAGCAGGGCCTGGGCGACGACGCGCTGCTGGGCGTGCTGGCGCACGAGATCGGCCACGTCGAGCACCGCCACGGCACCCGGCTCATCGTCGAGCAGGGCGTGCTCAACGTCGGCCTGGGGCTGGCGCTGGGCGACGTCTCCAGCCTGGTGTCCATGACCAGCACGGTCCTGACCGGCCTGGCCTACCGGCGCCAGCACGAGAGCGAGTCCGATTGTTTTGCCCTCGCGCTGATGGCCAGCGCGCAACGGCCCACCGCCCCCATGGCCGATCTGCTGCTGGGCATGTCCCAGGCCCGCGAGGGCCGGCCACCGGCCGCGCAGGGGGAGCCCGCGCAGCAGCGCAGCACCCTGGGCGATTGGCTCAGCACCCACCCGGCCACGCCGCAGCGCGCCGAAATGCTCAAAGCCGGCATGGGCTCCTGCCCACGCTGAAGTTCAAGCGTGGAACAGGCGGCCGCGGGCCGCCTGCGTGATGGCGGCCACCGCCGGGTGCTTGATGCGCCGCTCGACCGAGACCGCGTAGAACTCCTCCACCAGCTCCTCGCTGCGGCCAATCACCTCCACGCCATAGTGCGCCACCGTCTCGGCCTCCAGCACGGCGGGCGACATGAAGACGCCCCGGCCCTCGCGGCCGAAGGCCGTCATCAGCGCGCCGTCGTCGAACTCTCCCACGAAACGCGGCTGGATCTGCTGGCGCGCCAGCCAGCCGTCGAGCTGCTGGCGCACCGAGGATGCCGCGCCCTGGATCAGCATGGGCGCGCCGTGCAGGCATTGCGGGAACGCCCCCTGCAGCCGGCTGCGCAGCGCCGGTGCACAGAAGAAGCTCATGGGCGAGGTGCCCAGGGCGTGGTTGTAGGCCTTGACGCTGATGCGCCGCGTCAGCGGCTCGTCGGCGATCACCAGGTCGAGCCGGTGCAGGGCCAGTTGCGCCAGCAGGTCGGGGAACTTGCCCTCCACGCCGATCAGGCGCACCGGCACCTCCAGGTCCATGGCGGGTTCCAGCAGGCGATAGGCGACCGACTTGGCCACCGAATCCGCCACCCCCACGCGAAAATCCAGCAGGCGCGGCCCGCCCAGCGGCTGGCGCAGTGCGGCCTCCAGCTCGGCCCCGAGCGTGAAGATCTCGTCGGCATACCCCAGGGCCACGCGCCCTTCATCGGTCAGCTCCAGCTGGCGGCCGCTCTTGCGAAAGAGCTTGCGGCCCAGCCGCTCTTCCAGCAATTTGATCTGCCCCGACAAGGTCTGCGGCGTTGTGTGTAACTGCTCACCCGCCTTCAAGATGCCGCCAGATCGTGCCACCACCCAGAAATAGTGCAAGTGCTTGAAGTTCATGAGGTGCTATTACTTCGTTTTTTACGAAGTGTTTTATCTGAAAATTCGAATTTACCGGATTATTCAATACCCCTACAGTTCTTTGTGCGGGTGCCCCCACCTGTACAACGTATCTGTTCAAAGGAGACTGCCATGCGTTTGAGCGCCAAGAGCCGGTTTGCCGTTGCTGCCATGATCGATCTCGCCTTGCGTGAGAACTCGGGGCCCGTGCCCCTGAACTCCATCGGGTTACGGCTGCAGATCTCGCTGTCCTATCTGGAACAACTGTTCAGCAAGCTGCGCCAGCAGGGTCTGGTGGAGAGCACGCGCGGGCCGGGCGGGGGTTACGCCCTGGGCCGCAATCCGCAGCAGATCAGCGTGGCCGACATCATCCGCGCCGTGGAAGGCCCTCGGGCGCTTCAGTCCGAGGAAAGCTCGGAGACCGGTGAAGCCGGCTGGCAGCTGACACAAGACCTGTGGAGCGGCCTGAACAGCCGCATGATGGAGCATCTGCAGTCCATCAAGCTGCAGCAGCTCTGCGAGGAACAACGCGCCAAGGGCGTGCCGCTGGAGACACGGCCCGCTAGCCGGCGCGGCATCTTCGCGCAGCGCAAGAGCGAACCCGTCAAGACCACGGCGCCGAACTCGGTGTTCGCGCTGGCCGCGGCCCTGGCCGGCAAGCGTTAGAGCAACCCTGCCGCAGGAAAATGGGCGTCGCATCGCGGCGCCCATGGTTAGAAGTGTGAAGTCGGCCGATAAGCCGGATTCTGTGCGCCCGCAGTTGCCTGCGGTGTGACCGCCATTAATCTGGGCCGGGAGTCGCCCCACCGGCTCGGTGCTACCTACCCGCACACTCGGGGGGCCCCGTCAGCGTGTGCCTATTTGGTATTGCTGCGCGTAGAGATTGCCCGTTTCACCCACCTTGGATGCTCGTACCTCGGGCTTGCGCCCTCGGTGCGGCACCAAGGTGACTCGTCTCTGTTGCTCTGATCCTCACCTCGCGGTGGAGAGGTGTTACCTCCTACGCTGCCCTGTGCAGTCCGGACGTTCCTCCAGCGCGCCCTTTCGGGACTAGCGCCAGCGGCGGTCTGGCTGACTTCACAGTGCTGATTATCCCAGCAAGCGGCGCCGTCCGCCGCCGCGTATCATGGCGACCTCTTCTGCTTGATCGATACAAGCCCAGGGAAAACCATGATCCGACTGACCGAACTCAAGCTGCCGCTGGAGCACGCGCCCGAGGCGCTGCCCGCCCTCATTGCCAAGACGCTGGGCGTCGCGCCCGGCGACATCACCCGTCACACCGTCTACAAGCGCAGCTACGACGCGCGCAAGGCCGAGCTGCAGCAGGTCTACATCGTCGACGTGGAAGTGCCCTCCTCGCTCGAGACGGCGCTGCTGGCCAAGTTCGCCCAGAACCCGCACATTCATCCCAGCCCGGACCTCGTCTACCACCCGGTCGCGCAGGCTCCCGCCCAGTGGCAGGAGCGACCCGTGGTGGTGGGCTTCGGCCCCTGCGGCATCTTCGCGGCGCTGATCCTGGCGCAGATGGGCTTCCGGCCCATCGTGATCGAGCGCGGCACGACGGTGCGCCAGCGTACCCAGGACACCTGGGGCCTGTGGCGCAAGCACCTCCTCAAACCGGAATCGAACGTGCAGTTCGGCGAAGGCGGCGCCGGCACCTTTTCCGATGGCAAGCTCTACAGCCAGATCAAGGACCCGCGCCACCTGGGCCGCAAGGTCATGCACGAGTTCGTGTCGGCTGGCGCGCCCGCGGAGATCCTGGTCGAGGCGCACCCGCACATCGGCACCTTCAAGCTGGTCAAGGTGGTGGAAGGCATTCGCGAGCAGATCATCGCCCTGGGTGGCGAGATCCGCTTCCAGCAGCGCGTGACGGACGTGCTGCTGGATCACGTTGCTGACGGGAAACGGCTGCGGGGCCTGATGGTGCTGGACTTGACCACCAACACGACCTACGAATTGCCCGCCGCCCACGTGGTGATGGCTCTGGGGCACAGTTCGCGCGACACCTTTGCCATGCTCTGGGACCGCGGCGTGAGCATGCTGGCCAAGCCCTTCTCGGTGGGCTTTCGCATCGAGCACCCACAAGGGCTGATCGACCGGGCCCGTTGGGGCAAATACGCCGGCCATCCCCTGCTGGGCGCGGCCGACTACAAGCTGGTGCATCACGCGAAAAACGGCCGTGCCGTCTACAGCTTCTGCATGTGCCCGGGCGGCACGGTAGTGGCCGCCACCTCCGAGCCGGGCCGCGTGGTGACCAACGGCATGAGCCAGTATTCGCGCAACGAGCGCAACGCCAATGCCGGCATCGTGGTCGGCATCGAGCCGGTCGACTACCCCCAGGGCATCGATGACCTGGCCGACTGGCAGGCCGCCTTCGGGACCGAGGACGGCCTGCACTACGCCCGGCAGGCCGCCACCATGGCCCGGCAGCAGCCCCCGCAATACCACCCGCTGGCCGGCATCGTGCTGCAGCGCAAGCTGGAGGCCCAGGCCTACGTGCTGGGTGGCAGCAACTACGAAGCACCAGGCCAGCTGGTGGGCGATTTCATCGCCGGCAAGCCGTCAAAGGATTTCGGCAGCGTGCTGCCTTCCTACAAGCCGGGGGTGCACCTGGGGGACCTGCACGGTGCCCTGCCCGGCTACGCCATCGAGGCCATCCGCGAGGCCCTGCCGGCCTTCGGCCGCAAGATCAAGGGTTTCGACATGCAGGACGCCGTGCTGACCGGCGTGGAGACGCGCACCTCCTCGCCGCTGCGCATCCCGCGTGGCGATGATCTGCAAAGCCTGAACGTACGCGGCCTCTACCCGGCCGGTGAGGGCGCGGGTTATGCCGGCGGCATCCTGTCGGCCGGCGTGGACGGCATCAAGGTGGCCGAGGCGCTGGCCCTCGACATGCTGTCATGACGCCAGAGCCAGACGACGCTGCGACAACCTGGACACGGCAAGACCAGCTGAGACTTTGGTTCTACCGTGCTGGCGGCTATCTGCTGCTCAACCTGCTCGACGAACCCGCCTGGCTGGCCCTGCTGTTCTGCTGAACCCTCAGCTCTTCGGCGGCTTCGGGGGAGGAGGAGGTGGTGGTGGTGGTGGTGGAAGCGGCTTGGGCTTGCGCACGCGCGGCAGCGGCGGCGTGTCGGTGCCCGGCGGCACCGGCAGGGCGTCGGGCCCGCAGGCAGCGCGCACCGCCGCCCCGTAGGTCGTCAGCGCGTACTGCGAAGGCTCCATCGCATTGCGCTTCTTGAACTCGTTGTAATCGGCCCAGGCCTGGTCACAGGTCTGCGCAGTGGCCACGGTGGCCGCGCCCAGCATGACGATCATGGCCAGCTTGCTGGTTATCGCTTTCATGGCATCCCCACTTTCTCATTGCTTGATGATGTGCCGGCCCTTTGCGTCATGAAGTTGAAGAAGGCCTGGGCCGCCATGGGCCGTGCGAAATGGTAACCCTGTGCCTCATCGCAGGCAAACTCACGCAACAGGGCCAGCGTAGCCGCATCCTCCACGCCTTCGGCGATGGTACGCAGATTCAGGCTGCCCGCCATCTGGACGATGGCCCGCACGATTGCGGCATCGTCCGGGTCGCTGGCCAGGTCGCGGATGAAACTCTGGTCGATCTTGAGCTTGTCGACGTCGAAGCGCTTGAGGTAGGAGAGGCTCGAATAGCCGGTCCCGAAGTCGTCGACCGACAGCTTCACCCCCAGCTGCTTGAGCTGGCGCACGCTGGACAGCACGGTCTCGGTGTCGCCGATCAGGACGGATTCGGTCAACTCGAGTTCGAGCAGGTGCGGGTCGAAGCCGGTGGTCTGCAAGGCCTGGGCGATGGTCTGCTGCACCTCGCCGCGACGGAACTGCACGGCCGAAAGGTTGACGGCCATGATCAGCGGCGGCAGGCCGGCAGCGCGCCAGGCCATGGCCTGGCGGCAGGCTTCCTGGATCACCCAGTCACCGATGGGCACGATCAGGCCACTGTCCTCGGCCACAGGGATGAAACGCGCCGGCGGAATCAGGCCATCCTCGGGATGGCGCCAGCGCAGCAGGGCTTCGACCCCGACCACCCGACCGCTTGCCAGCTCGAACTGCGGCTGGAAGTGCAACTCGAATTCGCCCTGCGCCAGGGCACGCCGCAGCCCGCTCTTGAGGTGCAGGTGCTCGACGGCTTCGATATTCATCTGCTCATCGAAGAAACGATAGTGGTTGCGCCCGGCATCCTTGGCGCGGTACATCGCGGTATCGGCCTTCTTGAGCAGGGTCTCGAAATCGCGTCCGTCATCGGGATAGAGCGCCACCCCGATCGACGCCGAAGTGGTGAGCTCATGACCGTCCACCGTGAATGGCGACTGCAGGCGCTCGCGGATCTTGAGCAGCACGGGCGGGATGGCCTCGGTCCCGGCCAGGTCGGACAGCACCAGGAGGAATTCATCCCCTCCCTGGCGACTGATGGTGTCGGTCTCGCGCACGCATTCGCCCAGGCGACTGGCAATCTCCCGCAGCAGCGCGTCCCCGACGGCGTGGCCTAGCGAATCGTTGATGGTCTTGAAGTTGTCCAGATCGAGAAACACCAGGGCCACCTTGCTGTGCGAGCGCTCGGCATGCGCGATGGCCTGTCCGAAACGATCCTGCAGGAGCAGCCGGTTGGGCAGGCCGGTCAGCACATCGCGGTAGGCCAAGAACTCGACCTGCTGCTCGGCTGCCTTGCGCGCGGTGATGTCGGCCGCAATCGCCAGATAACCCGTCACCGTGCCGCTGGCGTCACGCAGCGGCGCCAGCGTGGTGCTGAGGTCGAACAGGGTGCCGTCCTGTTTCTGGCGTTGCACTTCGAGATCGATGATGCTCTCGCCGCTCAGGACCCGGTCGCGCAGTTCGGTCGTCTCGCGCTCCTTGTCATGTGGCACGGTCAGCAGGGGTTTGCCCAGGATCTGTTCGGCGCGCCAGCCGAAGAGTTTTTCAGCCGCCGGGTTCCAGGCCGTGACGATGCCGCGACGGTCACGCGTGTAGATGGCAAACGGCGAGGAGCGGATGATGGTCTGGTTCAGCTGCTTCTCGGCATCTAGAGTGCGGTAGGCCTGTTCCAGCGCGCGCACGGCGACCGACTGGTTGCGCCAGGCACGCTGGATCAGGTAACACACCATCAGGCTGGTCAAGATGAACAGCAAGACAACGATCAGGGCCTTGTACTTTTCTTCCTGCCAGCTGCTGAGGTAATCGTCCGAGGCCATGCCCAGCACCAGATAGAGCTGGGTATCGGTGATGTGGCGAAACGCCGAGATGCGCTCGACGTTGTCGATGATGGAGCGAGCCTTGTAGATGCCCTCACTGTGGCCGCTGTCCACCAGTTCGCGCAGCTCCGGGGATCCGAAAGGCATGCCCACCGCATCGCGGGTACTCACCGGGGTGGGATGCCGCACGACCAGCCGGAACTTCTGATCGAACAGCGTGAAAGAACCTTTCGTGCCGACTTGCAGCGGAATGAACTGTTCGATGAAATGGCTCAAGGGCACCGAACCCTGCACAACGCCGGCGAAGCTGCCGTCGCGGTGCCGCAACGCACGCGAGAAATTGATGACCCATCGGCCGGTGATGCGTCCCTGTATGGGGCTGCTGATGACCAGCCCCGCGTCGGGTCGCTCGCGCAGGAGGATGAAATGGTCACGATCCGCAATGCTCAGACGGCTCTGCGGATTGACCAGGGTGCCGTGCGTCAGCACCCCCTGGGCATCCGCCACCCGCAGGCCATCGAGTTCGGGCAACTGCGTCAACTTCCGATCGAGCAGCGCATTCAGTCCACGGGTGTCACCGGCACGGAGCGGGCCCCGCTGCTCCATGGCCTCGGCCAGGCTCTGCAGGGCCAGGTCGATCACCCGCACAGACGCCGCGATATCGTGTTCCATGAGGCGCGACAGGTTGTCGGCCGTCACGGCGGCGATCTGCTCGAACTGCTGGCGGCTTTGCTGTAGCGCCCAGAGGACGAAGCCGATCAGCACCAGGTTGAGCACCAGCACGGCCAGCCACAGCCGCACCATGAAACCGGGTGCACCAGGTACCGCGCGTGAGGGCGTCTGCTCAGGCTTCATGGATGACATCGAATGCGCGCTCAGTCTGCCCCAAGCGCCGTTCTGTTCATGAGCCCATTGTGGACATCTCCCTTCCACGATGCAAGCCCGATGAAAAAACCCGTGGAGGCTTGCGCCCCCACGGGTTTATCCGGATACAGGAAGAATCAGCCTTGTGCGTTCTGCAGCGCGGCGATGCGCTCTTCGATCGGCGGGTGCGTCGAGAACAGCTGGCCGATGCCACCCGCAATGCCCATGGCGGCCATGCTCTTGGGCAGCTCGGCCGTGTGCAGCCCGCCCAGGCGGGCCAGCGCGTTGATCATGGGCTGACGACGGCCCATCAGCTGGGCAGCACCGGCGTCGGCGCGGAATTCACGCTGACGCGAGAACCAAGCCACGATGATGGCGGCCAGGACGCCAAGGAGGATGTCCATGACGATGGTGGTGACGAAATAGCCGATGCCCGGGCCCGAGCTTTCATCGTCGTTGCGGCGCAGAAAGCTGTCCACCGCATAACCGACTACGCGACTGATGAAGACCACGAAGGTGTTCATCACGCCCTGGATCAGGGTCATGGTCACCATGTCGCCATTGGCGATGTGGGCCACCTCGTGGCCGATCACGGCCTCCACCTCTTCACGCGTCATGTTGCGTAGCAGGCCGGTGGACACGGCCACCAGGGCCGAATTCTTGAAGGCACCAGTGGCGAAGGCGTTGGGGTCGCCCTCGAAGATGCCGACTTCAGGCATGCCGATGCCGGCCTGGTCGGCGAACTTGCGCACGGTGTTGACGATCCAGGCTTCGTCCGGCGTCTGGGGTTGCTCGATGACCTGCACGCCGGCGCTCCACTTGGCCACAGGCTTGCTGATCAGCAGCGAGATGATGGCGCCACCGAAGCCCATGATGAGCGCGAAACCCAGCAGCGCGCCCAGGTTCAGGCCGTTGGCCGTCAGGAACTTGTTGACGCCCAGCAGGCTGGCCACGATACCCAGCACCACCACGACGGCAAGGTTGGTCAGGACGAACAGAATGATGCGTTTCATGGTTTCCTTCTCAGACAGCCCGACACCCGCGGACCGATGGCGCAAATGGTAAGGGTGAATGGGGCGAATTCAAGCGCAGGCGGCGCATTTCCACACCAACTGTGGCGATTTGAACTCTCACAGCCGTGATCGCGGCGGACGGAAGACCTGGGCGTCGGCATAAAAGCCCGGTGCCTCGTTCGGCAGCCACCAGCCGGGCACGCCCAGCACCGGCAGCGGCACGAAGGGCTTGCCGGCCAGCCTGGGCGCCTGCAGATCCTGCGCAAGCCAGGCATCGAGCACGTCCGGCGCCAGGTCCTGCGGCACGCGGTAGACGTGGGCCGTGATGGCTTTGCGCGGCGACACAAGCTTTTCCAGCAGGGCATGACCGAAGAGCGTCAGCCGCGCCCGCGCCCACAGGGGGCGTCGCGTGATGAAGAGCTGCGGCCAGTCGCGCGCAGCCAGCGCCTCCCACAGCGCATCGGGGGCCTGCAGCAAAGCCGCGTTTTCGTCGAACACGGTGATGGCGTCCCGCACCGGGCCGCGCACGGGCAACACGCCGTCGGCCGCGATCTGCGACGCCTGCAGCTGGTTGAGCCGGCGCTTGGCGCTGGGGAAACGCAACCAGACCAAGCCATTGAAGAAATCGTGCAGGCCATCGCGCGTGGGCACACGCTGCTGCTCGAAGATGAACTGCTCGTAGGCCAGGCCCGCCGGCAGCTCGGACTGGGGCACGAAACGCACCGGGGCGCCGGCGCCATCGAGCACTTCGACGCAGCTGCGTCCGTCCTGGGCCTGCTGCGCCAGCGGCTCGCCGACAGGGCGATACGGCGCCAACCAGGGCGCAGCCCAGTCGATGCCCGCCAGTTCGCCGACCATCAGGCGCGAGCGGGTCTGCCCTGGCGCTTGTCCCGGACCGAGACCTGCGAGGTCCCCTCATGAGCCATCTCGAAGAGCTGCGTGGCCGCCAGCAATTTGGTGAGGGTCGCGTAGCCATAGTTACGCGAATCAAAGGAGGCCTGGTTGCCGATCTGCTGGCCGACCGCTCCGACCCGCGCCCAGCCACTTTCGTCGGCCGCCGCCTGCACGGCATGGCGCAGGAGCGTCACCAGTTTGGCATCCTGCTTGAGTTGTGCCGTCGTCACGCGCAAGGGCGCCGCCGGCGCCGCTTCGCCGGACTCGCCGGGCTCGCCCAGTTCCTCGGCCCCGAGTTTTTCCAGGAACAGGAAACGCGAACAGGCGTTGACGAAGGGCTCGGGTGTCTTGGCGGCACCGAAGCCGTACACCGCCGCTCCCTTGGCGCGCAAGTGCATGACCAGGGGCGTGAAGTCGGCGTCCGAGGACACGATACCAAAGGCATCGGGCCGGTCGGTGTAAAGCAGCTCCAGCGCGTCGATCACCATGGCCATGTCGCTGGCGTTCTTGCCCTTGGAGTAATCGAACTGCTGCATGGGACGGATGGCATGCTCATGCAGTTTCTCTTCCCAGCCCTTGAGCTCGGACTTCTTCCAGTTGCCGTAGGCGCGGCGCACATTGGTGACGCCGAAGGTGGACAGCTCGGTCAGGATCAGGCCGATCTTGGCCGCCGGCGAATTGTCCGCGTCGATCAGCAGCGCGATATGCGCTTCCGGTCGCAGCGTTTCGCGCGCGCTCACACCAGCCTCCAGGGCAGCGCCTCGCCCGAACGCAGGGGCTTGAGTTCGGCTTCGCCAAAGGGGAAGCTCTCGGGCGGTGTCCAGCTTTCGCGCTTCAAGGTGATGGTGCCGGTGTTGCGCGGCAGGCCGTAGAAGTCGGCACCGAAGAAACTGGCAAACCCCTCCAGCCGGTCCAGCGCACCGGCGGCGTCGAAGGCCTCGGCGTACATCTCGATGGCGGCGTGCGCGGTATAGCAGCCGGCGCAGCCGGTGGCGTGCTCCTTCAGGTGCACCGGGTGCGGTGCGCTGTCGGTGCCCAGGAAGAACTTCGGGCTGCCGCTGGTGGCCGCGGCCACCAGGGCCTGCCGGTGCACTTCCCGCTTCAAAACGGGCAGACAGTAGTAGTGCGGACGGATGCCGCCGGTGAAGATGGCGTTGCGGTTGTAGAGCAGATGGTGCGCGGTGATGGTGGCGCCGGTGTACTTGTCGCTTTCCATCACGTACTGCGCGGCCTCTTTCGTCGTGATGTGCTCGAACACGATCTTGAGCTCGGGGAAATCGCGGCGCAAGGGTTTCAACTGCTGCTCGATGAACACGGCCTCGCGATCGAACAGGTCGATCTCGGGGCTGGTCACCTCACCGTGCACCAGCAGCAGCAGGCCTTCGCGCTGCATGGCCTCCAGCGTCCTGTAGGTCTTGCGGATGTCGGTCACGCCGGCATCGCTGTTGGTGGTGGCACCGGCCGGGTAGAGCTTGCAGGCCACCACGCCGCTGGCCTGCGCGCGCGCTACCTCCTCGGGCGGCAGCTTGTCGGTCAGGTAGAGCGTCATCAGCGGCTCGAAGTCCAGCCCGGCGGGCACCGCAGCGCGGATGCGTGCGCGGTAGTGCGCCGCCTCGGCGGCCGTGGTCACCGGCGGCTTGAGGTTGGGCATGATGATGGCCCGGCCGAACTGGCGCGCCGTGTGCGGCACCACGGCGGCCAGCGCTGCCCCGTCGCGCACGTGCAGATGCCAGTCGTCCGGGCGGGTGATCGTAATTTCCTGTGTCATGCCGCTATTGTCCCAAAAAGCGGAAAAGGCACCCGAAGGTGCCTTTTCGCCAGGGCGGCGGCCCTCAATGCGCCAGGATCTTGTTCAGGAAGTCCTTGGTACGCGGCTGGCGGTTCTCTGGATGGGCGAAAAACTCGTCCTTGCTGCAGTCTTCCAGGATGCGGCCGCCGACGTCGATGAAGATCACGCGGTTGGCCACCTTGCGGGCGAAGCCCATCTCGTGCGTGACCACCATCATGGTCATGCCTTCCTTGGCCAGCGTGACCATCACGTCCAGCACCTCGCCCACCATCTCGGGGTCGAGCGCCGAAGTCGGCTCGTCGAAAAGCATCACGATGGGGTCCATGCTCAGGGCACGGGCAATCGCCACACGCTGCTGCTGGCCGCCCGAGAGCTGACCTGGGAACTTGTCCTTGTGCGCCATCAGGCCCACACGCTCCAGCATCTTCAGGCCACGCACCTTGGCTTCATCGATGCTGCGACCCAGCACCTTGACCTGCGCGATGGTCAGGTTTTCGGTCACGGACAGATGAGGGAAGAGCTCGAAGTGCTGGAACACCATGCCCACGCGGCTGCGCAGCTTGGGCAGATCTGTCTTAGGATCGTGCAGGGGCACACCGTCCACCAGAATCTCGCCCTGCTGGATCGGCTCCAGGCCGTTCACCGTCTTGATCAGCGTGGACTTGCCAGAACCCGAGGGGCCGCAGACCACCACCACATCACCCTTGTTGATACTGACCGAGCAGTTGTTGAGCACCTGCACCGGGCCATACCATTTCGAAACGTTCTTGATTTCAATCATTCCATGCCTCCTGTAGAGCCGCCTCAAAGGAGGCATGCGCCCCCTCGGGGGGCCGCGAACGAATGTGAGCTTGGGGGTTCATAGTGTCTCCGACGCTTAACGGACGATAGCGATCTTGGCCTGCAGGCGCTTGACGCTCCACGACAGGGCATAGCAGATCACGAAATACACCACAGCGGCCAGCAGATAGGCCTCTTCGGGCCGGCCGTAGATCTTGCCGGCATTGGTGAAGCCCTTGAGCAGGTCGTAGGCGCCGATGGCGTAGACCAGCGAGGTGTCCTGAAACAGGATGATGGTCTGCGTCAGCAGGATCGGCAGCATGTTGCGGAAGGCCTGCGGCAGCACCACCAGGCGCATGTTCTGGCCGTAACTCATGCCCAGGGCCTGGCCGGCATGGACCTGGCCGCGCGGGATGGACTGGATGCCCGCGCGCATGATCTCGCTGAAGTAGGCCGCCTCGAAGGCGATGAAGGTGACGATGGCCGACACCTCGGCACCGATGGGTTTGCCGATCAGGAAGGGGATCAGCAGGAAGAACCACAGGATCACCATCACCAGCGGGATGGAACGCATGCCGTTGACGTAGATGGTGGCCGGCAGCATCAGCACCTTGCGGCCCGACAGGCGCATGAGCGCCAGCAGGGTGCCGAAGACGATGCCGCCCAGCGTGGCGATGATGGTCAGCTTGATGCTGAACCAAAAGCCGCCCAGCACGAACTTGCTGATGATGTCCCAACTCAGGAAGGTGAGGTCGAGGCCTAACATGTCAGTGTCCCCCGCCGGTACCGCCCGCGACGATGAAGCCGGGGATCTGCACCCGCTTCTCGATGGTGGCGAAGACGCGGTTGACCGCGAAGGCCGAGAGCATGTACAGCGCCGTCACGGCCAGGTAGACCTCGACACCGCGCGAGGTTTCCTCCTGCGCCTGCATGGCGAACATGGTGAGTTCGGCGATCGACACGGCAAAGGCCACGGCCGAGTTCTTCAACAGGTTCATGGACTCGCTGGTCAGCGGCGGCAGGATGATGCGAAAGGCCATCGGCAGGATCACGTAGCGATAGGCCTGCGCCGTGGTGAAACCCATGGCCAGGGCCGCGTAACGCTGCCCGCGCGGCAGGGACTGGATGCCGGCGCGCACCTGCTCGGCGATGCGTGCGGAGGTGAAGAAGCCCAGGGCGAACACCACGAGCACAAACCCCGGTACCTGCTGAAACAGCGGGAACATCTTGGGCACCACGAAGTACCAGAGGAAGACCTGCACCAGCAAGGGGATGTTGCGGAACAGCTCGACCCAGACCGTGGCCAGGCGCACCAGCCTGGGGCTGTCCTGCAGCGTGCGCAGGGTGCCCATGAGGGCACCCATCACCACCGCCACCACCCAGGAACTGCCGGCCACGGCCAGCGTCCAGCCCCAGGCGTCGATCATCCATTCCAGATAGGTGCGGCCGCTGCCGTCGTCGTTGAGGAATACCTGCCAGTCCCAGCTCATGTGCGGTGTCTCCGTGTGGAATGACGCGTCTTGTGTCGTGCTTCACGCACAAGCAAAAACCCCGCCCGGACGGTGACCGGGGCGGGGTTTGTCATGCGTTTCGCCCTGCGCCCTTTATTTCTTGGCGTAGTCTTCCATGGGCTTGTCGTTCGGGGCAGCCCAGGCACCCTTGGTGCTGTCGCTGACGGCCAGGCCGACCTTGTTGTTCTTCGGCGGAATGGGCTGCATGAACCATTTGTCGTAGATCTTGGCCATCTCGCCGGATTGCATCATGCCCTTGAGCGTGTCGTCGGCCAGCTTCTTGAAAGCCGGGTCGTCCTTGCGCAGCATGATGGCGATGGGCTCGACCGAGAGCACCTCGCCCGCTATCTTGAAATCGGCCGGGTTCTTGGCATTGGCGATGTTGCCGGCCAGGATGGAGCCATCCATAACGAAGGCGTCGGCGCGGCCGGACTCGAGCAGCAGGAAGCTGTCGGCGTGGTCCTTGCCGTAGATCTCATTGAAGTTGATGCCCTGGGCACGCTCGTTCTTGCGCAGCGTCTGCACCGACGTGGTGCCGGTGGTGGTTGCAACATTGCGGCCATTGAGCTGGGCAATCGAGGTCAGGCCGGAATTGGCCTTGACGGCCATGCGCACTTCCTCGACGAAGGTGGTCACGGCAAAGGCCACGTCCTTCTGGCGGGTGGCATTGTTGGTAGTGGAACCGCACTCGATGTCGACGGTACCGTTCTGGGTCAGCGGGATGCGGTTCTGAGAGGTCACCGACTGGTACTTCACTTCAAGCTTCTTGCCCACGGCCTTCTCCACATTGGCCACGATGCGCTGGCACAGCTCCACGTGGAAGCCCGCGTACTTGCCGTCCCCCAGGGTGTAGGAGAGGGCGCCCGAGGAATCGCGCACGCCCATGGTGATGCTGCCCGAGGCCTTGACCTTGGCCAGGGTGTCATTGGCCTGAGCGTGTGCGCCCGCTGCGAAGGTGGTGGCGATGGCGAGTGCCAGCAGATGCTTCTTCATGCGTAACTCCTAAAAAGAGAAAAGTCAGACCGTGAGTATCCAGCAAATCCCGTGCCGGGATATGCCCCCTGGGGTGATTAAAGTGCGGCTGCCGTCATTTTGGCAACACAGGTCTACCCTCATGCGCCCTGCCCACCACCGGCCAGAAAGCGCCACAGCGCCTCGGCCGTGCGCTTGGGCAACTGCTTGCCCTGGGGTTTCTCCCGATACAAACGCATGTCCATGGTGATCCGCAGACCCGACAGGACCGCTGGCGCAGCACTGACCAGACGGCCGGCCCGCAGATCGTTGCGCACGGCGCTGTGCGGCAGGAAGGCCAGGCCATGGCCTTCGAGCGCCATGGCCTTGAGGCCTTCGGCCATATCGGTCTCGTAGACCCGATCCAGATGGATGGCCGTGCCTGCCTGCTTGAGCATGAAGTCCACCACCTGGCCCAGGTAGGCGCCCGGCGCATACCCCAGGTAGGGCAAGGGTTGCTCGGCGCGCCCGGGCAGAGGAAACAGCGGCAGGCCCTGGGCATCGGGCCGTGAATACGGTGCGATGGTTTCCTGCCCCAGGCTGACCAGTTCGTAGCGCTCCGCATCGAGCTGAAAGGGGTGCGAGGCATGGTGGTAGGCCAGCAGCAGGTCGCAGCTGCCCTCGGTCAGGCGGATCACCGCGTCATGCACATTGAGGGCGATAAGTCGGCTCTTGAAGGGGCCGAAGTTTTCGCGCAGGCTGGAGACCCAGGCGGGAAAGAATGTGAAGGCCAGGGTGTGCGGTACGGCGAACTCGATCACGTCCTCGCCGGCCGCCGTGTGGCTGCGCAGCATGGCACGGGTGTGCTGCAGGGACTGCAACATCTCCAGCGCCTGGCCGTAGAGGGTTTCACCGGCGGGCGTGAGGCGCGTGGGGTAGGCGCTGCGGTCTACCAGGTCGGTGCCGGCCCAGGCTTCCAGCGACTGGATACGGCGCGAGAACGCAGGCTGCGTCACATGGCGCAGCTGGGCCGAGCGGCTGAAGCTGCGCGTCTCGGCCAGGCTGACAAAATCCTCGAGCCACTTGGTCTCCATGCCCGCAATTATGCTCGGGCGTGCGGCCCTGCAGATGACTCAGGCGCTGACGATGCAATTGCGGCCGGCGCGCTTGGCGCGGTACAAAGCCTGGTCGGCCAGCTCGATCACGGTCTCGATCGATTCGCCGGGCTCGCTGCTGGCCAGTCCGGCGGAGAAGGTCAGCTGCAGGCCGGATGCGATCGCGTCGAAGTCGACGCGCGCCAGGGCATCGCGCATGCGTTGCACACAGTGGAGCGCATCCTTCTGGCCGGTCTCGGGCAGCATGAGCAGGAACTCCTCACCTCCCCAGCGCGCCAGCACGTCGGACACACGCAGACTGGAAGAGACGCCGCTGGCGAAGGCGCGCAGCACGGCGTCACCCGTCTGGTGGCCGAAGCTGTCGTTGATATGCTTGAAATGATCCAGGTCGAGCAGCACCACGCTGATCGCCTGGCCATTGCGCTGCTGGCGCGCCAGTTCTGCGCCCAGCATGACCATCATGTGGCGCCGGTTCACCAGACCCGTCAGCTCATCCTGCGTCGCCAGCACCCGGATCTGCTCCAGCGAGGCCTCGAGCGCCTGCTTCTGTTCGCGCAGGCGACGACGCAGCAGGCCCATGCGTACCGACAGCGCCGACACGCCGGCCAATACGACGACGGCGAAGGCCAGATGCACCAGTTCGATCCAGCCGGGGTAGCGCTGCGGCTCCGTATGGTGCTTCCACGCCATCACGGAGACCAAGGCTACAAGCGCGAACACGGCCAGCCCGCGCGCCTGCCTGACGGAAAGGCTGAACATGCCATAGGCCAATACCAGCACCAAAATGGCCAGCACCGCGCCGCGTGCCGGACCAGTGATGGCATAGGAGCCGACGATTGCCGCTATGCCATGGACGGTCTGCACCAGGGTCATGGAGGGTTCCGCCGGAGACAAGCGTTCGCTCCAGCCCGTGCGCACCAGCAAATAGAAGAGAAGCGAGCCACCGAGGTTGTACGCCGTCAGCCAGTGGGAATCGTTTGCGTCGATGTAGCCCAGACGCACCTCCGCTTCCTGCAACAACGCGAACGTCATATACCCCGCCAGGGTCAGCAGCGTCAGGATGGCACGTTCACGCCGGCCCGGGCGCGAACCCAGGAGCCAGTGGGAGAGTGTGGAGATCAGCTTCCCCGGCATTCCTTCTAGTCCTTCGGCGCCTGCACGCAAGGCATACGCGTCGTCACGGCGGCTGTTTGTTCAGATGGGCTTTCAAAGAATGCCGCAAAAGGCCGCTCGTGTCTATTCCGAACTTTGCTGCAACGCCCACATGCGCGCATAAATGCCGCCCTGGCCCAGCAGCGCGCTGTGCGAGCCGCGTTCGACGATGCGCCCGGCCTCCATGACCAGGATCTCGTGCGCATCGACCACGGTGGAAAGGCGGTGCGCAATGACCAGCGTGGTCTTGCCCTGGGCCACGCCCCTGAGTTCGGCCTGGATGGCGCGTTCGTTGGCCGAGTCCAGCGCGGAGGTGGCCTCGTCGAAGATCAGCACGGGCGGGTTCTTGAGCAGGGTGCGCGCGATCGCCACGCGCTGTTTCTCGCCACCCGAGAGCTTGAGCCCGCGCTCGCCCACCATGGTGTCGTAACCCTTGGGCGTGGCGACAATGAAGTTGTGGATGTGGGCAGCGCGCGCCGCTTCTTCCACCTCGGCACGGCTGGCGCCGGGGCGGCCGTAGGCGATGTTGTATTCCACCGTGTCGTTGAACAGCACGGTGTCCTGCGGCACGATGCCGATGGCCTGGCGCAGGCTGGACTGCGTGACCTGGCGGATGTCCTGCCCGGCAATCGTGATGCGGCCGTCGCTCACATCGTAGAAACGGTAAAGCAGGCGCGCCAGGGTCGATTTGCCCGCCCCGGAGGGGCCGACCACGGCCACGGTCTTGCCGGCGGGAATCTCGAAACTCACCTCATGCAGGATGGCGCGCGCCGGCTCGTACGAGAAGCTGACGCGCTCGAAACGCACCTCGGCTTGCGCCACCTGCAGTGGCTGCGCACCCGGCGCGTCGGCCACTTCGCGCTCGCGCTCCAGCAGCGTGAACATCTTGTCGATGTCGGTCAGGCTCTGCTTGATCTCGCGGTAGAGCACGCCCAGAAAACCCAGCGGAATGTAGAGCTGGATCATCAGCGCGTTGATCATGACCAGGTCGCCCAGCGTCATGCGGCCGTCGATCACGCCCTGGGTGGCGCGCCAGAGCATGGCCACCAGGCCGGTGGCGATGATGAGTTGCTGGCCGGTGTTGAGCACACTCAGGCTGGTCTGGCTCTTGACGGCGGCGCGGCGGTAGTGCTCGAGGTTCTCGTCGTAACGGCGCGCCTCGAACTCCTCGTTGTTGAAGTACTTGACGGTCTCGTAGTTGAGCAGCGAGTCGACTGCGCGGCTGTGCGCGGTCGAATCCAGCTCGTTCATGCGGCGGCGGAAACGCGTGCGCCACTCTGTCACCGTGACCGTGAAAATGATGTAGCTCACCAACGCGGCCAGCGTGATCCAGACGAAACCGAAGTCGAACTTCACGGCCAGCAGCGTGAGCACCAGCGTGAACTCGATCAGCGTGGGCACGATGCTATAGAGCGAATAGGAGATCAGCGAGTGCACGGCACGCGTGCCGCGCTCGATGTCGCGCGTCATGCCGCCGGTCTGGCGTTCCAGGTGGAAACGCAGGCTCAGCGCGTGCAGGTGGCGGAAGACCTGCAGCGAGATGGTGCGCGCGGCGCCTTCGGTGGCCTTGGCAAAGACCAGTTCACGCAACTCGGTGAACAGCGAGGTCATGAAACGCAGGGCGCCGTAGGCCAGCAGCAGCGCCGCGGGCACCAGCCACAAAGCGGCCGGATCGCTGGGTCGCAGGCCCACGCCGTCCACCAGCTCCTTGAGCAGCAGGGGCACACCTACGTTGGAAACCTTGGCGCCCACCATGAAGCTCAGCGCCGCGATGACGCGCCACTTGTAGGCCCAGAGGTAGGGGAACAGGCGCTGCAGCGTGGCCCAGTCGGAACGCGGCTGGCTGGCAGCGGGCTGGGAGGGAAGGTGGGAGGGGGCGGTTTCGCCGTAGCGACGCATGGAGGACAATCCGGTAAACGTTTTGCAGAGATTGTCACCCATGAGCGAATTTCCCAGCACCGCCGCCCTCCAGCCCCCGTCCGACGAGGAGCTGGTGCTCAAAGTCATCCCCATGCCGGCCGACAGCAATGCCAATGGCGACATCTTCGGCGGCTGGGTCATGGCCCAGGTCGACCTGGCCGGCTCGGTGATCCCGGCGCGTTACGCGGGCGGTCGTATCGCCACCGTGGCGGTGAACGAGTTCATCTTCAAACAGCCGGTGCGCGTGGGGGACATCCTGTCCTTCTATTCCAAGCTCACCCGCATTGGCAAGACATCGATCACGGTGAAGGTGGAGGTCTATGCCGAGCGTTTCCAGGCCCAGGGCCAGTTCGTCAAGGTGACGGAAGCCAATCTGACCTACGTGGCCATCGATGACCAGGGCAAACCCCGTCTGGTGCCGAAGAGGCCCTAGTCAGGACACGATGTAGGCGGCGGCGGCGGCCGACAGCAGCTTGCCCTCAGCGTCCAGGAACTCCATGCGCGTGGACGCCACACGCGAACCCAGGCGCAGCACCTCGGCGCGCAACTCGAATTGCTCACCGATGCCAGGACGGAGGTAGTCGATGCGCAAATCGATGGTGCCCAGCTTGCCGAAACGCTGCAGGCGCTGCAGTGGAGGCTCGTCCATGTGGCGCGCGCCGATGGCCGCCATCACGGCCAGGCCGCCCATGGCGTCCAGCCCGGCGCTGATGACGCCGCCGTGGATGCGCTGGTGCCCGAAATGGCCGATCAGCTCGGGTTTCATGGCGATGCGCGCCGTCACGCGCTCGGGTGCGATCTGGGTGATCTGCAAGCCCAGCACGCGGTTGAAGGCGATCTTGTCCTCGAAGATGTCCTTGAGTGCCGCGATGAACTCGGGCTCGAACCCCGTGGCGGGAAAGGGAGTTGCTGTTTTCATCAGGGCTTGTTGCAGTCAGGTTTGCGCTTTTGCCTTCGGCGAAAGAGAAAACCCTCAAGTCCTGACGGACTTGCCCTGCGGGAACCGTCTTTCGTATTCATACTTTGCTGAAATCCGGTTTGCGTTTTTCCATGAAGGCACCGAAGGCCTCGCGCGCCGCCGGCTCGCGCAGCATGCGGCCGAAGCTTGCGCCCTCCTCGCCCATCTGCGCCATGATCTGGGCCGCTTGGCCCTTTTTCATGAGGCGCTTGGTCTCGATCAGTGAAGACAGGGGCTTGGCCGCCAGCTTGCGCGCCTGCGCCTGGGCGTAGCCATTGGCCTCGGTCGGTGGCAACACGCGGTTGACCAGGCCGGCTTCCAGCGCCGCCTCGGCCATGAAGGGCTCACCCAGCAACAAGGCCTCGGCGGCACGGTGGTAACCGAACATCTGCGGCACCGTGATGCTGGAGGCGAACTCCGGGCACAGGCCCAGGTTGACGAAGGGCATGGAGAAGGCCGCGTTGTCGCCGGCATAGACCAGGTCGCAATGGAACAGCAGAGTGGTGCCGATGCCCACCGCAGGGCCGCTGACAGCGGCAATCACCGGCTTGGGAAAGGCGGCCAGCGCGCGCATGAAGCGCCAGACCGGCGCATCCCCGTCCGAAGGCGGCTGGTTCAGGAAATCGCCGATGTCGTTGCCGGCAGAGAACACCGTCTCGTGCCCCTGGAACACCAGCACGCGCACGGCTGCATCATTCGCGGCCTGGGTCACGGCGTCGGCCATGGCGGCGTACATGGCCGAGGTGATGGAGTTCTTGCGCTCCAGGCGGTTGAAACTGATCGTGGCAACACCGGCTTCGGTGTGGACGAGGATGTCGGACATGGTGGTCATTCCTTGAAATAGACGATCTGGTGCGAGGTGCAGAGCAGGGTGCCGGCCTCGTTCCAGAGCTGGGCCGATTGGTCGAAAAAGCCGTTGCGAAATTCCTGGCCGCGCGCCTGCCCCAGCAGGTAGCCGCTGCCGGTGGCCTGCAGTTCCTTCTCGCCGGCGTGGAAATAGGTGGTGATGGAGACGGTGCCGGCCGGCACGCGCGTGGCGCGCCTGAGCCAGACGCGCGGGTAGAAGATGTCGGACAAGGCCAGCAGCGAGCAGAAGTCCAGCGGGCGCGGCGGCTGGTCGCGCATCCACAGCTGGGAAAGGCTGTGGTCGTGCTGGCGGCCGTCCCAGGCCTGCGGAATCAGGCCGCTGACCGGGCGCAGCTCGTAATGGTCCAGCCAGGCCATGGCCTTGTCGTAGCGCATGGCCTGTGCCTCGGCGGGCCCGGGCACGACCGGCATGGGCAGGTCCGACAGGCTCCAGGTCTCGCGCCGCACCGCAGTGATGACGGTGGCTGTGGTCGCCACGACGGGCTGACCCTGGCTGTCGTTCTGCACGATGGCTGCCGTCCAGTGCTGGGTGGAGCGGTTGGTCCGCACCGGCAACAGCTGCACTTCGAAGGGCCCTTGCGCCAGCGCACCGGCGTAGTTGACCGTGATGGACAGCGGCGTGCCCAGCAAGTCCGGGTGGCTGAGAACGGCCTTGAGCACCGTCGCAGCCGTAGAGCCGCCGAAGGGGCCGACCATGTTCCAGTAGGCCTCGCTGGTACGTCCGGCGTAACGGCCGGGGGCGACCCGATCCAGCGCGAGGGCTGCGTCGAAAGCGTGCGGTTTCATGGCTGCATAGTGTGCACTGTTGTCGCCACCGCTTGCGTCCCCGGCGGGACGGCATCAGCGGCCAGGGACTGCAGGGCGACCAGGCTGCGCGGCCACAGCGTGGGCAGCATGGCCTCGCGGAAGAAGCCGAAGTGGCCGATGCGGCGTGAGGGCACTTCCACCGGATGGATGGTCAGAACCTGGCGCGGGGCCGCGCTGTAAAGGTTGATCAGGCTGTGTGTGCCGCGCAGCGTCATCAGCTCGTCGTCGCTGAAGGACCAGGCCAGCAGCGGGAAGCGCACTCGGCCGTAACGTTGTGCCACATCCTGCCCTTCTGCACCGGCACTGTAGCGCGGATGCATGCACCAGCGCCGCCACTGATGGATCACACCGGCCGGCAGGTTGCCCACCATGCCCAGCCGCCGGCCCGGGAAATAGCCGCAGACCTGCGTAGCCAGCGGCACCATGACGTGCCAAAAAAAGAGCACCCGGCGGCGCAGCTGGGGCGCGTTCTCGCGCCAGTAGCCGCTGCCGGCCGCGATGCTGAACAGGCCGTCGATTTGGTCGGGGTGGCGGAACAGGCCGGGCAGTTGCGCGCCCAGGCTGTGTCCCAGCAGGTAGAGCGGCCGCGCCGGCAGCTCGCGCCGGGCCGTCAGCACCACCGTCTCGTAATCGTGCGCCCAGTCGAACAGGTCGGCCTTGAAACCGCGCAGGGAACGCCGGGGCACGTGGTCCAGGGAGTCACCATGACCGCGGTAGTCGAAAGTCCAGACACGGTAGCCTTGCTGAGCGAGCCACTGGGCATAGGGCGCGTAATAACCCTGGGGTACACCCATGGCGCCGCCGACGACCACGGTGGCCTGCGCCTGCGCCGATGGCTCGAAGACGCGCAGCGTGATCACGCTGCCGTCTTCCCCAGTGATGTCCCGACGCTCTGCTTCCATGGTGTTCCCCTCGTGTGCCCGCCCGGTCTAGATGCCGGGTCGTGGCGGGCGGGCGCGCTCGGCGCCCGCCCCTACCGCTTTAAACGCGTTCGAAGATACCGGCGGCGCCCTGGCCCGTGCCCACGCACATGGTCACCATGCCGTACTTCAGGTTGTGGCGATGCAAGGCGTGCACGACCGTGGCCGCGCGGATGGCGCCGGTAGCACCCAGCGGGTGGCCCAGGGCAATGGCGCCGCCCATGGGGTTGACCTTGGACGGATCCAGCCCCAGGCTGTTGATCACGGCCAGCGACTGGGCCGCGAAGGCCTCGTTGAGTTCGAACCAGCCGATGTCCTCATGCTTGAGGCCGGCGTAGCGCAGTGCGGCGGGAATCGCCTCGATCGGGCCGATGCCCATGATCTCGGGCGGCACGCCGCGCGCAGCGAAGCTGACAAAACGCGCCAGCGGCTTGAGGCCGAACTGCTTGACGGCCTTCTCGCTGGCCAGGATCAGCGCGCCGGCGCCGTCACTGGTCTGCGAGCTGTTGCCGGCCGTCACGCTGCCACGGGCGGCGAAGACCGGCTTGAGTTTGCCCAGAGCTTCCAGCGTGGTGTCGGCACGGGCGCCTTCGTCCAGGCTCACGGTGCGCTTCTTCGTGCTGACTTCACCGGCGGCCAGGTTGGGCGTGCGCTCGACCACGTCGATGGGCGTGATCTCGGCTGTGAACTCGCCGGCTTTCTGCGCCCTGATCGCACGCTGGTGCGACTCCAGCGCGAAGGCGTCCTGCATCTCGCGCGTGACCTTCCACTGCTGGGCCACCTTCTCGGCCGTCAGACCCATGCCGTAGGCGATGCCGACGTTTTCGTCGCGCGCAAAGACCTCGGGGTTGAACGAAGGCTTGTTGCCGCCCATGGGCACCAGGCTCATGGACTCGGCGCCGCCGGCGATCAGCACGTCGGCCTCGCCCACACGGATGCGGTCGGCTGCCATCTGGATCGCCGTCACGCCCGAGGCGCAGAAGCGGTTGACGGTCACGCCGCCAATGGGATGGTTGAAGGCCAGGCCCACGGCGATACGCGCCATGTTCATGCCCTGCTCACCCTCGGGGAAAGAACAGCCGATGATGGCGTCTTCAATCGCCTTGGGGTCCAGCGTGGGCACCTGCTGCATCGCGCTCTTGATGGCGGCGATCAGCAGGTCGTCGGGGCGGGTGTTGCGGAAAAAGCCGCGACCGGAACGGCCGATGGGCGTGCGCGTGGCGGCAACGATGTAGGCTTCTTGAACTTGTTTCATGATGATTCCTTTGCAGCCGATCAGTTGCGCACGGGCTTGCCGGTGCTGAGCATGCCCATGATCCGCTCTTGCGTCTTGGGATGAACGATGAGCGAGCAGAAAGCCTGGCGCTCCAGGGCCATCAGGTAGTCCTCGCTCACCAGCGAGCCGGCGTCGACGTCACCGCCGCAGACCACGTTGGCGATCAGGGTGGCGATGTGGAAGTCGTGTGCGCTGATGAAACCACCGTCGCGCATATTGACCAGCTGGGCCTTGATAGTGGCCAGGCCATTGCGGCCCGCCACCGGGAACAGGCGCTTGTGCGGGGCGCGCCAGCCACCCTGGTACATGGCACGCGCTTCGTTGAGCGCGGTGTAGAGCAGTTCGTCCTTGTTGGGCACGACGAGGTCGCTGTCCAGCAGGTAGCCCAGCTTGCGCGACTCCAGCGCGCTGGTGCCCACCTTGGCCATGGCCGCGGCGGTGAAGCCTTCGGTCAGGAAAGGCAGGATGTCCTTGCCGGTGGAGGCGGCCATGTTCTCGGCCGCGCGGCGCGCGATATAGGTCAGGCCACCGGCCCCGGGCACCAGGCCCACGCCGACTTCGACCAGGCCGATATAGCTTTCCATCGCCACCACACGGCGTGCGGCGTAGACCGCCAGTTCGCAGCCGCCGCCCAGGGCCATGCCACGCACGGCAGCGACCACGGGCACGCCCGCATAACGCAGGCGCAGCATCATGGTCTGCATCTCCTGCTCGGCGCCCTCGATGGCACCCACGCCAGCGATCATGAAGGCCGGCAGGGTGGCCTGCAGATCGGCGCCCACGCTGAAAGGCTCGTCGCCGGACCAGACCACCAGGCCCTGGTAATCAGCCTCGGCCAGCTCGACCGCGCGCGTCAGGCCTTCGACCACGCCGGGGCCGATCGCGTGCATCTTGCTCTTGATGCTGGCGATCAGCACGCTGCCCGTGACGGCTTCGCGGTTTTCGTCCAGCGTCCAGATGCGGATGGCCTCGTCCTCGTGCAGGGTCTTGCCCGCGGTCTTGTAGTTGGCCGAGCCGTCGCCCAGCAGGCTCTCGCGGAAGTACTGGATGCCATAGACCGGCAGATTGCGGCGCGGCTGGAACTTGCCCGTGCTCGGGTTGAAGGAACCCTCGGGCGTGTGCACACCACCGGCCTTGGCCACCGGACCGTCGAACACCCACTTGGGCAGCGGCGCCTTGGAGAGCGCCTTGCCGGTATCGATGTCTTCCTGGATCATCTTGGCCACTTCAAGCCAGCCGGCTTCCTGCCAGAGTTCGAAGGGGCCTTGTTTCATGCCGAAGCCCCAGCGCATGGCCAGGTCCACGTCGGCCGCGGTGTCGGCGATGGTGGCCAGGTGCACGGCCGCGTAATGGAAGCTGTTGCGCAGTATGGCCCAGAGGAAACGGCCTTGTGCGCCCTCGGCGTTGCGCAGGAGTTTCAGGCGCTCACCGGCCGGCTTCTTGAGCATGCGCTCGTAGACGGCATCGGCCTTTTCACCACCGGGCACGTATTCCTTGCCCTCGAGGTCGAAGCGCAGGATGTCGCGGCCGACCTTCTTGTAGAAACCGGCCTTGCTCTTCTGGCCCAGGTGGCCCATCTCGATCAGGGTCTTGAGCACGGGTGGGGTGCCGAAGCTGGCATAGAAGGGATCGCTCTTCTCGTCCAGGTTGTCCTGCAGCGTCTTGACGACGTGGGCCATGGTGTCCAGGCCAACCACGTCGGCGGTGCGGAAGGTGCCAGAGCTGGCGCGGCCGAGTTTCTTGCCGGTCAGGTCATCGACGACGTCGTAGCTCAGGCCGAAGTTCTCGACCTCCTTCATCGTGGCCAGCATGCCGGCGATGCCGACGCGGTTGGCGATGAAGTTGGGCGTGTCCTTGGCACGCACCACGCCCTTGCCCAGGCCGCTGGTGACGAAGGTCTCCAGCTGGTCCAGGATGATGGGCTGGGTGGTGGGCGTGGCGATCAGCTCCACCAGGTACATGTAACGCGGCGGGTTGAAGAAGTGGATGCCGCAGAAGCGCGGCTTGATTTCCTGGGGCAGCACCTCGGACAGCTTGGTGATAGACAGGCCCGAGGTGTTGGACGCGACGATGGCGTGCTTGGCCACAAAGGGCGCGATCTTCTTGTAGAGGTCGAGCTTCCAGTCCATGCGTTCGGCGATGGCCTCGATGATGAGGTCGCAGTCCTTGAGCAGGTCCAGGTTCTCTTCGTAGTTGGCGGCCTGGATCAACGCAGCGTCATCGGCCACGCCCAGGGGCGAGGGCTTGAGCTTCTTGAGGTTGTCGATGGCCTTGGTGACGATGCCGTTCTTCGGGCCTTCCTTGGCCGGCAGGTCGAACAGCACGACCGGCACCTTGACATTGACCAGATGGGCGGCGATCTGCGCGCCCATCACGCCGGCACCTAGCACGGCGACTTTTCTGACTTGGAATCGAGACATGGTTGTCTTCCTGGTTGATTTTTACTGGACGCGGGTCCAGACCTGGGTCCGGTAGAAGGGGCCGACATAACCCCGTATCTGTAATTTGCTGCCGCCTTCGAGCGGGGTCATGCGCAGCGTGTAGTTCTTGCCGTTCTCGGGGTCGAGGATCTTGCCCTGCTCCCACACGTCGGCGTCCTCGGCCTTTTTCGCGCCGCGGATGATCTCCAGCCCGACCTTGGGCTTGCCCTTGCGGTCATCGGTGCAGAGATCGCAGTTGGGCTGCTCCGAAGTCACGAGCGCGCGTTCGACGACACCATTGAGCACCCCATCGGCACCCGCACGGATGCGGATCTCGGCCTTGGCCGTGCCAGTCTTGTCGTCGATGCTGCGCCACAGGCCCACGGGCGTGGACTGGCCCACGGCGGGCCATGCCGCCAGGGCCAGAACACACACCAGCAGGGCTTGGCGCATCATGGGTTCCACCACTTCAGGCCAGGGCCAGGTCGGTGTCCATCAGAACCTTGGAGCCGGCGCGGGCGGTGCGCATCAGCGACGCGGTCTCGGGGAATAGCTTGGCGAAGTAGAAACGCGCGGTCTGCAGCTTGGCCTGGTAGAACGGGTCGGTGTTGCCCGCGGCGATTTCCTTCAGCGCGACCGAGGCCATGCGGGCGAAGAAATAACCGAAGACCAGGTGTCCGGCGACGCGCAGGTAATCGACGGCGGCGGCGCCCACTTCGTCGGGGTTCTGGAAACCCTTGAAGCCGACTTCGGTGGTGAACTTGGTCATCTGGTCGCCCAGGTAGGCCAGGGGGTTGATGAACTCGGCCATCTTCTCGTTCACGCCCTCTTCTTCCACCAGCTTGCCGACCAGCTTGCCGAACTTCTTGAGCGTGGCGCCGTTATTGCCCAGGATTTTGCGGCCCAGCAGGTCCAGCGACTGCACGGTGTTCGTGCCTTCGTAGATCATGTTGATGCGGGCATCGCGCACGAACTGCTCCATGCCCCATTCCTTGATGTAGCCGTGACCGCCGAAGACCTGCTGGCACATCACCGTGGCTTCAAAGCCGTTGTCGGTCAGGAAGGCCTTGATGATGGGGGTCAGCAGGGCCAGCATCTCGTCGCTTTCCTTGCGCACCTTCTCGTCAGGGTGGTAGAGGTGCTGGTCCAGCAGCAGGGCGCAGTAGCAGGCCAGGGCGCGGCCGCCTTCGGCGTAGGCCTTGGCGGTCAGCAGCATCTTGCGCACATCGGGGTGCACGATGATGGGATCGGCTTCCTTGTCCTTGGCCTTGGTACCCGACAGGCTGCGCATCTGGATGCGGTCCTTGGCGTAGGCCAGGGCGTTCTGGTAGGCCACTTCGGTCAGGCCCAGGGACTGGTTGCCCACACCCAGGCGCGCGGCGTTCATCATCACGAACATGGCCTGCAAGCCCTTGTTGGGCTGGCCCACCAGGGTGCCCACGGCGTCTTCCAGAATCATCTGGCAGGTGGAGTTGGCATGGATGCCCATCTTGTGCTCCAGGCCGCCACAGTAGATGCCGTTGCGCGTGCCCAGGGAACCATCGGCCTTCACGTTGTACTTGGGCACGGCGAACAGGCTGATGCCCTTGCTGCCCTTGGGCGCGTCGGGCAGGCGGGCCAGCACCAGGTGCACGATGTTCTCGGCCAGGTCGTGTTCACCGGCGCTGATGAAGATCTTGGCGCCGTTGAGCTTGTAGGTGCCGTCAGCCTGCGGTTCGGCCTTGCTGCGCAGCATGCCCAGGTCGGTGCCGCAATGGGGCTCGGTCAGGCACATGGTGCCGGTCCACTCGCCGCTGACCAGCTTGGGCAGGTAGAGCTTCTTCTGCTCGTCGGTGCCGTGGGCGTGCAGGGCCTCGTAGGCGCCGTGCGAGAGGCCGGGGTACATGGTCCAGGCCTGGTTGGCCGAGTTCATCATTTCGTAGATGCACTGGTTCAGCACAAAGGGCAGGCCCTGGCCGCCATAGTCCGGATCGCAGCTCAGCGCGGCCCAGCCGCCTTCGACGTACTGGGCGTAGGCTTCCTTGAAACCCTTGGGTGCCGTGACCTCGTGCGTCGTCTTGTCAAGCTTGCAGCCTTCGGCGTCGCCGCTGATGTTGAGCGGGAAGATCACGTTGGCGGCGAACTTGCCACCTTCTTCGAGCACCGCGTTGATGGTGTCGGTATCGGTGTCGGCGTGGCGCGGAATCTGCTTGAGTTGTTCGGTGACGTTGAGCACTTCGTGCATCACGAACTGCATGTCGCGCAGGGGCGGGTTGTAGCTGGGCATGGCGTTACTCCTGTTTGGATAGGGTGATGGATTTGGGGGCGGGCTTGCGCATCGGCTTGACGATGGCAGCCTTGGGTGTCACGGCCTTGACGGTCTTGCTATCGGCGCCGTAGCGGGCCAGGATCTGCTCGAACGCCTTGTTGGCGCGCGCTATCGATCCGGGGGTCTTGAGAAAACGGGCCTCGTAATGCACGGCCAGGATCAGGCCGTGGATTTCGAAGCCGATCTGACTGGCATCGGCATCCGACGCGAGATGCCCTTCTTCCTTGGCCTGAATCACGGCGCGATGCACGGCGGCCAGCCAGGTCTTGACCGAACTGGCCAGGGCGTCGCGCACCGGGCCGGGCCGGTCGTCGAAGTCGACGGCGCCACTGATGAAGATGCAGCCGGACTGGATTTCCACTGTGACGCGTTTCATCCAGTTGGAAAACAGGGCTTGCAGGCGAGGCAGGCCGCGCGGCTCGTGCAGCGCGGGATAGAAGATTTCCTGCTCGAAGCGGCCGAAATACTCGCGGATGACCGAGATCTGCAGTTCTTCGCGCGAGCCGAAATGGGCGAAGACGCCCGACTTGCTCATGCCGGTCACCTCGGCCAGCACCCCGATGCTCAGGCCCTCCAGGCCGATCTGGGTGGCCAGGCCGAGGGCGGCATCGACGATGGCCAGCTTGGTCTGCTGGCCCTTGTGCAAGGCGCGGCCGTCGCGCGACTTTTCGGGAGCGGCGCTGCGCGGTGCTTTACTGGCCGGTGTGGCAAGGGACATGGCGAAGGGAAAAAAACGAACGGTCGTGCTATTTTGCACGAAAAAACCTGTCCGTCAATCGATTCTTCCGTCCTCCCCAAACATTTATGCCGTCCGCGGCCGGCTCAGACTAGGGCCTTGAACCCCGCGACGATCAGCACCGCACCTAACGCAAACCTCAGCCACGCGGGAGCGAACCTGCGTGCCAGTAGGCTGCCCACAACCACGGCCGGGATCGAGCCTACCAACAGACTGAGAAGCATCTGCCAGTGGACCATGCCCGCGAGCAGATAGCCCAGACCAGCCACTACCGCCAGAGGAATGGCGTGCACGATATCCGTCGCCACCAGTGTATGCGGGCGCATCCGCAGGGGATAGAGGTAAAGCAACATGACACTGCCCAGCGCCCCCGCCCCTACAGATGTCAGTGCAACGCAAAGCCCCAGCACCCCGCCGGCCAGCACGGTCAAGCTCGGCTGCATTGCCTTGAAATCCACCGGATGCGCCAGCCGACGGCCACGGGCGATGCCCCTGAGCCATGGCGCCAGCAACAAACCGGCCGCCGTGATCAGCAGGACCACGCCGATGGCCGTGGTCAACCAGTCCACCCGCTGCACCTTCACGCCCTGGCTGACGAGGGCCACTACCACCAGCGCCATGGGCAGACTACCCAGCCAAAGCCGCTTCACCACCTGCCAGTCCACCCCTCCGCCCTGGTGATGTATGCGCGCCGCAACCACCTTGGTGATCGCAGCGAACCAGAGATCCGTGGCAATTGCCGTTGCCGGCGATACGCCGAAGAAAAACAGCAGTATCGGCGTCATCAGCGCTCCCCCGCCTACGCCCGTCAGGCCAACCACAAAACCGGTCAGGGCGCCGGCCACAGAATACGCCGTGTCGATCATGAACACCCCGCAGTGAGCGCCAACGGAGTACTGGCCGCCACAAAACCGGGATTCAGAACATCCGTCTTGCCATACTGCAGCGGCGTGCCATCCAATTGCAGCACGACCCCACCAGCAGCCTCAAGAATCGCCTGCGCAGCCGCCGTGTCCCATTCACAAGTCGGCCCCAGCCGCGGATAGACGTCGGCACGGCCTTCCGCGATGCGGCAGAACTTGAGCGAACTACCCGTCTGCAACAGCTCATAGGATGTCAGTCGGCAAAGAAAGGCGCGCGTGTCGTCATCCATGTGACTCCTACTCGCCATCACCCGCCAAGCCCGCGCGACAGGTGCAGACGCAACATGGATGGAGTCAATACTTGCGCCACGCTGGCGGTAAGCCCCCAGCCCGCGAGCCCCCCAGAAAACCTCATCCAGCGCCGGCGCCGACACCACCCCCAGCGTTGGCTGTCCATCCTCAACCAGTGCGATGTTCACCGTGAACTCGCCATTGCGAGCAAGAAACTCCCGGGTACCGTCCAGCGGATCAACCAGCCAGTAACGCCCACGCGAACGTCGGCGCGAATGCGAATCAGCATCCTCTTCCGACACCACCGGGATGCCCGGCGTCAATGCGGCCAACCCCACCACCAGTGCCCGGTGGGCGGCAAGGTCGGCACGCGTCACCGGACTGCCGTCCGACTTGTACACCGCCTCATCGGCCATCGCTGCACCATAGACTGCCGCGATGGCCTTGCTCGCATCATCAGCAATGCACAGCAGTGAAGGAATCAGGGCAGCAGGGACGGCAGTTTGTCGCATTTTATAAATTATAGAAATAAACACTGTTACTTTGAATAAATTCTTGATTTTTATTAATTTATTCAAGACAATTGTCGTTTTGCGACAAATGAAGGATTGGGCATGAGCGCCAACGCACTGCTGGGCCTGGATTCGCCACAGATCTGGGACACAGACCTCGCTTTTCAGCACCTGAAGGCACAAGGGCAGGCGGACACCAAACGCACGGCCGAACGCCGGTTGCATCAACTGGAGTTGCTGCCGCCCGCGCTCGAACCGACCGACGTGCGGGACGAGCTAGACCGCCCGCTGGTCACAGCCATCCTCGACTGGCAGCTTGCACAGGCACGCAAGCAGCGATATCTGGTCCTGCTGCTACAGCTGCATGCCCTGCCCGACGGACAGGAATGCCTATACGCAAACGACGCGCGCGGAGCTCGCTATTGGCGCCCCCTGGGCCAGGTAGCCAATGCTGCGGCGCTGCAGCACGCGCTGCAGGACCTGCAACAGCACATCGGCAAGCCGCTAGTGGCGCTTCCGCACGGCAGACTGGTCCAGGCGTGCCGCACCCTGCAGGCACCGGCACAAGTTGAACTGAGTCTGCTGGCCTATGCGCCAGTCCTGGACCTGTCCGCACAAGTGCGCCAGCCTGGCCTCACACGCACCACCACGCCACATCTGCAGCGGCTCGAAGACGAAAGCATCCACATCATCCGGGAAGCCGTCGCGGAAGCCGAAAATCCTGCCATGCTGTATTCGGTAGGCAAGGACAGCTCGGTCATGCTGCATCTTGCGCGCAAGGCCTTCTATCCTGCGCCACCACCGTTTCCGCTGCTGCACGTGGACACGCGCTGGAAATTCCAGGAGATGTACCTGTTCCGCGATCAGATTGCGCGCGATAGCGGCATGGACCTGCTGGTGCACATCAACCCCGAAGCCGTTATCAAGGACATCAACCCCTTTGACCACGGCTCCGCAGTGCACACCGACATCACCAAGACGGAAGGCCTGAAACAGGCACTCGACAAATACAAGTTTGACGTCGTCTTTGGTGGCGCCCGTCGCGACGAGGAAAAATCGCGCGCCAAGGAACGCATCTTCTCCTTCCGGACCGCCACCCATCGGTGGGACCCGAAGAACCAGCGCCCCGAGCTGTGGAGCTTGTACAACGCCCGCAAGAGCAAGGGTGAGAGCATTCGCGTGTTCCCGCTGTCCAACTGGACCGAACTGGATATCTGGCAGTACATCTACCAGGAAGGCATCCCCGTCGTCCCGCTGTACTTCTCAAAGGAACGGCCGGTGGTCATGCGCGACGGACTCACGCTCATGGTGGACGATGCCCGGTTCCGTTTCCTGCCGGACGAGCAGATCCAGGCAAAGGAAGTCCGCTTTCGCACGTTGGGCTGCTACCCGCTGACCGGTGCAATCGAGTCGCAGGCCCGGTCGGTGCCGGACATCATCCTGGAGCTGCTCGCGGCCCGCAGCTCGGAACGCCAGGGTCGCGCCATAGACAGCGACTCCTCAGCCAGCATGGAAAAGAAGAAGCAGGAGGGCTATTTCTGATGACCACCACACGCCAGACACGCAAAGGTCTCAAGTCGCCGCAACTGGACGCGACCCACCCGCAACGCACCGTCGTGCCGCCAGCCTCCATCGAGGAATTCCTGGCCCAGCAGCGCCAGCAAGACCTCCTGCGCTTCATTACCTGCGGCAGCGTCGATGACGGCAAAAGCACCTTGATCGGGCGCCTGCTGTGGGAGGCCCAACAGCTGTTCGACGACCAGCTCGCAGCGTTGCAGAGCGAGTCGAAGAAATATGGCACCCAGGGGGAGAACCTGGATTTTGCACTGTTGGTGGACGGCCTGGCGGCTGAACGCGAGCAAGGCATCACCATCGACGTCGCCTATCGCTTTTTCGCGACCAACCGGCGCAAGTTCATCGTGGCTGACACGCCCGGCCATGAACAGTACACCCGCAACATGGTGACCGGCGCGTCCACCGCCGACGCGGCCGTACTGCTAGTGGACGCGCGCCAAGGGGTGCTGACGCAAACTCGGCGTCACGCCTACCTGGTCTCCCTCGTCGGCATCCGCCACGTGGTGCTGGCCGTCAACAAGATGGATTTGGTCGGATTCGACAAGGTCCGGTTCGAACAGATCCGCGATGCCTTCACGAGCTTCGCAGAGCCACTGGGATTTGAGAGTATTACCGCGGTTCCGCTCTCCGCCCTGAAGGGCGACAACATGACCACCCGCTCGTCGGCCACCCCGTGGTACAGCGGTCCCACGCTCATAGGTTACCTGGAGACCGTCCAGATCCAGCGCCAGACCAGCGAGAGATTGGTATTCCCAGTGCAGTGGGTCAACCGGCCGGACTCCAGCTTCCGCGGCTTCTGCGGCAACCTCGCCAGCGGAACCGTCAAAGTTGGCGATGAGGTGCGTGTCACCGCATCCGGGCAAATCGCGAAGGTGGCCGAGATCGTCACGTTTGACGGATCACTGTCCAAGGCACAAACCGGCCAGGCAGTTACGCTGCGGCTGGACCGCGAAATCGACGCTTCCCGCGGTGATGTGATCACCCGTGACGACGCTCCGCTGGAGATGACCGACCAATTCGAAGCGACTCTCGTGTGGCTCCACGAGGACGCCGGCCTGATCGGGCGCAGCTACGACCTCAAGCTGGCCAGCCAATGGTCCGGCGCCTCCATTACCGGCATCAAATACCGGGTCAACATCAACACACTGGCCCACGAGGCGAGTCGCCAGCTGGGCCTGAACGACATCAGCGTCTGCACACTGGCCCTCAGCAAGCCGCTCGCGTTCGACACCTATGCGCAACTTGCGCCTTTAGGCAGCTTCATCCTCGTCGACCGGTTCACCCACGCCACGGTGGCAGCCGGCATGATCAGGCATAGCCTGCGGCGCGCACAAAACGTGCACCGCCAGGCCCTGTCCATCACACGGGAAGATCGCGAAAAGCAGAATGGGCATCGCGGCAAGGTCATCTGGTTCACCGGCCTGTCCGGTTCAGGCAAGTCAACCCTGGCAAACGCGCTCGAAAAGGAATTGCACGCCCGCGGCAAACGTACCTACATCCTGGACGGCGACAACATCCGACAGGGGCTCAACAAGGATCTGGGCTTCACCGAGGCCGATCGTGTGGAAAACATTCGGCGGGTTGCCGAAGTCGCCCGGCTGATGATGGATGCCGGCCTCATCGTGATGACGGCCTTTATCTCCCCTTTCCGACGCGAGCGGGAGATGGCACGCGAACTGATCGGCCCCGAGAATTTCCTTGAGGTCTACGTGAGCACACCTCTGGAAGTGTGCGAGCAACGCGATGTCAAGGGCCTGTACAAGAAGGCGCGCCAGGGACTGATCCCCAACTTCACCGGGGTCAACAGCCCCTACGAAGTACCAAATCAACCGGATCTCGCGGTGGCGGGCGAAGACCGTCAGTTGCCTGAAAGCCTGCAGACGTTGCTAGCCCGGCTGGACTAAGCCGCCCGATCATCGGGGAACTCTCAGCGCTTGAAAGGCACGACGCGCTGTGTCTGTGCCCCCAGGCCTTCGATCCCCAGGGTCATGACATCGCCCGCCTTCAGGAAACGCTGGGGTTTCATGCCCAGCCCCACACCAGGCGGGGTGCCGGTGATGATGACGTCGCCCGGCATCAGGGTCATGTACTCGCTCAGGTGGCTGACGATCTTGGCCACGCTGAAGATCATGGTGCGGGTGTTGCCAGTCTGCATGCGCTGGCCGTTGACGTCCAGCCACATGGCCAACCGCTGCGGATTCTCGATCTCGTCCTTGGTGACCAGCCAGGGGCCCAGCGGGCCGAAGGTGTCGCAGCCCTTGCCCTTGTCCCACTGGCCGCCGCGCTCAAGCTGGAACTCACGCTCGCTGACGTCGTTGGAAAGGCAGTAACCGGCCACGTGGTCCAGCGCGGCCTTTTGCGTGACATGGCGGGCCTGTTTGCCGATCACCACGCCGAGTTCAACCTCCCAATCGCCCTTGACCGAGCCCTTGGGCAGCATGACCTCGTCGTCCGGCCCCTGGATGCAGCTGATGGCCTTGGTGAAGACGATGGGCTCCTTGGGGATAGGCATGCCGGCTTCCTTGGCATGGTCGCTGTAGTTCAGGCCGATGGCGATGAACTTGCCGATGCCGTTCACCGGGCAGCCCAAACGCGGCTTGCCGCGCACCAGGGGGAGCTTGTCGGTCTTGAGCTTGAGCAATTTGGCCAGCACGGCATCCGTCAGCTGGGCCGGGCCGATGTCCGGCACTAAGGCACTGAGGTCACGCAGCTTGCCAGCCGCGTCGATCAGGCCCGGCTTTTCCTTGCCCGGATTGCCGTAACGCACGAGTTTCATGAAGTCTCCTGGTTTTGATGGGAGGCCCGATCAGCGGGCCGTGCGGCACAGGCCGCTCAGCGCAGCATCTGGCCCAGGCTGGCGTCCAGGTGCTCAGTAGGCATGCGCCGGAAACCCGAGCGCGCGAAGCGTTGCAGCCGCCCGACCACAAAGGCCGTGAGCACCGAGGATTGCACCTGGGCGTCGGCCGTGGGCGTCATGGAGCCGCCCGATTGCGCACCGTCGCGCAGGCACTGCTTGAGGGTGGCTTCGATCTTGTCGAAAAACTGGTTCATGCGCTGCTGCAGGCGTTCGTTCTCGAACACCAGGGCATCCCCCACCATGACACGCACCATGCCGGGGTTCTTCTCGGCGAACTGCAGCAGCATGGTGACCACCTTGCCGGCGTGGCGGGAACCCGCGGCGGGGTCGGTGGCGGCAGCCTCGCGCTCGGCGATCTGGCCCACCAGCGTGAACACGGCCTGCTCGATGAACTCGATCAGGCCCTCGAACATCTGGGCCTTGCTGGCGAAATGCCGGTACAAAGCGGCTTCGCTCACCTCCAGCTTGGCGGCCAGGGCCGCGGTGGTGATGCGCTCGGCGCCCGGCTGCTCCAGCATGCTGGCCAGGGCCTGCAGGATCTGGACCCGGCGCTCGCCCGGCTTGGGACGCTTGCGGACTGGCGTATCGGCGACAGCTGCGGGGGGGGTGTTTTCGGCGTCAGACATGGTGTTCGGAAATCCCTTTTCTTCATTCTCGCACAGGCCCGGTTAGGGGTTTTTCCTCAGTGGTCGCCCACTCTCTTTGGGCTGTGCGCCGCCCTCAATGGGAGCGAATCATGGTTCCGTAAGCCTGGTCGGTCAGGATTTCCAGCAGCATGGCGTGCGGCACGCGGCCGTCGATGATGTGCACCGCGTTCACGCCGCTTTTGGCGGCGTCCAGCGCGCCGGCGATCTTGGGCAGCATGCCGCCCGAGATGGTGCCGTCGGCCACCAGTTCGTCGATGCGCTTCATGGTCAGCTCGGTCAGCAGTTGGCCCTGCTTGTCCAGCACGCCGGGAATGTTGGTCAGCATCAGCAGCTTCTCGGCCTGCAGCACCGTGGCCAGCTTGGCGGCCACCACGTCGGCATTGATGTTGTAGCTCTCGTTGTGCTCGCCGAAACCGATGGGACTGACGACCGGGATGAAGGCGTCGTCCTGCAGGGCCTTGACCACGCTGGGGTCGATGGACTCGATGTCGCCCACCAGGCCGACGTCATGCACCTTGGAAGGGTCGGTGGCGTCCACCAGCCTGAGCTTCTTGGCGCGAATCAGGCCGCCGTCGCGCCCGGTCAGGCCCACGGCCTTGCCGCCAGCCTGGTTGATCAGACCCACGATGTCCTGCTGCACCTCGCCAGCCAGCACCCACTCGACCACTTCCATGGTCTCGGCATCGGTCACACGCATGCCCTGGATGAATTCGCCCTTCTTGCCCAGGCGCTTGAGCGCCGTCTCGATCTGGGGCCCGCCGCCGTGTACCACCACCGGGTTGATGCCCACCAGCTTGAGCAGCACCACATCCTCGGCAAAGGCGGCCTGCAAGGCCGGGTCGGTCATGGCGTTGCCGCCATATTTGATGACCATGGTCTTGCCATGGAACTTGCGGATATAGGGCAGCGCCTGGGCCAGGATTTCGGCCTTGGCGTGGGGGGGAGTGGCTGGAATGTTGGTCATCGGCGAGAAGAATCTAAGTCCGGCAGGTTGCGACAGCTGGCCTCGGGGCATCCGCCCCATCCGGTCAGGTAGCGGACCGTGCGTGAAACGCCCGAGACGAGGCCTACTTCTTTTGAATAATAGCAATGTTGCCCATCGCCTTGTATCGGTCCCCGTAGTATGCCGCCAACGGCGTCAGCTTACCGACATCGGCCGCCAGGACGATCAGACTCTGATCCGCCGGTAGCGAGAGCAAGTCCACCGGCTTGTTTCCCCATCCTTCGAAATCGTAGGTGCCCATATCGACCAGGCAAATGGGGTGATAGCTGATATCGGCCGAGATCACCAGACTTCCGCGGTATCGGTCGCAGAACACGCGCCGGGCGTTGATCTGCCCTGGTATGGATGAGGCCCAGCCGAACTGCTTCACCAACGCCGGCGTATCCAGCGTAGCCATTGCACCGACACTGGGCACAGCCCAAGACTTCCCCAGGAAATAGCTAGTATTGCGTGCCGCCATTAGCTCAACCGCCGCCTTTTGCGACAGAAAAAGAGCACCGACGAATAGACCCCCTAGAAATATCCTGGGCGTGCTCGCAGCAAACCCGCCGACCTTCACCGAGTAGAGGAACAAACCCAGCATCAGCACCCACTCGATCGAATGGATATAGCCGCGCGGATCCACGTCCCACACAAAGAGGAACAGATAGAACATGGCCAGCGCCAGCGCCACGAAGAGATGTGAAGCACGGGCGGGAAGTGCCGGCCTTGCAACCAGCTGTGCATAGGCCGCCGCCAAACCCGTGACCACCAGCGCCAGGAGGCTATGCACCCCGTAGTGCAGCCACCCATTCACCGTGAAGCGCTCGCGCAAGCTCATGTACGGCCCGCCCGCTGTGTACCGGTTAAGCCGCTGGAAGATATGTTCCCAGTCAAACGTCTGGAAGACGATCAGGAGCAGCGCCAGCAGGCTTGCCACCACGGCCAGAATCAGATGCTGCAGCTTCTGGCGACGCCCCCCCTCAGCCCCGAGAAGGACTTGCGCCACCACCGCCAGCCAGAGGCATACCGCCGGCATGGACAGGCGGAAAGACAGGGAGGCCGCCACGACCAGCGACGTGCAGACGGCCATAAATCCTGCCAACGGCAGCGGGCCCGCGATCTTCCGCTCCCCCAAAAGCCAGACAAAGGCCAGCAGCAGCAGCGTGTTACCCAGCCCCTCTGGCCGAACTTCGTAGCCGCGGAATGATGCCAGGACCGTCAGGAACGAGACAACCACAACGCCGAAGACTGGAAGTCGATACCAGCCTCTTGCACCGGCAAAAGCCAATGCCAGAAGCCTGTAAACCAGAACGCCCTGCAAGCAATACAAGATGAAGTTGAACAACCGCAGTGCGTACAGATAAACGAGGTCTCCGCCGGCCAGACCCCAGAAGAGCTTGACAAGGTGGTGAAACAACGGTGGCGTATAGATGGTCGCCTCATAGCCCGAGTAGTCCATCCAGGCGTTCTGGATGAAATGGAGCTCATCCGCCCGAAACGATCCCACAAATACACCAAGACTTTGGTATATCAACCAAAGCGCCAGCAAAAACAACGACGAAATAGCGAGTATCCTCATTCTCATCATGACACCCACCGCAGCAAAGCTCCGTACTTGCTTAGAAAAAGACATAGCTCAAACTCTCAAATTCATTGCGCAAATCAACAATGGGAGTCGAAGTCATCCCTCTTCTATAGAGATGCAAGTTCGCGTCCAATAGCAGCCCATGAGGCCGCCTTACATGCTTTACAAACAATGCTCAAACGCCCGATGTGGAAATTGTATCGTCCGATATATAGCACCCGACAAGGGGAATTTCCTTACCTGATAAACCTCAACGTCATGCACGGGACAGGCTTGTCAACTCATCTTGGGAGTCACCTGTCAGCGCAGAATACGGACGTAAAATCCACGCTCCAATCTTGGCAGATGAGCGCCTTTTACCCAATGAAGACACCATGAAAGAAACCATCTACAAGGATAGATTGTTTACGGTATCAAGGAATAGGAATACCCAATTCCTTGCCAAAGTCACTGGGAGCCTTTTTAACGGTACACGCGTATTGGATATTGGATGTGGTGACGGATCCATTCTCTTCGACCTGAACGCAGAAAAGGTTGGCGCCAAGTACACAGGAATTGACATATCAGAAGTAAATATCAGGAAGGCGCAAGCCCTTCATAAGACAAAAGACACGGATTTTGTTTGCAGCGACTACACGGAACACAGGTTCGCCCGACCATTTCACCTGATAGTTTCATACTCGACGCTCAATATCATTCCGAACCCGGAACGCGTGCTGGAAAAGATTAGTCAAGATCTGGTATCGGGCGGAAGATTGATTGTCGTTTTGCCCTACGCTTGCTTTAGATCGGGCGTCTACATTCTTCTTCGAAGAATCCTTTCATACATGAATCTCCCTGCCGTAAATCGACTCATTGTGGCTTTGCTCAAACCATTGCTCAGTCAGCGCTATAGCGAAGAGGAAATTCATCAAAGCATTGTCTATATGACCATGCCTCCATACCTCATAGATGACAAGGCTTTCCGAGCATTGATGACCGCCTTGGGTCTTAAATTGGTTGACGAGGAGCGCGAACTACCGACCGTGTTGGGGAAACTCTCCCACAAAGTCCTTACGTTTCAAAAACAATGAGCCAAGAAACCGGCGCGCGAAACCGCGCTGGCTACGCGAAACGAGTTCTCCGACCCTTGAATCGTAGGCAGGGCCTGCAGCCCATCACGCTTCAGCGTTCAATTTTCCAGGCACAAGAAGCCGGCCACGCCATCAAAGCTAGAATTGACAACATTCAAGCCGGTCGCACCTCTGAACCTACGACAGAGTCGCTCACGCGCCTGTGATGCACAAAATAGTTGAGCTTGCTCACCACCGAGATGCCAAAATATAGCGTCGTCATCCCAGTTTATAACAGCGCAAACATCATCCAGAAGACGGTCGAGCGCGTGTGCGCGTTCTTCGCCTCGGAGAACCTGCCATACGAAATCGTCCTTGTAAACGACGGCAGCAAGGATGCCAGCTGGCCAACCATTGCCTCCCTGGCAAAGGCCCACGAGGAGGTGGTTGCTATCAATCTGCTGAAGAATTACGGCCAGCACAGTGCCAATCTCTGTGGTTTCAGGGAAAGTACGGGAGACTATGTCATCACCATGGATGACGACCTGCAGAATCCACCGGAAGAGATTGGCAAGCTCATCGCAAAAGCCGCAGAAGGGTATGACCTGGTCATCGGCCAGTTCGCGTCCAAGCAGCACTCACTGGTGCGGCGAGCGGGAAGCCGCATCGTCGGCTGGATCAACCGCAAGGTGTTCGAGGTCAGGGACGGCCTGATCCTCACCAATTTCCGGATCATCCGGCGCGACGTCGTCGATCGGATCTGCAAGGACAACTCTTACGCACCGTACATCCCCGGGCTTGTCTTGAAGTTCTCCTCAGAACGGTGCAATGTCTTGGTGCAGCATGCGCCCCGCGCAGAAGGCAAGAGCAACTACACGGCCTACAAGATCGCGCGGCTGGTCGGCACCATCCTGTTCAATCATTCCCCACTGCCGCTGCGCTACAGCGCCCTGTTTGGCTTCCTGGTCGCGGCCGGCAGCTTCCTGCTGGCAACCTATTTTCTGCTTGAGGCCATGGTCCGCGGGACCTCGGCGCCCGGATGGGCATCCCTAGTCGTGCTGCTCTCATTCTTCAACGGCGTGATCATCATGATGATGAGCATCATCGGTGAATACATCCTGCGCATCCTGCGGGAGATCAGCACACAGCGGAGTTACGAGATCAAGGAGATCGTGCGCCAATGAAACACCTGTTTATTGTAGGCGCACAGCGCTCGGGCTCCACCTACCTTTACCAGCTGCTCGACGAGCACCCTCAGATCAGCATGGCCCACCCGGTGCGGCCGGAGCCGAAGTTCTTCCTCAATGAACAGGGGGTTGCAAAAGGCCCGGACTACTACGAACAGACCTGCTTCGCCGACAGGAAGGCCGACGCCCTGTACTTGGGCGAGAAAAGCACTTCCTACATCGAAAGCCCGGAAGCTGCGACGCGCATCCAGCGTTTCTTCCCCGACGCCCGGATTCTGGTTATCCTTCGCGATCCGGTACTGAGAGCCTATTCCAACTACCGCTTCAGCGCCGCCAATGGCCTGGAGGCCATGTCATTCGACGCCGCGCTCGCCGCCGAGCCTAAACGACTAACGACAGCCCGCTTCTCTTCATCGGTGTCCCCCTTCGCCTATCGGCAGCGCGGACACTACATGGATTTCCTCGACAAATATCTTGCCGTGTTTGACGCGAGCCAGATCAAGGTGTTGATCTTCGAGGAGCTAGTGAACAATCTAGATCAGGTGCAGGCTCTCTACGGGTGGCTGGGCATCGACACCACCCACGCGCCGTCCTCACTGAGCAAGGTGGTCAATCCCGCCCCCGATGGGGGACCGGAGGAGCAATTTAGCAAGTCCTTCGGCGAACTAGCGCGGGACTATCAGGACTCCATCACACGCCTGGAGAACTTTCTGGGGCGGAAGCTGGAAATCTGGCGCGAACATCATCGCGATCTCCTGTCTGCCTTGCCATGATTCTTCGCACGCTGAAGTTCCTGTTGAGCGGCGCATTGGTCGCACTTGCGATCAAGCTGCTGGACTGGGAAACCGTTGTCAACACGGTGCGCAATGGGTCAACCCTTCCCTTAACCTCCGCCATTTTCGTAAATCTGCTAGTCTTCTTGACTCTGGGTATTCGTTGGTATTGGATGGTTGTCAGTAGCAGCCGCGCGCCGTTTCTGGTTCATCTGGCTACTTACCTGCGCGCAACTTTTCTAAACACCTTCACCCCCGCCAATCTAGGTGGCGACGTCTACCGGGTGTTAACTCTGAAATCACCCACGCTCCCGGCGACCGAGCTGGTAAAACTACTAATCAGGGAACGACTCGTCGGTCTGTATGGCTGCCTCTTAGTCTTTGCATTGGCATGGGGCTGGCTATTCATGTCGGCACCTTCTGCTCTCCCTACGCCGCTCACTTGGGGATTGGCTCTGACTCTGGTGGCATTTGCAATGCCTGCAATTGCGCTGCTGTCTGGCACTCTCGTGAAGAAAGTTGGGCGTAGCGTGTTCGGCCCCGGTCGCCTCCTCCAAATGGAGAGTTGGGTCGATACTCTTGCCAACCTCCTCTCCATTAAGGGCACGCTGTATTCGACGATTATCAGCATCATCGGTACGCTATTGTGGGTCGCATCCATTAAACTCGTGACGATCGGATTCGGCCTATCGATTCCTTATATGCACCTCGCTGCGGTTGCAACCTTGGTGGAGATTGTCCGACTCGTTCCTCTGACCGTGCAGGGGATCGGAGTTCGCGAAGGCGTATTCGCATATCTTCTGGGCACCTTGGGGCATGACGCTGGCGCAACTTATGCTGCTGGCGCCATTGCCTACCTTGCCCTCAGTATTTCCATCATCCTTGCAGGGCCAGTTGGAACATTGACGGAGCGGCTCTCGAGATACACTGGTGCGCGCACCAGAACATGAACGGCATCACACGCAGGCGCCTCCAGCAAGCAAAAGGAAGAATGCAACTTTTGCCTAGCCCTCCGTTATCAGAAATGACACATAGAGAGTAATCATCATGGAAGGCGTCACCCAATACAGCGGGCTCGCTGGGCGGTATTTCCACTACCTCCTATCCCGACTCGTCAAAACGGGAAACCTTACCGATTCGACGGGCAGGATCCTGGATTTCGGTTGCGGAATGGGCCAGCTCAAACGCAAGCTGGGCGCGGACAAGGTCATAGGCTACGACATCCTCCCCAATCTGAGCGACGTCGCGGACTGGCGTACCGTAGAGTTTGACACCCTCGTTGCCAACCAGGTTCTGTACTGCTTCACCGAAGCCGAGCTGGAGGCCTTACTGGTCGAGTTGAAGCAGAAGAACCCGAAACTGCGACTCGTTGTCGGCATCAGCCGACAAGGAGCGCTGAACAATCTTGGAAAACATCTCCTGCGCAGACCGGGCGCCCACTCCCGTACAAAGATCGGCCCTCAGCGCGAAGCAGAAATACTTCTGAAACACTGCGACTTGATCCAGCGTACAAGCGTCCTGGGACTTTCAGACGTCTACGTCCTGAAATTCAAGGCCTAAGCCTAACTCACTCATCCTGAGCGCCCCCATGAATCCATTCCAGAAAAAGATCCCACGCGGCGTGATCTACCACTCGATCGGCGAGAGTGTCCGGTACCTCCTGGGTGCGCTGACCGGCCCGTTGAATGACAAGGCGACGGTGCATCGCCTTGAAGCCGCATTCGCGAAATACAGCCAGCGCAACCACTGCACCGCGTTTCCGTTTGCCAGGACGGCCATTTATTTCATCCTGAAGAACCTCGACCTGCCCAAGGGTAGCGAGGTGCTCCTGCCACCCATCACCATCAAAGGCATCGTCGATGTCGTGCTGGACCTGGGGCTGATGCCACGATATGTCGACGTCGACATGGAGACGGTCAGCTTCAACATCGACGACCTTGCCCGCAAGATCAACCCCAATGTCAGGGCAGCCATAGTGACGCCGCTCTTCGGGCTGGTCCCGGACATGCCGGCGATCGCCGGTCTACTGCGCCGGCATGGCATCTACATCATCGAGGACTTCTCGCAATGCCTGAACGGCGAGCATGACGGCAAACGTGTCGGCACCTTCGGTGATGCTGCCGTCTATAGCGCGTCGTCCATCAAGACGCTGGATACGCTCGGCGGGGGGTTTGCCATCACCGACGATGCCGCACTCGACGCTAGGCTCAAGCTCGATAAGGCCCAGCTGGCCTCGGCCAGCCGCTCGCTGATCATCAAGAAGGCCTGGATCAATCTTGTCAGGAATGTCGCAACCACGAATCCGGTTTTCTCGTTGCTGACCTTCCCGATGTTGCAGCTGCTACGCTGGATCAATCCTTCGTCGGCACTGAAGCAGACCGGGAACCGCGACAAAAAGCGACTGTCCAGGCTTCCGTCGGTATGGTTCACGCAGTACTCCTCCCTGCAGGCCAGGATTGGCCTGGCGCACATCGACCGGATCCGCGAGCAGGACAAGGCCCGCATCGCCAACGTCGAGCGTATCAAGGCAGCGTCGCCTTCCGCCCATTTCCCGAAGACCACCAGCGCATCGCGCAACGTTTATTGGCAACTGCTTCTTCACGCTGACGACGCTGCCAGCAGCCAGCGTCACTTTTCCGAGCGGGGCATCGACGTTGCCACGTCCAGTCTGGAATTGGTATGCGCGCTCACGGACTACCCCAATCGCGAGCTGCTCGCCAACGCCCAGCGCATCTATGACAACGGCGTGTTTATCCCCTGCTATCCGAACCTTACGGATTCCGATATACAGCGTGTCATTGCGGCACTTAGGGAACAGGCACCCAAATGAGCACGGCACGCGCTGATGCCGCAGGCGGCCCCTCGATGCGCGTCGCCGTCATCGGCAGCGGCCTGTCTGCCTTGGGAGCCATCAGGGCACTGGTGGCCCAGGGCCTATGCCCCATCGTTATTGATGTGGGAGAGGAACTGGAGAAGGACAAGGCGCAACGCGCTACCGCCCTGTCCGGCCTGACGCCGGAAAAATGGACCGCCGCCGACCGTAAATGGCTCAACTCGAACCCCACGGTCGATTCCGGATCACGTATCCCGAAGAAGCTGGTCTTTGGCTCCGGCTATTTCTATGGCACGGACCGCAAAGAGGCCCCTATCCAGCCGGAAGGGAACCTGCCTCCCCTGAGCTATGCCCTGGGCGGCCTGAGCGCGGGCTGGGGTGCGGCAGTCCTCCCACCCCACCAGGAAGACCTGCATGACTGGCCAGTTCCCGTGGATGAATTGCACCGCTATTGCAGAGTCGCGCTCGACGGACTGCCCTATTCGGCGGTCGATGACGGCTTGAGCACAGACTTCCCCATGCTGGCGGAAGAACCGGCCCCGATCCGGCTCAGTCGTGCAGGCAAGACCTTCCTGGGCTGGTTATCCTCCAGCCTGAAGAACCGCAAAGGACGGTTCCTGTTTGGTCAGGCCCGGCTGCTCGTGCAGGCCCCCGGGCAGAACGGCCAGGGCGGCTGCCAGTACTGCGGCCAATGTTCGTCAGGATGCGCCTATGGCGCCATCTTCAAGGCTGGCGACGAAATCCTGGCGCTACACCGGGCGGGCAAAATCCAGTACCTCTCCGGGCGCCTGATTGACAGGCTCGAGGAACTTGCCGATGGCGTTCACGTGCACATCCACAACCTCACTGAGCCCGGCTCGTCGCTTGAAGAAATGCAGTTCGATCGCATCTTCGTCGCTGCAGGCGCCGTCAACAGCACGCGTATCGTCATGCAATCCCTGCAGGCTTTCGATCGCCCCCTTGAGTTGAAAACCCGGGGTGGATTTGTACTGCCCGTGGCTAGCCTGCGGGGCATTCCCCGCGACTGGCCTGACTGCAACACGCAACCTGAAATCTTTCTAGAATTCAGGAGCCCGGGGCAGCACTGGGTGCATGCGCAGGTTTCACTGGAAAACGAGCTCGTTGTGCAGAAGCTGGGGGTTCATCTTCCGCCTAGCGGGCTGCTCTCCCGCCTCAAACGAATTGCGGCCCGCCGCCTGTTCTTCCTGCTGGTGAACTACCACTCCGACCACTCGGGAACTTACGAGTTACAGCTCCAGCGCCCTGCCCCCGAAAGCGGCCGTACGGAGCCATACCTGCACACCCAGCAAAAAAGCTCCCCCCCCCAGTTACGCACGCTGCTTTCTTCCATGACGCTTCTCGGTCGCAATTTGCTCCGCTTGGGATGCTTGCCCCTGTTTCCCCTCGCAAGACTGAACAGTGGCTCCTACCATGTCGGCTGCACGCTGCCCATGAAAGCCAAGCCTGCGGCTTGGAATGAGACCGATGAACTGGGAAGGCTGGCCGGATGGAAGCGCATCCATATTGTCGACACTTCGATCTTCCCGTCCCTACCGGGCACTACCATTGGCCTGCTGACCATGGGAAATGCGTACCGGATCGCAGACAAATCCCTGCAACACTCCTGAAGCAACGCCTCGACTGGAATCCGTTAGATCGACCCTGAGCCTTTACAGACGACTTTTTCCTGTAGCCTTAGAAAGAAGGTCCACGATCCGTTCTTGCTGTGTCGGGACAAGGCCGAGCCACAAGGGCAAGCGAATCAGACGCTCCGACTGACGATCAGTGACCCGCATGCTGCCATGCACGCGGCCATAGCGTCGCCCTGCTGGCGAAGAATGTAGCGGCACATAATGGAACACGGCATTGATGCCGTTATTCTTGAACGTTTCCAGTACCTGCTGGCGATTGCCCCCCTCCCCCAAGAGGACATAGTACATGTGGGCGTTATGCTGGCACTCCGCAGGCACAATGGGGCGCCGCAACGCGCCCACAGCCTCCATTGGCGCCAGTGCCTCATGATAGCGGCCCCAAATCTCCAGACGTCTGCTCGTGATGGTTTGCGCCTCCTGTAACTGCGCCCAAAGAAATGCAGCAACCAATTCGCCCGGGAGATAGGATGAGCCGACCTCCTGCCAAGTGTATTTATCCACCTCGCCGCGAAAGAAACGACTGCGATCCGTTCCCTTTTCGCGGATGATTTCAGCCCGCAATGCCAGGGCGGGGTCGTTCACCAGCAGAGCTCCACCCTCACCGGAAATCACATTTTTGGTCTCGTGAAAGCTATACGCCCCCAGATCACCAATGCTGCCCAGCAATTTGCCTTTGTATGTCGACATCATGCCTTGCGCAGCGTCCTCCACCACCTTGAGCCGGTGACGGCGCGCGATATCCATAATCGCGTCCATCTCGCACGACACGCCGGCATAGTGCACAGGCACGATAACCTTGGTGCGCGGCGTAATAGCGGCCGCGATCAATCGTTCATCTAGGTTGAGGGTGTCCTCCCGGATATCTACGAATACGGGTACGCCACCGCGCAAGACAAAGGCGTTGGCCGTTGAAACAAAAGTGTACGAAGGCATGATCACTTCGTCACCGGGCTGGATATCCGCCAGCAAGGCCCCCATCTCTAGGGCCGCCGTGCATGAATGTGTAAGCAATACCTTGGCAGATCCAGTCTGTCGCTCCAACCACTCGTGGCAGCGTTTGGTGAAGGGGCCGTCACCCGACAGCATGCCGCCCGTTTCGGCCTGAAGGATGTAATCTATCTCCCGCCCTGTGATAAATGGGCGGTTGAAGGTAATTCGCTCGTCTTGCATTGACCCCCCAATAATCTTGCCAGTTTATGGCTGACATGTCGTGTTCTTGTCTCAGATGATTGCCGCACGTTTTGACGGCCTGCATCACATCAAGTCATGGATGCCCGGCGCCCCAAGTTGACCTCTCGCCCTTGTATCTTAAAGTGACTGCAGCATAGGCCAGCAAGAACCCCTGCATTTCCAGCATGTGGTCCCTAAAGACCGAATCGGTCAACCCCCGCAAGATCCAGAAAAGGCTGGCAGCGATCAGCACCAAGGCCCATGGATTCATCGTCTGCCCGGTACGCAAATACGTGTATCCCACCCGCAAAAAGTGGAGCAGGACCCACAAGTACAAGGCGGCGCCTATCCAGCCGAGGGCTAGGACTGTGTCAAGCCAACCGATGTGGGTGTGCGCCATAAAAAACGCTGGATTGGGGCAGACCTGTTGCAGACGCTTCTGATAGGCCTGCCTGGATCCGTCTAGTCCCCACGGATAATTTAGCGCCAACTCAAAACCGACTCGTAGCAAGACCATCCGAGAGCCATCGCCTGCAAAGGCGCGCGAAGTGACTTGGGGCGCATCCTCCGTACCAGAGCCTGGCACTGGCGTAGGCTCTGGCGCTCCCTCTCCCCGACATATGATCTGAACAGCATCGCCACTCCAGGCCGATGCCATCTGTGTAATCGTCCGCTGCCAACGGGGGTCGATTTTAACCGCCATCGCCAAAGCAAAACCAGCCAAAACGACCGCTCCGGCTAGTACCCAGACTGTGCGTCGACGTTGCCTCTGATCGACTTTCATGTAGGTCACCCCCAGAGGCAAAACGCAGGCCAGAAGACCGAACAGCAATCCGGCGCGAGATCTCGCAAGCAACACGCTCAGCAGACTGAGCATGACGAGTGCTATCGACCACCAGCGGAATTTCGGACTTCCAGCCGCTACAACTACCGACAGTAGGAGAATCGCCTGCCCGGCGGCGTACCCCAGATCAGCGTGATGCATCTCCCTGCCCCAGTTACCCCAGGGTATAGACGACGTATTCCATGCAGCTATTGCAAGATAACCCAGATGGATCAGCAGGGGAGCCGTGCTTGCCAAGCCGAATATAAAGAGGATATCCTCTTTTCTATCCTCCTCGGCGAGGAACACCGCCACTCCGGCCCCCATCAACATTGCCAAGAGCCCACGCATCCACTGCCCAGAAAAGCTCTGCCAAGCGACGGCATGATCTGCTGCAAACAAGGGAAATAACACCAAGTAGATCGCCCAGAGCAGCACTGGTACACCCAAGTGCAAATCGCGCCAATTTCGTGCAAGCCCTTTGACTACAAAGATCAAGAGCACCACCGACACAACGCTACGCAAAGCGATGGTGCCGGACATGGGCAGAACGCCTAAATAGAGCCCGGCGAGAAGGGCGACCCAAGCCGTAGATTGGCGCCACATCGTCATGCGTTACATCCTGCCGAGCCGGAACTCATTTCACCTCGCCGTACCCGTGCACACACGCCTTGAGCACAAGCTTGATCGCATTTTCGTCGCCGCAGCCGGCCGCCAACTTGAGCGCATCCAGGTGTTGCTCCAAGACGGTCCAAGGCATGCAGTCCTCGTGCGCCTTCATGATGCGTTGATGCGCCGTAGGGGATGGATTGTCACCGATCAACAGTTCCTCATAGAGTTTCTCGCCAGGGCGCAGTCCCGTAATAACGATTTCAATATCCCCGTCGGGCTTGTCCGCATTGCGCACCGTCATCCCTGACAACTCCACCATGCGGCGTGCCAGATCGATTATTTTGACGGGCTCGCCCATGTCCAGCACAAACACATCCCCACCTGTCGCCATGGCGCCCGCCTGCAGCACCAGCTGCGCCGCCTCCGGGATGGTCATGAAGTAGCGCGTCACCTCCGTGTGTGTGACAGTCAAAGGGCCGCCGGCAGCCAGTTGCTTACGAAACAGCGGCACCACGCTGCCACTCGAAGCCAGCACATTACCAAAGCGCACCATGCCGAAGCATGTGCTCCCCGCCCCGGACTGTGCCGCTAGCGCCTGCAACACCAGCTCTGCCATGCGCTTGCTGGCCCCCATCACATTGGTCGGTCGTACAGCCTTGTCGGTCGAGATCAACACAAAGCTGGCCACGCCGCTTTGCAGCGCCACGCGTGCCATGTTCAGCGTACCGAACACATTGTTGTATATGCCTTCGGCGGGATTGGACTCGACCAACGGTACATGCTTGTATGCCGCCGCATGGTAGACGGCATGAGGCTTGTAATGTCGGCAAACCTCCTGCAGACGCGCTTCGTTGGTCACGCTGCCTAGCAGCGGAACCAGCGCCACCTCAAGGTCAGCACACAAGGCCTGAAGTTCCTGGTGAATGGAATAGAGAGCAAACTCACTGTGATCCAGCAGCAGCAGTTGGTGCGGTCGTTCGCGCGCGATCTGGCGACACAGTTCGCTGCCAATGCTGCCGCCCGCCCCCGTCACCAGCACGACCCTTCCTTTCAGATTCCGGGCCAGCAGGGCAGCGTCTGGTGGCACGGGATCGCGCCCCAACAAGTCTTCTACGTCAAGCTCCCTGAAATCCTGCACGGTCACGCGACCACTAGCCAGATCAGCCATCCCCGGCAAAGTACGGATATGGACTGGAAGTGTGCGCAAATTTTCAATGATTACGTTGCGCCGCTGACGACTCACGCTGGGCAGCGCCAGCAAAATATCCGTCACGCCCTGACGTGTCACCACCATCGGGACCTGCTCAGGAGAGAACACCGGCAGACCGTTGATGCTGCGACCGATTTTTGCCGGGTCTTCATCCACAAAACCCAGAAGCACATATCGGCCGGCCACAATGAGTGAAGAAGCCGTCTGCACCCCCGCTCCACCGGCACCGAAGATGAGCATGCGTCCTTCGTGCTTTCTACGACTTCGGCCCAGACTGGCGAACCAAAACCGGGCCGTGGCACGGCTGGCACCAACCAGCAACAAGAAAATCAGGGGCTGCAACAGCCCCAAACTGCGTGGCACCTCTGGCCATGACTGCCAGAACAGCACCGCCATCAGCAATGCGCCATACACAACCACCGCCTGGGCCGTGGCCACCAGCGCTGCCTGCCCGGTATAACGAAAGATGGCGCGGTACAAGCCGAACCGGATGAACACAGGCACCGCAAGCGCCGGTGCCAAGCCATAAACCCACCATTGCATTCCCGTCGGCCAATGGAGTTCATCCAGCCTGAAAGTGAATGCCAGCCAAGTTGCCAATAACGACATGGCCACATCCAGCGATACGACCACTAATCGCTTAACGGCTCTCGGCAAGCCAAGTATCTGTTTTTGCATGCCCCCCTACCCTCTCCAAATCAGCGCTTGATGGCGAAGCTTTCCTTCGACTTCCCCTGCGCCACCAGCGCAGCCAGCCACCGTGGCATAGACCCGCGTCCGCTCCAAGCCTCCCCATTCGGGCCACGGTATTTGGCAGCCACTGTGCTGGTTTTCTTCTTCCTTGTTCCTGTAGCGACCCGCTTGGACGGCGCCACGGCTTTGACCACCTTGGCTTTGGTCTTGGCCTTCGCCTTGCCACGCCCCTTGACCGCCTGCAAGTCCTCAAGGGTAATACCAAAAGCCTGCATCTTGGCCCGGATTTCCCGCACCGTTTTATCAAACTCTCTGGAGCGAATTTCGATCGCCTGCTTTTGGAGCTTCTCGATTTGAAGCTGTATATCCATCAAACTGCTCATGAATGACTCCTTGGGCAAATGGCTTATTCCAACATCCCCATTGAACGCAGCACAATCGACTTCGCTGTCGGGTAATAAGCTCGCTCCAGAACCCGGGCCGTTGGCGCCGGCGCAAAAGGGAGTGTCAGCCGTGCCGGGGCTTTCTTCAGCCCTCCCACCGGAATACGCTCCATCACACTTGCGATCACCTCCCCTGCCATGCCACAAGGTGCCCAGCCGCCATCGACCACGAGCAGTCGGCCGGTCTTCAATACCGAATCGACTATGGCATCTGGGTGAAACGGGTTCAACACGCGCAAATCAATGACTTCAGCGGAAACTCCCTGTGCGCGCAACTCCGTGGCCGCGTCCAAAGCCAGCCGGGTCGAGTAGCCTGACGCCACTATCGTCAAATCATCACCCCGCATCAAACACCGGGGCCGCTCTGACGACAAGTCAAGCTCCACTACCGGCGGCAAGTCGTCTTCAAGGTCATATAGCCAGCGATCATCAATAAAGAGAACCGGGTCCTGGCACAACACGGATGCGATCAGCAAATCCCGTGCATCCGCCACCGTCGCCGGCATCACAACGCGCAAGCCAGGCACGTGCGCAAACCATGCATGCAGCGCCTGGGAGTGCTGGGCGCCTTGCTCCCCCCCGCGATTGATGATGCTGCGAATCGTCACGGCCGGATGCGCCTGCCCTCCGGTCATGTGCGACCATTTCGCAGCCTGGTTCACCACCGCATCCATCGCGTACAGCATGAAGTCGATGCGCGGATGCACGACAATCGGCTTCATCCCGGCCAGTGACGCACCAACGGCGGCGCCTGTGCAGGCCGATTCGGATACCGGTGTATCGATGATCCGATGGACACCAAACTTCTTGTCCAGGTCGGTCATCGAATTGCCGACATACCATGGGCTCCACAAGCCCTGCCCGATCACGAAGACTTCGGGATACCGGGCCAGCAGATATTCAAACGCCGACAGGATGGCCGTGCCATAGTTGTAAGTGGTCCTATCTCTGCTCATCCCCGCTCTCCTTTTGCATAGACGCGATCCAACAGAGCGTCTGCAGTTGGATAGGGATCCTGCAAGGCCTGGGCCCATGCAGCATCGATTTCCTCTTGAAGGGCCTTCTCCATTTTTTGGTCATCTTCTTCAGACCAGACTCCGGCCGCCAACATCGCATCCTTCAGCCGCCGAATTGGATCTCGTTGACGCCAGTTGCTCAGCTCCTCCACTGAGCGATGCACCCCTACATCGATGTCCTCACGCCAGTCCACATGGCCATACCAGCGAAAAGTCACCGCCTCGATAAAGCCAGGCCCCCCGCCCGCACGCGCGGCATCAACGAACTGATGCGCAGCCTCTGCCACAGCGATGACATCATTGCCATCGATGACACGATATGGGATGCCATTGGCCGCAGCGAATCGCGCCGTTGAATCACTAGGCTGCCTTGTAGAGATGTGCATGTGGCTGGCAAATAAATTGTTCTCCACCACAAAAATTACCGGCACATTCTGGATCCGCGCCAGGTTCAGTGATTCGTGGACCACTCCCTCCTCGACAGCCCCATCCCCCAGGTAGGCAATGGCGACGTCTCCGCTTTGCTGCAGCTTGGCAGCCAAGCCGGCGCCCACGGCCAATGGGACGGTTCCTGCGACGATGGGCACAGAGCCGTAAAAGCCGTTTGGCTGGTCCCAGAGGTGCATGGACCCCCCCATCCCCCGAGAATGCCCGGTGTCCTTGCCCAGCACCTCCGCAAACAAACCTCTGACGCTAGAACCCAGCGCCAAGAGGTGCGAGTGCGAACGATGAGCGCCAAATACCCGGTCCGCCTTCCGCAGATGCGTGGAAACCCCCGCCGCCACGGCTTCCTGACCGACGCCCAGATGCACGGGTCCGCCAATCTGCCCATCCCTTCGAGCGGTCGCGAGTTGCCGCTCGGCCAGCCGAATTCGAAGCATCGACTTCAAATAATTCTGCAGCAGCTCAGGCTTCGTGTCACCCAAAGTCAGTCGCTCATGGAACGCCACAGGGTCCGCGAGTCGATTTAATGAAAACTCTTCAGTATTCAATTTCATTCTTATCCTTCATCACAGTCTGCCAGAAACAGGCCTTGTCACTGCCGGCACCTAGGGCCTGGACAGAATCCAGCAGTTTTCCTCAATCTGTTGGCGATTTTTAATGCCAAGGATCACCGATACGACCCCGGCCCGCTCCAACACCTTGGTTATGGCGTACTGAGCACAGGTGAGATTCTCGGCGGCGGCCGCGAGGGATATGTCCGCAACCTGTCGCAATGCAAGCTTGAATGCGTCGCCTTGAAAGCGAGGTAGCCGCGACCTTCTGTCATTCTCCGGGAACCGTGAGCTGGCATCGTACTTTCCTGTCAATAGCCCGTTTGCCAGCACGTTGTATGCCACCACGCCGATGCTTTTTTCTCGCACCAACTCGTCCATATCGGGGACCAGCCCCCCATCCAACAAGTTGAGTGGCAGTTGTACATAGGAAACCTCGGCCACATCGCACGCCGCTCGAACCTGTGCGGCGCTGAAATTCGAGCATCCAATCTGCCCTATTTTTCCCTCGTCACGCAGCCTGGCAAGGCATTCAAAGGTCGCGGCGATCTCAATGTTGGGATCGGGCCAATGGATGAAATAGATAGGAATACTGTCAATCCGCAACCGCCGCAAGCTGGCCTCCACCGCACTCCTCAGATATTTGGGGGAACTGTCCCTCTTGATAACTGCCCGTCCTCCTGGCGGCGCATCAGCCCATGACATGCCCCCCTTGGTAGCAATCACGACATCATGTCGTTTATCACCCAGGATCTCCGACAGTCGCTCTTCGGAAAGCCCCAGTCCATAGACATCGGCCGTATCAAAAAAATTGACGCCCAAATCCAGCGCGCGCGTAATTGCACTGGCAATGTCCGAGACATCAACTCTTCCCCAATCCGTTCCGCCCAATGGCTCGCACCCGAAACAGATCCTGGAGACCGTCCGCCCCCTATCCATTAGCCCCAGACTCCTTGGGTGAGACGTTCAGACCGGTCACGTTCTCGAACCCGATCAACTTGCAGGCCGTCTCCACCAGTATCCGGAGGTCCAGCAAATAGGACTGCTCACGTACATAACGGATACGCAACTTGTTCTTTATAGGCTCTACCTCTGACAGATACCGGGCATCCACATCGCCACTGCCCAGAACCGCATCCATGTCGACGAAATACAGCGAGGCCAGATCCGTGATCCCGGGTTTGGCGGTCAGAATCAGTTGTTCATCAGCCGTGTACCGGCTGGTGTAGAACAAAACCTGGGGCCGCGGCCCGACCAGCGACATGTCGCCAAACAGCACATTGAAGAACTGGGGCAGCTCGTCCAGCTTGTACTTACGCAGGAAACGCCCGATGGCCGTCAGCCGGGGGTCGTCAATCGCCGTCGAGAAGCCCCCCTTGCGCTCCGCGTCGACGACCATCGAACGGAACTTGAGAATGCGAAACGTCGTCCCCGCCCTGCCGGCCCGTTCACCGCGATAGAACACGGGCCCCGGCGAATCCAGCTTGATCAGGGCCGCCAGGACGAGCAGGAGTGGGCCAAAGACGGCTATCGCGGTCAGCGAGACCACGATATCCGTCAGGCGCTTGAAAAAGCGGTAGATCATTTCTTGGGCTGGCCCAGCTCGACAACCATGATCCAGCCGTACTTGCCGACAAACTGCGTCGACAGCAGCACGCGATCGATCAGGTTGAACACCGGCAGCAGGAATCGGAACACGAAGGTCTTGCGCAGGGGCACCAGTGCCAGCGCGGTCAGGTGGAAGAAACGAACCTCCACCTTGCCAAAGTATTTGCGCATGATGTCAAGGCTCTCGACACCCAGAATGTGATCGACTTCCCACTCGGTGCGCAGGTGGGGCGTGCGCCTGCGATACCAGTGGATCAGCGGGTTGTGGCGCAGCGCCTCGACGCAGATCATCTCGCCATCGGGCTTGAGCACGCGCGCGAGCTCGGACAGGGCCTTGTCCAACTCGACGTGATGCAGCGCGCCGTATTCCACCCCCAGGTCGAAGGTGTTGTCCGCGAAGGTCATGTTCTCACCGTCCATGGTGACGAACCGGCAGTGGTCGGCGACGCCGAACTTCTCGGCATTCTTGTTGGAATTGGCCACGCCCTCCGGCGAGATATCAATACCGGTGCAGTCGGCGCCTGCGGTGGCCGCGTACACGCCGTTCTCGCCATTGCCGCAGGCAAAGTCCAGGATCTTTTTGCCGGGCGCGCAGCGCTGGTCCAGCCACTTGTGCTTGTAGTCCTCGCTCGTCACTGTGACAGCGTAGTACTTCATGTTCGAGAAATGATAGTCGAACTTCTCCTTGTCCTTGATCAGCTCGTCAAGATTCTCGACTTGCGCAGCGGCATGGGTATCGGCAATCCGCTCGAAGCCCTGCAGCACCTCACGGCGCTTGCGTGAGTGCTCGATTTCCTTGAGCTTGCGCTCTTCTAGTTGACCCTGTTCCATATCTTTCCTCCAGACTGTATTGACACGTGGCAGCGCCGTCAGGCGCGCCTTGGGAACTCCGCGATTGCCGAAGCCAGCATTTTTTCCATCCGATCCCCCAACACTTCCATGCTCAAGGTGGTTTGGGCATAACGACGACCGGACTCTCCCATGCGGATCCGTTCGGCCGGTTCTTTTTGCGCAAGCGCCCGAAGCCCTACCACCATGGCTTGCGGATCTTCGGCCTTGACGCTAATCCCCCCACCCGACTCCGCGACCGGGTCGTTGGGCGGGTTGCCGGAGAACAGCACCGGACGCGCCGAGGCGAAATAGGAGCAAAGCTTGTTCAGGTTCAGGCCAAACCGGTACGACTTGGAGTCGGTGATCGCCGCCACCAAGATGTCGGCGTCGCGCTGCACCTCCGGCAGGCTGGTCTTGGGAACGGGATTGCGCAATTCGAGATTGCGCAACTGGTAAGACCGCGCTTCCTCTTCGCACTGAGCCTTGCGCACCCCACCTCCGATCACGATGAACCGGAAACGCTGGTCCCCCTCGTCCTGCAGGATCTTTGCAGCACGGATGATGGTGGGTACGTCATGGTCAAGGCCGAAGCCCCCGACGTACATGACCACCAGCTGGCGCCCCGCCCCGCCGTCATAGGACCCCGTCTTGTTGTACGGTGCAAGGTCCACGCCGTTCGGAATGCAGACTATCTTGGCAGGATCGCTGCCGCTGCCGGCGACGTGGTCCGCCAGATTGGGCAAGGTCGAGGAAATGCGCGCCGCCTTGCGGTACATCAGCTTCTCCACGTGGCGAAACAGGCGGTACATGAGGCTGTTCTTTTTCAGTCCACCGATATCGACAAGCGCATCAGGCCATACATCGCGCACCTCAAAAATGAAAGGCACGCGGTACCGGTCGGCAAGGCGGGCGGCCGCCCACCCCGTGAGCAATGGAACCGAAGGCCCCAGGACCAGATCCGGGCGATCGCCCAGCGCCCTGGACGACTGGAGCACGCGCCGCACGTTGTCCAGCATGTTCAGCCCGCGGCCCAGGCCGTTGCCCACGTAGGGACGCGTCTTGAGCCAGACCACCCGGATACCATCCACCATCTCGACGCGCCACAACTCGTCATTGCGCAGGCGCTCCTTGTGGGTGAAATGGCAATACCCATTGGTGAACATCGTGACTTCGTGACCACGACGCACCAGCTCCACCGAAAAATCGTAGGTTCGGGGCGACTGGCCCCTGGGCTGGTCATACGCCGCGACGTACCAGATTTTCATGCCACGCTCCTGTTGGCGCGATCACGTTGCAGGATGTTGTTGTACATAAGGCTCAGAAATTGCGAACAGCATGATGGCGGCGGCGCGAACCGATCGGAACAGCACCAGACACAGGGCTTCATGACTGGTCTCAATACATTTTCGGGATGGCGTTCACGACCTTGATGGCTTCCTCGAAATCCACCCCGACCGCGTCCAGATACCACTTGATGTTGGGATACCTCGGTGAGTTCTCCTCCTCCACCATCGCGAGCGCCTCGGTACGCGTCAGATCGCCCTCGCGGATCTGGTTGCTGCGGAATGTGTCGTGCTCAGTGAAACCCGCAACCGTGTAGTAGACGTAGTTGTAGAAAGCCGCGGTGCCGTCGCCGATACGCCACGTGGTCCTGGTATCGGGCGCCTTTTCCCAGTCGTACTCGGCCAGCGTGTCGTCGATCTGCTTTTCGTCCCAGCGCCAATAGTCGAAGACGTGGTAATAGTCGGTCTTCTTGGTAAAGCTGCGGTAGTACTCACCGGACAGCGTGTCCCACAGCGAGCTGTTGAAATAACCCGGGCTCGCCAGCATGGCCTTGAGCCGCAGGTACTGGTAGCGCAACTGCTTCATCGCGCCATGCGAATAGACGCGCTTTTCCTCGAAATCGGGCGGCACACCCAGGAAACCCGCCTTGAAGTGCGTCACCTCGAGAGGGTTGATTCCCCACAGGTTCAGGCTGATTCCGGTCTGGGCCTTGATGGTCTCGATATGCCTGAAGAAATGCTTGTCACCAGCCGTCAGGATGCTGATCATGCCAAGATGCGGCGACTTGAGCCAGGCCCGCAGGTTCTTGGCAATGTGGTCCCGCTTCCTGGCGATGTCATCCGCGACGATGATGTTCTCGACGCCGAGCTCGGCACACATCCGGCTGATATTGCGGCGTCCGAGGTCCGTCACCATGCCCCAGTCATAGGTGTAGGTGATCGGCTTCATCTTGAGTTCCTTGACGATCAAGTGCAGGCCATAGCAGCTGTCCCGGCCGCCGGAAAACGGAACGATGCAGTCGTCCCCGGTTTTTCTGCGGTACGGCTCGACCAGCTTGAACAACTCTTCCTTTGGCCGCGGCTTGTTGCGCGGCTTGTAGTTCCGGCAATAGTTGCAAACCCCCTCGGAATCGAAGCTGATGTAGGGCATGGTCTCGGTCAGCAGGCATTTGGTGCAGCGCCTCAGACTATGTGTCCGGTATTCCAGCAACTTCTCTTCGGCCCCCGACAATGACAATGCCGGGATCAGGTTGGTCGTCCGCTCCTCTCGATCCGAGATGTCCAGGGCAGCTTCTGAAATTGGAAGATCGACAAATACGCCCTCCCTGACCTGACTGATTTCTCCGCAGCCGAGGACGGTCAGCGGGTACATCTCCGAAGCGAAAAACGTCGTCTGCCCCTTTTTTCCGACATACAGACTGCCGTTGTTCGAGAACAGGCACAGCTTGCCCAGCCTGGGCAACATCAGGGCGCAGGCCACCACGCCACGGCACAACCCCAGGATCTTCGACGGCAACTGCTCAAGCGCCCCCCCGCCTTCAATATGCGCCGCGGCGATGCCCGCGATCACCTCGGTATCGATCTGCTGGGCGCGGGTCTTCCCTATCTGCGGCCAGATCGCATCGTCATTCACGACGATGCCGTTGTGGAGCACGCACACATCGTCGCGCACAACGGGCTGGTTGTCCGACAGGCCATTGGTGATCAGCCGGCTATGCCCCAGCACAACGTGGCTGGAGTAGGGGCGAACCTCCTTGAGCAGCCGTGTGATCGGGTAGTCGGCACGGTAGACGTGATAGGCATCGTCGACGTATGTCACCAGCCCGCTGGAGTCCCTTCCCCGCTGCAGGGAATGCTTTACCAGCACATTCAGCTCCCTCTCGATCACCGGCGAGGATGAAACGACTCCAAATATTCCGCACATTCGATTTACCCGGCTAATATATAAAATTGATCCCGATATCCCTTGCCAGCCGCTCCACGTTCACCGCGGCGGCGCCAGCCCTCAATGAAGCACGCGCGTGTAGGGCGGTAGCGCACTGCCCGCCGTCAAGTGGCAATAGTCCCCGACAAAGCAGTCATGGTCCACCGATACGCCGATATCGACGATACAGCCGGCGCCGACAACAGCCCCCGTCTCCACGACCGCCTGAGCACAAATCACCGACCCGGCCCCGACCCGCGCATCCTCGGCCACATAGGCCGACGGATGAACCAGGACCATGGGCACCCACCCGCGGGACAGGAATTTCTCCTGAAACCTCTTTCGCGCCACCGGACTCCCGATAGCCACAATGAAAGGTTGACCGGCCGCAAGTTCGGCAAGCTGGTCGGGATGAACGCAGGGGATCTCCGCCGAGGGCGAAACCGCCGCAGGGTTTTCGTCAACGAATGCGCGCACACGCAAACCTATTAGCCTAGCATAAAGCCAGAGCTTGCGGGCATGTGCGCCGGCGCCGACGATGACAATCCCGTCATTCATGTTCAACCTCGTCTTTCGATGAGCCCCTGATATAAATCTTCCATTCGCCTTGCACAAATCCGCCAGTCGACCCGGGTCTCAGCGATCTGCCGGTTTTCCACACGGGCCGCGCTTCTCAACGCGCTGTTGTCTAGCGCCGCTTCAATCGCTTGAGCAAGACGATCAACATCGCCGGGCGGATACAGATAGCCGTTCCTGTCATGCGTGACCCACTGCGCGTTAGCCGGAATATCCGTGGCAATCGGAAAACAGCCGCATGCCATGGCTTCATTGAGTGACACGTTATTCCCATCCGACAATGCGGGGGTGACAAAGATGTCCGCCCCAGCCAGCAGTCCTGCCAGCGCCTCGCGCCCGACAAATCCATGAAATTTTATACGGGGCTCCAACTTCAATTGACGGACCAGATCCGTCAATTGAGGTCGCAACGGGCCATCGCCTACCAGATCCACCTCCAATTGACGTCCTTTAGCAAAGACTTTGGCTAGAGCGCGAACCAATGTTCCAACGTCATAGACTTCGTCAAAAAGCCGCGTGCAGATCAATCTCACCGGCCTAACTTCTCTATCGTTGAGAGTCACCGGCCGAAAAAAATCGGTATCCACACCAAATGGCGTGGCAGCTATCTTTTCCAGTGGCACGCCCAGTTCGGCCACGGCCGGATTCATATGCTCCGCCAATGTCGTCACAACGTCAGCATGCCTGACCGCGAAACTGGCAAAAAAACGCATTAGCCTTGATCGACGCGGCGCGATCAAGGCGTCCGAGCCCCAAGCAGTAACGATCAAAGGGTGTAATCCAGCAAGTGCGGCGAGAAAACCGTAGCTAGTCAGATGATGGGCGTGGACCAAATCCGGCTTCAACTTGTTATAAATCTTCGGCAAAGCCCTGACGGCATAGAAATAGCCCACCTTGCCCATCCCAAATGTTGGCAACAGATGGAGCTTTACTCCCGGAATATCGCAAGGACGGAAGCTGGCCACGTGGACTTCATCACCGCGGTTGCGGAAATACTCCAGCCATCTCTGCGTGTGGATACTCGCCGCGTCCGCGACAAACAAGATGCGCATTAAAACAACCCCTCTTTTCTGTATCGCTGCACGAGCTGGCGCACTGCCGACTCGATCCCTATGAGATAGACGTTCCCCAGCGCGTCGCAGGCGGGTGAACCGTCATAACACGTGGTGTTGGTCAGCTCGGAAAATCGCTCCCGGCCAAATGGAATGGACCTGCCGGTCATGCCGCCCAAAGCGTCCGCAAAAACCGCGGCAGCGCGCCCGACCAGTGCTGGCAGGCGTCGCGCCGGGAGCGCCACGCCCAGCTCCTGCGCAATCCAGCCCACGAACTGCCGCATGGAAACGGGTGAATTGATGATGAAAGACCGATTGACTGCGCCGGCCGCTGCTGCAGCCGCCAATGCGGACGCCACGTCCTCGACCGCGACGTAGTTGAAACAGGTGTCCCGGCTACCGAAGTAGGTGAACCAGCCCCGCTTGATCATCTTCATCAGACCCAACAGGGGATAGGCCGTGCCATCGACCCAGCCGATCACATTGCTGGGCTGCAGGATCACGTACTCCATCCCATATTCGCCGCATTTTTGGCGCACCAGGTCTTCGGCAGCGCTTTTGCTGGATTCGTAGATGTTTCGGGGATGCTTGGGCGCTCCTGCCTCAACCACCCCGGCGTTCTTGCGCGCGCCATAGACGCCCACGCTGCTGAGATACACAAACCGTTTGACGCCATGCGCCGCAGACCACGCCAGCAGCCGGCGCGTTCCCTCGAGATTGACCTCCCACATCTGCCGTTCGTCGCGCTTCTCGCCAGCGATGTGGAAGACGACCTCGGGCGTCCCCTCGAATTCGATCTCCCGCGTCAGATCCAGGTTGACCGGCTTGGCCTGCCCGGGCAGACCGCTGCTTGCAGCGGAGCGCCCCGCCACGTACAAGACAAGCGCCGGCAACTCCGCCTGGACACGCTGGAGAAAATGCCGCCCCACAAAACCGGACGCGCCGGTGACCAATGCACTTCTATACGTTGACATCTGATGCACCACCATGCCTCGACCGCCCCTTCCTTGCCAACAGCAGCCAGGTTGGCAACCAGACAAACACCCCCGCAAACACCAGTTGTTTGACCAGCGCCCCCGTGGACTCCCGGTTCGACAGGAAAAGCAGCGGCACACAGGAATAGGCCACGATCATCGACAGCTCCCTAAACTGGCCCTGCGTCCTGTCGCGCAGCCCGTCGATCCAACGAGCCGCCACGGCCAGCAAAAACGCAACGATCACAATCCCGAGCCAGCTTGCCAACAGATACCCCTCGCACAAGGGTGACCAACCGAACCCCATCCCGGGCTGGTACGAAGATCCCAGCATCTTCTGCGCCCATTGGTCCGCCAGCGTGTCCCCTCGCTCCCGGACAAACCTCGGTACCAGCAATTTGAGCACCTCCGCCGCAGGCTCCGACGAGAACGCGGGCACCTCGCTGTTCATCACAAAATAGGTGATGCTTGCCGGCCCCGGAACATCGTTCTGCCATGGTGCAGGCAGCTTCGCCTTCAAGGCTTCCCGATTCGCGCTCACATAGCCCGGAATCTCGGACATCTTGTCGACATCCCGCAAGACACTCATGGTCATGAGCAGCACGCCGGCCGCGACAATGGGAAGCAGCAGGCGCACCACGTTCTTCCGCATCCCGATCGCCACCGCCAGGAACACCAGCAGGACCATGAAGACCGGGAACTTGGATTTCATGCCCAGCCCATGCAGCGCGACAAGCAGAAGAACCAGTATGGACATCTTCGTCCGGCCGGTCAGCAAATACGCCACGATCAGCTGGGATGCCCCCATGACCCCCAGGAGCAACATGAACGCAGGCATGCTGTTCTGGCGGGACAAACCGCTCCTATCCGCGTAGGCGATCCCATAAAGCCCGATGGGGCTGCCGCTATAAACCATCCCCATCCAGACAACACCAAGTGCCCCCACGGCCATGAGCGCCCACCCCACGGTGATGGAGCAATTGATCACCTCTGGATCGACAAGTCCAGTGGGCCCAGCGTCCCGCCCGGCCCGCCCGGCCCGCCCGCGTAGAGCGACGAGGCAGCATACCGCCTGGAAGATAACTGCGGCCAACATGACGCGCAGCAGCCCGGCATCATCGATCGACACGCCGGCGTCCTGGACATATTTGCCGAATATCGAGGCACTCTCCGGGGAAAAATGGTAGATCGCAGGCGTCAGGGCACCGTAGGCCATGTTGCCGAGCGTCAGCACCGAAAGCAGCGTCACCGGGCGCGCGCGCCGGTATTCAGCCACCAGCGTCACTAGAGCCAGGACAAGAAAACCGGCGGCGACCCCACTAAACATGCAGCAACTCCCGCACCACAAGCCCTGTGTTTTGCCGATGCGGGTATTCACACGCGGGCATCGCGCAGACCTCTCCGATCGACAACAGCCGCTTCATGTCAAGCGCCCTCAGGTGCGGCTAGCAGGCGCCGCCCCATGCCCACTAACAGGACCGGCAACCAGAGCAGGACGCCCATGATGAGCACAGCCTTGACCAGACCTGCCGTCGACTCGCGCACGCCATACAAGAACAGCGGACTGGACGTGTACGCGATGATGGAATAAAGCGGAAGGCGCCCCACCGCGCCAACCAACTTAAGATCGGCGATATAGCGGGCCAGTCGCGCAACGCCATAACCCACCAGCACCACACCGAGCCAGGCCGCAACCAGATACCCATCGCACAATAGCGACCACCCGAAGCCCAGCCCGGGTTCATACCTAGTACCCATCATCTTGGCCGCCCAGAGATCGGATACCACCGGCCCCCGGTCGTAGATGAACCTGGGAATCAGAAGCTTGGGGATTTCGAGCAGAGGCGCCACCGTGTGCTCGGCGGTCGGGTCGTTGATCACGAAGTAGGTGATGCTCGCCGGCCCTGGTATGTCGTTCTCCCAGAATCGGGCGGCAATGCCGCCCATTTCATCTTGGTACCGCCCCATATATTCAGGCAGCTCTGACAAGTCACTGACCCCACGTAATACGCTCATGGTGAGAAGTGCAGTCACCGCGATGCCCGCGGGCAGGAGCAACCGGGAGATCCTGACCTTCTCACCGAGGGCGACAACGGCAAACACGAGAAAGACCCAGAAGATCGGGAACTTGGATTTGATCCCGACGCCGTGCAGCGTCACCAGCAGGAGCACAAATGCCGCCGCCTTCACACGGCCAGCCATCAGATAGGCGGCCACCAGCTGCGAAGCACCGTACATGCCCAGGAGAAGGAGGAAGGCCTGTGTGCTGTGCTCGCGAAACAGAGGGCTTCTTTCGGCGTACGATATTTCATACAGTCCCAGGACTTGCCCGTTATAAACCAGCCCCAGCCAGACCGCACCGGCCATCCCCAATGCCAGCAAGAGCCAGCCCACCCATATTGCCGCGGCGCCAAACTCGGCACCCATCTTCGTATTGAAATTCGGGATGTCAGCCCTCTTCGGCCCGCTCAACGCAACGATCAGGCAGGCCAGCTGAAACAGGGTAGCGGCGAGCATGACCCGGACAAGACCCGTGTCGTCGATAACCAAACCGGCCTCCGTAACGTAGGTTTGGAATACCACGGCAGCACCGGGCGCATAGTAGGCAATGGCGGGTGTAAGCATGCCATAGAAGAAGTTTCCCGCCGTTAGCAGAGTGAGAAGGGTAATCCCCCCCACCCTTCGGTACTCCGCCCATAGAGTAAATACCGCCCCCAGCGCGAAAACAAATACGGCCACATCAAACACCAAAGCGTCAATCTTATACACTCGCCCTCCACGGAATTTATGCCCTTAACTCAGCAGCGAAAGAGCTAACTTCGGCCAATCGAATTGTCACTTCAACTCGTCAGCATTTAACGATGCGGCACCTAAATTTCTCGCCATCTTCAAAATCTTGAAATAAAGCCCCGCATAAACAGGCTCTTCGGGATTACAAAATGAACCCGGGTGGAATAGCACAGAAATAGCACCCCCGACCTTTTGAAGATGAGAGAGAAGACGCTCAACGGCCCCAACCGGATCATCTGGATATTGATTTACCAAAGTACTTTCCATGATCACCAATGGCATTTCCAACAAAGAGAGCATCGACGCCTCTTGCGGGTCGTACGGGCGAAAGACACCGGCAATTCCCGCGCGATACCCTATGCGATCCGGATACCCTAAGGACTCATCAACCTTTATTCCCATCTGCGAAAGAAATCGCCATGATTTCGCCGGATCAAAACGAAGATAGTGCGCGCGTCCAGTCACAATCTGCCGATTTGCCAGTCTTTTCAGTTCGTCAACCTGTGACTTAAATGCAGATTCTTCAAGGTACGTGTCATAGTTGTAATGAATTCCGGCACTCCAATTAGCCGGTATTCGTGCAGCCACCTCTGGAATCATCTTGGATCCGCTGCGCGCGCCAAAGCGCCCTCCCGAGCCATTAAGAAAATATTGCGTGGAGCGGAAACCCAGCATTCGCTCGACCTCTATCATGCCGACGATATTTTCAAAATAAAACTTCCGCGGGAAAACTAAGTTGTAGAAGAAATACCAAAGGTATTTCATATTTGGCGGCCTGAGCTTGAGCATAGGACGCGACATCCGCACAAGACGGACGGTTTGAGTCCATAGATCATTTCCTCGCAGCTGATCTAAATCATGCGAGAGGACAATCACTGGCGGTAATGCAACACTCGAAGTTAGCTCGTCAGTAGCGGGGCGATTATTTCTAATATTTATTGCCAGTTCGACGAGCGCGGCGACCGAATCATTAAATATAGGCGCCTCCAATAAAGCGCCACTCGATCGATGGCTCATGCTCCCGGTAAAACGCCCATGTCGGTCACGATCCTCTAAAGAGATTTCCTCCTCCAGAGAAAGCAAGCCAAATAAAGTAGGCGCTAGGTTCCATGCGGGCATCACCGTGCCAGATGGATGGATATGCCATAGCGGTCGGCCATGTGGCTGGCGCACCGCCCAATCCTCAGAGGGAGGATCAATTGGGTTCCAGAGAGTAAGCTCAGTCCCAAGAAAAGGAACACGCCACGGACTCGTTGGCTTACCGTCAGCAGGAACATCTACCGGAATCACCAACATCCTACCTCGCTGTGTCTTAGCCTCTTCCATCGACAACCAGCGAATGGATAACGCGTCGAAAGCTTCTACCGCGTCAAGTTCAAAATAACGTTTGACATGATCTCGAAGCGAGCATTCAAGGTACTTGAGCTGGGAAGGGGTCATCATCCTGAAGTCCCCTGGGTATAGGCTCTCGTAACATACCAGGCACTCCAATCACATAGAGGCTGCGAAGCATCAAGATCTGCATCAAATAGCAGCACTATCGGCTCGCCACGCTTAACGCTGATAAACCCTAGTTTTTTTGCCGTCGCCGCAAAAAGAAGATCAAACGGATGAGCGTTGACACTCCAACTACGAACAGCAACCGCGCCTGCAGCGCGCAACGCGCGCGCCGAGCCTGCCATTAGAGCAGTCAGGGCGTCCAGCGCATATTCATGTTTGGGAACAATGGCATCAACAATATATCCAACGGAATTCTCGTCCATTGCATACGCCATCCAACCCAGAAGCTGGTTTTCCCGGTACGCACCAATTAGTGTGGCGCGAACAAAGGGATTACGAAAATAACGCCATTCCAAATATTTGGCATCGCGGAGAATAGTTACCCCACCCCAACTCGCAACAAACGCTCGGCATAAGGAATCCCCCTCTAGAGGAGCCGCGTCCAACACTTTAAGTTGTAGGGCATCCGTTCTTCTTGAAAGTGCCAGACGAACTGCCGAATAGGCAGCAATGGAGCCCGTCGCAACCGTCAAGCCTATTCGCCTCACCCCCCCGCCCAAGTGGTCCCCATATGCGCTTACAGCTTGGCTGGAAAATGGAAGCAGCAACTGCGCGGTAGATCCTGGCACGTTAAAACCGACAGACATGAATGGCTTGTACGCTGGAGTAAAGCCCCATATTGCTTTTATTCCATGCTCGCTCGTGTATTTGAAAAGTAGGTCGTACATTTTTTGGAATACACCGCGCCCGCGCATTGATGGATCAATTAGCGTTTCCTCCGACTTTGCGGTGTAAATGTCGCCATCCGGACCAACCATGGTTATCGGGATCAGGGCCTGGGTGCCCACTATCCGACCACCATCCTTGGCAACGACAAATGGTCTTACCCCTTCGCCGGACTGATCGAAAAGCCAGCGCCATTGTTTTTCTGTTCTTCTGGCACCGTATGCTTGGTTGTGGAACTCATTACATGCCGATATTTCATCGTCTTTAATAAAATTAATTTCCATATTTCCCCTCCAATCTAGAATTTTTTTTCCGTCATTCAACAGGGTCTTGCCAAAGACTTATACCAGTCGCCATCTTGGAGTCGCCCCGTGCTTCAGCGACTCGTACCTCGTAGGCTTCGAATTTGTCAGCGCTGAGTTTCCATGGCACATGACATATCAAGCAGCCCGCTCAGTCGTCTTATTACCCTCGATGTACAAGCCGTTGGAACGCTCGTCCTACCAATTCAAAATCAGCCCATCGGGGGGAAAACACATCAACAAACCCTACGCCTCGCACACGGGCGTAGCCGAATACGGTTACACCCGCCGTCACTCCAGAGACGAAGTTGGTAACCCATGCCGCGCCCGCAGGGCCGTGGGCAGGTACGCTCCAAAGCGCAAGAAAACCGCCCCCAACAAGCGATATAACGGCAGCAAACAGTGGATATTCTGGGTGCCCTCGACCGGACAGCACTGAGCTCAAAATGCGCGGGACCGCGAGCAACACAATGGACGGGGTCAGGTGCATCAGCGCAGTCGCAACCGGCTCGTACTTCGCGCCGAGTATCCACCCGATACCCCATGGGGCCAACCAGAGCACGCCAACCACCGTAAGCAGGCCCACATAGACGTTCAGCCGCATGATCGTGTCGGTCAGTCCGTAGTCGAACTCCGGATTGCTGGAGTGCGGGAAGATCAGTTGGCCGATCACCCCCGGGATGACCAGCAGGGTTTCCAGCAGCACCAGCGCAATGCTGAAGAAGCCCACATATTCCGGTGCGTAGTGGTAGGACAGAATGATGAGCAGACCCCGCATGGCGATGTAGTGCATCACATTAGCCGCATAGGCCAGCAAACCGTACCGAAAGATGGACCGGGTCAGTCCGGCATCCGCTGCGAGGCGGGCAAGGGGGGCATGCGAAAGATTGCGCGCCACCAGCTTCACCCCCAGCAGGCTGGCGGCGATCAGAGAAATGAGGGTGGTCACGGCGAAGCCGGTCTCCCCGGCCATCACCAGCAGCACCAGCCCCACGACAGGAAAGGGCAGGGCGGTCTTCAGCACGTTCAGCAGGTTGACCGTGTCGAAGCTCTTCTTCCCGACCAGGATCGCCAGGGCCTGGTTGAACACAAGGAGGAAGAAGCCGGTGGCAATGCCGGCGAACAGCATGACCGGGGGTATCTTGAAATGCGCCTCGACCCACTGCCCCCCGTCACCCAGCCAGAGGGCGGCCACGCATGCCGTCGAAGCCAGCCCGATCGCGCCGACGGCCTTGACGTTGACCGAAACGACCCGCTGTTCGCGCACCTGGCCGGACGATATGAAGTACGTTGACGCCGGTCCCAGGCCGAAATTGAGGAGGATGTAGTAGAGGTTGAAGATCAGCACGAACTGGGCGTAATGCCCGTTTTCAGACGGCGCAAGCAGCCTGGCCGCCAGCAGCGTGAACAGCAGGCCCAGGCCGCCGCCAGCGAGCGTGGCACCGGTGGTCGTGAAGACGTGTCTGAGCCTCAGCATCGCATGCTCAGCGACAGGCCGCCTGCAAAGTCGATGCGATGCGTACCTGATGAGCCTCCGGGAGAGATGGGCTCATGGGCAGGCTCAGGACGTCACTGGAAACTTCATCCCCGACCGGCAAACGCGCCGCAGCATCGGCCACGGCTGGCTGCTTGTTGAGCGGGATGGGGTAATGCACTGCCGTTGGAATGCCTTCCTCCGACAGTCTTTTCTGGACCGCGTCACGGCCCGGCACACGCACAGTGAATTGGGCCCAGGCGCTGACATTGTGTGGTTCGATATAGGGCGTAGCCTGGACACCGGCATCGTTGAGCAAACGGGTGTAGCGCCGGGCCACGTCCTGGCGCATGGCCATCTCCTCGTCCAGCACGGCCAGCTTGGGCAGGAGCACGGCGGCCTGGATCGAATCGAGGCGGCTGTTGACCCCCACCCGAACGTGGTGGTAGCGACGATCCTGGCCATGCCGGGCAATCTGCTTCATCACCTTGGCCAGCTCGTCGTCGTTGGTAAAGATGGCGCCGCCGTCACCGTAGCAGCCCAAGGGCTTGGTGGGAAAAAAGCTGGCGCAGGCGATGCTTGTCAGGTTACAACTCTTGCGGCCCTTGTAGCTGGCACCAAAGCTTTGCGCAGCATCCTCAATCACGGGAATGCCATGCCTGGCGGCGATCGCATTGATGGCGTCAAAATCCGCGCATTGGCCGTACAGGCTCACGGGAATGATGGCCTTGGTGCGCGGGGTGATGGCCGCCTCAAGCAAGGCGGGGTTCAGGTTGTAGGTTCGCGGATCAATGTCCACATACACCGGCTTGGCGCCCAGCAGCGCCACAGTTTCGGCCGTAGCGATGTAGGTGAAACCAGGGGTGATGACCTCATCCCCGGGACCGATACCCAGCGCCATTTGCGCAATTTGGAGCGCATCGGTGCCGTTGGCCACGCTGATGCAGTGTTGGGCTCCGGTGTAAGCCGCCAGCTTTTCCTCCAACTCAGCAACTTCGGGACCCAGGATGTATTGACCATGGTCCAGAACGCGCTGGATGCCGGCGTCTATCTGGGTCTTGAGCCGCTGGTACTGGTCGCCCAGGTCGAAAAATTCAATCTTGTTCGTCATAGGGCAACGCAGGTAGAGTCATCGATCCTGTAGGTGGTGCCGCATTCGCAGCGAATGTCGCCGCGCCCCTTGAGCTGCACGCCGCAGCGACACATCCACCCTTGGCGCCGCGCCGGCACACCCACCATCAGCGCGTAGGGCGGCACATCGCGATTGATCACCGCCCCCGCCCCCACGAAGGCGTATTCGCCTATGGTGACACCGCAGACGACGGTGCAGTTGGCGCCCAGGGTCGCCCCGCGACGCACCAGGGTCTGGCGGTATTCGTTCTTGCGAACGATGGCGGAACGGGGGTTGTAAACATTGGTGAACACCATGCTCGGCCCGCAGAAGACATCGTCCTCCAGGCGGACCGCGTCATAGACGGACACATTGTTCTGGACCTTGACGTTGTCACCGATGACCACGTCATTGCCCACGAAAACGTTCTGCCCCAGCGAGCAGCCCTTGCCGATGCGGGCGCCACCGCAGACGTGCACCCAGTGCCAGACGCGGGAACCCTCGCCGATCTGCGCGCCTTCGTCGACGATGGCGCTCGGATGAACGGTGTACGACATGCAGGCTCCTACAATTCCAACGGGAGGCCAACCCGCACGCCGTCGCGAGCAGACCGGTAGGCGGCAATCAGGACCTCCAGCGATTTCAGGCCTTCGCGGCCGTCCACATCGGGCTCGGCCTCGCCGCGCAGGACGTCGATCACGTTACGGTAATACAGGGGATGGCCAAAACCGTAGACGCTGGTGGTCTCATAGCTGGCTGCCTTGATTTTCTCGTCGTTGGGATCGCTGTCGGCGAACTGCCACTCCTGGATTTCGTTCACGGCAACCCCCCCCACGCGCACCGTCCCCTTTTCTCCCAGGATGGTGATGGAGCCTTCCAGGTTCTTGGGATAGGTCAGCATGGTGCAGTTGAGCGAGCCCAGGGCGCCGTTGCGCCACTTGACACTCAGTACCCCGGTGTCTTCAGCTTCGATATCGCGCGCCAGCGTAGCGGTGTAGGCGTGCAGGGAATCGATGGGGCCGATCAGCCATTCGAGCAGGTCCACGTAGTGGCTGGCCTGGTTCATGAAGGCGCCGCCGTCGAGTTCCCAGGTGCCGCGCCACTTGGCCTGGTCGTAATAGCCCACCTGGGGGCGTTGCCAGAAGACGTTGAGGGTGACCATGTAGATCTGGCCGAAGCGCTTCTGGCTCACGGCCTGCTTGAGCAGTTGCAGCGTGGCGTTCTTGCGGTTCTGCTTGACGACGAAGAGATGAACCCCCGCCTCTTCACAGGCGCGCACCATGCGCAGGCCGTCTTCCCACTTGGTGGCCATGGGTTTTTCGCTGAGCACATGGCGCCCCGTGCGCGCCACCTCGATGGCCTGCTGCGGGTGGATGCCACTGGGCGTGGTCAGGATGACGCAGTCAGCCGTGGTCTTCTGCAGCAGCGCCGTCAGGCTGGTATGCCCCGCTGCGCCAGTCGCCTGGACGGCTTTCTGCAGGGCGCCCGGATCGATATCGCAGACGTCCACCAGTTCTGCATGGTCGGCATGTTGGCGGATCGAATCGAAATGGTTTTTGGAAATCCGGCCGCAGCCAACCAGGGCGAAACGGATCTTGCGTTGGGTGATGGGGGTATGGCTCATGAGGGGCTCACAGTCTGAATACGGTGAAGCCGGTAGCCGCCGCTGCGTGGCGGTCGTACAGGCTCTTCACATCGGATAACACGGGCTTGCTGCCGCGGCACAGGGCGCGCAGGTCCTGCAGCTGGGCATGCCGGTATTCGTTGTGCCCCACCGCGACCACCAGCGCATCTACAGGGTGGGCCGCATCGATCACGCCGAGCTTCAGGCCGTACTCGTGCTGTACCTCGTCGACGCTGGCCCAGGCATCGGCCACAACGACCTCCACGCCCCAGGCCTCGAATTCCCGCACCATGTCCACCACCTTGCTGTTGCGGATGTCGGGGCAGTTCTCCTTGAAGGTGATGCCCATAACGCCCACGCGGCAACGCGGCACGTCCATACCGTTTTGCAGCATCAGCTTGATGGTGTTACGGGCCACGTAGCGCGCCATGTTGTCGTTGATGCGACGGCCGGCCAGGATGACCTGCGGGTGGTAACCCACCTCCTCGGCCTTGTGCGTCAGGTAATACGGGTCCACACCAATGCAATGCCCGCCGACCAGGCCCGGGCGAAACGGCAGAAAGTTCCACTTGCTCCCCGCGGCTTCCAGCACATCCAGCGTGTCGATCCCGAGGCGAGCAAAAATCACCGACAGCTCGTTGATGAGCGCGATATTGAGGTCCCGCTGCGTGTTCTCAATCACCTTGGCGGCCTCGGCCACCTTGATGCTGCTGGCCCGGTGGGTGCCCGCCGTGATGATGCTGCGATAGAGACCATCTACCGCTTCCGCAACCTCAGGCGTGCTGCCGCTGGTGATCTTCCTGATCTTGGTCAGGGTGTTGACCTTGTCGCCGGGATTGATGCGCTCCGGGCTGTAGCCGCAGTAGAACCCCTCGTTGAAGCGGAGTCCCGAGAGCTTTTCGAGCACCGGGACACATACTTCCTCGGTGGCACCCGGGTAGACGGTGGATTCGTAGATGACGATGGAGCCCTGCGTCAGCACCTTGCCCACCGTCTCGCTGGCGCGCACCAGCGGCGTCATATCCGGGCGATTGGCCTGGTCCACCGGTGTGGGGACCGTCACGATGAAAACCTTGCACTGGCGCAGATCGTCGAGACTGGTGCTGAAGTTCAACGCCCGGGCCTGCGCCAGATCGTCCGGCGAGACTTCCAGCGTGCCGTCACGGCCGGCGCGCAATTCCTCGATACGGGTGCGATTGATGTCAAAGCCCACGACCGGGCGATACTTGCCAAATTCCACCGCCAGAGGCAGGCCGACGTAACCCAGGCCGATGACGGCAATCTTTTCTTGATTCAGATTCATTGCGATTCGAGTTCGAGCGGTTGTGATCAATAGGTATTGCCGAAGTACAAATGAACTGGCCGGCCGGGTCAGGCTCGGAGCTTCAGCGCTCGAAGCAGCCGGGCCTGTTGGGCCGCGCCCAGTGGATTCATAGCGACGCGATGCCAAACTTTGCGGACCAGCAGCCACAGCACCACCCCGAATTCAGCAATCAGCACGGCAAGCAGTGCGATAAGTCCCTTGCGGGGTGCGACCGGCTCGGTAGCCAAGGTGGGGGGCTGCTTGACCACCTCGCGCGACACGCCATTGAGAGCGCTCGTAAAGTTCATCACCTCCACTGTATGACGCATCTGGAGTTCGTCGAGAGCCTCAAAAGGTGCAACCAGCCTGTTTGCTCCCGCCACTTTCACTGCGTTGCCCGGGCTGGAAATCAGCAGCTCACGCAGTCGCCGCACTGCATCTAGTGAGTCCTGTGCGTAGTTGAGCCACTTCTCCAGATCAGCACGCTTACGCGCTCCTGGCACGGTGCTCCTGAGCCATGCTTCAATCAATGAATTTGCAAGAACCTGTGCACGCGCAGGCGTAGACGCAACCACGTCCACCCGCAACAACCCGTCTTTGCCTACAGCCGTCTTTACCTGACGACTCAAGGCCTTGCGCCCAGCCTCCCCAATCAGAAACCCCTCCTCAGCTGCCGCTGGAGTGGAGGCAAGCACTTGGTCCAGTACAAGCGATGAGTTCATCATGCTCGCCACATACCCCGGGCTCATCTGAGAAACCAGGACCAACGGAACCGTCATCCCCCACCCACCTCGATCGGGCGATCCCTGCGAAACCTGCGTGGACGCCGTCAAATCCAGAATCGCCTGACTTGAATAACTTCGAGGCAAGGTATACGACACACCGAAAGCCAACAAACCGGCCACCACGGGAACAGCGATCAGCAGCTTGAGGTTCTCGGCCACAAATACCAAAGCATTAAGGACGCCGTCGTCGGCGTTTTCCGCATTCATATCTTTGCCCCCTGTTAATTATTCTTGAATTACCAGCTGCGTACATAACACAAAACAACCTAAAAATGCAGCATTTCGCGATATATCGGGTCACGATCGGCCCGTAGTGCGGCCGTAATTATCCTCGAACCGGACGATGTCATCCTCGCCCAGATACGCGCCGCTCTGCACCTCGATGATCTCCAACGGCTCTTTGCCAGGATTGGCCAGGCGATGCACCTGACCGATGGGGATGTAGGTGCTCTGGTTCTCCCCCAGCACCATGACCTTGTCGCCGTTGGTCACCTCGGCCGTGCCGCTGACCACCACCCAGTGCTCGGCGCGGTGGTGGTGTTTTTGCAGGGAGAGCGAGGCACCGGGCTTGACCATGATGCGCTTGACCTGGAAGCGCTCGCCCATGTCGATGCTGTCGTACCAGCCCCAGGGGCGCGCCACGCGGCGGTGCTGCACGGCCTGGGTCGCGTCCAGCTTTTCCAGCTTGGCCACAACGTCCTTGACAGCCTCGGCCTGGGACGGATCGGCCACCAGCAAGGCATCGGGGGTATCGATGATCAACAGGCCCTGGGTGCCCAGGGCCACCACGGGACGCTGGCCGCCGGCATGGATGTAGGTGTCTTTGGCGCGCAGATGATGGGCATGCTGTACCTCACCTCCCGCGCGGTTGCCGTCATCATCCGGCTCGGCCAGTTGCGCCACGGCATTCCAGCTGCCCACGTCGCTCCAGACGCCAGCAAAGGGGTAGACGCTGACGTTGCGGGCGCGCTCCATCACGGCATAGTCTATGGACTGGCTGCGGCAGCCCGCGAAGACCTGCGCATCGGGGCGGAGGAACAGGCCGTCGCGCTGCGGCGCGCGCATAGCCTGGCGACAGATATCCAGAATATCGGGCGCATGGACTTGCAGCGCCTGCAGCAGGTCCGCAGCACACATGAGAAAAATGCCGGCGTTCCAGAGATACTGGCCGCTGGCTAGGAATTCGAGCGCCTTGTCCTGCGCGGGCTTCTCGACGAAGCGCGCCACCTCGAAACCGGCGCCAGCGGTGGTCCCCTTCTGGATGTAGCCGTAGGCCGTGCTGGGAAAACTGGGCAGCACACCGAAGGTCACCAGCCGGCCGGCCTGCGCCGCCGGGGCCGCACCCTGCACCATGGCGCAGAAGGCCTGGGCATCGGGAATGTGGTGGTCGGCCGGACAGAACAGCAGCAAGGCATCGGCGGGTGCCGCCAGCGCGGCCAGGGCCATGGCGGCGGCGGTGTTCTTCGCCTGCGGCTCGAGGATCTGGCGCACGGACAGGCCGGCCTGGGCCGCCACGTCGGCCACCAGGAAACGGTGCGCCTCGGCCGCCACGCAGGTGATGGCCTCGGTCTGGCCCCGGGCCAGCGGTGCCACGCGCTCCAGCGTAAGCTGCAGCAGCGACTTGTCGCCCAGCAGCGGGATGAACTGCTTGGGAAAGGCCTTGCGCGACAGCGGCCACAAGCGCGTGCCGCTGCCGCCGCAAAGGATCACGGGATGGATGGCAAACACCGGATTCATGCGTAGACCTCGGCCTGCGCCAGCAGCGTGCCCTGCTGGTCCTTGCCCGACAGCACCGGCGCCCCTTCCAACGGCCACCGGATGCCGATGGCCGGATCGTCCCAGGCGATGCAGCGCTCCTGCTCGGGCGCATAGTAATCGGTGGATTTGTACAGAAAATCTGCCGATTCGCTGGTAACCAGAAAGCCATGCGCGAAGCCGGCCGGCACCCACATCTGGCGCTGGTTGTCCTCGCTCAACTCGGCGCCAACCCAGTGGCCGAAGGTCGGCGAACTCTTGCGCAGATCCACTGCCACGTCGTAGACGCTGCCGCGCACCACACGCACCAGCTTGCCCTGCGGCTGTTTGATTTGATAGTGCAGGCCGCGCAAGACACCCTTGGCGCTGCGGCTGTGGTTGTCCTGCACGAAGTTCACATTCAGGCCCGTGGCCTGGGCAAAGGCGTGTTCGTTGTAGCTCTCAAAGAAGAAGCCACGCGCATCACCGAACACCTTGGGTTCAATGATCAGAACGTCGGGAATGGCCGTGGGAATGGCTTGCATGGGTGGGCACGCCCAGGTCAAACCGGGCGTTTTTCCTTCAACAGGCGCAGCAGGTACTGGCCATAGCCGTTCTTGGCCAGCGGCTGCGCCAGCTTTTCGAGTTGTTCGTCGCCGATCCAGCCATGGCGCCAGGCGATCTCTTCCGGGCAGGCGATCTTCAGACCCTGGCGGTGCTCCAGCGTGGCGATGAACTGGCTCGCCTCCAGCAGGCTGTCGTGGGTGCCGGTATCGAGCCAGGCATAACCCCGCCCCATCATCTGCACGCTCAGTTCACCGCGCTCGAGGTACATCTGGTTCACCGTAGTGATCTCCAGTTCGCCGCGGGCGCTGGGCTTGACGGCCTTGGCGATGTCCACCACCTGCTGGTCGTAGAAGTACAGGCCGGTGACGGCGTAGTTGCTCTTCGGAACCTTGGGTTTCTCCTCGATGCTGCTGGCCTTGCCGTGTGCATCGAAGGCCACCACGCCATAGCGCTCGGGGTCGTTCACATGGTAGGCAAAGACGGTGGCGCCATTGGTTTTTGCATCCGCCGCGCCCAGCAGTCCGTGGAAGTCGTGGCCGTAGTAGATGTTGTCGCCCAGCACCAGCGCGCTCGGGCTGTTGCCCACGAAGGACTCACCGATGATGAAGGCCTGCGCCAGCCCGTCCGGGCTGGGTTGCACGGCGTATTGCAGGTTCAGGCCCCACTGGCTGCCGTCGCCCAGCAACTGGCTGAAGCGCGGCGTATCCTGCGGCGTGCTGATGAGCAGGATGTCGCGCATGCCCGCCAGCATCAGCGTAGTGAGCGGGTAGTAGACCATGGGCTTGTCGTATACCGGTAGCAGTTGCTTGCTGATGGCCAGCGTGGCCGGGTGCAGCCGGGTGCCGGAGCCGCCGGCCAGGATGATACCTTTGCGTTGTGTCATGGTCGCTATCTCGGGATGTCTCAGAGGGTTTCTGCCAGCAAACGCGCCACCCCGACCTGCCAGTGCGGCAGCGTCAGGCCGAAGGTGTTTTGCAACAATGTGGTGTCCAAGCGTGAATTGTGCGGCCGTTTGGCCGGCGTCGCGTAGGCCGAGGTTGGGATAGCCAGCGCCTGCTCCGGCCCCGCCTTCAGCGCCACCCCCGCTCTCTGCGCCTGCCCCAGCACAAACTGGGCATAACCATGCCAGCTGGTCTCCCCGGCCGCTGCGAGGTGGTAGATCCCCGAAGGCGTCAGATCGTTGCGACGCATGGGCGGCAGCACATGGCGGATGGCGTGGGCCGTTACATCGGCCAGCAGGTCGGCCCCCGTAGGTGCCCCGATCTGGTCATTGATCACCTTCAGCTGATCACGTTCTGCCGCCAGTCGCAACATGGTCTGGGCAAAATTGCCGCCGTGCGCACCGTAGACCCAGCTGGTGCGAAAAATCAGGTGGTGGCAAGCGCTGGCGGCGATGGCCTGCTCGCCTTCGAGCTTGGTGCGACCGTAGACGCTCAGGGGAGCCGTGGCATCCACCTCTTTCCACGGTACGCTGCCGCTGCCGTCGAATACATAGTCGGTGCTGTAGTGGACCAGCCAGGCCCCTAGTTGCCGCGCCTCCTGCGCCAATACCCCGGGCGCCAGCGCATTGAGGGTACGCGCCAGTTCAGGCTCGCTCTCGGCCCGGTCGACGGCGGTGTGTGCGCCGGCGTTGACGATGACGTGAGGTCGCACGCTGCGCACGGTCTGCGCCAGCCCCGCCAGATCGCTCAGGTCGCCGCACAGGCCGTCGGCCCCCAGCCGGTCCAGCGCCACCACCTCGCCCAGCACAGCCAGGGAGCGCTGCAGCTCCCAGCCGACCTGGCCGTTCTTGCCGAGCAACAGAATTTTCATGCCCGACATCAGGCGTACTGCTTCTGCACCCAGTCGCGGTAGGCGCCGGACAACACGTGCGCCACCCAGTCCGGATGATCCAGATACCACGCCACGGTTTTGCGGATACCGGTCTCGAAGGTCTCAGCCGGCTTCCAGCCCAGCTCCCGCTCCAGCTTGCGCGCATCGATGGCGTAGCGCCGGTCGTGGCCCGGGCGGTCCTTCACGTAGCTGATCTGCTCGCGGTAGCTCTTGCCGTCGGCGCGTGGGCGCAGCTCGTCCAGCAGGGCGCACAGGGTGTGCACGATCTCGATGTTGGGCTTTTCGTTCCAGCCGCCCACGTTGTAGACCTCGCCCAGCTGGCCGGCGGCCAGCACGCGACGGATAGCGCTGCAGTGGTCCTTGACGTAGAGCCAGTCGCGGATCTGCATGCCGTCGCCATAGACCGGCAGCGGCTTGCCGGCCAGGGCATTGACGATCATCAGCGGGATGAGCTTTTCGGGAAAGTGGTAGGGACCGTAGTTGTTGCTGCAGTTGGTGGTGAGCACCGGCAGGCCGTAGGTGTGGTGGTAGGCGCGCACCAGGTGGTCGCTGGCAGCCTTGCTGGCGCTGTAGGGGCTGTTGGGCTCGTAACGGTGCAACTCGGTGAAAGCCGGCTCCCCGGGAGCAAGTGAACCGTAGACCTCGTCCGTGGAAACGTGCAGGAAGCGGAAGGCGGCCTTGCCCGCCTCGTCCAGGCCAACCCAGTAAGCGCGCACGGCCTCGAGCAAACGGAAGCTGCCGACGATATTGGTCTGGATAAAGTCTTCCGGGCCGTGGATGGAGCGGTCCACGTGCGACTCGGCTGCGAAGTTGATGACGGCACGCGGCCGATGTTCGGCCAGCAGGCGCGCCACCAGGGCGCCATCGCCGATGTCTCCCTGCACAAAAACGTGGCGCTTGTCGCCCTGCAACGAAGCCAGGTTTTCCAGGTTGCCGGCGTAGGTCAGCTTGTCAAGGTTGAGCACCGGCTCGTCGGTCTGAGCCAGCCAGTCCAGCACAAAGTTGGCGCCGATAAACCCTGCGCCGCCAGTGACAAGAATCATGGAATCCCCTGTGGCCCGGCGGGCCCCATCAGGCCGGCCCCAGGCTGTATTGAACGTTGGAGTTTATCGCATGGGCACCCCGGAAAAGCCCGCCCCCAGGGCACTGGCGCGCCGGCCCGAGTGGGCGTACAGTCCCGTTCATACCGGCCTTCCAGGAGCAAAGCACCATGAGCAGCAAATCGACCCCGCGCAGTGCCACCCCGCCCTCCGCCGCCGACCCGGTGCGCGACTCGGCCCACCAGATCTGGCTGGCCGGCCTGGGCGCCTTCACCAAGGCCCAGCAGGAAGGCGGCAAGGTCTTCGACGCCCTGGTGCAGGAAGGCCTGACCATGCAGCGCAAGGCGCAGGCCACGGCCGAGGGCAAGCTGGCCGAGGCCAGCCAGAAAGTCAGCAGCCTGGCACACGAGATCGGCGACCGGGCCACCGGCCAGTGGGACAAGCTCGAGGGCCTGTTCGAGGACCGTGTCGCACGTGCCCTGCAGCGCCTGGGCATCCCCTCGGCACGCGACGTGCAGTTGCTGAACGCGCGCTTGGCCGAGCTGGAGAAACTGCTGTCGTCCCGCGCCCCCCGCAGCGCTCCGGCCAAAAAAGCGGCGCCCGCCAAGAAGGCGGCACCGCGCAAGGCGGCGGCCCGCAAAAAAGCCGGCTGACAGGGCTGGCGATGGCCAAAAAGGCGCCACGCCGCACCGCCCAGCGCATCCAGGAAGCGGCGCTGGCGCTGTTCAACCGCTACGGCGAGCCCAACGTCTCCACCACCCAGATCGCCGGCGAACTGGGCATCAGCCCGGGCAATCTTTACTACCACTATCCGGCCAAGGACGGCCTGGTCAACGCCCTGTTCGAGCAGTACGAACAGGCCCTGGCCGGCCTGCTGCCGGCCGCCGGAGACGTGCGCGACGTGGAAGGCGCCTGGTTCTTCATGCACAGCCTGTTCGAGCGCATCTGGGACCACCGCTTCCTCTACCGCGACCTCAACCTGCTGCTCAGCCGCAACCGCCGGCTCGAAGCCGGCATCCAGCAGGCGCTGCACGACCAGACCGTCGCCCTGGGCACCCTGCTGGCCCGGCTGCAGGGCAGCGGTGCGCTGCAGATCGAGGCCGAGGATGCCGCCGGCCTGGCCACGCGCCAGGTGGTGCTGCTGAGCTACTGGCTGAGTTTCGAGTACGCGCTGGACCCGCGCCACGCACTGGAGCCCGAGGGCCTGCAGGCCGCGGTGCTGCGCGGCGCCGGGCATGCGCTCGGTTTGCTGCTACCCTATCTGGTTCCTGCGCAGCAGGCCCATCTGAGGCAGTTGCTGCGCGCTTACCATTCCACCGAGAACCCCGGAGCCTCACATGAGTGACCTGAAAGCCCGTTTCGAAGCCGCCGTCGCCGCCTCCAAAGACCTGAGCGAACGCCCGGACAACGCTACCCTGCTGAAGATCTATTCCCTCTACAAGCAGGCCACCGAAGGCGACGCCACTGGCTCGCGCCCCAGCTTCACCGATATGGTGGCCCGCGCCAAGTGGGACGCCTGGAACGCGCACAAGGGCAAGAGCAATGACCAGGCCATGCAGGACTACATCGACCTGATCGAATCGCTGAGCTGATCGACCGCTATCCCACTGGAACCGCCATGCTCTACAAGTTCAAATCCCGCGCCGCCGCCGACCTCATCATGCTCGAGCCCAACGGCCGGCGGGTGCTGCAGATCATTGGCAAACCGGTCGACGAGAAGCAGGGCATCCTGCAGCCGCAGGACATGCCGGCGGCCCTCGCCGCGCTGGAAGCGGCCATCCAGCAAGAGGAAGCGCGGTTGAAGAGCGCAAGGGAAGAAGCCGTGGCACGCGGTGAAGAGCCCCCGAAAGCCGAGGACGTCTCCCTGCGCCAGCGCGCCACCCCCTTCATCGAGATGCTGCGCCGCTGCCAGAAAGCGGACACCGAGATCGTCTGGGGTGTCTAGCCCAAGCACGCCACGCCGAGACCAAGACATCCGCCAGAAGCGGCTTCATCCAGGAACGCCGTGGAACCGGCTTTGCCGGGCCACTGGCGTTGCCCCCTTTAGGGGGGTGGATTAGCGAGCGTAGGGAGCGGAGCCTGGGGGTTAATCTACTTTCGCGCCTGAAGCTTTCACGACCGCTGCCCACTTCTTGTGCTCGGCGTCGATGAAGCGGGTGAATTCCTGCGGCGACATGCCACCGGGAATGGCACCCTGGGCCTGCAGCTTCTCCTTGATGGCCTGCGTGTTCAGCGACTTGGCCACTTCCTGCTGGATGCGGTTGACGATGTCGGGCGGAGTACCGGCCGGCGCCAGCAGGCCAAACCAGCTGCTGGCCTCGAAGCCCTTGAGCTTGCCGGCCTCCTCCACCGTCGGGATGTCCGGCAGCGCCGTCGAACGCTGGCCACTGGTCACGGCAAAGGCCTTGAGCTTGCCCGACTTGATGTGGGGCATGGAAGACGGCAGGTTGTCGAACATCACGTCCATATTGCCACCCACCATGTCCAGCAGCGCGGGACCGGAGCCGCGGTAGGGGATGTGCGTCATGAAGATGCCGGTCATGGACTTGAACAGTTCACCTGCCAGGTGGATGGAGGTGCCATTGCCGCTGGAGGCCATGTTGAGCTTGCCTGGGTTGGCGCGGGCGTACTTGATGAAGTCGGCCACGTTGTTGATGTTCAGCGCCCGGGCCTTGTCGGCATTCATCACCATCACATTGGGCACGCCAGCCACCAGGGTGATGGGGGCGAAATCCTTCTGCGGCTCGTAGGGCAGCTTGGCATACAGCGCCTTGTTGATGCCGTGCGTGCCCACCGTGCCCATCAGCAGGGTGTAGCCGTCGGCCGGCGACTTGGCCACAATGTCCGCGCCGACATTGCCGCCGGCACCGCCGCGGTTGTCCACCACGAAGGGTTGACCAAAGGCCTTGGTCAGCTCCGGCGCCATGGCACGCGCCAGGATGTCGGTGGTACCACCCGGTGCAAAGGGAACGACGATCTTCACCGGCTTGTTGGGCCAGGCATCCTGGGCCAGGGCCATCGGGCTCATCGCCAGCAAGGCGGCACCGGCGGCCGCGGCAAGAAGGTGGCGACGGTTCGAGGCGAGGATGTTGCGCATGGTTGTGTCTCCTGGATTTGATGCGGTCCAGTGTAGGGAGCCTTGGGCTTGCTGTGACCTAGGGTTTGTCTCCGGTTTATCTGGCTTGCAGACGAGACAAGTCGGGTCTCGCCCCGGCGGGCGAGGTACTTTTCTTTGCTTCGCCAAAGCAAAGTACCCAAAAGAAAGGCGAGCCGGGTTCGTCGTCCCTCCGCTACGCTCCGGGCACGCTGCGTTGCTCGGCCAGTGCGGGAAGTGCAGAAACTCGCTGCGCTCAGACATCTGCACTTCTTTTTCCGCCCTGGCCTGCGCTACTCGCCTCCGCACACGGCAATGGGGGACCGGAGACCAAAACCAAAAACAACAAGGACGCGCCATGGCTCGTCCTTGTGGGGCTCTGGCTGTTGGTTCCCGGCTGTTGGGTTCCCTTTGCCGTGTGGCAGGGCTGAGCAGCGCAGCAGCGGGCGGATCAGGGCGGGCGTTGTTTGAGCGCAGCGAGTTTAGCCCGACCCCGCTCGATGCGAGCAGCGCAAGGTACCCCGCAGGGGCCCTGACTTCGGCTCGCCT